>NZ_DOEH01000009.1 GCF_003533305.1 Providencia sp. | reverse complement strand
CTTTTTTGGCTTTTGCACGCGCAATCGCAGCTGCGACTGCCGCTTTGCGTGGGTCAGCTTCCGTTTCGGTTGCTGTTGTTACTGTTTCCGTGGCTATCGATTCAGGTTGAGATTGTTCTTGTGCCGCTTTTTTGGCTTTCGCACGCGCAAGTGCTGCATTTACCGCAGCTTTTCTAGGATCTTCATTGATATCTAGAGATGGGGAGCTCAATTGTTCATTTGCCATTTTTTCGGCTTGTTTGGCTCGAGCTTGTGCTTTGCGAGCTTCTCTAGCGGCAATGACCGCACTGTTATCCGGTAGCTCACCAGAAATAATTTTGATAGGTTCATTGGAAAGCTTTTGCTTGGCTTTAACTCTTGCCAATGCAGCATTAACAGCATCGTTATTTATGTCATCAACTTGTACAGCTGCTTTTTTATGGCGCTCTGCACGAGCAAGTTTATCTCGCTCCATACGCTGCTGTTTAGCTTCAAAACGCAATTTAGCCTCAGCAGAACGGCGCTCTTCTTGGGTGAGTTCACGGATTTCTGCTTTTTCTTGGCGATAATACTGCACTAAAGGAATATTACTTGGGCAAACATAAGCGCAAGCACCACATTCAATACAATCGAATAAGTTATGTTTTTGCGCTTTCTCGTGCTCATTTCCTTTACTAAACCAGTATAGCTGTTGTGGTAGTAATGCAGCGGGACAGGCGTCAACACAGAGTCCGCAGCGAATGCAGGCTTCTTCTAATGCTTTTTGGCCAACTTCTTCCATTGTTGGAACTAAAAGGCAATTACAAATTTTAACGACTGGCACATTTAAGTCAGGCAGGGTGAAGCCCATGAGTGGACCACCCATGATCACCATTTGTTCTATCTCGGGTATAAACCCAGATTGTTCAAGAAGATATTTTACAGGAGTCCCAAGTCGAACCCAAAAATTGCCTGGTTTTTGAATAGCTTCACCGGTGACAGTGACGACGCGCTCAATTAATGGCTGTCCATCAATTACTGCGCGCTTAATGGCAACGACAGTACCGACATTTTGCATTAAAACACCAATTTGAGAAGAACGAGCCCCCGAAGGGACTTCTTTACCTGTTAGTATTTTAGTTAATTGTTTTGCGCCACCTGAGGGATATTTTGTCGGGATAACTTTAACGAGTATTTTATTGTCTCGCTTAGTGATAGCGTGTTTTAACGCCGCAATAGCTTCAGGTTTATTATCTTCAATACCAATTAATACTTGGTCAGGATTTAAAAGGTGTTGTAAAACTCGGCATCCTTCAATCACTTCAATTGCATGTTCCTGCATTAATCTATCATCTGCTGTAATGTAAGGCTCACATTCAGCAGCATTGATAATCAATGTATTAATAGCATCTTGCCCACCGGCAAGTTTTGATGCGGTAGGGAACCCTGCACCACCAAGGCCGGCAATACCAGCTTGCTCAATTTTTAGTAGTAATTGGGCCGTAGTAAGTTGTTCATAATGCTTTTCTGGGAAGAGTGGGCACCACTCATCATTTCCATCTGATTTAATTCGAACACAAAGTTCTTTAAGACCTGATGGATGGGCCGTAACCATTGGCTCGATGGCCGTAATCGTACCGGATGTTGAGGCATGAACCGGAACTGTTCGACCCAATCCTTTCGTTAAAGGCTGTCCTTTTAAAACATGGGCGCCGACAGTAACAATTAATTCACCTTCAGGGCCTAAATGTTGTTGTAAAGGAATGATGATTTCATCAGGAACAGAGGCAATGCGCATAGGCACTTTACTTGACTGCAATTTCATTTCAGGTGGATGAATACCACCTTTAAAGTCCCAAATATCATCGTTTTTTAGCCAGCTAAAAAGCTTAAACATGTGACTCACCTCTAGTTAATATTTGGCGTTGTTCTAGAGGTTCCACAGAAATATTTTTAACAGGGATCGAGTTAAGATCCCATTTCCAGTTTGCGGTAGTCGTTTTCACAGGGACCAGCTCAATACAATCAGTTGGGCAAGGCGCAACGCAGAGGTCGCAACCAGTACACAAATCTTCAATTACTGTATGCATGGCGCGTGTTGCACCAACAATAGCATCAACAGGACAGGCTTGAATGCATTTCGTACAACCGATGCAATTCTCTTCATCAATAATGGCAACTTTACGAATAGGGTTTAGCGCTGAGTCATCACCATCAATAGGTTGAGGATCAACATTCATTAGTTCTGCAATTTTGAGCATGACAAGCTCACCACCCGGTGCGCATTTATTAATCATTTCACCATTATTAGCCACGGCTTCTGCGTAGGGGCGACAACCAGGGTAGCTACATTGACCACATTGACTTTGTGGTAAAATAGCGTCGAGCTTTTCAACGATTGGGTCTTGTTCAACTTTAAATCGTAGGGATGCATATCCGAGGATCAGACCAAATATAAGGCCCAAAACAGCTAATATGCCAATTGCAATCCATAAAGACATCATTAGAATTTCACCAAACCACTGAAGCCCATAAATGCAAGAGACATCAGACCTGCGGTAATCAGCCCAATTGAAGAACCACGAAATGGTGCAGGGACATTTGCGATAGCAAGGCGTTCCCGGATGGCGGCAAACAACACCATAACAAGAGAAAAGCCAACTGCTGCGCTAAATCCATACATTGCTGACTGTAAAAAATTATGGGATTGATTGATATTGAGTAAAGCGACACCTAGCACTGCACAGTTTGTGGTGATCAAGGGTAAGAAAATACCGAGTAAACGATAGAGGGTTGGGCTCGTTTTTCTAACAACCATTTCTGTAAATTGCACCACAACTGCGATAACCAGTATAAAGCTGAGGGTGCGTAAATAGAGTAGGTCGAGAGGGATAAGAATTAAGGTATCCATCAGCCAAGAGCTAATAGAAGCTAGTGTCATAACGAATGTTGTCGCAAAGCCCATTCCAATGGCGGTCTCGAGTTTTTTTGATACGCCCATAAAAGGGCATAGGCCGAGGAATTTAACGAGGACGAAGTTGTTAACCAGCACCGTTCCAACAAATAGAAGAAGATAGTCAGTCATTTCATTGCCTGAAAATAGAAATAAAAGTACAAAAACTGGCTATAGCCAGTTAAACAGTCTGTATGATAACAATCTATTTTTGTGATGCTTATCGATCTTGTGTGAAAGTCATTTTAACGCGAACAGAACGTTTTAAATATGGGACAAAGAATCCTGCGCCAAATAGTGGCCAAGCGAGAACTTGTAATGCGGTCTTATCATCAATCGTTGAGAATGCAAAAGTTTTTAAACCAAGCAGCAATAAAATCAACAACCAAATAATAAACCGGCGTGGAAAATGGCGAGAATGTGAAAACATCAGTCGAAGGATATAGACACTAAACAGTGTCATCGCAATAGAAATGGCAAAAGATACATACCATTCCATCGGTATGAAATTCGTCCAATTTTCAATGGTGGTTACTATTTCATAGAGTTTAATGAAATACATCACTGTCATGCTGCAAACCGCTAAAAAGGTGAGTAATAGGTAAGTTGCTGGTACGAGTAACCAGCCAGTGATACGGTTAGCGTTGTAAACAGAGGTCATAAAATTAAAAATCCATTAATGTAAAACGTTAGCTATATTAACATGATGATATTTTTTGATCCTATCATAGATTTATTTGCTAATTAATTCATTCTGATGGTACTTTTTTAGCTATCTATACTTTTCTGACTATTTAAGTTAAATGCATCTACGAGGTCAATATGTCTAAGCCGATTAAAGTTGGTATTATAGGGTATGGTTATGCGAGTAAAACATTTCATACACCATTTTTAGCCCGTCTTGCCGGTTTTGAATTAACCGCGATTTCAAGTAGTGATCCAAGTAAAGTAAAAGCAGATTGGCCTAATATTAATGTCGTTTCTTCGCCAGAAGCGATATTTGCTGATCCTGAAATTGAATTGGTTGTTATACCAACACCCAATGACACTCATTACCCACTGAGTCGTGATGCACTTGCAGCGGGTAAGCATGTTGTCGTCGATAAACCTTTTACATTAAATGTTGAAGAAGCGTTAAAGTTAAAACAGCAAGCAGAAAAAGCGGGGAAATTACTCTCTATTTATCATAATCGCCGTTGGGATTCAGGATTTCGTACCGTTAAAAAACTTCTTCAAGATGGCTGTCTCGGTGAGATCAAATATTATGAATCACATTTTGATCGTTTTCGTCCGGTTGTAAGACAACGCTGGCGTGAAGCTGATATTCCGGGAGCGGGTATTTGGTATGACTTAGGGCCTCACTTATTGGACCAAGTCTTACAGTATTTTGGCAAACCTAAAGGTATTACCGTTGATCTGGGTAAAATAAGGCCTGGCGCGGAGGCTGTGGATTACTTCCATGCAATGCTTGAGTATGCAGATAAAAAAGTTGTACTTCATTCAACTACACTCGCAGCAGCCCCCATGCCAATTTATATTATTCATGGAATGAAAGGTAGTTATGTAAAGTATGGATTAGATACGCAAGAAGATTGCTTGAAAAATGGTTTATTCCCACAAGATGAGAGCTGGGGAGAAGATCAAAACAAAGGAATAGTTACCCTGTCACAAGGTGACGAATTCATTACTCAAGAGTGGTCGAATGAAAAGGGCAATTACGGCGGC
The DNA here is from genome assembly GCF_003533305.1 of Providencia sp. GTDB lineage: Bacteria > Pseudomonadota > Gammaproteobacteria > Enterobacterales > Enterobacteriaceae > Providencia. The sequence continues at coordinate 299,929 of NZ_DOEH01000009.1, read as the reverse complement.
TATTATGAGGCAATTCATGATGCTATCCGATTAGGTAAAGCAAACCCAGTTACGCCAAATGAAGCCATTGATATAATGAAATTGATTGAAGCTGGTATACTTTCCGCAAAAGAAAAACGGACAATTGAAGTCATTTTTTAAGATTTAATTTAATGATAGAGCCTGCGATAAACAGGCTCTTATTTTTGGATAATAGAATGAATTTACTAGCGAAGTTTAGAATAGATCCTTTTTTGTTAATCATGATATGTGTGGTTGTAGTAGCGAGTCTATTTCCTTGTGAAGGTGAAATTAAGACAGCCTTTAAATATTTAACCACAGCTGCAATAGCATTATTGTTTTTTATGCATGGTGCTAAATTATCTCGAGAGTCAATTATGGCGGGTGTAGGGCATTGGAAGCTACATCTATTAGTTTTTGCCAGTACATTTATTTTATTTCCTATCATAGGGCTAGGTTTACGCTTTTTGGTGCCAGATTGGATGTCTCCAACGGTATATATGGGATTTTTATATTTGTGTGCGTTACCTGCCACCGTTCAATCTGCCATTGCTTTTACCTCTGTTGCCGGCGGTAATGTTGCTGCTGCTATTTGTAGTGCATCGGCATCAAGTATTTTAGGTGTTTTTCTCTCACCTATACTGGTTGGTTTTTTAATGGATGCTGACGGAAGCGAAGCTATTGATACACTCAATGCAATTGGCTCGATACTGATGCAATTAATGTTGCCATTTGTTGTTGGACATTTAGCGCGCCCATTAATTGCCAATTGGATTAATCGTCATCGTAAATTAGTTAATATCACTGACCGGTCATCGATACTATTAGTTGTTTATGTTGCTTTTAGCGAGGCAGTGGTAGAAGGGATATGGCAACGGATTGATGCATTTTCATTATTGATGATATCAATCGTTACCTGTGTGATCTTATTTATTGTTATCGTTATTAACACTACAGCGGCACGCTTATTTGGTTTTAGTAAGGAAGATGAGATAACCATCGTATTTTGTGGTTCTAAAAAGAGTTTAGCTAATGGAGTGCCAATGGCGAATGTACTTTTTCCTGCTGCGACAGTTGGGGTGATCTTACTGCCATTAATGATTTTCCATCAAATTCAACTAATGGTGAGTGCAGTATTAGCGCAAAGGTATGCAAAACGCTTATTGAATAAATAAAATTTAATTCACGCGATGGTTCGGCTAATATCGCGTGAGTTATTATTAACTTAGAATAAAATCCCACTTTAGTTACAACATGCTAAGTTGTTAATTACTTAAATTACATCAGCATCTGTGTATATTTTTATTAAGGAGGGGAGTTAAACAGGATGAAATAATTTATAAATCACCCTGTTTTGAAGATAGCGAAGGTATTATCGTATGGCCACTTTTTGGATTAATGCTGCTTTTTCACTTTCTGATAAAAATGCCATTGCGAGTCCGTTACGTTGAATTTGCTCAATGTCGCTGAGACTAAGTCCCGCTTGTGGCGCTGCAATTTCATATTCATAAGGAAGTTCAATCCCTTGCACGGCAGGATCGTCAGTATTAATTGAGGCTAACACACCGTTTGCTAAAAATGTTTTCAATGGATGATTAGCCAAAGAGGTTACTGTGCTAGTTTGAATATTCGAGGTTAAACAGCTTTCAATGCCGATTTGATTCTTAGCCAAATATTCCATTAATGATGGATCTTCAATAGCTTTGACTCCGTGACCTATCCGTTGTGCACCAAGTTCATTAATCGCATGCCAAATGCTACTTGCTCCTGCTGCTTCACCAGCGTGAACGGTAATATTTAAGTCAGTATTTCGAGCTTTTAAAAAGTGGTCTTCAAACAATTTACCGGGAAAACCGAGTTCATCACCAGCTAAGTCTAATGCACATAACTTGTCACGATGGGCGAGAAGTCCAGCGAGTTCAAGTGAGCATGCTTCTTGACCAAATGTACGGCTAAGAATACCAATTAAATTAATTTTGATGTCATATTGGCGACAACCCGCTTGAACACCATCAATAATGGCTTCTACGACTGCCTCAACGGGTAATTGATGTTTCATTGCCATGTAGTAGGGAGAGAAACGTAGTTCTGCATAATCGATGCCAGCTCTGAATGCATCTTCCACATTCTCTTGTGCAACACGCTTACAAGCGTCTAGGTTAGCAAGAACAGCAACACCCCAGTCTAGCTTAGCTAAAAAACCAACAAGATCCGCCTCTTGTCCAATGATTTGAACATGGGGCCTTAATGTTTCTAGTTCATATGCAGGCAATTCAATATTGTGTTGCTCAGCAAGCGAAAGAATCGTTTCTGGGCGAATATTTCCGTCAAGGTGGCGATGTAAATCAGTTAAAGGTAAGCGTGTATTTATCACGTAGTGACTCCTTATCTATTTTCTATTCTTATATTGGCTGTTATTGCAAAAAAATCAATGTTGAGTCACGCAATATGTGAAATAAATACATTTGTTACATTAAAAATTAGATGTTTGTCACATAATGATAGGGCGATTATCGATAGATACAAAAACGCCAGTCAATTAATGACTGGCGTTTTATTCATTACTTTATAGAAAAAAGTAAATTATTGAGCAGGAACTGCTTCCGCTTGTGGTGCTATTTCAACAGGTTCAGCGCCTTCTGCTTCCATTTGTACTTCTGGTGCAGGTTCTACTTCTGAATTCATATCATCAGCTGGGTTAGACATTACTTTCATTTTAGTCAAGAATTCAGCTAAAGTGAATTTGTCTTGGTTAAAAGTAATATCATTGCCTGCAAATTTAATCGTCATTGTTAAGTCAGTTGCGCTATCGACCATCCAAGGTGATTTCTTCTGTTTTGCTTTCGCAGCACGTTCTTCATCTGTCATGAACATTTCTTCAAACGGAGAAGAGAACATATCAGAAGTTAACATTTGCTGAACACCAGCAAACTCAGTCGTGATTTCATCTTTCATTGCTTTTTTAGCGGCAGCATCAACTGGGACACCTTGGTCTAAAATCATCACTTGAGTCATTGATTCAATAAGCATTGGCTTATTAAGTTTCATGCTAAAGTCAAAAGAGCTGATGAGCTGTTTAATTGCTTCATCTACTTTATTAGACATTGCTAGAGCTGTAATTTCGTCTTGATTCCATTTATTAAACGTTATGTTTAAGTCAATAGAACTTTGGCCAGCTTCGTTTTTCCAAGTAAATGGACTAACAATGAAAACTGGTTTGCTTTTCATTAGTTCTGGTAGTGTTGTACTCATCATTTCCATTGCTAACTTTTCAGTTGCTTGTGATGGGTCACCACTTGCTAGACCTTCGCTAAGAGCTTTGTTGTATTGCTCAACAAATTTACCTAAAGCTTTAGCATCTAATTTTTCAATAGCAACTGTGATCTGGCCTGAACCTAAGTTTTCACCAAGTGCTTTTAAGTCGCCGATGCTGTAGGAAACATTACCTTTAACATCTTCACCGTTAATGGATGTATCACTAGCAATTTTGAAATCTTTAAAAGAGAATTTAGTTTCTGGGATATTGAAATCAGTATCTGCAATGACAAATTCTTGTGTACCTGTATAGAAACCGTACTGTGATTTTTTCACATTAGAAACAAGTTTTAAGCCTTTTAAGGTCATTGTTTCTGATTTATCAGTTTTACCCATCACCAAACTGTCAGTGATTAATGAAGCGTCTACAGACTCTAGGTCAGCTGAAGTAGAGACGTCCAATTTAGAACCACTGAATGATAATGCAACATCATCTTTATTATATTCAACAGGGATAAGTTCTAAGTTAGTATCAATACTTTTAGAATAACCAATTACAGCTGTGCCCGTAATGAATGGTTTACCCTTAGTTGCTTCAAATAGTTCTTTAGTTGTCGCATTGTTGGCTAATTCCATATGAGTTGCAGCCAGTTTTGGCATTAAATTAAATTTAGCAACTTGAGAAATAGGGAATGGACCATGGTCAATATTGGCTTTAAATACGATAGCGTCTGTAGGTGTTGCTGAGTCAGCAGAGCTGATCACGATATCTGCTTGTGAAGAGAAAACACCACGTTTGTAATTTTCTACTTTAAAATTCACGCCCGCTTCAGGGGTATTTACAGCAAAAAAATCGTTGGTTTTAGTAACTACTCTATTGAGTTCATCTTCAACTTTTGAGCCTGTGTACCATGATGCTCCAGTCCATACCACACCTACAGCAACGATAACACCAATCGCGACTAATGACTTTTTCATTATAAACATCCATCCTTTCAGTACGTTTTTAACGCACCTTAAAATATTGTATAAGTTTTATATAACCGTTTTCATATTACTAATAAAAAACAGGTTAAATACAGAATTTGACACTAAATATTAAATACTCGGGCAAGCTTTCCATTACCTTTAATGGAAATACTTTCCTCATAAGCAGGTAAAAATATTGACTCTCCAGAACCAATATTGATGATATCATTACCTGAGCTCAAAACTAACTCACCTTCAATACAAAACAGTATGGAAGCGGTATTGTTATCGACGGCTATTCCCGAATCGTTAATAGAATATATATTAAATGAAAAATCTTCTACTGGAATATTATATTTCCAGATATTTCCATATTTTTCAGGGATGCTCAGTAAATCATCAGCCTTGGTAGGCTTAAAGTCAATGTTAGCAATAAGTTCTGTAATATCAATATGTTTATTGGTTAATCCTGCACGTAGAACATTATCTGAATTCGCCATTACCTCTAAACCAACACCTTCTAAATAAGCATGGGGTGTTCTCGCATATAAGAACATTGCTTCTCCGGGTTGCAATTCAACAACATTAAGAAGAAGTGGTGAAAATAATCCATTATCTTCAGGATACAGACTCACCATTTGTTTAATGGAGTTCCAAGGTTCACCTTGACGACTATTTAACGCCGCTTTTAACACACCTAATGCAAGTTCTTTTTGTTCTCCAGCAAGATTAAGAATTTGTGCAAAAAGCCTTGCAAGTTTTTCTTCACTCGGTGATTGGACAAACAACTGGATATCAGGATGTGCAGCAGAAACAAAATCAAGTAATTGCGCTATTTCTGACAAAGGGCGAAATGCATTCATTGCTTTAAACGGTGTTAAAGCATAAATCAATTCGGGCTTATGATTGTCATCTTTATAGTTTCGAATAGGGGAGTCTAAAGAAATACCTGCGGCATTTTCTTTTGCAAAACCAACCTCGGCATAAGTCTTATTCGGGTGTACTTGGACAGATAAAGGTTGCGCCGCACATAACACTTTAAATAGATAAGGTAACCGCCCATAGTGCAGAGCGATATTTTTTCCTAGATATTTATCAGGATCACTACTAATAAGCGTTTCAAGCGAAATAACTTGATTTGATTCAGGAACAATAACGTCAGAACTGGCTTTCGGATGAGCACCCATCCAAAGCTCAGCCATGGGTAAATTATTAGGGTTCGATATGCCATACAGCTTAGTAAGTGCTGTTTTACTACCCCAATCATAATGTTGAACTTTATTTATCATTTTAAGCATAGCAAAACTCTCTTCTTTTTAGAAAATCAACTCATTTCCTTTTTACAACAACACAATAAGCTCGACTAAGTCTCATAATTGAAATTCAATTTGTGGCATCATACTGCTCGGTTATTTGCTTACCTGCAAGCAGATGATTCTAAAATCAATTATTCTGTGTATGTATCTAAGGAGATAGTAATGGCAGCCACTCGCATTGAAAAAGACTCAATGGGACCAATTGAAGTACCTGCTGACCAATTGTGGGGCGCGCAAACGCAGCGTTCTTTAGAACATTTCCGTATATCTGTAGAAAAAATGCCCGTTGCTCTGATCCACGCACTCGCTATCACTAAAAAAGCAGCGGCTAGTGTGAATATGGATTTAGGGTTATTAGTTAAAGAACGAGGCGATGCCATCATTGCAGCAGCAGATGAAGTTTTAGCTGGTAAACATCCAACTGAATTTCCTCTCGCTATCTGGCAAACTGGTTCTGGTACTCAAAGTAACATGAACATGAATGAGGTGCTAGCGAATCGTGGTAGTGAAATTCTAGGTGGACAAAGAGGGAATGACCGTCTTATCCATCCAAACGATGATGTAAACAAAAGCCAAAGTTCAAATGATGTATTTCCTACTGCAATGCATGTTGCAGCAGTTGTTGCTATTCGTGAACATCTCTTACCTGAGCTTAGAATCCTACAGAAAACATTGGATGCTAAAGCAAAAGCGTTTAAAGATATCGTTAAGATTGGACGTACTCATCTACAAGATGCAACCCCACTGACATTAGGCCAAGAAATTTCTGGCTGGGCAACTATGTTGGCAAACAGTGAAAAGCATATTGAAAATTCAGTTCCACATGTATGTGAGCTTGCATTAGGTGGCACGGCTGTTGGTACCGGATTAAACACGCATCCTGAATATGCGGTTCGTGTGGCGAAAAAAATCGCGGAGCTAACAGGGCAGCCATTTATTACGGCGCCTAACAAATTTGAAGCATTGGCAACCTGCGATAGCCTCGTTCATGCACATGGTGCACTTAAAGGATTATCTGCATCATTAATGAAAATAGCTAATGATGTTAGATGGTTAGCATCAGGTCCACGTTGTGGTATTGGTGAGATTTCAATTCCAGAAAATGAACCAGGTAGTTCTATCATGCCAGGTAAAGTTAACCCTACTCAGTGTGAAGCTTTAACGATGCTTTGTGCTCAAGTTATGGGTAATGATGTTGCTGTTAATATCGGTGGCGCATCGGGTAATTTTGAACTCAACGTATTCCGCCCAATGTTGATTGATAACTTCTTACAATCAGTTCGTTTATTAGCTGACGGTATGCGCAGCTTCAACGAGCATTGTGCAGTCGGTATTGAACCAAATCGTGAGCGTATTGAAAAATTACTTCACGAATCACTGATGTTAGTCACTGCATTGAATACCCATATTGGTTATGACAAAGCAGCTGAAATTGCCAAAAATGCACATAAAGAAGGGCTTACTTTGAAAGAGTCAGCACTTAAATTGAACTACTTAACTGAAGAACAATTTGATGACTGGGTTCGTCCTGAAGACATGGTTGGTAGCATGAAGTCATAAGCTATTGGAAAAACCAAAGCTTGTTAAATTAGAACACCTGCTGATTTAAAACAGTAGGTGTTTTTTTATTCTTTAACTGATTAGCGTTCTATATATAAATTTAGACGAGGAATAATTAATTCTACCGGTTTTGATTTAGGCCGATTACGAATAGCAATATTATCCATATGATAATCAGGAAGATCGCCGATAACAATGTCTGTAAGCTCTTTGTCTACCGCGAAAACAAACAAAGGTGTAGCACAAGCAAATTGTGTTTGTTTTTGTTGTTCCTTATCCCAAACTCTAGCAATAGGTTGAACTTTAACGGGGCGTTGTGTTTTTAGAACGGCATCATGAGGCAGCGAATGAATAAGAGCTATTTCATTCATCAGTTGTATTTGCCATTGTTCTTTAGGAATGTCACTTGGCCCTCGGCCACTTTCAAAACTGTCTTGCAGACGATTAAGAACCTCTTCTTTAGTCATTTTATTGATTACTTTTTTGTTTGCCCAACCAAAGCGAATGGTATCAATATCAGAAAGTAGGGTGAGGGTACGGTAAGTATTTAGCGTTAATAACCCATGAAGGCTTTCTCTTATAAAATCAAAACGTTGTGATTCGTCTAGTTGAGTTACTATTTTTTTTATTTCAATTTTTAATAAATTAATTTGAGTTATTAATTTATCAAACTGCAGATATCCAGCAGGTGATGTTTCAACACAAATTGCTCCTGGTAATCGTATCGCAGATTTATTACTAACAAGACCTGATTTTTTATGGATAAATAATAGATTTATTAGCTGGATAATGTCATTAAGCGCTTTTTTTCCTGTTACTTTTTCGACTAATATTGAAGATATTTCACTGGTTTCATCACCTTTGAGTATTTCAGGTAAACGGAATACATTAGCTGTAAACATAGATTGCGCTAACAATAAATGACTGAGTTCATTTATGTAGGCTTCTAAATGATTGAAACAATCAATTAAATTTTGTTTATTGTTATTCATGTTTTTATTTAGTTACAACATTCTGTATATGATAAAAAACAAGGTAACATTAGCATTGACGATTATCAATGCTAAACCATAAAAAAGGGGGCTAAAAAGAAAGTACCGATAGATAAACGGTTTCTGAAGTGTCGTGAGTTATTTTAACAGTTCGTAATTTATATCGATATCAATAGCTTGATAAAATGCGTTTTGAGTATCACTTATTGTCCATACCGCTAAAATAACATGATAACCATTGTAATTCTTTGGTAAATCACAGCGATGATGCACTTGAGCCTCTGGTATTTCTAATTTCTCAACCTTGCAAAAGGGGGTTAAATTAAACTGACTTCGAGATAATGGCTGGCTGGCGTCCCAATTAGGATTAGTAATGAAATATTCCCATTTAGAAGTTTTATGTACAGCAGTAAGCCGCCAATAAAAATCGACATTGCTTTGATTTATTTTATTATGCTTCCAACGAGAAGTTTCTTGTAAATCAATTGGATAAAATCTAGCTATGCCTGCACTTGCTAAATGCCCATCAGCAGGCCCTTGTTGGGGGAACCCTTTTAAGCCCTCGACTGATTGTGGCTCATATTGCACAGGGCCGCAGTCAATATTATTTTTTAATTTACATTGATATGCTCGGCTCGCTGGGGATTCAACATACCCGTGAGACCAAACCAAAAAACTGCAACACAGCAATAATGGAAGTAACAGAAATTGTTTCATTGAATATCCTCATCATTTATAGAAAATATAGAGTCTATTAATGATGAGAATAGATAAATTTCATTTTTTATCAGTAGCAAATGATAGGTTAGCAGTTAATTTTTAATTTATAAGCAATCATGGCGCCAAGTAGCAACATAGCCGCTATAAAAATAGCAACGCCATTCCAACCATACTGAGACCAAAATATACCCCCGATAGTCCCAGCGACACTTGAGCCAGTATAATAACTAAATAGGTATAATGATGATGCTTGACCTCGAGCGCGCTTTGCTCTTCTTCCAACCCAGCTACTCGCCACTGAGTGCGCAGCAAAAAATCCGGTAGTCAGTGCAGTCATGCCCAAAAGAATAACCCAAATATTAGGGTGTAATGTTAGTAAAATCCCAATGAGCATAAAGACTAGCGATGCGATTAAAATATTACCGAATCCATATTTTATGGTCAGGCTGCCCGTTTTAGTCGCACTATAGGTACCTGTTAAGTAGATTAACGATAGCATTCCGACTGTAGATTGGCTCAAATTATAAGGTTCTGCTAATAGGCGATATCCAATGTAGTTATACATGGTGACAAAACCGCCCATTAAGACAAAGCCTTCAATAAATAGCCATGGTAACCCTTTATCACGCAAGTGAAGATGCAAGTTAACCCATAAGCTTTTAGGTTTAAGGGAGCTAGCTCTAAAATGTTGAGAAGGGGGTAATAATCGCCAAAATCCGATAGCAGCCAATAAGGCCAATGTTCCCAAAATGACAACCGCAATTCGCCAAGAATAAAAATCAGCAATCACACCCGTCATAAGTCTTCCGCTCATTCCACCAATAGAATTGCCACTAATATAAAGCCCCATAGAAAGCGCAACATAGCTTGGGTGAATTTCTTCACTTAAGTAGGTCATTGCAACGGCGGCAACACCACTCAAAGAGAGTCCAACTAAAGCGCGAACAATTAAGATACCCTGCCAACTTTCCATGACAGAACTGAGTAAAGTAAAAAGAGCAGCACAAGTTAATGAGATAGCCATAACATTTTTACGGCCTATAGCATCTGATATTGGCCCGGTAATCAATAATCCTAATGCCATCAATCCAGTACTTAAAGATAAAGATAAACTTGCTGTTGCTGGCGAAATATTAAAATCTTCAGATAGCAGCGGTAAGATAGGTTGTACAAAATATAACAAAGCAAATGTTGCAAACCCTACGGTAAAGAAGGACAAAGTTACTCGTAAATATAAAGCATCATCACGTTGTATATAATGCTTTTTGGGGGGGACCGGTATAGGTTGATCAGCGTCAAAATCATTAACTGAATGTTTTTCATCGACTGATTGGTCGGAAATTAGACTATTTGATGATTGTTCCATGAATATTCCTTGTCTGATCAACCTCATATCATTTGATTTCGATCAAAGAATAGAAATTTTGCAATCTTTTGTCTAATATATTAATAATAACAAATGATACTTTTAAAATATCAATTAAATAAGAGTACAGCATGAATATAGAATTAAGACATTTGCGTTATTTTATTGCTGTCGCTGAAGAGCTTCATTTTGGCCGTGCAGCTGAACGCTTACACATATCTCAGCCACCATTAAGTCAACAAATTCAAATTCTTGAAGAAAAAATTAACGCTAAATTACTTGAACGTAATAATCGAAATGTTTCTTTAACACCCGCGGGGACTATGTTTCTTAAAGAAGCGTACCAAATTTTATCCCAAGTCGATGCCGCTGCAATTAAAGCAGCGCGTATGGAGAAAGGAGAATTAGGCGAGCTCTCAATCGGCTTTACCTCTACAACACCTTTTATGCACAAAGTGACGATGAGCTTACGTCAATATCGAGAAACTTACCCTGATGTATCTATTCATATGCATCAGATGAATACCAAACAACAAATAGCACCCTTGATAACAGGCCGTATTGATATTGGAATTATGCGTAATACGCTATTACCTGAACAACTTGATTATCAACTATTATTTAAAGAACCTTTTATGGTCGCGGTATACGAAGGACATCCGCTATTAGAGTTTGAAAATACAGGCATTGATATCAAGCAACTCGCTAAATATCCGCTAGTTTTTTTTGAAAGAGAAGTTGGCACTGCGCTTTACGATGAAATTAGCCAATTACTCGCTTCTGCCGGCGTGGTGCCAACAATATCTCAAGAGGCAGGGGAAGCCATGACGATTTTAGGTTTAGTCTCCGCTGGTATGGGAATTTCCATAATTACGGAATCATTTACGCGAATGAAAATTGATGGTGTACGATATATAAAATTAGCTAATATTAAAACGGTTTCTGAAGTGTGGTTAGTTTACAATACTCGTAGAGTTCAACCTGCCGCCGCTAAAAAATTAACCAATTTACTACTTGCAAATATTGTTGGTACTCTGAAGTGATCGAGATCACACTTACTGTGCATGTGAAATCATTATTACACATATTAAGGCATAATAACTAATTGCTTTGTAAAGGATTTGGGCGCTAGCCATGTTAAATCAAACCGGTCATATTGACCAAATTAAACAACTAAACACTGGAATAGTGTATCAAGTCATTGATCAACATGGTCCAATCTCTCGTATTTCACTATCTAAACAATCTCAGTTAGCACCAGCAAGTATTACCAAAATAACACGTGAACTAATAGATGCACATTTAATAAAGGAACTTGAATTTCCTGTTTTAGGCCTACGTGGTAGACCAGCGATTGGATTAGTGGTTGAAAGTGAAGGTTGGCAATTTCTTGCAATTAGAATTGAAAATCAAAAGGTTAACATTGCACTTAATGAAATAAATGCTAGAACTCTTGCTGAAAATGAATATCCATTTCAAGTGCGAAACAATACCGAGTTTTGTGAATCTCTTTCATCGCTAATTAGTCAATTTTTTGAATCCAATCAACAGTATCTAGAGCGTGTCACTGCAATTAGTATTTTATCTGATGGTATTTTAGACTCTCATTCAAAGATTATTTATCGATTGCCCAATTTTGATATAAATAATTTACATATTGGTGAATACTTAACAGAAAAAATAGGTCTTCCAGTTTATCTGCATTCATCAGTAAATGCTTTGGCATTAGCCGACCATTTTGCAAACTCTGCGAACCGAGTGGCAAATGTCATTTATCTACAATTAGATAAAATAGTTAATGTCGCCGTATTAAATCATAGCCAAATTTTGGAAACAAATACTCACCGCCCAATTCTTTTTGGTCATATTCAAGCAAGTAAAAACAATGATAGGCAATGCTATTGCGGGGGGGTTGGTTGCTTAGAAGCGCTTGTTTCAATGCCTGCGATTATACAGCAAGCACAAGCCTTACTTACAGATTTTCCATTATCAATATTAAATAATGGTTTAATATCACTAGAATCCATCTGCCATGGAATATTAAAAGAAGACAAATTATGTCTCTTTCTAATAGACAAAGTTGCGGAGCAACTCGCTACACCTTTAGCTATGATGGTAAATATCTTTGGAACTCAGTTAATTTTAATCAATTCACCATTAAATTCTGTATCAACTGTCTTTTTTTCTCGCTTATATACTTATATAAGTCAGCAATCAACTCCTCTGTATCATTTACATTTACAGATAGAAAAATCTAAATTTTCCATAAAAGAAAGTGAAACCTCATTAATTAAACAGTCATTATATGATGGTTCTTTGCTACTGCAATTATTACAAGGCTAATATCTATTAATAAACTTTTCGCTATCTTGCATAAAATTGAGCTAACGCAAAATTATCAATTTCCCATTCTAATAAACTGAATCCATATCATTTTTACAGCCTTTTGCTGCACAGTCTGTCACTTCAGGATAGAAATACCATGATGAACCTATTTATTACCGGGACAGATACAGATGTCGGGAAGACAGTATCGACGCTTGCAATATTGCAGGCTCTTAATCACCAAGGAATTAAAGCTGTTGGATATAAGCCAATAGCAGATCAATGTATTGATACTCCAGAAGGAACCAGGAATAAAGATGCATTACTCATACATAGCGTATCTAAAAATCTCGTTTCTTATGATGAAATTAATCCAGTAAGGATTGTTGATAATTATAATCATAAAAACATCATAGATTTTAGTAAAATCAAACATGGGTTAGAACATCTTAACGACCAATGTGATGTTGTTGTAATTGAAGGTAATGGCGGTTGGCGTTATTTGTTAGATGACAATACTTTTTATGCAGATTGGCTTAAAGAAGAAACCGTTGGGGTGATCCTTGTTGTTGGTATTCAAAATGGCTGTGTGAATCATGCGCTATTAACCGCTGATGCTATTAGAGCTGACGGCTTACCGATTGCAGGGTGGATTGCGAATAGAATTAACCCGGGTTTAGCTCACTACGCACAAATCATTGAGAGACTACAGCAACATATAAAAGCTCCATTATTAGGCGAGATCCCTTATCTATTAAGGCCTGAAGAAAGAGACTTAGGTCATTATCTAGATTCAGAAAAACTGCAAAAGTCCATAAGGCGTTCTGCTCAGTAGTATGTCTAATAGAAAAGGGCGCTTAGCGCCCTTTAGTGTACTTTAAAAGTAAAAAATGATTAATGACGAGTATAAATGATTTTATAAGAATCATTTTGACAATGACCTACCACTTGTCCTTTTGATGGGTCGACCTCATCATTTGGGACAGCGACTAAGCTAAAGTTATCCGCAGGTACGCCATTATTAATAATTTTCTGTTTAATCTCTTCAATTACGCTTTCACATGATGCTTGAGCGAAAGCAGGTGCAAGTACCATTAAAAATAATGGTATTAAAATTTTCTTGTACATGAAACCTCCCGATTAATGAATAGATTGTAAATCAATGTATTATGGTCTTGCTAGGGGGCGACCGGTGCTTACATCAAGGCAGCGTTTAGTACTAGGCTCCCAATATGCATTCAAGTTAACGCTTTTTTCACAATTATCTTTTGCATCAAAAGCTGAGTCGATTTTATCAAACTCTTTTTCGGTACGCGTATTCACTTTAGAACGTAGCATTCGTGTCTCATCCCATTGCTGCTTTTCTTGACGAGCTTGTTCTTTATTTAACGAATCGTCACCTTTACCCACAGAAACACAAGTGCTACCCGCAGTACAAGAGGTATTTGCTTGCGCCGATGATACCCAAAGTAACGGTAGGCAAAAACACATTGCAGCGAAACTATTTTTTAAAAACTTTTGTGATGAGCTCATATCAATTCCTTACTGACCTAGATAGTTAAACATAGTATAGCTAAAAGTAGCCAGTTTCGTCTTTATAGAATAGTACGAAAGTTATTGCTCTTTATGTATAGTTAAACCTGCAAAAGTTTGACATACGGGCATCAATTCTAATGTATTTACATTCATACGGGCAGGGAGGGTTGCCACCCAAAACACTGTTTCTGCAATATCATCTGGCGTTAGTGCATCTGCACCTTTATAGATATTTTCTACTTTACTATCATCACCTTTAAAACGAACATTTGAGAATTCAGTACCTCCGACTAAACCAGGCTCAATGTCGGTTACGCGAATTTTTTTACCTTGTAGATCAGCACGTAAGCCTAAAGAAAATTGTTTCACAAAGGCTTTGGTTGCACCGTACACATTGCCACCTTTATATGGCCAAGTTGCGGCGGTTGAACCAATATTAATAATATGGCCGTGATTATTTTCGACCATTCCTTGCAAAATTTCGTAGGTCATATTAACCAAACCTTTAGAATTGGTATCTATCATGACTTCCCAATCATCAGGGTTCGCATTAAATGCAGGCTCTAGACCTAATGCAAGTCCTGCATTATTGACTAATATATCAATCTTTTTAAGATTAGCCGGTAAATTAGCCACCGCATCTTGGATTGCTTTCCTATCTTGCACATCAAGAGTTAAAGGATAAAAATTCTCACCTAATTCATTACGTAGAGCATCCAACCTTTGGGTTCTTCGGCCTGTGCCAATAACGGTGAAGTTATGTTGTATAAATTTACGTGCGATTGCTTCACCAAAGCCAGAAGTTGCACCTGTCACTAGTATAATCATGAATACCTCAAGGTTTTTATTGTTGTTCAATCATAAGTTCAATAGTAAATCCATTCTAACGCTATCTCGACTTAACTACAAAAACCAAATAATCTGAACTTACGGTTATCCGTTACCGGTGTAACTTTATAAATGAAAGTCGACAATATACGGTTGGTTAAGAAAATCCAATTAAGTAAAGATGTAGTGACGATTAAGTGCGAAGAAAATAGTGGGCTTACTAAATATTGATTAGAACACATTCAGTTTATGGATAGGATCTGACTTTAAAGCCTAAAAATAGCAACATGATTAATCTGCCAGAATACTAGATTTCGCCATTCCACACTTAGGTTCGCATAATGCATATTATGTTAAATTGACTAAATGAATTACTGAACATTCATGCTATAACCATTATATTGGGGATCTGCGTAAAATCCCCAATATGTTCTTTGGGCTCATTGTCTTGACTTAGCTTTAGAAAAACATTTTCTAAATAAGATGAAGTCTCAACCTATTATTTTAAGTACTCATTAAATATATGCGAACCTAGGATACGAATCACTTCTGAGCGCTCCTCTAAGGAGGTATCCCCTTTTCTAACATAAATGCTGATAAATACAGGTTCATGATCATTTGACCAGACCATCGATGTTATACCCCTGATCCCATAATCACTTGCACCTGATCTATCTGCAATTTTCCATCCTTTAGGCAGAGATGCTCTAAGCATATTGTCAGCGACTTTGTTATTCATCATCCATTCTTTTAATTGATCTTTGGATGCATTACTGAGTACTTCTCCAGTCAAAATATTCTTTATACTTAGGCTCATCGCATTCGGAGTCGTTGTATCACGCAAATCATCTACGGGATTAGTAGTTAATTCTGGTTCATACCGGTCAGAACGAGTTACCGTATCTCCTATCGATCGCATAAATGCGGTAAGTCCTTCTGGCCCTCCACCTGACAAAATAGCAAAATTTGCCGCTGTATTATCACTGTATTCATTTGCGGCTTTGCAGGCCTTTTCTAGGGTAAATGGTTTATTTATATAATTCTTAGCAACTGGTGAATATGTCACAATATTCTCTTCAGTCACTATCATAGAATGATTTAATGAAATCTTTTGGGCATCAACTTTTGCTAGCACATTGGCACAGGCAATAGATTTTACAGTGCTATCTAAAGGAAAACGTTGGTTTCCATTTATAGAGATAGAACTATTATCTGAATATAGAATTGACAAACCTACTTTCCAACCTTCTTTTTCGTATATCTTAACTTGATCATGTAAATTTAGCGCAAAAGCAGAAGTTACAATAGGCATACTTAAAGCCAGTGTAGCAAGCATTTTAAATCGTAAGTTCATAGAAACCTTTAATGTGGACGGATTATTTGAATCACGATTATATTTTCTTCTATATAGTTAACAAATGATCTTAACTTTTAGCTCCTTATAGAAAAACTTATACTTAGCGTTCATAAAGGATTGATGTTTAAGTTTATAAAGCTTACCCCATTAGAAATACCCACTTTTATTTATAATTCCTCATTTTTACTTTCATACCTTTGTCTGGCACTTTCAATACTATGTAGATTCTGATCGACCCAGCCACAAATAGCCTTAACAGTGACCAATAAGCTCCCCCCTAGTTCCGTCAATTTATATTCAACTTTAGGTGGTACAACTGGATAGACATGACGAGATATAAGACCATCTCGCTCTAATCGTCGTAATGTTTGTGTCAACATTTTTTGGCTAATACCATTAATATGCTTACGTAATTGGGTAAAACGAAGTTTTTCATTTTTCCCCAACGCATCAATAACGAGTAATGTCCATTTATCTGCAATTCTATCTATTACCTCACGAGCCAATAATTGTGAACGAGAGTTTGTATCTGTAATCTTCATGGTTTCCATCGAGAAACTCCGTATGAAAAAAGTGCCTACTTCCTATTTATAGCATGGTCTCTTATAGTAACCGAGAAAACGTAACCCAAGGAAATTAATCATGCGCGCACTAATAAAAAATAATTTTAGCAATAGTTTCTTAACCATTGGCTCAAAACAAGACCCTATTTTATCTGATGATCAGCTATTAATTAAAGTAGAGGCCTTTTCACTAAATCGAGCTGATTATCTCTACCTAAATATGCCTGAAATAGATTGGACAGTAGGCATTGATTTTGTTGGTACAGTAATTAAATCGAACTCTATAATTGAAGACATTCCTATAGGATCTCGAGTCATGGCACATAGTCCCATTGGCGGTGGTGGCGCTGAATTAGCATCCGTCAACGTGAATAATGTAATTAAATTACCAAGTAATATTGATATATCAACAGCAGCAGCATTACCGCTTTCAGGCCTAATGGCTTTAAGAATGCTTCGTGAAGCAAAAATAAAATCTGGTCAAAATATATTAATTACAGGCGCAACTGGTGGCGTTGGCGCTATAACAGCTGAGTTAGCTATACAAGCTGGAGTGAACGTTACCGTACTTACTCGCGATATATCAACTGCTACATATTTGCGCGAATTAGGTGCGGATATAGTGTCATCACTTGATAACCTATCGAAACAGTTTGATGTAGTCTTTGAATCTGTTGGCGGGGAAATTATTGCTAAAGCAATTAAAAATCTTAAAAGAAACGGTCTTATTCTTTGGTTTGGTCAAGCAAGTGGTCAACCTGCTCAACTCGATTTTTTCAGTTTATTCGGGGGACATGAAAGCATGACTTTAAAGCATTTTGTGTATAACGACCTTCCGGATATAGATGATAAAGCTGATCTTTCAGAATTATTAAAACTCGTATCTGATGATAAATTACATCTAGATATTGAAGTGAATAATTGGTCAGAAACAGGAAAAATCTTGCAAAAAATAAAAGAGGGACAGTTTAGACGTAAAGCGGTATTTATGGTGGAATAAAATCAGTCTGTCACCTCCATAATTTAAGCGTGAAGGCAGAACTTATTATGTAAACAATATTAAAAAGTTAACTCTTTCAATCAAGCCTCTACACTCTGATGACATTGTAGTTAATCGATAAAATAGTTAGTTAACTTGAATATTAGCTCTAATAAAGTTGAAGCTTCATGAAGTGATATTAGAATGGATGATTTCGTGAAGTAAATTTTAGTTCATGAGATGTAATTTACTGATTATTTAAGAAAAATCATCATGAACAAACTTGAGTTCCGTAGAAGTTAAATTGACTGTGACGGTAAATAACTCCATATTCCAGATCCATCCCTCGATAAATCAATGTATTAGTAATTTCTGATATTCCTCCCGTTTCTTGCATTAGGTGCATAGTACACTTACTTCATATCCATATAGATTACAGACTTAATTTCATGTTCTTCCCCCTGTCCCATCTGGCGCACCATTTCTCTATGGTAGGCACCTGTAGCATCTAAATGAAAAATAACAACCAATAACTTCATGAGATGTCTTTCAATGATTTAGCGCTTCAAAGCCCTATTTAATTAATTTGGAAAATTTAATGATTTAGTTTCATCAATAAACTAAAGTTGTCTCTTATTATATAAATTAAGACTATTAACGCTATGCATAACTTTTTAATTATTATACCTGACGGTGGAATATTATTTGAAGCAACGGGTATCGCTGATATTCTCATGCACGCTAACAATTTGCGCCCAGCAGATATTCAATTCCCACTTTATCAGGTCACTATTGCGACTACGCAACCATATCACGTAATTAATGGTGCTTCTGGGCTTAATTTACTTGCGGATCAGCGGCTCTGTGATCTAGAACCTAGCCTTCCCCGCGATACTATAATGGTCACAGGAAGAGGACAAAGTGAAGAGGAAGATAACAATATCGTTAATTGGCTTATACAGGCGGCTCCACATACAGAACGAATTGTTTCAATCTGTGGAGGTGCAATGTTACTTGCCAAAGCAGGTTTACTCAACGGCCGCCATGCTACGACACACTGGCGGTTAATTGATACTCTCCAATCCCATTATCCGTCAATAACGGTTGAACGAGGCCCTTTATATGTTCAAGATGAAATGATTTGGACATCCGGTGGCGTTAGTTCAGGTTTAGATCTTACTCTTGCGTTGGTTGAAACTGATTATGGATTTAATCTGGCTAGAGACGTTGCTCAAGATCTCGTTCTGTTTTTACATCGTCCTGGAGGGCAAGCACAGTTTAGCCGATACTTACTAAATCAAGCTGATAGCGGACCTATCAAAGACCTTCAAACGTGGATAACAGATAATCTCAGTAATGATTTGTCTGTTGAAAATTTAGCTGAAAAAATCGCAATGAGCCCTCGTAATTTTACTCGAGTCTTCACTAGAAAAACGGGGATTACTCCAGCAAAGTATGTTGAAGCAATTAGATTAACTACAGCCCGACAGTACCTTGAGCAAACAAGTTATCATATTGAAAAAATTGCGGATATTACAGGTTTTGGTACAAGCCTGAATCTTCGCAGGGTTTTTGAGCGCAATCTACATGTGACGCCAACGGAATATCGTGAACGTTTTCATTCACGCAATATGGCATAAATTGATTCTTTGTTGTCATTTACGCCAAACCCGTTCGGGATTAGTATTGCCCCAGTTCAATAAATTCAGGAGTATCTATCATGGTTAAAATTGGTATCAACGGATTTGGCAGAATTGGCCGCAATGTTCTTCGAGCCGCCTTAGGCCGCGATGATTTTCAAGTTGTAGCTATTAACGATCTTACCGATAGCAAAACACTTGCTCATCTCCTCAAATATGATTCACTTTCAGGTACGTTAAACGCTGATATTAAAGCAGGTACAAATCAAATATTAGTAAACGGGGAGATAGTCAGTGTTTTTTCAGAAAAAGACCCTGCAATGATCCCGTGGAGTAGCGTTGGTGTTGATATTGTTATTGAATCTACTGGTTTTTTTACCAATAAAGCTCAAGCTGAACTTCATATCACGAAAGGTGGTGCAAAGCGAGTCATCATTTCTGCTCCGGCAACAAATGAAGACATCACTATCGTAATGGGTGTCAATGATAAATATTATGATGCCACTAAGCACAAAGTTGTCAGTAATGGCAGTTGCACAACTAATGGCTTAGCACCTGCTGCACAAGTTTTACACCAAGTGTTTGGTATTGAACATGGTCTTATGAATACGACACATGCATATACTAATAGCCAGTCTTTGCACGACCAGCCTGAAAAAGACCTACGAGGAGCACGCGCCGCAGCAATGTCTATTGTTCCTTATTCTAGTGGTGCGGCAAAGGCTATCGGTAAAGTTATTCCTGAATTAGATGGCAAAATGACTGGTTATTCTTTACGTGTTCCAGTCCCTGTTGTATCTATTGTAGACTTAACTGTGAATCTTAAACGCGAAACGACGGTAGAAGAAATTAATGCTGCATTTCGTAAAGCGGCTGAATCTGGCGAATTAAAAGGCATTTTAGGTTATAATGATGAACCTCTGGTATCAGCAGATTATCGTGGTGATACTCGATCATCAATTATTGATGGTCTCTCTACATTAGTTATTGGCGGGAAACTGGTAAAAATACTAGCTTGGTACGATAACGAATGGGGTTTTTCGAACCGCCTGATCGACTTAGCTTTATTAATGGAAAAACGTGGTTTATAAGCTTTTAATCAGCTGAAGCGGCAAAACCAACATTAACCTTGTCCATACTCACCTTCTATAAATGGACAAGGTCACGCCCTTTTGTTCTTTCATTATTGATGCATTGAAAAGCTCCTCCCTACTTCCTAGCCCTGTAATTAGCAAATCGATTAAAATTATATTCATTGCGACAGCAGGATTGAACTGCCCTTCTTTTACTCATATCGTAAGCTTCAAGTGTGTTTTCAGCCCCTTGAATAACTGACATATTTTGATATGTTAATTATTTGATAAACACATATATCGGCCTACACTATATACATCATTTCTAATAAAACAGTATCTATTACTTTATAGGTACTTAAATATAACAAAAACTAATCGCTGGGGAATGAAATGGATACTGAATACGATATAGTCATCATAGGTAGTGGACATAATGGACTTGTGGCTGCCGCAGTGCTTGCGACAGCAGGACTAAGAGTTGTTGTTTTAGAAAGTGAAAATGATATTGGCGGCGCTTCTCGTACCGCTGAAATAACACAACCGGGATTTCATCATGACCTTTATGCAACCAATATTGGTATGTTTTTAGGTTCACCTTTTTATCAAGAATATCAAAAAGAACTACATAACAACGGATTTGAAATTGTCACCAGTGATAAACCCTATTCCAATGTTTTTCCCGATGGTGATGGTATTGGCGTATATCAAGACTATAATAGAACAGATGCCATGCTTCGAAAGTATTCGAATAATGATGCTGACGCTTTCTGGAAATTACTTAACTATTTTCAAAAAACATCAGAACATTTTACTCCGTTGATGCAAATGGAGCTCCCTTCTTTTAAAGCAGCACGCCAGCTATGGTCAATGATTCGGCATCTTGGCCTATCCGACTCACTTAGTCTAATTCAATTACTACTCAAATCTACTCGTGAATTTTCAGAAGACTGGTTTTCTCATCCCAAAGTCCGCGCATTATTTATTCCATGGGCATTTCACTTAGATTATGGTCCCGATATTTCAGGAGGAGCTACTTTCTCTTTTGTCGAAGGTATGAGTGACCATTTACATGGATTATCCATCAGTAAAGGTGGCGTGGGTAACTTGATAAAAAGTATAGCCAAAATTATTGAAAATAATGATGGTTCAATATTAACGGGTCAGAATGTTACTGAAATTATCGTCGAAAAAGGTAAAGCAATTGGAGTAAAAACAGAAGATGGGCAATCATTCGGGGCTAAAAAAGCGGTTATAGGCAATATAGCGCCAACACAAATAGTCAATACGTTGATAAAAGAAGAGCATTTGCCCGGTGAATATATACAAAAAGCAAAAAAATATCGGTATGGTGCTGGCACGATGATGCTGCACTTTGCTTTAGATGGCCATTTAGAATGGAATGCTGGAGAGGATTTTTCTAATTTTGGATATGTACATATCGGACCTTATACTGAGGATATAGCGACTACATTTAATCAAGCTCAGAATGGAATATTGCCTCATAATCCAATGCTTGTCGTGGGTCAACAAAGCCGACATGATAAAACTCGAGCGCCAGAAGGTAAAGAAACGCTTTGGGTTCAGGTGAGAGCATTGCCATACGCACCAAACAGTGATGCTTTAAATGAGATTCAAATTAGTAATTGGGATTCTATGAAACAACAATACGCTGAACGTGTTATTGATAAAATCTCATTATATGCCCCTAATATTAAACAACAAATTTTAGATTATTCAGTTCTTTCACCTGAAGATCTAATGCGAAATAACAGAAATCTTGTCAATGGTGATAGTGTTTCTGGAAGCCATCATATTAATCAAAATTATATATTTAGACCTTTTCCCGGATATTCCCGTTATAAGACACCGATTAAAAATTTATGGGTGATCGGCGCAGCAACATGGCCTGGTGCTGGGTTAAATGCAATATCAGGTTACCTTGTCGCTAAACATATTTTAAAAAACCACTAATTAGGTCCTTATATGATTTACGTTTTCGGTCATCAAAATCCCGATAGTGACAGTATTTGTAGTGCAATTGTTACAGCTGATTGGTTAAACAGCCAAGGAAAGCTAGCAACGCCATTTCGTCTAGGTGAAATCACGCCGGAAACCGCTTTTATTTTACAGCAAGCTAATGTAGTTCAACCCGAACTTCTCAATATAGCACTGAATGAAAAAACAGTTTGGCTCGTTGATTTTACCGATGCAGAACAAGGACCTCCCTCTTTAGCTTTCAGTAATATCATTGGTATTATTGATCATCACCGGCTAGGAACCGTAATGACACAAAATCCACCAGACGTTTGGATACGTTCGGTTGGTTGTTGTGCCACAATCATCTGGCAAATACTTACTCTCGAAAACCAACAGCCTATTTCCGCGTCTCAAGCTACTTTGATGTTAGGCGCGATACTGAGTGATACCGTCAACCTTACATCATCGACAACTACTGGCCATGATATCGCTGCGGTAAAATCTCTGTCTGCTATTTGCCAACTAAACTATGATGAATTTGTTCAAGGTTTGCTTGCCGCTAAAACTGATATTCATGGATTATCGGCTGATTATCTTCTTATGAAAGATGCTAAACGCTATCAAATCAGCGGTTTTTCAGTTCTGATTTCCCAAATTGAGCTCACCTCAATGTCTGCAATTGAAGCTATTCTTCCTGAGGTTCTAGCTCAATTAGCCAAACAAAATCAAACAGGCAACTTTGATATTGCCGTATTGGTAGTCACGGATATTTTTAAGCAAAACTCAACATTATATTTTTCACAAGACAATCAATTCCACTTCAGTAGTGTTTCCCTACTTGGATTCATTAGTAGGAAAAAAGATATATTGCCTTGGCTTACGAGGACTATTTTAACGTCTTCGGACTAATTAGAGCAAAAGTGACGTTTTTAGATACTGATATTCTTGAAAAAATATTAATCCCGCTGTTGATTCAGCGGGTAGCCCAGATATTGACCCCGAATGGTTAAAAATATCGGCGTGAAATTAATCAATAATCCATTATACGGTGCTATGGCAGGCACCATTTTTAATCTCGATGGTCGTTATGTTAAATTCATTATTGAAGTTTCACATAAGATGTTTTACACCGTAAATAATTAATATACGTTTGCATCTGACCTTCCATTGTCATTTATCTTTCTTTCTTGTAACCTTCCCGCCTAAATCCCATTATTTTATAACCTGAAGACAGGACTACCCATGACCGAACATTTAAATAAAGATCCTTTACATGGCGTAACGCTTGAAATGCAGGTCAATGCTTTAGTGGCAAGATATGGTTGGAGTGAGCTGGGGAAATTGGTCAATATTAATTGTTTTAAAAAAGACCCCAGTGTTAAATCAAGTTTAAAGTTTCTTCGCCGTACACCATGGGCTCGCGCAGAAGTCGAAGCACTTTATCTCGATTCCCTTGAGGATGATCTTATTGATAAATCAAATGGAAATGATTTTGACCCTTGGGGCTTACCTAGAAAGTAAAAAGCAATGTTTCTGAAAATTTTAGTCCTAGTTTAGAGAGCCGGTTAATTATTATCGGGTATGAATATCTATATAAAATCACTACGGATAATTTGTTTGATATTACTTGCAGCGTGGGTCATGGAAACTATAAAGCCCTTCTCAGGGCTTTTAAGCGGGTTGTTTTAACGATACCCTCGACTATGATTTTTAGATGACCAACTAAAGGTCTCATCACTAGAAACTAGTTTATCTTTTTTCTTTTGAGCTCTAACTTTTTTAGCGGCTTTTTCAACTTCGGTTGAGATTTCGAGGATTATTTGATCTTTAACTTTATTGTTTTCTGCGTTTGTTAATTCACGTCCTAGTCTTTTCCTTTCCTGGCCCAGCCGTGTTTTAACTTGCATCTTCTGAGCTTCGGTCATTTCTTGAATCGTTAGCATTTTCATTGTATTACCCTACTCATGTTGAGATGTCTATAATCAATATAACACTTTTGAAATTACTAACGAAATTTTTAATACAAATTTGACATGAAACTCGGTTTATTTTTCAATTCTTTATCATTTAATTATGAAGAATATAAGGTTAGACATAAAATTTTTTCATAATAAAATGGTAACCACTATCATCGCTGCGTGCCATCAAATAGGATTCGGAGTATAATAAAGCCCATTACAATCTGAATTGATATCACAGCCTTTATTATGGAATTAGTCCCATCGCCTCAAAATATTCGTCAAATCCTGACCTTAGACACCCCTTTAATCGATGTGCGAGCACCAATTGAATTTTATCAAGGTTCAATGCCTTCCGCTTACAACTTACCGTTGATGGATGACGAAGAGCGTGCTGCGGTAGGAACTTGCTATAAGCAGCATGGTTCGGAAAAAGCGGTGGCTCTCGGTCACCAATTGGTTAAGGGTGATATTCGTGATAACCGCCTAGCGGCATGGCGTGAAGCGTGCCATCGCTTTCCCCAAGGATATATTTGTTGTGCTAGAGGCGGTATGCGTTCGCATATTGTTCAGCAATGGTTGAAAGACATTGGGATTGATTACCCTCTCATTATTGGTGGCTATAAAGCCTTACGCCAAACAACAATTGATGCGATAAATAATTTATCACAGCGCCCGATTACGTTAATTGGTGGATGTACTGGCAGTGGAAAAACAACACTTGTTCGAGACCTAGCTAATGGTATTAATCTCGAAGGTATTGCTCGGCATCGTGGTTCTTCTTTTGGCCGTACGCTAGAAGAACAGTTTCGCCAAGCCACTTTCGAAAATCATCTTGCGATTGCAATGCTTAAAAAAGCAGACCAACAAACTCACTGGATATTAGAAGATGAAGGTCGCGCTATCGGAGCCAATAGCATTCCCGATCCTTTACGCATTCAAATGGAAAAAGCGACTATTGCTGTTGTTGAAGATCCTTTTGAACGTCGAATTGAACGATTAAAAGAAGAATATTTTGACCGAATGACTCATGATTTTTTAATCACCTATGGTGATGAAAAAGGATGGGCTGCTTATAGTGAATATCTCCACCACGGATTATCAGCGATCCGTAAGCGTTTGGGGTCACAACGAGCCGTCGAATTAACTAATTTGCTAGATAACGCCCTCGCAGAACAAAAAACAAATGGTAATACGGAAGCTCATTTTGCATGGTTATGCCCTTTACTTATTGAATATTATGACCCGATGTATCGCTACCAATTGAGTAAAAAAGAAGACCGAATCGTATTCAAGGGCACTTATGAAGAAGTTATGCAGTGGCTCATTAGCTGCTAATGTATAAAGTATCTATTTTGATCTAATTAACGGTCAATGGATCAATGCAAGCAGAGACAGATCTTCAAACGTCATGACTTATTTTCTTACTAGTTAACCTACCATTCAAAGAATTCTTTATCAAAACCCTTACAATGAAATTGTAAGGGTAAACTGCGTTTACCTATGATTTCAGTAGGTACTTTCCTTTATCGAAGTATCCTATCTTATTTTTCGATAAGAATTAATGAGATCTGTATTTGATTTCTCACTGTTACTTTCCTAATTCAATAAAACCTTTGTTACTATCATATTGTTTTGCAAGCACATATAAAAAGAAACTTAATTTTAAAAGGAAAATAACCATGTATAAACCTTTTACGAATCGCTTTCAGGTGAAAACAATCGCAGCACTTGCTGTTGGCTTAGCACTTTCATTTCAAGGTATCGCAGCGCCCACAGTTATTGCACCGCAAGCAAATTATACGGATTATGTTACTCAGCGCCAAACAGTTGATTTACTGGTGAATGAAGCACTACAAGCATTCAAAAATCCATCACGAGTTTCTGATGCTGGTTTTACCGGAAAGCTACCATCTAACCTTGAAATTGTGGCACAAAAACTGTTACAAGCTCATAAGCTTGAACCTTATCGCGTAGATCTACTCTTCAGTGCTGCAAGTGCATATATCTACAATAATGATGTTGAAAAAGCACTGACTATTTACCGTGATATTCTTGACGTTGCTCCTGATGATATTGATGCGCTAATTTATCTATCAGCTTGGTCCCGATTTGCCGGTAAAACTCAAGATAGTGAAAGTTATCTAAAAAAATTAAATGAATTAAATCCAAATAAAGCGTTGGAGTTAGCTGAGTTTTATAAAGTTATCGATCGCGTTACTACAATGCCAATTACCGATAATCTTTCTCCTGAATTGCAAAAACAACTACGTGAAAGCGGTGATAACACAGCCATTGTGACATTAGGGTATGCGCTTAATCCAGACGGAAGCATGCATGACATTTTAATAAAACGATTAGAAAAAACGTTACAAATCGCTAAAGAACTCCCTGATTCAATTATATTAGTCACGGGTGGTGTGCCTCAGAATAATAAAACTGAAGGAAAACTTATGGCGGATTGGTTATTAAAAAATGGTATCGATGGAAAACGTATTTATCAAGATAACTATGCTCGCACAACAGTAGAAAATGCACTTTATAGTCGATATGCTTTGGCTAAGCACCGCATAAAAAATACGGTACTTATTAGCTCTGGCAGCCATATTCGCCGAGCGGATGCTATTTTTACTTTAGCGAGCTGGGAAACTGGTCCACGTGATATTCAATTCTATGGCATTGTTGCTTTAGATAAACCACTGGCTGAATTACAAAAGGTTAGCCAAAAAGATATTCAAGGAATTTACCGCGATGGTCTGAAAGCTTTAGGTTTATGGAGTTTCCGTAGCTATCCGCTTGAAGAACGTTAAAACCAGAATTAAAGGTGCTGTTTTAATATAAAAATCTTATATTCGATACCGCTAAAGCACTTCTTTATCAGTTGATAGTGAAGTGCTTTCTTCATTTAGGTTTAATAAGAAAATAAATAGCATTATCAGTGCGTTCTATTTAAACCTAGGATGGCATAATTAAAATATCACCGCCCCTACTAATGGGCTATTTCTATGGACCATTATAGCGACTACAATTGGTACTATCAGAATTTTCACATCACAACACAGCAAGAAAAAATGGATATTACCGCTATTTATCCCTATTAAAGTAGTGAACTAGACATCGAGATAAGTATACTCAAACAGATAGAACTTAAACGTCAAACTACTTAATATTAAAATCTATTTTCTGAAAACTAACTCAGATATCCCTTGGTAAATTAATCGCGTTGCTAGCCCCCCAAGAATGAAACCAACAATTTTTCCAACTACCTTATGAATACGAGAATATGTTCGCCTAACTGATGACAATGAAAATGTCTGACATAAAATAATACGCCACACTAAAGAAGCAATAACAATCCCTAACCAAATAATAATTTTGGTCCAAAGTGGTGTCGTTGGGGTAATGGTGGTTGAGAAGATACTAATAAAAAACAAAATAGTTTGAGGGTTCGAAAGGTCAGAAATGAGCCCTCGACGAAAATACGTGACTACGGGAAAAGATTCTAACGAATTTTGTGTAGATAAATTAAGTTGCGTCCTATTTTTAAACACACTAATAGCATAATAAAGAAGGTATAAACCACCTAAAATTTTAATTAAAGAAAATAAATAGCCAAACTCTGACATTAAAGTGACTAAGCCAAACAATCCGAGACCAGAGTATATAGCGTTGCCTAACACAACGCCGTAACCACATGTTAAACCAGCCTTTTTACCTGAGCTTAATGTTGTTTGTACAACAATAAATAAATTAGCGCCTGGGTTAAAAAAAGTGAGAATAAATAAAAAAAGAGTCACGATAATACTGTGTATTGGATCCATGATTTTTTTCTTCATCAAATTTATTTGAAGACCATTATAAGCATGAAATTATCTGTAACTCTATTTGCAAATACACATTTACTGCACAAAATTAAAATTTTTTGGAACCTAGTAACACTAAGCTTTTAATGTTTTTTTTCTATGCAATAACCATTTATCTAACTCGTTGGCAAATTGCTGACGATCGCGTTGATTTAACGTTGCAGGGCCGCCCGTCTGAACACCACTTGCTCGCATCGTATCCATAAAATCACGGATAGTGAGTCGCTCTTTAATTGTGGCTTCGCTATAACGTTCTCCTCGCGGATTAAGTGCTATAGCCCCTTTTTCCATGACTTCAGCAGCAAGCGGAATATCTGCGGTGATAATTAAATCCCCTGCTTGAGCGCGTAGAACAATTTCATTGTCTGCAACATCAAAACCTGCTGGGACTTGTAATGTTCGAATAAACGGTGAAGGTGGAACCGTGAGCCTCTGGTTTGCTACCAAAGTAATTTGCACTTTTTCTCTGTCTGCGGCGCGATATAAAACTTCTTTAATTACTTTAGGACATGCATCCGCATCTACCCATATCAACATATTATTATTCCATGTTTATTAATGCTATCTACCGTTATGATAACATGATTGTGCATTGACAGTTTGCCGTTACCTTAGTCTTAAAATATTTTTTAGATAATTTCCCTAATGGTAACGACCGAGTAATTGATTATGTTTTAAAAGTGCCAATATCACGACTAACCCAAAGAAAAAAGGTACGGTTAAAGTCAGTTCAAGATAAACAAATCGATTAAAATGGAAACTTGTTACCTTTGGTGTCAAATGATAAGCCACTGGTAGCGCTAATCCCCCCGAAATTACGGCAATATAGGATAAGTTTTTAAGTTTGATAGCGTTTTCTTTCTGGGTGACATTTGGCTGCGTTTTATGATACTGATAATATTTAAAACAAAGATAAATCAATCCTAGCAGTGACCCCATATGCTGAAGTAGCTTATAAATCGCAATCTCTTGTTTATCGCTCATATGAATAAAATTAAATTGCAATAGTGAAAAATTTCTCACAACAGCGCCAGATTCATGGGTAAAAGAATCCCAAATAATGTGAGTCATAGCTCCGAGAAATAAAGATACAATTAAGATAGAAAAATAGCGTCTATTCCATAACTTATTCTTTTGCATAGGAAACGGAATGATTTGCTTTAACGGCTCAATAAGTAAATAAACCATAACATATATAAAAATACACAATGGAAATGCAGTATAAAACCAACCAACGACATGGTGAGCTGTACTCGCAAAACGATATAACCCGAACGAATAGAGTAAATCTGGACTTAAGCTACCTAAAATTAGAGCGGGTAAATTCAAAAACTGTCCCCACCTAGAGTGCTTTAATGGGAAAACAATCGCAGGATGGGAGAAAGTCCAAGGCATAGTTAGTTCTCAATAGAGTTAATTCTCAAAAACGACTTAGTTATTAATAAACAGTTTGCAGACGAAGAAAGAATAAAGATATACGAGAAATCGTAAAAGCAGCAAAAGTACACGACGAATTTAATTAGAAAACCCGAACTAATGTACTTTTTCCTGAAAGACTGTTGAACTAATAATTAAAACTTCATTACCATTTCATGCCATACCATGCCGCCGTGGTCAGAGGCTGAAGGTCTGACATATTCATAGCCAAAATGTTTATAAAGGTCGACATGTTGTTCTTTGCACATGAGATGAATCGTTTGTTTATCATCTTTTTGCATCAATGAAATAAATTCTTTCATTAACAATGATGAATACCCTTTTCCTTGGTATTTAGGATGAATGACCACCGACATAATCACTACATTAGGTGCTTTGGGGTCATGACCAATAAGTTCTTTAAACTCTTCATCAGACATCACCACATCCCATGCGCAGCCTGCGTTAATAAAGCCAATAACTTCATCATCTATTTCCATACACAGGAAACCTTCAGGATACTGGTGAATACGTGTCGTTATTTTTTCAAGCGTTGCCGCTTCGTCACCTTCATAAGATCCTACTTCAATCGCATAACAATGCTCAGCATCGTTTAATGTTGCGTGTCTAAATACTGGGGAGTGCATCTGGTTACCTCATTCACTAAATTAATATGGCGATATACTAACATTTTTGCCTTAGGTTATGAGGTAATTAACTGCACTTTAGCTGTACTGATGTCTTTTAAATTCAATTTAAATCTTATTCACCTAGATTAGACACAGAATGATAATGACAAGTTAATTGAAAATAACTAAACGTGGAGGCAACTAATACCAATACTCCTCCTCCAATAGCAACATAATAACCGTAGTCTATGGCAAAAGTATCAACCACTTTCCCTGATAAAACTGCGCCTATCGCAACACCAATATTTAAACCAGCAAGTAACCAGGTCATACCCTCAGTTAATCTATTTGCAGGTATAATATTTTCGACTAATGACATCGCAATAATCATGGTTGGTGCAAAAAATAATCCTGAAATAAAAACAACGATGGATAAAGAGATAATACTATCAACCCATAGTAACGGGACGATAGATAATAGCGTTAATAATCCGCTTATAAATAATAAGCGAGGCAATGGCGTCGATAACGTGAGCGCACCAAAAATAAGTCCCATAAAGCAAGAGCCGACTGCATAAGCAGATAATACGAGGCTAGCTGCAGCGGGTTGATTTTGCTGTTCCGCTAATGTAACACTGAGAATATCCACTGACCCAACAATAATGCCTAGAGAGATCATTAGCCCAATTAATAGTTGTAAGCCGGTTATCCGTAAAATCGACTTATTATCTGACTCCATGCCAACATATTTTAAGATACTGGGTTCAGTACTACGTTGAAATACCAAAAGTCCTACCCCAATGATAAGTAAAACCATAGCAACAAGTAACCCTGCTTGAGGAAATAACGCGACTGTTATACCAACAGATAAAGGCGGCCCTGTAATAAATGTCACATCATCAAAAACGGTTTCTAACGAATAGGCTGTTTGTAAAATAGGCTGACCTTTATAAATAGCAGTCCATCTTGCCCTCACCATTGCTGACATGCTTGGCATAAAACCTGCCCCAAAGGCACCTATAAATAACCATAAGTTTGATAATTCAAACCATGTTGCCATTAATATAATACTGATACCTACAGCGCTAATAATAGTGACTCGAGGTAATATATAAAATTGTCCATGCCTATCCACTAAACGAGATATTGCTGGAGATAATAAGGCATAAGTTAAGACAAAAGTTGCAGCTACTGCTCCTGCTAATGTATAGCTTCCTCTTAATTGAGATAACATTGTAATAATGCCAATTCCCATCATAGGTAATGCTAAGCGCGCTAAAAAGCCAGCAATAACAAAGTGGTTACTTCCCGGTGCTCGAAAAATTTCTTGGTAACGGCTTATCATTAATATCTCCATAGTTAATACTAAACTTTATATACGCAGTGTATGTATAAAAATGATATATTGATACGAGATGAATGTAAACAATTATACATAACGTATGTAAGAGGTTTCATGGCAAGAAGAACTCAAGCACAAATGGAAGAAACACGAGCTGTTCTATTATCAACCGCACGTGATTATTTCTGCCGTTTTGGTTACGCAGAAACCTCAATGGATGACTTAACCGCAAGTGCTGATCTAACTAGAGGCGCTCTTTATCATCATTTTGGCGATAAAAAAGGCTTATTAGCTGCGGTTGTGGAACAAATTGATACTGAAATGAATGATAGATTATATGCGATTACCCATGGTTCACTTGATATATGGGCAAGTTTTTGTCAACGCTGTTACGCCTATCTGGAAATGGCATTAGAGCCTGAATATCAAAGAATTGTATTACGTGATGCCAAAGCCGTACTTGGTGAAACACTGGCAAAATCTAATCTTCGTTGTATTGAACAAGTCGAAAAAATTATTACCCAACTTATTGACCAAAAATACATTGCTGACGTTAATCCTCGAGCGCTATCGTTACTCATTAATGGGGGATTGTCAGAGGCAGCTTGCTGGATAGCTGAGGGAAATAGTGATCGTAGACTTAACCAAAGTATTGAAACTGTGAATATCTTACTAAGCGGACTATTAATCGCTAAACCTATGGATTGATGTGAAAGACAAATTTAAAAGAGAGTGAACTCAAATCGATACTAAGCTCACTCTTAGTATCATTAGCGCAATAACTTAAATGAAGAAATAAAATCGTCTACATCTTGTTGGCGAGTTGACCATGACGTACAAAAACGAACACAAGTTTTACCTGATTCTGGTTCACATATTTTATTTAATGCGTATTTTGATAATAATTTTTTTGCTAATTCATTAGGTAAGATCACAAATACTTGATTTGATTCTGTTGGTGCTAAAAATTCAAATCCATTATCTTTAAAGAAAATAGCAATCTGTGAAGCCATATCATTCACATGTTGACCTAATTTAAAGTATAAATCATCTTCAAATAAAGCTTTGAATTGTGCAGCAAGCAACCAGCCTTTTGCCTGTAAACCGCCCTTTTGTTTAAGGCTAAAGCGAAAATCAGATTTCAACGCACTATTAGCAATAACTAAAACTTCACCAGTAAAAGCACCTATTTTAGTTCCACCGATATAAAAAATATCAGTAAGTTGTGCAATATCCTCAATAGTTAAGTCACTATATTTGGACATCAAACCGGATGCTAAACGAGCGCCATCCATAAATAGGAATAAACCATTAGCATCACAAATTTCACGTAAAGCAACTATTTCACTTTTACGATAAACCGTACCAATCTCTGTTGAATTACTAATATAGACTAATTTAGCTTGAACCGTATGTTCATCCCCGTTCTCGCTCAACACTTTTTGAATATGTTGTGGGGTAAGTTTTCCTGACTCAGACTGTACAGTAATGACTTTATGGCCCGTCGCTTCAATAGCCCCCGTTTCATGAGTTGAGATATGTCCTGAATCCACAGAAATCGCAGCTTGATGAGGCCTTAGTACATGTGAAATCACCGTTAAATTGGTGATCGTTCCGCCATTAAAAAAATGAATATCTGCGTCTGCTCTTCCAATTCGTTCTTTGATTTGTTTCGCAACACTCGCGCAAAGTTTATCTGTGCCATAACCTTCATAACGCTGCCCAACCAAGCCATTCAACTCTTTCATTACTGCAGGATGTGCTATTTCGTTATAATCATTTAAAAAACTATACATGGAATCTACCTATCGTTACTTTGTTGGTTTCTCATTCAAAGATGTCATAGTTATATGCGTATCTAATTAATTATTCAATACTATTTTAAATTATGAATGATATAAAAATTATATAGTTAACTTATTATAGCTAACCATATAATTAAGCTTAAGCAGTGACCTAATGAGAACATCGAAAGGTTATATTAAAACGAAAAGGTCCTAATAAAGGATGCTCGCCTGCTTTTATACTTCGTACCCCATGAAAATTTAAGCGCGAGCGGCCACCCCAGACTAATACATCACCATGTTCGAGTAAGATAGCTATTTTCGGCATTTCTCTCTTTATACCACCAAAATCAAACATTGCAGGTAATCCGAACGAAAAAGACACAATGGGGTGTGAAAAATCAACTTCGTCTTTATCTTGGTGTAGAGATAATTTAGAACCTACACTGTATTGATTGATAAGACATGCGTCTGGTTCAAAGTGATTGAATCCCACGCTTTTTGCTGCATCGATAGCCAGTTTTTTAAATATTTCAGGCATAACGGGCCATGGATTATTTGTGACAGGGTCACGTAAAGAATAACGATAGCCGGTTTCGTCTGTCACCCATCCCCAGTCCCCGCAATTAGTCATTGCAACTGACATGTTATAACCACCAGGCGTCACCATATGACGAAGTGGAGCCTGCAAGATAACATTGCTTAATGCTAATAATAACGGTTCCCCTTGTCCTAAAAGAAATCCTTTTAACAAATAAGCATCTTCAGCAATTACAATATTGTTCTCTTCGTCAGAAAATAGCATGATTTCAATTTCGCAGTATTAAGGTGATTTTTGATCAATGATTTTTCAATAAATAGACCATTTAGGTATAATGTAAAAATATATCTTCTTACTTTTATGGCTATTTTTCATCTACCAATACCAATAATGGTGATTCAAACATCTCTTGAGGTGAAATTACAGTCTCATTATAAGGTATTTTCGATCCATAACGTTCCGCAAGCTTAGCTTTAACTGCTTTTGAACTTAAATCAAAATCTTTCAGTTTCTCTAGCTTACCAACTTTTACATCAATACCATGGTAGTAAATTTTCCAGACCAATTCAGAACAATACATTTTATCATTAGACCAAGAAAAAGCTAAATCATAAGGTTTAGATTTATATAACATAGCCTGTTGATATAATTTATCTTTTTGCGAATCACTTAGTCTATTCTTTACTCTTTTAACAACATACTTATTGGCGACACCTTGGTTAATCCAGATATGTAATGAAGTAAATTTAACCACATTAGATGCTTCGTAAACATAAGGTTTACCGTTATTAAATAATATAATTCCCATATGGCTGTATGGTGAATTTGTTGCTTTTTGGATAGCTAAACTCTGTGTTGATTTTGACGTTTGGAAAATAATATCTCCTTGCTCAGGTTCATATCCATAACATAACGAAGCAAATAAAATAGGCATTAAAATATGAAACTTCAGAAACAACGACATAATTATCATCCACTTGAAAAACTGCGTAAATACATAATTATATAATGCCTTATTTCTATTAATAAGACATTGAGATAAATATGATAGTTATCAATGCAGTTATATCGATTCTTTATATTGATTTAAAGCTAGCTTTCTCTCTGATTGCTGGCTTACCCATACACTGGCTAATATCACCAGCATTCCGATGAATTGCCACATACTTAATTGCTGATCTAATACTATCCATCCCAATAATACAGCACTGACTGGACTTAAAAACCCCAACGAAGCAACTGAGCTTGGTCCTAATATAGCTAGACCTCTAAACCAAAGAGCATAAGTTAAAGCTCCACCAATAATAGTTAAATAACTTAAACCTATAAAATTAATCAATGTTAACGGTGGTAATGCAGGTTCAAAATATAATGCAAAAGGTAACAATACCAATCCACCAGCAGTTAGTTGCCAAGAAGTAAATGTTATAGCATTAACTGGCGGCTGCCAGCGACGACTCAGCACAGTTCCAGCGGCCATCGAAAATGCGCCTAAAAACCCAGCAATTATTCCAGTCATATCAAGCATTGCATTAGGTGTCAGTAATAAAATAGCCACTCCAATAATTCCACTAAAAGAAGCCAATATAGATAAAAAAGACAACTGACTATTTAATAACCATCGACTAAGGAACAATACAATTAATGGTTGAATTGCCCCTACTGTAGCCGCAACCCCACCAGGCAAGCGATAAGCTGCAATAAATAATAACCACCAAAAAAGTGAGAAATTTAAAATCCCAAGCATCACTACACGTCCCCACCAAATGCCTTGTGGTAACTTTCGTATAAATAATAGTAATAATAATCCGGCTGGCAATGCACGTAATACAGCCAGCATTAAAGGCATTCCCTTCGGTAGCATTTCGGTTGTCACCAAATAGGTGCTTCCCCAAACGATAGGAGCCAATGCAGTTAATAATAAAATTACATATCTATTTTTAATATCGTTCATATAAAACACCCACTAATTTATCTTGATATCAAGATAGTTTTAACTTACCTTGACGTCAAGATAAATTCAAACTATTATTTGTCTATGGATAGAATAGATAAAATCACTCAACAGTGGGAACGCGAGCGTCCAGACCTCGATACTAGTGCTATGGGGCTCATTGGTCGTTTAGGGAATGTAGCGCACCACTTAGCTCGCGAAATGGAAAAAGTATTTGCGCAATTTGGTCTTAATCGTTCAAGTTTTGATGTGCTTGCTACTTTGCGTCGAGCCGGCTCCCCTTTTACCTTAAGCCCAAGCGATATGCTCACCACGTTAATGGTTACATCTGGAACGATGACAAATCGTATCGATCAGTTAGAAAAAGTCGGATATGTTAAACGATATGTGAACCCTGAAGATGGGAGAGGTTTTTTAGTTACTTTAACGCCTGAAGGGTTAACCTTAATTAATAAGGCGATAGAGGCTCACACACAAAATCAAACACGTCTTATTTCCAGTCTTCCTGAAGCGCAACAACAATCTCTCGACCAAATTTTACGCTTATTTTTAGCGTCATTTGAATCTTAGAATTTGTGGATGACACATATTAACGTCATCCACTTATAAAAATCATCAATGTATATCAAATGGTAGTGGCATTTGCGAACGCTCAAATTGTTCACATAAGTAGACTAACTTTAAAAGCGCTTCTGACTCTTGATCCAAAGAGTTAGCAAAACACTCAACTTGTTTGGCAAACCACTCCATACCAAGCTCTCGTAGTGTTCCTACAACATAAATTAATTCATTTTTTTGACTTTGCGATAATTGCTGTCTGCCTGTACAAGCTTGAGTTTCAATCACTGAAAAAATAGGCCTTGTCAGTTGCTGAGTTAAGGTTGGAACAGGGATAAAATTAGCGCTCGTGTGTTGTTTTTTCGCCATATACTCTAAAATATGATTAATAAAATTCGAGGGCTTCTTTTTTCGAGGAATAAACTCAAAGTCTAAATAAAATAACTCGACCCCTTTTTCTTTTTTAAACCATAAAGTTTTTGGTACTAACTGGATTTCTTGTTGATGATAAACAATTTGTACTGCTATCGCAGCTATAGGAAGTTTTTGTTTAGTAATAAAACGCAATTCTTCAATTTTATTGCTTTCATTACCTTGCCAATTTAAACGCAAAAAGGCGGTATTGTGATTCTTATCTGATATTGCCCATAAAATACATTGCTCAGTTTCATTCCAATAGAGTTGCTCATAACTATCAATATGAAGTAATACAGGTTCATAGATATTATCCTCTTGTAAGTTAGAGAGATATTCGACGGCGTTAGGCCACTCGCTAAAGCCATATTCCGTTTGAAGCTGTTGGTAATCGGCTATTGCAATAAACTTATTTGAATGATTAAGTGCGTAACTCTCTCCACTGGCTGCCAGTTTGCCTTCATCTGATAACCTAGGTTCATGTAATTCAAATGAATTTCGCATAAGATTATCAGCAGTTTGTTTCCAGATAGCTAACGTTTGCCAAACATTGGTACGATTAAAATTAGCATCCAGTCTATTGGCCCTTGCTTGAGTAGTTTGAATAACTTTCTTATCTTTGGTATCCCAAAAACTGAAAGTTGCCCCAATTGCTCCACTTTGAGTTTGCCACCATTGAGCGTCAATAGGCATTAAATTTAGCGTTGTATTTTTACCTTCATATTGCTGCCTGACTCGCCCGCGCAATAAAATAAGTTGGTCTTCGTTTGCATGAAGTAATTGATATAAATAGGCCGAGATTCGTGCAATCAGACGCAATACTTGCCCTTCATCCATCGTAAAATGTTTATTCGCTAATAACTTAACTTGGCTACTTAATCGTTTTAAATAATTCCCTAGTCTAGGCAATCCTTCCGCGCGAGCGGACATATTTAATAACTGTAATTGAGCTGCACTACTTTGACTAATATGGGATAAGCCTTGACGCAGCATATTTTGAATAAAGATCTGTATTGATTCAATAACCGCTTTATCATCATTATTTAATGTTTGCTTAGTCTCTGTTGCAACAACCAAATCATCTGGCCACAACCATTGCTGGTTTTGTTGAGTAAACAACTTAGCCATAGCGGCCAAATGTAGCGCTTTTTTTTGCCTTTCTGGTAATGATGACAACATTCCTTGAAAACCATTACCGCGAAGATAGATAATCGGCTCTTCGTAATCAGGTAAAAAAATCTTAAATTGCGTACATTG
This sequence comes from Providencia sp., assembly GCF_003533305.1. GTDB lineage: Bacteria > Pseudomonadota > Gammaproteobacteria > Enterobacterales > Enterobacteriaceae > Providencia. The sequence goes on along the minus strand of NZ_DOEH01000009.1, from coordinate 261,754 downwards.
GTCATCAGTACGTAATTCAATGTTGTCCCAAGCTTGTAATAACCGAATGGCTAATCGACAATCTGCTTTAGAATTTTGCTTAACTAAAGACCCCGTCTCTAACGCTAGCAGTTCATGTAGTAAAGGCACTGGCTCTACCGGTATTTGTGCGTGATTATCTTGAAGGGGTTTATTTAAGGCAGATATATCGTCGCTTATATTAGCTTGCAACCACAGTATTGCCGCTAATATATGTTTGCAGCAACCAGAAGCAGTACAATCACAAGTCGCCTGTTGCACTCCCTGCTCATCCAATTTAACTTGCTGACCATCACTATTAAAGCTGCCATTAGTTAAATCGATTGGTATCACTTTCTCATTTCCAATATCTTTGCGAGCACGTCGAAGTAACCCGACGTTAGCAAATACCGCAAGTGCATCGTCGTCATAGTGGAAATAAACTGTTTTCCAACTCATTGCATCACCTCCGCAAGCCATTGAGCAAAGTGTTCTGGTGTCAACGCTGCTACATGCATTCCTCTATCTGCGAGTTTTTGTGCAATTTCAGTGTCGTAAACGGGTAATGCCTCGTCATCGAGAGCAGCAAGCCCAAGTAGCTTGACTTGTTGGCTATGAAGTCGCTGGGTGCAATTGAGCAAGTTATTCAATGCCCCTCCTTCTTCAAAATCACTAATTAAAGAAATAACGGTTCGTTTTGGATTACGGATCAAGCTTTCACAATATTGCATGGCTTTAGCGATATCCGTGCCGCCCCCAAGTTGCACTGTCATTAAAACTTCAACGGGATCATTCGCTAAATGACTTAAATCAACAACCTGAGTATCGAAAATGACGAGTGAAACTCTCACCGTTGGCAATGCAGCTAAAATACTGGCACAAACAGCCGCATACATAATTGAACTTGCCATCGAACCACTTTGGTCAACACACAGAATGACATCCCAGGGTAAATGTTGCTGCTGTCTTGAATTAAAATGAGGTGTTTTAATTACTAAACGTTGGTTTTGTTGATCATAGTTTTTTAAATTAGCAGCAATAGTTGCTCGCCAATCAAAATTTCGACTATTAGGAATAAATGAACGACTAAAACGATTGCGACGACCCGTTAATGCCTGCCTAAACTGATTTTTCATCTGGCTTAAAATATCATCGACAACTTTTCGAATAATATTTTTAACTGCATCGCGAGTTTCTTCACTCATCTTTCCCCGTAAGCTTAGTAACGATTTAGCTAGCACTTTAGTGGGTTCCATCGCATTGAGAGCTTGAGGATCTTTTAATAGGCTACTGATTTCATAACGCTCTAAAGCCTGTGATTGCATTCGCTCAAAAGTATTATTAGGAAATAATTTTCGCGCTTGATTTAACCAATTTACAGCCGTTAATTGAGATGCATCTAATGAGCCATGACGTCCACTTTCCTGGCGTAATCCACGTCGTTGATATTCACGTCGATATAAAAAATCAAGTGAGCGTTCAATTTTTAGTTCATTCGCATTGAGTGTCGCTTGCCCTAACGCATTGTCTGCATATTGTCCTAAAATTAGACGCCAACGCTTAGCTAATTGAATTTGTTCTTCCGTTAACGCTTCGTTCTCAGTCTTTTTTTGACTCATGATGATTTGCCCTCCATTGCATTATCAAACCAACCTCGTAGACCTTGCTCAACCAACTGTTGCTGTATTTTTTTTTCTAGTTGAATAGCTTGTAGCATATTTTTTTCACTGAACTCAGTTTGATGAAGCGTTAAATCTTGTGTTTTAATTGATAAATTTTGCGCAATACATTGTGCCATCTGAGCATTTTGTTTTGGTGTTAATTGGCTAAATGCAAATCGTAAATCAGGCAAGACTTGAATAAACCGTTCATCGTCCCATTCGCTCAATAATTGGTTTAATAATTCCACCAACAAAGGTATACGTATAACTAATTCAGGCGCAGCACGCATAACGCCAATAAAGTAACCAATCGCAATTTCGGGATCGCTACCGGCGCTAAAAGTACGTTGAATTGATGTTGTGAGCACTGAATCATCAATTTTCCCACCTAAAAATCGTAATGCATCAACGGCACCTTTGAGTAATGGTGCATGATTTAGCTTTCCATCTAAGCGTGCTAACTGATGGTAAAAATCAGAGGAATAATCACTTTTAGGATTAATTTCAGGCATGAAAGTAACTAGCTCTCGGCATGAAAGCAGAGCATTAAAATACGACTCTTGTTGTTGTTCATCCCCTTGTGATAATTGGTCAAAACAATAAAAACTTTGTTTAAGAACTTTATCTAATCGTTGTTCTATAACAAGATCTTCATCAATATCAAAGAAACTACGACCTCGCCATAAGTGTACTAATTTATGACCACAAGTAATCAGTGACTCAAATTTAGCATCTTGCTGAATATAACGGTCAAGAAGCATAAATAATGTTGGAATTCGTTGATGCAATCCCATTAAGGCCGCTTGCATTAATAAAACCACAACATTCTGGCTTGAGCGGCTTATACCTTGCTCTTCAAGGTTTTTTTCCATCTCAAGTAATCGATTCAGAGCAATCGCTTTAAGCTGGGTGCCTTTTTCAGATAAAGCTATTAACTCGCCTTCTACATTAGGTGTCCATGCATACCGCCATTCCTCAAACAACAAATCCATTTGGTTACCAGAAAGAAAATTAGGTCCAGTGATATGTTTAGCGAAATGAATATCCAAAAAAGCGAGCAAATGTAAAAAGCGGCTACGCATACGGTGCTGGCGATTACGGTATACATCTAACCGGCTAACTTTACTTAAGGTATCCTCAAGTTTAAAACGAAAGGATTTTGCTATTTCATAGGCTTCAGCAACTAACGGCGGCGTTATGGTTCCTTTGGGGATCTGCCCCAAGATAAACCCAGAAAAACAGGTTTGTATTTCATGCCACAATTCATTTTGGCTTTCATCTAAGCTGCCTTTGATAAAGGCACTTTGTAATCCATCGAGCAAATCATAGCGTCCTGGCCCCGTATGGCCCCGAAAGATGGCTAAACGAAAACTCTGTTCAGCCGCTAATTTGACTGATAAAAAGCCAGGAGCAGCATCAAATTGTTTGACTCTTAATATTCCTGCAACTTTCGATAAATAATGAATACCTAATTGGTTACGATAATTAAGAGTTGGAATAATTTTATTATTAAGTTGATCGGCTCGTTGCTGTAGCAAGCTTTCCCAAACACATTGATAAAATGCCGGTGATGGCATCCCAGAAGCATAGCCATTTAAAGCATCTAACCGGTCATAACTATAACGAATAAGCCAAGCTTTATCTTTTTCACCTAATTGCTGTTTTTGAGAAAATTTTTTCTGTTCGATTGATGATAATTCAAAATTCTCAGTCAACTTATTCGCTAGCCCTTCGATTAAGGCTAAGGTATGAAAACCACCCGTAACAATCACAATTTTTGCATTAGGCTCTTGTGTTTTGATTGCTTGAATGTGTGATTGCATATGTATTTCGCGCTGAGTTGAACCTTCAGATTCAAGCACTTCAGGCTCATAATCTAGACGCGCTAATGCACACCAAATAAAACTATCGTGAAAAAATGATTGCCAATGAGTTAAAGATTCAATTGTACGTAATTCAAATAAGTGTTCCCAAAGTTCATCATGATCACGGCAACCACATTTCTTAGCAAGTTGTGTAATAAACAGACTATGAGCTAAGTAGCGTTCTTTTTGTAAACTTTGATTTTCTGTACTTTCATCTACATTGACTTGCCCGGTCCAAGGTAAATCAATAAACCTTAATTTAGCATTATGTTGATGACCTACCTGTAACGCTTGCCATTCCGGTGAATACTCACAAAACGGAAAATAAGCTGATCGTGTGACAGGGTCACTTTTATTGTGTTCATCTTGCTCATTTTTAATTTCTGTTTGTGCCATAATCGCAACCGGTGGTTTAGTTTCTTCATTCAATAAGCCAGAAATGAGCGAATTAAAACTGTCGGGTCCTTCGATTAAAACATAATCGGGTTTAACTTGTTCAATTAGGGATAACACACTATAAGAACATGCAGGGCTATGATGGCGAATAGGTGCAAAATAAAGCTGATGAGAACTAAGTGCTTGCCACTGTTCAAGTGCACTTTTAAGACGTTCAGGTAAAAATATGGATGGCAAACTCACCGTAATATTCCCTAATCTAAAAAATGAGTAAGAAATATTTCCTACTCATTGATGGCGTGATTCAAAAACGAATACTTATTTAGGTTATTCCCTATTTGGGGTCATTTTTTAAGACTTTTTTACTTTAAAAATTATCGCCAAAATTCACGAGAGGCTTCAAAAAAAGCTTTCCATTCTTTACTTTGTTTCGCCCTTTCTCTTGCAACATTATCAATGTAATAACGCATTCGTTTAATATCATCAGCATTATCTTTCAATACCACACCAATCAGTTGACGAGCAACGGCACCTGCACTCAGCGTGCCATCGCCTAGGTAATGTGCTTCTAATGCACAGGCATAAGCAATATTTACCGCTTCGGCAGTCGACATCACCGCATCAGGCGTCTTGATATTACCGCCATCTTTAGTATTACCAGAACGAAGCTCTTGAAACGTCGTGACAAGTAATTCGATCACATTGGCCGGTATAGTCACTTGCGTATTTAACTCACCTAATTCGGCATTAAGCTGCTTATTAATCAACTCTATTTCAAAAGCGGGGTCTTGAATCGGTTTAACTGTCTCAAAATTAAATCGACGCTTAAGAGCCGATGACATTTCATGAACACCACGGTCACGTAAGTTTGCCGTACCAATTAGGTTAAATCCCTGCCTTGCACTAATGCGAGCGTTATCTTTCATTTCAGGGATCATCATCTGTTTTTCTGACATTAAACTGACCAATACATCCTGAATTTCAGGTGGACAACGGGTAATTTCTTCAAACCGAACAATTTTACCCTCAAGCATTCCCTGATATAACGCGGAGCTAACTAATGCTTTTTCTGTCGGACCTTCCGCCAGTAATAACGCATAATTCCATGAATATTTAATATGATCTTCAGTGGTGCCAGCAGTTCCTTGGATCGTCAAACCCGAATCACCACTAATTGCTGCTGCCAATAATTCCGATAACATCGATTTTGCTGTACCTGGTTCACCGACTAACATCAGTCCTTGTTTACCCAGTAATGTCACTATCGCCCTATCAACAAGGGCGTCGTCACCAAAGAATTTCGGCGTAATTTGTAGAGCATCATCACCCAAAATAAATTGCCTAACAGCACGAGGTGAACGTAACCAACCTTGAGGTTTTGGGTTGAGTGTATCCGCTTGAGTCAGTCGCTCTAACTCATCAGCAAAGCGGACTTCTGCACTTTCACGTAGTACATTCGCACTCATTGTCTTTTCATTCGTCATTTCCATACCCTAAATTAACCCTTACCAAGGTGTTTTCTTTTCCCATTCTGGGTCAAAGCCGGCGCAAGCTTCAGCAACTTTTAAATAATCTGCATAACTTTCCGCTAATAAAATCGATGGAATATCTTTTAATTCAATATAGCGTCTATTCCAAGAGCTCTGCTGAGACTGTTCAAAACTTAATGAATACAAAACAGCGGGAATATTTTCTTCCGGTACATAGCTGCCACTAAATTCAATATAGACGTAAAAATCTAAGCTTGGGAAATGCTTATAATAATGACAGAAGCTACCGCCATCCTCGGCTTGACCACGTTGATAACCCATTTTCGTGAGTACACCACGTAAGGTGAACGTATCTGTTATCCAGCCTTTTCGATCTTCGATTTCATTAAGCGTTAGGTCTAAATCAGGAATTCTATGTACCATTTGTGAAAATAAAAATTTCACTTTGTAATCTTTAAAATGGGCTATCCATCCGTTACTTTCTTCTTCAGAAATTAACGCCGCATGCGCTAATTTAATAAAAGAATTCGCACTTAATGTCACTTCATCATCATCAATATTAAGCAAGCAACCATCGTCTGAAGGACGAAATACATTGATAACTTTGTCATCATTTACTTCCATCCAAACGAGTTTTTCAATCAGACCACGCATTATTGGGTGAGTTTGAATATATTCCTGCCAGTCTGATGTTGTCCAAAGACGCTCCGCACACATTGCTTCATAAAGGCGCGCAGTTTGTAGTTCAATGACTTGTTTTAATTCTTTTTTACTTGAGGTCAGAAGTTTTTTGGATTCTTTTATTTTATCTTCATCATCAGTTTTACGTGCTGCCGGCAATGCTTTGATTTCTTTCCCTTCTGGATTGAAGAGCACCAATTTTTGCTGAGCATCTAGTTTTGCCGTAAAGTTGCGGTCGCCATACTCAAGAAGCAGCGTACCCGTTTCATCCATTCCTGCGGTTGGAATAGTACGGTCGGCTAGCTCATCTGCACTCCAACCATTACGCTGTGCAATTTGAGTGACCAAACCTCGCGCTTTTTCTTGAACTGAAGCCGTACGATAACGGCGAGATAATGACAGTAATAATTGAATAATCAGTGGATCATTGCTCGTTGCAATAGCATCAATCATTGCTTCAATTTGCGCGCGTCGTTGATAGTGATCACGCATATAATTACGCAATGCAGTAACAGCAATATGTCCTTCAATACCACAAATTAATGCCAACATTCCTTTATCGCTGATAGCTGAACCTAAATACCGACGCAGCACTTCACCTTTAATTTCATTAATAGTTTGTTCAAGCGTGAAATTTTCATATTTAGCATAATATTCAGGCCAGCGTTTAAGGCTACTTTGGTAATTAGCTAGTCTTTGTGGTGCATTTTGTTCAGCTTCCGCCATTGCTTCTTCCAATGATGGACCTGCCGTATCCTGGTAGATAAAACTATTTAAAATAAAGTTACCTAAATGACGTTGGCTTTCGACTGATAATAAACTGATATAACGTTGTAATAATCCATTCCCAGCAGGCATTTTTAATTTCACCGCTAGAATGATCCACCACCGAATAATATCACCATCCACGGGCTTATTATTTTGCCATGTCAGCGTAGGAATACTGTCTAAATTAAACCATGCCATGCTAGCTGGCGCTTTGGCCTTTAATCCTTTTTGCGCTTCAGCTAATAGGACTTTTGGCGACAAATAACTTGAAATATCTTCATCAAATTGTTCTAACGCGGTTAACAGTGCCGCACGAACAACTTCCCTTTTCTCTTTTTTCAATAAATCATACAGTGGCTTTAAAGAATCAGGGTGTTTCAGACGCGCTAGCCACTCAATAGCAGTGACACGAATTTCTTGTTTACCTGAATCTAATCCTTCAGCTGCATTGAGATGAATATTAGGTAAAGTTTCAAGTAAAGTTTGCGCATTTAAGCGATGCGTTTTATTTTCACCAAGAGCAAGCTCCATGATTCGAGGTATAAATCTCGCAGAAATTTTAGGTAACATAGCTAAAACTTTAATCGCATTAGTTGCATCATATTCTTGATATGAACGCTGAACCTGTTGCTGAGGAATTAAACCTAATGCTTCCGCTAAAAAATCAGGGTATTGGGTAAAGAATGGCCAAACTTGCTCTGAACGAGAAAATAGTGATAAACCATCCGCATAAGAACGTAAACATAAATCTGCAATCAAACGTTTTGCATCTTTAAAACGACAACATTCGAGCACTAATTCAAATTGGCGTAGTTCCAATTGGCCAATAATGCGTGGAGGTATCCCTTGGCTCACTTGATATTGAGATAAAAACTCAACTTGAGAACGATTATTATTAATCAGACGTAATGCATGAAACAACGTAAATTCTGGAAGATTGGTAATGCGCTCTTTATATTTAACGATATTGTGTTCATCATTCGTTATAGGCTCTTTACCTAAATTTAGCTTATCAAGAATTTTACTGACTTCTTTTATGCTATTTTTTTGGAATTCTTTGTAATGTTTTTGAGACCAATTATAATTATGTTTTTGGTTTTTATTCTCTTCAATCTCACGCTCAGCATTTTCTTTTGCTTTTAATAACATCTCATTGAAATTATTAACTAATAATTCTCTAGCGCTTTCGGGAAGTGGCGTATCTGCCAATTCAATAATTGGCGGTAATTCAATTTCGTTAACTTCACTCGCAGTATCCATCACATCAAAGCGAGAAATGGCACTTTCAATGCTTTTAATAACCGTTTTATTTGTTTCGACCTTAAGCGCCTGTTCCAGTGTTTCTCTGTACTTACCAATACGCGCAAATAGATCCGCTGCCTGAGTTCGCTGCTTTGGCGTTCCCTCTAGTAAGACATGAGTTAAATGAATTTTAACTGAATTTTCAGGTAAGATAGCCATAATAGGTTCAGCGGCCGAACGCACTGTTTTTAATGCACTCGTAGCAAAAATAACTAATATATCCGCAAAGGCGGAATAAAGGTCTTTATCCTTTTTTAACGTATTAATAAGTTGAATTTGTCCTGCTGCGGATAAATTTTTAATTAACGTTTGCTTGATAAAATCTTGCTCAGCTAAAAGATATTCTTTAAATCCTGGAATAACAAATAAACGATTAAGGTTATCATAATGATAATCAGATAGGTTCTGTCTATCAAAAATGGCATATAGAATATTATTCGCGGGCTTATCCGTTTCTTTTTCAATAATTTCTGCCAATAAATTAAAACTCCAGTATTTGCGATGTTCTAATTTACTCTCTCGTGAATTATCAAATGTTTTCGCAAAAGCATCACCTAAAAGATAGATAACCCATGATGGAAGCTCTTGAGTAAATAACTTAATATTCAAGTCTTGGCAGGCAGCGGCGAGTACTTTGGCAAATCTAGCAACCTGAGATGCTGTTATTTCAGCACCAACTTTTGCATACATTTTGTGACGAGCATTCATTCCTTGACGTATGACCTTTGAATACGGATTAGTATCAAAGTTATTACTTCCCCACCACCAATCAACTGTCCCTGGCTTATCCAGTAATTGAATTGCTTTTTCATTATCTAATTGGCTTAATTTAACCAGTATTTCAGGCGATTTGCCTTCAATAATATATTCCAATATTTCCTTAGGTAACTTTTCATCAAATACACAAAAAGGTAAAAGTGTTTCTTGTATAGCCTGCTCGGCGATTTTAGACTCTTTTTTGCCAAAAATAGACAATAAGTTAAAGGTAATTTTAGCCACGTTAGATCCCTGAAAGTATTTATATAACAACTTCTTACCATTTATTATTTATCGTCACAATTTGATTATTCTTAATCGTTTTTTAATCAGAAGTTTCCATACCATAACTCGTGGATTTTTATTCTAACAATTTTGAAATTAATTGTAATTTAATCCTAAAAATCAGCTGATATCGATTATTAACTTCAAGCTCACACACAAAATAACATTTATGTTCAAAGAGTTAATATCACAATTTGCACTGCTTTTAGTGATAATTGATATACCTAAAATAGAATATTTCTGCTCAAAGCACTATTTTTCTGCTGTTTAATTTATGACAGAAAGGCACTTGACTAAACATATAGTCTAATAATAGACTATAAATCTAATCAACTTAATAAGACGAGGTAATCTGTGAGTCAGTCTATTTTATATACGAATGCTCCTGACCTTATTTCACCACGAGGCCATTATTCTCATTGTGTTAGCGCAAATGGTTTTGTTTTTATTTCTGGGCAATTACCTGTCGACTCACTAGGTGTAGTAAAAGCTCACTGTTCATTTGCAGAACAAGCAAAGCTCGTATTATCAAATTTAACGGCTTGTCTAACTGCCGCTGAAATAACAACACAGCACTTAGTACAAGTCCGTGTTTATATTGCGGACATGAATAACTGGCCTGTATTCAATGAAATTTATGCCCAGTGGATTGGTAATTTCCGACCAGCACGAGCCGTCGCAGGTGTTTCAGAATTACATTTTGGATCTGCTATTGAGATAGAGGCAACTGCAATAATAGCTTAGATATTCAATACTTTATGGGGTATAAACATGACAGACTTAATTTTACCAACTTATCAAGATGTAGAAGCCGCTGCACAACGCATTAAACCATATGCAACTAAAACACCCGTCATGACATCAAGAACGGCTAACCAACAATTTGGAGCTGAATTATTTTTCAAATGTGAAAATTTTCAGCGTATGGGTGCATTTAAATTTCGCGGTGCATTTAATGCGTTATCACAATTTACCCCAGAACAAAAAAAAGCGGGCGTTATCGCATTCTCTTCTGGCAATCATGCACAAGGCGTTGCACTTGCAGCGCAACTTCTTAATATTCCTGCCACTATATTAATGCCAATTGATGCACCTGACGTTAAAGTTGCAGCAACTGAGGGGTATGGTGCGACAGTCATTCGATTTGATCGTTATACAGAAGATAGAGAACAATTATGCCAAACCTTAGCTAAAAAACACGGCTATACCCTGATTCCACCATTTGATCACCCTCATATTATTGCAGGACAAGGAACCGCAGCAAAAGAGTTAATTGAGGAAGTCGGTGAGCTGGATGCATTATTTGTTTGTTTAGGTGGCGGTGGATTATTATCGGGTTGTGCATTAGCTGCGAAGAAACTCTCTCCTAACTGCAAAATTTATGGCGTAGAACCGGAAGCTGGGAATGATGCTCAGCAATCCTTCCGCGCAGGAAAAATCATTCATATCAATACACCCAATACCATTGCAGATGGTGCGCAAACACAACATATAGGCCAATATACATTTGCCCTTATTCAAAAAAATGTGGATGACATTTTTACCGCAACAGATGAGCAGTTAATTGAATGTATGAAATTTTATGCAGAGCGAATGAAAATGGTAGTAGAACCTACAGGATGCCTTTCTTTTGCTGCGGCGATCGCCCAAAAGGAACAATTGCAGGGTAAGCGTGTGGGTATTATTGTTAGCGGTGGTAATGTTGACATCAAACATTTTGCACAACTAATCTCACAATAGCGGCGAATTATTGCTGGCTTATAATATGTAAATAGTAGTCGTTAATAACGAACGGTTTCTCCTTCATCTATTAGCAAATATAAAAATAGGTTAAAATTAAACAAAGACTGTTAGATGAAGGGGTTATTAATGCCAAATGATAAAGAAAATACGTTACTTGCACAAATAGATACCATTGCTAAAGGACTCAGTGAGACATTAGCCCCGTTTTGTGAAGTTGTTGTTCATGATTTAAAAAATCCTGAGCACTCAATTTTATCTATTCATAACAATTTATCCGGTCGACTTGTAGGTGAACCTACCACCGAGCTTGGATTAGCTAGAATTCAGTCTTCTGATTTTCCTAACATCATCGCTAATTATACCAATCAATTTTCTGATGGACGTCCCGTTAAAAGTACATCTATTGGGATAAAAGATGATAATGGCGATTACATCGCAGCACTTTGCTTAAATTTAGATATGACGTTATTTAGAGGAATGCAAAGTATGTTGTCTCAATTTACTCAAGTCGGCACAAGCCCTATCAAAGAGCATATTGAACCTAATGGAACCGAAGCTATTCGATTACGCATTGACCAATTTGCTGCCGCTTTAGCGGCAACGCCTAGAACCTTGAAAGCCGAAGATAGAAAAGTATTGATAGAAGTACTGCGTAATGAAGGTTTACTAGATGTTAAAAAATCAATGGAAACGGTCGCCCAACATTTAGGGGTTTCTCGTGCATCTGTTTATTTGTATGCAAAAAAAGAAAGTTAAAAATAAAACTATCAGTCCCAAATTGCCTTACCTCCCCAGTATTCGTCAAACAAATTCAAAAATTGACGAACTTTAGGGGGTAAATAACGCTTCGTAGGATAAAGTGCACAAATAGGATATTCTGGCTTGGAATACTCGCTTAACACAGGTATGAGATCACCTCTAGAAATATATTTACCCACTAAAAATGCACCTAGCTGGCATATTCCATGCCCTTTTAAAGCGACATCCAGTATAGCTTCAGTGTCATTAAGCAATAATCGCCCTTTTGTTAAGTAACGTTGGTAGCCTTGTTCTGTATTGAATTGCCAAGGTACCGAGTTACCCCGATGACGAAATGAAAGAGTTTTATGGTTTTTCAACTCATTAATATTCGTTGGAATTCCGTAATTTTTTATATATTCAGGGGATGCACAGGTAATAAAACGATGAGGTGCCAATATTTTTCGGACTAACCTATTATCATCATTACCACCAATTCGGATCGCAATATCAAAACCTTCGCCAATAAGATCGCAATAATTGTCAGAAAGATCCATGTCAATTTGAACTTCAGGCCAACGTTGAAGGTAAATTTGTATTAAAGGCAATATGTATTGTCGCCCCAAAACAATAGGTGCCGTTATACGTAATAGCCCTCTAGGCTCCAACTGACCTTGGCTTAATATATTTTCAACATTTTCAACCTCATATAATATTTTTAATGCAGACTCATAAACTGTATGCCCTTCATCACTTAGACTTATACTCCGGGTTGTACGATTTAATAAACGTACTTGTAACCGTGTTTCTAATCGTGCAATACATTTTCCCACTGCGGAACGAGAGATTTCTAACTTTTCAGATGACTTTGTAAAACTACTGGTTTCAACCACATCTACAAATACTTTTAAATCGAATAGATTATCCATAATTAATGATGATTTATTTGACACGATTTGTCCCCAATGAAGCAATGAATAGCATATTTATAAACAATACTCTCCCATATATGATCAGCTGACAAGTCAAATTACATTTGGAATCAAGATGTCTTTAAATTCATCCATAGGGTCTTCATCAAATAATTATCAACATTCTTGGAAAGCAGTACTTGCTGCTACACTTGCCACCTTTACAGTCGTGACCACAGAAATGCTCCCAATTGGTTTATTAAATCCAATTGCAGCACAATATTTAGTATCAACCAGCACTGCTGGCCTATTAATGACACTACCCGCAATAATTGCAGCAATCAGTGCTCCAATTATTATCTTATTTACTCGAACTTTAGACAGAAAGATAATCTTAGTATTTGGCGCATTTTTGCTAATGGCATGCAATTTAATTGCTGCATTTACACCTCATTTTAGTCTATTGCTTATTAGCCGAGCCTTTGTAGGTATATGTATTGGAATTATTTGGTCAATTGCGGGTGGAATAGCGCCACGCCTTGTTCCGCCAAAAAAAGTAAGTCTTGCAACCTCATTGATATTTGGCGGTGTCGCAGCCGCATCTGTTATTGGTGTTCCTCTAAGCGTTTTCATTGGCGAATGGTTAGGTTGGCGTAAAGCATTCCTCTTAATGGGTAGCTTATCTTTTACTTTGACATTATTATTAATGTATTATTTTCCTCCTCTTCCTGTGCAATCAATACCTACAATAAAGGCTTTTATATATCAAATTAAGAGACCAATTATTTATATCGCATTATTAATAACTTTCTTATTAGTTTCTGGTCATTTTTTAGTATTTACTTATATTAGACCTTTACTATTAAGCAGTGATATCTCTGGCGAAAAACTCGGTATTATTTTATTACTGTATGGAGTTTCAGGTATATTGGGTAACTTTATTTTTGGAATTAGTTCAAACTCACGGTTGCACTTATCTATAAGACTAATTATTACAGGTATTATTTTAGCACTAATAATATTTATTATAGCCCCCCTAAATATTATTAATACTAGCATTAATATGATCTTGTGGGGTATTTCATATGGAGGTGTTTCTGTAGCATTAATGACTTGGATGATCGTTAACAGTTCAAAAAACATTGAAATTACGAGTTCTCTTTATATCTCCATTTTCAATATTGGAATTGCTGCTGGCTCAGTATTAGGAAGCTTACTAATTGCACTTTCTGGAATAAATACAGTATTAATCATTGCTATAGTATTACTTTCTATCGCATTCTTATGTACAAAATAACATCTATATGAGAACTAACAGCAGGGGTTTAAAAATATTAATTATAGGTAATCTATCAATCCATTATGATATTCATGCTCTTTTATTGATAATAATATTTCATTATTTAACTTAATATAATTTTATTTGTTATAATAATTAAAATAGCTCAAACTTATACTAAAAAATAGTCACTATTCTTGTTTATTATGATTAACTTTTAGGCTAACTTATTGGATAAATAACATAACTGTTTAGAACATGGATGAAAAATGACTACTAACCAACAAATCTCGCTTTTCTATGATGCCTTTGGTATCGAGACAAACCCTGCTGTTGTTTTGATCCCAGGTTTAGGTGGGCATAACATTAGCTGGACCGAAGATTTTTGCCAACAAATAGCCAAGGCTGGGTTTTATATTATTCGCATTGATAACCGTGATGCAGGGTTATCGCCACATTTCAACGATTCCCCTCCTATTGATTTAAACGAATTGGTACAAAAATTACAAAATGGGGAAAAAGTTGAGGTTCCGTATACTCTATTTGATATGGCTGATGATGTTATTCACCTTTTAAACTCTTTATCAATTAACAAAGCCCATGTAATTGGTCGCTCAATGGGAGGAATAATCGCGCAATTAGTCGCTGCAAAAGCGCCAGAGCGTATTATTAGTTTATGTCCAATTATGTCCTCAACGGGCAATCCAAGCTTACCGCAAAGTGAACCAGATGTTCTGGATATGCTAATCAGGCCAAGTATTAATCCAAAAGAAGACATTGATGGCTATTTAAATGGCCAATTAGTATTTTATCGCCGAATTAGTTCATCAAGTTGTCCATTTGATGAAGAATATTATCGTGATTATATTTTACAAGCATTGGCTCGAAATTACTCGCCACAAGGAACTACACGCCAAATAGTTGCAGTCATAGTCACTGGTGATATTCGCCCATATTTAGTGAATATTACGGCACCTACATTAGTGATTCATGGTTCTATTGATCCGCTATTTCCTTTAGCTGCGGGTCAAGATATTGCACATAATATTGCGAATGCAACACTAGAAATTATTGATGGAATGGGACATGAAACCCCGCCTGCTTTAAATTCTAATATTGCTAATTTAATTATTACTCATCTACAAAATGCGTCACATTCATAAATATTAAAAAGGCCCATTCAGGGCCTTTAAAATCAATATAGAAAAGCTAAATTACTCACTCTATAGCCAACCTTGTTTCTTATGTTGAGTACAAATTGGGCAAGTTTTATTATCAGCTGTCCATGAAAAGAATGGCAACTGACAAGTATGACATTTAGCGTCATAGTATTGAAAAATCAGGGGTTCACTATTTTTAGCGACATGTTCATGTACATGAATTGATTTTGGAAAACAGACAACTTGACAGCTCATACAACCTGTACAACGTTTATCATCCAAATTAAATTGGTTATCGCCAATTTCAATCGCATTTTCATCACAAACTTTGGCACATGCGCCACATAAAATACAACTTGCTACATCTAATTCAATATGAAACCAACTATCTTCTGGATAAAATTGTTTTCTTGCATTTAATCCTGTTTTAACTACACCTTTATCTAAAGGTTTTTGATCTAACTTTTGACGAAATAACATCATACGACGCCCACTGTCAACTTCTGGCGGTTGAACAATTATTAATTGCCAAATAGGTTCTTGTAAGGTTTTTAATTTAATATTCAAAGCTGCAAGGGTTGGAAGCCACTTATCAACCAATGGCGAGGCAATTTGTATACCACGAATTTGATACTGACGATGCCAAACAATTAATTCTTCCGTTGTTGCTAATGGTTCATCGTGATTAATCATTAGATAATTATTTTGATATGTGCGCTCGTGAGGAGTAATGTTTTCAATCGCATCAACTGGACAAGAAAATAAACAGTTACCACATTGAAAACACAGCTCATTATCAATTTTGGCATTCATCTGTGTAAATGAAATTGCCCCAACTGGGCAACTGGATGCACAATTATCACAAACACTATTTTTTAAGCGCTTTCTAACACAGTTACTATTAATAACAGGTTCGGGGGGAAGATCTAGATTCATAAAACGCTGCATAATTCTTCCGCTCCATTTTTAATAAAAATATATTTGCCATAAGTCGTATAGTTAGAATCTTTATCGAAAACCTATACAAGTTACCTAAATATATTAACGTAAAAAGCCTATAACAAAGATGATTTAAGCTAAAAACAATGCGATTAATCACCACATGATACAAAAAAAATAATATTTTCTATTGAGTTATGATGGCTCTACACGCGAGTATATTTATTTGTTCCGAAATTTGTTCAATCAACGAAGGGTCTAATTCTCTTTTTTCTAATCTTTTTAGTACAGATTTTCGAGCAATGACAAAACCTAATATCTGTCCTATCAAGGCATGAGCAATAATAATTGCAGTTTGTTTATCGTGATGAGTAATAAACTGAACAAGATCTGACAATCTTACATGGAACGGGGCAATAAATTCATTAAAAATAATTTCTGCATTTTCAGTAGGCTCAAGTTGCTCTCTAAGAATCAATACTGAGTAATATTCACGCTCAGGTGCAAGTAATGCACGGCTTAGCCCATTCATTAATAACTTAATTAACATTTCTGCCTTTTGAGCGTCACATTGTGATTGTGTACGTATCTGTGTAAATTGCGAATCAAAAATTTCAACGTTACTCTCCCTAGCCAGTTCAGTCGCAATTTTACGGATAACAGCTGTATAGACGCCCAATTTTCCACCCATATGATAAGGAATTGCCGATTGGTTTACACCCGCATTTTCAGCAAGTTGGCGTGTTCTTACGCCATTAATACCATGAAGAGCAAATAATTTGATCCCTTCATTTATCAGTTTTTCTTTAGTCAACTCAGATGAAAGTATATTTTTATTTATTTCAGTCATATACAGCCGTTATCCTATTTAATTACACATCTGCACGCATTAGATGAGTTGAATTATTATTAAGTTCAATACCTTTGTCTTTTCCGACTATCACAGTACCGCCTAGATTACACAAATGGTAATCAAAAGCACAATTAGGTTCAAATGCAAATGTCATCCCTGCTTTTAATATCAACTCACGTCCAGGATTAGGAAGACGACTCACATGACCATACTTTTGAGCTAATGGTAAAACCTCAATTCCCGGTGCTGTCCCAAAACCAATAGGACCATATGGATTAATACTATGGATAAGTGGATGTACATGCCACCCTTTTGCCTGTAAAAGCGGTTTCTCCATTTTATCAACCAATTCGCCGAATGTGATCCCTTCTTTTAAATTTTCCACGCCAATTTCATAGCATTCTCTAGATACTTGTGCAGCTCGCTCAATTTCTGGATGGATTTTTCCTACAGCAACTGCGGCTTGATGCTGTGTCTCATACATGCCATACAATGCAAATATTTCAGTCAGAACAATATCGCCCAATTGTATTTCACGAGGTTTTTGTGATCGATATTGCCAAGCGGGCTGCCCCCAACCAATATATTCAGGTCCTGACCCCATTAATATTTCAGCAGTAAATCCCCCCATTGACAGGCACGTTGCGGTCACTGCTGCTGCTATATCAGCTTCTGTATTTCCAGGTATTGCAGTGATCCTCATGGCCTCGCTCATTGCTTCACCAATCATAGCGGCATGCTTAATATGTAAGATTTCTTCTTCACTTTTAATCGATGCGAGTTGGAAAAAAGATTTATAAACTGGAATGAAATTTACATTAGGGAGTTTTTCTTTAATGCCTGAAAGTGTATTGAACGGCATAGCTCCATCGAAATAAAATGGTGGGTAAGGCTCTAACCCAATAACACCAATATTTGCATGAGCAGATACACCTAAATCAATTAGAATTTGACCAATATTTCGCCCTGTTTTACCAACCATTATTTGCTCTGGAGATATCCACTGCATATCCCCTCTTATTGAAGCTTGCATATGATCAGCGACCATCATAGGCGCAAATGTAACAACAATGGGGTCTTTTTCTTGATGAAACAACACAACTGAACCTAATCTGTCGTTAGTAAAATAGTGGTCAATACAAAATGGAGCAGGTGCTGCTGATTCTCTATCTCCATAAATCATCAAAGTTTCGAGATTATTTTCTCGCATGATTTGCCTTGCTAACGCCCATCGTCTATCACGTTCACTTAATGTAAATGCCGCAGGAATCGATATATTTTTCATGGTTACCTCTACGTGTTTATTGAATTTAATTCATTTGAATGAATTAAATCTAGGCGCAAAAAAAAAGAATGTCAAATATATTCATAGAATCTTACTTCATAAATTTACCCCGATTATTTTTTAAAATAACAAAAATCAAGAAGTAATTTATATTAATCAGTAAGATACTTTGCTTTTAATCCCTCAAAAAATTCAATATAAAACTCTATAGTATATAGAATCAATTATTTCCCTTATAATTATTCAATAATCTATTATCACTTCAATGCCTGTTATTAAACGGTGTAACTGAATTCTTCAATTTCCACATTAAACGAAGGTCTGTATATGAATAATTTTGAGTTTTACAACCCAACACGTATCGTTTTTGGTGAAGGTAAAGTCGCAGAATTGAATCGATTGGTGCCTAAAAATGCCAAAGTTCTTATTTTATTTGGTGGTGAAAGTGCAAGAAAAACAGGTACATTAGATGAGGTTGAGCATGCCCTTGGTGATAGAGAATTTGGGCTATTTGGCGGTATTGAAGCTAACCCCCGCTATGAAACCCTGATAAAGACTGTCGATAAAATAGAACAGGAAGGATTTGATTTTTTACTGGCTGTAGGTGGAGGTTCGGTTATTGATGGCACTAAATTTGTTGCGGCAGCAGTTAATTACCCAGGTGATAAATGGGAAGTTGTTACCAGTGGCGGCACAACAATTAAAACAGCACTTCCTTTTGGTACGGTATTAACTCTACCCGCTACCGGTTCTGAAATGAATAAAGGTTCAGTGATCACTCGTACAGAATTACAGTCAAAATTAGCATTTATGAGTGATAAAGTTTTCCCTCAATTTTCAATTTTAGACCCAGTCAAAACTTATACATTACCACCAAGCCAAATAAGCAATGGTGTAGTCGATGCTTTTGTTCACATCGTAGAACAGTATTTAACCTATCCAGTAAATGCTAATGTGCAAGATGTTTTTGCTGAAGGCTTACTCAAGACATTAATTGAAATTGGTCCCAAAGCATTAGAAACGCCAAAAGATTATGATATTCGAGCAAATTTGATGTGGACAGCAACATTAGCGCTCAATGGTTTAATTGGTGCTGGTGTACCGCAAGATTGGTCAACACATATGCTAGGCCATGAAATTACCGTACTTTATGGCTTAGACCATGCTCAAACATTAGCGATTGTATTGCCTTCGATGTTGATTGAAAAATTGCCGCAAAAACAAGCCAAACTTGCTCAATATGCTGAACAAGTTTGGGGAATATCACAAGGCACTGAAAAAGAAAAAGCTCTCAAAGCTATTGAGTTAACGCGTGAGTTCTTCGAAAAAATGCAGGTTGGAACCCGCTTTATTGACTATAATTTAACGCAAGATGTTATTGAACCATTGGTAAAAAGCTTAGAAGTACACAACATGGTCACCTTAGGTGAACATCAGGATATTACACCAGAAGTTAGCCGCCGAGTTTATATGGCTGCATTATAGTTAAACGTAAATAAGGGCCAACATCAGACTGTAATTAATTTGGCCCTTTATTTTAAATTAAAATTTAACTATCCCCACCTAACACTAACTGACTTTTTGCATAAAATTTTCAACATAATTTATAGGGTCCCAAGATATTTTCGTTTCCCCCACCTCAACGCTACTATATTCATCCTGCATACGTATTGATGCTAAAGAATTAACTAAATAATCTAATTGTTGTTCTACAGAATTGTCATTGATATCAGTTAATATTTTATGGTGAACGACTGTCGGCGCTTGCATGTTTGGATATTGATAAATTTTCACTCTATTGCCATTTTCTGACTCATAGGTATACGTCGTACTATTTTCGATATTATTAGGAGCCTCTCGATAACAGGATGGTTTAAAATTAATAAGGTGAATCGTATTTTGCCCACCAAAATTACTAATATATGCACCACCTTTTTTATCACCATTAATAATAAAAATATTTTTCCCTCCCTCATCATTTAGCATTCCATCAGTGCCATTGGAAATCAATATGTCGTTCCCTTTCCCGCCGTATAGATTGTTTTCCCCCCGGTCACTGTAAAGAACATTATTGCCATCTTTTACTGAAACACTTCCTTCTTGAGCTTGTGCCATCAATACACGGCCATGACCACTTTTATCCCACAACCTTTGGGTTTTCCCTGTATTTTTTAATACTAATTGTCTGAACGGTGAATGCTCATTAACATAAACTTTTTCCGAGCTTTGATCTATAGGTGTAAAATCACTACCAACAAGCGTATTTTTAAATTCATCCATTGGCCGCCAAATAATCAATGGATCTAATTGTTCTATTTTCTGTTTTTGTATACTTAAATGTTTTACTAACTTATCCATATTAGACTGCGCTGAGATGGGAATATGGCTAGGTAATGATTGATAGTGATTAATACTCATTTGAATGCTATCAGTTTGTTTAGAATACTTTATTCTAACTTTACGCGGTGATGATATCGCACTATATACACGGAAACTTACCCCATCCTCAATAATTTCTTGATATTGAGTTGAAAAATGACATAAATGTACATGATTATTGCCGATTTCATCGACAATTGTCGTCATCCCATCACCACGGCTACCATCGATAAGGTAATTGTCATCACCTTCCCCACCTACCAATACATCATTACCAATATCTGATAACATGAGATCACTTTGAATCCCACCATAAACGAAATTATTACCTCCACCACCATAAAGTACATTGTAACCTTGAGTTACCTTAATAATATCATTCCCTTCACCACCATCGACAATAACGCCATCACTATTATTTACTTCAATAACATCATGGCCATTAAGCCCAGCAATAATAGAATTTGGTATTTTAAAGCCAGTAGGAATACGAAGGTAGTCGTCATTATCAGTAGCTGAAGAAACATTTAATACAGATACAATGCTGTGACCACCTTTATTTAGTTCTAGTTGAAATAGATTACTGTTACTATCTTGAATAACAACACTTTTTGACATTGATTCATCATAATTAATAAAATTAAGCGTCAACTTTTTATCACCGAAACGGTTCTTTAGATATAAAGATTGCCGGTCAGATTGCAGTTCATAGCCATTCTCAAAGGGTAATGCAATAATAACACGATCATTTTCGGTATAATTACCCTGTACATTAGAAAAGTCGAATGTAAGATTTCCTTGCACAAACTGCTCGGGGCTAATTTGATAAAGATCACTGCCTTTACTCACCATGATTTGACTATTTCTGTCTACCATTAATAATTGGTCATTCGTGTTACTGCCTTCATAATCTAACTTATTGATCAAACCAATAAAGTTGAATTTCCCCCAATGGGGAGCACTGTATAATCGCTCATCCCCAATAGCGATTATATTTTCAGGCATATTAATTCGTGTCGATTTACCTGTCTTCTTATGTAAGGAATCACTGTCTTGGTGATATGTGACTTCATAAATTTGTTTGTTATCTATAAACTTACCTTTTTCTATATCTTTTAATTGGCTATTTAAGATAAACCCATCTAGTGTACGTAGTCTATATTGATGATTAACTTTTAATGTTCCATTCACCTCACGATAAACATTTCCCAATGTTAAATTAGCTTGTAAATTATACTTTACAACTTCGCTATTTTTCGCAGTATATTGAGAATAAATAGTGACAACTAAGTTATTGCCAGAAAATTGAATATCTTTAATTTCGTCAAGAGAATAGCCTAAATTAACCTCACTAAAACCGATATCATTTTCTGAAATATTCGCAGTTAAATAAATAAAATCTGTTGGACCTTTAGTCTCATTAAGATAAGTACTCCAATCAAATCGGCGCATGTAGTAATTGTCATTTCCATCACCACCATTAATAATACCAGACTCAAATATCAACTGGTCATTACCTCGCCCACCATTGATAAAGGCGTTACTCGAACCGGCATCAATCACATTATCTGAATTATTTCCTGTAATAAAAAATTTAGTTGAGCGCGAGTTACTTAGCATGACATTATGAATATCACTTAAATAGAGCTCTTTAGAAGCACCATAGTTCAATACTAACTTTGATTTTTCTTTATTTAAATCAATCTCTATAAGACTGTTTATTGGGATATTTGTTATATTTAGGGTATCGTTTCCACCATTACCATCAAAATATAACTTCGCTACTCCGAATTTTGATTGATTATCGATTAATGAAATATTGAAAATATCATTTTTAGCGCCACCTACAAAAAACTTATTACCAGAAACGTAGCTAAAATGGTTGCTCGAATTATTCTTTCCTATGATGATGTCATTGCCGCCACCAGCGTTAAAACTTATATCTTTAGACCTCGGTTTTTCCTCATACTTATAGCCAATATTTATCATACCTTCATAAATAATTTCTGGCTTTTCACTTAATATTCTCTTACTAATTTCTTCACTTTCATTTATGTATTCGTCGCCCATATCATTGATATCAACTTCCCCAGTAATGTCAGGGTGATATATATTTGAATGACTATTTCTTAGTCTAAAAAAACGTACTTCACTTGTTGGTAAGTCAGTAAGTTGTGAAACTAAATTTTTATTTTTTTGTGAACGATACATATCATCAAGTAAGAACTCTCGAGAAAAAACAGAGAGTGTTTGGTTCTCATAACTAGAATTTAAAATTAAAACTTCATTCATACTCTCACTTCCAACTTGTTTAAAAGATAGAGGTGCGACTTTTTTAATTAACTTAAATTTAAGCTTAAAATGAAAATGAAATAAAAAATCATAATTTCCTGTAACTGTACGCCATCGATTTGCTTTTTCATCATAATTTAAGTTTGTGCTAATAAAATCAATTTGTTTTTGAGTATAAACTGGGCCTTTATCATCCATATCAATATGAGAAAAAATATTTGATTTTATTTTTTTGGTAAATTTGGTATCAGTAATAATCCGCCCACTATCCTTTGAATAAATATAATATTTATGCTCAACCTCTAGAATTGGATTTTCAACAAACTGTAAATGTTCTTGAAAACCAGAAAATAATTGAGATGCTTTAAATGCATCTAAGTCTTGTTGCCAATTTCTGTTTTTAAAGTAAGTAATATGCTGTTTATAACTAAAACGATTTAAAATATTATTAGATGGAGATATTCCGAAGGCACCTCTTAGACCTTCCTCTAACCTATCATACAAAACTAATTCCTCACCCAACTCTTCTTCAATTCTTTCAACATTTCGCACACCATTGTAGATTAACCCACCAACTAGTAATGTTGCACCAATGACTAAGCCTATAACAGGAATAACAGATGAACTAAGAATAATTCCAACTATTGTCAATCCAGCAACTACGATATTTGCAATTGATAATGAGCCTGCCACAATTAAATCTTGCCGTATTTTAGGATCAGTTATTTTATCTAACTGTTTAAAAGTTTCATAAGCTTGATAAACATCTAACCCCATCCCAATAAGGTTAAAAATAATAGTTAATCGGGCAGCTAATTGATTTGCCGCATGAAAAGAACCAGCTTTACCATAGGCTATTTTAAGTAAGATTGGTTGTAAAACCATATCACCGTAATTAAAGAAAGCATTAGAACATGCCATATATAGATTTTTTTGAGCCTCTAACCGCTCATATTCACTTAAATTAGGGTCATGGAGCATATCTATTAATTGATAAATACTATTTATCGTCATTAATATACCAGCAGCCCCCATTCCTTGTCCAAAACGATTAGCGATACGAGAATAAACCGGTAATTTAGTCCCGGCTTTATTTAACGATTTAACTATCTCTGGCACTGCATTATCTTTAATAATATTACTATGTTGAATTAATTTGAGTTGCTTCTTCAATACAGCACGTTCTTGAAATGTCGCTCCTTTGGCAATTAAAGTTTGAATTTCATTATCTGAAATAATATTTTTCAGCACTAAAATAAGATTAATATCCTCTTGATTGCCTCCCAAAATAGTAAGTCTACTAGCTAATTGGTTTGCGTCGAACTGAATGTTATTTTTCCAGTCAACTTGCTTTATATGTTCACCATTTAATGGTACCCCATCGATGGTTGCTCCTAATTTATTTAATTGCTCAACCGTAATTATTGTATTTCCAAAGCTAATCTTCATACTTGAAGACAGTAATAATCGTTCATTTATATGATTAATATGCTGTAATTCATTTTGTCTTATTTGTTTAAATTCACGATAAATAGGACTATCAGTATCTATTTGTTGAACGGTCGCCCTACAATCGCTTACACTATCATGCTGAAAACCCACTTTTTGAGCAATTGAAATTTTAGAACCATCTGGTTGTTTAATCGTCTGCATTATATGCTTTTGAAAAATAGACGAAAACTGTGATCGTACATCATTAAAGTGATGACTCGAAACTTTAAATTCCATTCCTGTACTATCGAGTAAACTTAAGTAATATTTCCCATCACTCGAATAGCTTGTTATGGTATAAATAGCTGATTCATTCTTTAAATACGTAATTTGATTATTCTGTAAATTTTGTAAAACATTAGCTATAGATTGATCTTTATAAGTTATTCCCATTGTATCTAGGACAGATAGTTTTCGCTGATAAAAATCATTATAACTTACTAATAACTCATGCTCTTCAGGTGATAATCGATTATATACATACTTATTTTTTAAATCATTTATTGTCATTATAAATTGTTGAAAACTCAGTTCATTACCATCGAGATTATCTGATTGATGAAGTAGACTATAAATGTGATGAATTGATTTATGATCAACTGAAAAAATAGTGGTCGCACTTATATCTGTGTGCGATACGATATTTTCGGTAACTCTTGATAATTGAATTAAATTGTTCTGTTGGTTATTACTGATATCGGCAATTTTCTGTAACGCTTGCTTTAGTGAATGCCCTTTAAATATAACTTTACTTTCATTATAACTCACCAAAAAGCGATCAATTTGCTCATTATATAAATTTAGACTTTGTGGATCGTTAACTAGAGAGAGGACATCTCCTCGATGAAAACCATACTCAGCAGGAAATAATGAATACAATCGCTTTTCTGAAATCTGGCTTAAATGTATTATTTTCTCAGGTTGTAAGCTTAAAAAATCCAAAACATATTTAGTTTCTATTGCCTGTTGTTTTAATGTGATATCTTGATTATCAAGAAATAAATCATTCCACTTATCAAAAGAATTAGATGGACTTGCCATATTAAGAAAATCTTGTACCTTTCTATTTACAATAGGGTCATAAACTGCAATGTTTATTTTATTAATATCTAACTCACCATTTTCCTTACAAAAATATTGAGTTAAATAAGGATGCTCAGATAGAGTTAAATCTGAAAGCACTAATTTCCCTATTGCTACTTCCTCTAGAAAAACGCTAATATTATTTTTGGTTTCTATTGTCTCCCTAGATTCAATTGATGTAACATCAAGCCTTATTCTTTTAGGTGGTAATAATGGTTTATCACTCACTATTACTTCATTACCTATACCTTTATTTAATCTAACATCTGAATCTAAACCATTTAATTTTAAAAATCTAGATAACTCAGAATGAAATTCGGTTTTCATTAGTAATGTTAGTTTTTCTTTTTTATCTGTTAAATGTAATTCAATTTTTCCTGGATCATTAAGTTTATAGCGTTGTTTTAATTTTATTAGCCCACTTGCTAAGTTTTGTTTAAAATTCAAGTCTTCAGTAATATTATCAATTAAAACCCAGTTTTGATTAGAATATTTAGATAGCTTTTCTACATCTCCATACTCTACCATCATTCTTTGAGAATTAGGATTTAATTGAATAATTAGTGTGTTATTTGGGTTAGTTGATGCTAACTTCTCTGCTTGTAACTTACCAAAATCGCCATAACCAGACCGGATAATTACCATGAGATTATTGCTATCAATATCACTGTCAATACTACTATGAGCTACTTTATTCTCAATTTTTGAGCTATCAACCATTAACCATAATGGAGCTTCTTTTATATCATAACTATCTAAGATTTTTGTAAAGCGTTGGTAAAAAGTGCTATCACCTAGTTTATCGCTAAATTTAACTTCATCAATAAATAACTTATAAGCATCATGATTAAATGCAACTTTCCTTATTAATTCAATATCTATTTTATTATTGTTTGGATTTTTGAAGATCTGCATGAAATCAGACTCACTTTCATTCAGTAACTGCCAAAGAAATAATTCTCCTTTGTGTAATTGTTCAATAAAATAGACAACAGCAGGTTTATCATTAATGAATACTTGTTGAGTTAATTTATCAACAACAAAAAGTAGGCGATGATCTTTCGTTTCTAATAATGTCCCTCTCGTCCAATAGGCCAGAAAACTTTTTTTCCAGAAATGGTATTTCCAACTAATCGGTTATAGGCAACTAAAGGCACGTTAAAATCATTTTTCGATAATTCAATACTCGTTTTTAATGCGAAATTTTGATTAACGCCCCCACGTGCTAAATTACAACCAATTAATACGACTTTATCTGGTTGATATTGTGTTAATACACTATTTTTTAAATAAATCATTCCTTCAGAGAATTGTTTTGAGGTACTACCTTCATACAAAGTTTCTTTCTGTGTATATGTATACTGACCATGACCCGTTACAATCCAACGAATTTTCCCTGATATTTTAGCATCCAAGTCACCCTGTAAAACTTTCCATTGTTGGCTTGCAACATCAAATTGTATAACTGTAGTTTTATTTGGGTGTTTCGACATTGCATTAGCGGTTGTTCTACCAATAGTATCATCATAGCCAATTTGAATAACAACATTATGATCAAATTCTGAGGCATTAACCAGTTTAGTATTCTCTTTTGGGAATGCACTTAATTCTTTTTGTGAATCAAAAGGATTTGTCCAGTTATCAATATAATTCGTTAAAGGTGTTTGCTCCCCAACTGCAGGTTTGGGGTGTGGCTCTTTAATATAACTCTGGTAGACATCATTAAAACCAACATCTAGCCTATCAAATGGCTTGCCTAATAATTTATCTATTATTCGAGTTTCAGTAGAAAGTTTACTTAGATCGACATTATTATCTATATTAAATAATTGGTAGTTATCTTCACTTATAAAAATGTCATTTTCTAATTTACTTAGCAATGAAAGATTATTTTTTAATTTCACATAAAGGTCAGCCCCATCAATACAATTTGTGTGTATCTTTATAAATTTACCATCAAAATTCAACTTTAAACTCATTATCTGATTTTGAGGATCATAGCTTTCATAACTGAGCTTATATTTTTTATTTACATCCAAAAAAATGGATACCGCTCTTTCACTTAGTAATCTATTTTTAGTTCTTGCTATATCTTCCGTAGATGAATCAGTTAAATAACCACCCTTTACAGCATTTTTATCAATTGTAAATTCTGTTATGTTAACTTCATAGTCACCATTATCTAAAACAGAAAATTCATAGTTTTTACTGTTAGTTTTAACCTTTTCTTTGAGATAATTGAAAAAATCATCTTGATCATGAAATTTCATCAGTCCAGTATTTGGATCAAAAAATGAATATACCCAACTATTCGATACTGGCTCGTATTTTACTGTGATAGCCATCGCATGAGCTTCACTATTAAATTGATAAAAAACAGTTTTTTTATTTTTTTTTGATAGTTTCATTTCGGACATGAATTTTTCTAGTGAAATAGAATAGCTTTTATTCTTTACATCTGAACTATAGCCTTCATTGTAAATAATACCATGGTTTTTATCCATATCATTTTCACGCAATGATATATCATCCATTATTTTTAGCATTATAGCTTCTATAAAAATAGCAGCATCATCATCTGAAAATTGGTAATTTAATGCTGGCAACCTATCCGAAAAATATTCTTTTAATGTAATGAATTGGGGTTCTAACTCTATCATTTTTCCTTTTGGCGTATTAAAAAAATCCTTACTCTCAAAGAGAGCACTATAATAACGCTCTACTAAATCAATTTGCTTTTTGCTAATATCATCATAAAGACGATCAAACCTATATTCACTATTTTTTTTATTATAATTAATTGTTTCTATAATGTATTCATTAAATTTTCCTCCGGGTGTTATTTTTGGATATTCGTTTTCCGAATAAAATATAGATATACTAACTAACTTATCAATACTCTGCTGGTCACTTACAATATTTTTTATCAACTTATGTAACGATTCTCTCGCATGATACTTTTGAGCATCTATCTCGATTTCAGTCATTTTATTTGAAGAATTATTTTTAGAATTTATTATATCCATATATGTATTTAGCTTATTTAAATATTCTCCCCCTTGACCACTGGCAGAATATCGAAGGAATGATTTAACAAAACCATAGCAATAACCTTCATTTGAAATCCCTCTCCTTTCTCCCTCCTTAGCTAATATTTCTTTTATTTCTTTATTAAACATATTTCTTTGAATATATGTGATAATATCTCGCTGTTGAAAATTAATTTTACTTTGTTTTAAATTCACCTTGTGCATATAAAAGTCCTTTTTATTTTAAATAACTAATGGTTCACATTTAGAATAAAAATAACATATAACTATTTAAATTAAAATAAAACAATAAAGATTGAGACTTATTATCATTGTAAGTAAATAAAATCATTAATAATATAAATTGTACGAATTATTAGCTCTATGAGTAGCTAATATAGGTATATCTAAAGCTAATTAAATTTTTTATTTTAACCTTATCAATAACCAAAGAAGCCCCGCAGCACACAATGCCATAATGACATTAAATAAAAGACTAAAACTTACAGCATTACTAAGTTGCTCAAATGCCATTTTGCTTACTGTATGTTGTAGTTTATATTGTAAAATAACTAAAGCTGCCGTTGCACCAATAGCCGCACCAATTTGTTGTAACGTTGCCGTAAAACCAGAAGCCATGCCTGCAGACTCCATCTGAACGGTTGATAGCACTAAATTTAGCATTGGAGTCATAATCATCCCTTGCGTGAATCCGATAAAAAATAAACTCAATATCAATTTATTGAAATGAATTAAAGATGATGTAACGTTTATATTCATCATCAAAACGATATAACTAATACCATATAATACAGCCCCCCATAATAAAACTTTATCGCCATATCGGTTTACCCAACTTGGGGTTATGAAAGAGGAAATAACAAAACCAATACTGGCAGGAACAAACATTAAACCTGACTGTAATGGCGTCAGCCCTAACCCATTTTGTAATAGTATTGATAGCAACAATGGGAACGCTGACGAGGTAGCATAAACGCACATAACGATGAACAGACCAATCACAAATGGACGATTATTCAATATTCTTATGCTCAATAAAGGCACTTTTCTTTTTTGTTCTAATTTAATTTCATAATAAACAAATAATGCTATCAACAATAATCCCATAATTAATATGGAAGAACTACTTAAAGCCCACCCCCAAATAGGTAGCATTAAAAAAGGTAATAGTGTTACACCAATCCCACTGCTAGATAAAATAACACCTACCCAATCTAAATTGACCTTAATTTTATCTCCTTCAGATAAGTAATGAGATAAAGCGATAGCTAAAATACCAATTGGAATATTAATTAAAAAAATAGTTCTCCAACTTAATCCAAACAAATTTAAGGTTATTAACCATCCACCGAAAGCTTGTCCTGCAATCGCGGCAAGCCCTAACATCATACCTAAATAACCAAAAGCCTTTTTGGCTTGCTGCTGATCAAAATTAATGCGGATACTTGAATAAACCTGTGGAAATAAAATAGCAGATGATAACCCTTGAATAAATCGTGCTATCACTAATAGCATTGCCGTAGGTGCTAAAGCACAAAGTACCGATGAGAGAATAAAAAATAGCATACCGGCCTGATACAATGTTTTTTTACCAAAAATATCGCCTAATCTTCCCCCTGTGATTAGTAATAAGCCAAAAGCTAATTCATATCCTACAATAATTAATGTCAATTCAGTAAGACTAGCATTTAAAGATTTTTCTATGCTCACAATGGCAACATTAACGACAAATAAATCAAAAATTGTCACGAAACCTGCAAGCAGCAATACAAACAAGGCAATTCCTTGATGTTTATTCATATAATTCTCATTTAGACAGCCCAATAAATGAAGACTATAATAAATTAATTATCCTGCTACAATTTAACTACTTATACTATTACTAAATACAATAGGCTATATGAAAGATAGACAAAGAACTCGTCCTGAACTTGCTGATTTCTTGAAAAATAAGCGTGAAAGTTTATCCCCTGAACTTATGGGATTACCTCGAACAACTCGTAGAAGAACGCCAGGGTTACGTCGTGAAGAAGTCGCAACTCTCGCTGGCGTCGGGTTAACTTGGTATACATGGTTAGAACAAGGACGAGATATTGGTGTATCAACCCAATTTCTTGATAGCTTAGCAACTGCGTTACATTTAAATAGTGCTGAGCGCCAACACTTATATCTATTAACACAAAATCGTGAACCTATTGCGACTGAAAATACGGAAAGCAATGTTCCCTCTGCAATATCACGAATGATTAAAGATTTTCCTAACGATTATCTTTGCTATGTCTTAAATTTACATTGGGACGTATTAGCATTTAACACACAAGCAGATCATTATTTCCATTTTTCACAAGCAAAATCTCACCGATGTAATTTTCTCTATTTATTGTTTATTGATGAACGTTACCGTGCACGATTTAACCAATGGCCATTAGTTGCTCAGCAATTACTTGCGAGTTTTCGTAGAGATTATGCACGAACAAAAAATAACCCTAATATTAAAAAACTTATTAATACCCTAAATTCTGAATCAACTCTTTTTAACGATTTATGGCATCGACATGAAATTTACCAGCCCTGTACTGGCATACGTGAAATCAACTATCAAAATCAACAGCAAATCTATGATTACAGTTCGCTCACCTTTGATATTGAAAAAGGTAATCGCTTAATAGTTTATATACCAGTGAAAGGACATGAAACAATAGAATAATTGGCTTAGTTTTTAATTTTCATCTTATTTAACTAAAAATCAAACAGATAGTGACAGCAGATTACGCTAATTAAATTTAGACGACCTCCAATAACCAGATATTTGGTGGCTAATGGGACATTGGCATAATCAAAATATTGTTTTTATTTTTAAGGGCAATAAGCCATTTCTTGCGACATTATTTTTATGTATTTTATCATATCTACCCGCAGTAAATTCCTTGAGTAGCATTTATTAATTCTATAACAACTATTATAATTTTAGGTCGTGAGTTATGTGGTCAAAGTCCAATATATCTAATAGTGCATTGCTAGTGTCCTCTCTTCTTTTAACGATAGGACGTGGTGCTACTTTGCCTTTTATGGCCATTTATCTTACCCGTGAATATCATATGGCAATTGATATTGTTGGCATAGCTATGAGTATTGCCTTAACTATTGGTATTTTATTTAGTATGGGGTTCGGTATTTTAGCCGATCGCGTTGATAAGAAACGCTGCATGTTATTAGCGATAATGGCTTTTATTAGTGGTTTTATTGCTATCCCTCTGATGAGTAATGCAATGCTAGTGGTCGTATTTTTTTCCTTGGTTAATTGTTCTTATTCTGTTTTCTCAACTGTCTTAAAAGGCTACTTTGCAGATACACTTTCCGTCGCGCTTAAGGCCAAAATCTTCTCTCTCAATTATACTTTTATTAATATCGGGTGGACAATTGGTCCGCCACTTGGAACCTGGTTATTGATGTATAGCATCAACTTACCTTTCTGGCTTGCTGCAATTTCAGCGACCATACCGATCTTTTTTATTCAACGCTTTGTGCAAAGCATCAAACCTGCACAACATGAAGATGGTAAAGTAAGAGTATGGAATCCCGCAGCAATGCTGCATGATCGCGTTTTAGCATGGTTTATTTTATCGACTTTTCTTGGTTCTTTAGTCTTTGGCTCCTTTATTACTTGGATTTCTCAATATGTCATCACAGTAGCAAATAGCGAATTTGCACAAGCCGTTATCGGAGTCGTATTGCCTGTTAATGCGATTGTTGTTGTTACCTTACAATATACTGTCGGTAAACGTATTAATCCTGATAATCTTAGAAAGTTGATGACGTTAGGCAGTTTATTTTTTGTTGTTAGCTTAGTGGTGTTTATGAATGCAGGTGAAAACTTATATTTATGGGCGTTAGCTTCCTTTATTTTCACCTTAGGAGAACTCATTTACGCGCCGGGTGAATATATGCTAATAGATAGTATTGCACCAGAAGGAATGAAATCGAGTTATTTTTCTGCTCAATCACTCGGATTATTAGGTGGGGCATTTAATCCAATGCTAACTGGGATTGTACTAACTGAATTACCCCCTTATTCTATTTTTATTATCCTTATATTTGTTACTGTACTCGCTTGGTTAAGTATGCTAAATGGAATGAGAGTTAGAAAATCACAATCAATTGTAGCAGCATCTTAATACTCACCGCTAATTAATGAATCCATTTCCTATGGACTCATTAATTAAAACTCAGCGGGATTGTAATAATTAAAAAAATAATATCATTTGCTTTAGTGAAAAAAAATGTTCTATAAACTTGTTAATTTTAATGTTTCACCTAGTATTTTAATCGCATTTCGTCTTCTTGCAATTAATGGTAACGCATAATTAATACGCAAGTGATTAGCAAAGCACTCACCCGTAGAAAAATGTTCTCCCGTCAAGACCGTGACTTTATTACGGTGTAATATATCTAATAGCTTTCGATTATCGACCGGTAAATGTTCAACCCAAAGTGAAAATCCACCTTGTGGTCTTGATATACGCGTATGTGCAGGAAAATGACTCTCAACCAACTCCTTATATTGGCACTGTAACTCACTATAATGTTGACGCATTCGGCGTAAATGCAAAAAATAGTGCCCTTCTTTTAAAAAATTGGCCATTACCTGCTGCATAAATACTTCCCCCGAACAATGGGAAAGGTATTTTAAATGCATAACTTTTTCTTTATATTTTCCAGGGATAATCCACCCAGTACGTGTACCGGGGGCTACAGTTTTCGAAAATGAACTGCATAAAATCACATGACCGTCGCTATCAAGTGACTGTATTGTCGATGGCCTTGGATACTCATACGCTAAGCCAGCCAAACAATCATTTTCTATTACTGTTCCATTGAATTTTATGGCAATCTCTAACAATCGTTTTTTATGAGATTCAGGCATGATACAACCCATTGGGTTATTGCATGTTGGCGTCACCACAACGGCTTTTACTTTCCAACATTCAAATGCTTCCTCGAGTCTATCAAGATTAATTCCAGTTTCAGGATCTGTCGGAATCTCAATTATTTTACGCCCTAATCCATATAATGTTTGTAATAAACCGGGAAATGCTGGCGATTCAACAGCGACAACGTCATTACCCTGTGTACAAGCTTGCAAAGCAATAGCTAAAGATTGATGGCCACTTGTGGTTGTCACAACATCATCAGGTGTAAATAGTTGACGATCATCCGAAATAATATGGATTTGTTCACGTAACGCTTCTAAGCCTTGTAAGCTATCATACTCAAGTGTCAAGGAATTCTTACGTCGAGCTATCATGCCCATTTCTTGCCACAACGGTTCTAGACTTTTATCTTCAATATTCGGTACTGCACAAGATAAAGATGTCACACCCCGCGTTTCTGAAACGCGTAAAAACCCCATTGTTGGGTTCCATTGCGCTATTTGAACAGGTTTTTGTATATAATTAGCAACTTTAGGTAATGGCGCATGTGTTTTTTCTGGGATGACAAAATAACCTGATTTCGGTACCGCGTAGATCAACTGCACTCTTTCTAACTCGCGATAAGCCAGTTGCGCTGTAGTGATACTCACATCATGAGCTCGACCAATATCCCTAACTGATGGCAATTTTTCACCGCCGAGATACTCTCCACGATTAATTTTATCCTGTAGCATCTGCGCTATTTTTTTATACAGTAACACGCTTAAACCCTTAACTTTTTTGCCGTATCTGTACTGTAATACAAAACAGACTGATTTGATCTGTATTTTGTAAAAAAACTCATCTGTCACTTTTTTATATATTTACACCATGTAATTCTAATTAAAGATTAGCCGACCAACAGGATATTTTATGGAATATGAAAAGAACACAAGTGGCAAGCCTCATACTAAATTTATTTTAACCCAACCTTTGTTTTGGTTATTAAATAAACTTAAAAAATATATAAGGAAAAAATGCCATGAAAAATATAAAGGCCAAAAAATATGAAACATTATTTAAATGGATAAAAATAACTTTCATTAAATTGATATTTAAAGGTTACTCAGCAGGAACTGCACATTATAATAAATAAAACAAATGAAGAACCACTAACTTTAATACAAAATTTAAATATTTTTCATCTAAGTGCCTATTATGAAAAAATACCTATAATAGGCACTTAATATTAACTATTTTATTTTCTCATCAGATTAAAACCTTTAATTGCCGACTGATGATATTGCTGATTAATAGACGAAGTTAATGATTGCGAAATAGCGGTTAATTCAGTGCCCGCAAGCAATGGAGAACCCGTTTTAAATGGCGGTCTTGGGTCATATTCAATTGCTAACTCGACCAATTGTGCAAATGATGTATCTTTTAATTGCTCTAAAACTAATAACGATGCATCAAAAGAACCCGTAGCAGGACCCGATGTGTAAATATTACCGTCGATGATCACATCGCTTCCAGCAACTGGAATCGCATCAAGATCACTTAACATAGGCACAACATTAGAATTACTCGTCGCCCGACGACCAACAAGTAACCCTGCGGCACCAAGCACTAATGTGCCATAGCATGTTGCAATAACATATTTTGTTTTAGGCACTATGCGCTTAAAAAAGTTTAAGACTTCGATATCTTCAACGATTTCAGGTGGAACCATCCCTACAACTAATACATCTAGATCATCAGGACAATCGTTAAACGTCATTGTTGGCATTGTAGGCCAACCAATATAGCCTTCAACTAACTCTTTTTCTTTCCAAATAAAATGAATTTCAGCAGCCGCAATGGTAAAAACAGATTGTGCACCATTGATATCCATTGGCATAAAACCGGGACTAACAAATATGCCTACTTTCAATGGAGTAGATTGGTTACGTCTTCCCCCGTCAACAAGTTCAATAATAGATTTTGTCGTTTTACCATAAATACCATTCACAATATTCATTATGCTTCCCTATTTTTATACCGAATGGTAAAATAATGGCAGTTATCTAATAATAAGTAAATAATTATCTTACTGAGTGGTACAAAATGAAAAGAAAAGGACGCCCTCGTCGCTACGATAGCGATATTGCGATTAATCACATTACAGAACTATTTTGGCGTAAAGGATATACTGCAACCTCTATGGATGATTTGGTTCTAACCACCGAAATGAATAAACCTAGCTTATACAGCGCATTTGGAAACAAATTTGCGATGTATGAAAAAGCAATTGAACATTTCAGTAAAATAGCCGGAACTCGCTATAGTGAAGCCCTAAATAAACAAAATGACAATGACGATATTTCGCAACGACTACTACGCTATTTTTTAGTTGGGATTGAATTATATACTGGGAAACATGGGCAATTAGGTTGTATGATCCTTTCTACTGCCTCAGCTGAAGTTGATATTCCAGAAGTACAACAGCACTTAGCCAATGTCATTAAGGCACAAATAAACCAAGTTGCCCTTGCTATTACGCAAGCTTTAATTGATGGAGAATTAAAAGAAAATTGTGATATTGATTTAACCGCACAGCTTATCACTGCAATACTGCATTCAATTTCATTAAGAGCTCGTGCAGGAGAAACCGAGGCAAATTTATTCGCTGTAGCTCAAGGCGCCATCGACATGTTAATTAAGCCATTAACTATCTGAATTTAATATGATGACTTGGCCTTCTTGTTGAATTACATCTTGTTCTTTTAGTCTAAATAAAACTTTATCTAAATGACGACGAGAAGTACCTAAAATTGCGGCCAATGTATCTCTAGGTAACCGGATTTGATGACTAGGTAATTGTTCTAGAATATAAAGTAAGTTTTTCTCAATGGAATCTACCGCTGTCATTAATCGTTGTTCTCCATTAATTAATGAACGCTTGGATAATTGACGATTTAGCAAAATAGACAAGCGATGGTCTTGAGAAACCCATGATAGAAAACTATTTGATGGAATGCGTATAACACGAGCATCGGTTAGCGCAATTACATCATAATAATAATGTTTTTGTTGGCAGAGAGCTTCCATTTCGCCTAAAAATTCACCGCGATAACACAGTGTTAATGCTAATTCTTTACCATTACCCGCAAGTTTGTTCACCACAAACTCACCTTCAATAATAATATAAACAAACTGATTCTCCGTACCCTGATGAATCAATTTATATCCTTCTTGCAGATGGATGGTGCAGAAAGTATTTTTAACTGACGGCGGCGCATGACGAAATAACCAATCAACATTGGGCAATAGCTCTTGTTCACTGAATTTTAACCACAACTCGCGAAAAGGCGTTTCATCTATCATTTTGCCACCTCAGTTATTATCCTAAAATTAATCCAGCAATCGCACCATTCATCAAGTTAGCCAATATTGCAGCGCCAAAGGCTTTAAATGCAATACTGGTTAATTCGCCACGACGCTCTGGGCACATTGCGCCTATTCCGCCAATTGCGATACCAATTGTACCAATGTTGGTAAAACCACATAATGCAAAAGATAAGATGACTTGCGTTTTCACGCTTAATGCTTCACCTGTAGCGGGTAAAATTCCACCATCTAAATAGGGTTGTAGATTAGCATAAGCAATAAATTCATTGAATAAGACCTTTTGACCTAATAATTGCCCTGCAAATTGAGCCTCAGCCCAATCAACCCCTAATAACCAAGCTACAGGTGAAAATAACCAACCAATTAATTGTGTGAGAGAAACTTCATAACCAGTGAAACTCGTTGCCCACATCATGAGACCATCGAACATAGCGATAATTGCTAACAATGCCAATAACATACCCGCAATGTTAAGTGCCATTGTCACACCAGTACTCGCACCTTGGGTTACCGCATCAATGCCGTTACGGTATTCTGATTTCTGCCCACGCATGGAGTCGCCAGTTGTAAATTTATCACTCGTTACCCCTATTTCTGGATAAAACAATTTTGCAAACAGTAATCCTGCCGGTGCAGACATAAAAGAAGCTGCTAATAAATATTCAATTTTCACACCATATTGTGCATAACCTAGTAATACCGTTCCTGCAATAGATGCTATTCCACCGACTAAAATTGTAAAAAACTCTGATGACGATAAATGCTTTAAGTATGGGCGAATAACTAATGGTGCTTCAGTTACGCCAAGAAAAATGTTTGCAGCAGATGACATTGATTCAGCACGAGATGAGCCTAATAAACGATGTAACCCTCCACCGATTAATAAAATAAGTTTTTGCATGATCCCAATATGAAACAATAAAGCGGATAGCGCAGATAAAAAAATGAGAACAGGTAATACTTTGAAAACGAAAATAAAACCATCATTACCCAACAGTTCAAACATCTTATCTGTTGCTAACCCACCCAGTAAAAATTGAGTACCTACTTGCGTATAATCTAATAATGCGGTGACTTTATCTGCCATCCATATCATGACTTGCTTACCCGTAGGTAAATACAACATACAAAATGCAAATGTGATTTGTAATATTAATGCGATGGAAACGAGTCGCAAGTTTATCTTGCGGCGGTTATTAGAGCAAAGGAAGGCGATAAAAAGTATTACCACCATTCCTAACAAACTATTAAGTGTTGACATTAACGTCCTCCGGCTGGTTATTTCAGTTCAAAGGCGTTCAAATACTGGTATTGTTTGTCACTAAGTGTTTCTAAAGAAATACCCATATCCTGTAATTTAAGGCGGGCAACCTCACGGTCTATCTCATCCGAAACCGCGTACAGCTTTCTATCTAAAGTATGCTTAATTAAATATTCAGCTCCTAGTGCTTGCAATGCAAAACTCATATCCATAATTTCAGCAGGATGACCATCAGCACAAGCAATATTGATCAATGCGCCGCGTCCAAGTAAATAAAGAGTACGTCCATTTTCTAAACGATAAGCATCAATATTTTCACGGGCTTCAAATGTTCCGACATTAATAGTTTGTAAGTCTTTTAAATTTATTTCATCTTCAAAGTGACCTGTATTACAAATGATCGCCCCTTCTTTCATTAAATTAAAATGTACAGCAGTCAACACATCACAACAGCCTGTCGCAGTTACAAAAATATCCCCCACAAGAGCAGCGTCTTCCATTGTCATGACACCAAAGCCGTCCATTTTTGCTTCTAGACCTTTAATTGGATCAATTTCAGTAATAATGACTTCCGCACCTAAGCCTTTGGCTCGCATAGCACAGCCTTTCCCGCACCAGCCATAACCTGCAACGACAACTTTTTTCCCTGCAATCACAAGATTAGTTGTTCGCATGATGCCATCGAATGTAGACTGCCCCGTACCATATCGGTTATCGAAAAGATGTTTGGATTGCGCACCATTAATAGAAATCACCGGAAAATTCAGTTCATTATTTTTCTCACGTGCAATTGCTCTTAATACACCAGTGGTTGTTTCTTCACAGGCGCCAATCACATGGTGCGCATATTCAGGGTATACGCTATGCAATTCGTGCACTAAATCACCTCCATCATCAATGACGATATGAGGCTCACAGGCTAATGTTTCTTTTACAAATTGTTGATATTCTTCAGCACTTGCACCATGAATTGCAAAAGTATTGATGCCACATTTGACCAGAGCAGCAACAACATCGTCTTTAGTCGACATGGGATTACTGCCAGTGACAGACACTTTTGCTCCGCCAGAAACTAATACTTGAGCTAAATAGGCTGTTTTTGCTTCTAAGTGAATAGAAAGTGCAATACGCTTTCCCGAAAAAGGTTTTTCTTTAATAAAACGTGTTTCTAATGCACGCAATAAAGGCATATGAGATTTTACCCATGCGATTTTTTGCTCTCCAGCGGGGGCTAATGCGAGGTCTTTATAGATACTAGTCACCATCATGAATTCCTTAAAATAAGTTCTAATCAAATTAATGACATTGAACATACAAAAGGAATCTTAGCCACAATAGGTCAATTGCCCATTTCAGGTTGAAATAGTGTTAACAAGATATAGTTATTACAAGTAAATATTGTTTCTGATTATTTATCCATGGATTCTTTGAGTAAAAGTGCTCGTTTCCGATCAATTCCCCAACGATATCCTGACAGTGCCCCATCATTTCTCACGACACGATGACATGGAATGGCGACAGCTAACATATTGGCAGCACAAGCACTCGCAACCGCGCGTACGGCTTTAGGTTGTCCCATTTTTTCAGCAACATCCCTATAACTAACAGTTTGTCCTACAGGAATACCTCTCAACACTTGCCAAACTCGCTGTTGAAAGGCGGTACCACGAATATCCAGTGGCATATTGAAACCAATTTCTGGTGCTTCAATAAAACCGATAACATGCGCAATGAGTTGTTCAAATTCAGCATCTCCCCCCATGAGTTCAGCCTGTGGAAATTTATCCTGCAAATCTCGTAACAACTGTTCAGGGTCATCACCTAAAAAAATTGCACACACACCAATCGGACTTTGAGCAATAAGTACATTTCCGAGAGAGCAAACTGCAAGCGCGAAGTAAATTTTAGTACCATCTCCACCCGCCTTCCAATTTTTGGGGGTCATACCCAATCGTTGAGTCGATGTTTCATAGAACCGACTAGTTGAACTGTATCCCACATCATAAATAGCATCAGTGATACTATTTTTTTGTTGTAATTGTTGACGCATTTTCTTATGGCGAAAAGCATCTGCATAAGCCTTTGGTGTTAAGCCTGTTTGTGATTTAAATAATCGATGAAAATGAAAACGGCTGATACCAACATGATCCGCAAGTTCAGATAATTTTAAAGACATTTCGTTTTGTTCTATATAGCGGCAAGCTTGTTCTATTTTCTCTTGATAGAACTGCGTCAATTGAGATGTTTCATAACGGCTACGCTTCCCTGAACGATAGCCTTCATCCAATGCTTGTTGTTCATTATCAAAAAACTTTACATTATTTCGATTAGGCAATCGCCCTGCAACTGATGGATGATTATAAATAAGCGATGTTTTTACACCATAAATAAAATAGCCATCAGCGGCTTTATTACGCTCAACAATCGCTTGCCAACGTTGTTCATCGGTTAACCACATATTTTGAATTGTCATAATAAAACTCCTTGCTAGTTTTGTTATTTTCATTATCCAACTCAATGTAAAACAACAAACTCCATCTCTTGCTTTTTAATTCGATTACCCAGTGTAATGCGCCAGCTTAAAACCAAAAATTATTAGATAATAAATACTATAGTGAATAGACAAAAAACAAATAAAAAAGACCTTTTTATTTGATGATAAGCTAAGGTTATCAAGATAAAAAGGTCCATTAATTTCAGATCTGTTTATTATCGTTAGTTACAAGCACAAACTGCGTTTGTTACACCTTTTGTTTTAGAATTTCTGCGAATAATAAGTAAAATAATAGCAACACCAAGGCTTGCAACAATCGTCCCCATAAAACTAATCATGGTATAGCTAGAGCCATAAGACAATACAGCAGCACCAATCGCAGCACCAATGGCATTACCTAAGTTAAATGCCCCAATGTTTACTGATGATGCTAAAGCTTGCGCTCCAGGAGCTGCATTCATTACTAATATCTGAATTGGTGGTACTAAGCCAAAACTAAATATACTCCAAAATGCCAGACCTATACCTGCGCCTACTGCATTAACCGCAATAAATGGGAAAACAGCCATACTTACGGCAAGTAGAATGAAAAGTGCCAACAAAGTACCATACAGTGATTTATCAGCAAATAAGCCACCAATATAATTACCTATAGTAAAACCAATACCAATAATGACTAACATAACCGTAATCATCTGATCAGATGCATGAATAAATTGCATTAACATAGGTGTAATGTATGTATATAAGGTAAACATTGCACTTGCGCCTAATACAGTTGCAAGCATACCTAACAAAACTTCTGGTTTGCGCAAAATACGTAACTCATTTCGCACATTGACCTCACGACCTTGCAAATTATTGGGTAAAGCAAGCACTAAGCCAACTATAGTAACTAATCCGAGTGCTGAGATTAAATAGAACGCTTCTCGCCAGCCCACAGCTTGGGTTAATTTTGTCATTAATGGTACACCGCCGACATTAGCAATTGTTAGCCCCATAAACATCGCAGCAATGGCGCTCGCTTGTTTACCTGGTGGAACGACACTTGCCGCAACGATAGCCCCTATACCAAAAAATGCGCCATGATTTAAACTGGTTACAAATCTTGAAAGTGACAGCGTCACCAAATCGGGAGATGCTGCTGAAAGTAGATTACCAACTGTAAAAATAGACATTAAAAAAATCAAAGCAACTTTAGGCCGTCTTTTGACTAACAATAATGTCATAATAGGCGCACCAATCATGACGCCTAATGCATAAATCACAACAATTGAACCTGCTGATGGAATATCAACATGTATATTTTCTGCAATATATGGCAGCATACCCATTGGAGAGAATTCAGTCGCTCCAATAGCGAAAGCACCTATTGATAACGCTAAAAGTGCAGTATTAATCTTCATCTAACAACCCTATTTTAAATAAACCATTCAACTAAATTGATGTGGCTGATTTTTTCATATTGTATGGCAATGAAAAAGCCGTTATGGTGGAAATAACTTTTGCCGGAAATGCAATAATGAAAATTACATTTGAAGAACTACAAGCATTTATTAGTGTGATAGATAGCGGTTCAATAACCGCAGCAGCAGAACAACAAGGAATGACGATATCAACCGTAAGTCGCGCTCTGTTACGCTTAGAAGAAAAAATGGAAACAACTTTAATTTACCGAACTACACGGAAGATTAAACTCAGTGAAGAAGGTGCTGCATTTTTGCAAAAAGCGAGAGAGATAATTAACCTAGCACAAGAAGCTGAAGAAATGCTCTCTGCTCGTCAATCAATTCCTTCAGGTAAATTGCGCATTGATGCTTCAACACCTTTTGTCACGCATGTCATAGCCCCTTTAATACCTATATTTCATGAACGTTATCCACAAGTTGAGTTAGAAATAAACAACTATGAAGGCGTCACTAATTTATTAGAAAAAAAAATAGATGTTGCGTTTAGAATCGGTACGTTAAAAGATTCATCATTAAATGCAACCTTATTAGGTTATAGCCAAC
Organism: Providencia sp.; assembly: GCF_003533305.1. Lineage (GTDB taxonomy): Bacteria > Pseudomonadota > Gammaproteobacteria > Enterobacterales > Enterobacteriaceae > Providencia. The sequence goes on along the minus strand of NZ_DOEH01000009.1, from coordinate 219,283 downwards.
AACGATTAGTTGCTAGCCCTTCTTATCTTGAAAAACATGGTATTCCACAGAACGTTGAACAACTCAAACAACATTGTTTATTAGGCTTTACACATCCCGATTCTTTAAATACTTGGCCAATAAAAAACAGTGCTAACGAATTATTAAAAATTACACCCGATATTGCCGCTGCAAGTGGTGAAATACTTTTTCACCTTGCTGTTCAAGGAAGTGGAATTTTATGTTCAGCTGATTTTGTTACTATGGATGCTTTTGCTCAAGGTCAACTTGTTCAAGTACTTGGAAATGAAACTATCGTGATGAAACAAGCTATTAATGCTGTTTATTATCGAAATCAAGCTGTTTCACCACGACTCCGCTGTTTTATTGATTTTGTGAAAAAGTATTCAAAAAAAATTGAGCAAAGCTAAAAAATGATAAATTACCTGAGCTATCATCACCTTCTCTGTTTTTTAAAACCCGATAGAGTAATACCTGTATGCCGTTTGAAATAACGACATAAATATGAAGTATCTTCAAAATTTAGTCGTACAGCAATTTCCTTTATTGATAATGTCTCAATCTCAAGTAGTGCTTTTATTTCTAATATCACCTGCCTATCGATTAAAACCTTAGGTGAGTCTTTAAAAAAATTTTGGGTTATTTGAGACAAGTAAAATGGTGTAATTGATAATTTTTCAGCATAAAACTGAACATCTCGATGTACCTTACTATGTTGCGTAATTAAATCCCAGAAACGCCAGCATAGCTGTGTTTTTCTGCTATAACCTTCATGTTGTTTTACATCTAGTTGCTTAGTGTTATTCGCAATTTCTAAAAATAAATTTTGCATATGGTTACGTAACTGTAATAACCAGTATTCTTTTTTTTCTTTAACAATATACATCATTAAATTCTGCCATTGAGACAACATTTCTATTTTATTATTTAGAATCTTAATAACAGGTTGCTTATTAAAGAAAGCAAATAAAAAATTAGGTAATTGAAATGCAATATCTGTGGAGAAGTTCTTATCCAACAATAAATAGTCTACAAGAAAATGCTGTGATTTTTGTTGCAGTATAGCGAAGGTATCATCATATAAAATCACGATATCATTTTTACGAACAATATAGTTTTTAAAATTGATATTAAAAATTGCATAACCTTGTTTACAGATAATAATGGTAACATACGCTAACGAAAGCGGTATTCCTTGCAACTCATCCAATGACGATTGACCAATACTAATCACTTTTGGCACATGGAACTGATGCTTGTAACACCTTAACATACATTTTCCTCTTTCTAATGCATCCTCCTAATGCATCCTCATCAATAAATCATATCATTAGTTGTTAAAAGTACCCAAACCAGCAAGGTTTTGCACTTATATACTGCAATAAAATACCTAAAATAGAGATGAACAATTAAATAATACCTAATTAATAAGGAAACCATTATATGATTCTCTACACCGATAGGTTAGTACTGCGCCCATGGCAAGAAACTGATGCTGAAAATTTATATTTGTATGCTAAAGATCCTCAAATTGGTCCCATTGCTGGTTGGCCGCCACATCAAAGCGTAAAACAAAGCGCTGAAATTATTCGAACTATTTTTATGCGTGATGAAGTTTATGCAGTTACCTTGAAAGAGGATAATTTAGCTATAGGGTTAATTGGCCTCTCTATGAGTCAAGATAGTAATTTTCCTATCGGTGCTAATGATGCAGAAGTCAGCTATTGGATTGGTGTTCCGCATTGGGGAAAAGGCTTAATTCCTGAAGCGATATGCGAAATAATACGTCATGGCTTTAAAAATTTAAAATTAGATAACTTATGGTGCGGTTATTTTCAGGAAAACCAACAATCAAAAATTGCTCAAGAAAAATGTGGTTTCAAATATTACATCACACTTGAACCACAGTTTATCGAATTGATTGATGAAACTAAAACCCAAAATATTAGCCGTATAACTTACAGTGAGTGGCTCAATTCAAAATAATTATTACTATTGATTTATTTTTAAGCTCAAAGCCATTTTACGGTGGCTTTTTTCCTTCCTATATCACTTCCCTTACATAACTTAAATTGTTTACCCTCATAATTTTTGCCACAATACGCTACATTTTGTATAAAGTCTTTCTATAGACCTCGCATTAATGCTATGATTTTTCAATAATTATAAATAGTAATATCAAAATATCTCTTAAAATAATCAACAGGTAAACACATGCACGACTATGGAATTTGGACAATTATAACCCCCATTGTCACCATCCTTTTGGCAATATTAACTCGCCAAGTGATGCTTTCCTTAATGTTAGGGATCTTTGTCGGTTTTACAGTGATTAACGACCACAATATTTTGTTAGGTGTTAAAGGTACAGTAGATGGCATTATCGATACTTTTTCTTCTGCCGGTAATACTAGAACAATTGTATTTATGGTAATGATAGGAGGTTTAATGCGATTAGTGGTTGTCACTGGTGGTGTTCGCGCACTGGTTCAGTTATTAACCAATAAAACTAATCTCATCAAAAACCGTGTTACAACTCAATTGTTAGCCATTTTAATTACCTCATTAATTTTTATTGAAAGCTCAATCAACCAACTCGTTGCTGGCGCTTCAACCAAAAATTTAGCGAGACAATATGGCGTCGCCCCAGAAAAAATGTCATATATTATTCAAACTGCATGTGTTTCAGTTTGTTCCTCTGCTGTTATTAATGGTTGGGGAGCTGTGATCATGGGTTTAATAGGCGTGCAAATATCTCAAGGACTTATTACTGGCGAGCCTTTTGATATATTAATTAAATCGATTGGTTATAATTTAATGGCTTGGCTATCTTTAGCTACCATTCTTTTTTATGTGTTAACCAATATAAGTTGGGGCCCAATGAAAAAGGCCGAAGTAAAATACCAAGAGAGTTTCGTAGCGGGTAATATTACACTGTCTAGCCAACACAATGCTGATGAAGACGATATTATTGAACACCCTCACGCCTACTCGGTTTTAAATTTCTTCATTCCTATTCTATCCACCGTTTTAATGGTCCCTATTGCGTTATATATTACAGGCGATGGTGATTTTACCAAAGGTAGTGGCTCAACTTCTGTTTATTGGGGAGTTATGTTTGGTACAGCTGTTTCTTTCTGCTGGTTTATTGGTCGCCGCTTATTAAATATCGATAACTTCTTCAAGGAACTATTTATTGGCTATGCCAATATGCTAAAAATTAGTTCAATCATGATCCTTGCGTTTTTGATGGGAAATGTTTCCGCTGAATTAAATACCGGCGCATACATTGCTGAAGTTACTCAAGGCGTTATGGCACCCGGTTTTTCAATTGGCTTTATTTTTATTATTAGTGCAATTATGTCACTGGCAACCGGTACATCATGGGGTACTTTTGCAATTATGATCCCAATTGGTGTTCAACTAGGCCTATCCGTCGGTATGCCAGTTGAATATATGATTGGCGCAGCTATTTCCGGCTCGATATTTGGCGATATGACCTCACCTATTTCAGCGGACGCAATTGTCGCTTCAATGGCAACAGATTGCGATCATATTGAACATATTCGAACCCAAATGCCTTATGCATTAGTCACTGCGAGTATTGTTCTCACTATTTACCTTTATTTAGGATTTACCTATTAATATCACGGAGTTTACGATGTCACTTCAACAAAAAATTTCCCAATTCAACAAAGTTGATTTACTTAATACATCAACCCCGTTGAATCGACTGAATAACTTATCTCGTCTATATGAGCGTGAAATCTATATTAAACGTGATGATATGACGCCACTAGCGATGGGCGGTAATAAACTACGTAAACTCGAATTTTTAATCGCTGATGCCTTAGCTAAAAATGCAAAGATTATTGTCACTGCGGGTGCGATTCAATCAAACCATGTCAGACAGACTGCTGCTGTTGCCGCAATGTTTGGACTTGAGTGTGTCGCATTATTAGAAAATCCAATACAAAGTGACGACGCAAATTTTCTACACAATGGTAATAAGCTTTTAACCGATTTGTTTGGTACGCGCTGCGTAATGTGTGATGAATTAACCGATCCACAAGCTCAAATGGTTGAATTAATTAAAAAACTGGATCTGCAAGAGGCTTATATTGTCCCAGTTGGTGGCTCTAATGCCTTAGGTGCTTTAGGCTATGTACAATGTGCGATTGAAATTGAACAGCAAACACCTGAACATATTGTATTTGATAAAATCATCGTGGCATCAGGCAGTGCCGGAACTCATGCAGGGCTTGCTATTGGCTTACAAGAGTTACTACCTGCTACCCAATTAATTGGTGTCACTGTTTCACGTACGCAGCAAGACCAAGCACCAAAAGTAGAAAAATTGCAGTTGGAATTAGCGCAGTTATTAGAAATTAAAAACACACCTAACATCCAGCTATGGGACAGTTTTTTTGCACCTATGTATGGAATGCCAAATAGTGCAGGTCTTGATGCGATTAAGTTACTGGCACAAAAAGAAGGTATTTTATTAGACCCTGTCTATACCGGCAAAGCGATGGCAGGACTAATAGATTACTTAGAAAATTCAACAGAAAAAACACCTGTTTTATTTATTCATACTGGTGGTGCGCAAGCATTATTTGCTTACTCAGAAATTAGCCAAACAATTTAATTACTTTATCTATCAATATCTATGGGGTGATTCTCATCCCATTTATTCTACTAAAAGTATCATCTGCAATTTGCTATTTTGTTTTTCTCTCGCACCTAGCCTAAATAGATACCCATTAAATCGACGATTTATATCAAAAATGCTCTCTCCTTCAATGAACCTAGCTTACAGCGTTAAAATTACTATAAACTACGCTCTTAAAGAAATACCATTGATAAATATGATGAAAAATACTTATACCAATATCTAACTAAAAAGGTTAACTAAAATGTCTATAACACTGAAATTAGCTACGGTGCAAGACGTCCAAATTCTTCATGAAATAGGTATAAAAAGCTATTGTCATCATTTCGGACATTTATGGAATAATAAAACAGAATTAGATGATTACCTCTTTAAAGAATATACACCAAGCAAAATAATTTCAGATATAAATCTGGCTAATACAGATTGGTTTTTAATTCAAAGCCCACTATCAATTGCAATTGGGTTAGTTAAACTCAGTTATCATCTACCAATCCCTGAATCTTCAGCAATCGGTACATTATTGAATAAAGTTTATTTTTCACCTCACTCAACAGGTCAAGGCTTTGGAAAAGCAGTATTTCAAATAATTGAACAACTTGCGATGAAACAAGGAGATCAATGGTTATGGCTTGATGTTTTAGCCGATAATCATCAAGCCATTAGATTTTATCAATCCAATGGGATGCAAAAAATCAAAGAAATCATGTTTACCAGCCAAACACAACAAACTCTTGAATATTTGATGAGTAAAAAACTCTAATTTATCAGTAATTAAAGTGAATTTTAATCCATGAAAAATACAATTTTAGTGACAGGCGCAACAGGGCAAGTTGGCCAATATTTAGTTCAAGCACTACACAATATGGGCTATCAAGATGTTATTTTAGCAGTAAGAGACCCGAACAAGTTAAGTTCAGCACCTTTTACGACCATCTTAATGGATTATGACAAACCGGAAACAATCAAAAGTGCCTTAATCGGTATTGATTCTGTGTTTATGATGACAGGCTATACTATTGATATGCTTGCTCAAAGCAAAATTTTTATTGATATCGCAAAATCATCAAATGTAAATTATATCGTGCATTTAGGTGCTTGCGGTGATGATAATGCACAAGTTGCCCATTGGGCTTGGCACCAACTGATTGAGCGTTATATTGAATGGTCTGGTATACAGTTCACTCATTTACGCCCTGAATCTTACATGCAAAATTTGCTAGGTTATCAAGGAGATGATAATTTACAAAAAGGTATTTTACGTTCCTATTTTGGTAATGCCGTGCTAAGTTGGGTTGATTGCATTGATGTCGCCGAACTTGCTGCGCATTGTCTGACCTCACCCAAGCAACATTATGGACAAATCTACCGTTTAGGTTATGAAACTAAAAATCATCATCAGATAGCCCAATTACTTACCAATGAGCTTGGTATTCCCTTTCAATATAAAGCAAAAGATCCCAATGAATTTTGGCAGCATGCATTAAATAATAATTTAGAATTAGCCTATATGAAGAGTATTTATGATCACTTTATTGCTTTCAGTACGGGTGAGTTAGATAGAACAGGCATGGTATTTGATAATTTCCAAAAAATAACAGGTAAAGCACCTACAACATTAAAAGAATTTATTTTAAAGCATCAAAATAGATTTAAGTAAATTTTGTAGCCACACCCTGTTGTGTGGCTATTTTTCCCTAATTTATTTTTAGGCCTTAATTTTTTTATTTGCGATTAAAATACCTAAAATAATCATCACACCACCAACAATAACAATCATACTTATTTTTTCATTAAGAAATAATGCACCGATAAAAACTGCAGTTAGTGGATTTAATGCAATGAATGATCCTGCACTTGCTGCTCCTAACTGGTCTACTCCCTGATAATACCAAACATACGCTATCGCTGAACCTAAAACGCCTAAATATAGAAGGCTAGATAAGTCTAAAAACGATAAACGTTCAAGGTTATTCAAAGTTAATTCCCCTGTCACACAAGAGATGATGACGAGTAATAATGTACCTAATAATATGGCATAAGTTACTGTGTGCAAAGCTCCAATCTCACGAATGACATTTTTACCAGCGACTGTGTAGATCCCCCAACTAATCACACAACCAAGAATAGCTAAATCCCCTTTGTTGGTAAAAATTCCGCCAACATCTTCAGTGTTATCGGACAACAAAATAAATGCACCAATAACACAAAAAATAATCCCAATACCTTTAATTAAAGAAATTTTCTCCCGCCATAAGATAAATGAAATCAATGCAATCATTGCTGGATTAATTGCGACTAATAAAGCAGCTCTGGAAGCGGGTATGTTTTGCAGACCATAAAAAAATAGAATTTGATAAATAAATATCCCACTTAATCCGAGTATAGAAATTTGCATAAGCTGTTTGAATGTTATTTTTTGCCAACCTATTTTAGTGAAACTTAGTAATACTATTAAAAAAACACCCGCAAATATAAAACGAATAGATGCTGACAAAATAGGCGATATTTCAGGTTGTAAAACTCTACCTGCAATAAATGTCCCTCCCCATATGATGGAAACAAAGATCATTTGAATGAAAATAACGTTTATTGAAAATCGGAAAATTATTGCTTTTACACTTATCATCTATACCTCTATAACACGCATTAAATAATATTAGACTTGCTAGATAACGGTATAGTGATAAGTTATTACTTATTCTGGTTCATAAGCAAATGAGCAAATACTCATGACATTAACTCAACTTGAAATTTTTACTACCGTAGCTGAATTTAAAAGCTTCACACTGGCTGCAATGAAATTAAATATTTCTCAATCAGCAGTATCACACGCCGTAAAATCGCTAGAAAAAGATCTTAACGTTACCCTTTTTGTTCGTGAACAAAATCATACTACCTTATCTGAGATTGGTAATATCTTGCTCATGCGGGCGCATAATATGCTAAGCATTCAAGAATCAATGATCCAAGAAGCGCAAGCAGCTAATGGATTAAAAAAAGGCGTATTACGAATTGGTTCATTTGGTCCTGGTTCATCATCACGCATCTTGCCACCTATTCTGGCACAGTATCGCCGACAATATCCGCTGATCAATATTATCGTTGATGAAGGTGATGATGAAAGTGTGATTCACTGGCTACAAGATAAACGTATCGATATAGGTTTTGTTATATTACCGGATGAAAGATTTGATACTTTTAAAGTAAAAGAAGACCAAATGGTCGCAATACTACCATTAGGCCATCCACTTGCTGAATATGATAAGGTTTCTTTAAAACAACTATGTGAATTCCCGTTTAATTTAACACAAGCGGGATCAGGAAAAACGGTGATGGATTTATTTCATGCACAAAAACTAGTGCCAAAAATTCAGTTTAAAACGAGACAATTATTAAGCACATTCTCCTTAGTTGCTCGAGGGGAAGCGGTGTCAATTGTGGCTCAATTAGCCATTCCAGAGGGTGCTCAAGATTTAGTTATAAAGCCGCTAACACCCGCAATAAAAAGAACGATTGCTTTTGCCATCAATAATGAAAGTGAAGCATCCCCAGCTACTAAAGCATTTATCAAAATAGCCAAAGCAATGCATAGCTAAATTAATTAATTGAATTTATTAACTTATAATGAATAACATACAAAAATTGCTCTGTTGGGTAAATTTCTCGGATCAGTTTTTTTAATGTCTCAAGGGACATTGCTTCTTGTTTAGCGTGATACTCATTAATATCATCATAGGAAATTGCATCGACTGAGAGTATTTCTATATCAGTGTAATATTCTGCAGTTTCTAGCGCATAAACTTTAACAACGGTTCCGGGAATATAATGACTTTCACTTTCATCACGAATAGTGATAACTTTTTCACCCGAAACAACTAAAGGTAGTAGCCGTTCGAAAAAAGTAATAGTCTCTGGCGCTTTGTTCACTTTATTTACCTTAATATGGATATTTCTCGTTATTGTCAACAAGCTATTTTCCAGTAATTAGCAAAAAGTGCAATACAATGGTTGTATAAATGCGTTATGTTCCTCTACAGCTAGAACTCTGGATTTAATGCCTATAAAATATTCCTATTAAATTGTAAATTCAGAGCAAAAAATGAAAAATAACCAAATACTTTTTTACCAACAAGAAAAATATTTTTGGCAAGCTATTTGCCATAGTACAATTGATATCGATGAATCTACAATTACCTATTTCTCAGAATTGCCTATTCCTGCATTTAACTTTATCTATTTACACCAAAATGCATCTATTGCTAGTTTTGAATTAGCCGAAGACTTATTTAAACAACAAAACAAGCCTTATATTTTAGTTATTCAAGATAGCGAATTAGAAAAATTTAAATTCGTTGTTACGCAAAGAGAACTTATTGATGATGGTGAGTCCACAGCAATGATCCTAGACCATTCTAATCTAAGTGATCACGCAAAAGGTATCTCACTACCTAATGGTTATCATATTACAGTTTGCAATCAAGATTTAACATCTTGGGCAGAACCCTTGATTACGGCATTTCCTATTTCGCCAGAAGATGATGAAGCAGGTGATGATACGGTTATTAATGAATATATTCGTTATCATCAACGGGCATTGGATAAGAAAATCAATATGTTGCATTTTGTCTTATTCCATAATCAGCAACCCACATCTACCCTAACACTAACATTGAATAACAAGATAGCCCGTCTTGATGATATTGGAACTGATGCTCAATATCAGCGTCGCGGTTTAGCTACGCTATTAATCAAACATGCTTTACAAGTCTGCCATCAACAAGGCATTGAGCAATGTGTATTAGAAGCCTCCAGTGACGGCCTAGGTATTTATCAAAAGTTAGGGTTTAAACCTATTTTTAATTATCACAGCTTTGTTTCAGCGTAAAATAAATAAGAGAATTCGAGGAATAAATATGTATAAAGTTGCTATCGTTATTTTTGATGAATTTACAGATATAGATTATTTTTTAATGCGTGACATTTTTGGCCGCTGCCGTGAAGACTGGAATGTCCAAGTATTAGGCACAAAGCCCTTTCACACCTCAACACTCGGTCAAAAAGTAGAAACAGACGGTCATATTACACTCGCGAATGATGCTGATGTTGTTTTATTTAGTAGCGGGCAACAAGGTATTCCAGCCGTACTTGCTGATGAAAGTTTTATTAATGCATTTAAACTCGATAATACACGACAAATTCTTGGTTCTATTTGTGCTGGCTCTTTTGTGTTGCAGAAATTGGGTTTATTGAATGGAACACCAGCAACCACGCATCCTGATGCAATGAATGCCTTTATAAATATGGGGGTAGATCTCGAAGATAAACCATTAGTTGTTCGTGGAAATATTGCAACAGCGGGTGGTTGCTTATCGGCTTTATACTTAACTGGTTGGATAGCGGAAAAGTTATTTAATACTGATAAACGCCGCCAAATGCATCGCCAGCTATTACCGGCAAACCAACATGTATTATTTGAAAATATAATTCATGACGCGATTGAAGATGCAAAAATCTAATATTCATAAATAACATCAGCTGTATTGCCCCCATAAAGACAATACAGCAATGATATACTTAAATTGCTAGTGATTAATAGATTGATACCAGCTTTGAATATCCGTCACAATCATTGAAGTTTGTGATTTGCCTTTATCATCTTTAAAAAAGTGATCTAAACCTTCATAACTTTTAAATGATACCTTGGTGTTAGTGTTATTCTTCATCATTCGTTGGGCATTGTGTGCGTCTACATTTATATCTACCATTGTTTGTATGACTAAATGCGGAGTTTTTATTGATTGAATCAAGTTTTGATTATCAATCGTTAAGCTTTCATACCACCAAGTAGGCCCATGACTACTTACAAATTGATTTTCATCTAATTGTTTATCTTTTGCAGCTTGTGCAAATTGTTTAAATCCATCTACTGATTCAGATACATATTCAGCCGGAGTATTATTTTTAATACTATAAATGACATCATCTATAAAATATCGACCACCTAAATTTAAAGCAATGGATGCTTTTATATAATCGACTTTGGAAACTATAATATTAGTGACAACAGCTCCCTCACTACCTCCTAATAAGATGATCTGCTGGTAATGATCCTTTAACTGATTTAATACAGAAATATAATTTTCTGCTCTTTCAAGTGGAGAATCATTCTTCATATATTCCACAGGGCAATTATCTTGTTCAACCTCTTCGTTATTTTGACCGATTTGATCAGTCAAACCTGTTTTTTCAACTAACAAAATGTCATTATTTGGAAAAGCAGCGCCAAAATTTTTGACCATATCGGGATTATTAACCACACTTTTACAGTCAGAACCTTGAATTAAAACTAACAAATTTTTAGATTTAGCCGTTCCCTTTTGGATTAGATAATAATGAATTTCTTTACCATTATGTGGTTGAGTTTGCATTTGATAAGAATAATTTTCAGCAATACTATTAAATGGAAATAATAATAAAATAAGTGAAATCGCTTTGATTTTCATGAAGTTCCTATTCTCATGTTTGCTCTAATTATTTATCAACCATGATGTTCATAAATCGCATACTGAAATACACTAAATTAGCGTAATTTAGTTTAATAACTAATCTGAAAACAAGATTTTCACTGAATTATTATCAAATAACTGAATTATTTCTTTAGGTAACTGTTTATCCATCACGAGAATTGATAATTGGTCACAATCAGCAATAGTATACCTTGCTACACCCGGCAATTTATCAACAGTCAGTCCCATAATAACCTGGCTACTTTGTTCAATTAGCACTTTTTTAAATTCAGCTTCTTCATAATCAAATATAGAGATCCCTATTTGAGGGTCAAGTGCACATCCGCCAAGAAAACATTGATCAAAATGGATTTGGCTAATCTGCCTAACTGCTGAGCTATCTACACTCGCACCTATTTGAGTATTTAATTTTCCGCCTATTAAAATAACTTCACTTATTGATTTTTTCATTAACTCAATGGCAATAGTCGGCGAATTAGTAATGACCGTCACCGCTAAATTATCAGGTATACAACGTGCGATTTCTAAATTAGTTGAACCTGCATCGATAAATATACAACCTGCATCTTTGATCAGACTGGCGCATTTTTGCGCGATCTTAGCTTTCTCTGCTTGATTCTGTTCGATTCTCTGCTCGAATGAGCCAGCACCGACTAAGACACTCACCGCACCACCATGCACGCGTCGGCATACACCTTCTTGTGCTAATTCATTTAAATCTCGACGAATTGTATGCTCTGATACGCTCATCTCTCGCGCTAGTACGGTACATATTACTCGACCATTTTCATTAAGTAGCTGGCGAATTTTATTTTGTCTTTGATCTGGAAAAGCGGCATAATCGAGCATATAGTGTTCCTGTTAATGATTTAAACTATCATAATCGAGCAATAACGGATGTCAAACTTTATGATTACTAAAATGACTGAGGATAAAAAATGACTAACAACCTACTTCCTGATAGCTTTTTTTTACATGAGCTCGCGAACATTGCAGGTAAAGCTTCATTAGAGCATTACCGAACAAATGAGCTGATAGTTTTACAGAATAAACCAAAAGCAGATTATCGATTTGATCCGGTTACTCAAGCCGATAAACTCGCCGAAAAACTGATGCGTGAATATATTACAGCGGCTTACCCTGATCACGCTATCATAGGTGAAGAGTACGGTATTAGTGGAAGTGGATCTATTCAATGGGTGCTCGACCCGATTGATGGGACACGCCCTTTCCTATGTGGTCTACCTTTATGGGCTAATTTAATTGGAGTAACACATCACGGAAAAGCAGTAATGGGAATGATGAGCCAACCCTATATTGGTGAACGTTTTTGGGCCGATGCTAACGGCAGCTGGACGAGTAGCGCACATGGGCACTTTCGTTTAGAAACGCGTAAAAATATCGCACTTAACCAAGCTATTTTGCACACTAATTCACCAGAACCCATTGCAACACATCCAGACATTCATTTTGGTTCTTTAACGGAACAAGTTTTAATGACACGTTATGGTGGGGAATGCTACGCAATGGCAATGTTAGCAGCAGGCAGAATTGATGCTTGTTTTGAATACGCACTAGAACCTTATGACATTGTGCCATTAATCCCTATTATTGAACAAGCTGGTGGCGTAGTCACAACTCTCGATGGTGGTAGAGCTGAAGCCGGTGGTGCAGTCCTAGCGACAGGCTGCCCAATATTACATGAACAAATTCTGACTATCCTCAACCAAGGCTAGTTTCTTTTAATTCATTGAAAATATAAAATATGCAATCAACTCAACAACTAGACAATAACATTATCTCAGCGCCTGCTAAAAAAGAGCAGATTTCGACACGTATTATTTTTTTCATTGCAGGTTTCGCGACTGCCGCATGGGCAGCACTAGTTCCCTATGTTAAATCAAATACAGGGGCAAATGATGCGACTCTAGGCATGCTATTACTGTGCTTTGGTGGCGGTGCACTAATTGCTATGCCAGTCACAGGTGCACTAGCGGCAAAATTTGGTTGTCGCAAATTAATGGCTGTTTCTACCATTGCCTTTAGTCTTTTATTACCTATGTTACCGTCATTGTCACAGATCAGCTTTTTAGTTGTTGGGTTATTTTTATTTGGTGTTTTTATTGGTTTAACAGACTGTGCCATGAATATACAAGCCGTTATTGTCGAAAAATCCTCAGATAAACCGATTATGTCAGGTTTCCATGGATTTTACAGTATCGGTGGAATTGCGGGTGCCGGTTCAATGAGTGCTATTTTGCTCCTCGGCGTTCCTACCGTCTTTGCCGCCATGATCATTTCTGCTATTGGATTAGTGTTATTGGCAATCAGTTATAATGGTTTTCTAAACTATGCTAATGTCTCATCAGGCCCATTAATTGCGGTACCTAAAGGAATTGTACTCGTTATTGGTATTGTTTGTTTTGCCGTATTTCTTTCAGAAGGTGCCGTATTAGATTGGGGCGCTGTATTTTTAATTGAACACCATGGTTTAAACGAAACATTAGGTGCGCTAGGATTTGCGGCATTCGCCACAACAATGACTATCGGTCGACTAACTGGTGACCGAATTGTGATGCGAGTCGGTTCTGCTCGCGTAGTATTCTTCGGGGCCTTGTTCGCATGTTTTGGTTTTATTATTGCGGTTATGTCGCCTTACCTACCTTTGGCGATTGCAGGATTTGCCTTAGTTGGTGCCGGTTGCTCTAATATTGTACCGGTGATGTTTTCAGCGATAGGAAAACAAAACACAATGCCTGAAGCCCTTGCTGTTCCGGCGGTTTCAACACTAGGTTATTTAGGGATTTTAGCGGGTCCCGCAGCTATTGGTTTTGTGGCGTTTCAATTTTCTCTCGCCACTGCATTGCTCATCATTTCAGTTCTATTAGTTATGATTGCTTTTGTGACTCGATTTATTCGAGTATAAATTTGATAGTTAATTCAGGTTATCTCTTATTTTCGGTAACCTGAATCAACTGATAATTAATCAAATTCAACTGTACCACTGATACAATTGACAACGTCACCGCCCACCCATATCCCATATTCGTCCGATGAAACATAAACTAACCCATTGCGTGAAACACATTGGCCTTGCCCTGCTACATAGTGTTTAGGTAGTTTTCCTTGAGGTATTAACCATTGAGCAAATACCGCATTCAAGCTTCCAGTAACCGGATCTTCCTCTGCAATTGAACAGCAAAAAGCACGAACCTCAAGTTGTTTATCATCGCCTTCTGGATAAATTGCACATAAACCGATGTCATAACCCTTCAGTTGTGCATAATCTGGTTTGACACTAAGTAATGTAGCCACAGATTTAAGCTGTATACCTAACCAACCCGGGCCGTTATCTAACCATTGGCAAGCTTCGACATCATTATCGGTAAGTCCAAGCGCATTTAATATTTTAATTCGTTCATTTTCCTCTAATTCACCAGTACGGATCATTGGCGGAGCCATAAAAGCTAAACGACCATTTATTTGCTTAATATTAATTAAGCCAGCTTCACATTGTTGAGTGATAGTTGATTTATTCTGCTGCCCATAGATTTGCTGCCATACAAAGCAACTGCCCAACGTTGGATGACCTGCAAAAGGTAATTCACCCTCTGCAGTGAAAATTTTCACGAAATAATCAGCATCGGGATGTTTTGGCTGCAATAGAAAAACGGTTTCACTTAAATTGGTCCATTTTGCAAACTGTTCCATTTGATGATGAGTTAGACTATCTGCACCGACAACAACGGCTAATGGATTACCATCCAACTTTTTATCTGAAAAAACGGTGACTTGTTCAAATAGAAATTTCATTTTTACCTTATTTAACTTATGGTTGCAATTTACGCCTAAATAATAATACCAGCCTGGTTAATGCTTTGTTGATATAATAACAGACTGATTATTCATATAATTAATAAAAAAATGCGCAGGTTGAATGACCAAACGCTTTGCTCATTAATTTGGCCCTTAATATTCAGGTAACACATGATTTCAAAACAAAATAACAGCATAATTATTATTGGTGCAGGGATTGTAGGAACCACGCTCGCTTGGTATTTATCCCATCACTATAAAGGTAAAATTACGCTGATAGACAAACAGCAAGCGGCTGAAGGTGTAACACAGCACTCTTTTGCATGGTTAAATGTCTCCTATGGCCGCCCTGACGGTTACAGTAAATTACGTCAGCAAGCCTTAACAGAATGGCGAAACCTTGACAGTCTTACCCAGGGTAAACTTAATATTAATTGGTCTGGCGCCATAAGTTGGCACGAAACAGATGCGGCGACCCATGAGTTCATTCATAGCCACCAGAAAACAGGGTTTAATATTAAAGCGCTAACTAAAAGTGAATTACAGTTAATAGAACCTCAGTTACTGTCTTTGCCTGAAGTTGCCGCATTTTCAGCAGATGAAGGTTTTGTTGACCCTGTACACGCTACCCAGACGCTGCTAACTGAAGCAATTGCACGAGGTGTAAATTACCTACCAGAACATGAAGTTCTAGCTCTTGAACACCATAATCATAAAATACATGGAGCGATAACAAACAAAGGTACGTTCAGCGCCGATCAAATTATTATCACCGCTGGTGTTGGCGCAATTGAATTAGCTCAGTCATTACTAGTTTCACTTCCAATAACTGCGTCACCATCAATCATTGTCCATTATAATAATCCAACTGAACAATCTTTTATTAATCACATTATTTCAACACCAGAAATGGAGTTACGCCCTGTATCATCAAGTAAAATTCTGTGCGCTGAAGATTTTATTAGTGACCGCCTTGAAGACAGTGAAGTTGCTATCGCACAAAATGCCTTAACAACAATAAAGAAATCCTTTATAGGTACGGATGCCCTTAATCTTGAAAAAGCTTACATAGGAATGCGACCTATGCCAAAAGATGAGATGCCAATTGTCGGAAATGTTGATGATTTTGAGGGTTTATATATTATCAGTATGCATGCAGCTATTACCTTAGCCCCCTTGATATGTAAATTAGCGAAAGAAGAGATCATAGATGGGATTAAACAAGCTGCATTAAGCCCATATCGATTAACACGTTTTGCTTCAGGTAACTGAGAATGAATATTCCGCTTTACTATTTAAGACACTACCAATCTATTGAAAAAACATTTTGGAGCTCCATTTGTGAGCATAGCATCCAAATTGAACAGCATACCATTTGTTATCTGACACCGTTAAACTCCCCAGCGTTTAACTTTATTTATTTGCAGCCAGATTCGACTATTCATACCTTTATGCAAGCGCATAACCTATTTGTTGCACAAAAGAAAAACCATACTTTGGTTATTCCTGAAGAAATGTTGCCACAAGTTATTACTGAAGCCGAAGCGTTAAACTATGAACGTGACAGCGTCACAACGGCAATGGCATTATCTTTAGATAAACAACGTGAAGTAGCCTTGCCTGCTAATCAGGTCGATATCGTCGTTGCCAATCACGATCTTTCTTTATGGGCTAAACCTCTTGTTTCTGCATTTTATTTATCCGAAGAACATGATCAAGTTATTAATGAGTATGTGCGTTATCACGAAGATGCATTACAGCAAGGCGCACCACAATTCCATTTAGTGCTGCTTGTAGATGGAGAACCTGCCACCTCGATGACAGTGACGATTGAAGGACCACTCGCGCGGTTTGATGATATTGGAACAGAGCCTAGATATCAGGGCAAAGGTTATGCGTCTCAACTTATTGACTATGCATTAGCATTTTGCCGCCAACAAGGTGTTGAACACTGCTTCCTTGATGCATCCGAAGCTGGGTTTGATTTGTATAAGAAATTTGGTTTTGAACCCCTCTTCCGCTATATCAATTACGTCTGGTGTAAATAGTCATTTAAACTAATACGATTGACATAACATACTGTTACTGGAACCATTAGCCATCAAAATTGGTTCCAAACCAAATTGATCGTTATTTAGGTTTACGCTATGAAAATAAAGCGGTTTTTCTTATATTTAGTGCTCCTTGCCATACTGGCGTCTTTGGCTATTATTTTTACGAGCAATATTGATGATTTTGATTTAGACAAAACTAGACTGGTTGAAATTCAATTTAAAGCTAATAATAATTCTCTTTCAGGAACGCTCGTATTACCAAAATCAGAAACACCAAACGCTATTGCTATTTTTATTCATGGTGATGGACCTCAAAATCGATTTTCAAATGACAGTTACCTCCCTTTAATCAATACACTTGTCGAAAATGGAATTGGTGTATTTAGTTGGGATAAAGCTGGAGTTGGGGAAAGCTCGGGGAACTGGCTAACGCAAGGAATGGAAGAGCGAGCAAATGAAGTACAAGCTGCATTAACCTTGTTACGTGAAAAATATCCTGCCCCTATAACACAAATTGGCTATTTAGGTTTTTCACAGGCGGGATGGGTCATCCCTATTGCCGCTGCCAAAAGTCATCCAGATTTCTCAATCATTATCGGCGGTGCAATAAACTGGCGCGATCAAGGGGCATTTTATTATCGAATGCGCCTAAATCAAACGGGAATTTCTCATGATGAGATAGAACAACATATCACTAACCAACTGAAACTTGATGATGATATTTTTGGCGCTACGGGCTCACATGATCCCAAAACTAGTCCAGATATGACACCAGATCGTTTTAAATTTGTCGTTAACAATTACCTCAATGACTCATCAAAAGATATTCCACTCATGAGCGGACGAATTTTAGCAATCTGGGGAAGCGAAGATTTAAATGTAGATGCAAAAAACGATGCTTGCCGTTATAAGCGTTTACTTGCGAATAATCCTAATAGTGATGTTGTACTAATTAAAAATGGCACCCACGGCTTACTCAATGCATCTTGGTTTAATTATCAATTAGTGGAACAATGGCCTTGGTGGAAACAAACTTATTTTCTTTATTTAGGCCGTGATGCTTATACATCAAATTCCTTAGCCTTTATTATTGATTGGATAAAACACCGACAAGTTACCGTTCCAGATCATTGGCAACCACAATGTTCATAGAAATAAATTAGAAAATTGAAATTATTGCCGACTTATTTTAATAAAAGTCGGCAATATAATAAAAACTATTGAGGGTCGCAGACGGTTTTTAATGATGCAGTTTGCTGATAACTTTCAATACCCAACTCAATTAAGCGACTAATAAGCTGTTGGTATGTCATACCGCCTTGCTGCCAGAGTTTAGGATACATGCTGATATTCGTAAATCCTGGCAGTGTATTAATTTCATTGATAATAACATCATTATCTTCAGTCAAAAATACATCTACGCGAGACATTCCACGACAATTAAGCGCACGATAAGCCGCTAAAGCAATTGCTCTAATATTCTCACTGACAACATCATCTAGCTGAGCCGGCGCAACAACAGAGGCACCATTCTCATCAATATATTTAGTATGGTAGGCATAAAAACTATCATGCAGAACAATTTCACCACATGGGCTGGCCAATGGTTCATCATTTCCTAACACTGCACACTCAATTTCGCGCCCTTTTACTGCACTTTCAATCAGGACTTTAATATCGAATAAGAAAGCAAAATCAAGTGCTTCGTAAAACTCTTTTTCAGTATTTATCTTACTAATACCCACTGAAGAGCCTTGATTTGCAGGCTTGATAAATAAAGGCAAACCAAGCTTAGATACCGTTGTTTCATAGCTAATGGCTTCTCTTTCATTTTTCGCTATGGTAATAAATGGTGCTATTTTTAGCCCCGCATCTCTTAATAATCGTTTTGTGACATCTTTATCCATACAAGCCGATGAGCCTAATACGCCGGGGCCAACAAAAGGTAAGTTAGCCATACGTAAAAGCCCTTGCAACGAGCCATCTTCACCTAAGTTACCGTGAACAATAGGAAAAATAACATCGATTTGCGGTAACGGTTTAGCATCTTCTAGCGAAATAAACTGATCGCAGGTTTTACCAGGAACAATAGCAACACTGCGTTTAGGCGTGTTTAAAGCGATACGGGACGGGTCATTACCATGCAATAAAAAATCTGTTTCATTGTATTCATGCCATTGACCTTCTTTATTAATACCAAGAAGGCATACATCAAATTTATTGCGGTCGAGACCATTAATAATATTTTTGGCTGATTGCAGAGAAACTTCGTGCTCTGTCGACTTACCACCAAAAATCACACCAACCCGTAACTTGCTCATTATTAACTCCAACGTAAAGACACCAAATCGTAATAGAGAAATAATAACACGCTCGGAAATGGTTATGTCATAAATTCTTTGTTTTACAGGGAGATTAGCTGAATATATAACCAAATAATTATTTTTTTTGATACTTATCATTCATAGTAATAAACAAACTTTCATTAATACGTTCGGTTAACCATTTCATGAAAATCTCGATAGCACTATCAGGTGGGGGCGCTTTTTGCGCTAATAAATAATAAGCGGAACCTTCTTCAATAAATCCTACTGGCGCAATTAATTGCTTTGATGCAATTTCATCCACAACCATTAAGAACGACGCTAATGTAACACCTTGCCCAGCAAGTGCAGCTTGGATACAAAGATAGAAATGCTCATAAGCGATTTTTTTATTTTGACTAAAATCGATCCCTGTCAGTTGTTGCCAAGTTTGCCATGCATTAGGTCTAGATGTCGTACTTAGCAATGTTATATCATCTGAACAATTACTATTTTTATAATCAGGTCGTTGGATTAATCCCATTCGTTCAGTACAAACTTTAACGGCATAAATATCGTCATGCCATTTAAAATCATTACGCCTTAACGCTAGGTCAACACCTGTTTTGGTAAAATCAATAGCGCCACCAGCAGCAATAAGATGCACTGTAATATGTGGATATTGTTGATAAAAATCGGTCAACCGTGGAATAAGCCATTTCATTGCAATTGTCGGCTCACAAGACAAACTAACAACATTCGATTCGATTTTCTCATTGAGCAAGTTAACAGTTGCACTCAACTGCTCAAACATACTCGAGGTAGTTTGAAACAACAGTTTCCCTTCTGATGTCAGAAATACAGCTCTATTTCGTCGCTCAAATAACGCAAATCCTAAGTGCTCTTCTAATAGCCTAATTTGCCGACTAATAGCGCTATGCGTGACGTGCAGCTCTTGCGCTGCTTTTACAAAGCTACCACAGCGCGCAGCAACATCAAAAAAATGTAGTGAAGCTAGAGGAGGTAATTTCATCATTTATCGGTAACAAAAACTTACAGGTTTTTGTCAGAATAAATCGTTTTTCAAATAACGTCAATCCATTGATAATAAAAACAATAAATAATTCGATATGATTCATTTAACTAAACAATTAGGTCAGTTTTCATCATCTTTAGGAACGTAATATGAATGAAATAATTGCAGTAGCCACTATCACTATTTTAGCCGTGATAAGCCCTGGGCCTGATTTCGCTATGGTGACACGAAACAGTTACAGCTATGGAACAAAAATAGGTTTAATTTGTGCATTAGGTATTGCCATTGGCGTTCAAGTTCATGTGTTGTATACTATTTTTGGTGTTACGTTCATCATTATGAATTCACCTATGCTATTTTTTGGCATTAAATTATTAGGTGTCGCATATCTGATTTATATTGGTTTTAAATCATTTACCAACAAATCCAAAATCAGTGCTACTAATGAAACCGTATCCTCACTCTCAGTATTCGCTGCCTTTAAAAATGGCTTCCTCACGAATGCATTGAACCCGAAAACAATGTTTTTTGTTGTTTCTGTTTATACTCAAGTGATTCAATCCGGAAATTCATTACTCTTAAATTTCAGTTATGGCTTATTTATCTCTTTTGTTCATTGGGTTTGGTTTAGTCTTATCGCAATATTTTTCGCGGCACCACTTATTAGAGTGAAAATATTAAAATATCAATTTATTGTAGATAAAATAATTGGCTTATTATTGATATTACTAGGTATTTCGCTCCTCTTTTTTAATATTCAATAGCCTGTTTTATCACTTTTGATAATACTCATTCACCATATTCGCTAACTCAATAACATCATCAGGAATGTTTAAGTTAGCGAGTTCATGAAATGGTACCCAATGAAATTCATCAGCAGGCTTTTCATCATAAGAGTTCAATTCACATAAATACACCATATCAATATGCCAATGGTCGCCCTTTTTTTTATCCGCAATAAATTCTTTTAAAATAGCCAGCGGCATTGGTAACGATTGTGTATGAGATGAATTACTCACTTGATGCTTAAAAGGATGCCCACAATTAATCACACGACACATAAGACCGGTTTCTTCCAAAACCTCACGAACTACCGTTTCCTGAGGTTCCTCATTGGGATCAATATGTCCCCCTGGTGGTAACCAGAAACCTAATTTACGGTGTTCATGTAACAAAAAATCACCATTAGTATTACGGATCATTGCTGTTGCAGTGAAATGCTTAACCTCTTTATTCATCGGTTTGTCCTCCATAATGTTAAAGTCGTTCTTTTTTCCAATCATAAGGCATTAACTGCCCTAAGGTGACTTGAGTTGTATCATTTACACCAACTATTGTATCTTTGCTTTTATTCGATAGTTGACTCAATAATTCACGACAACGCCCACAAGGAGGAATAATACTACCGGATGCATCAACCGCAACAATCGCTTTTATGACCGACTTCCCCTCTTTCAACATTTCAGCCACTGCCGCATGTTCGGCACAAAAGCCCAGAGAACAAGCAGAATCAATACTAATCCCGCTATATATTGAGCCGTCCTCTGTTTCTAATGCCGCGGCTACATGTCCACACTCAATGTAGCCATTAAATGTAGCCGGTTTTGCGTATTGGCTCGCAATAGCCACAAGGTGTTTCAACATAAGGATTCTCTACTTATTTATTGTCTAATTTCATTAGTATGCAGTAATAAATGAGAGACTATCACACCGATAATGCGCTATTACAAATCAATTGAATACTCCACGACTGACTTAACAGTTTGTAACGCCAACGTTAATTCTTCATACGTTAGGGTACTAATCGCAACACGAAGCGCTTGCGGGACAACAGCAGTAGAGCAATAAGATGAGGCACTACTTACTGCAATATTTCGTTGATTTAATTCACTCATCACCATTTCAGAACGAACCCCTTCAGGTAATGGGATCCAAATAAAATAGCTGCATGGGTGTGCAATATAATGCAGTTCACCCAAAACTTGCTTGGCAATTACCTGTCGAGTTCGGGCATCACGTCGTTTGTCTCGTTCAATCTTGAAAACTTGTCCAGTTTCTATCCAATCACAGATAATTGCGGTCGTTAATGCAGGTGTATTCCATGTAGTAATACGAATAATTCGCTCAATATTTTCAATATATTGAATTGGCGCAACAACAGCACCAACACGTAAGCCTGTCGCAATGTTTTTTGAAAAACCCGTAGTGTAAAAAGTAATATCGGGCGCTAAAGACGCTAATGGGGGTAGTATTGGACGATGTAAAAAGGCATAAGAACCATCTTCTATTAGAAAAAATTTATATTTTCTTGCCAACTTAACAACTGCTCTACGTGATGCCAAATTCATTACCCATCCTAAGGGATTATGAAGTGTCGGCATTGTGAAATAAGCCTGTATTTTACGATGATGACATATTTTCTCGAATTCTATTAAGTTTGGCCCATTTTCTAAGATTGGAATTGCGACTAAATTAATGTGATAGATATCTGCCAATGCTTTAAATCCTGGGTAAGTTAATGCATCTACCGCAATAGTATCCCCTGGATTAAACAGTCCTAATACAATAGTTACAAGCCCATGTTGAGCACCACTGACAAGTACCGTAGACTCTGCACAAGCCTGCTTTATCCCTTGCTGAACGAGGTATTTAGCAATAGCTGCACGTTCATGAAAACGACCAGTGTGTTGCTGATAATATAGTAAACCTTCTAAATCGCCGCCAACTGAGAGCTTACGCAGAGATTTGCGTAAAAGTTGAGTTTGTTCTTTTGCAATTGGATAACTAAAATTCAAATCTAGCATTTCAGCAGTGACATCCTGCTCAATACTCAAAGTAGGTAATAAGTTGATATCACGAACAAAAGTCCCTCTTCCTATTTCACCACTCACAAGACCTAACTCAATAAGTCCATGATATATACGTGACGCTGTCACCAATGAAATATGCTCTTGTTTTGCGAATTCACGATGAGTTAATAATCGAGTCCCCGGCTTTAGCTTTCCATCCCTAATTTTTGCTGCTATTTCATCTATATATTGCTGATAACGAGGTTGATTCATGAAATTGTATCCATGACAATTTATTGATTGTCATGATTATGTGGATTAGCGTTATTAACCTCAAGTGGAATAACAATAGGTAATCGATTTAATGGCACGTACAGATAAAATTATTAGCAATAAAAAAAATATATCTCGGGGATGGGTGAATGGCTTTATAGGTGTCGTTATTTTTAGTGGTTCACTTCCAGCAACAAAGGCTGCTATCGCTGGATTCCCTCCTGATTTTTTAACTATTCTAAGAGCTATTTTTGCAGGCGTTTTAGCGATAATTATTTTAATGGTATTACAACAAAATATTCCACATAAAAAACAATTAATTCCTTTATCTATTGTTGCAATAGGTGTTGTTATTGGCTTTCCTTTTCTCACTGCACTTGCTTTACAACATGTTAGTTCTGCTCACTCAATTGTATTCCTAGGTTTACTTCCTTTAATTACAGCTTTATTTGGTGCTCTACGTGCAGGTGAACGTCCTAACAAAATATTTTGGTTTTTCGCTGTTTTAGGAAGCCTGCTTGTCATGAGTTTCGCGTTAATGCAAAAAGGGGAAATTTCTATTATCGGTGATGTGTATATGGTAAGCGCTATTATCCTTTGTGGTTTAGGATATGCTGAAGGTGCAGTTCTCTCCAAACAACTAGGTAGCTGGCAAGTGATTTGCTGGGCTCTCGTCATATCATTACCACTCATGCTAATTCTGAGTATTATTTTATGGCCTCAAAATTTAACCAATATTCCAATAAATGCATGGATTGGACTCATCTATGTTTCGCTATTTAGTATGCTAATAGGCTTTTTCTTTTGGTATAAAGGATTAGCAGAAGGGGGAATTACAGGGGTTAGTCAGCTTCAATTATTCCAGCCATTTTTTGGCTTACTTTTTTCTGCTTGGTTATTAAATGAAACAGTGAGCGGTGTCATGATTGCCTCTACTTGCGGCGTGATTATCTGTGTAGCGGGTTCTAAATGGTTTACACGTTAAACTGCACAAAAAGCGCGATGGCTATCCAATAATTAACGTATTATTTAAAATTGATTTTATTAGGCAAAAGCTCATGATATCGAATTCATTTAAAAAAATTAAACAGCAAGTTAGCACTTTTTCAAATGGAAACATGAAACGTTAATCTTGTCCGACACAAAAATAGCCAACATGAAACATTGGCTATTTTGTGCAGAATTGAGGATACCTTATGCAGTTAAAGCAAGTTTAGCGCCAAACATTAAGAAAACGGCACCGATGCAACTATTTGAGAATTTGGACAGTGTTTTATTATGCTTAACCATATTGGTGACGGCTATTGCGCCAAATATCAACATGGATAAATAAATCATGCTACAGAACTCTAAAATCACGCCAAGAATAAAAAATGGCACTGCTGCACTTGGATACGCAGGATCAATAAATTGAATAAAAAATGAGACATAAAAAATAATCATTTTAGGGTTTAGTAAACTTAAAAATACCGCTTTTTTGTACGTACCTTTCGTCGCTAAAATAATGCTATCGACATCAGTACCCTGCTCTTTTTTATGAAATACGGAATATAAAGTTTTTATCCCTAAATAAAATAAATAAGCGGCACCAGCATATTTAATCACACTAAAAAATACTGGTGATGTTTTAACTAATGAAGCCACACCTAAAAATGATAAAAATATGAGCAATGCATCTCCTGTAAAGACACCTAATGCCGCTTTATAACCATTCTTTACACCATATTTTGCACTGCTAGTTAGAACAAATAAAGAATTAGGACCTGGTACTAGTGTTATAAAAATCACACCAATAAGATAAGTCCATAAGTTTGTAATACCGAAATTTTCAAGCATAAGAAACTCGCTAACCCAATAAAAGTTATAACAAAAAATTCACATTACTTCTGCATGGTTACTATAATACATTGAATTTATTTTTAGCGAAAGATACCACCAGCAAAATGAACAACTATGAGATATTTGACCACAAACAAAAACAAAAATAGGTTATCTAGCAATTCTATGATTGTAAAATCGGAATATAAAACCAAAAATCAATCATAAAATAGCAGTGTACTGAAAAAAAATTTCTGCCAGTTAAAAATTTCAAAAAAAGCCAGCCAGGCGATTAAAAACGCCAAAACTAACGATTAAATAGTCTTAGTGAATTATTTTAAATTTAGAGATATAACATTGAAGGTGGTTTTTATGAATTAATGCATTCTTTATTGTTTTTTTATAACTCATCAGATTATTTGGGCTACTTGTATCATCAAAATGAAATACGTATTTTAAATCAAAAACAAAGCTTAATAGGTGTTAGTTTAATATGGATTCTCAACAAAAAAATAATTGGCAGCGTGAAATGATCGATGGAGCCGTTCATGCAGCGCCATTGCATCTTGCAGTTATTCCATGGGGTGTTCTGGCTGGCTCAATGGCCGTGGAAGCCGGTTTTGATTTTTGGCAAAGTATCGCTATGTCAGCGATGATTTTTGCTGGCGCCGCACAACTTGTCACTCTAGGGCTTATTAATTCAGGGGCTGGATACATTACTATTATTATTTCTGTTTTTTTTATTACCTCACAGCATCTGCTTTATGGGTTAACCATGCGCTCCCATGTGAAAGACTTCACTACACCTCAACGGATCGGCATTGGTTTTTTACTCACTGATGAGCTTTTTGCTATCAGCGCAGCAAAACGACAAGCCCTTACTTTTCCCTATTTATTTGGTGTAGGTTTTAGTTTCTATGTTGTTTGGATAGTCACCAGCTTTTGTGGGATTGTCATGGCCAATTTTGTCAGCGATCTTAGTCGGTTGCATCTCGACTTTTCCGTTGTTGCGACTTTATTAGCGATTGTTGTTCCACTAACAAAAAAAATCAGCACTGTTTGTGGCGTATTATTCTCTTTAATTACGGCTGTCGTGCTATCTGCCTATTCGATTAGCAGTGCAATCGTTATAGCCGGAGTCGGTGGTATGTTTATTTCTGTGGCTATTTCTCGCTTACTTAAGGAAGAAAAATGATCTGGGCTCTGATTATTACCTTAACCGTAATTGTTTTTTCCTTACGTTATGTTTTTTTAATTCCACAATTACCCGTTAGGTTGCCATTAATTATTCGTCAAGCATTAAGCTATTCAGCACCTTGCTTGCTTACCGCAATCTGTGCACCCGTCATTTTATTAGAAAATAATGAAATGCGCAGTTTTCCTGATAATCCTTATTTATGGGGTGCACTATTTTGTGTTGTTGCAGCATCATTACTAAAAAATATGCTATTAACGGTCGGGCTCACACTCATCTTTTTTTATGGGCTGATTTATTTTATGGCTTAAATACAAGCACCTATATTTGAATATATGAAGCAAAGGCGTAAACCTTTGCTTTATCGCATTATTCCCGACATAATAAAACCTCTCATCAAACAGTTCCCTCGTGTCTTACGATGAAAAGCTTCGCAATGAAAAGTCTGATAGCGGTGAAGGCTACCGTTGATTCTATTTATTACTGCACCAATTTTATTGTTAATAATATTAACAAATAATGGATAAATTATAACCATGTTGAATAATTATGTTTTACGAAGTGTTCGCTATATGTTGGATTTGAGTGATGCTCAAATGGTCAAAATCGTAGAACTCGCAGGCCTCACTGTCACTAAAGAAGAAATGGTCAAGTGGCTAAAAAAAGAAACTGACCATGACTATGCTGAATGTAATGATAATGTTATGGGTCATTTTTTAAATGGCTTAATTTTCCATCGCCGTGGAAAAGATGAAAATCACCCTGTACCTGAAGTCGAAGAGCGTATTAATAATAATATCATGCTCAAAAAATTACGTGTTGCTTTCGAGCTGAAAGACACTGATATGATTGAAATCTTCCAACTCGTTGATTTTCGTGTATCTAAACCTGAGCTTAATGCGGTATTCCGTAAGCCAGGACACAAAAACTATCGCAATTGTGGTGATCAATTACTGAGATATTTTCTAAATGGTCTAACCATTCGTCTGCGTGGCCTGCCACCTACAGCAAAATAATCGATAATTTTAATAATCCATCTTAAATCAAATTAATATTGCTACATCTTACTCAATACGAATTTGAATATTTTACTCCTCCATCACATTTGTCTATACTATATAAGACAAATGTCGGAGGAGATTAAAATGAGAAACTATATCCCTACCCCCCCTACGTCAAATATTGCACTGGCAATCAAGCCGTTATGGCGTTTTGCAGGTCTCCCTGCTGAGCGTGGCATTGAGCTTACCCACTTCTTACGTCAAGGACTGTCAGTCAGCGTATTAGACGATATCCAAGAATGGTCTGGCATGACTAAAAGTGAATTATTACGGATCTCAGGTATTAACGAGCGCAATATTTCTCGACGTAAAAATGCAGGTCAGCCACTGAATATTGATGAAAGTGAGCGGATAGCACGTTTAGTCCGTGTATTTGACGCCGCAGTACGCCTATTTAACGGTGATAAAACGGCTGCCACAAATTGGCTAAATCAACCAGTAAAAGGTTTGGGGCATATACGCCCAATTGAACTCATCGCTACTGAAAGTGGCGCTCTTGAGGTTATCGATTTAATTGGTCGCATCGAGCATGGCGTATTTTCATGATTTTATATCGGCTTATCAAATCAGAGTTTGCCCATGACGCGTGGTCTGGGCAAGGTGCTCGACTATATGGTGGGCGCTGGAACCACAAAGGAACACCTGCGGTTTATGCATCAACACAAATTTCATTAGCCGCACTAGAAATACTGGTACACATCAACCAAGAGCAGTTATTACAGCGTTATAGTTTGTTTTCTATTGAAATAAATGACAAACAAGCCATGAAGTTATCAATAGAAAACTTACCTGTAGATTGGCAACAAGACCCCGCACCAACCTCCACAATTGATATCGGGACAACCTGGTTGAATAACCAAGATAGCCTTGTACTACTTGTTCCTTCGGGTATCATTCCCTATGAATACAATGCCATTATTAATCCAAACCATCCGCAGTTTGCAAAGGCTCTTCAAAACGTTAAGCCCCTTGATTTTAACTTTGATCCTAGGCTCAAATAATTGAATTTAACTAACAACAAATTAGATGTGTTCTATAAGATAATGTAAAAATGCATCAATTTTCGGAGATAATGCACGGTTACTTGCATAAATCGCCCTCAATTCAATCGGTGCTGGCTTATAATTCATAAAGCTAATAACTTTGAGCTTTCCTTGTTTTATCTGTGCCTGACAAGGCTCTAACGCTAAAATAGCATAACCAACACCGTTTAAAGCCGCTACATTAGCCAATATCCCACTATTCACTCGAAATTGACTATTAATATTAACTTTTTTTTGTAATCCATTTTTATCAATAAAAATCCAAGGTTGACCTTGTAATGCACTGAAACTGGAAATACAAGGCATATCTGCTAATTTTTCAGTAGTTTCAGGCTTACCTGTCTTTAAAATAAGTTCTGGCGCGGCAACGACAACACTTTCCCATGATTTAATTAACCGTGAATGATAACTACTGTCTTTCAACTCACCTCGATGAAAGGTCAGCAAGAGATCTATATCATCACTAATTACATCGAGAGGCATTAATTGAGTATCACAATGAATAGCTAACTGAGGATGAGCTAATGCAAATTTGGCAAGTACATCGGCTAATAATTGACTACCAAATTCGCTAGGAATTGTTAAGCGCAGCATCCCTGTTAATCGCTGAGGATGACGAATTTTTTGAAGAGTTTCATCAAGTTCAATATACAGTTTTTGGCTTTGTTGTAACAACATAGTACCTTGTTCGGTTAACCGCATACGTCGAGTCGTACGTTCAATCAATCGGCAACTTAATTGTTCTTCTAACTGCTTAATTCCACGGCTTACATTAGATGTTGGCATAGAAAGCTGTTTTGCTGCATGGGCAAAACTACCTAATGTGGCGACAGAAACAAATATCTTTAATAAATTCAGATCCACTGACATCACTCAATACCCAACAATTTGCTTTATACCAACTTGAATTAATAACATTAGCAATAGCCGAATGCCATAATTTTTTGATAACGTTCAGCCAATAAAGTATCAATATCAAGCTGGTTTAGTGCCATTAAATCTGCTAGCAATTGTTGTTTCAGATTTTTAGCCGCTTGCTGATAATCGCGATGAGCACCACCAAGTGGTTCAGGGATAATAGTATCAATAATACCAAGCTCTTTAAGCCGAGTTGCCGTAAGTCCCATCACTTCAGCGGCAATCTGTGCCTTTTGAGCATCTTTCCATAAAATAGATGCACAACCTTCTGGCGAAATTGCAGCATAAGTACTGTATTCCAACATATTTATACGGTCACCCACACCAATTGCCAATGCACCACCAGAGCAACCTTCTCCCGTAATGACACAAATAATCGGCGTTTTTAAGCAAGACATCTCCATGATATTACGGGCAATTGCTTCAGCTTGCCCACGTTCCTCGGCACCAACACCAGGGTATGCGCCAGCAGAATCAATAAAAATAATCACAGGTAAATGAAAGCGCTCGGCCATCTTCATTAAACGAAGTGCCTTTCGATATCCCTCAGGTGATGGCATACCAAAGTTACGCATGACTTTTTCCTTAGTGCTGCGCCCTTTTTGCTGGCCAATAACCATCACCGGCTTGTCATCTAATCGCGCCAATCCTCCCACTAATGCCTTATCATCAGCAAACATGCGGTCGCCTGCAAGCTCTTGAAATTCCGTGAATATCAAAGAGACATAATCAAGGGTATAAGGCCTGAGAGGATGCCTCGCAAGCTGCACGACCTCCCACGCGCCTAACGATGAAAATATCGTTTTAGTTAGCGCATGACATTTGTTTTTAAGCAGCTTTATTTCTTCTTCGAGTTTAATTTCAGATGGGTGTCCCGATTGTTTAAATGCAATTAATGCATCAATTTTTTCATTAAGTTCAACAATCGGTTTTTCAAAAGCAAGAAATTGAGTAGACATAGGAACCTTAAAATCAATAATGCAATTTGAAGAGTATAATCAGATATTCCATCCCATTCTATAGCAGAATATAGGATTAATTGTTATCAATAATGGCATAATAAAAATGTACCAATCACAGTTACGTTTTTTTGCGATTCATTTTCAAACTTGTTTCCATTATTTTTTGGAAATTAGGACACAGTAAATGATTTTCTTCAGGGCAATTTGCAATATGTAATATTCCGTCTTTTAATACAGTCAAACTGGCAATTGTCTTTTCAATTTCGTCGGCTTTCGTCATTAAGTTGGCACGCTCTATATTAAGGCCATCTTTATGGTTTAGCATTTTACCAATTTCATCGAGAGAAAATTTAGCTTGTTGCCCCATGCTAATTAATGCTAAACGGGTCATAACATTTTTACTATGATAAATACGTTTAAGTCCCTTACGGCCAATAGGCTTAATCAACCCTTTCTCTTCATAATAACGAAGAGTTGAAGGCGCTAGACCCGATAATTGACTTACTTGGGAAATATCGAGTTCATCGTTCATCATGTTATAACCTAACTTATTAAGATTAAGACGATTCAATTTAACTTTTGGCGTAAGAGTATTGTTATAGAACCATTCATGAAAACTTCCTTTTCTTCTACGTAACCGACTTTTTTAGCAACACGTAATGAAGCCGTATTATCCGGATCGATAAAACAAATGGTTTGTTCGAATTTATTTTGTGATTTTAGCCATATCAATGCGCCCTTCATGGCTTCAGTGGCATATCCTTGCCCATGATGTTCTGGTGCAATTACCCATCCCCCCTCAGGTATCCCTTTTACTGAAGGTTCGACAACGCGATGAAAGTCAGCAAAACCAAGATCGCCAAGATATAACCCTGTCGCTTTATCACGTACGGCCCAATATCCAAATCCTAACAATGGCCATAAACCACCATAATTAAGCATTCTCATCCAAGATTCTCGCTCGGTGGATGGAACGCCTGTAATAAATTCAGCCACTGAATTACTCGCCCAAAGTCGAGTTAAACTAGGAAAATCATTAAGCTCATGTTTTGATAAAATTAAACGTTCTGTTTCAACGACTGGAATAAAATCCATTAATCACTTCTCCGCGCTATCTAAAAGGTGGCTCATCAAAGGTTCGCAATTTTCTAGAGTGTAATTTATCCCCTTCCTGCCTTAATAAATCAATGGCTCGGATCCCTATCTGTAAGTGCTCAGAAATAGCGCCCTCGTAAAAACTATTAGCCTGCCCTGGTAATTTAATTTCACCATGTAACGGCTTATCAGAAACACATAACAAAGTGCCATAAGGTACACGAAAACGGTAACCTTGCGCGGCAATAGTTGCGCTTTCCATATCGACAGCAACAGCTCGACTTAAGCTAAAACGACGTGCAGTTGCAAAAAAACGCAGCTCCCAGTTACGATCATCCGTAGTAACAACGGTACCCGTGCGTAAACGCTGTTTAACCAACTCTCCGGGCATGTTGCTCACTTGCTTGGTTGCGTCGTATAAAGCACGTTGTACTTCCGCTATGCTTGGAATAGGAATATCTGGCGGTAATACATCATCCAGTATGTGATCATCACGTAAATAAGCATGGGCAAGAACATAATCGCCAATTTTTTGGCTTTCACGTAAACCACCACAGTGACCAATCATTAACCAAGTATGAGGGCGTAAAACAGCCAAATGGTCACAGATATTTTTTGCATTAGAAGGCCCAACACCAATATTGACCAGTGTAATGCCAGCGCCATCTTTTGCAATAAGATGATATGCAGGCATTTGGAATCTTTTCCAAGTTAAATCTGATATTGCAATCTGTGGATCCGCATTTTCATCAGTAAGGTAGTTATGCCCCACGCAGGACAATGCGATATAACGACTATCTGGATCTTTAATCTGCTCACAAGCCCAACTCACAAATTCATCCACATAACGATTATAATTAGTGAATAAAATATAAGGCTGAACATGCTCCGGCGGTGTTCCTGTGTAATGTTTTAGCCGCGCCAATGAAAAATCAACACGTAAAGCATCAAAATGAGACAACGGCATTTTATCCGTAGCATGATACAAACCATCGGTTATATCATCACTAATATCGGCTAGATCAGTAATAGGGAAATGTGTGGCTAGGCTGCTACTCATGCTTCTATCAAGTACTAAGTCAGAACCATCAATAACAAAAGGATAAGGAATTTCTATTTTGGAAGGACGCACAGTAAAAGAAACATCATAGTCCTGCTGTAAAATAGTCAATTGATCAACTAAATAAGCGCGAAACAACTCAGGTTGCGTTATTGTGATACTGTAATCACCCCGCTTTACAAAGCGTGCATAAGCACGAGTTTTTTCACAATGATCAACTTTACCATGCCACGAGACACAAAGTTCAGGATAAGCAAACAACCCATTTTCTCTGGCTTCTGTGTCTGGTATACGCCCTTCATTAACGTAAATTGCGATAGAATCTCTTAATGATTCAATCGCACTCGAATATAAAGATGAAAGTTTCTCTAAAACATCCTCAATAGATAGGTTTTCATATTTCTGGCATTTTTCCAAAGACACACTCAACTCCTTTTCAAATATCGTCATCACTCGATAACATAGTGTAACTGTAAGGAGGTTGCAAAATATATCTCAATACTTTTAAAACATGATTGTATCTTTGAAGAAACTAATGCATCACTAACGTCAAAACAAGAGGTAATGTCAGTATTGCGGTTATTGTTTGTAGTGTAATAATTCCCGCCATCAATTGACTATCACCTTTTAATTGTCTTGTTAAAATGTAAGCTGTTGGGGCGGTTGGAATAGAAAAAAAGATCGCTAATAGTACCGTTTCAAGTTCGGGTAATGAAAATAAATAAGCCATAAATATCGCTAAACTAGGCATAGCCAATAAGCGAATTAGTGTCGTCACTATTATAGGCTTAAACTCATTTTTTAACGTTGCCGTTTGTAATGCCCCACCAATACAAATCAACCCAAGAGGTAAACTCGCCGCAGCAAGCAATCTTAATAGCTGATCAGAACCAAATGGCAAACCAATGGGTGATAAGTTTAATAAAATTCCGAGAAAACAAGAAATGATCAATGGATTTTTAATTATCGGCAGAAAAAGCTGTTGAATAGAGACCTTCTTACCCGCACTTAATGACAGCACAGCAATAATATTGGTACTCGGTACTAAAATTGCCATGATAACCGCAGCTATCGCTATCCCTTCCGTGCCAAACAAATCAGCAATTATCGCTAAACCTAAATAAGTATTAAAACGAGTGACTCCCTGAATGTAAGCACCAAATCGGCCAATTGTTATTTTAAATAAATATTTATTCACTAAAACTAACAAGGAGCTAACAGCTAAAATAAAGAATATTGCGCTCGCTAAGAACGGTAATTTAGGATTATCAAGCGGCGCCGTCGCTAGGCTATTCATCAGCAAAGCTGGAAACAAAATAAAATAATTTAGCTTTTCCGCACTCGGCCAAAAATCAACAGAAAAAAGTGCCGTTCGACGTAAAGCAAACCCCATTGCAATAAGTGCAAACAATGGCCATAACACCAATAAAATCTTTTCCATAATCGATTATTTTATTTCTTTCATAGTATTAAGCGAATAAAGACTTTAAGTTTAACGTTAACGAAATGTGAATGTTAGGTAAAAAAAGCGCTAATAATACGCTTTATGAGTGAGTATTCATTTATTTCCCTGTAATCAAAACTAGATCACATTTAAATATTAATAAGTACACCTTTATTTTCAACGTCGTATAAATGCATAAAAATTAAACTAAAATTAATAGAGTTAAACATTATCTAATCTAGAATTTAAAATAACATTTGCCTGCCGTGATTATTTTATGTATTTTTATTCACTATAAATGCATAAAAAAGAGGTTTGTATGTTTAAGAAATTAGTTTTTGCGGGATGTATGACACTCGCCGCATTCTCAGGGAATGTTTACGCTAAAGAGAGCTATACCGTAGGTTCTGGTGGAACTTATCGTCCATTTGAATTTGAAAATAGTCAAAAACAGCTCGAAGGCTTTGATATCGATATTATTAAGGCTATTGCTGACGTCGAGGGCTTTGATGTCAAACTCATTAATACCCCTTGGGAGGGTATTTTTGCCACATTATCCACCGGTGACAGAGATATTATAATCTCAGGTATTACGATCACAGATAAACGTAAAAATATGGTAGATTTTTCTAAACCCTATTTCCCTGCGGAACAAGCTATTGTCATCGGTGAAATGTCTACGGTAACTGATTTAAATAGTTTGAAAAAATTAAATGTTGGTGTGGTCAATTCAAGTACAGGCGATATTGTCGTTTCTGACGTTATTGGCAAAAATAGCACATCAATAAAACGTTTTGATAATACTCCATTACTATTACAAGAATTGTACGAGGATGGTATTGATGCCGCGGTTGGAGATGTCGGTGTCATTAAATATTACATCAAGACTCACCCAGAAAAAAAATTCAAATTAGTTTACGACAACCAATTTGAGAAGCAATATTTTGGTATCGCGGTTGCAAAAGGAAATACTGAGCTGCAACAAAAAATAAATAATGGACTAGATAAAATTGTTGAAAATGGTACTTATAATAAAATCTACCAAAAATGGTTTGATGAAAACGTCCCTGAATTACCAAAACAATAACCATATTTAGTTTCAAGCCATCTAAGGGTGGCTTTTTCTCGTTTATATCAGGGTGATCATTAAGATGTCTGCTTTTCGTTGGGAAATAATTGAAGAATACGCCCCGCTATTTGTCGAGGGCGCAATGATGACAATCAAATGTACGATTATTTGCGTTATTTTAGGTTCACTTTGGGGATTAACTCTTGGTTTAGGGCGCACAGCCAAAGCAGAACAAGGGGTATGGAAACCTATTTTACGTTATTGTGTTCAATGGCCAGTTCGTTTCTATGTCAGCGCCTTTCGCGGTACCCCGCTATTCGTACAAATAATGGTGGTTCATTTTGCATTAGTCCCTTTATTTATCAATCCTCGTGATGGTATCTTTGTAACTTCAGGACTCATGTCCATCGATACCGCACGTATGTTACGTTCTGACTATGGCGCATTTCTATCATGTATTGTTGCTATTACTTTAAATTCAGGTGCCTACGTCTCTGAAATTTTTCGTGCTGGTATTCAATCTATTGATAAAGGGCAAATGGAAGCCTCTCGTGCATTGGGTATGAGCTGGGCGAAGACAATGCGCAAAGTCATTTTACCGCAAGCCTTCCGCCGGATCCTTCCTCCACTAGGAAATAATGCAATTGCTATTGTTAAAGATTCTTCTTTAGCTTCTGCCATCGGTTTAGCAGATTTAGCCTACGCAGCAAGAACAGTATCAGGGGCTTATGCAACTTATTGGGAACCATACTTAACAATTTCAGTAATTTACTGGGTGCTGACATTTATCCTTGCTCAGCTCGTGCAATATATGGAAAGAAGGTTGGGCCGCAGTGATCTACGTTAATAATTTACAGAAAAAATTTGGTGAAACCCACGTATTAAGAGGAATTTCCTGTGAGATTAAACCTCAAGAAGTTATCTGCGTAATAGGCCCTTCAGGTTCAGGTAAAAGTACTTTTTTACGCTGCTTAAATGCCTTAGAAAGACCTGATGGCGGTGAAATTCGAGTCAATGGCTTTGATGTTCATGATCCTAAAACTGACCTGAATAAGATGCGTGAAAATATCGGGATGGTTTTCCAGCGCTTTAATTTATTTCCTCATATGACTGTGCTTGATAATTTAACTATGGCACCTATCTCAGTCAAAGGATTAAAGAAATCACAAGCATTGGAAAAAGCAGAACAACTTTTAATCAAAGTGGGTTTATTGGATAAAATAGACGCATGGCCTGCGAGTCTCTCTGGGGGACAACAACAACGTGTGGCAATAGCTCGCGCACTTGCAATGCAACCGTCTATTTTATTGTTTGATGAACCCACTTCAGCGCTAGATCCTGAACTGGTAGGTGAAGTACTTGCCGTAATGAAAATCCTTGCAACCGAAGGGATGACCATGGTTATCGTCACTCATGAAATGGGATTTGCTAAAGAGGTTGCCGACCGTGTTATTTTCATTGACCAAGGTATTATCCAAGAAGAAGGCACACCTCAACAATTATTCACTTCACCGAAAAATCCACGTACCGCCGAGTTTTTAAGTAAAGTCCTATAATGAATGAGGTACAGTAAATTCTTTCTAGCCAACAAATAACGAAAAGCCCGTTGTTAGCCTAAACAACGGGTCAGTAAAATAAATACTGAAATGTAGGTAGAACGACTAACTTTATATACTTACAGTGGCATTCGATACTCAATAACACCCGGTTTTTCAGCCACCCAATTATATAATTTTTGTCCACGTAAATTAGTTTCTTGTGTGTGCCAATACAATCTTCCACACTCTTGTTGTTGAGCTTGTTCATGAACAAATTCAATTAGCTGCTTGCCTACATGCTTTCCTCTCACTTCTGGCGTTACATAAAGGTCTTCTAAGTAACAAAAATTATTTTTTGCCCATGTTGAGCGATGATATGTGTAGTTAACAAAACCAACGACTTTATCGCCATCAATAGCAACAGCACAATACATTGGTTCATTATTATCAAAAAATCGTTCCCACGCTTTCAATGTAACATCTTCATCTAAATCTACTTTATAGAATTCTTGATACTTTAACCAATAAACTAACCATTGTGGATAATGTTCTTGTGACGCAAACTCAACTGTTACAGGCAATGCTGCATTATTCATAATAACCCTTCCTTTAGTAGACATATTAGATAATGACGTTATAGTACATATCAATTTGGTACTGTATAAGACACACTTTTAGCATTTAAATAGGGTCCACTTTTATGCGGCGTAAACCACAAGCGCAGTTTCCATTACTACTTTTAGAGGAAAGATTACTAAAAGAAGGGAATATCAAAGAAAGTGTATATCACACTATCCGTAACGCTATTCTTGATGGGCGATTAAATGCAGGAATTAAGCTACCGTCAACCAGAGCATTGGCTGAAATGATGTCCATTTCACGTAATTCTGTTATCGCAGGATTTGAACGATTATCAGATGAAGGGTATTTATATTCTAAGCAAGGTTCTGGAACTTATATTTCAAATAACCTGCCTGACGAGTTAGTCAAAACCAATAATCGCCTACACGCCCTCGATAAACCTAAATATCATGCACTAAATCTTAGTCCGACTGTCGATAATCTCACCAATTCGTGGGTTCAATCACGACCGTGTACGGATAAACACCAAATGTTTAATATTGGTATTGGTTGCGTTGATCAATTTCCGCATGAACTTTGGGGTCGATTATTAGGCCGTGTTTGGCGAAAATCAAAACATGCCATTACTCTTTACAATCACCCTGATGGCTATACCCCTCTTAAAAAACTATTGGTCGACTATGTTCTTTCAACCCGTGGCGTACACTGTTCAGAAGAACAGATTATTATTGTAAATGGCACACAACAAGCAATAAATTTAGCCGCCAGAGTATTGTTAAAACAAGGAGACAAAGTTTGGCTTGATGACCCAGGTTATGATAGTGCAAAGGCGATTTTAACGGGTTTAGGTGCTGAAGTAGCCCCAATATTCTCTGACCAAGAAGGAATGAATATTGCCTATGGAGCAACACATCATCCTGAAGCTAAACTTATTTATACGACACCATCCCATCAATTTCCACTTGGTGGCACATTAAGTTTATCCCGCCGTTTAGCCTTACTTGACTGGGCTCAAAAAAATAATGCATGGATTTTTGAGGATGATTACAACAGTGAGTTTCGTTTTTTATCTAAGCCTATTCAAGCACTACAAGGACTCGATAATCATCAGCGGGTTATTTATGCAGGTACTTTTTCAAAAATGATGTACCCCGGTTTTCGCTTAGGATTTTTAATTGTGCCACGAATGCTAAGTGATGCATTTACTATGATGAAATATTACAGTGACAGTCAGTGTAGTTATTTAGAACAAGCCGCTTTAGCTCAATTTATTCAAGAAGGCCATTACGCACGGCATGTCAGAAAAATACGGAAAATATGTTATGAACGCCAAAATGCTTTTTTTAAGGCAATTAACTTATATTTACCCGATATATTTGATGTAGAAATGACAGATTCAGGGATCCACACGGTATGTTGGATCAAACAAGGTTATGACCTTCATGTTATTTTAGAACAGTGTCGCCTATTAAATTTTGGTGCCCAACCCCTAGCTAGATATTGCATCAAGAGTAAAAATAATAATGCCATTTTATTTGGTTACGCTGCCCACACAGAATTAAAGATTACAAATAGTATTCAAGCACTCAGCGAAAAATTACGGAACATATACCCTATATAAACATAGGGCTATTTTAAGCCTTTTTCTGATTGCGACAATTCACCAATTGTTTATAACATAACCTCAATGCAGCTTTTTAAATCACCTTGAGGTGTGTTGATGACAAAGATTAATTACCCTTATGACCTAGAAGTCGGGGATATCATTTTTACCAGTATTGGTAACGAGTTATTTCGCCAAATTGCATCTGCTTCATTATGTTGGAGCAATCACGTTGGCATGATTATTGGGCATAATGGCGAAGATTATTTAATTGCAGAAAGTCGTATACCATTATCCACCACAACTACCCTTTCACGTTTTATTTCACGTTCTAATAATAACCGTTATGGGATCCGTCGTTTAGCCACACCACTGACTACAGAACAAAAATTAGCATTAGTATCCCAAGTCCCTACAAGACTCAATAAGCTTTACCACACGGGCTTTGATTATGATTCATCAAGACAATTTTGTTCAAAATTTGTATTTGAACTCTATGATACTGCACTCAATATTCAAGTTGGTAAAAAAGAAACTTTTCAAGAATTATTAGGCAAAAATCCGAATGCAAAATTAAATTTCTGGAAATTCTGGTTTATCGGTCAGATCCCATGGGAACGCACGACAGTCACTCCTGCCAGCTTATGGCACCACCCTGAATTGTCACTTATTTATAGAAGCCATGAAGATATTCATTAATGACTTTTAACTAAAGTGCACTTTTGAGCCTTTTTTTGATTAAAATACACACAAAAAAAAGGCACTCGCCCCCGAGTGCCTTTAGACTACAACCTACTGAATTTATAGATAAATACTACTATTCAGCGGTTCTGGTACTTGTGCGGATTAGGTAGTCAAATGCGCTAAGTGCGGCGTTCTAAAAGTGAGTTAAATAATTGATTTAAATGGATTTAGTCAATGGTTAATGTCCACATATTGACCACACTTATAAAGCCTCTTTTGATAAGAGGCTTTCTTTTTGCCTATTTTTCAATATATTTAGGTTTCTCAATCAAGATTTCACTAACCGCAAGAGCGATTGACCTCAAGGTAGATCATTTAAGTTTTATATTTTGTTTAAAAAACAATAGCAGGCAAAAATATTTTTTTTCCTAAAAAATATTAATTTTTAGAGTTAAAAATCAAATAATCTCCCCTTGAAAAAATCCATGAAAAAATCCATGAAAAAATCCATGAATAAATCCACTACCATTTAACTAATTTACTGATAATATTGCTAATACTTATCATTATCTTAAACCTACAACTAGACTATTTTAGTTAGAGAATATTATGAAAATATCACGAGTAACAGTTAAAGGCCTATTTGGAATCTTTAATCATGACATTCCATTAACACAAGAAAGTGGAATTACTATAATTATTGGCGAAAATGGCTTAGGTAAAACAGTAATTCTTGAATCTATAAACGCTTTTTTTGGTCGAAATTATATTTTCTTTACAAAATTAAAATTCGAGAGGTTCACCTTCCATTTCGATACGTCTGACTGCTGGCACTTAATCAAAAAAGAAACCGCTAATGGTATCGCCCTTTCAATTGCTAAAGATAGCACCACAAATCCTCTGCCAAAGCTTAAATACGATAAAATATTTCAGCACACTGAAGATCTTAGAAGAATTAGAAAATTTGAAAAAGACAGGATTTTAAGGCGTGAATATGAACTAAAACATATGCTAATGGATAGTACAAGGGAGGACCTAAATAGATATATGTACGAACGAGAAATGATGGAACGAGTGTTAATAGAACGCATTAATGAACAAGAGAGAAATTCCCCCCCAAGATGGTTTACTGAAGCACTACCCAACATTAGTGTTCGTTTGATTGAAACACAACGTATCATATCTCCCAAAGAAACTGGGGGTGAATCTTATGTAAGTACAGTTAAAAACTGCTCTGGTGAGCTAAAAGAATTTATATCAAAAGCAATCAAGGAGTCTTCTGATATATCCTCTGGCTTAGATAGTACATATCCAAGCCGAGTAATATCAAAACTTCGAGAAAAAACAGAATATACTTATGACGAATTAAACAAAGCTTTACTAGCTCTAGATGAAAAACGAAAAAATCTTTCTTCCGCAGGTCTAGTAGTAGATGCTCAAAACTCTGTTTTACCAAAAGTTGAAGAAAGCCAAGATAATTTAATTACACTTCTTAAACTTCATATTGATGATAGTTATGATAAACTTCAGCCATATGATGACCTTTCTCTTAAAATTACTTTGCTTAGAAAAATAATAAACACGCGATTCAAACATAAAAAATTAGAAATAAGTAAAGATGAAGGCTTTGTTTTTCGTTCAACAGTAATTAAAGACGGGGATATATTTGCAAAAATTCTTCCGTCTAAACTTTCTTCTGGTGAACAGCATGAGTTAGTTCTTTTTTATAAATTGATTTTTTCATCTAGTGCTAACGATCTTATTTTAATCGATGAACCTGAGCTATCACTTCATATTTCTTGGCAAAATAAATTTATTGCAGATCTTAAGGAAGTAGCCTCTCTAAATTCATTTTCTGCGGTAATTGCTACGCACTCCCCAGATATTATTTCTGAGAATTGGGATTTAAAAATCGAGTTAACTGGAGTCGAGTAAATGGAACAGGATATAACAGCATATAGAATTGCGAACTCAATAATGCAGGAGGGAAAATTCGAAGGTGGTGTATACTTATTAGTCGAAGGAGTAAAAGACATAAAGGTTTATGGCCGCTTAACTAATGAAAAGACTGCAAGAATTAAGCAAACATACGGAAAATATAAACAAAGAAGAGTTTATGATATCCTTACTGAGCGTGGATTCGATTCTAAGCTTTGTATACGAGATGCTGATTTTTTAAGAGTTCCGGGAAATGATAAATTTATCGAAAACTTTAATAAAAATATATTTGTAACTGATGGGCATGACTCCGAAATAATGATAATTTCAAGCGATGCTTTAAACAATCTTTTACTTATCACATCTAGTTCTGAAAAAATTAAAGCTTTTGAAGAAAAATATAAATGTAATATTCGTGAATTCATACTTGAATTAGCAAAACCTATTGGATACCTACGTTTTGCTAATAAAAAGTATAACCTTGGGTTATCATTTAAACCCGAGCGTCCTGAGGGAAAAAAAATAAAGTATAAAAAATTCATTTGCGATAAGGAGTTTAAATATATCGGGATAGAAACAATGATAAATATAATATATGAGTATTCAAAAAATCGTGGACAAGAAGTTGCCTCCCGAAATTTTATTATGGAAAAATACCTCGAAGTGATGAAGATTGATATACCTATCATAGAACTTGCAAATGGACACGATGTTTCAGAAATTATTTCAATAAT
This sequence comes from Providencia sp., assembly GCF_003533305.1. Taxonomy (GTDB): domain Bacteria; phylum Pseudomonadota; class Gammaproteobacteria; order Enterobacterales; family Enterobacteriaceae; genus Providencia. The sequence continues at coordinate 177,066 of NZ_DOEH01000009.1, read as the reverse complement.
AATATCTAAAGGCTTAAAAAGTGATAGTTTATTAGTTTCCGATCAGGAAACTACAGAAAGCTCTCTAGCTCTTGCATATGAACTTAGGCATTTTCAAGATTCTAATCTATTTATTAACATTCAAAACTGGTCTGCAAAAAATGGAATTTCAATAATAAAATCATAATGCTATTCTTTTTTGAACAGGTGTTTTTAGTAATCTTAAAACTGAAGTTGCGGGGACGTACTAAAATATAGCCTTTATCCCCCACATCAAAACATCTCCATCTGTTTCTCTCCCCGATGTGATTTAGGCAACTCATCCATCGGGATTTCAAAGCCTTCTGGCAGCTCTTGGGGGATTGTTTTTGTGAGATAAATCTCTACTGAGGTTATTGTCGTAAAAGAGCAGCCACACAGCAAATTTTGGCATTGGTGATAGCTTCTACGGGTTTCACTACTCATGGATTTACTGGTTTTGGTATAAGTCACAGCGCCGCACTGGGGACAATTGAACGCCATTTTATAGCCTTGGATTATGAGTATGCCTGCGATTATTATAATCAATTATGTTTCGCTTTGCTCGTCATCCGTCATATCAATATCTTTGATTTTTATCTCGAGTTCTAAATGGGTAATAAACCCGCCGCCATCAACCGTATGAACAACTCGGCTAATCACCCATTGGTGACTATCAATGGTCGGTTTAAAGCCTGTCACGGTCACTGGCATCTCAGGATAAAGGTCTGCGCGCCCCTCGGCTAAGGTGATATTAAATTCTGCTACACCTCTTTGTAATTTTGACCATTTGGCCGCGGCGGCACGTTTGGCTGATTCCTCGTTTTTAAAGGTTTGTCGCATCACAAAAACATTCCCCTCTGCGCCCTCGATGTAATCGCCCTCTTTTTTGCTCGACTTCTCTTTTTTGGGCTTTTGCTTACGTTTGAGATTGGTTTTCTTTTGTTTACCGTAGTTCAAATCTAACCAATAGGCTTGTACACCGGTGTACGCTTGCCGGTCAGCTAATCGGAAATAATGTCTATCCCCACTTTCCCGCATGATGGTGATCACTGGTAACGGCTTACCACTTTGGGTGACGCCTTGATTTGGTACGATAAATAACAAACTGCCGTTTTTAATGGTAGCTATCGCGCCGAGCATTTCAGCCATTCTCGTTAAAAAGCTAATATCGCTCTCATTGGTTTGGTCCGCATGGTCAATTTCAATGTGCATCAGTTGCTTGCTAACTGCGGGGTTGAGGTTATAGCGCCCTGCTATCGCGCTGATTACATCAGGCACCTTGATATCGTGCCAACTGTATTCACGTTTGACGTTGAAGTCTTGCCGAAAATCCGCACTACGAGCGGTAACAGTGATTTGGTCAGGCGGGCCTGAATGACTAATTTCATCAACGGTATACATCCCTTTATGTACCAAGGCTTCCCCCTGCCAGCCAAGGGAAACGGAAATTTCAGCCCCACGCACCGGTAATGCAATTTTATCGTCGGTATCATCAATCGTAAGTTCTAACGTATCGGCCTCAAATCCGCGATTATCGGTTAATATTAATGACATTAGCCGGTCATTGACGCTTAATAGTTGCACGCCCCCGACCGTTAAATCAAATGCAGGAACTTTGACCAAATTCCCCTCAGTCCAATCCGTAAAAGACATATTTACCACCTAGCCAATTCAATATGCCTAGATTGTCGTCGCGCGCGTAGGTGAGCAATCATTCGTGGTTCTCTGGTGCCTGTGAGAACCCTAAGTGCATGATTTGTTATCAAACATCCCTGAGAATAAAGATAAATAGACATCAGGAGATAATAACGATGGCCGTATATCATCACGGTGTTGAAGTCCATGAAACCACCGACCTCAGCACCCTTATTCGAGATATCGACACTTCCGTGATTGGGATTGTCTGCACCGCAGAAGATGCCGACCCCGATGCGTTCCCACTCGATACCCCCGTGTTAGTCACACGCATTAAAACGGTACTCAGTAAAGCGGGTAAAACCGGCACGCTTTACACCACATTGAAAGCCATTGATGACCAATGTAGTCCAAAAATAGTCATTGTACGTGTCGCTGAAGCAAAATACGGTGACGAAAAGACACAAGATCAATTGGTGATTGGTGGCACTGGTGACGATGGCCGTTATACCGGCCTTTATGCATTATTAACCGCAGAGGCCAATATCGGGGAACGTCCACGCATTTTGGCAGTACCAAAATTGGACACCAAGCCGGTTGCCATGCAGCTTGCTATTTTTGCCGAACAAATCAAAGCTTTTGCTTATATCAGCGCGAACGGCTGTAAAACCATCGCCGAGGCGAAGAAATATCGTGAGGATTTTAATCAACGCGAAGTGATGATCATCTACCCTGAGTTTATCGCCTACAACGTACAAAGCGGTAAAAATGAGACCATCCCAGCCACCGCTTACGCCATTGGTTTACGTGCCAAGATTGATGCAGAACAAGGCTGGCATAAGTCAATTTCCAACGTGCCAGTGAATGGTGTTCTCGGAATAAGTGCAGATATTTACTGGACGCTACAAGGTAAAGACACCGACGCCAATGATTTAAACAGCCATCAAATCACCACGTTAATTAAGCGCGATGGCTACCGTATTTGGGGCAATCGCACCGGCGATAATGAAACTTATACTTTTGAAGTGTATACCCGCACCGCACAAATCTTGGCTGAAATGATCGCCGAGGCGCATTTTAGTTATATCGACAAAACACTCACCCCCTCACTGGTGAAAGATATTGTTGATGGGATCAACCGCAAAGGCGCGCAATTAGTCACTCAAGGGCGTTTATTAGGCTTCCAATGCTGGTATGACCCATCGGATAACCCGAAAGAAAACTTACGCGATGGCAAGGCGCACATTCGCTATAAATACACCCCCGTACCGCCACTGGAAAACCTGTCTTTAACGCAGGAATTCACTGACGAATATTTCACTGTTTTCGACCAACTGGGCTAAGGAATTTAAATTATGGGTATGCCTAAAAAACTCTTTTTGTTTGACCTATTCATTAATGGCCAAACCTACCTTGGACAAGTAGAAGAAGTCACCCCGCCAAAGCTATCATTAAAAACAGAGGATTATCAGGGTGCCGGTATGGTGGGCTCTGTGGCTGTCATGATGGGCTTTGATTCAGGCGCATTAGATATGGATGCCACTATGGGCGGTTTGCTAGCTGAATTATTGGAAAGTTGGGGCGGCGCAATCGACGGCAAGCAATTTCGTTTTGCTGGCTCCTACTATGATGATTCAACCGGTGAATCACTCCCGTGTGAAATTCAAACTCGCGGACGTTTTACTGAGCTTGATTTCGGCAGTGCGAAAGCCGGCGATAACACGCAGCATAAGTACACAATCAAAAACACCTACTGCAAGATCACCATCAATAACAAAGAGGCCTTTGAAGTGGATTTGCTGAATATGGTGTGGAAAGTCAACGGCAAAGACATACTAGAAAAACATCGCGCCAATATTGGCCACTAACTTTTAATAGGAAGATTTACTATGGCTGAAGTTATTCAATTCGACGCACCTATCAAATTAGAATCAGGGCAAGAAGTGACTGAAATCACGATCACAGACACCATGAAACAAGTTGGCGCGCTACGTGGTTTAAAACTGTATGACGTGATGACTTCTGATGTGGATTCGCTGATTAAGTTGCTGCCGCGCGTCACCTCACCCCGTTTAACTGAGCGTGATGTTTCACAGCTTCCGATTCCGACATTCAATGCGTTAGCGACGGGTATTGCCAATTTTTTAGTACCGAGCTCCCCGCCAGAGATGACAGACATCGCGGACGAGTCATAGAGTGCCCCAACGTTGAAACGGATGAGTTAATCGCCGATATCGCCACCGTTTTTCACTGGGCGCCGTCTGAATATGACGCCATGACGGCCTCTGAACTCCTGTTATGGCACCAACGCGCAGCCGCCAGAACAGGAAATGAACCATGAGTAATCGCAATTTAAATATCAAAGTTTCGTTAAGTGCTGCGAATAAGCTATCTTCCCCTGTTAGTGCTGCACAGCGCAGCGCGGCAGGGTTAGCGACGCAAATCAAAGCCACACAAAATACTATCCGCAACCTACAAAGCCAATCGAAAACCTTCGAGCGGCTTTCTAGTTCTGTAAATCAAAACTCGCAGGCTTACGAGACAGCTAAAAATAAAGTCAAAGCATTGCGAGACCAATACCCACCGCTAACTCAACAAACAGATGAGCAAAAAAGAGCTTTAGCCGCTGCCCGTTTGGAACGTGATCGCTACGGCCGGACACTCGACAAAGAGAAACAAAAGCTTAATAACGTGACAGCGTCACTCTATCGTCATGGCGTATCGGCGCGTCAAAGCGGTGATGCCACAGCACAAGTGACTCGGCGAACGGAAATCTATAATAGGCAGCTAGATGAGCAGCGCCGGCGACTAGGTGCCGTGACTCGAGCGCAAGGCCAATATGCAAAGTCAAAAGAGTTACGTAATAAGCTAGCAACGGGTGGTGCAATCGCGACCGCAGGCGGTGCCGGTGCGCTTTATGCAGGCTCCCGAATCACTGCGCCTGGTCGAGACTTTGATGAGGGTATGTCGACTGTTCAAGCTCTGACCCGATTAGATAAGGACTCGCCTCAACTCGCCATGTTACGTCAACAAGCCCGTGAACTTGGCGCCAGTACCGCTTATACCTCCACTGATGTTGCCGCCGGTCAGAAGTTTTTGGCCATGGCCGGTTTTACGCCAGATGCCATTAAACAGGCATTAGGTGGCGTATTAAATATGGGTTTAGCCGGTGATATGGATCTCGGTGAGGCATCGGATATCGGCTCAAATGTTTTGACGCAATTTCAATTGAAAGCGGATGAGATGAACCGCGTTTCTGATGTACTGACTGCCACTTTTACCCGCAGTAATACCGATTTACGCCAACTAGGTGAAACCATGACCTATGCCGGCCCGATTGCAGCACAGCTCGGTGTCAGCCTTGAAAGCATGGCAGCAATGGCAGGAACCATGGCCGATAACGGTATCCGTGGCAGTATGGCGGGTACATCACTCCGCGCCGGCTTATCACGAATGGTTGCCCCTGTTGGCAAAGGTCAAGCCGCCCTCGACAAGCTAGGGATTAGCGTTAAAGATGCCAGCGGAAAATTGCGCGATGCCGACACAATATTAAAAGATATTGGTAAAAGTATGCGTAAATTCGACCAAGCTAGCCAAATTCGCATGAAAAAAGATATCTTCGGCGAGGAGGCGATGGTCGGCATGGGCGCGGTAATTGATTCAGTGCTGAATGGCCGTTATGGCGCGCTGAAAACGGCCAATATGGGCGCCGAAGGTGAAGCTGATAAAAACGCTAAAGTTAAGATTGATAACTTAAAAGGCGACCTGAAACAGTTGCAATCTGCATGGGAAGATCTCGGTATTGAGATCCAAGAAAATGTTGATTCCCCTTTGCGGCGTGTGACTCAATCATTGACTGGCTTTATTGGTCAAGTTGGTCAATGGATGAAAGCACACCCGAAAATGACGCAAGCCCTTGCTGTCGGAGGGATTGCCATTGCCACTTTAGTCACTGCACTCGGTGCCTTAGCCCTTGCTTTGGCAGCGGTTATTGTACCTTTTGCGGCTATGCGACTCAGCGTGTTTATGCTCACCGGTGGCCGCGGCCTCGGTGGACTTATTCCTAAATTAGGCTCGTTTTCGTTTGGCTTAAAAAGTTTAATTCCTTCCATTGGCAAAACAGGTCGCAGCGTGCGCGACTGGTTGCCTATATTTGGTAATGCCAAAGGGGCTGTTAGCCGGCTTTCATCTAGCGTGATGGCGCTTAGTCGAACCGGCTTTACGAGCATTCTTGCTGGTGCAGCCTCTACCGGTGGCGCCCTTTCTTTGTTATTCACCAATCCATTGGGGGCATTAACGGCTCTTGGCTCTGGAATTAAAGGACTTGTTACCGTTGGATTTAGTAGCTTAATGGCTGCCGGTAGTAACGCGATTGGTGTTATTGGCGGCGGTTTTTCCTTGTTATTGAGCCCTGTTGGGCTATTTATCGCAGCCATCGTGGCGGCTGGCGTGCTGATTTACCAATACTGGGAACCGATTAAAGCCTTTTTTAGTGGGTTTTGGGATGGTTTCACGTCTGCCCTTGCCCCGATGGGCGCAACATTCAGTGCCACCTTTGCCCCATTCGCACCGATATTTGATGCCATTTCAAACGCCGTCAGCAAGGTGTGGAATTGGTTTAAAGAATTACTTTCACCGGTTCAACTGTCTACCGAAGAATTGAAATCCTGCACTGAAGCCGGTCAGGTATTTGGTGATGTGGTAGGGAAAGCAATTAGCGCCCTATTTTGGCCAATTCAGCAAGTCGCCAAAGGATTAGGTTGGATATTAGAAAAGCTTGGCGTTATTCCTGATGCAGCCAGTGCCGCCGCCGATGCAGCAAGATCCATGGGTGTTGACCCGAACGAAAAAGACCCATTTAAGGTACTCAATTCGGTTTCATCCTATGCAGGAAAAACCGCCAAAGCCAATGAGCAAGCCAAAAAACAACAAGCCGAGGCAACCAATAAAATCACCAGTAGCGTAATGGTTGCCGGTAAACAGCTAGAAAAAAATAGCGAGTTACAGCAAAAAGCTAATGAGGTTAACCCGTTAGAAAATGCGGAAAAATACGGTACTTTGGTTTATGACGGCGCAGAGAAAAAGGGTAAAGCCAAAGGCAGTAAATCCGCGTTAAGCGATGCGGCTGAAAGTGTCGATAAAAATAAACTCGGCGATATTGTATTTAAAAACTTTCCATCTGTGACAGCGGTTGATGGTCTGTATCGAGAGCCTCGTATTGCCGCCCAAAAGCAACCATCATTGCTATCTCAACTCAATGATTCCCTTATCAATACTTTTGCCCCTATTCAGCCCAAATTAAACGCAATACCGGTGGCTGTATCCCCGACCCGACCAGAACGCCACATCATGCAGCCTGAATACAATACTTTTGAATTACATTTTCACGGGGTTGATGTGAATAACGAGAAGAAACTGGCCGACGTTGTGAAACAACAATTAACCGCATTATTACGTGAACGCGATAACCGTCGCCGTTCCAGCTTAAAAGATCAGGACTAAATTATGATGATGATTTACGGCATGTTTGTGTTTGAGCTGCGCACCGCCCCTTATCAAACTTTTAACCATTCCCTTGATTGGCGACATGTGAAAAATGACCGTGTTGGCCGCAGTGCAAAATGGCAATACATCGGCGCCGGTGAAGATAAAATCACACTGGCCGGCACGCTTTACCCCGAAGTCACCGGCGGTGATATGTCGCTGGAATTACTGAAAACATCGGCCTATGTGGCTAAGCCACTGCCTTTGATTGAAGGTACAGGAACCATTTATGGTATGTATGTAATCACCAATCTGGTTATGGATAGGACCGAGTTTTTTACCGACGGTAAGGCGAAGAAAATAGATTTTACACTGTCGTTAAGTCGGGTTAGTGAAGATGTGAGGGAAAGATTGGCGGGTGTGGATGTTGGGGGGTTGATGGGAGTGTTTTGAATAAAAATACAGTTTTATTTACACGATTAGTCGGATGAAGAATAAAAAAACCAAAAAAGCCGCTTAACTAAAAGTGCCCAACTTTATGGGGTCACTTCAGGAGACGGCCTTATTTATTAATCAAAAAACTATTCTCTTTCGTGTCTATCCCTTTGATATGCATGGAAACTGCTTTCGCTGCGACAACTTTCACATTCAAGGCTTTCACTATCATCGCAAAGCTCATAGGCTTCTAGCAATTCTTCACCCATCAAAGTTTGTTCACATTCGTTATGATAGCCGCCCGGATCGGTTATTCCAGAACAGCTCTGCGTCAAGAACGGTTCTATTACGTTCTGCTGCTTAGGTGTAAGTGAAGCGAATCCGTTGTCAACAGCATATTGAGCAATACCGCTGACCTTTGGATCTTCACCATCAAAGACGCCGTGTGTGATCTGATAACTCAAAATTCTTTCTTTTACGCTCATATGACCTCCAGAGGATTGTAAGATGAATAATAAATAAAACTATTACATGACTACGTCTTATTACTTATATTATTTGGCCTTATTAAAATCATCATATAGGCTAATTACTTTATTAAATATTTCTGTAGCGGTTATATTCCATATAGATTCCATTTTATTTTCAGGTTCTTTTATTTTTTTATAGGAAATAATGGTATATTTAGATTCATATGCATTGATATATTCGGCAGTTTTTCCACTGTCTCTTGATGTACAAATAATCAAATTACATCCTTGTTCATCAAAATATTTGAGACTATCATGAAGACGTCCTAGCCCTTTAGAAGGTCCAACTGGATCACCTTGACTCTCAATACCAATTTTAAACTCACCTATTTCGATAATACGTTTAATATCTGATGTTGCTCTTTTACTTAAAAAATCTGTTTCTATAGCCTGATTTCCATAATGATCCAATATCTTTCTACGAACAATTTTTATTGTGGTAGTTTTACCTATATTGATTGGGCCTTTCAAAGCTAAAATATGCGGTTGGAACATGGTGCTTCCCATAATTAATATACACGCAAATGATTCTACACAATAAATATATTAATTATCTTAATGTATGTCTCACTTTGGGCTGACTGGACAATTAACACACAATTTTAACGAAATAATTTCCTATCTCCCTTTCTTGGTGTTCTTGATAATTTTTTAACGATATTTATTGTTGAGTGGAGAGAATGAATCAGTGAGGGAAAAAGAGTGAATATCGCTATAAGCATTTGATGACAAAGCCCCACTGACTGGGGGCTTTAAGATAGATTAATCTTCTTCCGGTTTCATTGACCATTCAATATTTGGGGCTAATGAAGTATCAATATCAGAAACTTTAATACTGTATATTTCCCACTGTTTTAGTAACGCAACTTCTTCATCAGTTGCCATTTCTAGGCGAGTTTTACGTTCAAGCATTAATATCTGTTGCTCGGCTTCTTCTAATCGCTGGTTTTTTTCGTTATCCGCTATAGCAACAAATGATGCTTTTTGCGCTTCAACATCAGTGACCCATTTTTTGCCGTTCCACTTATCAAACTCAGTTTTCGGCTCTAACAAAGTCAATGTCGGCGGCAAATCACCGATAAAATCAATCTCAATCGGTTGGCGGTTGTCAGTGCTGTAAGCGGTTTTTGTCCTATGGTCTACAACAATTTCCCATTTCGTTTCATCTTGACTGCGAACTACCGCAAAACCTGTTTTTGTAGGTAATTCAGGCGCGTCAACATAAGCACCCGCTGATACACTCACATCAAAATAAATATTCTCCATGCTTGCGTTTAAATATTCGCGCGTTTGTGGGTCTGCAATATAGACTTTAATCCAACCTGCTTTTGTTGCTAAACCATTGTCACCAATTTCGGCTTGTTCAATCTCTAAATTATAATTTTTCATTATGCTGCTCTCACGATATATAAAAATGCAATGTTACGAGGTCTAGTTTCACCACTTGAGCCTGAGTTTTCTGTCGTAAAATTTAATGTACCTAAGTTCTGACCAAGCGTACGCATAGCTCTTGTCTCTAATCCCCCATTACCACTCGCCCCATTCAATTTAATATCATGAGTATGCTGTTGGTATGAATGCACCTGATTAGACAAAACTACACGTCCACTATCAATATTACGCCCAGCATCAAGGCCACGAAGGAATTCTCCCCGCAAATCAGGTAAAACTCCTGTTGGGTATGCTTTTGCTAGAAGTGGATACGTTGTTTTATTGAATGATTGGCCATTGCAAACTAAAAAACCTGACGGAGCGGTAGCTTGAGGCCATGGAATAGGTGCGCCTACCGGATAATCACTAAGTTCCTCAGATATACCTGATACTTTTAAGTGTCCGTTCCGATCCGTTTTAGCATTGGCTGTTGTGTAAAACATTTGAGTAAAGGGAACGGTCTCACTGCTTGTATAAGATAATGAGTACCAGTTTGGATATGCAGCACTGCCTCCCTCGCACGCAAGTACTTTTACGGCTCTACCTGCTCCATTAGCAGCCCAAGATAAGGTAACGCCAATCAAATTTTTATTAATTGTATTAGTCAATGAGGCATCATACGTGCGAAATCCATTAACAGTAGGGCGGGTTTTATCAATACTGGAGTACACAGATTGACTACCGACGCCAAAATCACCATGGAGCATTAAATTTCCTGCTCTTTCAGGCCATTTAACGTTATAAAAACTGTTACCTGTTGGATTCATAGAAAGTCCATCTAATGTAAGCCACATACGCTTACCACCCATTCCAACCTCACCAATCCCTACTTGCGTGAACGCGTGTTGTCCTTTCCATGTTACATCGTTACCAACTCCGGTATTCATGAACCTTACATCCATTTTAGAATTAAGGCCGTTGTTTAATGCTGTATTGGTTGCATAGTCACCCGCAGGTGCGTAATTCCCTTTAGGTTGATATCTGCCGTCTGATTCAATTTTTGAATAGCTGTACCCAATTACTGCAAGCTTACCAATTTCTGTAGTAAACAAATTCAGACTAGGGACTCTGTCGTTATCGTTGCCTTTCTGGCCTGAAATATTCGCTTTATCGAATTTTTTATTTAAATCCAGTTTGGTTTGCGCCGATAGTGCATCAATCTTTTTATCGACTACAGTGATTTCAGTATTCACATAATCACGGGTCGCAAGTACTACCGATGGATCAATCTTTAATGTGACTGACTCAGTGTGACTCACAATTAATACGATACGAATTGATTGTGTGCGGCCTGAGCCCTCAGCTAATTGTGGTTTATAGGTTTCGGGGCAGTTTGCGATAGCAATTAAATTACCGGCTTTATCAAACAGACCGATTTCACGTATCCACCAACCGCCCTCGGATTCAGGGATAATCTGCTCTGCAACAATTTGATTTTTATTCTTTTCATCAATAAACAAGGTATTGATAGCCGCTCGACGTTTTTCGGCGATTAGCTTTGTTTGATTCGTATCGGGTGTCGGTAATGCACCGCCGCCATCACCGACGGACATATGCGTTAGTTCTAGCTTTGTGCCTAGCGCGGTGGCTTGGGCTAATAAGTTCTCACCTAATTTAGTGAGTAGAGCAAAGTATTTCATTGTGGATTAATCCTCATTTCATCAATTAGGTGAATAGCTGCGCCGTGAACATCAAGGCCAGAGACAGAAATTAGCGGCGGCGTATAAGCATAAACAGTCACTGAGTCGCCTGTATAGCTTGATGCGGCGCAGTAGATATCGCCCCGCGTTTCAAGCCGAATAGTCAGCCCGATAAGGTGACGGCTCGCTGGCTTCACATCAAAAATTAACGCTTCTAACTCTTGATACATTTCCTCAGTGATACCGGTTTCAAGAACACCGATATCAAGGCGAAACGTGCCGGCGGTTTCGTTGGTTTTCCACCACTCAATCACGCGAATTAAATAGCCCAATGGCTCAACCACACGGCGTAAGGCTCCGATTGTGCCCTTGTGTTTATGAATAAACATCGCGGCTTTAATCGCATCTCGCTTGGCTTTTTCTGACCAGTTTTTATCCCAGCGATCAACACTAAACGCCCACGCCAAATACGGCAGCAAATGTACTGGACATAAATCAGGGTTCCACAATTCACGAATAGGAATAGGCACGCGCTCAATTTGCGCGAGTGATTCAGCCGCTGCGAGTTCTAACGGTGACGAGCCAACCGGCAATAATTGGCTATTCATCAGATCCCCCAAGTGCCACATTAATTTGTGTGCAATAACTGGCTTGCGTTTTATCAAGCTTGATATCGGCAACCGGCTTTTTCAGTTCGACACGCTGAACGCCTTGAACATGTAGCGCGGCATAAATAGCACTGAGAACAATGTCACGGCCTAACCGATGTTGTTGAGTGGTATAACGTTTTAATTGCGCCTCGGCGGCGGCGGTGATCGGTTCGTATTCAGGCGAGGGATAGCAGTAGATCACGGCGTCAATTTCATAGTTAACAATGGTAGCTGTCTGCACGGTGACACGGTCAGCTACGGGGCGAACATCTTCATCGTTTAACGCTAAAGTAACTTTTTCAATGAGATCAACGGGTGCTCTGCCGTTTCCCTCACGAGATAACACCGTTACGGTGACATAAGCCGGTGCAGGACTAATCACTGAGGCATCTGATACCCGACCATCAGCACTGCGAGCATGATATTCATAGCTGCCAATCGGACCCGCTACGCTTAGCGCTTCAAAGGCGGCAGGAATACGCAAACGTAAGTTAGAATCTGACTCATACACCGGCGCAATAGGTGGAATAGCATTTTCATCGCCGGCGGATAATATTAGGCGTTGAACATTATTATTGGCCGCGAGTTGATCAAGGTCAGCGCCAGTAGCAAAAGCCACCATGCTTGCACGCGCTGCTTCATTGACGCGCTGGCGTAGAATCAATTCGCGGTAACAATTTTCTTGCAGTAATTTGGTTAGGGGCTCGGATTCTAATTCCAAAGTACGGGCGATAGCTTCCCGCTTTTCCGACGGCATAGCAGAAATTAATGCGGCTTTGCGCTCACTAAATATCACCTCAAAATCTAATATTTCGACCACATCCGGTGCGGGTAATAAACTTAAATCAATACTGGCTGCCATACTTTTACCTCACAGGAATAGAAATCGAAACTGGCTCACCCGATGGCACTATCACGCCGGATAAACTCACCGCCATTTCGCCAATATCTGAACGAACATAATCAATTGCTTGCAACCTAACTCGCGGCTCCCACTGCATCAGTGCCATATAGCACGCGCTCATAATTTTGAGGCGCAACGCAGGGTTTTGTGGTTGGTCAATCAGGTCATATAACATTGAGCCATACTGGCGGCGCATCACTCGCGAACCGATCGGCGTTCGCAAAATATCGGCGATACTTTGGCGAATATGTTCACCATCATTTAGGCTGCGTCCTGTTTTCGCATTCATACCGCAATACTTCATACGGGTTTCCCTGAAGTTTCACCGCCAGAACGCACGCCACTGTGCTGGTGAGTATGAATAACCACACCATTGGAGGTTATCGCCCCGCCGGTATGGTTAAAGTTACCGGTCATTTCACCGCCCTTTTCCACATTTAACGTGGCAGTGGTGAGATTGTTTGTGCAAATCACATTCGGTGTATCAAATTTGATTTCAATAGAGGCTTTGCAAATCACTTTTTTAGTTGTGGCCGTAATTTCGTCACTAGCTTCAATCACCGCTTTTTTAATGCCAACCGCTTTTAATGTTCCGTTTTCCGGCTCGTATTCGATAACCGCACCATCGGAAAAGGTATGGTTCAATGCATTAGCTGAATGTGACGGCGCGGGATTGTCATTGCTATACAGCGACCCAAGGACAAAACCGGTGGTTAACTCGCCTCCCATTGCCCCAATCAATACTTGCTCACCCACCGTTGGCGCCCAATAGCTGCGAGATTCACCGGCGCGATAAACTAACCATCGAATCCAATCCGTGACCAATTCACCCGATTGAACACGGCAACAACTAGTGTCTAAATCCACCTCGGTGACCACACCTTGACGGAAAATATTGCTGAGCAAGCGGTATAGCTCTTGTGAATTCATAGCTGCCCCACTAAATCGAGATAAATCATTTCTAACAAGCCAAGGCGCTCATGCTCTGAAAGCCCCAACAACTCACGCTTTGGGTAACGCGCCCGCGCCAATTGATTCACCGCGCCCTCAAGCCCATATTGATGCTCTCTGGCAATGGCGGCGGCTTTGCCTTGAAAGCCCACAATCGCACTGTCTTGGTTATTACGGATATGTAGAAATCGCGCTGCTCTGAGTCGCTTAAACATCGGGACTTTACGCTTGGTACTGCGTTTTATCGATGAAAAATTGATATCTAGAAAACGGGCAATATCTTGACGATAAAAAGTTCTTACCGCGCCTCTATCTTCATCAAATCCGGTGATAGTTTTACCTCTCTTGCCTTTTGAACCTTGCCAATTTCTCAAAGTTCGAACATCACCACGATGAATAAACCGAATTTGCTGCTGTGCCCGTAATACCTTGTGTTTACGAGGCTTATAGGCCGAACCGTCCGCATTTTTTTGACTGCGAATACGCTTTTGTTGGTCGGCACGAATTGCCCGCGCCAATTTGCCAGTAAGTTTTCGGCGATAAGCCGGTGAGGTTGTGGATAACAAGCCATTAAGCTCATTTTCAAGTTGCATAAACAGGTTGTTATCACTCATGAGTCATCACCCCCTCATCAATGACAATATCCCATGCAGGCATCGGCAGTGCTGGTGTTGGCTCTGTAATATGAGTCTGAGTAATTTTTCCATTCTCTTTTTTGACGATCACCCGTTCAGAGGCTTGAATGGTAAACAGCACGTCGATTTTTTCATTGTCGAGAATATCCGCTTTGTAACGAATGCCATTCGCCCGTTTATCAGGGTTAAATAACAAGTCTGGCTGATGCTTTCGGGCAAACATCAATATCGCCAATGAGAGCTCGCTTAACTCGCCGGTATAATCCATGGCCAACACCTGAATTTGGTATTCATTCAAGTAAGAGGCTGATTGTGTACCCGTGGCCTGTACGCCGCCCTCTGTTATATAGACCTCTAATAAATCAGGGTCTTGCTTGAAGAAAGGAATTTGCTCAACAATAATTTGGCGTAATAAGTTCGGCTTTAGCATTATTTCCCCCGATAGTCATACAGTGCTTTTTGGCAACGCATTTCAACGCGTTCTTGTGGTGATGCCGTAGCACATTTAGGCTCTTGTAATAGCACCAAGCCACTAAAGAAAAAGGTAATTAAAAACAGTGTGATAAATAACAAAGTGACGTATTTCATTTGTTCGCCTTGCACTGGTCGATCACGTCACGGATATAGCCCTGTAAATAGCTTATTTTCGCTCTGTCTCGCTTAATTCCGGTTCGGATATCGTGAACAATAAGTCCACCTTTTCGAGTGAGTCCGACGGCGGCAACATCGCCCACGCTGCCGGTGCGGGCAGTGTGATTGATGGCGAGCTGACAGGTTGCAAGGTCGGCGCTGGCGAACCGCACGCGGCGACGCTCAGTGAGCAAATCATCACGCAAACGCTGAGAATCATTTTGTTCATTTAATAACCTCTGGTTATAGGCCACATCAAGCTGATGCGCGGTATCTTGTGCTTTTTGTAATTGGGCGAGTTTTTCAGTCGCATCAATAAAGGCTTGGGCGCTGATAGCATTTAGCGCCATCTGATGCCCCAATTCAGTTGCATCTAATTTGGACTGATAAACCAATCGAGTGATACCGATTGCCGCCCCACCACTGACTAGCGCAACAGCCAAATATCCTAATAAAACATGACGATAACTGACCATCATTGCTTCCACTCACCGCACAGTAATTCGGCCTCTTGGTCACGGCGGATCACTTGGCCATAACAGCCGTTTGGCTGGCCTTTGGTTTGTCGGCAATCTTTGCCGCCATCACGCGTCCATTTGGGTAATTCAGCACAGGCGCCCTTGATATCACCAGCGTTCAACTTTCGATAAAAGGTGGATGAAAAACATTTGGAAGGACCAATGTTATAAGGGCAAAATGACGCGATACCAGCAATTTGTGGCTCTGTGAGTGGTACATAAACATGACGTTTAACCCATGAAATGGCTTTATCTGCTTCAATGCAATTTAATTTGTCGCATTCCCCTTGCGTGAGTTTGGTATCCAGTTTGATTTTCTGGCCATCAATACGCGTTACCCCGCGACAAATGGTGATAACGCCGCCCGCATCACGATAAGCCTTGAGTGTATTACCCTCTTTTTCATCCAAAAAGCCGGAGAGGATCGCACCGCCACTGGCACCTGAAATAATCAACGCAATTACCGCCTGACTTAATCGTGATTTTGTATTCATTTCATAAATCCTTTGGTGATTGCTCTGTGACTTTTACGATGTTTTGAATATCACGCTCAGTAATGGGATGGCGTGAAAAATAACGCTCTAATATACGAGTGCGCTTTATCTGCTCACGACGGTTTAGCCGATAGGTCATTACACCTAACGAAATACTGGCAATCAGCCCAGCCAAGAAACCCCATTCATACAAAGAAAAATCACCAAAAAAACCTAAAATGCCTGACCCGCTGAAGAAGCTACCGAATCCTGAAAGGGTGTAAGATAGGCGGCTGTACCATTCACTCATGCTATTAATCCCTTTTTATTAATCCCAAAGTTGGATCATTTCTTGTTGTGCCGCCGGTGCAATATCGGGTAGTTCCACCCATTGCCCCGCGGCAAGCTGTATGCCGCCCTCTACCAGATTCGGATTGACCTGTAATACTTGTTCCACAATGCCCTGAGTGCGCCCATAATGCCGCCAACATAATAGGTCAACGGTGTCACCTTGCAACGCCTGCACTTTCATTAAACGAGCTCCGCAAACATGCGTAATTTACCGAGAATATCCCGCACCGCATTTTGTCCATCGCGGCGTAAATCATCGACTTGTGTACTTAGGGCTTGAGCGTGCTTTTCACCCTCGCGTGTTGTGTCGATATCGCGGTAGTTTTCAATCAATAACGCTTTCGTGAAGCTATACACCGCATGGTGATAACGAAAAATTATCGCCGTGGTGTCGTTAATTTGAGGTGAAGGCACCTCAGATAATTGATTGAATCCGTTATTTTTTTGTACTTCACGCCACTCATCCAATAGCTGATTGACATACAAAACCGCTTCCGTGGCCATATGCTTTAATCGACTTGTAGTGACATTGCCGGTCAAGCGCATCGACTGCCTTAATTGAGCAAGCACAATCACTGGCCAGAAGTCGCCCGAGGTGATTTTTTCGTCACCATCGTTAATGCTTTCTTCTTGTACGGAATGGATCTGTTTTGTAGCCACTAAGCTCATGATTTACCCTCTGAGAAAACGGAGGTGGACAGCGATAACATAAGAGGATTAGCCCTTTATTATTGCTGTGCCTCCGTGGCTTGCGGGTGCAACTCGGTTATTGCTATTTTTTAGGCGTTTCGTCGTCTTGCTTGCGAACTGCCCGTAATAGCTGTTCAATTTCTTTTTTCACACCAATGTCTTTATCGATAAGAATGGCTTTTTGCAGATATTCGAGTGCTAAAGCTTGTTGATTTTCATCACCTTTTAGTGTTAAACCAATCACCTTATACAACTTGGCTCGCGCGCCATCGGGTATATCTGACTTCTCGGTAATGCGCTCTAACACTAGCAACTCATCAAGTGACGCTGTCACCTCACCCTCTTTACCACTGGCTTTAACGGCTAATGACCAGTCGCAAATTTCATCCACTAAAACAGTGGCTAAGGTGCGGTTGTAGTTATCAGGCAACGGCAAATTAAATTGAATGGCATATTCCGCCATTTTTAACGCATCAGCATATAAACCGGCGTCGATGTACCAAACCAAGGTGCGAGTAAAGACCTCATCGGCCACACCACTTTGACTTTCCAACACACCCTCAATCCAACCTTGATAATTAGGTAAGATTTCACGTTTATAAGCGGCTTTTCGGTCGTTGCCTTGAATGTTGCTTAACTGCGATTGGTCAGCACGTAGACGATGCAAAATATTTTCATATGCTGTCATATCGGCTCGTGACATTTCGCCATTAGATTCACCACGACGTGAGGCCATCACTTTTTGCCAATGTTGCTGTGCCGGTGTTAAATGTTCCATTTGGTTTCCCTAATATTGGCTTAAATGTCTTTATTTTCTGCGTAGTTGATACCTTCAATCAGGCAAGATAGGCCATAATCTTCAATTACATAGCCCTCATTCCCCGACGAATACGTCGCTACGCGGTTATATTCCGGCTCATCTTTGATCACACGGCGATATTTGCCTTTCTGCCAGTACACTGAGAGGTTTTTAAAGGTAGTGATTAATGTTGTGCCATCAGGGAAAAATGGCACTTGTAGCGTTGGTAAATTGCCCATTGAACTGAGTTTCAATAATTCATTACCGGCGAGCATTTCCATGTTGGGATTTTGCTCACTGTGCTTGTTCATGATTTTGAAATTTTTATCGGTATAAAGCTGATAGCCCGTGATGGCCACTAAACCTTGCGCACGGCGGTGCCATGGGTCTAACAGTGAATTCACCGCATCAAATACCATCGCATCCACATTGGCATACGTGCCTTTGGCAATGATCTTTCCATTTTCATCACGATTAGTCAGTGTGACGCCTTTCATCACGCGCTGTGGCGCTGCTTCACGGATTTTTTGTAGCCAACCGATATTGACGTCTTGTAATAATGGATTTTCGGCTTTATTGGACTTTTTCACTCGCTGAATACCGTTGAAACCAATCATTAAGCGGTCATTCGCTTCTTGCTGTGCAATTAGTTGGCTAATCATCGGCTGAAATTCAGGGTGCCCCGCCCATGCATCGAGCCATGAATAAGGTACGTAAGTATCCCAGTTCGTTTGCTCGCAACGATAATCGTCGCTATTTTCATCATTCACTTGTTCAGGATTACGGCGATCGGTGTTAGAGGTGTTAGTGCTAGCGATCGGTCCATTTACGGAACCAAATACCTTTTGCCCCTCCTGGTCCGTCACACCAAATGAATTAATTTGTTTTAGAAATGGGCTATTTTCCATTTTGGCTTTTTCTAAACGCTGCTGAACCGTTGGATCAACACTAAAATTTAACGACGAGCCCTCACGGCGTACCCCGTTTAATCGGGCTTGTTGGTCAAGCCATGAGAGATAATTCGCGAGTGATTCATTACTGATACCCATAGTAAAAACCTTTTATTTATTTGAATTTAAGAAAGTGAAGCCAGAATTAATACTCGGCCAACTTGGTAGAGCCGCCGGTCACTGGCGGGCGACCTTCTCCCGAACTATCTGTTAGCTCAAGCTTTTGCTTTAATGCATTAAAGTCATTGGTAAGCTGCGATAACGCTCGCTTTTGCGCTTCATTTTCAGTTAATAACGTGCCGCATTGCTGCGCGGTTAATTCAATGGCTTTTTGTAAGTTGGCGGCTTCTTCTGAATTGTGATTACGTTCAAGTCCTAGCCACTGTTTCACCGTGGATAAGAATTTTTTACCGGCTTCTTTATCTTCTTGATGTTCCGCTCGTTGCTCACTCAACAAATGGCATTGCGTTTCTAATGATGCGGTAAATCGATTACCGATCTCAGGTAAACCGCGGGATGCGGTACTAAGTTCAATTGGGCGAGAACCTACGGCCGCAGGGTAATCGGTTAATGCCACGCCGGTTAAATAGGCGCGTTTGGTTTGTGGAAACGAGGGATAATATTCAATACTGGAAAAAATCTTCTGGCCAGATTTATTCAGGTTAACAATGTATTCATCTTTCAGCTCATCAACCTCAATAGTGACTTCTAAGCCTAATTTACCTTTTAGCTCACCCTCGGTAAGTTCGACGGTATTAACCGCTGAAATCATGCTATAGCTGCGAAATTGGCTATCTGGAAACAGGCTTTTAATGTGGTCTAAATTCACGCGGCCACAATAAAAATTAGGATCATAGTCCTTCGCCATCTGCTCTATATGTTCACGCTCAACGGGAAAACCGTTAAGTGTCATTCCTTCGGCGCAAGCAACCAGTTTTATCTGACGCGTTTTTTTACCCTGTGGCATAAATCAATCTCCATTCCTGACAGTTCTGTCATTTCGATAACGCTACTATCGCAATCATTTTCTTTTTGCTCAAAGGGTTACGGTTCTCACAAGGCTATGAGAACCCTTATTCATAGAGGGTTACGCGCGGGCGTGACAAAGTGACAACATGATGAAAACAGACATTGACCCACGACAAGAGGCCAAAGAGCTTTATTGGCAGGCTTACAGCGTTTCGCAGATTGCAAAACGGCTGGGCACAAGTATTCATACAATTTATTCATGGCGACGACGTGATAAGTGGGATGAGGCTTCCCCTATTCATCGCGTGAATGACCAAACGCATGTAAAAGTGCTGCGTATCATGGCGAAAGACACCATGACCGCACATGACTTTAAAACGGTGGATTTTCTCAATCGGCAATTAGATCGCTTTGAACGGTTAGAAGCGAAAAAGCAAAGTTCAGTCACGGCCAAGACTAAAACACCAAAAAACCATTTCACCCCAGAGCAAATCGAACAACTAAAAACTTTGGTGTTGGATAGCTTATTTGAGTATCAGCGCCAATGGTGGGATGAACGCACCCAACGAAACCGCTTTATTCTTAAATCACGGCAAATTGGTGCCACGTGGTATTTTGCCCGCGAGGCCTTATTAACCGCATTGGAAACTGGCAATAACCAGATATTTCTCTCTGCTAGCCGCGCCCAAGCTTTTCAGTTCAAACGCTTTATTCAATTGCTCGCAAGGCAAGTCGGCGTTGAGCTTAAAGGCGGTGACGAAATTATGTTATCCAACGGCGGTATTCTGTTTTTTCTTGGCACGGCAGCTGCGACAGCGCAATCGTACACTGGCGACCTCTATTTTGATGAGGTGTTTTGGGTATCGCGTTTCTTAGAATTACGTAAAGTCGCCTCGGCTATGGCATCACATACCCATTTACGACGTACCTACTTTTCGACTCCATCCAGTGAAGATCACGAGGCCTATTCATTTTGGACAGGTGACTTGTATAACAAAGGAAAACCCGAAAAAGAACGTAAAATCATTGAGCTTTCACATAAGGTCCTAACGTTTGGTCACAAATGTGCGGATAAAATGTGGCGACAAATCGTTAATATTCACGATGCTATCGCCCGTGGTCTTGATCGTGTTGATTTAGAAGAAATTAAAGACGAAAACCCGCCTGACGATTTTCGCAATTTATACGAATGTGAGTTTGTTAAAACCGGTGAGCGGGCATTCAGCTACGATGCATTGATTAACTGCGGCGTGGATGGTTATAACAACCATGTATGGGCCGATTGGAAACCTTACGCCCCGCGCCCATTAGGTAATCGTCCTGTTTGGGTGGGTGCCGACCCAACCGGCACGGGGGATAATGGCGATGGTTTAGGGCTTGTTATCGCGTCACCACCGGCGGTAAGTGGTGGCAAATTTCGCATTATTGAAACTATTCAATTACGCGGTATGGCATTCGAGAAACAAGCCGAAGAAATCAGGCGTATTACACAGCGTTATAACGTGCAATCCATCACGATTGATGGCACCGGTGGTACTGGCGCAGCCGTTCACGAGCTAGTTGTGAAATTCTTCCCTGCGGCCAATCTACTCAACTACTCAGCCCCGATAAAACGCATGATGATCATGAAAATGCAGATGCTTATTCGTAGTGGCCGCTTTGAATACGATGCGGGGTTACATAAACCGCTGATCACCTCTTTTATGACTATCAAAAAAATTCAAACCCCAAGCGGGATTATCACGTATGAATCAAGCCGTGTACGTGGTTTAGACCATGGCGATCTGGCATGGGCGGCAATGAACATTTTCTCTAACGAAGCCATATCCAGTGAAACTGGCGGCACTGGCGCGCAAGTAATGGAGTTTTAAACATGGAACAAGCAACTGAATTAACAGCAACAGACGAACAAGCACAAGCCCCTGAATTTTGCTCATTTACTTTTGACCCGCCCTCTATTGTGTCTAGTGGTAGCGATTTACTCGACTGCATGGAGTGCGCCCACAATGGCCGCTGGTATGAAACCCCGATTGATTTTAATGGTATTGCGCGCTCTTTTACGTCATCTGCGGCTTATCATCAATCCCCCTTGGTATTTAAGCGCAATGTGATCACCAGTTGCTTTGAACCTACACCCTATTTATCACGACCTGATTTCATTTCATTTGCACAAGATTTTGTGGTTTTTGGCAATGGCTACCTCGAAAAACGTATCAACAGGCTCGGCGACATACAGGCACTTAAACCCTCATTGGCAAAATACACCCGCGCCGGTGTGAATGAGGGGCAGTTCTGGCAAGTGAAGAATTACCAAGATGCTTATGAGTTCCGCAAAAATAGCGTTATTCACCTGAAAAACCCCTGTATTCATCAAGAGATTTATGGCGTACCCGATTATTTAGCTGGACTAATTTCAGCAAATTTGAATCATTCAGCCACCCTATTTCGGACAAACTATTATGAGAACGGCAGTCACGCCGGTGTGATGGTTTATCTTTCCGCGGCATTGGCCGACGACAAGGCAGTCGAGTCATTAAAAAAATCACTCACCGAAGCCCGCAATGGTAAAGCATTTAAGAATATTTTTGTGTATGCAGCCAATGGCGGCAAGGATGGGATTCAAATCATGCCATTCTCACAAATCAGTGCAAAAGATGAGTTTGTTGGTATCAAAGACACCACACGCGATGATTTGTTGGCAATGCACCGCATCCCACCGCAGTTGATGGGGATCATTCCGCAAGGTTCCGGTAGCCTCGGCGATATCGAAAAGGCCGCAATGGTTTTTTGGTTCAATGAGTTATTGCCACTGATGGAAAGCATGAAGTCAATTAATGACATGCTAGGCGTTGAGGCGATCCGCTTTAAACAATATGCGTTGCTGGATTTTTTGACACAGGAGAAAGGTAAAGAGCCGAATTATAAATAATTCATCACAAGCTAAGTACAGAGAACATAACTGAAAGTAATCTATTTCCAACCTAGTGTAGGGAACCTGATCACAAACATTTCCGCTCAAACACAATAGAACGGCCCCAGCGCCGTTCTATCTATTCGGCATACAGAATCTATTTTTTATCTCATCTTGGCTGTACAGCCTGAATACTCACAAATAACACTACTAATGAGCTAATCACATCATAGCCAGCGCGGCCAATCTTTACCCCTTTGCGCGCGCTTGCTCCCCCGCCTCGCCCGCACACAAAAGGTGTGGGATTTTGTGCAGGTGTGTGGATGGTTGGAAGTTAGGCTGTGTATGGGGTTTGATGGGTAATAAGACAAATTTCTATTTATTCATTATAATGCAATTTTTTAAAACTTAATTAAATACAAAATTAATAATCTCAACTGAAGGACACGATATGAGAAACAAGATAGAATCATTTTTATCAGAAGAATATAATTCGGGATTAATGATAGTTGGTGATTGGGGAATAGGTAAAACTTTCTACACTCTTAATCTTTTAAAGACTATCAACCATGGCCACCGATTTGACTCTCAATCTTATGTATCTCTTTTGGGAATGAATAAGATAGAAGATGTTGAAAGAAATATTCACGATAATATAAGGTACTTTAATAAAGATGGAGTAACTAACTTAATAAAAGACACTCTAAAAATTGATAAAAAACTAAAGTTCAGAAATGCATCATTCGATATAACAAATTTCGTACCGAATCGATTAAATAAGACCATTATTATTTTAGATGATTTAGAACGAAAAGGTGAAACTCTAAAAACAATAGACTTAATAGCGTTAGCTCATAGAATAACTCAAAATTTTAGCTGCAAATTTATAATAATCTCAAATCTTGATAAAATACATGATGAGATTAGCAACGAATTAATTACATTTGATAAAATATTTTCTAATATAATTAGATACTCCCCTACCGATGGTGAAATCAACAAAGCTATCCATCAATTATTCACCCTAAACACAAAAAATTATGATGTAAAAAAACTCCAAATAGCATTTGATGAATTTAAGTCAATAATTAAAGACTGTAAAATAAAGAACATTAGGATACTATATAAGATGTTCATATTTTATTATCATTATATTGATTTTAAACCAAATGGAGAACCCAACCAATTTGATGGGTTATTTGTTTTTTTATCGTATTTAAAAAGCATTGGGGTTATAAATACATCACTGTATACGCTATCTGAAAATGAAAGCAAAATAGAAAAAAGTTTAACTACCGATTCTATTGATAACATGCTAGCGAATAAATTCAAACAATCAAGAATCAATCTTAAATCATTAAAAACAATAAGCATATGTTTGGAATTATTAAATGAAATATTCGAAAAAACTTATGTTAACTATCATTCTTTAAAAGTCAAACTAGACGACTTGTTTAAAGAGAATGACACTCTAAATAAAAATGACCATGCCGATAAAATAGTTGGGAAAATAGTTAACACTATCAATCCATTAACTAAAGATGAAATAGAACACATCTCTAACATACAGAATTACAATGTTGATATATATACTTTACTAAACTTAATTACTATTTATGGAGAGGATGAGAAATTCACTCAATTCTTTAATGTCACTATAAAAGGTATTATTCATAATATTTGTGAAAATTATAAGCAATGCATAGAATCCAATGGAGATGAAACTTCCAGAATAAAAAATATGGAGACCCATATAAAATTATTAAAAGAAAAAATCAATAAACATAGTATATTAAATTATTTTTATGATGAGTTGAATGAGCTCGAATTTAAAACTCAAGAAAATATCCCAAACCCCAATAAAACACAAGATGATTTATTTAAACTTAAGAAGATAATAACTTACTTAATAAAACCTTACGTATCCTCTCAATTTTTTTTCTTTCCTAATAAAGGACCTTTTCTTTTAAGAGTCTCTGATTATGAGACAATTGATTCTAATTACTTCAGAAAAAACAATACATTAATACAAAGTATCGATATTAATGATATAATAAAACTTCTATTTGAAGAAGTTGGCAACTTTGAGTTAGTAAAATCATTTTATAAATTCATATATATGACAGAATTTAATATAAATGACATCCTTGACAAGGATCAATCTACAGAAGATTTTGAGGTTGAAAATCCAAAATATAGTGAATGTCTAGAGCAGTTTAAAAATGACATAGAGCAAACCGTTAAGATTATAAAAGGAAAACTAAACCAAATTTTCACTACTGATCCAACATTAGAAAGTCGTATAAAAATTCATATTGCCTAATGTTTGTTTCAAATGATAGCCGAAGTTGCGGCTATCATTTACTGTTTATAACTTCATCGCTTTTCGCATTTCTTTAGCTATAGCTTCAATGACTGGAACACAGACACTATTACCAAATTGCTTATACGCTTGAGCGTTAGAAACAGGTATCTCATAGGTATCTGGGTAACCTTGCAACCTAGCCGCTTCTCTTGGGGTGATTTTACGGGGATTTTTTCCCTTTTGCTCTATTAATATTTCACTACCATCTTTATAGTAGCGAGCTGAAATAGTATTTGTATAAGCTGATTCTTCATTAAAAAGACCATAGCCAAAACCTTTACCATTCAATTTATTCTGAATTTTACGGCGTTGATGACCTTCCCATAACTTATCTGAAATTGTATATAAATCATCAACTTTTGGTTCTAGTATCGAGCCAACTTTTGTTTCTATCCCAACTGGTTCAGGAAATTTAAATTCAACACTCTGATCTAAAAAACCAACGATAAAAATACGCTCTCTATTTTGAGGAATACCGAAATCTCGGGCTTTAAGAACATCGTGATAAACAACATAACCGGCATCTTTAAGATGGTCTAATATAACTTGAAGTGTTCTACCTTTATCATGTCCACGAAGCTGCTTAACATTTTCAAGTAAAAATGCTTTTGGTTTTCTTTCCAGAAGGATGCGCTCAATGTCAAAAAAAAGTGTCCCTCTAGTATCTGAAAATCCTTTCTTCAACCCTGCTTGTGAAAAAGGCTGGCATGGGAATCCTGCGAGTAAAATATCATGCTCAGGTACATCGAATTCTGAAATTTCAGTTATATCGCCATGAATATTGTCATCACCAAAATTAGCTTTATACGTCTGAATAGCAAACTTATCTATTTCAGAGGTAAAAACACAGTTTACGCCACCAAATGCTTGATCAAACCCTAAACGAATTCCACCTATGCCGGCAAAAAGATCAATGACCTTTATCATAATGCTACTAATTCCAAAATTTTAATGTTGCTGGTAACTCATCTAAAAAGTACGTCTCAAAGTCAATAATACTTCTTTTGTCTTTCATTGTATCAGAATTCTTGATGTCATTTCTGACAACCAACACTATGTTATGACGAGCCATTTGCTCTGCCTTTGATGATGAAATATTATCATCAACAGTAAGCAAATGAATATTAGGAAGATTAGATCTTGCCACTTCTTCCACAACCTCTTGCCAACGTTCCCTTAATGTAGTTTTCATTGTTCCAACAATTGTTTTATCTCTACGTTGGTTAAAAGCACTTATACCTGGTAGGATAGAATCGACCACTTTACCTAACCCTAGTTCAGTGAAAGCTTTTTTACCTATTGAGGCTTGTGATTCAAAAGGATAACCATAGTATTCATATAGAAAATAAATTATCCCTTCAAACGTTTTCCCAGCGCGAGACCTTCTTGATTGAGTATTACTCAAACAAAGTTGATAAATATAAGGACTAATATATCCAGAATAGCTACCAAACAACTCTGTAATTGTATGTGTTAATGATTCGAGGTCAGTCAAGTCAGGTAACGATAATTGGGCGCATAGCTCTTCTAATTTTGCTTTTGGCGCCGCAAATTTCTCACCTATTTCTTTTAAAATTACAGCATTAAATACAGATTCTTCTTTTAAGAATTCATCATAAGCTAATTCACGCAGTTGAATAATAGCTTGAGTTACTTGCTTTTGTTCCAATAGGCCTGTCATTAAATCATGGTTAGTTTCGGTTGCTTTTTGCGCCGCAACTTTAGGGGGAGAAATCAATTTTCCTCGAGTTGTCTTTATAAAACTAGCAAATTTTTTTTCTTCTATTTCTGATAGTTTTATTAAATTCTGAATACTATTGTCCATTAAAACATGCCTTTAAACATAACATTAGTGTAAGGTCATACATATTAGCCCATATTTACTATTATATAAAATTCAGTTTCGCATTATCCCCCCCCTCTCTCGGAAATCGGTTACATCGGTTACATCCCACTAAAACCATCTCTAACTCACTGATTACAAACAACTCCGTTGTAACTATTTACTGGTTACAACGGGTTACAAAGCAGGGGTTAAAAAGTTACACCCTTATAAAACAATAAGTTATACTTTTAATTTGTAACCTCTTAAAACGGTTACACGTAACCGCAAAGTAACCCATTTGTAACCTTTTACTATTCTTATATTTATATATACTATCAATAAGATACAAGACTATTTTGATTTTGTAACCATTGTAACCGCTTTCCGAACCCCTCCCACAAATTCTCTATTTATATAAAAGACACTTAATAATGCTTATTTATCGTACACAATCCATATCTTCTCTCTTTTGTTATTCAGAGTATTTATGATATCTACTTGATGGCTTTCTACAGATAAAAGAAAGGCTGCACACCGGCAGCCTATAGATGAATTGACGACAAACTAACTCTCACTGTTATCCTGAAACACCCAACACTTAATCACTTCGGGCTTCTTAAGTGTACTCCCCACCGCAAGCGAACTATTAAACTGACTGTTTACCACACTTCTCACCGTCTTAACGCCCACAAACTTACGCATTCGGCCCGATTTCAATAAATTCTTAATATCTGTATTTAACAACATCGATTGACGATGTTCACTGGCCACCTGTGCAATATGGTTAAAATTCACCGCATAAACACCCTGCTCAACGCTATGATTCACACCAAACGCTTCATTATCTTGCAGATAATCGAACATATCCCAAAACTCCATCACTGGCGGCTGGTCGAGTTGAATCGCTTGAACACGTTGTTTGGCCAACTCAATAATAAAGTCGCGCGTTTGACGAATATGAGCCGCTTTTACGGGTAAAACTAACGCTAACGTTTCCAATAAAGCGATTAACTGTGCATGATTCTTGGCGATCCGCTCATGGTTAATCGCCTTATCTGCAAATAACTGCGCCTGCAAACCATCTACGCGCTCATTATATTGTTTTAATATTGCCGCTTCTTTCATCAGCACCGTAGGCAGGAAACCTGACAACTTTTCAATAGGATAACGCTCAAGGGCTACTGCGGCATAACGAGTTTCGATGCTCTGCTCAGCTTTATCGGTATAAAGATGAATTATTCGTTCTAAAACCGCACGTGATGCGTTAATTTCGGCATTCTGTGCAATCACAATGCTACCTTTAAATAACGGTTCATAGGTCTCATTACCGCTATTTTTTACCCCTAGCGAACGAGTTGCACGACCGTTATATAAAGATTTTAATTCTTCCCAATCGAACGCTTTCAGCTTTGCATTATCTTGCACTCGGTCACTTTCAATTAAACACACCGGCAAATTACTTATTTGTGAAAAATTACGTCCGCGAGCTGCTGCACTGGATTTTGACGCATCAAATCCCTCATAATCGGCACGACCACATAAACGCCATAAAAACTCAATCAACGTACTTTTACCCGAACCAGGCTCACCGCAAATTTCTAAAAATGGATAGCTTTTATGTATCTTTCGTATCTGTTCCGCAAAAAATGAACCTAACCAGAACGCCAGTACCACATAGCCTTTCGCGCCAAACGCTTCCCAAAGCGAGCCTAACCAATTAGTATCAAACTCGCTAAAATCAGTATTAATAGCTAATGACGGACTAAGGCTTAACGTCTTGATATCCAACTTATTAAGAGAAAAATAATCTTCCTCATTCAACGAATAACACTTACCATCCTGCACCGCTACACTATTAAATACATACACGCCATACTCTTTGTTGTAGCCCACATAATTTTGCGTGATCACCTCTTTGATATCCGGCAAAGCTTGCTTGCAGATACGATCTAATTGCAAAGTCGTGCCGGTATAAACTGCCCCTTTGGCCACATGCAATAAACGCTTTTTAAATTCACTGGCACTGGTTAACTGTGAGGCGGTAAAAGTGGCTTTAACCTGAGGTTGACGAGGAAAATCGACACGCATGTAATACCATGATTCATCGGTTTCAACGGACTTTTGGAAATATAACGGAGTAGGATAACAATTGGCGATTTCAACTACCGTACCGGACTCTTTTACCGCTTTTTGTCGGGCTTCATCCTCATCTAAATCTGGCTCAGCATCATGAATTCGCTCTATCGTTTTCATCATTTTATCGATATCCAACTTAAACCAATACAAGCGGTTATCGTGCTGAAAATCGAACTCTGAGCGCTCAGTCCAATTGAACATCAGGCGAGCTTTTTCAAACGCTGTTGAGGCTAACAACAACTTGCCATAATAACGATAACGGGCAATATCTCGCTCAGATAACTTGCCTCGCATCAATAAATCATTCCAATCATTGCCACACTCTTTTTCAGCCGGTCTGGCGGCGGTGGCTTTCCATCCATCATCGATACTTCGAGCAACAAACTTTTTCATGGCGCGCTCACCGGCTGCACCATTATCCAACGCCCAAACTAAAAGCGGCTTTCTATTATTGCCTAGCGCAGTTCTCAGCGTATTTAAAGCAATTTCAGGGTAGTTATGGCAAGTCATTAGAGAAACAGCGGGAATGCCATTTTGAATCAAGCTCAATGCATCAAAGATCCCCTCAGTCAGCCAAATCTCTTTAGCTTGAGTCAAATCCTGTTGCGGCAGTGTCCACCAATGCCCTTTATACGAACCAAAAAAGTTAGCTTTGCGATCAAACCGTGACGGCCTATCAATAATACGCTCCCAATAAGCCCCTTCAGGCAACGCAAATTTAATCGTTGCCGCCCCCAACCCATTAGCATGATAACTCGATTCCGAATAAAGCCCCTTTAACGGTGCGATATCAAGCCCTCTGGCGTGCTGTAAATAGGCATCGGCTGCGGCATTGGGGGCTTGCTGCGTTTTAGGATAGTGTGTTGACCAGTCATCAAATATGTCGGGATAGATTTCTTTAACAATCAACTCAGCTCCACACTTATTTTCACGGCCACAACGCAATACAAACGGCATTTCAATTGAGGTAAACAACTCTTTTTTCTTACAATTCGGGCATACACCTTGGCGAAAATAGCCGTTTTGCTCTTTAAATTGAAAGTCGTGTACGAGGCGAGGTAATAACGCCTGAATATGATATGATTTCATGTGATAACCTTTGAGCACACAACCCGCGGGATAGGCGTTGATTGTGTGCTATTTACTTATATAAAATGATTTCTCATACGCTGTGATAATGTTTTTCTTTCAGCTCAAATAGCGTTTGGCAGTCAATACAGAACGTGCAGCCCATTACCGCTTTACGCCTTGCCTCAGGTATCGGATGATCACAATTCTCACATTCAAATGCAGATACGCCATTTACCGGCTTTCTAGCGGCTTGAATATTCTGTTCCAGCACTAGCGCCGCATGGTCATTGGCACGATCGATAACATCAGACATAGTTAAGATCTCCCGCTTGTGACTCGAATTTATCCGCTTCATCAATCAATAGCTGATGAATTTGCGCATAATCTAATTTCTCAGTTAATACTTTGTCGGCTAATTGACGTTGACGATCGGCATATCGATTCATTAATGATTTACGCTCATCTTCCCTATTTGCTTTTATATTTTCAGCCACAGGGGTAAATATAGGTTCTGGAATATGTCTCATTTTAAAACCTCATTTTTAGGTAATAAAAAGCCCTGACCGATAAAGGTCACTGTTTATTAATTTGATTATTTAATTGCTAACTCTAATTATTTTCTATATTAATAATCACCTTACGATATTTAATCCGATTTTTTTAACCATGATCGGCAACATGGTGTGTGGTATATTTGCTATGCCTGCAATTTCTTGACAGGAATCAGGCATAACCCACCTAATAAAGGATATTGAACGATGACTCATGAAGAAAAAGTCTGTTTTTTATTTGACCAAACTCTCCAAGCTGTACTTAATCATAGAGGCCAAGGCGCTGTCCCATCTGACCTTACTCATGACTTTGACCGTTTCTATAAAGCACTTGAAGAACAATTAGATAAAAAATTAAAAGAAAAATAATATATTTATAGCATCAGAGCCTTACTTAATTATCTTTAAGGCTCTATTAATATTTTCGTTTATTTCATTAAGTTTAATATTTATTTGTGTCTCCGTAGTTGTAACCCAATCAATATCTCTTTTCAAAATTGATGAAATTATTTGTAATTTGTTTTTCAGAAATTTATCTTTTTCATCGAACCCTGAAAATATATTTTCTATTGCTTTGATAGAATCATCTAATGAAATCGACGTTCTATAATCACCAATAATAAGAGGTATGAGTATTGTTGTAACATGCTCGACAATTTCTAATTTTTTCTCTTGAATAAGCACGTTTAAATTACTTTCCATCTTTCGCCCTCCACAGCCCATCAATATATTTTGTCGCTTCAGCCATTGCATCGAACTTACCGAACGACTCCCCGACATGCCAAACGTGATAACGAGTGATTGGTGTCCATGTCTTGCGAGGCAACGTAATAATCGTAAACCCGCGATACACCGCACAATGACGGCTCACACCAACAATCCGGCTCATTGCGGTTTACCCAAACCTAACCACACCAACCAACCGTCGCGCATTTCTGCGGGTAACGACTCATAGGCCAGCCTTAAACCATTATTCCATGCAGGCAAATACACATAATTCTCCGCACGACTAGAGCCGGGTCTTTTCATCTGAACAATCGGTAACTTACCTGCTTTACGCATATCTGCCACTGCGCTTGCTGGCTTACCAATCAACTCAGCGAATTTTTCCTCAGTCACAACATCTGACAGACTTACGATTTTCTCTCTCATCTGCTACCCTCTTATGTCAGGCGCTTTCTAGCGCTTTAGGACTCTTTGCATCAATGCAAAGGATATATCAATTACTCGATACAATATGGAGTTCTCAATATAATGTCAAGAACGCAAGGAGAGAAATTGCGGCTTATTCGCAATTCCGAACAAATGACAAAAAGAGAGTTGGCAGATTTGACGGGGCTAAACTACGCCACTTATCACGGCTATGAGAGTGATAAATCTAAAATGACCTTTGAATCTGGCGTGAAAATATTTGCAGTTAAACGGTTCAGAAAATACCGCGATTGGTTCATGTTCGATGAGGTTAATCCCGAAGCTGGCCAAATCGCACCGGCTTTAGCGCACACTGGGCACGAAAATTCAGGCTCACCCCACTCAGACAAGAAAACTGGTTAACAATTTATCAGGCATTTTGTGAGGTTAACTCGCAAGGCCAATCGACCCTCGGAGGACTTTCTTATGGCAATTAAGAAACTCGAAGATGGTCAATATGAAGTGGACATTAGACCGGCTGGCCGTCAAGGAAAACGCGTCAGACGTCGATTTGATACAAAATACGAAGCCGTTTTGTTTGAACGTTACGCCCTATCAAACAAAATGCACAAAGATTGGTTAGATAAATCCAATGATATTCGGCCGCTACAAGACTTAATTGATTTGTGGTGGAACACCTTTGGTAAAAGTAGCGACTATGCGCGGGACACGTTATTAAGGGCAACACGCATTGCGACCGCACTCGATAACCCGCCAATGTGCTTATTAACCGATAAGCAATTAGCACTTTACCGCGAACTTCGGCTCGCTGCGGGTATCAAACCCTCCACGATAAACCGTGATTTTTCAGCGATAAGCGGCATATTTACCGCCTTAAAGCGCACGGATTTATTTATGGGTAAACACCCAATTCGAGGGCTATCACGGTTAAAGCAAAAAGCGACTGAGATGTCCTATTTAACGCATGAAGAAATTGGGCTGCTGCTGAATATATTAAAAGGTGATAATAAAAAAGTGGCTATTTTATGTTTAAGCACCGGCGCGCGTTGGGGGGAAGCCGTTAAATTAAAACGCGAGCACGTGATCCAAAATAAAATCCGTTTCACTTTTACCAAAACAGGCAAAGCGCGCATTGTGCCGATTTCCCAAGAAGTCGCAGATAAGGTCTGTACGCGAAAATCCGGTCTACTTTTTCCAAACACCTCTTACGATATGTTTAGAAAACACATAAAGACCATTAAGCCTGACATGCCACATGGTCAAGCCACGCACGCATTACGGCATACTTTCGCAACCCATTTTATGATGAATGGCGGTAGCATTATTACTTTGCAGAGGATACTAGGTCACTCGACATTACAGCAAACTCTGACCTACGCTCACTTTGCACCGGACTTTCTTCAAGATGCAATTACGTATAATCCATTAAAAGGAGGAACAAAGTTAGCTTAATAGATTGTTCATTTTAGGATGATTTTAACGACGAAAAGCAATACAAATTTAACTTTTGCATGTCCACAAATTGTCCACACTGGGATGCATTTCTTCGCTGTAAGTACCACCAAATCAGCGTTTAGATCGTCCACAAGTTGTCCACACTTGAACACTTTTAGGCACTTTTGAGCCTTTTTTGTACAGATAATGTACAAAAAAAAGGCACTCGCCCCCGAGTGCCTTTTGACTACAACCTACTGAATTTATAGACAAATACGACTATTCAGCGGTTCTGGTACTTGTGCGGATTAGGTAATCAAAGGCGCTAAGTGCGGCTTTTGCACCTTCTCCGGCTGAAATGATGATTTGTTTGTAAGGCACAGTGGTACAGTCGCCAGCGGCAAAAATACCTTTGATATTCGTTTCACCGCGAGCATCAACTTCAATTTCGCCCATACGGTTACGAGTAATCGTATCACCTAACCAATTGGTATTTGGCAATAAACCGATTTGTACAAATGCACCTGCGACCGCTAAAGAATGAACACTTTCATCTGCACGATTTTTATATTCTAAACTCGTCATCTTGCTACCATCACCCTTTACTTCTAAGGTCTGTGCATTCAAGATGATCTCTACATTTTTCATGCTGCGGGCTTTGTGCTGTAAAACAGCATCAGCTTTAAGTTCAGGTGCAAATTCTAATACTGTCACGTGCTCAACAATACCTGCTAAATCGATAGCGGCTTCAATTCCTGAGTTACCACCGCCAATAACAGCAACACGTTTACCTTTAAATAATGGGCCATCACAATGCGGGCAGAATGTGATCCCTTTGGTACGATATTCTTGTTCGCCCGGTACACCCATATTTCTCCAGCGTGCACCCGTTGAAATAATAATGCTGCGTGATTTTAAAACTCCGCCAGAAGCCGTTTCTATTTGATGTAAACCGCCTTCTTTCTCTGCCGGTATTAATTTAGTCACCGACTGGCCATCAATAATATCCACATCATAGTTATCAACGTGATTTTTAAGCGCTCCCGCAAATGTTGCACCTTCTGTTTTAATCACAGAAATATAATTTTCGATATCAACGGTATCCATGACTTGACCACCGAAACGCTCACCAATAACACCGGTGCGAATACCTTTACGTGCCGTATAAATTGCCGCTGATGCGCCAGCAGGGCCACTCCCGATGATCAGAACTTCATATGGCTCACGTTCAGTCAATGATTTAGCTGCACGTAAATCAGCATTAGTATCAACTTTACTCACAATCTCACTTAAAGTCATACGGCCTTGACCAAACTCCTTACCATTTAAGTAAACAGCTGGTACACCCATCACATTTCGCTCTTCAATTTCATTTTGAAAAAGCCCGCCATCGATAGCCGTATGGCTGATCTTGGGATTCAAAATAGCCATTAAATTAAGAGCTTGTACAACATCTGGGCAATTATGACATGATAATGAATAGTATGTTTCAAAATGGAACTCACCCTCGAGGGCTTCAATTTGTTCCAATAACTCTTGTGCTTCTTTAGATGGATGTCCACCCACTTGCAATAATGCGAGCACAAGAGATGTAAATTCGTGTCCTAATGGCGAGCCGGCAAAACGTACACCGCGGTCTACACCTGGGTTGGTAATTAAGAAAGATTGCATTCTTAATGAATTATTATGTTCAATGCGTACACTAATTTTGTCTGATAACGCTGCAATTTGTTCAATTAATTGTTTTATTTCATTTGATTTATTGCTGTCATCTAAATTGGCAACTAACTCTAATGGCTTAGTGAGTTTTTCTAAATAGACTTTCAATTGAGCCTGTAAATTATTATCGAGCATGTAATTCCCTTTTTAATGATAAAATCGGGTACATATACCCGTCAGATAGCAAATTGCAGGTGTCTTAATAATCACTATCACTTACCTACAATTTGCATTATCGTATTACTAATCTATGAATAGATTTATCAACGAATTAGATTTTACCGACTAAATCTAAAGATGGAGACAGAGTCGCTTCACCTTCCTTCCATTTAGCAGGACAAACTTCGCCTGGGTGGCTTGCAACATATTGAGCTGCTTTTATTTTACGCAGTAAATCTGATGCATCACGACCAATGCCTTCAGCTGTGATTTCAATTGCTTGAATAATACCTTCAGGGTCAACAACGAAAGTAGCACGGTCAGCTAGGCCCTCATCTTCACGCATGTTTTCAAAATTACGTGTTAATGCACCTGTTGGGTCTCCGATCATTGCATATTTGATTTTACCGATAGTGTCTGAGCTTGAATGCCATGCTTTATGAGTAAAGTGGGTATCAGTAGATACAGAATAAACATCAACACCTAATTTTTGTAATTCATCATAATGATCAGCAACATCACCAAGTTCTGTCGGGCAGACAAAGGTAAAATCAGCTGGATAAAAGAAAAACACACTCCATTTACCTTCAATATCTTTTTCAGTAACTGAAATGAATTCACCATTTTTAAATGCTTGGTTTGAGAATGGTTTGATTTTTGTATTAATTAGTGACATTTGAAGTCCTCCTGTTGGGTTGCCTATTAAGTTACTGTTTATAAGCATCTTAATCCAATCAGTAGGTACTATTGATTTGATAGGTAGAACCGAATCAATAAATATTAATTGATAGGTTTTATATTAATATTATATGCGAAGGTAAAGCGCTTACAGTAACATTCAGCAAGCGCTTTTTAATTTTTACTAAGCCATAGTTGCGATAGTTTTTCGGAAGCGAATCAATGCAAGACCAAAAAACACACTACCAATAACCATCAGAACAATAAACTGGGGCCACACGATTTGAAAACCAGCGCCTCGATACAATATAGCTTGCGCCAAACTAACAAAGTGGGTCGTTGGCATTGTTTGCATAATATCTTGCACTAGCTGCGGCATACTTTCACGA
The DNA here is from genome assembly GCF_003533305.1 of Providencia sp. Taxonomy (GTDB): domain Bacteria; phylum Pseudomonadota; class Gammaproteobacteria; order Enterobacterales; family Enterobacteriaceae; genus Providencia. The sequence goes on along the minus strand of NZ_DOEH01000009.1, from coordinate 141,001 downwards.
GCGGTCATTCCACCGGAAAGCATATTTAATGGTAACAATACCAGTATCATTAATAAACCAAACTGTGGCATTGAGCGTGCAATGGTTCCCATAAAAATACCGATAGATGTTGTAGCAAATAAACTTAATGCCACACCACACATAAACAATAGTATTGAGCCTTCGATTGGCACTTGAAGTAAAGTTTTCACAACTAAAAGTAATGAAACTCCCGAAGCGACTAATACCACTAATCCCATCGACCAAATTTTAGACATCATGATTTCAAAAGGTGTCAAAGGCATTACCATCAAGTGTTCAACTGTACCGTGCTCACGCTCACGAATTAACGCAGCCCCCGTCAGTACAATAGAAAGCATGGTGATATTATTGATGATGGCCATCACTGATCCAAACCAAGACTGCGTTAGGTTTGGATTGAAACGCATACGAACCTCAAGATCAACAGGCAAACTGGCATTACTGCGCGACTTGGCTAAAAATTCATTTACTTCACCTAACGTAATGTTTTGAATATAGCTATTGCCTAAAAATGCCTGACTCATCCGCGTTGCATCAATATTTACTTGTATTGCAGGATGACGCCCAGCTAATACATCTCGTTGAAAATTGGGCGGAATATCAAGTGCAAAAGTATAAGTACCGCTATTAAGCAATTCATCAATTTGATTAGGCGTAATATCCGCGGGAGGTAAAAAATAAGGTGCATAAAAACTATTAATAATTCGATTCGATAACTGAGACTTATCCTGATCAGCAATCGCGATAGGTGCATTATGCAACGAGCCTGGCGTCACCGTTGCTGATGAGTAAATAGAAACCGTGAAAGCAAATACAATCAGCCCTAACATGGCTTTATCTCGTCCCAAACTACGTAATTCCTTAATACCCAGATTTAAAATATTTTGTATTTTACGCATCATCACTAAGACTCCTGTTTTTTCAGGAAGTAAACACTCAGGCCTATCACAAGTGGGATCGTAATCAATAGTGGAATAAACGATGCCTGTAGATCAAATAAATTGAGACCTTTTGAGAAAGTACCTCTTGTGATAGTTAAAAAGTGGGATGTCGGATATATCATACCAACCCATCTACCAATACCCTCAAGTGATGATACCGGATCAATCATTCCTGAGAACTGAGTTGCAGGGATCAAAGTAATAATTGATGTCCCGAATATTGCTGCAATTTGGCTTTTCATAAAACATGAAATCAACAAGCCAATTCCTGTTGCAATAGTGATATAAAGAAATGCAGCTAGAGATAAAGTTAAAAAGCTACCTTTAAATTCAACACCAAAAAAATAGACCGAGAGAATACATAGTAGGACAAAGTTAAACATCCCAAGCACAATGTAAGGTAATTGTTTTCCAAGTAAAAACTCTAATTTGGTGATCGGGGTTACATATAAGTTAATAATAGAGCCGAGCTCTTTTTCACGCACTACACTGAGAGCACTAAGCATCGCAGGGATCATCATTAACAACAACGGTATAACCGCAGGTACAATAGCAGGTAGGCTTCGCACATCTGGGTTATAACGATAACGGGTTTCAATATCAATGACAGGTGTACCCGCAACGCCCGCAGGCTGACGGGCCGCCATGGTACTTAACCATGCCAGATGCATCGCCTGCACATAACCACGCACAGTTTCTGCGCGATTTGGCATCGCACCATCAATCCAAACCCCTATTTTAACTGGCGTTCCTCTTGCAACATCACGAGCAAAGTTAGGTGGAATTTCAATGGCAACAGTAATCTGTCCACTGCGCATGCCTGATTCTAATTGCTCGTAATCTTGAATTGGTGGTTGCTCGATAAAATAGCGAGAACCCGCAAGATTAAGGGTATAGCCTTGACTAAGTCCCGTTTGGTCACGGTCGAGCACAGCGAATCGTAAATTTTCCACGTCCATGCTAATACCATACCCCATAATAAACATCAGAATAACGGTACCGAGCAATGCAAGCGTCGAACGCACAGGGTCACGACGTAATTCCATACCTTCTCGGATTGTATAGCTAAACAGACGGCGGAAACTGAACCGTTTTTTTAATGCTTCCGTGGCATTATCTTTTAATGCAGGGTCAACATGAAACTCTGGTGCACTATCTTGCACTGCCCCCGCATCACCAACAGCATCTTGTAGGTAAGCAATAAAGGTATCTTCAAGTGTTTCAAGCCCCCGTTTTTTAATCAAATTATCAGGGGTATCACAATCGAGTACTTTCCCTGCATGCATCAGTGAAATACGGTCACAGCGCTCCGCTTCGTTCATAAAGTGGGTTGATATAAAAATTGTGACACCGTCACTTCTTGATAAATCAACCATTAAATTCCAGAACATATCCCGCGCTACGGGGTCTACCCCAGATGTTGGCTCATCAAGAATTAACATTTCGGGTTTATGGATCACCGCAACGGCGAGAGATAAACGCTGGCGAATACCTAATGGCAGGTCATCAGGCATTGTATCGCGTACGTCATTAAGTTCGAATCGCTGACACATTTCATCTAAACGTTGTTTTATTTGCGCTTCTGGAATGTGAAAAAGTTTCGCATGCAATTCAAGGTTTTGCTCAACAGTTAATTCGCTATAAAGCGAAAACGCCTGTGACATATAGCCTACGCGTTTGCGTGTTTCGATATCTTTTGGGTCAATTTCTTGACCAAATAACCAAGCTTGCCCTTCACTTGCAGGCAAAAGGCCCGTTAACATCTTCATGGTGGTTGATTTACCACAACCATTAGAACCAAGAAAACCAAATATTTCCCCTTTCGGGATTTTAAAATTAACGTGATCAACCGCCACGAATTGTCCAAAGCGCATAGTTAAATCTTGCGCTTCAATGGCAATAACATCATCTTTTGAGGTATCACGAGGCGGAATAACGACTTCTTTATGGCCACTACGTTTTTCTTCAGGCAATAGCGCAATAAAAGCAGCCTCAAGATCGTCACAAGCAGTTTGAGCTTTAAGCTCTGAGGCGTGCCCCGTCGCTAAAATTTTTCCATCATCCATCGCGACTAACCAATCAAAGCGCTCAGCTTCTTCCATATAAGCTGTTGCCACCAATACACTCATATTAGTTTGACGTTCACGAATTCGGTCAATTAAATCCCAAAATTGCGCACGAGATAGTGGATCAACACCGGTAGTGGGTTCATCTAAAATTAATAAATCTGGATCATGAATTAAGGCACAACATAACCCGAGCTTTTGTTTCATACCACCAGAAAGCTTGCCCGCCGGTCTATCTTTAAAAGGCGCTAGGCCAGTGCTCTCTAATAAATCCTGTATCCGATATTCACGTTCTTCTTTGGATTGACCAAATAATCGCCCAAAGAAATCTACGTTTTCATAAACAGATAACGTATGGTAAAGATTTTTACCCAAACCTTGGGGCATATAGGCGATACGGGGGCAAACAGCTCGACGATGATCCTCATCCTTCATATCCCCATCGAGAACAATCACACTACCTTGTTGAATAGCTCTAGCACCTGCAATAAGTGAAATTAGGCTAGATTTACCCACGCCATCAGGGCCAATTAACCCAACCATTTTTTTAGCAGGAATAGAAAGTACAATATCATCCAACGCACAATTATCACCATAATGTTGGCTGACATGCTTTATATCTACTATCACATCATCCATCAGTTTGTTGGTCATTGTGGTAATCTCACCTCAAGGTCAGCAGGCCATGGTTCATTGGCATCTAAACGGATATACGCCTTTCCTGGTAAACCCGTTTTAACATATTCAAGGTGTTGTTCTAATAATTCAGGAGAGATCCGCGCACGAACACGGAACATCAGTTTTAAGCGTTCATTCTGTGTTTCAACAGTTTTAGGGGTAAATTGTGCAACACTTGCTACAAAAGTCGCTTTCGCTGGGATCACAATATTAGGCGCTGCATCTAAAATAATATGTACATCACTCCCTAAAGCGACCTTCCCTGCATCTTCTGTAGGTAAGAAAAACGTCATATAGACATCGCTTAAATCAACCATATTAAGCACCCGACCACCTGAGCCTAGCACTTCACCTGGCTCCGCTACACGATATTGTATACGCCCATTTCTCGGAGCTTTTAGTACACTATCCTCTAAGTCGGCAATTATACGTCTTTCGGTTGCAGTTGCGGCTTCAACACGAGTTTTAGCTTGTACGATACCCGCGTTTGCAGAATCAATTGCCGCTGTCGATGCCGCAACTTGAGCTTTAGATGCTTCTAATGCAGCTTTTGCACCTAACATTTGTGCAGTGTCATCATCAACCTGTTGCTGTGACACTGCATTAGTTCTCACCAGTATTTTTGAACGATTGAGCCTTTTTTGTGCGGCATCAAGCTCCGCTTCTCGTTGGCGAACAACGGCTTGTGCAGCTAATTTCTCGCTTTTTCGTTGCATAAGACTGGATTCTGCGGTGACCACCGCACTAATAGCTTGACGTAACTGAGCTTGAACCTCATGTAACTGCTCTTGTAAGGCTCTAGTATCCATTCGAGCAAGTTCTTGCCCTTCTTTAACAAAATCACCTTCTTTTACGGTAATAACTTCAATTCGACCGGCAGTTTTAGTTGCAATATCTATCTCAGTGGCTTCGATTCGCCCGTTACTTTGTGCAAAACCGGAAGGTAATCCTCCTGAATTGGCATTCCAGTAATAAAGACCACCCGCACCAATAATTAAAATTAAAACTATGTAAAAAGATATTTTTTGCTTATTAATTTTCATACTATTCCTTTTCCATTCAACGAAGAAAATAACGAACAAAATAGTTTTGACTATTAACCTGATGAATTAATAAACCCACACGACTGTTTATGCATGAAATAGATACGGATAATCACTTAATTCGAAATTTTTATTATTATTATTTTTCTTCACAAACCTAAAAATAAAACACCTATAGGCTACTAGAAAGCTATCTATCTAATTTAATGATATTTTATCAAAATTTTGCTTAGGTGTAACAGTGCATGTATCACAAAAAATAAATTAAAAAAATAAAAGAGTATATAAGGCATTTATTGTATAGCTTTGAAGGGAGAAACAAAAAATAAAGCCAATAATTATTATAACATTAGTGACTTTATCTAAATTTATTGCTTCTATTTAGTATGGATTATAAACCGACTTTATTTCAGTTGATACTTAACTTGCAAAGCTAATGATTGTTTTTTCATCCATACGATAACGAACCCATTCATCTTGTGGTTCTGCACCAATGCTCTTGTAGAAATCAATAGCAGGTTGATTCCAATCCAATACACTCCATTCGAGTCGCTGGCATTTTCTTTCACAGGCTAGTATTGCTATATGTTTTAATAATGTCTTTCCTGCTCCCGTTCCACGAAAGTCAGGAGAAATATATAAATCTTCTAAATAAATGCCATTATTACCAAGCCATGTTGAATAGCTTGTAAAAAAAACAGCGTATCCGGCTGGTTTCCCATCCACATAGCACATTAATGCTTCCGTTTTTGAATTCGGGCCAAACAGTGAGTTTTCAATGTCCGCAACCGTTGCTTTTACTTCATGGCGCGCTTTTTCATAATCAGCAAGCTCGATAATCATCTCCAAAATTAACGTGGCATTTTCGAGAGTAGCGGGTTTTATTTCGATATTCATTTTTTGATCTCTTGTAGTTTGAGCGCCAATTTTAAATAGCTATCATCGATTTCACTAGCAGTAGAAATATAATTCATTTAAATATATCCATTATTAGAATTAGTTATAGCAATCAATAAACCAATAATAAACAACGCAATTATAGCTATTGCATTAAAAAGATATCATTTGCTATGATAAGAATAGTGTTCAACTTAACCTAAAAATAAGGAGGCTAAACTATGCTGTTGTGTGATCTAATTGAATATTCACACTTCTTTGGCAATCGTCAAAGCTCAGGCTTTCACAGTTTTATACTGCGATAATCCTGCCTGAGCGAAGACACTAACTAAAGGAAACTTCCTCAGCTTACTGGGTTATCGTTATTACGATACCTTGGCATTTTTATGCCTAAAATTTGAGTAAGCTATGAGCACATTATTATCTGTAAAATCATTGAACTATGATACTTCCACTCGTTCACTATTAAACGATATGACATTCACTTTGCAACAAGGTGATCGCATTGGTTTAATTGGCCATAACGGGAGCGGAAAAAGCACTCTCTTAAAATTAATCACTCATCAATTATTACCAAATAGTGGCAGCATTACCTATGCCAACCATTGTGTAACTGCCTATATTGAACAGCACTTACCTGATGATATTATTGGATTAACATTAATTGAAGCATTAGTACAAAAATTGCCTGAACAAGATAAGGTATCAGAGCGTTGGCGAGCTGAAGTTCTGTTATCTGAATTAGGTTTTACTTCTGAACAATGGTTACAAAAAGCCAATGAAATCAGTGGAGGTCAACACACCCGCTTGTTGCTAGGCCGTGCATTGATTTCTCAACCGGATTTATTGTTACTTGATGAACCCAGTAATCACTTGGATTTACCAACGCTGATTTGGTTAGGTAATTTCCTACAGTCATGGAAAGGCAGCTTTGTCCTTGTTTCTCATGACCAATCGTTACTCGATAAAGTCACAAACTGTACTTGGATATTACGTGATAAAACATTGCATTTTTATCGGCTGCCTTGCAGTGCTGCTCGTAAAGCATTAATTGAAAAAGATGCTGCTGACGAGCATCGTCACCAAGCAGAGCAAAAGGAAATAGATCGTGTTGCCTCAAGTGCAAAGCGTTTAGCTATTTGGGGACGCGTGTATGACAATGAAGGACTGGCGAGTAAAGCCAAGCAAATGGAAAAACAAGTTGACCGTTTGAAGGATGCACAAACTGAACTTTCAGAGGGTTATCAATGGAAACTTGCGCTAAATGGCAAATCAATACCCGCCAATAGAGTGCTTGAATTCGATAACGCACGCATTAAAACGCCTGATGCTACACCTTTATTTTCAACAAGTTTTCATCAAGTAAAAAGTGGCGATCACATCGCTATTATTGGCGCTAATGGGTGTGGAAAATCAACATTATTACGATTAATTTGGCAAAATTATCAGCAAGAACTACGTTATAGTTCTCAACTGAAATTTCATCCTGCAATTAGTGCGGGTTATTATGACCAACAATTAGCGCAGCTTAATGACAATGACAATTTACTTGATGCATTGCGAAATTTTGCACCATTAACCGATGATCAACGGAAAATGGCCTTAATTGGCGCAGGGTTTCCCTATATCAGGCATCAGCAAAAAGTCTCAACTTTAAGTGGCGGTGAACGCGCCAGATTACTTTTTATTGGACTCAGCCTTGCTCAATATGAATTGATCTTACTCGATGAACCGACAAACCACCTTGATCTTGAAGGTAAAGAAGCGCTAAGTGAGCAAATTACTCAGTTTTCTGGGGCTTTATTAGTCGTCAGTCATGATAAATGGTTAATAGAAAATAGTTGTCAGCGATTTTGGTATATCCATAATAATCGCTTGGAAGAGTACCTCAATCTTGATGATATATATCAGCAAATTGAGCAGCAATCTCATCAATCGAATAATATTCTCATTGCAGATAATTCGCTTAACTTAATTACAGAAATAAGTGAAAGCCATGTTTCTCATGAAGATGAATTATTAGAACAACTATTGATATTAGAAGAAAAATTACAGACAGATAAACTACGTAAGTTGGCACATCAAAAACCACAATTGCAACAACAGTGGGTTGATGAAATAGCCAAAATTCAATCACAATTAGATTTATAATTTGGGTTTTTAAATAGCCCCTGATTACCTTGCGTAGTCAGGGGATTACAAATGTTGGGAAATTATAGTGAAAGCTTGATATTATTTAGTAAATGATATTTAACTTAATTTACAAAATAGCTATACGTATGACACTTAACACTTCCATTTTCGTCCGTATATTTCAGACACTTTATTTCATGAGAAACGCAGTTCATCGCTAAAATAAACATTGAATAATGATAAGTTTTTCTATAACGCATTAAATAATTCCCTCTAATGCATTAGAGATAATCACTTTATGAATAAAGATTTTGTAAACCATCAATTCTAATATTAAGCCTTTTGTTTTTTTGCTCGCTTAAAATAAGATGTCGGCACCTTAGGGCAAACAACTTCTTTAAATTTAGCATCTGTAGCTGGTTTTTTTGCTTGTTCAGCATTAGTTTCTTCTGCTGAATTATTCTGTACTGGTTTGATTATTTCGTTCATATATAAATGCTCTTTCACTTGAATAATATCATGAGTTTTTGCCATCTTATTTATCCTCTGCCACTAATACGGCATTAACCTGTTCAATCCTATCAACTGCGCTGTTAATGATTTCAATCACTTTTTCAGTTTCTTCTGTCGTTAGTTGCTGCAAAACAATTTTATGCCTCAATAACGATTTAAATTTATCTACTGCACACTCAATCTCATTCGCAAATTGATTTCCTGCTTTAAGTTCTTGTGCATAATTTAATTTCATTTTAACTTCAGCAAAGATATCTGCTTTTAGTAATAAAAAGCACCGGCCCTCTGGGGTTATAGCATAACATTTACGCCCCTTCCCACTATCTTTACCTGTAATAATAAAGCCTAATTCTTCTAAAAGTGTCAACGTTGGGTAAATAACACCAGGACTCGGACAATAAAAACCCGCAGTACCCTGACTTATTTTTTTGATCAATTCGTATCCGTAATTGGTCCCATCCGCAAGCAAGTGTAAAATGTAGATACGTAGTTGTTTGGGATTAAACATTCGCCTTACACTTTTGCCATTACATAGGCATGTTTCAGGCTGTTGCATACTGTTCATTAACACTCTCTGGCATTGTTTTTACTACAGTAAACCGATATATCTAATATAATAGTATATTCTACAGAAAACACCAGCTTTAGATATATCGGTTTTTTGCATAAAGTGCTAATGATAATCATTATTAAGTAGAGGATAAAAAGAAACAATAAAGCCAACCATTATTCAGATAAAACCTATAATGGCTGGCTTTCTAAGACTAAAACAAATGACAGTTAATTAACCAACATTAGGTAATATTTTAAACGCTATCCCGAGCTGTACACCAATAACAATTATGCCACAAAGGAACACAATCAATAATGCAGTACTACCACCTAATACCTGATACTTACGTGAATTAATATTTCTTGATTTAAAAGCCATCGCGCTCGGTAGTAATAATGCCAGAATCGATAAGGCAATTGCCGCAAAGCCCAACGCCATAATAAAGCCTTTAGGATAAAATAAAGCAAATATGAGCGGAGGTAAAAACGTGAGTAATCCCGTTTGTAGTCGTCCTGATGCATTATCTTGTCTTTTAAATAGATCAGCTAAAAAATCGAATAATCCTAAAGCCACTCCAAGAAATGATGTCGCTAAAGCTAGGCTCATAAACATTTGAGCAATTAATTCTGTTTTACCCGACTGAGCAACGTCCTTAATGGCATCTAACAACCCATTTAATCCGACATTTTCAGATAAAATGCCTACAAATGTCGTGGTGCCAATACTGCCTAATGTGGCAATTTGCCATAAAATATAAGCGACTAGCGGAATAGCACTACCAATAATGAATATTATGCGTAGCTTTCTAACATCTCCGCCCATATATTTCACAATACTGGGCACGCTGCCATGAAAACCGAATGATGTAAAAAAAACAGGTATCGCAGATAAAATTAATATTTTTTCTGTCGGTGCGGATAATAAATTTTGTTGCTCAACATGCGGCATCATTAGTGCCAATATCATCACTAAAAAAACAATTTTTGCAGCAAATAAAATACGATTAATAAAATCCACTGATGACGTACCGAAACAAACAACGCCACCACCAATAACAGTAAAAATAACAATACCTAGCCAATCAGCTAAATCAATTGCAAAACTACTCTTTAAATTAGAGGTAATAATTTCCCCTGCACCGCTGACATAGGCTGCTGTTAAAGCATACATCAAAAACATCATACTAAAACCGGTGATAAATTTACCGCCTGAGCCTAAATATCGCTCAGCTACACTACCTATCCCTGTTTCATGAGATTCATGCTGATAAACCTCAACGAGTAATAGCGCGGTATAGCACATCAATGCCCACAAACCTAACAGCATCGCCAAACTCACCATAAAGCCGTTACCAGCCGCTGCAATTGGCATTGCTAACATACCAGCACCGATTGTCGTACCAGCAACAATAAAAACACTACCTAGCGTGCGATTTTTCATATTGAGATCCTAGCCAATAAAATTAAATACAAACCTTTTGATTAATCTGAGTAAATTTATTTTCTTCATCGATAAGCTGTTGTAATTTATCTTCAAAAATATTTCTCAATTCAACCCAATAACGCTCAAAATGTTGTTTATCACGTAGGCAATGCGTCATGATTGCAGCTCTTAATACATAGATTGATCGCACTTTATGCCATTCATCATCAGTAAATCCTGCATTCCGGCAGAGTTCCAGTGGGCTATTACCGTATTCTTCATAAGTCAGCGAAGTCGATGATGTTAAAAAATCATTAGTATACGTGCGCCCTGCTGCATATGAACATAATTCATATATACGCTTATTAAGTTGGTTTTGTTTAGCTAACGATATATTTCCACACTCCCTAAACATAAAATTTATCATGTGAAAATCGGGTGACGGCATCACGGTAATTTGAAATTCTCGACCATCAATAATATAAGGTTTGCTGGTATTAATTTTTTCAATCATCCAATTAGCCGTGGTGATCCCAGCAGCGATCACCTTGCCATAACCTAAAAGATTTAAAGGAACAAGTCGGTGGGCAGCCCATATTGCAGCAGCTGTGGCACCCGCTTTTGAACCTTCCATTATTGAAGAACCTAATAAAACATTATGCTGTTTTTCCGATTTGCGGCTTTTTTCCTGTACTTCTTCGAAAACATAAGCAGCATGATAGGAAATTAAATCAACAATACGCCTATCTTTCATACAAATGGCCCCCGCCGCATAAGGAATAAAACCAACTTTATGGGGATCAACGGTGATTGAATCTGCTTGGCTCAGTGCTTTAAAACTTTCATAAACATCAGGTTGTGGCCAAATAATATCTGTTGGAAAAACACCTTCACTGTGGAAGCGTTGTATTAATATTTCATAATCAAGAAATTGATTGTTTTCATCTCGGAACATCGCACATGCATATCCCGCATAAGCTGCATCTATATGCACATAAAATGAAACGCCAAAGCGTTCTTCACATTCTTGACGTAGTTTGATAACTTCAGCGACATTATCAATCGCCCCTGTTTCAGTTGTGCCAACAACCGCAACAACCGCTAATATTGGCTCACCTTGCTCTATTAATGAAAATACAATCTGACGCATTTTTACTATATCAGTACGATAATGAGCATCGACAGGTAATTGCGTTATATTTTGTTGACCCAATCCCAAAATATCCATCGCCTTCAACCACGAATAATGTTTAGATTGAGGGACTAATAATTGTCCTAATTGATCCTGTTCAACTCCCTCACCTCGACAGCTCATTTCTCTGACCTGTTCAAATAAACCTTGTTTTTTTAGCTCATCCATTAAATCAAGCACTGCATCAGTGGACATATTCAGTAAACTTTGCGCTGTCTTATCTTTTAATAAGTGTTGTGCTTGTGGATGTTTCGCCATTGCTAAAGGCAGTGTTTTAATATTTCGAGCAACCCATAACCCCTCATAGTTAGCAACCGTACCACCTGACGTAATGTGACCCCATGCTTGTTGTGTGTCATAACCAAACATTGCACATAAATCGAGCCCTGCTTCTATTTCAAGTACTGTGGTCGTGGGAGATGATTCTTGTGCACAATTATTTGGGTTGTACAGCATTGCCATCACATAAGCGAGATTAGATATCATAAAGGTATCTGCATTCATGTGGCCCATATAACGAGGCGAAAACCAAGGAACGGATGTTGTTTTAAGCTTAGAAGAAAGCTGATTAAGGATGCCTTCTGTACGATACAATGTATCCCTATATTCGGGGGCATACCTATCGACGGTTGAGATAAGCTCTGGATCTTCTGGGTGATAACCTGAACGCCAATACATGTGTTCAGAAACGGCATACTCCATCATTTCTTTGAAAAAAACAGCATTTTCAGATTTTGGCCCAAGAAATAATGCATCCACATTCATATTTGAATTTTTAAAATTATTCATTATCACTACACCTTCGATTCACAATTGACCCAAGTCAGTTGCTTTTAAGTTTATTAACTTATTATCATTGGAAAGTGCAATAACGGACATATGTCTTTATAAGACAACAACTTATTAATAACATTGTTATTCTTAATATCAATCCTCAATTAAATACTGATAGACAAGCCGCTAAGAAACCAACTTGCCTATAGATATAATCTATATTCATTAAAATATTAATAAACTCAGCATAATTTCATTCGGATTTGTGGTCAGGCACAAAAAATCAAAATTTAGTCAGCTGTAAAGAGATATTTACGCCAAAAAGACTTGATAATGTAAATAATTTGTTATAAATAAAAATTAAGATCACTCAAAATAAAAATATATTGCAACTAATTAGTCACATAAGAAATAAAATTAATTAATTGTTTAATAATACAATTTTACCAATAAGGTCACCTGATTCCATATGACGGTGGGCATCCGCAACCTGTTCTAACTTATAGACTTTGTTAATAATTGGTTTTATTTCACTATTTTGCAACATACCCCATACCTGTTGTTTTAATTCAGCGGAAATCTGGCTTTTTTCTTCAATTGTACGAGATCGCATTGTTGAACCAGTATGAATTAATCGCTTAACCATTAATGGCATCATATTCAAATTTATTGGATTTCCTTTCATCATGCCAATTTGAATAATTCGCCCAAATTTCCCCGCTGCAAGATAATTTTTAGCGACATAATCACCACCAATAATATCAACAACCATATCAACGCCACGAGATGAGGTATAATCTAATGAGACTTGAACAAAATCATCTGTATGGTAATTAATCACACAATCTGCACCTAACAACTCCGCCGCTTTCACTTTTTCTTCTGAACCTACGGTGGTAATAACTGTTGCACCAAAGGCTTTCGCTAACATAATCGCGACACTCCCAATTCCAGAGGTGCCTCCATGAATCAGCACTGTTTCATTCTTTTTAAGTTTTCCAATTTGAAAAACATTTGCCCACACCGTAAAAAAATTTTCTGGAATAGCGGCACCTTGAATAAAAGATAAATGACCTAATGGCAACGCAATATTTTTGTGCACTAAACAATATTCAGCATAACCACCGCCCTCAACTAAACCGCATAATTTGTCGCCAAGTTGCCATTCAGTGACGTCATCAGCTTTAGCAACAACACTTCCTGAAATTTCTAGCCCCATAATAGGCGAAGCATCTGCGGGTGGCGGATAAGAACCCATTCTTTGAAAAATATCAGGGCGATTAACACCAATAGCCTCAACTTTGACAAGTAAATAACCTGGAGCTAGCTGAGGCAATGCTTTTACTTTTAATTGCAATTTATCCGCCCCCCCAGGTTCTATAATATCGACAAATTGCATTGTAGTAGGCAAGAGCAATTGATTGTTTGTCATTATGATTTCCTTTGTGGGTTTATTTAAAAAATTGATATTTATATGTTTATTTTTGTGTTAATTTAATGCTAATTAGTTTAACGTATACATGGGTTGAATCCTAAATTTATGAATACATTTTAATACACACTAAAAGCATTTTTTCATTTTTTGCCATTTTATATTTAATATACAGCCAGTTTATTATTTAATAATATTACTTAATTCAGCATTTACCTCTAAATTCATTAACTTATTACTTTTGACATCTCTTGCTTTTTTATTTAATAAGTCAATTCTGTTTTATATTACTACTTACCAGTCGCGTTATCTTATGTTAAAATTGACTCATATCAATAATTCTAACTTGATTGAGCATTTAATATGATCCCAGAAAAAAGAGTTGTTCGTCGCATCCAGTCTGGTGGTTGTGCTATTCATTGCCAGGACTGTAGTATTAGCCAACTTTGCATTCCTTTCACACTGAATGAACATGAACTGGATCAACTTGATAATATTATTGAGCGTAAAAAACCAATTCAAAAAGGGCAAGCCTTATTTAAGGCTGGCGATGAACTACGTTCATTGTATGCCATTCGCTCAGGAACTATAAAAAGCTATACTATTACTGAGGAAGGTGATGAGCAAATTACAGGCTTCCACCTTGCTGGTGATTTAGTTGGCTTTGACGCAATTATTCATACACAGCACCCAAGTTTTGCTCAGGCACTTGAAACCTCAATGGTTTGTGAAATACCTTTTGAAACACTCGATGATTTGTCTGGCAAAATGCCTAATCTACGTCAACAAATTATGCGCTTAATGAGTGGAGAGATTAAAGGAGATCAAGAAATGATCCTCCTTTTATCCAAGAAAAATGCGGAAGAAAGATTAGCTGCATTTATTCTTAATCTATCACACCGTTTTGCAGAGCGTGGTTTTTCACCTAGAGAATTCAGGTTAACAATGACGCGTGGCGATATTGGTAATTACCTTGGTTTAACAGTTGAAACCATTAGCCGCCTTTTAGGTCGTTTCCAAAAAAGTGGTATGCTCAGTGTTAAAGGTAAATATATTACCATCGAAGATATGACCAAACTTACTGATATCGCAGGTAAAGTTTCAGCTATTACTAACTAATATCCTAAACCGGATCACAATCTCTGTGGTTCGGTTTTGTTTTTTTCCTCAGTTTTCTTGCCTATTTCTTCTCAATAACTTAATTTATCCTTATGGAACTATCCGTACGTTGAGAGGATTTCAATATGGCAAACTACAAAAATCTCCTAGTTGCGATCGACCCAAATCAGGATGATCAACCTGCATTGAGACGTGCTGTCTACATTGTGCAGCGTAATGGTGGACGGATAAAAGCGTTTTTACCTATCTATGACCTTTCCTACGATATGACAACGCTGCTCTCCCCTGAAGAACGCCATGCAATGAGAAAAGGCGTTATCAGCCAAAAAACCGCATGGATAAAGCAACAAGCACACTTTTATTTAGAAGCTGGAATTGATATTGAAATTAAAGTCATTTGGCATAATAAGCCTTATGAAGCCATTATTCAGGAAGTCATTGGCGGAGAACATGACTTATTACTGAAAATGGCCCATCAAACTGATAATTTTGAATCAATCATATTTACACCACTTGATTGGCATTTATTAAGAAAATGTCCATGTCCTGTTTGGATGGTGAAAGATAAAATTTGGCCCGACCATGGCTCAGCTGTTGTCGCTGTTAATTTATCTAATGAAGAATCTTATCATGACGACCTTAATATTAAGCTGGTGGAGAAAACAAAAGATTTAGCTCAACGGATTATGAAAGATCAAGATATTCATTTAGTAAGTGCCTATCCTGTCGCACCAATGAATATTGCAATTGAATTACCTGATTTTGACCCTAGCTTATATAACAATGCATTACGTGGACAACATCTGATAGCAATGAAAGAACTACGGCAGAAATTCTGTATCGATGAAAAATTCACACATGTTCGCGAGGGCCTACCTGAAAAAATCATTCCCGATATGTGTGAAGAATTGGAAGCAGGTGTTGTTGTTCTCGGAATATTAGGGCGCACGGGGATCTCAGCTGCTTTTCTCGGCAATACTGCCGAACACATCATTGATAAACTAAAATGCGATTTACTGGCAATTAAACCTGATGGATTTGTATGCCCGATTAATCCAACAGATGAATAGCAGCGAAGTCCGAGCACTTTATTTTAGTTACATGACTGCCTAATACTCACATTTTCATACATTTCGTTCAGTTTTCACTCTAAAAAAGGCTCTGCATTTACATGCAGAGCCTTCTGTTAACACCTTTGAGTTTTAGAGTGCACGTAAAATAGCATCTACACTATCTTTAGCATCACCAAATAACATCTGTGTATTTTCTTTAAAGAATAATGGATTTTGTACACCTGCATATCCCGTATTCATTGAGCGTTTAAATACAATAACGTTATTCGCTTTCCAAACTTCTAGTACTGGCATTCCAGCAATTGGGCTATTAGGATCCTCTAATGCCGCAGGATTAACCGTATCATTAGCACCAATAACCAACACTGTATCTGTATTAGCGAAATCATCATTGATTTCATCCATTTCTAGCACGATGTCATAAGGTACTTTCGCTTCAGCTAGTAATACGTTCATATGACCTGGTAAACGTCCAGCAACTGGATGAATACCAAATCGAACATTAATACCACGTTCACGTAATTTAGCCGTTATATCATGTACTGGATACTGAGCTTGCGCTACTGCCAATCCATAACCTGGAGTGATGATAACTGATGTTGAGTTCTTCAACATTTCAGCAACGTCTTCTGCCGATGTTTCGCGATACTCCCCCATCTCTTCGTCAGAACTTGATGCAGTACCATCAGTACCGAAACCACCCGCAATAACGCTAAAGAATGAGCGGTTCATCGCCTTACACATAATATAGGACAAAATTGCCCCTGAAGACCCCACCAACGCACCCGTGACAATCAGTAAGTCATTACTTAACATGAAACCAGCGGCGGCGGCAGCCCAACCTGAGTATGAGTTTAGCATTGATACAACAACTGGCATATCCGCACCACCAATTGATGAAACAAGATGCCAACCAAATGCTAATGCGATCAATGTCATGATCAACATAACAAATACTTGCAGACCAACACTCTCTGTTTTAACAAAAATAACTAACAGAATGAATGAAATAATAAGTCCAGCTAAGTTGAGCTTATGTTTATTTGGTAACATCATCGGCTTAGATGATATTTTTCCAGATAATTTACCATAAGCGACAATTGACCCCGTAAAAGTGATCGCGCCGATGAAAATACCTAAAAAGACTTCAGTTAGGTGAATATTTTCCATAACCGCATCAGCATGGCCTTCACTAGCAATAAAGCTATTGAATCCTACTAATACAGCAGCCAAACCGACGAAACTATGTAAAATAGCCACCAGCTCTGGCATTTCAGTCATTTCAACTTTTTTGGCTAATCGAATACCAATAACGGCACCGATAACCATTGCAATGATCATCCAGCTAATGTTGCTACTATCTGGTCCAAGTATGGTAGCAATTAATGCAATTGCCATCCCTGCGATGCCATAAGCGTTCCCTCTTTGAGAACTTTCATGGCGCGATAGCCCTGCTAGGCTGAAAATAAATAGGATAGCAGCAACAATATATGCTGCAGTCACAATTCCACTCGACAACATAAGTTACCCCTTACCCTTTACGAAACATTTTTAACATACGGTGAGTAACTGTAAATCCACCGAAAATGTTGATACTTGCGATCAATATAGCAACAAAGGATAAGAAACTTACCCAACCACCACTACCAATCTGTAAAACTGCACCAACAACAATAATTCCTGAAATCGCATTAGTGACAGACATTAATGGTGTATGCAGAGCATGAGTGACGTTCCAAACTACGTAATAACCCACAACACACGCGAGTGCAAAAACAGTAAAGTGAGATAGAAACTCTTTTGGCGCCGAATTTGCAAACCAACCAAATAGAATAATAGCCAGTGCCATCAAGCTATATTTAGCCGCTGGAGACATTTTTTTCTCGGGAGCTTTGACGCGTTCTATTGCTTTAGATTTGACTTGTGGCTGTGCAGAAACTTGAATTGGTGGTGCTGGCCAAGTAATTTCACCTTGTTTAATCACAGTAACACCACGAATGACTAAATCATCAAAATCAATGACAATTTCACCATCTTTCTCTTTGCATAGCAGCTTCATCAAATTAACAAGGTTAGTACCATATAATTGAGAAGACTGAGTTGGTAAACGGCTTGGTAAATCAGTGTAGCCGATAATTTTCACGCCATTATCAGTGACAACGAGTTTATCTGCTTGCGTCAGTTCGCAGTTACCTCCAGTTTGAGCCGCCAAATCAACAATGACGCTCCCCGGTTTCATCGACTCAACCATTTCTTTAGTAATAAGCTTAGGTGCTGGTCTGCCAGGAATTAACGCAGTAGTTACAATAATATCAACATCTTTGGCCTGCGCAGCAAACAATGCCATTTCAGCTTTAATAAACGCTTCTGACATGACTTTGGCATAACCGTCACCACTGCCCGCTTCTTCCTTGAAATCAAGTTCAAGAAATTCAGCGCCCATACTTTGTACTTGTTCTTTTACTTCCGGACGAGTATCAAATGCGCGAACTATTGCGCCTAAGCTACCCGCAGCACCGACAGCTGCTAAACCTGCTACACCTGCACCAATCACCATGACTTTTGCTGGTGGCACTTTACCGGCGGCTGTAATTTGTCCAGTAAAAAAGCGGCCAAATTCATGTGCGGCTTCAACTATTGCCCGATAACCTGCAATATTTGCCATTGAGCTTAATGCATCAAGTGACTGCGCACGTGAGATACGAGGTACCGCATCCATTGCCATAACAGTAATATTGCGTGTTTTTAACGCTTCCATTAGTTCAGCATTTTGAGCTGGCCAAATAAAGCTTACCAACGTCGAACCTTCCTTAAATAAAGGAATTTCATCATCTAGTGGCGCATTCACTTTAAAAACGATATCCGCTGCAAATGCAGCATCACGATCAACTATTTCTGCACCAACAGCCTCATATGCTGCATCATCAAAACTGGCCAAATGTCCCGCGTTTTTCTCTACACAAACAGAAAAACCCAACTTTAAAAGTTGAGTCACTGTTGAAGGTGTAGCAGCAACACGCGCTTCATTGGCAAGTCGTTCTCTTGGTATACCAATACGCATAATGTTCCCTTTTATAGCCTAAAGTAATGTTGTATGTAGGGTGTTTGCAAAAAAAATGACCATTTTCTTGGAAAAGTCCTATTTTCTGCATAAAACAGTTTTAAAATGTGCTAATAACCTACTGAAAATAACGTTATTGATCCATAATTGATCACGATTATTAAACAGTAAATGGAATTCGCAGTGAAAATCTTAGTTTTAGGTCAATAAAACACTGGATACTTTGAAATAACTGGTAAATTTGACTAGTCAATCATTATTTATTTCTCATAAAAAGAAAATCATGAGACAACAAGAACAGTTACGTGTAATAATCATGGACATGTGGTACAAATAAGATTCAGCACGTTTATAATAAATTGCGCAAGGCGGAAGGATTTTGTATGAAGCTGAAAACTACGGTCATCGCAGCCGCGGTGTTATCATTATCTAGTATTACTGCTAGTCAGGCAGCTGTTGAGTTAACGCCAAAACAGGCCGAAGAATTAAAACCTTATGAGCGTATAACGGTCACTGGACGCTTTAATGCTATTTATGAAGCATCTGACGCGGTCTCCCGTAGGGCTGATAAAATGGGGGCGTATGCCTTTTACATTCAAAGCCTTGATGATATAGGTGATAGTGGCAACATGCGTGTTGTTGCTGATGTTTTTGCAAAAGACGCACCTAAATTTGAAGAATCAAATCGCCGTATATTCGGTGGTGTTGAAGAAATGTCAAAAACCGATGCTGCCCAGTATGAACCTTTTGATACTGTCAGTGTAAGCGGCTTTTACCCTTCTCAACCAGACCTCTATGAAGCAATCGCTAAGAAAGCTAAAGAGAAAGATGCAGCATCATTCTACGTCGTTCGTAATATTGCGATGAATGATGGTGGTAACACATTAGCAACTGCTTATATATACAAAAAAGATGCACCTAAGCGCCAAGTTCAATTAGATGAAGCAGTTATTCCTGCGGACTCTGATGCAGGCCGTGCGTTACTTGCTGAAGGTGGCGAAGCTGCTAAGAAAGTACGTATTCCAGGTGTTGCATCTTCTGAAGAACCGACAGTTGCTGTTGGCCGTTTCTTTGAGACATCAAGTAGCCAACCGGGCCGCACAAGTGTAACCCTACCAAACGGCTATGTTATCGAAGAAATCAACAAAACTGCGGCGGCACAAATGGTGCCATACGATTCAATTACTTTCTCAGGTTATTACACCAATACACCAGAAGTACGTTATCAAATTGCAAAACGTGCTGAAGCTAAAGGTGCTAAATATTTCCATATAACAAGAGAATGGCAGTCTAATGGTGGCAGCGTTACCATTAGCGCGGATTTATTCAAATAATAAATTAATAACCTATGAAAAACCAGTTTATAAAAACTGGTTTTTTTTTACCTTCTAATTCCATATACAATAACCCCCGCTATTTTCCTACACTACCCACTCTTTAGCGCTTGTATTTATTAATCTCATGCTATCAATTCAATGAGTTAGTTAATAAACTTAATCTAAATTAATATTACAACGTTAATATGCATAAAATAGCTAATTAACTGCATATTTTTCCATTGCATCTCAACCATTTCATTCGTAGAATCCACTCTTAATTTTTGATAGTCAATTTAACTGCCATTTTAAGGCAGAATAGATTAATTACTCATAACAATGATTATTTTAACGTCATTTTAACTTTTGATTGCAGAACAACCAGGATATACATTGAAAAATACATTAAGCCTCACTGCCCTAACCGCTTTAGTGCTTAGCTCTATGGTAGGCGCAGGTGTATTTAGTCTTCCACAAAATATGGCTGAAGTGGCCAGTCCAATGGCACTGATTATTGGATGGTGCATTACCGGTGTTGGTATCCTTTTTTTAGCCTTTTCACTGTTATTATTATCAAGAATCCGACCGGATTTAGATGGTGGGATATTTACTTATGCAAAAGTTGGATTTGGTGAATTTGTTGGCTTTTGTTCCGCTTGGGGTTATTGGCTATGCGCTGTCGTCGCCAATGTTTCCTATTTAGTGATTGTTTTTGCTGCAATAAGCTTTTTTACTGATACTCCTGATAATATTATTTTTGGTGATGGTAATACATGGCAGGCCTTAATTGGTGAATCTATTCTACTCTGGTTTGTTCATTATTTAGTCTTACAAGGTGTGCAAACTGCTGCTGGTATTAATAAATTAGCAACAATGGCGAAGCTGGTTCCACTTGGATTATTCATTGTTCTTGCTTTCATCGCGTTCAAATTAGATATTTTTAATGCCGATTTTAGTGGTATTGAGCTTGGTGTCCCTGTTTGGCAACAAGTTAAAGACACTATGCTAATTACCTTATGGGTATTTATTGGTATTGAAGGCGCAGTAGTCGTTTCAGCTAGAGCTAGAAATCGTCGTGATGTTGGTTTAGCTACGGTATTTGCAGTCTGTTCTGCATTAATAATCTATATTTTAGTCACGTTACTATCGTTAGGCTTAATGTCTCAGGCTGAACTTGCTGATATTAAAAACCCGTCAATGGCAACATTAATGGTGAATTTAATTGGTACAAGTGGCAATATTATCATCGCCGCAGGACTCATCATCTCTGTCTGTGGCGCCTATTTAAGTTGGACTATAATGGCCGCAGAGGTTCCATACATCGCCGCACAGTATAAGTCATTTCCAAAAATATTTAATAAACTTAACGCTAATGATGCACCATCATCGTCACTATGGTTAACCAATAGCGCGGTACAGCTTTCTTTAGTATTAATCTGGCTTAGTGGTAGCAATTACAACACATTGCTTACTATTGCTTCTGAGATGATATTAGTACCTTATTTTTTAGTAGGTGCATTTTTAATGAAGGTTGCCTTTGAGCGTCACAATAAGCCATTATTAGCGGTAGGCTTAGTCGCCAGTGTTTATGGTTTATGGTTATTATATGCTTCCGGCTTAATCAATTTGCTGCTATCTGTTGTGCTATACGCCCCTGGTATTTTAGTTTTCTTGTATGCACGCTCCCAGCAAACAGCAAAATCACCATTAAAATTAGTTGAGAAAGTTGCCGCTTTTGCCATAGCAATTACCTCAATACCAGCACTTTATTATTTAATGGCTTAATAAGCCTATGTGGATATGCACTAAATTTGATTAAATTTAGTGCTCTTTTACTTATTCCTCCGCCCTACTCCATCTGCTTTATTTAACAACTTACCTCTTTTTTCATTTTTAGCTTTTTGATATAAAAAGCAACTCAGATGCTTATTTATCTCTATGAACACCAATAGTATGTTGTAACTAAAAAACCTTAATTTATAGTAATGTTATAAAAAAGGCCCCTACCTTTATAAAAAAGGCCCCTACCTTTATAAAAGATAGGAGCCTGATATTTAAAATAACACTACTTACACAACAAATTATAATCGTTGTGCGATGCTTTCCATCGTCTGGATAATTCGCTTGTCTGAGATGGGATATGGAGTGCCTAATTGTTGTGCGAATAAGCTTACTCTCAACTCTTCTATCATCCAACGAACCTCCAATACTTCAGGTAACATTTTCTGTACTGGAGTCAATTTTGACAGCCATTGTTGATGCATATTTTGCACATGCTCAACTCGGCTCATTTGAGCTCGATCTCTATTTGGGTCAATAGCCAATTTTTCCAATCGACGTTCAATGCCATTTAAATAGCGCAGAACATCAGGTAAGCGTTTCCAGCCATGAGCCGTTACAAATCCTTTGAAAGCTAACCCTGACATTTGTGCTTTTAGGTCAGATAAAGCCAATGCCATAGATAAATCGACACGCCCTTTTAATCGTTTGTTGATTGCAAATACAGTCGTCAAAATTTGCTCAACTTGCTTTGCGATATTAACCACAACATCATTTAGTTCTGCACGGGCAAGCTCTTTTAAGTGCTCAAATTGTTCTTCATTCCAAACGGCCCCACCATGATTTGCAATCAACTGGTCGATACCACAAGCAATGCAATCATCAATTAACTCTAGAACTTTGCCATAAGGATTAAAGTAAAGACCAAGTTTAGATTTATTTGGTAGTTTTTCATGTAAATATTTAATTGGTGATGGAATATTAAGTAATAATAATCTGCGTACACCTGCCCACATAGCTTGCTGCTGTTCAAATTCCGTTTCAAATACACGAATACCAACACTACTTTTTTCATCAACTAGTGCAGGATAAGCTTTAACTGAATATCCACCTCGTTTTTGTTCATAACGTTGAGGTAATTCACCAAAACTCCAAATATGTAAACCACTTTGCTCAATACCATCATCGACAACTTCAGAAAGAGTTTCTTGCACTTTTTCTTTCAAACTACTTTTTAGCGCATCAAGATCATACCCTTCTGCGATTGTTTTATTTTTATCGCCAATAACACGATAAGTCATTTTCAAATGTACAGGCAGTTGGTCTAATTGCCATGATGCCCGATCGACAGTTACACCAGTCATTCGACGTAATTCACGCTCTAGTTTATCCAGCACGCTTCCTTCAGGTGCAGGCACTCGCTCCAAAAATGCAGATGCATAGTTCGGCGCTGGAACAAAATTTCGCCTAATTGGTTTTGGTAGTGACTTAATCAGTGCAATAATCAGCTCCTCTCGTAATCCCGGAACCTGCCAATCAAAACCAATATTTTGTACCTGATTTAATACCGCCAATGGAATATGAACAGTGACGCCATCCGCATCAGTTCCCGGCTCAAATTGATAACTCAGACGAAATTTTAAATCACCTTGATACCAGTAATTTGGGTAATCGAGTGCTGATACATTCGCCGCATCCTCTTTAATGAGCATATTTTTTTCAAAACTAAGCAGGTCAGGCTTTTCTTTTGATGCTGATTTCCACCAATTATCAAAATGTCGTGATGAAATAACATCATTCGGTATACGTTGATCATAAAAAGCAAATAGTGTTTCATCATCAACTAAGATATCTCGACGTCTTGATTTATGTTCTAAATCTTCAATTTCTGATAATAGCTTTAGGTTTTCCTTAAAAAAGGCATGACGAGTAGCCCAATCACCTTCCACTAACGCATGTCGAATAAATAATTCGCGACATAACAAAGGGTCAATATTACCAAAATTAACCTGACGAGCCGCAACAATAGCCAAACCGTATAAAGTAACCTTTTCAGAGGCCATTACTGCACCCTCAGATTTAGACCAATGCGGCTCACTGTAATTATGCTTAGTTAAATGTTCTGCTAACGGTTCAATCCATTCAGGATCGATCGATGCAGCGATACGGCCCCAAAGTTTTGATGTTTCAACCAATTCAGCCACCATTGCCCACTTAGGTGGTTTTTTAAATAAACCGGAGCCTGGAAAGATAGTAAAACGTGCATTTCTTGCACCTGTAAACTCAGGTTTATCCGCATCTTTTTGCCCAATATGGGACAATAAACCCGCCAACAAAGAAACATGCACACTCCGAAAATCAGCTTCTATGCTGTTAATCGCAAAGCCTTGTTCTTTCACGACTTGTCTAAGTTGAGTATATAAATCTTGCCATTCTCGAATACGAAGGTAATTGATAAAGTCTTGGCGGCACATTTTTCTAAATTGAGCATTTGAAAGTTCTTTTTGTTGATCTTTCAAATAATCCCACAAGTTTAAAAACGCAAGAAAATCAGACTGTTTATCATGAAAACGACGATGTTTTTCATCGGATGCCTGTTGCTTATCAAGCGGCCTTTCTCGCGGATCTTGAATAGATAGCGCCGCAACAATCACCATAGTTTCACGCACTGCACCATGTTTTCTTGCTTCAATCACCATTCTAGCAAGTCGAGGATCCACTGGAAGCTGCGCTAACTGACGACCTATTTCTGTAAGTTGATAACCACGACTGACATCTTGGTGAGATTTAACAGCCCCTAATTCTTCTAATAATTTTACACCATCTTGAATATTACGTTTATCTGGTGCCTCAACAAATGGAAACCCAGCAATGTCACCTAACCCAATGGAGGTCATTTGCAAGATAACAGAAGCTAAATTAGTTCTTAAAATTTCGGGATCTGTAAATTCAGTTCGTGATAAAAAATCTTCTTCGGAATATAAACGAATACAAATACCATCAGATACGCGGCCACAACGCCCTTTCCGTTGATTTGCAGATGCTTGTGATATTGCTTCTACAGGTAATCGTTGTACTTTAGTTCGATAACTATAACGACTTATTCTTGCATAACCGGTATCAATCACATATTTGATACCTGGTACTGTTAAAGATGTTTCAGCAACGTTTGTGGCCAAAATAATTCGACGGCCACCATGAGGATTGAAAATCCGATTTTGCTCGCTATTTGAAAGTCTCGCAAACAATGGTAAAACCTCTGTATGACGAAGCTGTAATTTAGCAAGTGCATCAGCAGTATCACGAATTTCACGCTCACCACTCATAAAAATCAAAATGTCACCCGGTCCTTCAAGCGTAAGTTCATTGACGGCATCAACAATTCCATCAATTTGATCACGCTCGCTATCGTTATCATCCCCCATGATAGGACGATAACGAACCTCTACCGGATAAGTACGACCAGAGACCTCAACAATAGGCGCACTATTAAAGTGACGAGAGAAACGTTCAGGATCAATAGTTGCAGAGGTAATAATAATTTTTAAATCAGGTCTTTTAGGTAATAATTGACGCAAATATCCTAATATAAAATCAATATTCAAACTTCTTTCATGAGCTTCATCGATAATAATAGTATCGTATTGTAGGAGTAATTTATCATTTTGTAGCTCTGCCAACAAAATACCATCAGTCATCAATTTGACTTGAGTATTCTCACCAACATGATCACTAAAGCGAACCTTATAACCTACATTTGTTCCGATTTCACACTCTAGCTCTTGGGCTAAACGTGCAGCAACCGATCGAGCTGCCAAACGTCGTGGTTGTGTGTGACCAATAAACCCTTGAATTCCACGTCCTAATTCAAGACAAATTTTAGGAATTTGCGTCGTTTTACCTGAACCTGTCTCGCCCGCAATAATAACAACTTGGTGCTGTTTAATTGCTTCAAGGATGGCTTGCTTTTTCTGACTTACAGGTAGATTTTCAGGATAAACAATTTTTGGCGGATTTAACCGTTTCATACTAATTTTTTGTTTTGCCGTTTCAATCTCCGTTTTTATTACTTCAAGAACGGCCTGACGTGATTTTTCATCGTGTATTTTTGTCACACCGCGGAGTCGTTTATTCAAAAACCACTGGTCACGCAATGAAGTTTGTCCAATATCAGCTTCTAATGCTGTCAGAATGGATTTCACCTTTAAATCCTTATTTTTTATATGTTTATATACTTTATGATGATGATTAATTACCCATAATGCGGCATCATTCATTTTTTGGTTATGATTTTAGTTATCGCATATACACACCATCAATTTTCTTAAAATTTATAATCTAATTTTCATTTATCAATCAATTGCGTCTCGCGCCAATCGTTAACCACGCAATATCAATCAGTTTTGAGAAAATAAATGAGCAAAATATTATCATTGAAGTCAGGTACCCTGTCAGATACTTCACATTATAAACTAATAAAATGACAGATTATTTTATTCAACAATGGCAGGGAAAAAATCCAACTGATAAATGAATTGTTCGGAGTGTAATCAACAATCTGCTCCCAACACTCGATAGCAAAATACTAGCAGCTTTTACCTCTAGTGGCACGCTCACGAAGCAACAACAAGCACAATTGGATCTGTCAAATCAATTAATTGAAGAAATTAAGCAAAATAACATCATTGTCATTGTGGCACCGATATACAATTTTACTATTTCTTTTCACTTAAAACACTATTTTGATTTTATCGCCGGGTCCGGCCATACATTTAAATATACTGAACAAGGTGCTATTGGCTTAAAAAGCAAACATGTTTATATTTTTACTAGCCGTGATGGGATCTATAAAGATATATTTGCCAACCAAGCATACATTCAGGCTCAAAAATATATTAATTGCCTAGTACCTTAAAATAGAAGAATCGAATCAATATAGCCTAAAGTACCTTTGTTATTTTTTCTTCAACCATTGCCCATTAATACCTCGTACATATTCCCCCTGACTTGCGCGGTCGACTAGTTTCTGGCCCGCGATTTTAGCGACATCTTTAGTTTTAAGGTTATTTTTTGATGCTATTTCACTGTACTTGATTTCACGTTCACGGTTAATTTTATTGACTAATTGATCTGCATCTCTATTACTTTCGTTAACTACTGCTAAGTAACCTGACAATGTTTCACCAATAACACCTTGCTCTTTCGCTATATCGACCGTCAGTGAAAATGCAGAAAATGAGATAACTGAAATACATAGTGTAATGGCTTTAATAAAATTGATCATTTTACGTCAACCTCGCCAAATAACTCACTGTTTTCTTTAAGTAATTCTTCAACCTGTCTATCTGCTTTAATTTGAATTTCATGTTCAATTTTGACATTCATATTAATGTTGATCGGCTTTTCTGGTGTCGCGACCTCAACTCTAATACAAGATGACAAAAACATTGCCATTATAAATACTACGCTTATTTTGAGTATTTTCACTTTACCTATTCATCCTTTATAAGTTTTTTTCTAGCCATTCTTCTAAACTGCTGCCAAAACGTAAACTACGCCACAATTGAAATATGTTTTCTTCTTGCTGATAATTTAAATGCACTTCACGTTTTTTCTTTTCTTGAGAATTAAATCCCTCTAAGATTGTTTTCATTGTTAATAATCCTAGATTAGTCACATTTACATCAGTTCGGCTACGTTGTATCTCCAAATATTGTAACCAGCTAATTGCCGATCCCGCAGAGATATTATCTTTTTTAATTGACTCAACAAATTGAGTATCAAGACGTAAAGTCAATGACCCATTATTTTCCATCCAACCACCTTTAACAATCCATTCAGGATTATTAAGATAAAATGGTAATTCTCCATTAACTTTTCCTGATACTGCAAATTGTGAAACCTTTAGTATGGTAAATAACTGGCTTAGTTCAATTTGGTGTAATTTAATAATGGCAGCATCATGTTGTGGCCAACGAAGTAAATCGAGATTTACCTCACCACCTAACATTTTAAAACCAACATTGCTTAATTCTAGCGGTTTAATCTCTGATGGAGGATAAGTTCCCATCAAATCTGCGGTTATATCGCTTAACTCAAATAAATTAGTAAGTTGTTTAATTCGTAATTTAACTGACGATTTTTCACCTAATGTCCAAGTACTATTTTTTAATCTCCACGGCAAAACAAAATCTAAACCATTTAGTTCACCATCTTTTAACCACATACTTGTATTTTCGACTCGCCAATGCCCACCAGCAATAAAACCATCATTTGGTGTCATAGAAAAAGCAGCTTGCGAAAATAACTTACCTCGACGCAATTCAATACCTAAATCTTCAGGTATAAGCGTTTGAAATGCAGTCACTGATTGCTCTGGCCAACGAGCCTCTCCTCTTAAGCGCTCACCATCCCAACGACCAAAGATAATAATAGGTCCGACTTCTTTCGTACTCAAATCACCTTTTAATTGAAAGTTTGCTGGAGACTCACCTTTAATATCAGCACTAACTGTTATTTTTGGTAAATAGCTATACTCACCAAATTGCATTTTATTGCTAGTAAGTTGTAATGAACCATTAAAATTAGCTTTATTCTCATCACGTTGCCATTGCAAAGGCTTTGTGAGTATCAATCTCGGTGAGCTCATCGCTAAAAGCCCGTATTTAATTTGGTCAAATCCTGTAGTCAAACTGTTAAGCGTTAATAAAGTACCCTGCCAACTACCTCTCCCTTTAATATCCCATTGTGCATCTAGAGAAGGCAATTTTGCATTTCCCCAATAATTCCAAAACCATTTACCATTATCAGGTGTGAATTTATTTGCATTGCCATCGAGATGAATAGCAAAGGCTCCCCAGTATTGTTCTTTAATTTTCAATATGGCTTGAAGCCGTCCAGAAATACCTTCTGCTCCCAAAGATGTTCCTGCTAAAGGTAAACGAGCCTCTTGTAATACAAGAGTTGGAGACACTCTTCCGTAAGCTCTTAATAATGAACTCGGCAAAAAAGTCACTGCCGGTGAGATTAATTGCCCGGTAAGTCGAGCTGGCAAATTAATATCTAAAACCATATCATCATATTTAACTTGCCCATTTAAACTGAAGGTGATATCGGTATTTAATAAATTAAATTGGCTAGGAGGGAGCGTTAAAACAAGATTAGCTTTACCTTTTTTGGCCTGCGTTAGCATATTTAATCGCCCCGAAATAACCATGTTGCTCAATGAATTATTCCAGTTGTCAATTTGTAATGTTATCCCACCCTGAATGGGCATTCCTGCATCCTGCCATTGCCATATCCCTTGGGTAATATTTAAACTCTCCGCTGACAGAGACCATGGTAGATGAAGTAATTCCTTAGCATTATCTACATCAACTAAGGTCAATATACCTTCGTTATGTTGCCATTGTAGTTTGGCCTGAAAAAATTTCTCAATCCCTGTTAACCTAAATTGCGTTTCAAGCACACCATTTTCGGGCATTTGATCTGTCATTAAAGGAAGTTGCAGATCGCCAGCCAATTCTATTTTTTGTTTTTGATCAGGTAACAATATCGCAAAATCATTAATGATTAATTGATGATTTTCAGTAATTGACGATGTAAGCGTTAAGTTTTCTCCACGGTATTGAACTTTCAATGGCAATTTTTCATTTTTATATAGCCAAAGGCTTCCTTGATAATTCGACCATGGTTGAATATTTACATTATCAATAACGAGTGAAAACAAGGGGATACTGTCTATTAATTCAATAATATTAATGGGAGTAACAGCTTCATTATTATCAATATTTGATTCATTAGGACAATTTAGAGAGACATTTAAATTGTTTATTTTTGCATGCAAAGGAAACAGTGATAATCGAACATTGTTAAGTTCAACCCAATGACAATTGCCCGAATTAAGTGTTACTTGCTCAATGAAAAGTTGCTTATTATTAAGTCTAGGCTCAGTCAATGACAAACTTACTGATGGTGGTAAAAAATATGCCGCTACAATAGGAGTCCAACGTGCAATATTTATCCATAGTAAAACCAAGAGCGTAATGCTACCTATAAATGCCCATAGCAGAATTTTAAGTGCCCTTTTCATTTACTGCTTCCTTGTTTTGTCTGTACACAACTATTGTTAGCCGATATCTCTTATTCTATTTTCACATTAAATCGCAATTTATGAAACCTGAGTAATAATCAAAAGTAAACAGAGGCTTGTTTTGTTAATTTGTTGATGCTTTACACCACTAATTGTCTTATCCTGATCTCATTCTTTGTAGGTGCTCTTTTTCGCCTATTATTTATTTTTTTGGTTCCTGAAAATTTGTGGAGTCTCTTTGATGAAAATCGTTTCTTATAGTACCAAACAGTATGATCGTAAGCATATGGAGCAAGTCAATCAACAATCAGAGTTTAATTTTAGTATTGAATACTTTGATTTTCCATTAACTGTACAAACTGCAAAAAATGCTGTTGGTGCTGATGCCATTTGTATTTTTGTTAATGATGAAGCTAATCGTGCTGTTTTAGAAGAGCTGGCAGCACTTAATATTCGTATATTAGCTTTACGTTGTGCGGGATTTAATAATGTTGATTTAACTGCCGCTGAAGAATTGGGCATCCAAGTTGTTCGCGTTCCTGCATATTCTCCTGAGTCTGTCGCAGAACATGCAGTCGGAATGATGCTTTGCCTCAATCGTCGTATTCACAGGGCATATCAACGTACCCGCGATGCCAATTTCTCCCTAGAAGGTTTAACTGGCTTTAATATGCATAACCGTACCGCTGGTATTATTGGTACAGGTAAAATAGGACAAGCAACCTTAAGGATCTTAAAAGGTTTCGGCATGCGTTTACTCGCACATGACCCATACCCTAATCAAGCAGTATTAGATCTTGGGGCTGAATACGTTGATTTGAATACTTTATATGCACAATCAGATATTATTTCTCTTCATTGCCCTTTAACACCTGAAAATCATCATTTATTAGATGAAATTGCATTTCACAAAATGAAAAAAGGTGTGATGATCATTAATACAAGTCGTGGCGCACTTATTGATTCAGTCGCAGCAATTAATGCACTTAAATCACAAATAATAGGTTCACTCGGGATGGATGTTTATGAAAATGAACGTGACCTATTTTTTGAAGATAAATCAAATGATGTTATACAAGATGATATATTCCGCCGTCTTTCGTCCTGCCACAATGTTTTATTCACAGGACACCAAGCATTCCTAACTGAAGAAGCATTAACAAGTATTAGTCTTACGACTCTAAATAATATTCGCCAGATTAGTCTTGGTGAAACTTGCCCAAATGTTGTTAAAGCTGAGTAATAATGAAACGTTTAATTCCGCTAACATTATTTGGCTTACTATTGACGGCTTGTCAGACACCAAAAGTAAATGCAGGCAACGATAACCAAACATTAGTACAAAAATTAGTTCATCATAATTTTGTGCTAACTAAGGTAAATGGCAAAACGATACGTTATAAACAAACTCTTCCATCAATATCATTTGGAGAGAATATGTTCACATCTGCGACAATGTGCAATGAATTTAATGGAATAGCCAGTATCACCGACT
Source organism: Providencia sp. (assembly GCF_003533305.1). Lineage (GTDB taxonomy): Bacteria > Pseudomonadota > Gammaproteobacteria > Enterobacterales > Enterobacteriaceae > Providencia. The sequence continues at coordinate 109,401 of NZ_DOEH01000009.1, read as the reverse complement.
CAAAACTGCTAGTCACTAGTATAAGTAAAACAGAGCTCGAATGTGTAGATGAAGATTTATCAAAATTAGATATTCTCATTAATAAAATGTTAACCAAAGGCGCTACTGTAACATATTCACATAATCAGTTAGTTCTTACTCAAGGCCCATACAGCCTAGTCTACATATTACGTGATTACATCAATTAGTATCAATTTAGAATTAAACTCGCAGCCAAAAATTAGCTGCGAGTTTAATATTCTATTTTGCTTGTTCAAAAAGCAAATTAACACCTGTAGCTTTAGCTACCCGCACCATATAATTATTGACATTAGTACTAAATGATAATTCATCTACAATGCTTAAACTTCGTAATATTGGAAATATAATAAAATCATTAAGATCAAAATTATCGTTACGATTTTCTAACCATATATCAAGCAATTGCATTTGTGGTTCTAATTCAATCAACAAGGTGTGAGTTTCTTTATATAATACCGTTAAATCACCATAAGACTTAGCGACTCGGGTAAGGTATGCTTTTTTTGCTTCAGCTGTACTTACCTCAGGAAAATCAGTTTCAACAAAACGAGGTGTGACCAACTTAGATACTGTCTTTGATACGGCTTTGAACCAAGCATCAATCTCCGCAGAGACTTCTCCCCCTGCATATCTGGGTTCATTTAACTTATCGATATAATGGACAATATCCATACTTTCAGGTAAATAATTACCATCTTCTTTTTGTAAAATAGGTAACATTTTACGACCAATCATTCGAGTTGGCGTATCTATATCACTATCTAATAGAACAATTTCCTCAACTGCTATTTTTTTTAAACCGAAAATCATTCTCGCGCGTACACAAAATGGGCAATGGTCATAAATATATAGTTTCATCATAGGCCTCACCAGTTAATCAATAAAATACCTCTTCAAAATTATAGTATACATCAAGTTCTTTATGTTAAATTTGCAATCAACACATAAAATTAATAATGGCCGAATGAATGTCAAAATTCGATTAGAATTGAAGAGTATGTTATATTTTAAAATATAAACATATTAAACCTGATAGCGCCATATTAATTTATATCAATTTAATATAAATGAAATTTGAAATATCGCGGGTCTACTATCACCAATAATGGCTTATTAATTAATGTGTTAGCATCACCAGGATTTAATCAACAAAAAACATTATTTTATTTAACACTTATATTTAAGATTACAAAATATTAAATACTCTTATTTAGAGTTAGAGTTACGTTCCAATTTGGAACAAATAATAGCGTCAGGTTATTTGTAGATAAAGATCTATATCAAATCATTTAGTTACGTAATTTTAACTATAATTGATTTTATTTTCATTAAGTAAATGATACCACATTAATTGCAGTGTTATTTCCAGTTAGAACATTAAAATTTCCACATAAAATATATAAATATTTATCATAATTATGGGTAATAAAACTTTTAAATTAGATTGTTTTTTAATATACTATAGCTAGCACAGTTTATTAAAAATCACAGACAATAATAATCCTTCTAAAAATTGAGGATGTCATATGGACATTCATAGTATTATCGGTATTAAAATAAAAAATCGGAGAAAAGAATTAGGTTTATCTGGTGCAGATTTAGCTAATAAATTAAAGTTGAGCCAACAACAAATATCCCGTTATGAAAATGGTATCAATAAAATCCCTATTAATCATCTAATAGATATTGCTGATGTTTTAAAGTGTCCAATTGAATGGTTCTTTCAAGACTATAAAAATGAACTTCTTTATAATAAAAATAAAGATTTTAACGAAGTAGATCAAGGGTTTGAGTATGTAGCTGAAAGCGTGATTATTACGTCTAAAAATTACTCTTAAACACATTACACAATCACTTCAATTTATCAAAAACAAAAAACATAGCATTAAAAATGCTACGTTATCTTTGATTTTATAAAATGCTGTGATTGTGAACCTCTCTAAAATCATCAAGCATAAATTAAATAAAAATAGAAACAATGAAACATTTATTGTTTCTATTTAAATTAGGTTTAAACACCCTTATATCAAATTAACTCATTATAAATTCAGAAATCATTTTCAGTAAGAATACGCATTAAAAAATAATTACGTATAATAGATTAGCTAATCATACGTAATATCAAAAACCATTTTAGACTTAACTTCCCCTGATGAAATTGTTGACCCGTATTGATAGTATCGTGCAATATATTTTAAATCTATATTTTGTGTTTGCTTATCAACTAACCTTCCTATTCTATATTCAGAATTAAACGATAATGGTTTTTTATTTCCGCGCTCTAAAACTTGTATACCTACGCCATTAGCAGCACTTGACGCTGCTTGATTTACCAACACACCCTGTGTGCTGCTAATACCAACTGGATTTTCACCATTAAACGTCATCTTTACATTTGCAAAACCGGATACACTCACCCCACCACTACACCTTAATGTAATATCAAAGTTTCGCTCTCCAGCTGTCGTTCCTCTACCTTTCAATTCTGAACGCTTAATAGGATCAAGAAATACATTTTTATCTGTACCACCTTCAACTTGACAAGATGGTGAAACAATTGTGATAGCTTCGGCATTTAATTTAGTGACCAACCATGGATTATTATTAGGTATATAACCGTAAGAAGTATAATTTCCACTCGCTATCGTACCGGAACCCGTTATAGGCGCAGTTTTTATCAATGTCAGTATGAAAACAGAACCCGCCAAATAATAATTTGAAGATGAAGGTGTATAAAAAACATCCGGATAGGTCATTCGAACAGCACCTTCTCGATGAAATTTCATTCCGATACCCGCAACGTTAGTTTGATAGACTTTATTACCAAGCGGAGCTAAATTCGGCATTATTACTTGCGCAGTAATCGCTGTTCTTGCATCACAATATCCATAAGTAACATTTGAGTTTTCACTCATAGTCCATCGCTGTTCTGCAATGGTATCTCCTACCTGAAGATTAGGATTAACCACAACCCTGCCCATGCGCATATCAAGCTCATAAGTTTTTGCATTGGAACGATTACAAGCAGCAGAAGCGTAGCTAGCAGTAAAGAGTAAACCAATGCCAACATACCAGCGCCATTGAGTTGTTATTGACATAGAATTTCCTTACTGTTTCCTGCAACTAAAGAGAATGAGCACTGGCCATTATCCCATTTAATGATGGCCTCTTTTGCATTTTCATTATTAATAAACACAGTGCCACCTTGCCCAACAATACCGATAGACTCGCCTTGTTTATCAGTCACATTTGCACCAAATGGCAACGCTTTATTTCCAAATCTAATCACATTAAATGGCGTATTTTTTTCAATCTTAGTCTCAAATTTAACTTTTACGACACTTCCTTCATAAGGAACCACTTGACTAGATGTATTTTCAAATACAATGTCTTCAGGACTATTTTTTGGGTCAAGCTCAATATTATTAATACGGTATGGTCGAACATAAGGTGCGATAGCATAACCATTACGATCAATTTGTGCCCCAGGTGCACCTACTATCGATGCCCCCTCAGCACCTTTTGCTTCAATTAATGCTAAGGTCGTTGAACTGTTAGGTGTCAGAGTTACACCTCCTGAATGCACAATAACGGACCCATTTGCACCAAGACCAAATTGGCGATACCCCTGTCCTTGACTATAATTTGCATTGGTACTAACTGATGAAGTTCGGTAGCCGGTATTAATCCCTACATTTTTTTCACCGCCATTAGCAACTGATGTATTTACGCCATATGTCCAGTTATTATCTCGATCAAACGCACCACTCGCTCCAATTTGACTTGATCCAAATTTTTCATTATTAAAAGTCGTATTCGATGTAATCGTTGTACTTTGACTTTCTCCAAAATAGAGTGGGTAACTTAAATTCAACGCTATACGGTCATCTTTCTTATTATTAGTATTTTCCGCATAAACTCTCATGAGTGAAATACCATAAGAGAGACGATTGAAATTATTGTTATAACTAAGTTGGTATTGCTTTTCGGTACCGGATTTATCCCAATAAGTCGAAACACGCCCCGTAAAATATACGCCACCAAAACCGTCAGGTAATGTTTGGTTCAAGGTATAGCTGAAACCATTTTTTTCGCGTCCTAACGTGTTCTCTATTCCCCGCTTATCATTGTCGATCGCATACAGTGCATTACTAACGCTATAATAATCTTCTGTAGAATAACGGTATGCCGCAAGCACTACGTTGGTATCAGTTTGAGTAAAAAGACGACTGAAGGTAAAACGATAACTTTGTCCAGTTTCAGTTCTATACTTAAATGCTGTACGTGACTGAGTTAAGTCAATAGCAACAGCACCAATACCTGTATTAATACCTGTACCCACTAAATAAGCTTGGTAATCATCAAATCCGGTAACGCCCCCATAAAGGGTAAAGGTATTATTTAAGCCATGCTGAATAGTACCTTGCAAAATGAGAGGTCGATTTCTTAAACCATCCGCATCCGCTTTACCACTCGACACTTGATATCGGGTATAGCCAGGACGCAATAACTGAGCTAACGATGAATAAGGAACGCTAAAAATAGTTTCACTTCCATCAGCTTCTTTAACTGTCACGTTTAAATCATTACCATAACCGGATGGATATACGTCAGTTAAATTAAATGGCCCTGGAGGCACTGATGTTTGATATATAATGGAGCCATTTTGTTTAACAGTCACCAAAGCATTACTTTGTGCAATTCCTCTGATTTCTGGTGCATAAGTTGTCATTCCATCAGGGTACATATTATCGTCAGTGGCTAGCTTCGCACCACGCAAACTAATGCTATCAAAAAGGTCACCATCAGTATAAAACTGTCCCACAGTCGCTTTAGACTTTAATGATGCCATTGGTTTTTGTAGATAAGTCTGGTTACTATTCCAATTTGTTCCATCATGACGTTGCCAACTAAGATTCCCCATATGCTTAAGTAACCAACCGTCGAAACTTAATCCTGCATTTAATCCAATATAAGCACTTGCATCATTAGTACCTTGAGAACCACTGGTATGATTATCATAATAGTTAGCCATGTAGCCAAGGTTTAGTGCTGGAATACCTGTTTCCCAAAATTGGTTAGAAACATAGCCACGAGAAATTCTTTGTTCATAAATTTGTGGAACTGAAATATCTAAACGTAATGTTGATGAATGAAAAACACTACTAACATCTTTCTCGTTATTCCATTGGCTTAAGGGTAAACAATCTTTGCTATCTTGGGCTATTTTAGGGTTTAATTTTTCTGCACTAATCCCAAAATCAGAGAGCATTGCAGGTGTATAACATATTCCTAGCTCGCCTGTTTCTGTCTGTTCAAAATTAAGATCATAACGCCCCTTCCAATTATTATTGGTGTAAACATCTACAGAATATTTACCAGGACTAATACCTGAGGTATTAAAACGTTTTAAATCAATATCTTCTTTGCTACCAATAATAAAGCCACTATTAAATTCGTAGGTTGTATCTTCTTCACCCCAAGCAGGAAAAGTAGAGGCTATACATACAGTGACAAAACAGGTCACCGAGAGTGTATTGCTATATTTATTTATTAACTCTCGTTGTTTCATTATATATTCCTATCTTACGGTGGTTTTCACCGCAATATCTGATCCATAATCATTAATATTATTAATAATGATGTTACTGCCAGGTTTTAGTGTTTGTTTTAACATCACTATGGATTGACTTTTAGGTTCTACTAAAATAGTTTTTTCATTCAGACTTGTTTTACCGTCAGTAGAAATTTTTGTAATAGTAATAAAGTACGGCGAAGGATTGTCTATAATAATATTATTACCGTTTGCTTTAATTATTAATTGCTCAGGTGCCAATTCGCGACTACTTAAACCAATCGGACGATAGAAAAATTTAAAACGAGAACGTATTGCTAATTGCAATACATTTTGATTTTCCTGAGCTTTATTCTTTTCCATGGGCGGAATATCTAAAATATTTAACCACCACAGACTTTCTCTATCTTGAGGAATACTCGCTTTATCCATTAGCTTAATTCGCAGTGTTTGCCCGCCCTTAGCCTCTACACGCGAAATAGGTGGTGTAATTTGAAAAGGTGTTTTTATTGTATCCGGTGTTTCGGACGCATCCCCAGTATCAAGCCAAGCCTGGGCAACAGCAGGACGATCAGCTGTATTACTTAGTTGCACAGTAATTTCTTTTTCATTTCCAGGATAAATAAACCTAGTACCATTAACAATAATATTACTAGCAAATACGTTTATACTGAAAAATAAGCAAAATATAAATACTAACGCTTTCATTTTTACCTCAGGATAAAAGCGGCAGATTCTCCACCGCTTCTTAATATCATGCTTATTAATTAATATTAAAATTCAAATATTAATTAAAGATATTCTTTTTGTTATTGGTAAGTAATTTCATAAGTTGCATAACTTTGAACTTCACCTGTAGTAACAGTTTTAGGTGTAGAAGTTGCGTAACCTACGTAATATTGAAAACGAGCACCGTTTGCAACTTTAGTTGTATCGCCTGTCGCTTTTTCTTGCCCAGCTTCACCAGGAATAATTTTCTTACCTAAATTAGTTTCGTCATTCACAGAAAGTACTAATTGAATATTTTTAGCACCTGTCGTTTCTGTGTTAGCTAAATAACCTAATGATTTACCTGCGCCACTTTGCAGTAAATTACCACCAGTCCAAGTAACACCTAATTTATCACCGGTCACTGCAGTCGTTGCCGCAGAACAGTCCGTAACATCAATCACAAATGATTTAGGTTTTAAATAGGTATCTGGTGCCGCTGCATTGACCTCTGTTAGTGAAACTGGCGCTAAGTAAACGCTTGCATCACTGCCTTGGCCATCTACAGAAACAGAGCAAGAAACATCAGTTACTTTACCATGAAAATTAACTTGACCACCGCCAACATTAGTACTCGCCGCATTAGCTGTAGATAGACCGATGAATGCAGTTGCAACTGTAGTTAATAATACTTTATTCATTTTTATGTCCTATTATGAGGGTTTTCTTTTTTGTATTTAAAGACTTATTAAGCATTAGTTTTATTTAGTAGAAAATGAAAAAACAGGAAACTTGCCGCATAAAAATACAGCGGAAATATCCATATTTTATTTTTAAACTAATTGCTTTAATGCTGTTGTTTAAATGCAGCTGCATTAAGGCAAATAAATATATTTCTTAAATAGTCTTATTTCGAATTTATAATCATAGCTCTGTATGATTTCGAAAAGAGGATACATAAAAACTTAAATTTAATTAAATCGTTTTTATCATCACTTATGAATTATTTGATAGGCGCAAGCTATTAGACTTTGATTATTAATTGAAAATAGCGATAGATTTATTTGGCTCAATTACTCTCATTCGAGAATTAAAATAGAACTTTACAATTGTTTCAGCAGGTTAATTAAATTAATATGCAGAATAAATGAATTATGTAGATTTAAATAAAATGAAAACAATCAATAAATGGACCTAAAATGATGAAAAAAAATACATAGAGATAATTTTAGTATTAAATTCATAACTATATTTATCATTATACGAATACTTGAAAAACCAAAAACATTAATTTAACTAATGATTTGTCGATTTAAAAAAAATAACACAGAACGATAAAATAAAAAATTATATCTCGAATTATCGTTCTTGATATAAATTTAACTCAAAATGAGAGTAAAATTACTTTTTAATACTAAGAGCATACTTTTTTCATTAAAAAAGAACGATAGTCTCATTTTGGCGAGATAATATTCTATTTTATTTAAAATAAAAAAATATACGTAGATTTAATCTAGAATAGCGTAAAGAAAAAAACATTAAATCCACAACTTAATTCTCTTGCCATATTAAAATACATTTAAATATACATCTCAACTAGATAGTCTTTTTCTGTACCTATGTTAGCAAAAGTTATCTTTTTTTAATTAAAATACAGAATATGTCTACATTTTGTTAAAAATACAATTCATTAAGCCTCAAAAATATGAATGCATAACTTATTGAAAGTTATGGGTTTTATAAACCATAGGCCAATGTAAATAAAAAGTTCTATTCACCGAATATTATCATTAAGAATATTCCTAATTTACTCACATAAGGTGTAATCATGTGACTTACCCTCTAAAACAATCTAAAAAAGACCCTCTTTGTTAGATAAATTAATTTCAGAATTGGAATTTTACAACCAATCTAAAAATTCAATCACGACATTAACCATCAAATTTGTTCTAATTATCTAACATAAAATAGCTATCCCATTTTGAAAATCATAATTAGACAAATTTGAGACATTGAAAGATAAAAATATTTTATATCAATAATTTATCGTATATCAATTAAGTGTTCTGCAACATATTTTTATTAGTAGTAATAGTTTATAGATGGAAAATGGATTCGCTGCCGATTAAACTAAATCAATAGAGATAGTAATTTCGTAATCAGGTTAATAGAGGAGTGTTTTAAAATACCTTGAGCCAATACATTACAGATATAACATATTGTTATTTAACAATATAAATTAGACAACCAAAATAAAAAGGCTGGCTCCTGTGTTGAACAGAAACCAGCCCTTAAGTACTGTGTTTTCATTAAATTAAAAACAAAATGTATATTGAGAGATTACTTATATTCAGCATCGAGTTGTACAACCTCAGCTTTTCCATCTTTCATTTCACAAATAACTTTCTGCGCTTTATTCAGCATCCAAGTGGTAATTTCATATTTAACGTTTACAGTATCTTGCTCGACAGTTCTAGGATACTGTGCGAAATCACCACTTCTTTCTTCTAATCTTTGCTTACACGCATCTATATCTGGCATATCACCGCTACCAGAAACTTTGTACTCTTTGATTTCAGGATAATGTTTAGCGGCAATCATTTCATGCAATTGCTCAACAGTATAATTTTTCTCGGCAAGTACGCCAAAAGTACATAACAAGAAGGATGCGCCTAATAATATTTTTTTCATGATCTACAATATTTAGTTTGATGTCATAAAATAATAGGCTATTACAATCAGTTAAACAATAAAAACCCCTCAATGATAGATTGGAATTTAGTAATGACATAAACAAAAAAGTTATGTAATGCATAATCTACAATGAATTAGTACTTTCTTTGATTTGACAATGATTATCATTCAATGTTAGTTGTATTGATAGTTTATTGGTCTTAAGCGACTTATCCAAAAAATAAAAAACCTAATATCCGCAAATTAGCACGCCTTATAGGACTCTATATGAATAATTATTGTTTTTTTGTGAAGTCAGAAAAGATTATCGCTATAGAAAAATCAAATGAGCAAAATATTCAAAAACTCATTGCTGCTGGATATAAAAAGCAGTTTGAAGAAGTAAGAGCAACGTCAACGAAAAAGGCATTTAAACGTTTTGCAGATATTCGCGGCGAGGAAATTAAGAACATATATGCACTTACAGGTTCAGATGTTCTGTTAGGTATCGTTGGTATTATAGGTATGGTTTTTAAATAAAAACAATATGAAAGTAAACCTAATGTGAATGGTAAAAACAGAATTAATGAATATTCTCTTAGTAAAGTATATGAGCCACCACATATATTCACTTATTGGACTTTTAGCGCTGGAGTTTAATAGCGGCACAGGGCACAGACGAGGCATATGTCAACACAAGTGATTATCGCATTTATACAAGATAAAAATGACAATCAAATTACGCTATTATGCCCAAAGCTTTAACAACATACCCGTCCATGCTTAAATCATATTAACCTAATGTAATTTAGCCAGTAAATCAGGATATTAACCCCTACCCGTCGGCTTATTCATAATATGATCTTCCCAATCAACCACATCAGTTTCTTTTACGGCAATGTGACGAACAGAAATACCTTCATTATGCATTGCTATCTTTGAGCCCGTTTTAAGTGGATGCCAAGCAGGAAGTTGCTTACCCTCTAATAAAAGACGATAAGCACAAGTATTTGGCAGCCATTCAAAAGTTTCTAGGTTATGACGATTTAACTTGATGCAATCTTCCTCATAATCGAAACGGTTTTCATAATGCTTACACTGACAGGTTTTTAGATTCAACAGATTACACGCAACATTAGTGAAATAAATTTCGTCGGTATCTTCATCTATGAGTTTATGCAGGCAACATTGCCCACAACCGTCACAAAGTGATTCCCATTCACCATCAGTCATTTCATCTAATGTTTTAATCTGCCAGAACGCCTGAGACATAATACTTATTAATCCTTTACTTAAATAACTCTAGTGGTCAACGAGTTATCATTAATTGATAGCTTTAACATATCGCCAGAAATCAATGGACCGACACCTTCTGGTGTCCCTGTCAAAATGACATCCCCTGCACGTAACGTGAAGAAGCGGGACATATAGCTAATAAGGGGTAAAATCGGTGTGATCATATCACGCGTTGTACCAGACTGGCGAACCTCCCCATTGATTTCTAATGAAAGCTGTACATTTTGCAGGTCGCTTGAAGCGCTAACAGGAATAAAACCCGATATAGGGCAAGAGCCATCAAATGCTTTGCTTTTTTCCCACGGCTGTCCTGCTTGCTTAAATTTAGCTTGTAAGTCTCTAAGCGTTAAATCTAACGCAACCGCATATCCGGCAATTGAACGAGAAACCCTATCCTCATCCGCATTTTTTAATGGCATACCAATTAATATTGCGAGTTCAACTTCGTGGTGCACGGCACCTAAATCTTTTGGAATAACAATCGATTGATTGATATCACATAATGCCGTTTCCGGCTTAATGAAAATAACAGGTTCTTCAGGATGTGCAGAACCCATTTCTTTAATGTGTTTTGCGTAGTTACTACCAACGCAAACAACCTTATTTGCTGGAAAATCAAGTAAAGCACCCTGCCAGTCGCGATGTTGATACATAATGGTAACTCCTCTTATCGTTATTGTATTTTATTAGCGATGCCATCAGCCATCATGCATACGCTCAATGCAAAATAGTATGAACGGTTCCAGTGCATAATAGTCCGGAAATTCTCAGTAACTAAAAACGTTCGCCCCTCTGGGTCATCAGGAATAACAATCCATGTTTTTACATCTGGAGACAACTGCGCGAACGCAGGTAATTTAACGCCCAGTTGCTCCCACTGACTCACTGTTTTTCCTTGCTCTGATTTAACACCTTCTAGGCTTCGATTAAAATCAGCGGGTAAACTAACTTGATAACCCCAAGGTAATGCAGATTGCCAGCCTTCTGTAGATAAATAATTAGCAATAGAAGCAAAAACATCCGCTTTATTATTCCATATATCCATTTTGCCATCACCATCACCATCTGCCGCATAAGACAAATAGGAGGTTGGCATAAATTGGCTTTGCCCCATTGCACCAGCCCATGATCCTTTAAGCTGTTGGTTCTCTGGAATATAACCCTTATCCATAATCTCGAGAGCAGCTAATAGTTGTTTACTAAAAAGTGCTTCGCGGCGACCTTCAAACGATAGCGTTGCCAATGCTGAAATAACATCTTCTTTCCCCTGAGAACGACCAAATCCGCTTTCTAGTCCCCATAGAGAAACAATAAACTGTGGTGGAACACCATAGCGCTGGCTAACTGTATCAAGTATTAATTGATTTTCGAAATACTTGTCAGCGCCTGCATTAATCCGTGAATTAGGTAACACATTTTTTAGGTAGCTCGCTAAGGTAACGGTAGCCCTCTTTTCAGGCTGTCCTTTATCGGCTTTCACTACTCGCTCAATAAAGTGAATATTGGCAAATCCGCGATCGATGGTCGCAGCCTTAATTCCCTGAGCCTCAGCATGTTGTTTCAATAATTCAACATAGGCTGGAAATTGAGAAGGCTCACGCTGCTCAATAGGAAAAGCTTTATCTAAGGCGACAACCTCTTTTGCAATTGCCGCCTCTTGCTCAACACTAATCGTTTGGGTTGTCGTATTTGTTGGCTGTCGTGCTGTGCAACTTGCTAAAAGCACACCAGCGACTAATGTATATAATAATGTAGGTTTCATTTTCACCCTCCAGACAGTATTAACTTTTAAGGATTATCTTAATTTGCTTTAGCCGTTTGTTTCTCTATATTCAGAAAGCAAATCCTCGACTGGAGGTGGAAATTGCAAATAATAACCGACAGCTGATAGATCAGCTTTAACACGCGCAACGTCTGCATTGGCTAGCTTTTCTCGCTTATCAAGAGAAATCACCATAGCGAATTGAGGCCTGCCAAATTGTTTTAATAGTTCTTCGGGCACGCGGGAAAAATCATCTTTTTTTTCAACATAAAGATATGTTTGGGAGCGGTTAGGGCTTCTATAAATTGCACAAATCATTATATTTAACTCTTTTTCTTGGTTCATTAGCTTGCTTGAAGAATACAGTAACTATAACATGCTATTGTTTTACAGAATATCTTCACCCGAGGATTGCTTCGGAAATTTTAATTTGCTGAGTCTAGATAGATGCCACAATCGCCAATAGAACTTAAAGGCAGTAGTTTTACTCTCTCAGTTCTTCACTTATATAGTGAAGAACCTAAACTCATCAAAAAAGCATTGCTAGATAAAGTCAGCCAAGCGCCTGACTTCCTAAAAAATGCCCCCGTTGTCATTAATATTGCAGAACTGACGCCAAATGCGGATTTATATAGCATTCATAAAGCAATTGCATCGGCAGGTTTAAGAATTGTAGGTGTGAGTGGCTGTACTGACCCTTTGTTGAGAAAAAAAGTTAATGATGCAGGCTTGCCAGTACTGAGTGAAGGGAAAAGTAAAAAAACAGCTGAAATTCAATTAGACGTTGTAAACCCAAAACCTGAAATATCAACAGTACCAGTGCAAACAGAAGCCGGGTATCGTAAAACTCGCATTATTAATACTCCAGTACGTTCAGGCCAACGCATTTATGCACCAAATAGTGATCTCATCGTCACCAGTAATATTAGTGCGGGTGCAGAATTATTAGCAGATGGTAATATTCATATATATGGCGTAATGAGAGGCCGAGCATTAGCCGGTGCTTCTGGTGATATTGAAAGTCAGATTTACTGTACGCATTTGCAAGCAGAATTAGTTTCTATTGCAGGTGAATACTGGCTGAGCGATCAAATTCCAACAGAATTTCTCTCCAAAGCAGCAAAACTTCGTTTAGTTGATAACAAACTTAATATTGAATACTTAAATTAGACCTTATTTACAAGGAATTATTCATGGCACGCATAATCGTTGTTACTTCTGGTAAAGGTGGTGTTGGTAAAACCACTTCAAGCGCGGCCATAGCTACTGGGCTGGCACAAAGTGGAAAGAAAACCGTCGTTATCGATTTTGATATCGGTCTACGTAATCTTGACCTCATCATGGGCTGCGAGCGCCGAGTAGTGTATGACTTCGTTAATGTCATCCAAGGCGATGCAACCTTAAACCAAGCATTGATCAAAGATAAACGGACAGAAAATTTATACATTCTTCCTGCTTCACAAACTCGCGATAAAGATGCACTAACTCGTGATGGTGTTGAAAAAATACTTGATGAGTTAGGCGATAAACTAGAGTTTGATTTCATCGTTTGTGATTCACCCGCAGGGATTGAAAGTGGTGCTTTAATGGCCCTTTATTTTGCTGATGAAGCAATTATTACTACCAATCCTGAAGTTTCTTCAGTCCGTGACTCTGACCGTATTTTAGGTATTCTTGCCTCTAAATCACGCCGTGCAGAAAGGGGCGAAGACCCAATTAAAGAGCATTTGTTATTAACCCGCTATAACCCTGGTCGGGTAACTCGCGGTGATATGCTCAGTATGGAAGATGTTCTGGAAATTTTGTGTATTCCACTTATTGGTGTCATTCCAGAAGACCAATCTGTACTACGTTCATCAAACCAAGGTGAACCCGTTATTTTAGATACAGAATCCGATGCAGGCCAAGCATATAGCGATTGTGTTGCACGTATTTTAGGTGAAGATCGCCCTATCCGATTCATTGAAGAAGAGAAAAAAGGCTTCTTAAAACGCCTGTTTGGGGGGTAAATAATGGCTTTATTGGATTTCTTTCTGTCGAGAAAAAAACCGACAGCGAATATCGCAAAAGAGCGATTACAAATCATTGTTGCAGAGCGTCGTCGTGGTAATAGCGAACCGGCTTATCTTGCGGATATGAAACGAGATATTCTGCAGGTTATCTGTAAATATGTTCAAGTTGACCCAGGAATGCTATCCGTTCAATTTGAACAAAAAGGCGATGATATTTCTGTTCTTGAGTTAAACGTCACCCTTCCTGAAGGCGATGACATTAAAACGACCGAATAAGAAAACCGCAAAGAAAGCCGCTGTTATTAATTTAATAGTATTAACCTAGCTAAGTGCATTAATGCTGGCGGCTTGCTTTTTATTTTATCTATTTTATCTCAACTAGCGCTATTCAATCGGCACAATTGGACGGTGATCCTTGCCTTAATCAACGATATGTATTATCCCAAAAGCCGATTTTATTTTTGTACAACTAAAGCGTGAATTCAATTTCTAGTGTAATTAATCTATTAAGATCTGCAGGTGGCACACCCACTGAACGACTTTTTCGCATAGCCTCTAAAGCAGCGTTGTCTAATTGACTGTTATTTGACGATTTAGCTACCAAAATACGAGTTAATTCACCTTGCGCGGTTAATTCAAAGTTAGCCTTTACTTTACCCTCAATATGCATATTTCTCGCTTTTCTTGGGTATATTTTATGTCTTTCAATTTCTTGCCTAAGCTTATCAAGATATAATTGATGCAAGCTATCTATATCATCGCCTAATGCAACTGAATTTTGTGAACCTTGCGTTCCAACTGCCTGCGATTGAGCACTATTCTCACCATCCTTAGAACTTTGTTTTTCATCGTCGCTTCGCTCACTTTTGGGCTTATCCTCTTTTTGTATCACTCTATCTTTTATCGGTTCATCCATGTTTTTTTTGCTGATATTTTTTTTAGTCACTTTGGATACTTTGTTTTCATTATGAGTTTCACTTTTTTGTTTATTAACTTTGATGGCTGCATTTTCCACTTGAGCAGTAACACTAATTAATCCCCCTCCATTACTTTCTGGGATAGCCACCGTACTAACTTGTTTTTCAATCACTGCATGAGTTAATGCAATTGAAATAACAGTTGCGTTAATCGGTGTGTAAATTTGTGACGATAAAGTGCTATAAGACATAAGACAATAATAAATAAAACCACCATGTAATAGCAAAGAGGCGGTAAAAGTATAATTAAAACGTCGATTAATCATTTTTAGATCTCAATTAAACCCTTCGCTGTTTAATATATTCGATAGCACAACGAAGGGCTTTATTTTAGAAACGGCTGGTTACGCTAAAACGTATAGATCTGCCCGGTGCGGGCATCATGCTACGAGTTAAAGGATCTAAATAATACTCATCTAAAAGATTAGTCGCTAATAATTCAATTAGCATATCTTTATTAACTTGATAGCTCGCATATGCATCCGCTATAAATATTGAATTCCAATTCATTGGCGTGTTATTTAACGGTGCATATTGATAGGGATATTTACCCATCATTGCGGCTTCATCTTTATTTTCAGCTTTACTGTGGTAACGCATACGGCTACCTATTTCTAGGCTTTCCTCAAAAAAGCGCACACCAATATTGGCATGTACACTATATTTTGGCTGTAATTGTGTACGTAAATAACCGCCAGGGAAGCCTGCCTCAACACACTCAGGAGTATCATATTTATTATATGGGTCTAGCCTCATGAGTGATGCTTCATCACATACTTCGTTCTTTAAACGATAATCCACACCAACGTCACCAAATATCCGTCCGTTATCATAACGTGCTAATAATTCTAATCCTGCTGTTTTGTGTTTATCAACCTGAGTAAAAACTAAATCCATGTCTCTTTCAAATGCATTAGTAATTACAGTATTATAATAATTGAGTCGAATATCTGCATGATTTTCAGCATCTAATAATTCTTGTAAATTACGCACATAACCAATTTCAATAGTATGGCTCCGTTCAGGTGCAAATTTCGGTGGCACATAATTGATATTTCCCGACCCCGAAAAACCAACTGTATTTTCAAAAATACTCGGCATTCTAACGGTTTCTAAATAACGTGCAAAGACTCTATCATTATCCGTTAAATAAACGGATGCACCAAATGAAGGGGCCCACGCGGAGTCTTCTTTTCTTTCTGGTTTTTTAAATTTTTCTTCATTTGTATATTTAATTTCATCCCATCTATTATTCAACGCATCAGCTAGGCGAAATTTTTTAGAAAATAAGCCAGTAATTGGATCAATGACTTCAGCATCGAGATCAACTTCACCATTATAGAAAGGGTTTTGATCCCGCATTAATCGATTGTTATTATCTAATTTCCATTGAATAAATTTATTCTCAACGATTCTAAATTCATGTGGTTTACTATTATGACGTCGATAACTGGCTTCCAGTATAGCGTTCTTAGGTAAGGATAATGCTTCTTGAACAAAGACGTGCCGTTCTTTATATTTTAATTGTTTATTTTTATAATGACTACTCGGTTTATATTCATTAAAACTTAGACCAACTTCGTCTACATATTGCATAACTTTTTGTGCTTCATCTGCTGTCAATGTACGGGATATTCTATAATTACGTGCATATCGACGTGAATAAGGCGCAAAATTAGCATCTTTAGCTTCTATTCGCCGTTCATGTAATTTATCCCTAGACCAATAATTTATATATTGCATACCCGCATTTAAACTTAACCATTCTGTGGGACGCCAATCAAGCTTAATTGCGCCATTATATTCATGACGCTCCCCTTCTCGAGGCATTGCTCTGAATAAGCCAGAAATAGGTGTAGAATCAGAATTAAATATATCGTCACGACTACCAATGGTTTCTTTAATAAAATTCCCCATAATGGTTACATCAAAATCAGAATTTAATTTAAATTTATTAGAGACTGAAATACCTTGGCGTTCATCCAACTGATTTAATTTAATTCCATCAACTAGCGTGCCATTGACTTTAGGATCTCTAGGTTTATCTTTATCATAATCAAATCCCCAATCCCTCTGCATAGGTTCTCTTGGCTGACCACCTGCCGTATTTGAATTTAGGTCTGTTTTAGTCAACCAATAACCTAGCTGTAAATCAATCAGAGGGTTAGATTCATGCTTAAATGCATAATTTGCATATAATGTTTCCAATGTTAAATTAGCCAACGGCCATTGCGGAATTTTTCCTACCAAATCATGATATCTAATTTGAGAAGGCATAATTTCACCATATTGGCTTTGGGTATGAATATAGCCAAGTGATAATTTCTGAGTATCCGTTAGCTTGATATTTAATTTGCTAAGTAAACTTTTCATTTCATTAGAAGTATTAGCAACTTCTTTATTCGGTGCATATATATTGGCCACAAACGGCATGTAGGGGTCCATCCCTTTGTTAGGCGTTGAATAATCATAAGTTACAATTTCACCTCTAAATTGATCTGCACCTCGCTTGCCTGCAAAATAGTTACCTTGGTTACGGTAGCTATAAGCCATCATAAAATCAAATACGTCTTGACGTGTCCCAATAGCAAAACGAGCGGCATTATCTTTTAAGTTAAATAAACTCGTATTTCCTCTCGAATTTGGCTCAACTAATACTTGTTCATCCTGAAAATAAATCCGCGTAGCATTGGGTTTATTATGAAAGCTTTCCATAAGTTCAGCATCATCGCGGTAATCCACCCCATGATTTAGATGATTAATTTTTGGCTTAGTTGAATTACTACTGGTTTCTAGTTTTATATCAATACCAAATTTATCTTCAGGTTCAACCACATCATCTATTGTGATGGTTTTAACGGCGACACCTCCCCCCGTTGAGGTCCGAATATTGCGGTCTAACATGGGGCTTTTTATTACTGTAATACTGCTTATCATATTTGGGTCAACATAGTTGCGGTTATTCGCTCCGTTATAACCACGCCAGACCGTAATTGCTTGCTCCGTACCATCAACAGTAACTGGCACCCTTCCTTGCCCTTGTATACCCCGTACATTAGGATCTAACGCTCCACTATTACGTGCATCTCCACTGTACACACCCACACCTTGTGTAAGCACATCTGCGGGATTCGTTCCTTTATAACGCTCAACGGCTTCTTTACTAATATAGATATTTGACTCGTCTTTATCGTATTGATCATCAGCACCTTTACGATCGCGCTGTTTAATGGTTTTTGTTTTATCTTGCACCGTTATCTTACCGATATTTTCCCGTTCGGCAGCACAACTAATAATAGGAACACAACAAACAGATAGCCCTGTAGCAATATTAATTGCCATCACGGTTTTAACTTTCATGATTAAATCCAAATAAAAACTAAAAAGTCTTAATAAAGTTGATTCCGATTTCACTTTGCTTAAAAGAGTAAATAACATCAGCAGTACTACTATTTAATTGATAATTAAAATAAATAGACGGATGAAATGTGAGTATTTTTTTATTCGGTAATGAAATAGCCGTATTCATATACCAGTTATTATCTTTTCTTTTCGTGTCTAAATGATAATCAAACTGTTTAAATTGGGTATTTTTATAACCTATTGCACTAAGTAGTTCTAACGGCCCTGTTATTTTTAATAGTCCTAGTTTCATACCATATTGCTGATAACTATCACTAGCTGATTGTTTATTTCTATTTATTCCATGACCACGAATAAACACCATCGTATTGGGGTTAATAATGTAAGCACCTGTTAATGAATAATTAATTTTCATCCCATTATTGAATTTATAGTCAGAATGGTATTGCTTATTTTTCAGCTCTATATCAGCTAAAAATATCACATTATCGTTTAAATAATATTCACTACTAACTTTAGCGCCTAAACTGTGATTTCGATATTGATTATCTACCCATTTAGTATCGACTACAGGTAGTAAGCGTATTTTTCTATTTGCTTTTTCAAATTGATATCCACCATAAATAAAAGTTTTTATCTCAGGCTTTGATATCGCTTTCATTGGCTCAACGCCTAATACACCCATGGTCATATATGCAGAGTGATTACCCAAAACCGGAAACCGTTTAGATAACTCTGCATAATAATTCCATTTGGTGCCAGCAATAACCTCAGCCCCCTGCATACAGTAAACCTGACAATAACTTTTACTTTGACCTTCTGCTTCGTTTAAATTTGAATTATAACTTGAACCAACTCTAATACGACCTTGCCATGAATTTATTTTTTTAATTGTTATTATTTGGCTATCTATAAGAGTTATATGTTCTTTTAATAACTTGTTTTTATATTTTTTCTTAATTTCTATATAAGATTTTAATGATCGTTCATAAAACTTATCTTTAGTGTAAGTATTCGCTAATTTCAATTCGATTAAAATTATATTAGGCTGTTGGTTTAACATTTTCTCATATAACTTAATCGCCTGATTATAATCTTGTTTTACTATGGCTTTTTCTGCCGATATATATGTTACTAAATTGTCATCATGTTTTTCATCTTGAATGTACTGGGCGAGAATACTATCAATTTCTTCAAACTTTTTCTTTCTAACTAAATCATAAAGAATAAATCCAAGTTCGTCGATATTTTTATTTGTATTTTTTTCATTAATGATTAGCTGTTCATTAATTCCGTTACCCTTAGCGTTTAAAATGCTAGTCATTTTTTCATCTAATAACATATCTCCTTTGATAAGCGAGGAAAAAGAAATTAACACAATAATAAAAATTACATTAATTAATGATTTATTTAAATTTTTCATTGGTAGCCACTATTTTTTAATAGTAATAAAAAAGTAGGTGAAATATCATTTCACCTACTCATTAATAGATATTATTTTATTAAGCTATAATTAGTCTTTGCTACCACCAAATGCTGTGTCTAATGAGTTGTTATCTTCAAATGTCGCAATACCGGCTAACTGCTCTGCATTATCACCAAAGAACTGACCCGAGTTCACCCCCTTAATCGAATCATTAGCCAATGCGTCACCGGAGAAGGTTCCTCCGTCATGAATGTCACCCTTAAATGCAATATTTAAAGATTCACCGAGTAATGAGCCTGTGTAATCCTTAGCTCCAAAGTCAGCGTCAAACTTGCCGATTAACTTTGCTTCACCATCAAATTGATTAATACCTTCAATCGTGTAAGTTGCTTGACCACTTGTTGGTACCTCAGTACTGCCATCTTTGCCTGAGAAATAAGCAGTATGCATAGTATCGCCTGCTACACCGGTTTGAGACCAGTCACCATAATACACTTCTGCATCTGCCACTTGGCTAAATTGGAACTTACCCATGCTGCCGCCATGCGGACCGCCACTACTCTCTAATACATAGACATTATCAGGCTTATGGGTAACCATACCTTTTAGTCCTGAAAATGAAATTGTCATTCCGTTTTTCATGCTACGAGAACCAATACCGGGATCACCGATAGAACCACCATGGGGCCCCATTGTTGACTGTGTTTCACCAACAATGATATTTGTTGCTTCATCAATATAACTTTGACTTTGTTGTGACACTGTTTCTGCTAATGAAAAAGATGAGGTTGCGACTAACGATAAAGTTAAAGTAATTAAAGATAATTTATTCATAATAAAATCCTTATATATTGAAACCAATTTTCCGTTTATTTCTTTATGAATTAATAAAGAATAGTGTTTTAGTTAATAACCGTTAGCTAATTTTCATTAACTATTCGGTTAACAACGAAACTCAGTATATGAGAATGGTTTTTATTTACAAATAAGAAATTTATAATTAGAATT
This sequence comes from Providencia sp., assembly GCF_003533305.1. GTDB lineage: Bacteria > Pseudomonadota > Gammaproteobacteria > Enterobacterales > Enterobacteriaceae > Providencia. The sequence goes on along the minus strand of NZ_DOEH01000009.1, from coordinate 88,580 downwards.
TAAATCATTTCATTAACTATGAAAATTTAGTCTTTCTTTTTAGCACGTTAACTATTAACCTTATTTTATTAAATACTATTAATCACTAGTTTACTTAAACTTAACTAATATTATTTTATTATTTTTAGGACTGTTTATAATAAAGAATTGCCTTGCAATTAAATTAACCCATAAAATACCGTTGACACTATTTATGTCATTTATGTTTTACATGGAAATATTAATATATGAGTTATTTATATAAATAAAAAAATGAATAACAGCAAATAATGAAAGGATAATCAATAAGGCACAAAATTTATTTTTTTGTGCCTTATTATCACTACGCTTTTTTGAGTAATGCTGAAATAGGCTCAGCAAGCAACTTACCACGCCAACCATCTAACAGCTCTGGTGGGGTTGTCATTTCTTTTAATCCCCAATGAACTGAAAGTAATTGATTAATTTGTCGCCTAGAAGCTAATAATTCAGCGTTAAAACTTTCATGCTCAGCAATATCTTTTACTACAGATTTTATCTCTTTGAATAGGCTTTTATATTGGCTTTGTTCAATAATGTTAGCAACAGGAGCCGGATACTCGCTTGCATCTAATTGTTTCGCTTTCTCAACCAAGCTTAGCAAACGCTTACCATGACAACGAATTTCCTGTCCCGTTAAACCTAATGCATCCAACTCACCTAACGAACTTGGTAGAAAACGAGCTACTTTCCATAAGTGCTCTTCTTTGACCACAAAGTTAATCGCCATATCACGGGCTTTAGCTTGTTCTAATCGCCACTGTGCGAGTAATTGTAGGCAGGCCAACTGTTCGTTTCGCAGCTGCCAAGCATTGGTAATATTTAAATACGCTTTTTCTGGTTCAACTGTTTTTTGACGACGAGCAACTACTCTTTGACATTCATCTAATGCATCGTCTAAATAACCCGCTTCGGTCACTTTTTTCATCAATATTTCAGCTAAAGGCAACAAATACAGCACATCAGCCGTTGCATAATCACACTGTTTTTCACTTAATGGGCGAGCCAACCAATCCGTGCGAGATTCGCTTTTATCAAGTTCAATGCCGATATGTTCCGCGACTAAAGAAGCAAAACCACATGAAATAGGATAACCCAGAAACGCAGCGACAATTTGGGTATCAATCATAGGATCCGGTGCACAACCAAAATCATGAAAAAAGACTTCAAGATCTTCACTACCCGCATGAAGAAACTTGAGCTGTTCTTTATTGGTTAATAGCGCTTTGAAAGGACTGAAATCAGTTATTGATAAAGGATCAATCAATGAAACCTGTTTTCCATCATACATCTGTAGTAAACCCAACTGAGGGTAAAAGGTTCTTGTGCGAACAAATTCGGTATCCAAGGCTAGCCAAGGCGCATCACTGGCCTCTTGGCATACCTGTACTAATTCACTATCTGTGGTGACTAAACGATAATTCAAAACAAGTTTCTCTTTTTTGTATATTTATCAAAACAAAAATTTCATCACAGTAACGCCGGTAAAAACCGGCGTTACATATACTAATGTATGGTGTTAAATCACAGTCATACTGGCGATTTGTCTCTTTGCAATTTTTCTTCATCACGCAATTCTTTGCGTAAAATTTTACCCACATTGGATTTCGGTAACTCTTCACGAAATTCAAACACTTTAGGCACTTTATAAGCAGTTAATGAACGACGACTGAACGTTTTTAGTTCATCAGCAGTTAAATTTTTATTTTTGGTGACGATAAATACTTTTACCGCCTCTCCCGTACTTTCACTTGGTATACCTATCGCAGCACACTCAATAACATCAGGATGGGAAGAAAGTACTTCTTCTATTTCGTTAGGGTAAACATTAAATCCTGAAACAATAATCATATCTTTTTTACGATCAACAATGCGAATGTAACCTTCATCATCAATTTCAGCGATATCCCCAGTCGCCAACCAACCGTCAACAATGGCTTCAGCAGTAGAATCTGGACGATTCCAATAGCCTTTCATGACTTGCGGGCCTTTCACCCACATTTCTCCAGGTTGCCCAAGAGCCACTTCATGACCATCATCATCAAGAAATTTAACATCTGTTGATGGAACAGGTATGCCGATACTACCACTATATTCAGTCAGATTATATGGATTTCCGGTGACTAATGGCGCACATTCGGTCAACCCGTAACCTTCAAGTAAATGCTTACCAGTCAACTCTTTCCATTTTTGGGCAACGGCCTTTTGTACCGGCATTCCACCACCCACCGATAATCTGAGTTTCGAAAAGTTAAGTTGACGAAACTCTTCATTATGCAACCATGCATTAAATAATGTATTCACACCAGTTATTGAAGTAAATGGAAATTTAGCTAACTGTTTAACCGTATCAGGCACGTCTCGAGGATTAGTAATCAACAGATTAACGCCCCCCACACTAATGAAAAGTAAACAGTTAACCATGAGAGCAAAAACGTGATAAAGCGGTAGTGCTGTAACAACATATTCAGCGCCAAATTTTAACACAGGGCCATAAGCGGCTCTTGCTTGTTCCAGATTAGCAAGCATATTCCGATGCGTTAGCATCGCCCCTTTTGCCACGCCTGTTGTGCCACCCGTATATTGTAGGAATGCTAAATCTCCCCCTGTAATATTCGGCTTAATATATTGCATTCGATAGCCAAAATGCATAGCACGACGAAATGAGATAGCATCCGGTAAATTATATTTAGGGACTAATCGTTTTACATATTTGACGATAAAATCAACAATCGTCGCTTTAGGACGTGACAGTTGGTCACCCATTCGAGTTAAAATAACGTGCTTAACTTTGGTGTTAAAAACAATTTTTTCAAGCGTATGGGCGAAATTAGACACAATGACGATGGCCGTTGCACCACTATCATTAAGCTGGTGCTCTAATTCTCTTGGGGTATATAGAGGATTAACATTCACCACAACCATTCCCGCACGCAATACGCCAAACAGCGCTATTGGATATTGTAATAAGTTTGGCATCATCAGTGCGACGCGGTCACCTTTTTTAAGACCTAATCCATTTTGTAAGTAAGCTGCAAATGCGCGGCTTCGCTCTTCTAGCTTACGGTATGTCATTACTGCGCCCATATTAATGAACGCAGGCTGGTCTGCATACTGAGAAACCGCATTTTCAAGTAATTCAGCCAATGAAGCGAAGCGATCAGGATTGATTTCTTCCGGCACATCAGCAGGATAATTTTTCAGCCAGATTTTTTCCAAAATATTGCTCCTGAATTTAGTGAACTTAAGATGCTCAACATATCTTTTAACAAATTATTAACTCAGCGTACCAGTTTGAAAAATACCCTGTGTCAAGGTTGAGAGGTCTATCACTAAATAAATACCATTCCATCGAAATAAAATAAGGCGGATCACACCGCCTTACTTTTGTTAGATATCATTTATTAAAAGTTAGTCTAAATATTTTCGGACAATTATACACGTATCAGCCCTAATTTTAAAAAGTGTAATCCCTGATTACTTAATCAAATTAGCGTTATAATTCACTTAACCAATATAAATTGATTGCATAGTAGTCAATCCTACTGTTTTTAACCCATTTTTATATCCATATAATAACTATGGCAATCGTTTTTTTAACTTTCGAGGCAACTAAATGCTAACTAGAGTTGATTTAACACGATAATGTGGCAAACAAAATCATTCTCACTCATATATTCAATACAAATAAATACCACTAAAGTAGTGTTGATATTAATCAATAAGAATAATCCACTCTCTCCCTATGATCTTCATTAGTTAAGGTCGTTAAATGAGAATCCTATGTCTACTAAAATAATAAAACAGAATTTGTACAATGAAAAAGGGCTACCACTAAGCCGACGTCATTTTGTGCAAGCCAGTGCGGCATTAGTTAGCTTGCCGTTTATTTCAAGCAATGTTAAATCTCAACCCGCTAATATCCCCATTGCCAACGTATTAAATGATGGCACTGAAATTGTATCCACTTGTAGTACATTTGACTGTGGTGGCAAATGTGATATTCGGGCACATGTCAAAGATGGTATTGTCACACGCATTACTACTCGGCCTGATGCTGCCTTGGATGAAACTATGCCAATCATGCGTGCCTGCGTGCGCGGTCGCGGCTATCGCAAATTTGTTTATGATGCAGAACGTCTAAAATACCCGATGAAACGAGTGGGTAAACGTGGTGAAGGTAAATTTGAGCGGATATCATGGGATGAAGCGACTACATTAATTGCCGATAACATTACTCGTTTAACCGAAAAACATGGTGCAGCGAGCCGTTTCTTAACGGTAAATACCGCGGTAACTGGTGGGATTTTCTCCGGTGATACCATGATGAAAAAATTATTCAATCTGACTGGTGGTTTTCTACCCTACTACCACTCCGTTAGCTTAGGCAACACTGTCAAAGTCACTCCCTTTACTTATGGCTTAGCCAAAACAGGAAGCTCTCTTGATACCTTAGAGAACACTCCATTAGTGATCCTCTGGGGCCATAATCCTAATGAGACTGTGTTTGGACATACCAACCATTATTTTCAAAAAATGAAAAATAAGGGAACTAAATTTATTGTTGTCGACCCACGCTATTCGGATACCGCACAATCATTAGCTGATCAGTGGATCCCATTATTACCGACAACCGATAATGCGCTACTCGATTCAATGATGTATGTGATCGTTAGTGAAAACCTGCATGACAAACCGTTTATTGACAAATATGTGGTTGGTTTTGATGAGCTGCATATGCCTGAAGGTGTTCCCGCAAATGAGTCATTAGTCGCTTATTTAATGGGACAAAAAGATGGTATAACGAAAACGCCTGAATGGGCTGAAAAAATCACTAAAGTACCCGCAAATACTATTCGCCAATTAGCGCGTGAATATGCGATGACAAAACCTGCGGCACTGATTCAAGGTTGGGGGCCACAACGTCATATATGTGGTGAACGTAGTGCCCGAGGAACCACACTGTTAGCGGCTATTACAGGTAATGTAGGTAAACGTGGTGCTTGGGCCGCAGGCTATGGTGGTATTGGTAATCGCCAATCGATGCACGGCCCTGATATTGGTGAAAATCCAGTTAAAGCCCAAATTTCAATTATGAACTGGATGCAGGCTGTTGAAGATGCAAGCCAAGTTCGCCCTGAAGATGGTTTATTGGGTGTTGATAAACTCGATAGCAATATCAAAATGATATTCTCACTGGCGGGTAATTATCTGGTTAACCAAAACCCAGATGTTAACGCAGCAGCAAAATTATTAGCAGATGAGTCAAAAGTTGAGTTTATTGTCTCTAGTGATTTATATCTTTCCCCTTCTGCAAAATATGCGGATTTGGTATTGCCAGAAACCAGCTTTATGGAAAGATGGAATATTGGTGATACTTGGGGTACTGGTAGCTACTTTATTTTGTCTGAAAAAGTGATTGAACCTGATTTTGAACGTCGCTCTGATTACGACTGGATAACCGATGTAGCAGAAAAGCTTGGTGTAAAAGAAGCTTTTACTGAAAATAGAACTGAAAAACAATGGATTGAATATCTTGTTGGAATGAATAAAGCTCGATTCCCAGATAAACCTGATTTTCCGACCTTTGATGAGCTACTAAAATCTCGTCGCTATTTATTCAAAGATATTGGTTTTGTCGCATTTGAAGACAATATTAAAGATCTTGAGAAAAATCCATTTCCAACTCCATCAGGCAAAATTGAAATTTTTTCAAAGCGTCTGTATGACATGAATAATCCCGATATTCCAGCATTATCTAACTATGTTCCAGCCATCGAAGGGCCGGAAGATAAGCTGACAGCTACCTATCCACTACAGATGTTGACGTGGAAAGGTAAAAACCGTGCTAATTCAACTCAATATTCCAACCCAATATTGCAAGAAGTTCAACGACAAGAACTATGGATAAACCCAATAGATGCGCAGCAACGCAACATCAAAACAGGTGAAATGATCCGCATTTTTAACGATCGAGGTATTTCTCAAATTCCTGCATTAGTCACTGAACGTATTATTCCTGGCGTTGTGGGTATGCAAGCTGGTGCTTGGTGGAATCCTGATAAAGATGGAGTGGATCATGGTGGTTGCCCTAACGTGCTAACATCAACACGAATGACACCTCTTGCTCATGGTAATTCACATTTAACCGTTTTAGTTGAGGTAACCAAAGCATGAGTGATTTCAAATAGTATGCCTCAGTAAGTGACGAGCAATTAGGCTTCTTTATCGACTCATCCCGTTGTTCAGGCTGTAAAGCTTGCCAAGTTGCGTGTAAGGATAAAAATAACCTCGAAGTTGGTCGACGTTTTCGTCGTATTTATGAGGTTCAAGGTGGTGGTTTTGCACCTAATGGCCAAGGTGGCTATGAAAATAATGTTTTTTCATACACCTTGACCATTTCATGTAATCACTGTGACGACCCTATTTGTGTGAAAAATTGCCCAACCACTGCTATGCACAAACGAGAAGGCGACGGCATTGTAAGAGTCGATACCAGTAAATGTGTCGGTTGCGGATATTGTTCATGGTCGTGCCCTTATGGCGCTCCGCAATTAAATGAGCAAACTGGGCAAATGTCTAAATGTGATTTCTGTGTTGATTTACTCGCAGAAGGTAAAAATCCAATTTGTGTAGATACTTGCCCTCTCAATGCCATTAAATTCGGCACTATTAAAGAACTACGCGAAAAATATGGCCATTTAAGCCAAGTTCAAGGATTGCCCGATAGTGCAATCACTCGACCAAACTTAGTGATCAAACCCCATAAGGGTGCAATAGATAAAGGAGGTAATTAGTTATGAGTGAATGGCCGTTAGTCGCCTTTACCTTATTGGTACAAAGCTCTGTGGGTGTTGTTATTTTCACCGCACTTTATTTTTGTTGGATTGAAAAAGAAACTGGTAATCAAAAAGCAACTGCTGCTATGAAGCCAGTTTTACTCATCAGTGCAATACTCGGTTGTTTAGGTTTGTTAGCATCAACAATGCATATGGGATATCCATGGAATGCATTTCATGCCTTGCGCCATATATCTTCATCTTGGCTAAGTCGTGAAATTGTATTTGCTGCACTTTATCTAGGCGCTTTGTGTCTTTATACCTTAATTGTTTTGATTAAAGGAAAAATGAACAAAAGCATCCTCGCTTTTATAGGTTTGTTGGGATTAATTGATGTTTTTTGTATGGCGTCACTGTATTTCAATACGTCGATGATGACTTGGATGCATGCTAATACCTATTTTATGTTCTTTGGTTCAGTATTTACGGCGGGTGCTGCAATTACACTTGGCTTAACTGCTTGTCGTACCAAGACATTAGTGAGTTTAGAATTAGCCAATAAAATGGTAATAAGCGCCCTTTCCTTAGTATTTATTGCTATTGTTATACGTATGGCAGTACAGCCATTTTATTTAGAATGGCTGTCTCATGCTGTTATTTCTAGTAATTCAATTACCTTCCCTGAATCGCCTACGACCGCTTATGCAAGTACTTTTCTATTAAGAGTTTCTGCATGGTCTTGGGGTATTATTGGTATTTTGCTTTTGGGTTTCAGTATTTGGAAAAAACAAGTATCACCATTCAAAACGAGTATTCCAATAATTACTTTAGCCTGTGTAGTGATTTTCTTAGGTGAAATCCTAAATCGCTTCGCTTTTTTTATTGTTAATTAATATGGCTTTATAATGTATTTTGATTTTAATATAGATTAACAACCTCCTAATAAAAATACCCGTTATCGCTCATCGGGTATTTTTTCATTTAACACATGATGTTATCAAACTCATACTAAATCATCTGTCTAGTTAATAAGGGGCAAGGGAATCAATTATATAAAATACATATAAATAGACTTTCATATGAATTTCTATTACGCAGGGTTAGTCTAAACCAGGCTTTTAATGATATTAGAATCTAAATTAACTATTATATTTTTTAGTATACTTGCCAACCATCTTTAGCATTAGCGGAATAAATGACAACTTAAACATACGACCAACACATTATAAATAATCAATTGATTTTATAATATGTTTATAACTTTATTTAAAAAATCATACTGAGTACTGGACACTTTTTTCAATAAAGCCCTCAAATTGAGGGCCTTATTATTTGTTCACCGCACTAAGGTATGGCTACTTAAGCAATCTCGCTTTTACTGTTTTGCCTTTAATTTTGCCTTGCTGTAGTTTTTTCCATGCACTTGCCGCCACAGATTGTTTTACTGCGACATAAGCATGCATTGGGTGTAAAACAATTTTACCAATATCGGCTCCATCTAGGCCTACATCACCTGTCAGTGCACCTAAAATGTCACCTGCACGCATTTTAGCTTTCTTACCACCATCAATGCACAGAGTCGCCATCGTCGCTTCCAGTGGTGTAATCTGTAAGCCTGTTGGCACTGGTAGCCAGTTAAGTTTCATATTTAGCATTTCTTCTAACACATTTGCACGTTGAGCTTCACCCGGAGCACAAAGGCTAATTGCTAAACCACTTTCACCAGCACGAGCAGTACGACCAATACGGTGAACATGAACTTCAGGATCCCATGACAGTTCGTAGTTAATCACCATTTCTAATGCTTTAATATCAAGCCCACGTGAAGCAACATCTGTAGCCACTAGCACACGGCTGCTACCATTAGCAAAACGTACTAATGTTTGGTCACGATCGCGCTGTTCCATATCACCATGTAGTGCAAGTACGCTTTGATGGCTATCATTCAAAGCATCGAAGACTTCTTGGCAATCTTTTTTGGTATTACAGAACACTACGCATGAGGCCGGTTGATCACGGCTCAATAATTTTTGTAGTAAATCTATTTTACCATTGCGTGATACTTCATAAAATTGCTGTTCAACCGCAGGTAACTCATCTACTGAGTTAATTTCAATAGTTAATGGGTCATGTTGAATGCGCTGGCTGATCGCTGTAATGGCCTCAGGCCATGTGGCAGAAAATAGTAAAGTTTGACGCTCAGCCGGTGCATTTGCAATCACCTCGTCAATAGCATCAAAGAAACCCATATCTAACATACGGTCAGCTTCATCTAATACTAATGTTTGCAAAGCATCTAGATTAACCGTTTGTCTTTTTAAGTGATCAAGTAATCTACCCGGCGTAGCCACAATAATGTGAGCTGCATGATTCAACGAATCGCGTTGAATACTAAATGGAACACCACCGCACAGGGTCAATATTTTGATATTAGGTATGTAACGTGCTAAACGGCGTAATTCATTGGCAACCTGATCGGCAAGTTCACGAGTTGGGCACAACACTAGCGATTGAGTATTAAATTGCTTAGCATCAATGCGCTGCAACAGACCCAAACCAAAAGCAGCAGTTTTCCCACTACCAGTTTTTGCTTGAGCACGAACATCTTTTCCTGCAAGAATAGCGGGCAACGCCGCAGCTTGAACTGGGGTCATAGTGAGATAACCGAGTTCATTAAGGTTTGAAAGTTGTTCCGCAGGAAGTGCGTTAAGTTCAGCAAATGAGGTCACAATGAAAATTCCGAATAAAATAAAAAGACGAATGACTGGTAATGATACTATTACTTCCTTGTTATGTCGTGAGGAAGTTTCATTTCATGACTAAATTAACGATGATATCAGTCTGCTACTCATCATCATTAACATTCCATAAGACAAAAGTAAGAAACCCCATGCAATTACATGAGGTTTCTTTGATATCAGCCAATATGATTAAAATTAATATTCAATCATTCGGTTAAGTAGGTTTGCACCTGTGCGGGACCACCTGGATAGCCATAACCCCAACCCCATGGATGATTATAATAGTACGGGTCACCGTAATATCCATAACCCCAAGGACCTGACGGCGGTAACATGACACTTTGCGCAATATTCCAGCGTTGGAAACCTGTCGCATTCATCGTCACATATTTATATGGAACTTGGCCGACTTTACCTTGTTGTTCTCCAGTGATTTTACCCACTACAGTCACATAACGGTTATTAAAATCATTTGGTTCAAGGAAACCATTAAGGTAAGCATAGATTCGCCCTACTGAAGCTGAGTTTAATTCAGGAGAGCCATCATACTTATTCAGTGTCATCACAGCGATTTCTAATCGCGTTCTGGCTGGCTCATTATAAACTGAGAGCACTTTACCGCCAAAGCGCGCTTCCTGACCAATGTACATCTCTGGTGCGTTTTGGACTGAAGTTAAATTATCTGTCGGATTCGGTACCGTTCCTTGGATAGACGCAGGTATCGATACACAACCCGTTAATGCTAATGCGCCTGCAATTAAAATGCCTTTAAGCGCAGAGCGGTAGTTTAATTGTTTTTTCATTCACCACCTCCGATTAGCTGTATTATAAATTGCTATCTATAATAATAACACGAAATTAAAATTCCATAACATTATATGTTAAATTAATACGCTACTAGTTTAATCACAGCTGAGGAATAAAGTAAATTTATTCCTATTCTCTACTTTAAATGCTTTTATTCTTAATTGGAGTAGATTAACAAATGATTCATCACGTTATCATTCATTTTCGCTAAAGATTATCTCAACTCAATTAATGCCTATTTATCGGCGTATTGATTTACTTTATAATGACTCCGCATCTTAATTAATAAGATGTATTAATTAACAACTAAATAAAAAGTGATTTGAATAATTAAAAGAAGAGCAAATTAGTCATATAACTTTATGTATTTAATTATAAGCTCAACCCAAAAGTTGTAGTTCCATCAACTACAACTCAAATTAGGCAAACGAGATAAACATTACTCTCGTCCAGGCAATTTCTTCCACGTAATTTCGTTACGTAAGTAAGTTGGTTCGACATCCTCAACCGCGATAACAGCACCTGCTAACCATAGTTGTGCAGCGATTGGTAACATATCTTGTGCATCAGGTAAGGAGACATTGCTATCAGTAATTTGTGAGTTATCAACGAGTAACTGTGGATAAGCTTCCCAACCTGTACCTGCATGACCCCATTGCCCTGTTAACTGAGCAAACTTAACTTTAAAGTCATCAGGGATAAGAACTGCTTCAGTTTCTTCACCCTGCCAAAAACCGTCTGCTGTACGCTGATATTGTGCGCAATAAATTTCTGACATACGTGCATCAATGGCGGTTAACACATTAGAATGTCCACTTACACGAAAAGCGCCTTGTGCTAGGGTCATTAAAGATGAAACCCCAATCATCGGTAAGTCAGCCCCCAATGCGAGCCCTTGTGCAATACCAACACCAATTCTTACGCCAGTAAAGCTCCCAGGACCGCGACCAAAAGCTAACGCATCCAATTGATTTAACTTCATTTCAGCTTGTGCTAATACCTCTGCCACCATTGGCAGTATTTTTTGGGTATGTTCACGAGGAGAAATAGCAAAACGTGAAATAATTTCACCATCACACAAAAGTGCGACTGAACATGCTTCTGTTGCTGTATCGACAGCGAGAATACGACTCGACATGCCTGAACTCCGGCAAATTAATAAATTTTTGTTGCCACATCAGTAGCAACCTGAAAGAGAGCAATTATAGTAGCATAAACTAACAATTCAATAGCAGAAAAACGATAACCCGTTGATTCAACTTTTGTTATTAACCTGCTTTCTTTTTTTTTCTAGGAATTCAATTGCTTTAGTTAAACTTCTAGTTCGAGGTGACGGTGGTAGGCTCGTCAAAAAAACCTCACCATACGGCCGAGTAACCAATCGATTATCACAAATAACAATGACACCATAGTCACTAGTATCTCGGATCAAGCGACCTACCCCCTGCTTTAAGGTGATGACGGCATCAGGTAATTGTACATCAGCAAAAGGATCGCCACCGCGTAATTCACAATCTTCAATTCTAGCGCGTAATAATGGATCATCCGGTGCAGTAAATGGAAGTTTATCAATAATGACACAGCTTAATCTGTCACCTCTCACGTCAACCCCTTCCCAAAAACTACTGGTTGCCACTAAAACAGCATTACCCGCTGCAATAAATTGGGATAACAATTTATTTTTACTGCTTTCCCCCTGCATTAATACAGGCAAGGTTAAGGTCGATTTAAACTCTTCCGCTAATTCCCGCATCATTAAATGGGAGGTACAAAGAAAAAAGCAACGCCCACCATTTTTTTCAATCAATGGTCTGAGCATAGTCGCAAGCTTTTGTGCGCTGCCTCTTTGATTCGGTTCCGGTGCAAAACGCGGAACACAAAGCAAGGTTTGGCTCGCAAAATCAAAGGGGCTTGCCAGTAACAATGTTTTGGCTGATTTTAATCCAAGCCTATCCGTAAAATGGCTCAGTTTATCATTCACTGACAGCGTTGCTGACGTAAATACCCAACTTGCTGGTGTATTTGCTATCATTTCACTGAATTTATCCGCAACAGTTAAAGGCGTTAACGCTAATAGAAAATGGCGACCATAACTTTCAAACCAGTAGCTATAGCCTGGAATAGTGACATCTTTAAGTCGATTGAGCCTATTACGATAAATTGTGACTCGTTCAAATATCGAATCTAATGATTGTGAACGTCCGAGTGAAGTTTTAATAACTTCATAACAGAGCTCTAAAGCATCGTCGAGTAAGGTTAATGCACGCTGAACTACCGATTGTTTGAGTAAATCACGCAAGTTTCCGCGAAAACTGTTTTCCCCAAGGTTAATCCTAAAATCAAGGGTACTTTGTGTCAGCCTATCCGCACTTTTTTGCAATTGGACCTGATCTTTTAATTCAGTCCGATAAGTTATAACCATATCACGAGCGAGATCGAGCAATTGTCGGCTACTGAGTTGCTGTCCAAAATATTGGCTCGCAATATCGGGTATTTGGTGGGCCTCATCAAAGATCATCACATCTGCTTGTGGAATTAACTCACCAAATCCAGTGTCTTTAACGACTCTATCTGCCATAAATAAGTGATGATTGACCACTACAATATCAGCTTCAAGCGCCTTTCTGCGGGCTTTTAACACAAAACATTCTTGATACCTAGGGCAATCACTACCTAAGCAATTATCGTTAGTGCTAGTAACCAATGGCCAGACAGGGCTATCTTCCGCAATATCATGGCAAGTGCTGGTGTCTCCAAGTTCTGATTCTATCGACCAACTACGCAATCTCACAACAGCCGAAAGAATTTCAGGCTCAAGGCTTCCGCCACCCAACGATTGCTGATCGAGTCTTTCGAGACAAAGATAGTTAGAGCGCCCTTTCAATAAAGCGGTACGTCCCGTGTAATTCATCGCATCAATAATTGTCGGCAGGTCTCGGTGATAGAGCTGGTCTTGTAGTGCCTTTGATCCTGTGGAAACAATCACTTTTTTACCCGAACGTAATGCAGGCACAAGATAAGCATAAGTTTTGCCTGTACCTGTTCCCGCTTCAGCCACCAGCACATTTTGCGCATCAATTGATTCAGTCACCGCATTGGACATGGTGACCTGTGCGGCTCGAGGTTGAAATCCGGGGATTGTTCTAGCTAGAAAGCCATTTGCAGAAAAGTCATCGTGCACTAAAAAATCCGTCAATTATACAATAAAAAGTCACTCACTTTACCATGAGTTGGCTTTGGCTGCTGAGCTAATTATATTTTCATGAATAGAACCAATGTTCATCACATTAGCAAACTGATATCCTTGATTAGCTTTAATTATAAGGAAAAACCATGACGATTAAACGTATTGACCCCGACAACCGTTGGTCTGAAGCCGTTATTCACAACGATGTTATCTATTACACTAGCGTCCCTGAAAATTTAGATGCCGACATTATTGCGCAAACAACCAATACATTGGCAGCGATTGATATCATGTTAGAACGAGTTGGTTCTGATAAGAGTAAGATCTTAGATGCAACCATTTTTCTTGCTAACAAAGCTGATTTTTCTGGAATGAATCAAGCTTGGGATGCATGGGTTGTTGCTGGTAGCGCTCCTGTGCGCTGTACTGTTGAAGCCACATTGATGAAACCTGAATACAAAGTTGAAATCAAAATCATTGCGGCAGTTAACTAATTGATTTAAAAATTATCAATAAAAAAGCTTCTTTAAAAAGAAGCTTTTTTTGTGCTTATAATGTCACTTGGTTTTAGTGATAGGTATATCAATTTATTGTAATTACTTGATATATTGTGAACTAAGACATTTTTATCAATACCATACCCACTAACATCAGTACGATACCCCCCCAACCTTTATAGTTGAGGCGCTGGTTAAACAAAATCCAACCAGCAGCAACCGTTGCAATAATACCGAAAGCACCCCAAAGTGCATAAGCAATTGATAATTCAATTCCTTTTACTGCTTGTGCCAATGAGCTAAATGCACCAAGTACTGCAACTAAAGAGAGAATACCCAACCAATAGCGTTTAAAACCATTAGACATTTTTAAAAAAATGTTCGCAATAATCTCTAACACTACAGCTAAAATCAAAAACGCTGCATGCCACCACTCAAATTGACTGGCCATGATTACGCCTCCGACTTGGCTTCACTACGTGGTAAAGCCCCTGATTTTGCAACATTTACTGCGTGTTCTGCCACTTGTTTTACTTTTTGCGCAGAACCGCGCACGGTTGCTTTTTTCGTTCCTGATTTAATCAATCCAATACCAGTGATCAGTAATACTAATCCACCAATTTTCATTGGCGATAAAGACTCACCAAACCACATCACACTGAATGTGGTGATCAATAAAATACCAAATCCTTCCCACAATGCGTAAGCCACACCGAGCGCTACTTTTTTTACTGCAATAGCTAATAAAACATAAGATGTCGCTATCATCACATACATGACCGCCATTCCGGTGAAATCACCACTAACACTGGCATGTTTCATTGATAATGTACCGATAACTTCCGTAACGATAGCTAATGCTAAAAATATCCAATAAATCATTATATAGTCCCTCTGAGCACAACCATACGCTAGTCTGTTTTTTATACAGATAAAACTCACAATTAAGTTAATTCTCTAGCCGCAAAGTTGTTAATAAATTCAATCGATAACAACGAGTTGCTGATTTTATTCAGCAGAATGAATATAAGAGAGAGACGCTATAATGCACCACACCAGTAATGCTCACTGGAAAGGATAGCTGAAAGGAAAAGCTTATGTGACGTTCTTTTTTGTGACTTATTGATCTTGCCGCTAGTTGAGCTAAGCATGATATCTTATTCATTTCATCAGATGGACATCCATCCAATTTACTCCGAACCCTCATGTTGATTAATGATTACCTGCTATTTTTAGCATGCCATTTTCATTAAGTCAATGAATACAAACATTTTTTATATCACAAAAAAGAATGCATAATATAGTGCATAATTATTCATTAACATACAAACAAACCATTGAATCATGAGATGAAATACGAATAACCAACCATAATAATGACATTTTCTGCTCGACGTTTTGAGTAAAAAAAATCGTTTTTTCCCTTTTTTATGCTGTAAAAGCCATATGGATCTCGATTCTCATGTTTGCCATTGACAACTTAAACGAACCAGATTCTTATAGAGTTATATGAATGAGATACACCGAAGAGAAACAAATGGATACTTTCAATCTTACCTCTAATAGTTTTCAAAATGCCGCAGATGCTACCCCACTTCCTTATGATGTTGTGTCTATCCAATCCCAAGTAGTTTACGGCAGTGTTGGCAATAGCATTGCAGTTCCGGCATTGAGCAAACAAGGCTTACGAGTCGCAGCTGTCCCCACTGTCGTTTTAAGTAATACACCTCACTATACATCTTGCTATGGCGGTGAGTTGCCGGGTGAATGGTTTCGTGGTTATTTAAAAGGTTTTCTTGAACGAGGTAGTCTGGATAGCGTTAAAGCCATTTTAACCGGCTATTTAGGTTCAAAAGAAAAAGCACAAGATTTAGCTAATTGGCTTTCTTGCGTTCGTGACTTACGTCCAACAATACCCGTTATTGTTGATCCTGTGATGGGGGATGAAGACAGTGGTTTTTACATTCCCCCAGAGATTGCAGATGTTTATCGCGACGCCGTGATCCCCCTAGCGACCGGGATCATACCTAACCGATTTGAATTGATGACTTTAAGTGGTCAAGAAATAAATAATTTAGACGATGCAGTGAATGCGGCTCGTTCATTATTAAAAGGCCATACTCAATGGGTTATTATTACGAGTGCATTTCAGCCTGATGATGACAGTATTGAAGTGGTTTGCGTGACCCAAAAAGATGTCGCAGTCATCCAGCACAAACGTTACCCTGTCACACCAAAAGGAACCGGTGATTTATTTGGTGCAGAATTGACAGCACAACTACTCGCTGGATTATCCGTTCCTGATGCTGCAAAAATGGCATGCTTGCGTATTGAGCAAGCGATTATTCATATGGTTGCAACAGGTCGCAGTGAATTAGTTTTATAAATAAAAATTAAAAATTCAGCAGCCCCGTAGGGGCTGTTAGCATAAATAAGTGGTTAACCTCGTAACCTTTCCCATAACGATTGTTCTTGGTAATCCTGTCGGAAGAGTCCTTTTTCTTGTAATTTCGGAATCACTTGCTCCAGAAATAAATTTAATGATTGCTCTGAACCACAAGGTAATGCAATAAAACCATCGCAAGCTTGGCAAGCGCTCCAATTTTCAATTTCATTAACCATGTCATCTACAGTACCAATAATACGCCAATGGGCGGAACCATTTACTTCTGGAGAGGCCAATAACGCCTTAACCGTGGGTTGATTACGACAAATAAACCGCCGCAATAACTGCGCATGTGTTTGGCTATATGATGAATTAAAATCCGTCTGGATCATCGCTTCGGTTACAATGGTATCGAGGGATAACGACGATAAATTAATACCAATTAATGATTCTATATAGCGAAATTGTCTGTTGAAGTCAGGTGTCGTATGCTGCTGTTCAAAACACTGATATGCTTCTTCACGTGTCGCCGCTATATAAAAACTTAAACCAGGTAATACTCTTATACTATTTACATCTCGCCCCATTTGTTGCGCTCGCTCTCTAATATCACGGCGAAATTCAATGGCAGAATCAATATCGGGGGTTGCGGCAAAAATACCGTCTGCAGTAGAAGCGGCAAAGTCTCGCCCCGCCTCTGATGCTCCAGCTTGAAAATAAGGAATTTTAGCGGGATAAGCTGGAATATTTAACGGGCCTTGAACCTCAAAAAAGCGCCCTTGATGCTCAATAGGTTTTATTGGTTGTTGAACCCTATCCGCTCTACCCTTATTTTCTAAGCTGCTATGCGGATAACTTTGCCAAAGTGCTTCCAATACTTGCGTAAACTCCTTTGCGATTTCATATCGCTCCTGTGAATCAGGTAAAACTTTTTGACCAAAGTTTTCTTGGCCTTTCAAGGCAGTAACGATATTCCAGCCTATCCGTCCCTGAGTTATCCAGTTTAATGACTGTAATTGTCTAGCTGCTATAAATGGTGGATAAAATAAAGTGGATAGTGTCGAAATAAAACCAATATAATCAGTTTCTTGTACAATAGCGGCTATTAATATCGAAGGGTCTAAACCACCAAAAGCCGGTGATTGATTCAATATATCAATATTTAAAAAAAGTGCATCAGGTCGAAATAGAAAATCTAGTTTTGCAACCTCCGCACGTTTGGCTAGATTCATATAATAAGGTAATGAAAGAATTAGCGCCTTATTTACATCTTGATTTTTCTCGTTCTTAGTCGATAACCAAGTCGGTGATAGCGACAGACCAATACAAAGTGATTTTTGTGTATTCACACGCACATTTCCTATTTTATCCAATCACATTGTTGCTAATGATATTAGTTATGATTATCATTAACAATACTATTCATTGTGTTAATAATTACCCGCTTAATTTGGAAATCTGTCATGCTAAAAACGCTTGCCTGCACTATTTTATTGTTTTTATTTACTCATTTTTCGAGTTACGCGGTCTCAAATACCCAAGTTGGTGCCAATAGCCAATCATGGCCTCGCACCTTTACCAGTGTAGACGGTTCCTCTGTCGAAATTAAAACTCAGCCTAAGCGTATCCTATCTGCTTCAGTTTCCATTACAGGAACCTTACTGGCAATTAATGCGCCTGTAGTCGCAAGTTCAACAGCAGCAAATGGTCAGTATTTTGCCCAATGGGATCAACTTGCGAAAGAAAAAGGTATTGAAAAACTTTGGCCCGCTGGCAGCGTTGATTTAGAGATGGCTTACTTAGTCGCACCTGATTTAATCATTGTTTCAATCAATGGTGGTGATACGGTTTATCCACAAGTGGCACAATTTCAACAAATTGCGCCTACAATTATATTGGATTATGGCAAACAAGGCTGGGAAAGCTTAGCCGTACAATTAGGTCAAGCAACAGGTATGGAGCAACAAGCGGATGATGTTTTACAACGCTTTAAAACTTTAGTAACTGAAAGTAAAAATAAGCTTAAAATACCTAAAGGTGAGGTTAATATCGTTTCCTACTTTGGCCCCGGTACAGTCAACCCCATTTCATTAACAACCAGCCCTCATGCAATTTTGTTACAACAACTCGGCTTCACCATTGAAAGTGCAAATATCAATTGGCAGCCCAAAGATAAGCCTGTTTCTGACTTTGTTTGGGCACAATACGAACACTTAACTCAATTAACCGCACCAACAACCTTTTTAATGAGAGGAACCGAAAAAGAAGCCGAAACATTTATGGCAGACCCTATCCTTGCAAATGTCATTTCAGTAAAAAATAAACAAGTTTATGGCCTAGGCGTGAATTCATTTCGTGTTGATTATTACAGTGCCCAAGAGATGATTAATGACATTGTCTCGCGTTTTGGTCAGTGAGACTTAAGCCAATGTCTTCCATTAATCTCCAAACAAATTGGGGAGTACGAGGATGTTTTTTACTCTTACTCCTATTTGCCATAATAAGTTTATGTGTAGGTAGTCGTTCTGTTGATATATCAACTACATGGCACGCATTTACGCTTTTTGATCCTCAAGATAGTGAACATCTTCTTGTCCGTTATTTACGATTGCCTCGCACGTTACTCGCTATTGTTATCGGTATTGCTTTAGGTGCTGCGGGGACGTTAATGCAAGCCCTCACCCGTAACCCTCTTGCCGACCCTGGATTATTCGGTATTAATGCAGGTGCAATGGTTGCTATTGTTTCCGTTATTGCACTCACTGGCATCACTGATGTTACCGTATATATGTGGTTTGGTCTGCTCGGCGCATTTTTAGCTGGAATTGCCATCTACCTTCTTGGTGGTATCCGCCAAGGGTTAAATCCTGTAAAAATGGTCTTATCAGGGGTTGCCCTGTCAATAATCTTACTCGCGATTACCCATATGGTAACCGTCAATAGCGATGAACGCGTATTTGACCAATTTAGGCACTGGGTTGTCGGCTCTTTGCAAGGTAGAAGTTTTGAGGTACTTTTCCCGATTTCGATTTTAGTGGGAATAGGCAGTATCCTCGCCTATTCATTAACAAGATCATTAGATATTGTCGCTTTAGGTGATGATTTTAGCCAGACGTTAGGCACAAATCAAAACCGAGTCTGGTTACTTTCAACTACGGCCATTGTATTACTCGCAGGTAGTGCAACCGCAGCGGTTGGCCCCATTAGTTTTTTAGGATTAACGGCTCCCCATTTTGCTCGACGTCTAGTCGGAAGTGAATATCGGCGCATTCTTCCAATGTCGATGTTAATAGGTGCAACACTCATGTTAGCTGCGGATTGCTTAGGGCGGATAATTGGCGCACCGAGTGAAATTAGTGTCGGCATTATGATTTCATTAATTGGTGGTCCATTCTTTATCTACCTCGTAAAACGCTGGCGGATCATAATATTATGAAATATGAAAATAATAAATTGAGTCGGCACAATCGCACCCTAGTTTTGCATTTTCGTTCATTTTCATGGGTTTTCACACCTCGAGATATGTTCATATCTACCATTTTATTCCTATTAATTATGTCATTAAGCTTTTGGGCAATCACGTCAGGAAAATTCCCTATCAGCTTCACGACGTTAATCAATATCTTTACAGGCGAAGAACACGGAACGATTCAACAAAAAATAGTCATGGATATTCGATTGCCACGTTTATTAACTGCAATCGGTGTTGGTGCAGCCCTTGGTATTTCAGGTGCAATTTTCCAATCTATTTCGCGAAATGTTTTAGGCTCTCCAGATATTATTGGTTTTACCACTGGCGCGGCAACTGGCGCACTACTGCAAATAATTATCTTTAATGGCAGTATTTCCGCTATTGCTTTTTCGACTTTAGCGGGTGGATTATTAACCGCATTATTGGTGTACCTTCTATCATTTAAAAATGGGGTAATGTCAGGTTATACCTTGATCCTTGTCGGTATTGGTATTGGTGCTATTTTACACGCTTTTAATAGTTTTTTACTTGTTAAAGGTAATATTGATAATGCAACTATTGCCAATTTGTGGCTTGCTGGCTCACTCAATGCCCGAACATGGTTCCATGTATACCCTATTTATATTGGCTTACTGTTATTAATTCCCTTTATTGTTCTATATGCCAAATCGCTCACTTTAATGGAGATGGGGGATGATATGGCACAACAACTAGGCGTGAATGTCCCGAGAGTACGTTGGATGATGATTTTTAGTGCAGTCATACTTGCCTCATTAGCAACGGCTTGTGCAGGACCTATCGCATTTGTGGCACTTGCAGCCCCCCAATTAGTTATCCGGCTAAACCACTCAGGCAAACTACCGATTATCGGTTCTGCACTGATGGGTGCGTTGTTACTGACCTTTGCCGATACACTTGCTCAGCAATTACCTTTCAATGTCATGATGCCTGTTGGCTTAATGACTGGGATCATTGGAGGAGGCTATTTACTTTGGCTATTAGCACGAACACAGAGGATCTAGTTAATAAAAATAATCCGTCATCATACTAATAATAAGTTAGATATTTTTTAGGGATGTATTTTCAGAATAGTAATCCACTATTCTTTTTAAGACTGGAAATAATAAGGGCAGCTTACAAATCATCTTGTACCATGCTAATAGCATGAAAGGAAAAGATTAATGTCTGGTGTTTTTACTCTATACACAAAAAAAACAACGATAACAACAATGGTTCAAGCCGCCTTAGTGACGACACTTTGGGCCATACCTCTCACCGTTAGCGCACAAGAGATTGAAAAAGAAACTACCGTTAACGAAAATAAAAAACGTGATAGCCAAGGTGATGTATTAATTGTTACAGGCGAAAAATTAAATAAATCTATTTATGACACAGGTTCTAGTGTCACGGTTTATGATTTTAAACAAATTGAAGCTATTCCAAATGCAGACGTAAATACGCTCTTACAGATGACACCCAATGTTGTTGATACCGGAAATAGTAATGCCCTTCCCGCTATCCGTGGTGTTGATGGTTCTGGCCCAGCACAAGGGGCTATCGCCTTCTTAGGTGGTACCCGCCCTCGTGTCAATTTTTCAGTAGATGGCCGTTCATTTACCTATAATGAGTTTGGTTATGGTGCACAATCACTTTGGGATGTTGATACAGTTGAAATTTTTCGTGACCCACAAAGTTATGTGCAAGGCCGTAATGCGATTGCAGGAGCTATTTTAGTCAAAACACTTGACCCCACGTTTTATTGGGAAGGTGCGGTAAAAGGCGGATTAGGGCAACAAGGCTCACAACAAACTGCGGCGATGGTTTCAGGCCCATTAATTGATGACAAACTGGCATTCCGCTTTACTGTCGAGAAACAAGAACGTGAAAGTTTTACAAAAATGGATAGCTATTCCCCCGCAGGTAACCCCCGCGATATTGAATCAACAACAATCCGTAGTAAGCTTTTATATGAACCTCTTGATATGCCTGAATTTAAAAGTAAGTTAACGTTTAGCCATCTTGATAGTCGGTCGCCACAAAATGAAGCAAAAATGGCCAGTAACTTAGCGCCAGAAGCACCAGCACGTTTCCGTCCCGTTATTGAGCGCAGAACCACCAGCGGTATATGGAACACTTCATGGGAAACGAATGAAAATATCACACTAGAAAATACGCTCATTTATACCGACTTTACAACTCACCGCTTAACCAAAGCACCAAGCCCACGCGCCGATATTGAAGCAAAAGAATTTGAACTCGAACCCATGGTTCGTTTTAAAACTGACGATGAAATACTCAGTGGAATAGTTGGTTTGCGTTATTTTCACTCAAAACAAGATGAATTTGTGAATTTATTCGGTGGCAGCTATTTCGATGATAAAACCAATACCGCATCAGCTTATAGTTCACTGACTTACACTGTGGTCCCTGAAATTGATATCACATTATCGGGTCGTTTTGAGCGCGAACAACATACACGTAAAGGTGGCAGCTCTACAGTGATGATTGATTTTGATGAAACCTATAATACATTTTTACCTAAAGCTGACTTAGCATGGAAACCTGCAAAAAATCAAACGGTTGGGTTTGCTGTTGGGAGAGGCTACAACGGAGGAGGCGCAGGTGTCACATTAGGAAAACCGATTGTCACTTACGTCTACTCCCCTGAGTATGTGTGGAACTATAGCCTCTACGGGCGAAATAGTTTGCTTGATAACAAATTGTCTATTATGACCAACTTATTTTATAACGATTACAAGGATATGCAATTACCTTTCTATCTAGGTCCTGATTCAACAACTATTCGTAATGCGAAAAAAGTAGAAACCTATGGTGCAGAATTAAGTATTGCTTATCAACCTATTGAATCATTAGAGCTCAATACGGGAATAGGATTATTAAAAACGAAAATTAAAGATTTTGGCGATAGCGGAATTGAGGGCAAGGAACTTGCTCGTGCACCTAATTACACAGCAAACATAGGGGCAAAATATCAATTAACCGAATCGATTGACGTTAGTGGTAATGTACAGTTCTCTGGCGATTATTTCTCTCAATCGAATAATACCGAGACCTCTAAAGTCGACTCATTTTGGCTTGCTAATCTACAGTTAGGTTATGATTTCAAATGGGGACGTACAACCCTTTACGCACAGAATCTATTTGATTCTGATAAACGTATTCTTATTCCAGATAACAACATTGAAACTGCAATTTATCAGCGCCCTAGAATGCTAGGAGCTACTGTAGAATTACGCTTCTAATCATGATTAATAAAGGTGTTAGATTAACCGACACCTTTAATATTTGTTTATTTTCAGATTTATTCGTTCTCAAACAAAGATAATAGAATCCTTCATGAATATTAACCGATTACAAACGCACAAATTAAAACTGGGGTATCAAGAAACCACTATTTGCCAAGATATTTCATTAACTATTCCAGATAAACAGGTCACGGTGATTATTGGTCCTAATGGCTGTGGTAAATCGACTTTACTACGCAGTTTATGTCGTTTACTCAAACCATTGGAAGGTCATGTCTCTCTTGATAATTTACCCTTATCTCATTATCCAACTAAAATTCTTGCACGCCAAATTGCGCTACTACCACAAACCATGCAAGCGCCTCCCGGTATCACCGTGATAGATTTAGTGGCGAGAGGTCGTTTTCCTTACCAAGGTCTAATTCACCAATGGAGCCATGAGGATAAGAACGCGGTAGAAAATGCAATGCAAGTGACACAAACCACCGAATATGCAAATAAGCCCGTGGAAGCTTTATCTGGTGGACAACGCCAACGTGTTTGGGTAGCGATGGTATTAGCACAGCAGACAGAAATTCTGTTATTAGATGAGCCTACCACTTATCTCGATATTTCTTATCAAATTGAATTATTAACTATTTTTCAATTATTAAATCAAGAACAAGGACGCACTATTGTGACAGTGTTGCATGACTTGAATCAAGCTTGTCGCTATGCAGATAATTTAGTTGTGATGTTAAAAGGGCAAATATTTGCTCAAGGGAAACCGCAAGATATTATTAATGAGCAGCTCATTCAACAAGTCTTTAATTTAGCCTGTTTAATCATTCCCGATCCTATTACTGGTACACCAATGGTTGTTCCCCGATAAATATAGTCAAATTTTTATTTTTGACATAAAAACACCCCAATATTAAAACCTAACATTGGGGTGTTATTGACGATGCTTTTTTGAATTATTAGGCTATTTCAACCCTAAAAATAAGGTAAAATATTACTCAAATTCATTCCAAGAACGACCATCACGAGCGATCATTGCGACAGAGGCAATAGGACCCCATGTCCCCGCTTGATACGGCTTAGGTGGCTCATTATCCATTGCCCAAGCATCCATGATTGAGTCAACCCATTTCCATGCCTCTTCAACTTCATCGCGGCGAACAAACAGCGCTTGAATACCACGCATTGCTTCAAGCAATAAACGCTCATAAGCATCAGCAAGGTGCGTCTGGTTAAAAGTTTCGGAGAAGCTCAAATCGAGTTTTGTGGTTTGCAAGCGGTGCTTATGATCTAGCCCCGGCGCTTTATTCATTATTTCGATATCGATGCCTTCATCTGGCTGTAAACGAATAGTTAGTTTGTTCTGAGGTAAATCTTGATAACTTTCAGAGAAAATGTTCAACGCTGGTTTTTTGAAATAAACAACTACTTCGGAACATTTTGCCGGTAAGCGTTTTCCTGTACGCAGGTAGAATGGAACTCCTGCCCAGCGCCAATCGTCAATATCCACACGTATCGCAACAAATGATTCCGTTGCGCTTTGTTTATTCGCGCCATCTTCATCTAAATAGCCTGGCACTTTTTTACCTTGCACAAAACCACCAGTATATTGTCCACGTACCGCCTTTTCGCGTACATTAGTGTGGTCAATACGGCGTAATGAACGCAGAACTTTAACTTTTTCATCACGGATACGGTCAGTTGTGAGATCTGCAGGCGGTGACATCGCAATCATGGTCAAAATTTGCAGTAAATGATTTTGCACCATATCACGCATTTGACCCGCTTGATCAAAATAACCCCAACGCCCTTCTATACCAACTTCTTCTGCAACTGTTATCTGGACATGATCAATTGTTCGATTATCCCAGTTATTAATGAATAACGAGTTAGCGAAACGCAATGCTAATAAGTTTAAAACCGTTTCTTTACCAAGATAATGGTCAATACGATAAACTTGGCTTTCATCAAAATATTTTGCAACTTCATTATTGATTTCTTGAGAAGATGCCAAGTTCGTTCCTAATGGTTTTTCCATCACCACGCGGTTTGGCATTTTATTTAACCCTGCATGACCAAGCCCTTGGCATACTGCGCCAAAAGTATTCGGTGGCATAGCAAAATAATGGATTGCAGGCTGACAATCTTGTTTCAGCATCTCAGCCAGACGTACAAAGCTATCCGTTTCGTTAACATCTAAATTACAGAAATCTAAACGCGCACTTAATTTCTCCCAAAGTGCGGTGTCAAGTTTCTCTTTTAAAAATTCATCTAATGCATGTTTAACGAATTCGATATAATCGCTCTGGCTCCATTGCGCCCGACCCACACCGATAATACGTGTATCAGGATGGATGTAACCTGCTTTTTCTAGTTGATATAAAGAAGGAAGCAATTTACGACGAGCGAGATCTCCCTTAGTACCGAAAATAATCAAGTCACAAGCTTGAGCAGCTTTATTTACCGCCATATTGGTTCTCCTCAATTTGCGGAATTTAGAGCCTATCCCATTAGGCATAATGTTAATGCTAATTTGAATCCAAATCGCTAAAAAATCAAAGCATACACTGATACATAGCAGTTTTTAAGACGACCTAATTTCAATTTAGCGGGTAAAAATAGCCTAATGGGATAGGCTGTTATTGTCATTTTGTTAAAAATTAGCGCTACTTCTTGCTAATGTACCTTTTTGCAAGTGCTCAGTAAATATTGATGATGCAGCTCACAGTTTTTATGCTGAAAAAAACAGCAAATCACTAGGCATTTTTAGTGTCTTTTATCTCTACATTTAATTTATAAGCTAAATAAAATTCACAATTGAAATAAAACAACAAAATATGTAGTGAGTTTACTGATATGAAAATTAGATACTGGTCAAACTTTCACAAAAAATCAGTCATTTATTCCCTATGGCTAGATAACTCACCGCTAACACATAGTATATTTTCATTTATACAGACTGCCTTTAAAACTATAACCAATAATTAGCACAGGATATCGTGATGGCAGAAAAATTTCTCCTTTTGATGAAATAGGCACTTTTGCTATATGAATATTTTAGAACAAATGAAAACCAGTCTTGATTTTTTGAGTAAATCTGAAAAAAAAGTTGCTGAAGTCATTTTGGGTATGCCACAAAAGGCCATTCATCTCAGTATTGCCACCTTGGCACAACTCGCTGAAGTCAGCGAACCTACTGTCAATCGATTTTGCCGTAAAATGGATACCAAGGGCTTTCCTGATTTTAAACTACGTCTAGCGCAAAACTTGGCGAACGGCACACCCTATGTTAATCGGCATATAGAAGAAACCGACACCGTTAACACTTATACGCATAAAATATTCGAATCAGCAATGGCGGGATTAGATAATGTCAAACACTCGCTTGATATCGGCGCCATCAATAGAGCAGTTGATTTACTAACACAAGCACGCAAAATTAGCTTTTTTGGTTTTGGTGCATCTGCTGCCGTAGCACATGATGCAATGAATAAATTCTTTCGCTTTAATATTCCTGTCATTTATTTTGATGATATTGTGATGCAACGTATGAGCTGTATCAATAGTAGCGAGGGTGACGTCATCGTACTGATTTCTCATACAGGAAGAACCAAAGCATTAGTGAATATGGCACGTTTAGCGCGTGAAAATGATGCAACAGTCATCGCCATTACCTCAGAAAATTCCCCGCTGTCACAAGAGGCCACACTTTCTATTATCATTGATGTCCCTGAAGATACTGATATGTACATGCCAATGGTCTCTCGTTTAGCACAATTAACTGTGATTGATGTTTTAACGACGGGTTTTACTTTAAGAAGAGGCGAAAAATTTAGAGATAACTTGAAACGCGTCAAAGAAGCATTACGCGATTCGCGGTTTGATAATGCATGAAACAGATAACTGTTCAAATGAAGCTGTTTTCTTCGCTTTTCAGGCTTTAATACTTTTACAGTCCTGATAGCATAAAATAATTAGCAGACTATAATAGCTGTGCTCGTGTCAGCATCACTATTTGCAGTAAACAGGTTTCGAAATGGGGTGAAACGGTTTCATCCTTTTATCAGTACCATTACAGGTCAACGGAGTAATACATGTCTAGACGCCTTAGAAGAACTAAAATTGTTACAACACTAGGTCCAGCAACTGATCGCGATAATAACCTCGAAAAAATCATTAATGCTGGCGCTAATGTTGTTCGCCTTAATTTCTCTCACGGAACTCCAGAAGACCACATTATTCGCGCTAATAAAGTGCGTGAAATCGCCGCTAGATTGGGTCGCCACGTTGCTATCCTCGGTGATTTACAGGGACCAAAAATTCGTGTTTCAACCTTTAAAGATGGTAAGGTTTTCCTCAATATTGGTGACAAATTCACATTAGATGCAAACTTAGGTAAAGGTGAAGGCGACCAACAAAAAGTCGGTATCGACTATAAAGGCCTACCTGCTGATGTTGTTCCTGGTGATATTTTATTACTTGATGATGGCCGCGTTCAATTAAAAGTACGTGAAGTTCAAGGGTTACAAGTCTTCACTGAAGTCACTGTTGGTGGCCAACTATCAAATAATAAAGGCATCAACAAATTAGGTGGTGGTCTTTCTGCTGAAGCATTGACTGAAAAAGATAAAGAAGACATCAAAACAGCCGCAAAAATTAATGTTGATTATTTAGCGGTTTCTTTCCCTCGCTCAGGTGAAGATTTAAATTATGCACGTCGATTAGCACGTGATGCAGGCTGTGAATGCCAAATTGTCGCAAAAGTTGAGCGAGCAGAAGCGGTTGCTACTGATGAAATCATGGACGAAGTGATCCTTGCATCTGATGTTGTTATGGTTGCCCGTGGCGATTTAGGTGTTGAAATTGGCGATCCTGAGCTTGTCGCAGTACAGAAAAAATTAATCCGTCGTTCACGTCAATTAAACCGTGTTGTGATTACTGCGACACAAATGATGGAATCGATGATTACTAATCCGATGCCAACGCGTGCTGAAGTTATGGACGTTGCTAACGCCGTTCTGGATGGCACAGATGCCGTCATGCTTTCGGCAGAAACTGCTGCAGGTCAATACCCAGCAGAAACCGTAGCAGCAATGGCTCAGGTTTGCTTTGGCGCAGAAAAAATGCCAGGTCTAAATATCTCTAAACACCGCTTAGATGCAGAGTTTAACAGCCCTGAAGATGCGATAGCCATGTCAACTATGTATGCTGCAAACCACCTTAAAGGGGTTAAAGCAATTATTGCAATGACGGAGTCTGGCCGTACAGCACGTATGATGTCACGTATCAGTTCAGGTTTACCTATTTTTGCTATGTCTCGCCACGAAAAAACCTTAAACCAATGTTCACTTTATCGTGGTGTGACCCCTGTATTTTGTAGCACCCATACCGATGGAATTGCAGCTGCAAACGAAGCGGTAACTCGTTTACGTGATAACGGCTATCTAATGACAGGCGACCTTGTACTTGTCACCCAAGGTGACTTGATGGGCACTATCGGTAGTACCAATACTTGCCGCATATTAGAAGTCGAATAAATAAACGAAATAGTAAGCCAATATAACTAATCTAGGGGGGCTAGCAATAGCTCCCCTACTTCTTTTCTTTTTACTGCATTTTTTCTAATCTTGCCCGACTCAAATAAATATTTTTCGATATTTTGAATCTAATAAGTTTAGTGATATTGCATGTTAAACTGCAACGTGCCATTTGCTTTGCCTGACTTCATTATCGACGAGGTTTGAATATAAGACGCTTCAAGTGGAATGCTATATTGTCCAGTATTATTGGATTCTAAAATTGTCATTTGTTGGTTTAATTTAATCGGCTGGTTATTATATTTTATTTGTATCCCATATCCTTTTGCTGTGTGGCTGCCATTAGGATCATTTAATGCGATAGTTCCTGGTGTTTTATTCAAATCCGCAGTACCAATAAAGGTAATTTTAATCGGCGATATAGGGTCGCAATCTAAATTAATTTGAAAGTGACGTTGGCTGTTAGCACTTGTTGAACCAACCCCAAAAAAAGTTGATTTATCCACTTTACCGAACGGAACTGTAATTGTTTTATTAATAATGTCACAGCCACCCGATACCACATTTATAGGTCCCATCCAGATGTTAGGTTCTAGATTTCCATTACTATCTGAAGTAATAAAACCATTATTATATAGCACTAACATAGCAGCTCGTGTGCTTGGTAATATTTGAGTTTGAACGCGATCTCTGATCTTGTAAAATGCAGCTCTTAACGTCACCGAATAATAATTAGAACGACTCATTGTGCCACAAAGAATACGATTACTTAGATTATCATCTTTGGTATTTACACCATCTACGTAAGCGCCACCAGAACAGGGAGAATTAACGCTACCATATAATACAAATCCAATACCTGAGCGATTTATCTCTTTGACATAAGCGCCTCCTAACATTCTTGTATTTGTTCCAACAATAACCGGTAAATAAATGCCAACCTCAGTCATTCCGGTCGCATTCCACCAAACCCAAGGCGTGTATGTTCCTAAATCAACAGAATCTAAATAGCTATTAATCGGTGCCGTTCTTGGTACATAAATAGGTGATAATATAGGTACTGTTCGTGATGTAAATTCAGCACTAAACTTGGTTTTAACGTTAGCGCTAAATTCTGCATGCACTAATTGAGAATATATAAAAGCCAATACACAACTAGCAGAACCTAATTTTATCATAACAGCTCCTATTGACACATTCGCTCAATGAATTGAATTTCACCAATATCTAATGAAAGTGGCACCGATAATCCACACTGTTGTTCATCTTTCGCTCCCCACTTAACAACTATGTGATGCTCTTTAGGAATACCACTTAAATAAACCTCACCATCATTTGCAACGATCCCATTAGTGATGAGCTTTCCATTAGTAAAGACAGATACCAATGAACCAAAGGCAATCAATTTACCTTTATAAGATAATTTCAATAAAATTCGTGCGCCGCGTTTTGCTTCAAAATCTGCAAGCACAATCGCACCTTGTGTAGGTACTATTGTTATCGTATTTTTTCCTACATCATCATTTGCGCTAAGTGTTGCAGTATCTACACTAATTTGATTACGCTCATAACCCGTAACTGACGGAATAACAGCATAACCAAAAATATCGGTATAAAGCGATTGTCCATTATTTATTTTTAGATTGTTAATACCTTTTGCTTTAATTAATACGGCTGCATCATACATAGTACGTCCAGCTGTTAGACCATCCGAATGAAATAATAATGCCCCTGTAGCCGCTAAATTAACTGAATGATAACGTGGGTCATAATGATATGCCGCATTATAGTCACCAAACGATACGAAATAATTAATATCCACAGAATTACTGTATTCTTTTCGGTTATGATTATATTTTTGGGAAATATCATATTGGAGATTATTATTTACTAAACTCGTTCCACTCATACTCACAGCACTCATTAAATCACCTTTTTTACTGGTATTGTAATTGTAAGTTAACCAATTATTTTTTTTCGCCAAATCAAAGGGAATATGAAAATTTAAAGAAAGCATTTCGTCATTTGATTTATCGTTATCTTGTTGATAATATGAATAAGAAATACCATAATTTACCCTATTATAATAGCCACTGAAGCTCAGTGTTAAATTTTTATCTATTGCATATTTATCCCAATAATATTGTTGATAGCCATTAAGCGATAAATATCCAATATCAGCGAGAGACTGTGATACTGATAATTGAATTTGTTGTTTTTTTCTTCCACTATCATAGCCATTATTGTTTGATGTTGAAAAGTCATAATAACTATCGGTTGAATAACGATACGATGCTAATGAAAATGCAGTACCGATTTTCGGTAAGTACTTTGAATAATTCACACGATAAGACTGGCCACTCGCGTTAATATTATTACATAGTTGAGTAGAAGCATGGGTAATATCAGCAGAAATAGCACCAATTCGGCCTAAATTCAGACCTGATCCGATACTGTAAGCCTGATAATCTTTTGAAATAATAAACCCACCATATAGGGAAACGTTGTAAGGTAGTCCATATAATGCACTAGCTTGCATAAAATTAGGTTTACGCTTAGCGCTGCTAACATTATATTTCCCAATATCAATACTGTACTTTAGTGAGCCAGCTCTTTGCATCATAGGTACAGTAGAAAAAGGCTGTATATAAGAACGTGTTGCACCGTTAGCTTCCTCAATTGTAATGTTTAAATCCCCACTACTTGAAGTTGGGTATAAATCATTAAGTGCAAACTTACCGGGAGGCACTGATGTTTGATAAATAATATGGTCATTTTGCCGAACAACAATTAGCGCATTACTTTGCGCGATCCCCATTATAATCGGCGCAAATCCACGTTGACTTTGTGGTAACATATTTTCATTCGATACAAGTTTAACACCATAATAAGAATGACTTTTCATTATGCCATTGTCAGATGCCGTTTCACCTAAGATTAAATGGCTTTTTATTAATCGAATATCGCGCTCCAAATAGGTTTGCAAATTATGCCAATAGTTTCCATTCATACCATGGCTATAGGTACTATGATTCCGTAATCTCCACTGTTCATAATTTAATCCACTTCTTAAACCAATAAAAGTATAAGTACTATTTTTTATAGCGTGATTAAATCTAACTTTATTCCATTTTTTGTCATATCTAATTAAATAGTTAGAAAATAAAGCATTAATTCCATCATTCCATTCTTTATCATCAATATGTCCACGACTCACACTTTTCAATCCTATTTGTGGAATACTAATATCCAATCGATTAAGTAAAAAATCATAATGATAGTTAGCTCCTAACATTATAGAATCAAAATTATCTATATTTTCATTCATATCCTTTTTACTAAACTCTATACTAGCGAAGTTTTTCACCCCCCAATTAATTAGCATGCTTTTAGTAACTTCAGGTCTAAGTTTTTTATTAATATAGTCAGCTTTAAAAATAATCTTTTTATTATCCACTTTCTTTTTGTTTAAAAAAACATCAACGTAATATGCTCCAGGAAGCTGTCCTCCTACATATGAAAGATACTCTAAGTTATTAATATCAGCCACTCGGCTATCAGTACCTATATTAATAGAATTAATGTCAAATATGTCCTCAGCATTGGTATTATTAATATATGAGAAAATACCTATAACAATTATGACTATATAATATATAGTGATGAAATTAAATTTAGATGCCAACATTTTATATACTCTTATTTTTTAACCACAATAGCACCATAATCATTAATAAACTTAACCTCAATTAAATTTTTATCGGTGGTTTTTATTTTAAGGATATAGTCATTCTTAAAGGGATAAACGATCCCAATACCTTTAGCTTTCTTACCATCAATTAATATTTTTTTAATCGATAAATGGTACGGTGTCTGATTATTTATCATTATACCATCCGATTTTTTAACTATTTTAACCTGTTCAAAATCAATCGGAACCATATCTTGTGATCTTAAAAATAACTTGAATTGTGAATTAATAATTATCTGTAACTCATTTTCAGCATTGCCCTCTTTAGGTGGTATCGCTTTTACATTAAGTAAATAAAGTTTCTCCTGATTAGCCCCTAATGGCTCACCAATATATGAAATGCGTGCTGAACCATGACTATTTGGTTCAATCCTAAATAAAGGTGGCATAGCAATAAAAGGAGACTTTGTATTATTATCAAATGAAGATACCCAACTTTGAATTAAATAGGATTTTTCTTTATCTCCATTAAAAATAGGAATATTAATTTCACGTTTATTGATTTCATAAATAAAACGAGTTCCCCCTATACTTACTCCTGAAGCCTGAGCGAAAGGTATAATTAACATTAAAATAAAATAGAAAAATATTGATATTATTTTCATAAAATAGTCTTCATAAAATATAACTGTAGGGTAACCTAGGTTACCCTAAAATAATTATTGATACTGAACACTATAAACAGCACTGCTATTTGCAGAACCAGCTGTTACAACACCCGTTGCTTTATATCGTGCGGTATAATCTAAATCAATATTTGCACTCGTGAAGATGATTTCTTTTGAATCATCATAAAGCTTTATTTGTGAAACCGCATCCTTTTCAAATATAGCAATACCCACGTTCTTAGCAGCACCTTCGACAGAGTTTATCGCTAAAAGGTCTTGGTCATTAGGATCACGATTCCCGCCAAATCTGACTGTCACCGCTGAATTCTCAGGGCAATCAGTTAACTTTATTGTAAAATCTTTCAGACCCGCTAATTCCCCCTGTACACTTAAATTCTTAGATGAAATTTTACCAAGGTCGACATGAAGGTCTTTGGAACTACTATCAACTGTACAAGCTTGTTCTGTTATTTCACCGGTAAAATGAATAGTACCGAAAGCAAAAACTGTTGATCCGTTTATTACCGCTAATGCCATCCCTATTCCGATCAGCATTTTTTTTAAAATACTCATAACAATTCCTATAAATGAATTTTTAACTGTTAATAATTATTGTGCTATTAATTACTACGTTATGAATGAATCACACCACTATAAATTCTTAACATTAGCACTCACCTAAAATATAACACTCTACTTTAATCATGCTAATAAATTGACGTGTTAATTTTTATTAATTACCATCTTAAAAATTTACATCTTGAAAATGTTAACTCTTAATAACTAGTGTAATAATAAATATAATTTCATTTTGAATAATTGTGATTTCGAATAAATTAAAATATTAATTTCTATTTTGTTATTTATTATTTTCCGCATAAAAAAAACCACGACAATTAAATTTAACTATCGTGGTTTAAGGTATTTTAATTATAATTTGAAGCTATCAATATAAATCTTTGCGCTGATAAGGCTCTAATTCTCCCTCTTTACGCGTTTTTAATAGCTTTAATATCCATGTATATTGTTCTGGATTTGGCGAAACGAGATATTCAAGCTCTTCATTCATTCTGCGTGCAATATATTCGTCATCTTTACCATCAATATCATCCATAGGTTCACGTATATAGATATGTAACTGATGTGTTTTGTGATCATAAACAGGAAATAAAGGAACAATTTTAGCTTTGCAAACTTTCATCAAACGGCCAACTGCCGGTAAAGTCGCCTTATAGGTAGCAAAAAAATCCACAAATTCACTATGCTCTTCACCGTGATCTTGATCTGGGAGATAAAATCCCCAATACCCTTGCCTTACAGACGCAATAAAAGGTTTGATTCCTGCTTCTCTTGAATGCAAACGCCCACCAAAGTGATAACGCGCTTTATTCCATAAATAGTCAGCAACTGGGTTTTTTTGGTGATGAAACATCGCTGCCATATTTTGGCCACTAGCAGCAAGTAACATTGCAGGTGCATCCACAGCCCAACCGTGCGGTACCATAAAAATTACATTACTTTGCTGTTGCTGTAACTGTTCAATGATTTCTTTATTATGCCACTGTGTTCTCGCTAATGTCCTATCAGCACCACGAACACACAGCTCAGCGAGCATAACAAAAGATTGAGGCGCAGTTTCAAACATCCTATCAACAAGCTGTTCTCTCTGCTCTTCTGACTGCTGAGGGAAGCAATAAAGTAAATTAATTTTAGCGCGACGTCGTGCACTTTTTGCCAATTTGCCTACCCATTTACCAATTTTAGCCAGCATTGGGTCTCTAACCTTGACAGGTATATAGGCGAGCCCGACAAAAATAGCGGCTCCTGCCCATACGCCCCAATATTTAGGTAGCAAATATGAGGGGTGAAATGTTGGCACATAGCCTTTTTTACTGTCAGTGTCTTTATCTTTATTCATGCTGTATCCAAGTGAATAATCGCTATCTTCTTATAGTGTATCGTAATAATTTGCGAAAGCATTACAAAGAAAATTGGCAGATACAAGTACCTGCCAATTATGTTGTGATTAAGAGTTAAACTATTATAGTTTGAGTTGTGGTTTGTTTTCTTTCACTAATGCTAAATACTCTTTACGTTCTTTCCCCGTTAAACCACCAGAGTTCGGCAGTTTCGCTGTAAGAGGATTAACCGCTTGTTGGTTGACCCACATTTCAAAATGCAAATGAGGCCCCGTAGAGCGTCCTGTATTGCCTGAAAGTGCAATACGATCACCACGTTTTACTTTTTGGCCGGGTTTAACCAATAATTGACGTAAGTGCATATAACGAGTTGTATATTGTCGGCCATGGCGGATCGCTATAAAATTACCCGCAGCGCCACTGTATTTAGATACGATCACCTCACCATCACCAACAGCAAGTACTGGCGTACCAACTGGCATGGCAAAATCAACACCTTTATGCGGAGCAACTCTTCCCGTAACAGGATTGACTCGGCGTGGATTAAACTGTGAAGATACTCTAAATTGTTTAGCCGTAGGTGAACGTAAGAAACCACGCTCTAAGCCATTACCTTCACTATCATAGTATCGACCATCTTCAGCACGAAATGCATAATAGCTTTTGCCATTAGTTTGAAGACGAACACCCACCAATTGGCTTTGTTCACTACGGCCATTGAGTATTTCACGGCTCATCAATACACTGAATTTATCGCCTTTTTTCAATTTGCGAAAATCAACCTGCCATTGAAGGGCTTTAATCACTTCACGACCTTCATTGCGGGTTAAGCCTGCTTTATTCGTACTTTGAGCAAAAGAACCATCTACCGAGCCATTTAGAACACTATTAGTCCATTCGCCGGTACGGATTTCTTTTACTTCTTCAAACTTATTCGTTGCGCCAATTCGGTTAAACACGCGAACTTCACGACGAGAAACTTCCCAAGTTAATGACTGTAACTCACCTTGTTCGGTCAATGCCCAATTAAGCGTTTGACCAATCTTCATGTTACGCAATGATTTGTGTTGATTAGAAAGCATAGCAACGTCGCCAGCTTCAATACCAAATTGAGTCAATATACTGGTTAAGTTATCACCACTGGCGACAACATATTCATGAGGAATAGGCGCACCATCACCATCGGCTGCATCAGTATCTGAATCTGCAACACCCTCATCAGGTAATTGATCACTACTATCTTGAATAATATCATCAGTAGCATCATTAGCGGGTAATAATGCAAGAGGAATGACGGTGTCAGGGGTACCGTCATTTTCAGTCGTTGTTGGAATATGAACTGGCCGCCATATTGCGACGGCCATTGTCGCTACAGTGAGCGCACTTAGTACAATTTTGTGAGTTCTAGATAGGCTTCCATACACCTGGGCTAGACTTTTAGCCATTTGCTGCACTTAAAAAATTCCTTCTATTCTAATTCAGGCAGCTCGCGTACTGTTCTGACAGTTGTGTCAGAAACTGCATATAGCTATCTGGTCCTATTACCAGCCCACTACCAAGTGGGTCGAGAGTACCCATTTTGACTCCCGTATTTCGAGCTACGCTTTCAATGACTGCGGGCCTGAATTGTGGCTCAGCAAAAACACATTTGGCTTTATGCTCAACCAGTTGAGTTCGTATTTGATGTAATTTCTGCGCACCAGGCTGAATTTCTGGGTTTATCGTAAAATGCCCCAAAGGAGCCAATTGATAGTGTTTTTCAAAGTAGCCATAAGCATCGTGAAAAACGAAATAACCCTTGTTTTTAGCTGGCTCTAAAATATTAACAATTTTCTCATCGTTTTGCGTCATATTTTCTTTGAATTTACGAAGGTTTACGTCCAGCTTCTCTTTTTGATCAGGATAAAGCACTAGTAATCGTTCATAAATGTCTTGCGCAGCAAAATTTGCAATTTCCGGTGATAACCAGATGTGCATATTATACTCACCATGGTGATGATGTTCGTGATCGCTGTCATGATTGGCTTCATCCGTATGAGAATGACTGTGTTCATCCTCTTGATTTTCAGCCATTAACAAGGCTTTGATATTTGGCTGCTCAGCAAGTGCCAACCGTTTATTCTGCGCTAACGTATTGATTGGTTTCTGTAAAAACATCTCCATTTCTGGTCCGACCCAAACAAAAAGATCTGCTTGTTTAATTTTTTTCAAATCAGAAGGTTTGAGTGCATAATCATGCGGAGAAGCACCGTCTGGCAGTAATACTTGAGTTTCAGTGACACCATCAGCAATACCAGCTGCGATAAAGGCTAAAGGACGAAGAGAAGCGACCACATCCGCGCTTGCCGTTGAAACCATCGTTGCACTTAATACTGAGCTCGCAATAGCGCCTAATACCAATTTACGTGCGTTATTTTTTGAAATATGTGTCATTGTGGTCTTTTTCCGTGATTTTAATTTTGAAATGTTATAATATAACACAACATGATTTCTGCAAGATGTTTTTCATATGCAACCATTACTTAATTTAAATAAAATATCTGTTTCATTTGGTGAAAAAGAAGTTCTCAACAATGTCACTTTTGAACTCAATAAAGGTGAAATTGTGACCTTACTTGGACCCAATGGCGCAGGGAAATCAACGATTGTTCGCGTTGTGCTGGGCTTATTAGCGCCCACGTCAGGCACAATTGAAAGAGCCTCATCGCTCTCAATTGGCTATGTACCACAGAAACTACATTTAGATACCACACTCCCTCTAACCGTAAAACGATTTATGATGTTAAAGCTTGGTGTACGTTCAGAACATCTATTACCTGCACTTGAACGCATGAAAGCCACCCATTTAATCAATCAACCAATGCAAAAATTATCCGGTGGAGAAACCCAACGCGTTTTACTTGCCCGCGCGCTTCTCAATAAACCTGATTTACTGGTTCTTGATGAACCTGCACAAGGTGTCGATATAACAGGCCAAGTCGCACTCTATGACTTAATAAATCAGCTCAGAACAGAGCTTGGTTGTGCCGTACTTATGGTTTCCCATGATTTACATTTAGTGATGGCAAAAACAGATAAAGTCCTGTGTATTAACGGCCACATTTGTTGCTCTGGTGCCCCTGATGTAGTGTCAAATCACCCTGAATTTGTCGCAATGTTTGGCTATCGAGGCGCCCAACAACTGGGAGTTTATCGTCATCAACATAACCATCAGCATGATTTAGAAGGTAATGTTATCGCACCACATCAACACAGCAAGGACTGCAAACATGATTGAGTTACTTTTACCGGGTTGGATAGCCGGTATGTTACTGGCAATTGCTGCAGGTCCTTTAGGTTCATTTGTCGTTTGGCGTCGCATGTCTTATTTTGGTGATACCCTCGCCCACGCATCTTTATTAGGCGTTGCATTTGGGCTACTACTCAATATAAACCCATTTTACGCCGTTATTGTTGTTACCTTATTATTAGCAGTTATCTTAGTTTGGTTAGAAAAACGCCCTCAACTTGCTGTTGATACCTTACTTGGTATCATGGCTCACAGTTCCTTATCATTAGGCCTAGTGGTTGTTAGTCTAATGGCTAATGTCCGTGTTGATTTAATGGCTTATTTATTCGGTGACCTACTCTCAGTAACTTATGAAGATATTATCACTATATTGATAGGGGTTGTTGTCGTTTGCGGGTTGCTTTTTTGGCGTTGGCGGGCGCTTTTGTCCATTACGGTGAGTTCTGAATTAGCGTTTGTCGATGGCATCAATGTCCAAAGGTTACGTTTGTTACTCATGTTAGTGACGGCATTAACTATTGGTATTGCAATGAAATTTGTCGGGGCACTGATCATTACATCGTTATTAATCATCCCAGCAGCAACCGCGCGCCGATTTGCCAGAACACCGGAACAAATGGCCTCGATTGCGGTATTGATCGGGATGCTCTCAGTGACCGGGGGATTAACTTTTTCAGCTTTCTACGACACACCTGCGGGGCCTTCCGTCGTATTAACCTCCGCAGTACTATTTGTATTTAGTTTATTTGTTAAAGCTAAAAATTAATAAATATAATTAATAGTTAGATCTTACAATGACCTTACGCCCTATTTCAATCATGAATTAGGGCGTTTTAATTTATACTTAAATTACTTTTGGCGTTAAACCAAAATGCAAATAAGCATGGGCTGTCGCAATTCGTCCCCGAGGGGTACGCTGTATAAAACCTTGTTGTATTAAATAAGGTTCTAACACATCTTCAATGGTTTCACGCTCTTCACCAATCGCAGCAGCAAGATTATCAACCCCCACAGGTCCACCCATGAATTTATCGATAATCGCGACCAATAATTTACGATCTAAATAATCAAAACCAGCCGCATCAACATTTAGCATATCTAGGGCTTGGTTAGCGATAGCGTTATCAATAGTGCCATCACCTTTAACTTGAGCGAAATCACGCACTCGCCGTAACAGGCGATTTGTGATCCTTGGAGTTCCTCGAGAACGCTTTGCTACTTGCAAAGCACCCTCTTCACTAATATCAAGTCCCATATATTGGGCACTACGTTTCACGATATGTTGCAAGTCATCCACTTGGTAAAACTCTAAACGCTGTACAATACCAAATCTGTCTCTAAGCGGTGATGTTAATGAACCTGCACGGGTTGTTGCGCCAATTAATGTAAAAGGAGGCAAGTCTATTTTTATTGAGCGCGCAGCGGGACCTTCACCAATCATAATATCCAGTTGATAATCTTCCATCGCCGGATACAGTATTTCTTCAACAACAGGTGATAACCGATGAATTTCATCAATAAATAAAACATCATGCGGCTCTAAGTTAGTCAGCATTGCCGCAAGATCGCCTGCTTTTTCGAGGACAGGGCCTGAAGTTGTTCTAAAGTTAACACCAAGCTCATTTGCTACAATCCCAGCCAAAGTAGTTTTACCTAACCCTGGAGGGCCAAAAATTAATAGATGATCAAGGGCATCCCCGCGCATTTTAGTTGCTTGGATGAATATTTCCATTTGCTCTTTAACCTGCGGCTGCCCAATATACTCGCCGAGCAGTTTAGGTCTAATCGCACGGTCAATCGCTTCTTCTTCACTGTGCAAGACTTCTGCTGTAATCAGGCGATCTGCTTCAATCATCGTTTTATTCTCTTAATCAAAGTGCGGCACGTAAAGCATCGCGGATCAATGTTTCAGAATCACTACCCGGCTTCGCTATTTTACTCACCATACGGCTGGCTTCTTGCGGTTTATAACCCAATGCAATCAATGCTGCCGCAGCTTCAGCCTCAATATCCGCAGTACTTGGTACTCGACTGTTTACATTAGGTAAAGTGATATCACTCGTTTGGTTGAATAAGTCGCCATTCAAGCCTTTGAAGCGATCTTTCATTTCGACCACTAAGCGTTCTGCTGTTTTTTTACCAATGCCCGGTAATTTAACCAAAGAGGAAATCGCTTCGTGTTCGATAGCAGACACAAATTGTTGTGCCGACATACCGGATAAAATGGCGAGAGCTAATTTTGGACCTACCCCATTCACTTTAATTAATTCTTTAAACAAAGCACGTTCTTGTTTATCGTTAAAGCCATACAGTAACTGGGCATCTTCACGTACCACAAAATGGGTAAAAACGATGGCTTCTTGGCCAATGTCAGGAAGTTCATAGAAACAGGTCATTGGCATATGAACTTCATAGCCAACACCTTGTAGCTCTAATAAAACTAATGGTGGTTGCTTCTCTAAAATGATGCCTCGTAAACGACCAATCACGCTGATACCCTCAGTTTAATACTA
The DNA here is from genome assembly GCF_003533305.1 of Providencia sp. Classification (GTDB taxonomy): domain Bacteria; phylum Pseudomonadota; class Gammaproteobacteria; order Enterobacterales; family Enterobacteriaceae; genus Providencia. Next base: position 47,810 of record NZ_DOEH01000009.1, on the reverse strand, counting down.
TAACCATGATAAAGCATGCCAAGTAACGCCAGCTGAAGTATAACAAAATAAGACTAAAGCAATGCCCTGGCAGTTTATGTATGTTGTTATCAATATATTGTTATTAATATGCTGTTTATACCACAAATAATACTGGATGCATATCCAGATATTATCTTAATCGTCCGCGGGTTAATACCAGTCGGGGATCGCCAACTCTTAATAAATTTTGATTAAAGTGGCAATACGTAATGGCAATCGCTAGTGCATCCGCGGCATCTGACTGTGGGCTAGCCGATAATTTTAATATCGATTTAACCATATGTTGTACTTGGCTTTTTTCTGCTGAACCCGTACCAACAACGGTTTGTTTAACTTGCCGTGCAGCATATTCAAATACAGGAATATTTTGGTTCGCGGCGGCAACAATAGCCACGCCTCTAGCCTGTCCTAATTTAAGCGCTGAATCGGCATTTTTTGCCATAAAAACTTGTTCTATTGACAAAACATCCGGCTGATACTGAGTGATTATTTCCGAGACTCCCGCATAAATACGTTGCAGGCGGCTTGGTAAATCATCAACCTGAGTACGAATGCATCCGCTACCCATATATAGCAATTGCCTACCCTGTTGACGAATAACACCATATCCCGTCACACGAGAACCTGGGTCAATACCTAAAATAATCGCCATGTTAAACCTATTGATGTTGCTTATTGTTTATCTAATCATCTTATCTATATCTAATCATCATCACAACAAACACTGTAATTGTTTAGATAAGCACTGTTTTTATAAGATATTTGGGTATGAATGATAAATAAAAAGAGAATGGAAATTATGGCGGCGTTAGAGAAAACAGGCTGATACCAGCCCGCTTTCTCTACGCGAGTGCTTCTTAATGACAATGGCTAAACCATACGAATTCATCCGTATTAAAGCAACTCAGCTACCTCATCAGAAATATCACCGTTATGGTAAACTTCCTGTACATCATCAGAATCTTCGAGCATGTCGATCAGACGCAGTAGCTTTGGAGCCGTTTCAGCATCAAGTTCAGCTTTCGTTGATGGTATCAAAGATACCTCGGCAGCTTCACTCGTGAAACCAGCTGCATCAAGCGCATCTTTAACTTCACCAAATGTTTCTGGTGTTGTGTAAACATCAATTGCACCATCATCATAAGTTTCAACATCATCAGCACCTGCTTCAAGAGCTGCATCCATCAATGCATCTTCATCAACACCCGGCGCATACGTTATCACGCCACGCTTAGTGAAGAGATAAGAAACAGAACCATCAGTACCGAGGTTACCACCAGTTTTAGTAAACGCATGACGCACTTCAGACACAGTACGATTGCGGTTATCACTTAAACATTCAACCATGACCGCAGTACCACCAGGACCATAGCCTTCATAGATGATGGTTTCCATATTATCGTTATCGTCACTACCTACACCACGCGCAATTGCACGGTTTAACGTGTCACGAGTCATGTTATTTGATAATGCTTTATCGATTGCAGCACGCAGGCGTGGATTTGTTGCCGCATCACCGCCGCCTAAACGTGCAGCCGTAACAAGCTCACGAATAATTTTAGTGAAAATTTTACCGCGCTTAGCATCTTGTGCCGCTTTACGGTGTTTGGTATTGGCCCATTTACTATGACCTGCCATGAAATATCTCCAAAAACGTCAATAAAATAATTAAACAGCAAATTCTAAAATAGCCTGACTGTTACTCCATGATTTGGTTAAATTAGCAGCTTCTTGCGGCTTCAACCAGCGAAAATCAGTATGTTCAGTCAGTGATGGCACTTGTTCTTCATTAAGCTCCATTTTAAACCAATGTTCTTTGCAATGCGTAACATCGGGTGCATAACGATGCCTAAAATGGGGGAAGATTTCAAAGATAATACTACGAGACAAATCATGTAACTGGCTTTGTTCTGGGTCAAAGCCTGTCTCTTCTTTTATTTCACGAAGTGCGGTTTGATAAGTATTTTCATTTAATTCCAGACTACCGGTAACTGATTGCCAGAAATCTGGATCATCTTTTCGCCGCATCATAAGCACCCTACCGCTATTTTTAGCCGTAATAATGACTAATACCGATTCAGGGTGCTTATAATTTTTCATTATTTGAACTCGTTACTCTGCATCTTTCGCTGCTTCTTTCGAAACAACAGAAATAGAAAGCTCAGCAAGTGAATCTGCATTTGCATAACTTGGCGCATTTGTCATCAAACATGCCGCTGCCGTTGTCTTAGGAAAGGCGATAACATCACGAATATTATCGGTTCCAGTAAGTAACATTACTAGACGGTCAAGGCCAAAGGCTAAGCCTGCGTGTGGCGGAGTTCCATATTTTAACGCATCAAGTAAGAAACCGAATTTTTCACGTTGCTCTTTTTCGTTAATGCCGAGAATATTAAAGACAGTTTGTTGCATTTCACCACGGTGAATACGCACAGAACCACCACCGACCTCATAACCATTAATAACCATATCGTAGGCGTTTGCTACAGCATCTTCTGGTTTTTGCACTAAATCTTCAGGTGAAAAATCTTTTGGTGATGTAAATGGATGATGCATAGCAGTTAAGCCGCCTTCACCATTATCTTCGAACATAGGGAAATCAATAACCCATAGCGGCTGCCAGCTATTCAAATTGGTCAGTTCGAAATCACGACCCACTTTTAAACGCAGTGCCCCCATAGAATCGGTGACGACATTTTTTGCGCCTGCACCAAATAGAATGATATCGCCATCAGTTGCACCTGTGCGGCTCAACAGTTGCTCAATAATTTCTTCATTGAGGAATTTTGCAACTGGGCTTTGAACACCTTCAAGGCCTTTTGCGCGCTCATTGACTTTCATCCACGCTAAACCTTTCGCGCCATAGATGCCCACAAACTGACCATATTCATCAATTTGTTTACGCGTCATTACTGCGCCGCCTGGCACTTTCAATGCAGCAACGCGACCTTTAGGATCATTTGCAGGCCCTGCAAATACAGCAAACTCAACATCTTTAACAATGTCAGCGACATCGACTAATTCCATTGGGTTACGTAAGTCAGGTTTATCTGAACCGTAACGACGCATGGCTTCAGCAAAAGTCATGATTGGGAAGTCACCTAAATCAACCGCTTTTATATCAATCCAAAGCTTGCGGATCATACGTTCCATCACTTCACGCACTTGTTCTGCGGTCATGAACGAGGTTTCAACATCAATTTGCGTAAATTCTGGTTGACGATCAGCACGTAAATCTTCATCTCGGAAGCATTTTACTATTTGATAATAACGGTCAAACCCAGACATCATCAGAAGTTGTTTAAACAGCTGAGGTGATTGTGGTAACGCGTAAAATTTGCCTTTATGGACACGACTTGGTACTAAATAATCACGTGCACCTTCGGGTGTTGCTTTCGTTAGCATCGGGGTTTCAACATCTAAAAACCCTTCTTTATCCATAAAGTTACGTACAAAGCTCGTAATTTTCGCACGAGTACGTAAGCGTTCTGACATTTCAGGACGACGTAAATCCAAGTAACGATACTTTAAACGGCTTTCTTCTGTGTTTGTTTGGTTACTATCGAGCGGTAATGGCTCTGATTTATTAAATATATCGAATTCTTCAGCGAAAACTTCAATTTCCCCAGTCGCCATATCTTTATTTTTCTGGTTATCTGGGCGAGCGCGTACTGTTCCTGTGATTTGGATACAGAACTCATTACGCAGTTCTGACGCTTTTTCAAATATGTCTTTACGCTCTGGATCAAAGAAAACCTGAACGATACCTTCACGGTCACGCATATCGATAAAAATTAAACCACCTAAATCACGACGGCGGTTTACCCATCCACAAAGAGTGACCTTTTGGCCTTCATGAGCGATGTTTAACTGCCCACAATAATTAGTACGCATACTATATCCTTTTACTCAGCTTGTTGTGCATTTGCTTGCTGCGAAAATTTGGCATCTTGCTGAACATTTAGCTGAAAATTCAGAATGTCAAAAAGGCAGACATTATACAGGAAATTCTGTTAGACAAACAGTTACCTATTTGGCATAAAGCCTAAATCATTTTGTTTTTTAATCATATTTTCACTGACTTTAGCTAACTAAATACAATAATAATATTGACTTTTATCAACAGAAAATTTCATCCTCTAAATAACTCAAATTTTAAGAGTACTAATATGTGACTAACACCCTTGAAACTTGAACTATGACAAAGATGATTTTAAGGGACTCAGCCCATGATGTACATATTCAAACAAAGGTTATTTAGCCTATTCATATTCTTTTATGCAAAATTCGCATGATCTCCACATGAAAACCATTCATTTACACCAGTCCAGATGACTCAAATTCAAATCGCACTGGAATTCAACTAAAAAATTATTTTTTCTTTAATTATTTTCGCTTTCAGAATTGTTACCGTTTTCAGTTTGCTATAATGACAGCGAAATGATGAAAATAGAAAGCAACCTAAGGATTATCAATGAAAAAATACTTACTCGCGACATCAATGCTACTTCTACTTGCAGGATGTCAAACGATGAAACCGTCTGATAATAGTAAGACTTTTTATGTCGATTCCTCTCTTGCTGACTGTGTTGGTGTTGCACCAATGAAATGTATGAAAATAAAAGAAAATCCGGCTGATGAGTGGCAATTCTTTTATGGTTCGATTCAAGGTTTTGATTATGAAACAGGTTACAATTACATATTACAAGTGAAACAATTTGATGTACCAAATCCACCGGCTGATGCACCAAACATCCGTTATGAGCTAGTAAAAATAGTCGAAAAGAAAAAATAATCACGACAATTTAATCAGTAATCAGCAGGTGTTTTACACTTGCTGACCTTTTTAATAATATTGAATATATTCGTCAATATAATGGCCAATAACTAAATTAGGCCAACAGCAAATATGACAAAAGAGATTAAATTATGAGCGCTAAAATTATCGACAAACTTGGGTTAATTACATTATCTCACCAGAAAATTGCAATGGTGCGTTCTCATAATAAACACTTATTTTATATTCCTGGTGGTAAGCGTGAAGAAGGTGAAACGGATGAACAAGCATTATGTCGAGAAATAGAAGAAGAACTTACATTACAGTTAGATATTAATTCAATATGTTTTTATGGTGAGTTCATTGGCCTTGCCGATGGTAAACAAGACGGAACACAAGTTCGTATTCGTTGTTATTTTGCAGATTATCAAGGCTTGCCAAAGCCTGCCGCAGAAATTGCTGAATTAGCTTGGTTTGATACCCGTGATCTATCTCATTGCTCTACTACTGCGATAACTATTTTATCTAAGTTAAAACAAGACGGAAAAATTGAATAATTCGCTAATGAATTCCCACAAAAAGCGTAATTTGATTTGTAGAACCACTTTTTAACCCTTACAATTCATAAATTAGCCTCAATATGCATTAGTATAATTTATAACTTTATTTATTTTAATAATATGTTTGGTCTGATGGTGGAGTAAAAAATGGTCAGCTCTTTATATGCTGTACTAGGTGCCTTACTGCTGCTTAGGTTATCTTTAAATGTCGTGAAATTACGAGGCCAGTACCGCGTTGCTTATGGGGATGGCGGTTTTTATGAATTGCAGACGGCTATTCGTGTTCATGGTAATGCAATTGAGTATATTCCTATCTCATTAATTTTATTATTATTAATGGAGATGAATGGTGCGCAAGTATGGATGATCCATCTTTGTGGCATTATTCTAGTCGCAGGCCGGTTATTGCATTCCTATGGACTAAAAAATCACGATTACGCCTACCGTCGATCAGGTATGGCCGCAACCTATATTGCAATGACACTCATGGTTATCGCCAATACCTACTATTTACCTTGGATTCAAATATTCACATTTGAACTTTAGATTTTCTCATTCCATACGATATTTTTGAAAAATTTTATCGTATTTTCATTTTTGCGGTGTACTGATAGATTTTCAGGTTTTGCAGCTTTCTGCTACAATCCGCAACTACCTTCGTTTTATTTATTAATTTAATACAGATCTTATGTCAAGTCAGGATTCGAAACACCAAGATAGCCTCTTTTCTGCACCAATTGCTAACTTAGGCGATTGGCAATTTGATGAAAAAGTTGCCGAAGTTTTCCCCGATATGATCCAGCGCTCAGTGCCGGGTTATTCTAATATTATTACTATGATAGGCATGTTAGCAGAACGTTTTGTTACACCAAATAGCCAAGTTTATGACTTGGGTTGCTCATTAGGGGCGGCAACACTGTCTATTCGTCGTAATTTAACTGCCGATAATTGTAAAATTATTGCGGTTGATAACTCACCAGCTATGGTAGAGCGCTGTCGACGTCATATTGATGCATATAAAGCAGATACACCAGTTGATATCATTGAAGGCGACATTCGCCATGTTCAAATAGAAAATGCATCAATGGTTGTACTTAATTTTACATTACAATTTCTGAATCCAGAAGATCGTCAATTATTACTTAATAAAATCTACCAAGGGTTAAAGCCAGGTGGAATTTTAGTCCTTTCTGAGAAATTTAATTTTGAAGATAGCGAAATCGGTGAATTGCTGTTCAACATGCACCACGATTTTAAACGTGCCAATGGCTACAGCGAATTAGAAATCAGTCAAAAACGCAGCATGTTAGAAAACGTGATGCTAACAGATACAGTAGCTACACATAAATCTCGCTTAAATAAAGCAGGATTTACCCATTGTGAAGTCTGGTTTCAATGCTTTAATTTCGGTTCTTTATTAGCGTTAAAAGAGGCTAACTCATGATAGATTTCGGTCGTTTCTATCAGCAAATCGCAGTAGGCCCTTTAAGCCATTGGCTTGATACACTACCTGCTCAATTAACTGAGTGGAAGAAAAAAGGTTTACATGGCGGCTTTTCATCATGGGAAAAAATGCTTGATAACCTGCCATTGATGATACCTACAGATTTAGATTTAAAACAAAGCGTCACTGCAACCCGTGATCCTGAGCTTTCATCAGGGGAAACTCGTCGCCTTAATAATATACTCGAACAACTCAAACCTTGGCGTAAAGGACCTTTTTCACTATACGGTGTTGATATCGATACTGAATGGCGTTCAGATTGGAAATGGGATCGCGTACTACCGCATATATCCCCACTCAAAGACCGCTATGTGTTAGATGTAGGTTGTGGAAGTGGTTATCACATGTGGCGCATGTTGGGTGAAGACGCTAAGTTTGCCGTCGGCATCGATCCTACCCAGCTTTTTTTATGCCAATTCGAAGCGGTGAGAAAATTATTAGGTGATAACCAGCGCGCACATTTATTACCATTAGGTATCGAGCAACTTCCTGCGTTAAATGCTTTTGATACTGTTTTTTCAATGGGTGTACTTTACCACCGCCGCTCACCTCTTGACCATTTATGGCAACTGAAAGATCAGTTAGTCAGCGAAGGTGAATTAGTATTAGAAAGCTTAGTCATTGAAGGGGATGAGTTCCAATGCCTACTACCGGGAGAACGTTATGCACAAATGCGTAATGTTTACTTTATCCCGTCAGCAAAAATGCTCAAGATTTGGTTAGAAAAATGTGGATTTGTTGATGTTCGTATTGTTGATCAAGCGGTTACTTCTGTTGATGAACAACGTCGTACCCCATGGATGAAAACGGAGTCACTGGCTGAGTTTTTAGACCCAAATGATATGACCAAAACAATTGAAGGTTATCCTGCACCACTTCGTGCCATTTTAGTCGCACGTAAACCTTAAAAATAAGGGAGGTATCTGCCTCCCTCATTTTCATTAAAAACGTTATGCCGAAACTTTTTCAGTAATTGAAATAAAATCTTTCATTGCTTCAACCGTTGGGCCATCAACACAATAATGCGTAAACTCATCACTTTCACTATTCGATGCCATGGTCACCCCCACTTTACGATAACTCATACTCGAGGGAACGGTTTTACCTGCTGAACTATGAACTTCTGCAAGGCCAATTTCCATAAACTTACTTAAATTCGCTAAACGCACGCCAGCGCCCGCCATAATCTGAGGCCCATTAATTTCAAGACTTTTTTCGTGTAGCTCTTTAAGTAAAGGAAGGCCCAGCTCTGCACTTTGCTGCTGACCTGAAGTTAAAATACGCGCCACCCCGAGCGTTTTTAACTGTTCCAAAGCAAGTAATGGATTGATACACATATCAAAAGCACGATGGAACGTAATATTCATTCCTTGTGCTATTTCCATTAATACATGCATACGGTCTAGATTAATACGCCCTTCTCTATCCAAGATACCGACTACCGCACCCGGGAATCCCATTTCTTTGACCATAATTAAATCTTCACGAATGACATCAAACTCACTCATGTCATAACAAAAATCCCCACCACGAGGACGAATAATTGGATGAACTGGAATATGAATTTTTTCTCTTGCCAGTTTTAGATATCCATAGCTTGGCGTTAATCCGCCATCAGCTGCACCCGAGCATAGTTCAATGCGATCAGCACCATATTCTTGAGCCACTTGAGCACATTCGATTCCGAAACAGCAAATTTCCAGTTTTGCCATGGTCACCTCCAAAAATGGTAATAAAGCGATTGCTTTAAATGCCCTAATTAATAACTTAGGGTAAGTATGTTATTCGTTAACACAACGATTAATAATGCCACTTATTGATAACAGTTACCGGATAGATATCACACCATGAGGAGTTCTATGGGAGCAATTATCAATAACGTTAATTACATCACTTATTTTTCACTTTCAATTATCTTTTTTAGCGAAAAAGGATGATATTTAACGGTAATAATTCCATTTGTCACTGCTAATGTGGGATTAGGTAGTCTTTCACTCTGCCCTTTAGGCTGACTCTCTTTCATACTAAAACCTTCGGGTAGCGGATTAGGTAACAAATTTGTGGCAACACTAATCAATAAATCAGGTTCGACATCAACGACCATTTCAATATGTTCCCAACTTTCTTGCGGATAAATTTTATCTTTAGGGAAAGGCAATTCAATAATAAAGACATTTTGTCCGGCGACGACAATTGGCTGAATGAGCTCATACAAACGGATAGATCGACCATTAATTTGGTTATCTGATAGTAAGTTTGCACATTTTATTAACCCATCATGCCAACGATTAGCAGTTATAAGGTGGTGGCAACGAACTGAAATATGGTCAATGTGATAATCAGTTAGAGAAATTTGAAGCTCTGTTGCCATCAATTGTAGTTTCTGCTCAAATACAGGCAAATCAGCCCATAAATCATCTAACTCAGGAACAATAGATAAATCAATCATTTAAAAACACTCTTTTCAACAAGGCTCAACATCTAAATAATAGTCGAATCAATAATAATAAAAGATAAACAAACGCGCAGACTGTAGCACGCCCCCCCTAAAATATGGTATAAAATCTGCCGATTTTTCTCTTCCACCTTTTAGTTCCGCGCTTGTGATGGCACAATACGGTAACTATGTTCGTTATTTAAGGTAATTCGGTGAATATTCAGGCCATTCTTTCAGATAAAATTTATGCTGCAATGCTAGCAGCGGGTGCTCCAGAAGGCAGCGAGGCAATTGTTCGTCAATCTGCCAAGTCACAATTTGGTGACTATCAAGCTAATGGTGTTATGGGCGCAGCTAAAAAAATGGGTATGCCGCCAAGACAATTGGCCGAACAAATTGTCAGCCATTTAGATCTTGAAGGTATTGCGACTAAAGTTGAAATCGCCGGCCCAGGTTTTATCAATATCTTTCTTGAATCGGGCTGGATTGCAAATTGTGCCGAAAAAGCACTCGTGAGTGAGCGATTAGGTTTAGCGCCTGTAAAACAAGAAACTATCGTTATTGACTATTCTGCGCCAAACGTTGCCAAGCAAATGCACGTTGGTCATCTGCGTTCAACCATTATTGGTGATGCTGCTGCACGTACTCAAGAATTTATTGGCCACAAAGTTATTCGTGCCAATCACGTCGGTGACTGGGGTACGCAATTTGGTATGCTAATTGCTTATCTAGAAAAAGTACAAAATGAAGATGCCAGTGACATGGCATTGTCTGATCTTGAAGAATTTTATCGTGAAGCTAAAAAGCACTATGACGACGATGAAGTGTTTGCCCTACGAGCGCGTAGTTACGTCGTTAAATTACAATCAGGTGATGAATACTGCCGTAAAATGTGGCGTAAACTGGTTGATATCACAATGCAACAAAACCAACAAACTTATCAGCGCTTAAATGTCACCTTAACCGAAGATGATGTGATGGGTGAAAGTTTGTATAACAGTATGTTGCCAGAAATTGTTGCTGATTTAAAAGCAAAAGGCTTAGCAGTTGAAAGCGAAGGCGCAACGGTTGTCTTTCTTGACGAATTCAAAAATAAAGAAGGCGAACCAATGGGCGTTATCGTCCAGAAAAAAGATGGTGGCTTCTTATATACCACAACCGATATTGCTTGTGCGAAATACCGCTATGAAACGTTACATGCGGATCGTTCTCTATATTATATTGACTCACGCCAACATCAGCATTTAATGCAAGCTTGGACTATCGTACGTAAAGCAGGTTATATTCCTGAGTCTATGGCGCTTGAACACCACATGTTCGGTATGATGCTAGGCAAGGATGGTAAGCCATTCAAAACCCGTTCAGGTGGTACTGTACGTCTTACAGACTTATTAGATGAAGCGATTGAACGTGCTCAAACCTTGATCCGTTCAAAAAATCCAGATATGGATGAGGATGAACTGCTCAACGTTGCGAATGTAGTTGGTATTGGTGCAGTCAAATATGCGGATCTTTCAAAAAATCGTACCACTGATTACATTTTTGATTGGGACAATATGTTAGCGTTTGAAGGTAATACAGCGCCATATATGCAATATGCCTATACCCGTGTTGCCTCTATCTTCAAAAAAGCCGATGTGACTGAAACCGATTTAACCTTACCAATCGTGCTACAAGACCCTCGTGAAATGGCGCTAGCAACACGTTTAATGCAATTTGAAGAAACAATTCTAACGGTTGCTCGTGAAGGCACACCACATGTGATGTGTGCTTATCTGTATGACCTTGCGGGTCTATTCTCAAGCTTCTATGAACATTGCCCTATCCTTTCTGCTGAAAGCGAAGCGCAACGCCAAAGTCGTTTAAAATTAGCAGCCCTAACACAAAAAACATTAAAAACAGGCCTTGATACTTTAGGTATTGAAACCGTAGAAAGAATGTAATTTCTTATTGGCTATCAGCCTGTAAGTTATAAGCTTGCAATTTCCAATAATAGCTCACTCTGGTGGGCTATTATTTTATCTGTTCAGTCTTGATAATGCTCATTATAATTAAAAAAATCAGCCCAACTAGTTGTTAGCTGGGCTGAATGTTCACAAAGCTATTTGTATTTTAAAAATATTGATTACGCAATACTGTGTTTCTTGAAATCACGAGGACGAAAACCAAGTGCATACAACGCCACAAAATAGCTGCCAGCACCAACAACTACGACGCCCATCAAACGTAACATTCGCATTAACATATTGCCCTCTTGCCACTGTGGCATAAAATGCAATACAGCAAATAGCACTCCAGTCATCACAACAACCGCAATCAGTAATTTAAAAATAAAACCACGCCATCCAGCCAATGGTTGGAAAATATCTTGTTTACGCAGCTGCCAATACAGTACTCCTGCATTAAAACAGGCTGCAATACCAATGGAAAGTGCAAGACCAGCATGTTGCATCGGCCCAATGAATGCTAAGTTCATTAACTGCGTTAAGATGAGTGTAACTATCGCAATTTTAACCGGTGTTCTAATATTCTGACGTGAATAAAAACCGGGGGCTAATATTTTTACCAAAATCATACCGGTAAGGCCGACACAGTAGGCCATTAAAGCATATTGGGTCATAAGCGAATCATGAGCCGTAAAATTACCATATTGGAATAACGAAACCGTTAATGCTTCAGATAATACAGCAAGGCCTACTGCGCAAGGCAAGGCTAAAAGTAAGCATAAACGTAGACCCCAATCCATCAAATGGCGATATTCCTGTTGATTACCACTCGTAAAACTTTTTGCAAGAGAAGGTAGTAAAATGGTGCCAAGTGCCACACCAAGCACCCCCGAAGGCAACTCCATCAATCTATCTGCATAATACATCCAAGAAACAGAGCCTGACTGTAAGAAAGAAGCAAAAATAGTATTAATAATCAGTGAAATTTGCGCAACTGACACCCCTATAATTGCGGGGCCCATCATTTTCATTACTCGCCAAACACCACTATCGCGAAAAGAGAGACGCGGTAATACGAGCATACTGATCTTTTTTAGATGTGGAAGTTGATAGACTAGCTGCAATACGCCACCGACTAATACCGCCCAAGCCAATGACATAATCGGAGGATCAAAATACGGCGCGGCAAAAGCCGCAAAGAAAATCATACTAACATTGAGCAATGTCGGAGCAAAAGCAGGAACAGAAAACCGATTCCATGTATTAAGAATTGCGCCAGCAAGGGAGGCCAACGAAATTAAGAAAATATAAGGAAAAGTGACACGTAATAAATCAGTTGTTAATGCAAATTTGTTAGCGTCATCCGTAAAGCCTGGCGCCGTAATATAAATTATCCACGGAGCGGCAATCATTCCGATAACAGTAACAATCGCTAGCGCAAGCGTTAGCATTCCCGCGATATAAGCCACAAAGGTTCGAGTTGCCTCTTCACCTTGTTGATTTTTATATTCAGCAAGTATGGGTACAAAAGCCTGAGAAAATGCGCCCTCAGCAAAGATTCGACGTAATAGATTAGGTAACTTAAATGCGACAAAGAAAGCATCTGCCGCCGCTCCTGCACCAAATACTCGAGCAATAATAGCATCACGGATAAACCCAAGCACACGAGACATCATGGTCATGGAGCTTACTGCCGCCAGCGATTTTAATAAATTCATGATAGATAGACTAAAAGAAAACAATCGTGCCAGTTTAACAGCCCATGACACGACTGACTACGATTGAAAGGTAAATTAAGCGTTTATAAGTCTAGGATTTAGGTTGTTTCCAAGTATCATCGGTTAACGCAGTTAACACATGATCACGCCACTCGCCGTTTATTTGCAGATATTGTCTAGCATATCCTTCGCGCTCAAAACCAAGGCGGGTTAACAAATTACCGCTGCGTGAATTATGTGGCATATAATTCGCCATGATACGATGCATCCCCTGATGCTTTTGCATATATTGAATTGCTTGTATTAATCCTTCATGCATCAAACCTTGTCCCTGCCACTTTTCACCAAGTGAATAACCCAAATAACAAGCATGAAATGCGCCGCGCAACACATTGCTAAAATTAGCCACGCCGATAACTTCATTTTCATCGTTATCTAGCAACAAAAAGTGAAAGGCACTGCCTTGACGATGCATTTCACTCATAACATGTAATCGATTATTCCAACCCGCTGGTTGAAAATGTGAATTATCACGAATAGGTTCCCACGGCGTTAAAAAGTCTTTATTTAAGCTGTAATAGTCAGCTAACCGATAATTATCACGCTCATATGCTAAACGAACGATCATCCTTTCAGTAATAAGACGCACTTTGGGTTCATTTGACCGATAACCAAACATCGTAGTCCCTTAATTAATTTTTTAATTATAAAACAAACAGCGATATTCAACGATAAAAATAAATCATCAATCCTGCCTTGCTACATCGATAAAAAAATATCATCTGACTTTCTATATTCTACTGATATTATTAATAAGAAACATTAAGAATCCTTCCCTCTTTGCTATTTTTCTAATGGTGTGTCATGGCGCAGGTGTCACGGGCAAGAAGCCTGGGTAAATATTTTTTATTACTAGACAACATGTTAGTTGTACTAGGCTTTTTTGTGGTGTTTCCTTTAATCTCAATTCGCTTTGTTGATCAACTTGGTTGGGCTGCGGTTGTTGTTGGTTTCGCTTTGGGGCTGAGACAATTTGTTCAACAAGGATTGGGTATTTTCGGGGGTGCTATCGCCGACCGTTTTGGTGCTAAACCAATGATTGTTATTGGTATGCTACTGCGAGCTAGCGGTTTCGCAGTCATGGCCGTCGCTCATGACCCTTGGGTTTTATGGCTATCCTGCGTGCTTTCTGCCCTCGGTGGTACCTTGTTCGATCCACCAAGGACTGCGCTGGTCATTAAATTAACGCGACCTTATGAACGGGGTCGTTTCTATTCATTACTGTTAATGCAAGATAGCGCAGGCGCTGTCATTGGTGCATTAATTGGTAGTTGGCTATTACAGTATGACTTCCACTATGTTTGTTGGGCTGGTGCTGCTGTCTTTATCATCGCCGCAATTTGTAATGCATGGTTGCTACCTGCTTATCGTATTTCAACAGTCAGAACCCCGATAAAAGAAGGCATGGGCCGCGTTCTTAAAGATAAACGCTTTGTCACCTATGTCGTAACATTAGCGGGTTACTTTATGCTTTCGGTGCAAGTGATGTTGATGTTTCCTATTGTCGTTAACGAACTTGCAGGAACGCCAACGGCCGTTAAATGGATGTATGCGATTGAAGCCGCTATTTCATTAACACTGCTTTATCCTATTGCGCGTTGGAGCGAAAAACATTTTCGCTTAGAACAGCGTTTGATGGCAGGGCTATTTCTAATGAGCCTAAGCATGTTCCCCATTGGAATGACCACTTCATTGAATACCTTATTCGGCCTGATTTGTTTATTTTATTTGGGAACGGTAACTGCTGACCCTGCACGTGAAACACTGAGCGCCTCTTTGGCAAATCCTAGAGCTCGAGGAAGCTACATGGGCTTTAGTCGCCTAGGACTCGCCCTTGGTGGCGCCGTAGGTTATACCGGCGGTGGCTGGATGTATGATATTGGGCATCAATGGGGAGTACCACAATTGCCTTGGTTCCTACTCGGTATTATCGGTTTTATTACTTTATGGGCGTTGCATAAGCAATTTAATCGCAAAAAAATAGAAACAGCCATGTTGAGTGGACAGTAATAAGCTAAACTAGCAGAATTACTGTCTAAGGAGTCTTTATGAAAAAGTTTTTATTAGCGACCATATTGGGGCTCGTTGCCCTCCTCGCAGGTTGTAGCCAATTATCAGAATTTAGTATCAATGAATCACAAATTAATAACTACCTAGCCAATAAAGTTAAATATGAGCATAAAGTCGGTATTTCAGGCTTTGCAGATGCAGATATACAACTCGCAAATTTAAAATCCGAAATTGGTCGTAGTGAACCAGGTAAAGTTGCTTTAACGGGGGAAGCTACTGTAAAGCTGGATTCATTAATTGGTAAAGCTGACGCCAAAATTGAGTTAACATTAACCGCTCGCCCTATTTTTGATGCAAAAACAGGCTCTATTTATTTAAAAGAACTAAATATCAGTAAATATAAAGTGATCCCTGAAAATATGGATACCGCAATTTCTGCCATTATTCCTTACTTAAATAGCTCTCTTGAAACTTTCTTTGAAACTCAACCAGTTTATGTATTAGATGCTAATAATGGTGCCGCTGAGGCAACAGCAAAAAAATTAGCCAAAGGGCTTGAGATAAAGCCGGGAAAATTAATAATCCCATTAGTTGATTAACTCAGACCATGAATTAATTTGATTGATAAAAGCATTTAAGGCAACAAACAAACTTGTTGCCTTCTTTATTTAATTAAAATTATTTATCAATTTTGAATAATTAAACGATAAAAAGAGAAAAACAATAATAGGATACTCAATCGGTTAAAAGTACTGGCTCCAGCTTTATAATTTATTCAGCACAGCGTTGTTCCCATATTTTTTGGAACTCTTCTTCCGATATCATCTCACCCTCGAAGTCAAAAAGTGGAAATGAGTATATATAGTTGCCTTTGTTGTCCTTAGCGGCTTGAACAATAAATCTTTTGTACTTATAAGGTACGTCATTTTTAAATGCATATACCTCACCACAAACATTACCCACCTCTTTGTGAACTGTCTTAGTTCTGGATACATATAATTTAACTTCTCTAAATTCAGATGCTTGAGGCAAATACATAAAGTTAGATACCGCTAACTTTGCGCCATCAATAACACTGGGTTTAAAATTTAAATTAACTGACATACCCAATACAAATGCAAACAAAACCATCAATGCTATGCAAAGTAAATATAAAATCCGAGTAACCATAATTCATTAATATTTATAAGATAGATAGTTGCAAAGTACTCCCTGATTCGATTTGTTGCAACAAAAAACCCACAATTTGAATGTGGGCTTGTGAGACAATAATGTAGCAATAGGCTAAGTGGCGTTTTTTACATCACAATTAACTGAGTCTACCAATAAAATATTTTAAAATATCCTTATTCTCATTTACTCTGAATCTAATTCATCACGTAATACAATCACGGCATCACGGGCAATTTGAGCTAGTGTGCGATAAAAAACAGTTGTAGCATGCGCTTCAACTTTACCTAAAAATGTCCCACTCCAACTCAAAATATAACTATCAAACAACTCTTCTTGCGCCGCAGTTTCATCTTCTGCTGCTTGATCTTCAAGCCAAGATGCCGCAAGAAGTAAAGCACCGAATGAATCTGTATGAGAATCGGTTAATGGCATAGCTCTTAATGTCAAAAATTCACGAATTTCAGGCTCAGTAATTTCAGCATCATAATCATTAGCACGCATAGATACCGCAGGCTCAGTGCCACCAAACATTCCTTGATAGTCCTTGGTAATCGCATTGATATCAACAGATGTTGCCATTCTCGCCCAAAGCTCATCTTGTTCAATTGGCCAAGACGCCTTTAGTTTGTCTTGTGCAATTAAATCGAGTAATGGTTTTACCAGCACATCGTCTGGTGAGCGTTGAAACAGTGTGCCTAAGATACGACAGACAATTGAGAATTCATTCATTTACCGGTTCCTTTTTCGGTTACTATGTAATCACTTCGCTAAAATGATTACGCTTTAAAATTAGTATACCTTAAAAGTCGGCTAAACCACCCATAACCTAAGATTAAGACAGGGGGGTGATTAAAAAAGCGTAAAGATTTGGCTTTACGCTTAAAGCGCTCACGTTGCAGCTAGTGAACAGCGCTACAACGTGAAACATAATGGGATATTAGTATCCTCGAATTAAATCAACGATACCTTCAGGCGTTTGCCCTGCTTCGATACGTTTAATATTACTCGCTATCATATCCATCGCTTCTAATGGTTTAGTAAACGCTGCAACATGAGGAGTTATCGCGATACGTGGATGGGTCCAAAATGGATGCATTTGTGACAAAGGTTCATTAGCAAAAACATCAAGAGAGGCTCCAGCCACTTGCCCTATTTCAAGAGCGGATAACAAATCTTGTTCAATAAGATGAGCGCCTCGAGCAAGATTGATGATATACGAATTTGGCTGTAACTGGCTGAACAGTTGCTGATTCAAGATACCCACCGTCTCTGGAGTGCTCGGTAACAAGTTAATAATCACTCGCGTACCAGAAAGAAAACTCGGTAGTTGGTCTTTACCATAATAACTTTTCACATTATCAATGTGCTTTTCAGAGCGACTCCAAGTTCTAACATGAAAACCAAAACTAATTAAACGCTTAGCCACAGCTTGCCCTAGTGCTCCTGCCCCCATAATTCCCACCACAAATTCTTCGTGTTGGTAAGCGGGTAATGGTTTCCACTGACGCTGAGATTGTAGTTGGCGATACTCATCCATTCGACGAAAATAAGATAATACTTTAGCCATTGCATATTCTTCCATTTGAATGGCCATACCGGTATCTTCAAGGCGCATCAGTGGAACACCTGCGGGTAAAGTTCCTGGATTGTCTTGTTCTTGTTTTAAGATTGCGTCAACACCGGCACCTAATGCAAAAATACCCTTCAGATCTTTTCTACCGGCTAAACACTCATATGGTGGCAACCAAACCATCGCGTAATCAGCATGTTGGTTATCCCCTTTTTCCCACTGACGAATATTGGCTTGCGGTAATCTTACTCGCATCCCCTCAATCCATTGCTTCGCATCAAAAAATGGGTGGTAAAATAAAATATTCATGGCAACTCCTCTTGGGTTTCTAACAGAGTGTGCGTAAAGGAGTTTATTTTCAAGTCAATACAACCATCTAGATTGCACCCGATCAGTATTTTGTTAAGTAGATAACGAATTTTGCAATAATACCTTGCAGTTTAAATTAACAAATAATAATTAAATAAAATTAGAAACTAACTTCGTCGAATAGATAATAATCAAATTGATTTTTATTTAACTAAACAACCACAAAAACAAGAATAATAAGCAATAGGGAGTTGACGTAAGGCGCTATTTTCCCTATAGTAGCGCCCCGTTGCAGTGCAAGTTTATAAAGTAGTTTTTTATATCTTATAATGTAACGACAGCATTAAAAATACGGTGAGGTGTCCGAGAGGCTGAAGGAGCACGCCTGGAAAGTGTGTATACGTGCGAACGTATCGAGGGTTCGAACCCCTCTCTCACCGCCATTTTTAAGCAAATTTTTATATCTACTTTTCAATTAACTCTTCCTTAGTCAATCTGCTTTCAGTTTTAATTTCTGTTTGAATAACACCATAACCTTTCGCATGATATTCACGACTGATGTCTTCCCAAAGCTCTGCATTTTCAACACCAGCAACTTTAGGATCAAACACTGGGTCAACTCCAAGTTTTTCCTGCCTTTCGTAATCTCTAAGAGCCCTAAGCGCTGGCTTAGATAAAAAGACAATTGCGACCAAGTTTAAATAGCTCATACTACCGAAACCAATATCACCCAGCCCCCACATGATACTAACGGATTGCACACTTCCCATAAAAACAATCCCTAAAAAAACAAATTTTAGTATCAATTTTAAGACTGGATAAGAGAGCTTGCGGTCGAGATAAACTATGGTCGTTTCTGCTATATAGTAGTAAGCCATCAAAGTGGTGAATGCAAATAAGAACACAGCTATCGAGACAAACCCCGATCCCGCGGAGGTAAATACCGTTGATACGGCCATTTGAGTCCAAGCTGTACCAGCCGCGACACCAGGGACATATTCAACTAACGCCGTTGCAGAGCCATCAGGGAATACATTGTACATATTGGTCACTAAAATCATCAAACCTGATGCAGTACATACCACAACAGTATCAATATAAATAGAAAATGCTTGGATAAGGCCCTGTTTTACGGGATGGCTAACTTCGGCTGCCGCTGAGCTAAATGTTGCCTCGCCGGCACCTGCAACATTCGAAAATACGGCGCGGCGTACCCCCCACGAAACCGCAGTACCGATAATTCCACCAAATACCGCATCCATTCCCAATGCACTACGGAATATTAAGCTGAACATCGCTGGCACTTTTTCGAAGTGACTCCCTAAAATAATGACCATCATGATGATATAAGCGATAGCCATCAACGGTACAATTTTATCGGCAGCACTAGCAATACGTTTGACACCGCCAAAAATTAGCCATGCCATTAATACGGTAACAATCGCACCAGTCACCATCGGGGGAATATTAAATGAAGTTTGGAATGAATCCGCAATAGTATTTGCTTGAATACCCGGCACTAATACACCATAAGATAAACAAATCACTACCGCGACCATAATCGCAAATGGTTTTAATTTTAAGCCCTTTTCAATGTAATAAGGAGAACCACCACGATACTGCCCATCAGAACGCTGCTTATAAATTTGCGCTAATGTGGATTCGATAAATGCACTCGCACCGCCCAAGAGCCCCATGACTACCATCCAAAATATAGCTCCCGGCCCTCCCGCTGCGATTGCAGTAGCAACACCGGCAATATTACCTACGCCAACACGACCAGATAGTGCAAGGCAAAATGCTTGGAATGATGATATCCCTTCTTTAGAGGCTTTATTTTCTTTTAGTAAGCAAACCATTTTGATTAAGTAGCGAAATTGCACACCACGCGTGAGCAGCGTAAAATAAAGCCCAACACCCAGCGATAATATCACTAATGCATTACCCCAGATGTAACCAACGATGGTATTTACGATGGCTTCCATATGAATACTCCTTCGTTATTGTAATAATATGTTTTATGTTTGTAGGGTAAAAAAAACCTGAGCCAATATTGGCTCAGGTTATTGTGATTTAATGATTGATAAACCAGATAACTTTAGTTTGGGTGTATTGTTCAAATGCCTCAATTCCGTTGTCTTTCCCCCCAAAACCTGATTGACGAAAACCGCCAAACGGTGTGGTAATATTTCCTTCACTAAATCCATTAATAGAAATAGTGCCCGCATTGATCTGCCGTGCAATATTCATCACACGATGGATATTTTGACTATAAAAAGAGGCCGCAAGCCCATATTGAGTATCATTAGCCAATGCGACCGCTTCTTCATCTGTATTAAAAGAGGTAACGGCTAAAATAGGTCCGAAAACTTCCTGCTTAAAGAGCGACATCTGTGGTGTAATATCATCAAAAATTGTTGGTTCAATATACCAACCAGCACCTATTTCACTGTGTATTTTACCCCCAGTAACAAGATGCCCGCCTTCTTTAATTGTGAGCGCTAAAAATGATTTAACTTTTTCAAAATGCGCTTCTTCTACCATGGGGCCGATAGAAACATCAGCATCCATCGGATTGCCTACTTTCCATAATGCGGCCGCTGCAATCAGTTTTTCGAGTAATAATGGCTTAATCCGTTCATGCACAATAAGCCGCGAACCACAACTGCAATTCTCACTCATATTCCAAAACGCAGCAGCCATAATATGAGGAATAGCAGCATCGATGTCAGCATCTTCGAACACTACTTGCGGACTTTTTCCACCACACTCAAGAACGATTTCCTTTAAGTTACTTTCTGCCGAATATTTTAAAAATAAGCGCCCTACCTCAGTTGAACCGGTAAAAGAGACCATATCTACATCACTATGTCGGCCAAGCGCCTCCCCAACTTTTTCACCTAATCCACACACTAAACTCAACGCACCTTTAGGTACGCCCGCTTCATAAGCAAGTTCCACTAAGCGATAAGCGCTTAATGACGTTAATTCTGCGGGTTTTACAATCACGGAATTACCTACCGCTAACGCCGGTGCAACTTTCCAAGCAAACATCTGAGCAGGAAAATTCCAAGGCAATACAGCGCCGACGACGCCAATCGGCTCATGTACAATCAAACCCAACTCTTGTTGACTCGTCGGAGCGACCTTACCAAATAATTTATCTACCGCTTCTGCATACCAATAAAAAGTTTCAATGGTAGCGGGTAAATCAGTGTTCAAACATTCGGTAATTGGCTTACCTGCATCGATACAATCAAGTGCAGCAAGCTCTTCACTGTGTTCTTCAACCAATTGCGCCCACCGTAACATAACTTGTTTTCGTTGCTGGGGTGATAACCCACGCCAGTTACCCGCTTTAAATGTTGAGCGAGCAAGACTAACGGCAGCATCGATATCGCTCACGCTTCCATCAGCAATATAACCAATCACACTGTTATCGATAGGTGTTCGATTCTCTAATTTTGCTGCGTTACTTTGATAATCTTCAATTAAATTACCCGCCCATAATTTCCCTTTTTTAGCACGTTCAAATACCTGCTCTTTACTTATTTTCATTATTATTTCCCTTCTATCGTGATAAGAGAAAGGAATTCATCTCGTTCAGAGTCAGAAATATTAGTTAATGGTAATCGAACGGGTCCAACCTTAAATGCACTTTTAAAACAGCCAGCTTTCGCTTTTTGATTATAATTACCCGATTCCATCGAATAGATTGCAGGATAGATTTCATTCATGATCTGCTTTGCTTTTCCCCAATCTTCTTGTACTGAAGCTTCATAGATAGCCACTTGCTCTACAGGAAATACATTTCCTGATCCAGCTATCCAGCTTCTGGCTCCCCAAAAGAAGAAGTCGACAGGCTGGTCATCACAGCCACAAATAACTTCGAAATTCTCAAATGAAGTTTGAAGAAGACGTAATGCACGACTAAAATCCCCGCTGCTTTCTTTAATGGCCACAATATTGTCAATTTCAGCCAGTTTCACGACAGTGTCATATTCAATTTCAATACCAATACGCGCAGGAAAGTTATACATAATGATGGGGAGTGATGTTGACGAGGCGACTTTTTGATAATGTGCAAATACCCCTTGCTGGTCAGGTAGGCTATACGGGGGTGGCGATAACATTAATCCTTCATAACCTAATTGCTTTGCTTGTTCCGCGCGATTTATAGCACCTTCGGTTGATAGATCATTAATCCCCGCTATCAACGTAACTCTTCCCTTCGCCACTTTACTTACTGTCATCAGTACTGTTTTACGCTCCTCTTCATTCAAAGCGTAATATTCACCAGTGGTTCCACAAACCACTAAACCTGTCACACCACTGTCGATAAGTTTTTCGGTTAATTTAGCTAACCCACTAATATTCAATGACAAATCATCATGAAATGGTGTAACGATAGGAACTAGGATGCCATGAAAATTCATTGGAATTCTCCTCAAAATTAAAGAAATCTTTCGATGGTAAAAGGCAAACAATCGACCACTGTCGGTTGCTCGTGGATCAAGTTATTGACAATATCTGCGGTGAGAGCAGCTTGTGTAAGTCCCAAGTGTTGATGCCCAAAAGCAAAAATATAAGGGCCTTTTTTATCGATTACGGGTAATGAATCTGAGGTCGTCGGACGAAACCCCATCCATTCACTGCTTTGTTGGGTATTTAATGATTTATTCAGCATCGGCGTCGCTAGAGGAATAAAGTGGCGTGCCCGTTGCATGTTAGGTGGACGCGTCAATCCTGCATATTCAACTGTACCTGCAAGACGCAATCCACCCTTCATTGGCGTCATAATAAAACGCCGATCCATGCTAGATACGGGCACAGTCAGCCTGTTGATTTCTTTCGGTAACATCAAGTGATAACCACGTTCCGTCTCAAGAGGCACATTAATACGGCTAACCATCTTCACTAATGACTTAGAAAATGCGCCACCCGCAATCACCACTTTCTGTGCATCAAATTCACCTTGTGTTGTTGTGACTAACGCTTTATCACTCGATGATGAGTTAATGGCGGTCACTTCACAGCCTGTCAGCACATTTCCACCTAATTGTTGAAACGCTTGTACTAGCCGTGCATGTAATGCAGTCAAGTCAGTGACATGCCCAGTATTCGGATAAAAAAGCCCGCCGAGTTGACTGGTAGCTAATCCAGGCTCACGAACCAATAGCTGTTCTTGAGTTAGAAATTGATTTTGCACCCCAATACTGTTGAGGTATTCCCCATGTTGATTTAATTTATCCAGCGTTTTTAGCTTTTCTGCAACCAACAACGAGCCGGTTAGTTTAACTAAATCATCTAGTTGCCATTTCTGCTCAAAGGCTTGCCATGAGGTTAATGAAGCGCTATTGAATATTGCTAATGTTCGATGGATGCGCATAAAATGTTTATGTCGCATATTTCCCAGTAATTTCAATAACCAAGGCGTTAGCGGTAATAAATATCGCCAATCTAAACGCAAAGCACCAAGAGGATCGAAAAGCATACCGGGAATTGATTTCAAAATAGAAGGATCAGCAATAGGAAAAACTTGTTCGGTCGCTATATGCCCTGCGTTACCAAATGACGCGCCAGAACCAATCTCATTTTTATCAACCAATAAAACATCAGTTCCCTCAGCTTGCACCGATAACGCAATACTTAAGCCAATAATGCCACCACCAATCACCACCACCGGATATTTTTTAGTCATGATGACACCTCACGCGGCCGTGATGCCAAAACGAAATGGATCTTGCTCATCAATTAATAAGCTATTTTGCCCACTAATATAGGCAGTACCACGGATAGTTGGGATGATGCCACCTTCATCAGAAGGTTGGTAACTGGCTTGGAATTGGCTGCCGATCACACTGGCTTGATGCCATATTTCGCCCGCCGCCAATTTTTTATCCGCCGCAAGGCATGCAAGCTTGGCACTAGTTCCCGTTCCACAAGGTGAACGGTCATAAGCACCACCAGGACAGAGCACAAAACTTTGGCTATTGGCGTTGGGATGTGAGCCAAATAATTCGATATGGTCAATTTCTTGGTTATCTTTACCGTATATACCTTGAGAAGCTAGGACTTGCTTGATTTTTAAACACAGCTCAGTCAACGCTTTAGCATCACGATAGTGAATATCGATAGGGGAATTTTCAACCAGAAAAAACCAATTACCTCCCCATGCAATATCTCCAACAATGACTCCTACATCAGGAATATTAATTTGCACTGCCTTACGGTAACGGTAGGAATAAACATTTTGAATACTAACGCTGCCATCTTGGTGTAATTGCGCGGTAACATCCCCCACGGGTGTTTCAATCAGATGGTTGCCATAAGATATCTGACCTAAAAAATGTAATGACGTGATTAAACCAATCGTGCCATGCCCACACATCCCTAAATAACCTTCATTATTAAAAAAAATAACACCCGCGGCGGCTTTAGGATTTTGTGGTCGACATAATAATGCGCCAACCAAAATGTCATTGCCGCGAGGCTCTAAGATCGTGGTGCAACGCCATTGGTCATATTGAGTGCGTAATATTTCTAGACGAGAAGCCATATTTAAATCACCCAATTCAGGGAAGCCATTAATAACTAAACGCGTTGGCTCCCCTGCTGTATGTGAATCAATAACTTCTATTTTTCGGTACTGCTTCTGCATTAGATTATCCCTGTTAAAATTTAATTGTTAACAGGATGCTTGATTTTTGTTAATAACTCTTGATATCTTTCAAGTCAACTTATGCGCTTTTCTGCACAATATAAAAATATTTTAGATAACTAACAAAAATTGTTTAACGGACAGGAGCACTGCATGATTAACTTAAATAAATTGCTATTGATTAGTCAGGAAAATATGT
Organism: Providencia sp.; assembly: GCF_003533305.1. GTDB lineage: Bacteria > Pseudomonadota > Gammaproteobacteria > Enterobacterales > Enterobacteriaceae > Providencia. The sequence continues at coordinate 22,865 of NZ_DOEH01000009.1, read as the reverse complement.
TATTCCCTATTGATAATATTAATAATTTTCTTAATCATCTAGGGTTGATTATGCCATTAATTAATACCTTGCCGAACGTGACTTTTTTTGTAAAAGATAATAATGCCAAATACTTACTTGCTAATGAAAACCTTGCTAAACGTTGTAAAATTGACACCGTAAATAATGTGATTGGTAAACGCGCCGAGGATATTTTTCATATCGATTTAGGTCAAAGTTATAGTTCACAAGATTATTTGGTAATGCAGAAAAAAATTAGTGTTATCAATAAACTTGAATTGCATCTTTATACAGCAGGATTATTAGGTTGGTGTCTAACAACAAAAGTACCTATATTTAACACTCGGAACCAAGTGATTGGTGTTGCGGGAATTTCTGTTGATTTGCAAGATGTAAAATCTATTAGTCCTAAGCTTAATAGCCAACTTAGCCGAGTTGAACGTTTTATTAGTCATCATTTTGATACCGCAATTAAAATCACAACACTTGCCGATATTTCAGGCCTGTCACTTTCACAACTAAATCGCCAATTTAAATCCATTTTTTTAATTACTCCTCAACAATATATTCAGAAAAAACGCCTAGAACATGCGATAGAATTATTAGAAGAAGATTATTCTATTACTGATATATCAATTAAATGCGCTTATGCAGATCACAGTGCTTTTTGTCGAAAATTTAAAGAGATGACCACAATGACACCAAGCCAATTTAAGCGAATGCGCTCAAAAATAGAAAGAAATAATCATATTGAAACACATAGCAACTATAGCCTCTAATGCAACACTGCTATTCGGTTAACGCCTCTTCTGACTATGGCATAAACGCATTAATCTACCTTTAGTTTTTAACCATTCAAACTATGGGTCGAATATAATATGCAAAATATTAATTCATTAAAGCGATATCTTATTGCGCTTTCTTTACCAATATTTCTGTCTTCACTCAGTACTAGCATTACTAATATTGCTGTACCCTCGCTAATATCAGCTTTTAACGCCTCATTCTCACAAGCTCAGTGGGTTATCGTAGCCTATTTAATTACCCTAACCAGCGCTGCTATTTTGACGGGTAGCCTTGGCGATCGCATCAATCGTCGTACCATTTTATTATTTTCACTGAGCCTCTTTATCATTGCTTCTACATTAAGTGGACTTTCACCAACAATAAATTGGTTGATCGGGTTTCGTATTCTACAAGGTGTGGCGGCAGCAGGTATGATCAATACTACCATGGCAATGATTGCAGGATTAAATGCAAAAAATAAAGGCGGATTTGCCATGGGACTGATAGGTTCATTATCGGCTATCGGTACAGCGGCAGGTCCTACTTTAGGTGGATTGTTAATAAACTTATGGGGCTGGCAAGCTATCTTTTTAATTAATATTCCTTTTTCTATTATTGCTTTATTCCTCATCATCCGTTTTGTCCCAAAACCAGCCAGTGCCCCTATTGAACATAAACCCATTGATATTCTAGGTCTTTCCCTTCTAACTGTAGCGATTATTCTGTATACCTTTAGTATCGTGAACTGGGGAAGCTATAGCTTCTTATTAATAGCACTATCAGTGATGAGCGTAATTTCATTTGTAATTGTTGAAAAACGTATAGCTCACCCTGTCATTTCTATTGAATTATTAAAGCAACCCATTCTATTTATTGGCGTAATTCTTAGCCTACTGGTTGCAACCGTAATGATGACAACGTTAATTGTTGGGCCATTTTATTTATTGTATAAATTAGTATTATCCCCTTGGCAAATGGGGCTTGTAATGTCTTGTGGTCCAATAGTTGCTGCCTGTGTAGGATTACCCGCAGGAAAATTAGTTGATAAGTTTAATCCAAACACGATTATTTTTTATGCACTCATCTGCATGGTGTCAGGATTCACATTATTTGCACTTTTTGCTCAACACTTATCCATTAGCTTATATCTTCTTTTTATTACGCTGATTACATCTGGCTATGCCGCATTTCAAGCTGCAAATAATACTGCAATCCTATTTGGAGTTAATTCAAATAAAAAATCATTACTGGCTGGCGTGATTAATTTATCGCGTAATTTAGGTTTAATTAATGGTGCCGCATTAATGGCAACATTATTTGCTTTTGCCGCAGGTGGTACAATGAATGCAGCGATGCCACAAGAAAATATAGTAGCCGGTTTTAGATTGACCTTTGCCATCAGTGCAGTTTTAATGTTTGTAGCGTTAAATCTATTATTTTTTCATCAGCGCTATGTTGCAAAGCAAAATATCGACAATAATTCTGACAACTAGGCTTAGTGCAAAATTGTGCATTAATACAATATGGTGGTGAGTCCAATATGCTAAATATCGATTTAAATCTATTAGTAATGCTTAATGCTTTACTAACAGAATGCAATGTAACAAAAGCAGCACAGCGTTCCAATCTCAGTGTATCTGCGATGAGCCGTGCATTAAACCGCTTACGTACATCGCTCAATGACCCTTTGTTGATGAAATCAGGTAGAACAATGTTGCTCACGCCTTATGCCCTAAGCATTAGAGCACAAGTATCACAACTAATGGATCAACTTGAATATGTCTTTGTTGTTCCCAATAAGCTTGATTTAGCCGTTTTATCTCGACAATTTACACTTCGTGCCTCCGCGGGTTTTGCGGAAAACTACGGTTCAGCATTATTAACATTAATCAGACAACAAGCACCGAATGCGACTCTTCGAATTATCAGTAAAGAAATTAAACACACTCAACAGCTTAAGCAAGGTGATATTGATGCAGAAATTAGTGTCATTACTGATAATACTGATCCAGAACTCAAAAGCCGTTTCCTGTTTAGTGATGTATTCATTGGGGTATGTAATGTTACGCATCCACTCGTTAAGCAACCTATAACGCTAGAATTATTAAATAACTATGATTTCATTGGTGTACAACGACAATATCCATTTAATCAACTAACCCATGAAAATTGTGCTTGCACTTCTACTGACACAATTAAACCCGCCATTCTCAACGTCACTGGATTTTCAACAGCAATTACCATCGTGAGCCAAAGTCAACTCATTGCTATTGTTCCTAAAAGATTTACTCATATTTTGCGTAACCAAGTTTTAAAACAATCGCTGTTTAGTTTTCCATTACCTTATTCAATTCCTTCATTAAACATTTCGTTATTATGGCATCCAAAGATGCACAATGACCTTGCTCATAAATGGTTTCGTGACTGTATCCTACAGGTTTGTAATGAGATAAATGACATTGATATTTGATATTTCATGGAACAGATCATAACTAATTCAGCTTAATCTTTTAGTTCATTTGCATTCTTAAAATATGATTTAATATCATTACGTTACCGATCTTTTTTTATTAACCTCATAATTAAATGACAATTCATCCCAAGATTAACTTAGGATAGGTCTTATTGCAGCTAATCGATAATAGCGTATTGATATGTCACAAATCTGTAGAATAACTGCGGTGATTAGTAAGGATAACTAAATGACAATTTATGATCTAAAACCTAAATTTCAGGATCTACTTCGCCCTATTGTTTATAGGCTATTTCAAGCAGGTATTACCGCTAATCAAGTAACGCTTGCTGCGCTGCTATTATCAATTTTTATTGGTGTTTTGTTATTTATTTTTCCTAATCCTCGCCTGTTTATTTTATTACCTTTTGTCTTATTCATTCGCATGGCGCTAAATGCTATTGATGGCATGCTAGCCCGTGAACATAATCAAAAAAGCCACTTTGGTGCTATATTAAATGAGCTCGGTGATGTTATTTCCGATGTTGCCCTGTATCTTCCCTTCGCACTACTTTTTCCAAATGCATCTTGGTGGATTTTACTTATCCTATTATTAGCCATACTCACTGAGTTTATTGGTGTGCTTGCACAAACGATTGGTGCCTCCCGACGTTATGATGGCCCGATTGGTAAAAGTGACCGTGCGTTTATCTTTGGTGCTCTAGGCTTAGTAGCCTGCATTTTTCCCCAAATAGCCTTTGCTAATTGGACTAATTACCTTTTTGCCGCTATTTCTGTGCTGTTATTGTATACCTGTTATAACCGTATCCACCGTGCTATGGCTGAACTTGGCCGTCCTATGGATACTCATTAAGGAATAATGATGAACTTTCAGACAGACTATATGACACAACGCCCTGTGGTTGAATCTCATTTTAAAACAAGTGATCATACATCACTTTTTTACCGTTACTGGGCAACGGAAGATATTACAGATAAAGCCATAATTTTATTTCATCGTGGCCATGAACATTCAGGTCGTATTGCCCATTTAGTCGATGAATTGAATTTACCTGATTATGCCATGTTTGCATGGGATGCCCGCGGGCATGGCGAAAATGACGGTCCTCGTGGTTATAGCCCATCCCTTGGCACATCAATCAGCGATGTAGATGAGTTCGTCCGTTATATTTCAACACAATACCAAATTCCTTTAGAAAATATTATAGTTGTTGGCCAGAGTGTTGGGGCGGTTTTAGTTTCTGCTTGGGTTCATGATTATGCACCTAAAATCCGAGGGATGGTGCTTGCGTCACCCGCTTTTAAAGTAAAACTTTATGTCCCATTTGCACGTAGCGGCTTAGGGCTTATGCAAAAAATACGCGGATTATTTTACGTAAACTCTTATGTCAAAGCTAAATTTCTTACTCATGATGAAAAACGTATTGAGTCATTTAACCGCGATCCATTAATAACTCGCCCTATTGCCGTCAATATTTTGCTTGAACTATATAAAACGGCAGAACGTGTTGTCGCCGATGCAGGAGCAATAACGCTACCAACTCAACTCTTTATTTCTGGAAACGATCACGTCGTTCACCACAAGCCACAACATCAATTTTATGAAAGGCTCAATACGCCAATCAAAGAGAAACATGTTTTAGCTGGCTTCTACCACGATACCCTAGGTGAAAAAGAGCGACATATTCCGATCGAAAAAATGCGTAGTTTTATTACTAAACTCTTTGAGTTCCCTCGTTACCAGCATGATTATCAATTTGAAGACACTTGGAGCGTAAGTGCTGATGCTTTTCGTGCATTAACGGCGCCATTACCAAATTGGTGTCCTAAAAATATCGCTTATAAAATAATGAGCAAATCAATGAGTAGCCTTGGTAAAGCATCGGAAGGTATACGTATCGGCTATGATAAGGGTTTTGACTCAGGTTCAACCCTTGATTATGTGTATCGTGATAAGGCACAAGGTAACGGATTATTTGGCCGAGTCATGGACAGACAATATCTCAATAGCATTGGTTGGCAAGGCATTCGCCAGCGGAAAGTGAATATTGAAAATATTATCCGTCAAGCTATCCGTGATTTAACTGATAGTGGTAAACCCGTGCATATTATGGATATTGCCGCAGGACAAGGTCGTTATATTTTTGATGCAATTAATGATTATGGGAAAGTGCAATCTGTTTTGCTACGTGATTACAGCCCTGTTAACGTAGAACAAGGCCGGCTACATATTAAAGAACGTTTTTTAGAAGATAAAATACGTTTTGAAGAAGGCAATGCCTTTGATGCTGATGATTTAGCCGCTGTCACGCCTGCACCCACTTTAGGTGTTGTCAGTGGTTTATATGAACTATTTCCAAGTAACGAATTGATTAAAGCTTCATTAAGTGGTTTAGCTCGTGCTATCCCTTCCGGCGGATTACTTATCTATACCTGCCAACCTTGGCATCCTCAAGTTGAAATGATTGCACGAGTATTGCCAAGCCATCAAGGTGGCCAAGCTTGGGTTATGCGTTGTCGTAGCCAAGGTGAAATGGATGCATTAGTTGATGCTGCTGGATTTGAGAAACTAAACCAATCTATTGATAACTGGGGAATATTTAGCGTGTCTATTGCTAGGCGCCGTGATCCTGAAAGTAATTCTAAATAGTTAATTCTAATTGATTAATAACCATACTAAAGACTCATCATGACAGGCAGCCTCTATCGGTGCTTGTCATAACTTACATAAGTTGATTCTTCTCGCCAAACAACCTATTTTATTAACTTATTAATTTATCGAAAGCATTTCAATGCATATAAAGTGAGTTAACCCTATTTATCCTGTGGTAACTGAATCACAAGACTACAATGAAACAATGAAAATATTTAACATATAGCATTACAACCGAATAACAGGACTAAAGCTTCCACTTAAAGGAATAGAGCCAGAATATGACTGCCATTCATATATCAGAACAACCGTCATCGCGTCGCCAAATTTGGCTATTTGGTTTTTTATGGCTAGCATTTTTGGCACCATTTTTCTTCCTCACTTATGGGCAGGTCAATACTTATACCGCCACTTTAGCCACTGTGCCTTCTATTGTGTACTCATGGGAGCACCATATACCATTTTTGCCTTGGACGATCATTCCCTATTGGAGTATTGACCTTTTTTATGGGTTATCTTTATTTATTTGCACCACTCGTCGTGAACAATGCATCCATGGCTTACGTTTAATCTTAGCCTCTTTAATCGCCTGTATAGGCTTTTTACTCTTCCCACTTAAGTTCAGTTTTCCTCGCCCAGACACCCAAGGTGTTATGGGTTGGATGTTTGATAGCCTTGAACTTTTTGATTTGCCGTTTAATCAAGCCCCCTCATTACACATTATTTTATTATGGCTCCTTTGGTTACGTTTTCGCGCTCATACCCCAACACAATGGCGTTGGTTACTGCACTGTTGGGCCATCCTGATTTTAATTTCTGTGCTCACCACTTGGCAGCATCATTTCATTGATATTGTTACAGGCTTCGCTGTTGGCATTCTAATTAGTTATCTCTTACCCACTAAGACACGTTGGCAATGGCATTACACTGGTAGCCCACGTAGCCTTAAAATGAGTATAAATTATGGTTTAGCTTCGCTACTTTGCTTCGTGCTCGCTTTTTTAATACAAGGTACCGCTTGGTTACTATTATGGCCAGCTATTGCCTTATTATTAGTTACTTTTGGCTACTTAGGTGCCGGCGCCTCCGTTTTTCAAAAAACACCTGATGGCACCATATCGCCTTCAGCTACTATTTTACTATTACCGTATCGACTATTCGCTTCTTGCACCTATCATTACTTTGCCAAGCAATGTAAGCAACCCAGCGTAGTCAATAAAGATATTATTTTGGGAGGCCGTCCACTATATCCTTTGCAAGCGAAAGCCGTTTTAGATATGACTTGCGAATGGCCTCGCAACTTCTACAGCCAAGGACTCAATTATTGTAGCCAACCCCAAATAGATTTGTTACCACTTAGCCCGGAGGATATTGAACGATCCGTACATACCATGGATACGTTAGTCAAAAGTGGTACAGTCTATATTCATTGCAAACTGGGTTATTCGCGAAGTGCGACTGTTACTGTTGCTTGGCTCGTTCATAATAGCACCGCTAAAAACATTGAAGAGGCAATCAAAATAGTGAAACAAGCACGGCCACAAGTTGTTTTAAATGCAGCAACCGTGTCTCTGTTATGTCAGTGGTATGAACAATTTCAGATGAAGAGAGTGATGTCATGAATCTATTAACAAATAAAAATAACGGAGAAGTGATTATCATTTTAACAGCAAGTTGGCGTTATTTCGCGCTAGGCTCTTTACTCGCTTTTACGTGTCAATTTATATTATATCTTTGCTCATTTTCGAATCGAATTAGTTTATTTATTGGTACAACTTTATTTATTATTAATCACTACTATATTTACCGCTTATGGTTAGATAATCATTTTTTCAAACTCATTTATCATCAGGGTACCGACCGCCATTTTGATGAGGCAATTCTTTATCTTTTCCCGAATAAACAACCCATTAACAGTATGGAAAAACGTTGGTCTGGCACAAAGAAACTATTTAATTATTGTTTAGTTTCTATTGTCCTACTGTGGGGATGGCTATTACTTTCAATTATAGTTAAGACCATTTAGCCATTTAAATACTAAAGTTAAGGAAACTGACTGAATAAAATATGGCAAAAATCAATCTCTTTTAATAGTTTAGTTTTTTATTTAAAAAATAATTTTTAAATAAAAAGTAATATCTTAAATTGCCAAATTAACTACACTTTAACTATATTGAACAATACCTATCTTAGGATATAACGCTTTTTTACTTTAGTGGCCGAAAACGTTATGATAATTACGGTTTCATTGATACATAACAGATTTTTTTAATCCGATAAGCGTATTCTTATACGTTTATTTTCACCCTGTTATTTTGGTAGGGTACAATGAGTACAAAAAAAATTAATAGATTGCGCCCTTTTAGTGCGCTAATTGATTCATGTTGGAAGGAAAAATATACTTTTCCTCGTTTTATCAAAGATTTAATTGCTGGAATTACAGTTGGTATCATTGCAATACCACTCGCAATGGCATTGGCAATTGCCAGCGGAGTGCCCCCACAGTATGGCCTTTATACTGCCGCAATTGCAGGCATTATCATCGCTATATCTGGGGGTTCTCGTTATAGTGTTTCGGGACCGACAGCCGCATTCGTAGTGATTTTATACCCCGTTTCGCAGCAATTTGGATTAAGTGGGTTACTTGTTGCCACCCTCATGTCGGGTATTATTTTACTCGCAATGGGTTTTGCTCGATTTGGTAAATTTATCGAATATATTCCTGTTTCGGTAACTCTCGGATTTACCTCCGGTATTGCTATCACTATTGCAACGATGCAAATTAAAGATTTTTTTGGTCTGCAAATGGAGCATGTCCCCGAGAACTATGTCGATAAAGTCATCGCGATTGCGAATACTTTTCCGACGTTTCAATATAGCGATACGCTAATTGGCTTATCCACTCTACTAGTACTGATTTTTTGGCCTAGATTGAAATTAAAGTTACCGGGTCACTTACCTGCATTAGTTGTTGGTACTTTCGTCATGTGGATACTTTCACTATTTGATATGCAAGTTGCGACTATTGGCTCTGAATTTAGCTACTTATTACCCGATGGTACTGAAGGCAGTGGTATTCCGCCTATTTTACCGCAATTTATTTTACCTTGGGAATTACCTGGTAGTGCCCCTATTAGCTGGGCGATGATCACGGCTTTAATGCCTGCCGCATTTTCAATGGCGATACTTGGCGCAATAGAATCACTGTTGTGTGCAGTTGTTCTCGATAATATGACAGGTAAAAAACATCATTCCAATAGTGAACTTATTGGGCAAGGGATTGGTAATATTGCAGCACCTTTCTTTGGAGGGATCACCGCGACAGCTGCGATTGCACGCTCAGCAGCAAACGTACGTGCAGGAGCAACTTCACCAATTTCAGCGATTATCCACTCAATTTTAGTTTTATTAACACTACTCGTATTAGCACCCATGTTGTCATATTTACCATTAGCCGCCATGTCTGCACTACTGCTAATTGTTGCATGGAATATGAGTGCAGCAAGTAAAGTCGTTTATTTAATAAAGCGCGCACCTAAAGATGACATCATCATTCTAATACTTTGTATGTCGCTCACAGTGCTGTTTGATATGGTTATTGCCATTACCGTTGGAATTGTACTCGCATCACTGCTATTCATGCGTCGTATCGCTAATATGACACGATCGACACAACTGCCTGAAACGGATGAAGCAAAAAAACGCTTAGTCGTACGAATTAATGGCCCATTATTCTTTGCAGCTGCGGAACGTATTTTTGATGAACTTCGTGTTAAAAGTGCGGGCTATGAAAGTATTGTTATGCAATGGGATGCAGTTCCTGTTCTTGATGCGGGGGGCTTAGAAGCATTTCAAAAATTTATTGAGGCGGTACGTAAAGACACTCATATTGTAGTATGTGATATTCCATTCCAACCATTGAAGACGCTTGCCCGTGCCAGAATGACACCTATAGACGGCGTTCTAAGCTTCCATAATTCAATGGAGAGTTCAATAGAAGAACTCGAAGCAATGAATAACGCAAGAACACAAACAGACAGTATTGACACTAAAAATTCAAAATCGTAAATAAAATACCGCCATATGACACTTCATGTGGCGGTATTTTATTATTTATTCAAAACAATACATCTCATTAGCCCAAGATTGTGAACTTTGCATATTTCGTTCAACACCACGCCCCGAAAAATACATTTTTGCAATTTCATACTGTGCAACCGATTGAAATGAATAAACTCATAGTTACAAGAACAATTTTACTAAATACATTTTCAATGATGTTCATATAAACCTTTGGCAATGCGTATTAAGCCAGTAAATGTTAAAGCAGTGCAGAACCCTGGCCACCATGTTGCAAAAAGTATTGATATAAATTATTCATTCCTACCCAATGATTTTCACACCATTGTGGTGCTAATAACGTTGGCTTTCGAGCACTGGCACTGATCCGATGATAAACAATTTCGGAAGGTGTATGGCGGATCATTTCCCCTGCAATCTCGGTATATTCCTCTAATGAAAGCGTTTCTAATCGCCCAGCTCGCCAACTTTTTGCCATTACACTGCCCTCCACAATATGCAATGGATGCAGCTTAATACCATCAGTTCCACACTCGAGCACCTTGTCTAAGGTTTGCATATTTATTTGAGCATCCTCTCCCGGCAAGCCGCAAATTAAGTGGGTACAAACCTTAAGACCTAAACGACGCGCTTTTTGTGTTGTTGCTTGATAGGCCTCGAAATCATGGCCTCTGTTTATACGATGTAGTGTTTTATCATGAGCACTTTGTAAACCAAGTTCTAGCCAGATTTCATAACCCAATTCGCGATAATGGCTTAATAGTGATAAAACCGAATCGGGGACACAATCAGGGCGGGTTCCAACACATAAACCAACAATATCAGCTTGCCTTAGAGCTTCTTCATATAGTTGTTTTAGAAGGTGAACTTCTGCATAGGTGCTGGTATAGGCTTGGAAATAAGCCAGGTAACGCTTTGCTCGAGAAATACGATTAATTTGGCTATTAATTTGCTCAGTAATCGTCTGAGATGACTGACTTTCGTCAGTAAAAGAAGCGACATTACAGAAGGTACAGCCACCGCGGCCAAGCGTACCATCGCGGTTAGGACAACTAAAACCACCGTGCAGCGTGATTTTATAAATTTTTTCACCATATCGGCGCTGAAGATCAGCACCGAACATGGAAACTACTTGTGTGAGTTGCATGATAAACCTGAATTAACGGCTAGTATCTAACTCTGGAAAACTTTTCACCAAGGTATCAATTGCTTGAATTTGCGCAAGGAAAGGTTCGAGTTTATCAAGAGGTAATGCCGAAGGACCATCACATCTCGCATTTTCTGGATCTGGATGCGCTTCAAGGAATAAGCCTGCCAAGCCGACAGCCATACCTGCTCTTGCGAGCTCAGCCACTTGGCCGCGACGACCACCAGATGCGGCACCAAATGGGTCACGACATTGTAAAGAATGGGTCACATCGAATATAACAGGACAACCTTTAGATGCATGCATCATGACATTAAAACCAAGCATATCTACAACTAAGTTATCATAACCAAAGTTTGCGCCACGATCACAAAGGATGATTTTATCATTACCACCTTCGATGAATTTTTCAACGATATTGCCTATTTGGCCTGGGCTAATAAATTGTGGTTTTTTAATATTAATCACAGCATCCGTTTTTGCCATGGCAGCAACTAAATCTGTTTGGCGAGCTAAAAATGCAGGTAATTGAATGACATCAACAACTTCAGAAACTGGTTGTGCTTGAGCCGCTTCATGTACATCCGTGATGATCTTCACACCAAATGTATCTTTCAGTTCTTGAAAAATTTTCAAACCTTCTTCAAGACCAGGACCACGGTAAGAATTAATAGATGAACGATTAGCCTTATCAAAAGAGGCTTTAAAAACATAAGGGATGCCTAATTTTTGTGTCACAGTGACATAGTGCTCACACACTTTCATTGCCATATCACGCGATTCCAGCACATTCATTCCACCAAATAGAACAAATGGTAGGTTATTCGCGACATTGATATCACCGATACTGACGACTTTCTGTTGCATACTCTTACCTTTCATATCGAGACAGATTAGCTGCCTCTACGTTAATTAATGTAATACTACCGGATGGTTATCCAATGAATAGATTTGAATCTTAATCATTTCTGATACCGGATCTTCAGGGCATTGTTCAATAAAATAATTCAGGTCGCTCAAGGCGACATGATTACAATCTAAATGTGCCAATATAAGTCCACGATCACGGATTTCATAAGGATCTTCAGGATCAAGCGTTAATAGTGTTTCACACACTTTTAACGCTAATTCCATTTTTTTCTCTTCCATTAAAGCCGCTTTTAACGTGTCGAAGATTTTTCGAATGATCACACTATTTTCAGCTTCTTCAAGTTTATCGTAGAAGAGTTCTGAATAAGGATCAACGGTCCCTTTTAGCCACATACTCAGTGTATGCAATGATAATGTTTCACCATTCACAGGATTAATAAACCACTGAGAACCATCATTTTTTTCTGCAACAAAAAGCAATTGCGTTGGAAAAATAGCGGGGGCGATATCAATGCCTAATTGCTCAGAAATATACAGAAAAATTGAACCAAGCGTCACTGGCGTCCCTTGTTTCGAGGACAAGACTTTATCTAGCCATAACATGTCAGATAATGAATAGACACCTTCAGCTGGGCCAAATGACCACTCACCATAAAATAAGGCAATAAGTTGTTCAATTTTTGAATTATTATCGGCTTGCAAGTCTATTGCAACTTTCGCTGCTGAAACTAGGCTATCGAGTTGATGTTGAACCTTTATAAATGGAAAATCGAGGCAGATGTTTTGAGAAACCATCATGATGCCTTCACTTAAAGGTAACTTATTAAATTCAATATTTGCTATGGTTTTCATTCTTTCCCACTGCATTCGCTCACTCAGCGCTGCCACTGGCCAAGTGAAACTCTATCTCGTCCACCATAATCGAGGCAGGTTTCAATATTGGTGTACCCATGTTGTTTAAATAACTCTCGCACAGCTAATCCTTGCTGCCAACCATGTTCAAGAAGCAACCACCCTTGATTTTTCAGATAATACTTCGATTTAGCAATAATATGTGCTAAATCAAACAAACCATTATCTTTTGCTACCAACGCAGTTGTTGGTTCAAATCGCACATCACCTTCATTGAGGTGATTATCACGTTCATCAATATAAGGAGGATTACTAACAATCATATCAAATTGTTGAATCGATAGTGAAGTAAACCAATCACTTTGTATAAATTGAACATTCGAAATATTCAAACGTTGTTGATTTTTTTGCGCTAAAGCGACCGCTTCCAAACTAAAATCCACGCCAATCACGGTGCTATCAGGTAGTTCTGACGCTAGAGCAAGTGCAACTGCACCTGTACCTGTCCCAAGATCAAGCAAATGACAATGGCTTTGATTGAGGTGCGCTAACGCTTGTTCTACAAGACATTCTGTATCAGGTCGTGGAATTAATGTTGCGGGGGAAACATACAGAGGCAAAGACCAAAATTCGCGCTCGCCAATAATGTAAGCAATAGGCTCGCCCTGCTCACGCCGCTGCAAAAGTGGCTCAAGTTGAGCTTGCTCATCAGCACTAAGCTCAGTCTCACTAAAGGCAATAATATAGGTACGGCTACGCCCAGTGCAATGTTCTAATAGGATTTCAGCATCCCGTTTTGCACTGTCGCTAGCAGACAGCCGACTGCCTGCCTGCTTTAACCATTCACTAAATTGCATTAATCCTGCTCAGACAAAGCAGAAAGTTGGTCAGCTTGATATTCGTTGATAATAGGTTGTATCAATGAATCTAATTTACCTTCCATCACTTCATCCAAACGATATAACGTGATATTAATTCGATGGTCAGTCACACGCCCTTGTGGAAAATTATAAGTACGGATACGGTCTGAACGATCGCCTGTTCCTAACAAATTACGACGCTCCGAAGCTTCAGCAGCTTGACGCTTAGCCATTTCTGCTTGACGAATACGCGAACCTAACACTGACATCGCTTTCGCTTTGTTTTTATGCTGAGAACGTTCATCTTGACACTCGACCACGATACCCGTTGGAATATGCGTAATACGAATAGCAGAATCGGTGGTATTTACGTGCTGTCCACCCGCTCCTGATGAACGGAAAGTATCAATACGGATATCAGTCGGACTGATCTCAGGTAATTCGGCTTCTGGTAATTCAGGTAAAATGGCGATAGTACAAGCAGAAGTATGAATACGACCTTGTGACTCAGTTTCAGGAACACGTTGAACACGATGCCCGCCTGATTCAAATTTCAAACGACCATATACGTTATCACCTGAAATTTTTGCAATAACCTCTTTATAACCGCCATGTTCACCATCACTGGCGCTCATCAATTCAACCTTCCAGCGATTATTTTCAGCAAAACGGCTGTACATACGGAATAAATCGCCCGCAAATATTGCAGCTTCATCACCGCCTGCACCTGCGCGGATCTCCAGGAAGCAGTTATATTCATCATCGGGATCTTTCGGTAGTAACAGTAATTGTAATTCCTGTTCTAACTCTTCATTACGCGCTTTGGCATCTTTTAGCTCTTCTTGAGCCATTTCTTTCATTTCAGGATCATCTAACAGCATTTCAGCGGTTTCAATATCATCCTGCACAGCGCGCCATGATGTGAAGCATTTAGCAACATCAGATAACTGTGAATATTCTTTTGATAAAGCACGAAAACGGTCTTGATCGGCAATTACACCTGCATCTGCAAGGTGCGCTTCAATTTCTTCGTAGCGTTCTTGTAATGCTTCTAATTTTGCGACAATAGAAGGCTTCATTCGTTATATCAAACCTATGATTAAAAAGTGGTTATTGATGGTCCAGCCCTAAGCTGTCCCTAAGAAGATTCAAACGCTCAATATCACCATTCCCAGCAGCTTGCTGCAAAGATTTGGTTGGAGCGTGGATAAGTCGGTTGGTTAATTGCTGCGATAACTGCATAATCACTTGCTCAGGATTAGCGCCTTGACTTATTGCCAACAACGCTTTTTCGGTCATATTAGCCCGAATTGCCTCAGCCTGCTCTCTATAATCGCGAATTGTAGATACCGCCGATTGTGAACGCAACCAATCCATAAAATGGCTACTTTCTTGCTCAACAATAAATTCAGCTTCAACAGCTGCGGCTTTGCGCTGAGCAAGGTTCTGCTGAATAATAGACTCTAGGTCATCAACAGTATAGAGATAAACATCTCTTAATTTATTAACATCTTGTTCAATATCACGAGGCACCGCAATATCAATCAATAACATAGGCTTACTACGACGCGCTTTCATTGCACGCTCGACCATTCCTTTACCAATCATAGGTAATGGACTCGCAGTAGAACTAATGACAATATCCGCTTCCGCTAGGCGGTTATCAATATCTGATAACGTAATGACCTGCGCATTCACTTCATTTGCAAGTAACTCGGCACGCTCACGGGTTCGATTAGCTATCATCATGCATTGAACCCCATGCTCTCGCAAATGGCGTGCAACTAATTCAATCGTTTCACCAGCACCCACAAGCAAAATAGTTAAATTTTTCAATGATTCAAAAATCTGCCTTGCGAGAGTACAAGCTGCAAACGCAACTGATACTGCATTTGCGCCAATATCTGTTTCGGTACGTACCCGTTTAGCCACGGAAAATGACTTTTGAAAAAGACGCTCTAATTCACTGGATAATGAATGATTACCTTGTGAAAGTGCAAATGCTTTTTTCACTTGCCCCAAAATCTGAGGCTCACCGAGCACTAATGAGTCAAGCCCACTTGCTACTCGCATTAAGTGGCTCACAGCTTGGTCATCTTGATGCCAGTAAAGACTCGGTTTCAAATCTTTAGGGGTTATATCATGAAAATCACACAACCAATTAATTAATTGCTCTTGTGCTTTCTCTTGTGTTCCTAAACTTAGATACAGTTCAGTTCTATTACAAGTAGACAACACAACGCCCCCGCTTACATGAGGCTGCTTAAGTAGCTCCCCAAGTGCATGGTCAATTTTATCAGGACCGAAAGTCACCCGCTCACGCAGGGCTACTGGTGCTGTTTTGTGGTTAATGCCTAATGCTAATAAGGTCATTGTGCTTACGACAGGCTCACATTGCTAATTATTTATCATTATAAGTAATGCCAAATAATAACGGCACGACTGTTGTTTATATTGGTGTATTGTAGATGATTAGCGCACATCGATCTACGGGTAGAGATTAGCTATCATCAGAAAGATGATCGACACCAAAAAATTAACCTACAATTGAAGCAAAAATATCAAGTAAACTCGGTGATTAAATATTGATTAAATAAATTTTAAAGCTTTATTTAATTTTACTATTCTGCACAATTCTTTTCTATTCTTCTGTTAATATTTTATAACTTATAAAATTATCAATAACAATAACATGCATATAGAATGCAATTATTTCGCACACAAAGCAAATGGGCTTTCACGATAAAAGTGAACGAATAAACCCAATCTGATTGATAAATTAGCAATATTGGCGCATTTTTTCTTTATGTTGAATCATTAAATATGGCATTAATATCATTGAGTAAAGAATATCGAGTATTCATAGTAAAAATTACTCAAGATTAACGTCCCATTAAACTGCTAAACTAATACTCATAGTGCTTGCTCATAGTACTTGCTCATAGTGTAATCACTGCCGACCTCGCCCAGCTAATGGAAAAATGATAAAATCATCCCGTCGCCAGTAAAAATAAGTTGTTACCTAAAATTATGTTGTCACGGAATACTATGTTGAGACTCGATAATATGTACTTTTCCCCAAATTTGTCATTTCGCCACCCTGCTAAAGGCTTTTTACGTCTATTACCGCTTTCGTGTTTAATGCTAACCGCATGTGTGACAACGTCACAAAACACCACTAAAGGGACTGGCTCAGCCTCGGATGCACAATGGAAAACCCATCAACAAGAACTGGCTCAATTACGTGATTACCAAACTCGGGGTTCTTTTGTTTACAATGGTGGCGAAACAAAAACCTATGCAAAATTTTTCTGGCAACAATACACGCCTGAAAAGTATCGTTTGCTACTGACTAATCCACTTGGCAGCCGTGAGCTTGAACTGACTGTTGAACCAGATTTGGCACGTTTGACCACCAAAGATGGTAAAACACATATGAGTGATGTCCCGAGCGAGCTCATTTATCAATTAACAGGTATGGAAATTCCATTAGATGACTTAACTGCCTGGCTGACCGGCTCTCCGGGACGAGCGACTGAATTTACTTTAGATGAAAATCATTTATTAAAAACAGTTATGTTTGAACAAAATGGTGAAAAATGGCAACTCGATTATATTTCCTATGACAACAAAACGGTGCCAATGCTCCCTAATCACCTTGAACTACGCCAAGGTAATAGAATAATCAAATTAAAAATGGATAGCTGGACACTGAAAAAATGACCTTAACTTGGCCCTCACCCGCAAAATTAAATCTCTTTTTGTATATTACAGGACAGCGACCTGACGGTTATCATGAGTTACAAACCTTATTTCAGTTTTTAGATTATGGTGATGAAATTACTGTCACGACGCGCGCCGACAACCAATTAAATCTAACCACAGAAATGTTAAGCGTTGAGCCTGAAAATAATTTAATTGTCAAAGCAGCTAAGCTTTTACAATCTTATTGCAAAAATACCCTACAACATCAGGGAGCTCTTGGTGCTGATATCAGTATCCATAAGGTTTTACCAATGGGTGGAGGGATTGGCGGCGGCTCTTCCAATGCTGCAACAACATTAATTGCATTAAATGAACATTGGGGAACACAAGTTTCTGATGAGGTACTCGCGGAGTTGGGTAAAACGCTTGGCGCTGATGTGCCCGTTTTTGTTAAAGGGCATGCTGCATTTGCCGAAGGAATTGGTGAAATTTTAACCCCTGCGTCCCCAAAAGAGAATTGGTATTTGGTCGCGCACCCCGGAATTGAAATTTCAACCCCGACAATCTTCACAGATCCGCAATTAAATCGAAATTCTCCAAAACGCTCTCTAGCCGCATTATTACTGGCTCCGTACGCTAATGACTGCGAACCAATTGCAAGAAAACGTTTTCGTGAGGTTGAACAGCTAGTTTCTTGGCTGTTACAATACGCTCCGTCTCGCCTAACAGGAACAGGCGCTTGTGTTTTTTCTGAATTTAAAACACAAGCTGATGCCCTTAAGGTGTTAAATAAAGCCCCATCGTGGGTGCAGGGATTTATAGCCCAAGGGGCAAATGAATCACCACTGCACAGATTCCGCGCTGGGATAACCCGTGTATTGCACCAATAATCACTGATATCATCAATCAATGTTATTGGTCAACAATATCTCTCTGGACGCAAGCCTGAGGTTTTTCTCGTGCCCGATATGAAGCTTTTTGCTGGTAACGCTATACCGGAACTAGCACAACGTGTTGCTAACCGCCTTTACACTAATCTTGGAGACGCGGCTGTTGGTCGTTTTAGCGACGGCGAAGTCAGTGTTCAAATTAATGAAAATGTTCGCGGTGGTGATATTTTTATCATCCAGTCAACCTGTGCACCAACCAATGATAACCTGATGGAACTGGTTGTTATGGTCGATGCCCTGCGCCGTGCATCTGCTGGTCGTATTACCGCTGTTATTCCTTACTTCGGTTATGCAAGACAGGATCGTCGCGTACGTTCTGCCCGTGTACCAATCACCGCTAAAGTTGTTGCAGATTTTCTGTCCAGTGTTGGGGTTGACCGTGTTCTTACCGTTGACTTACATGCAGAACAGATCCAGGGCTTCTTTGATGTTCCTGTTGATAACGTATTTGGTAGCCCTATTCTTCTTGAAGATATGTTACAGAAGAACTTGGAAAACCCAATTGTTGTATCTCCAGACATCGGCGGCGTCGTTCGTGCTAGAGCAATTGCTAAACTGCTAAATGACACTGATATGGCTATCATTGATAAACGCCGCCCACGCGCAAACGTTTCTCAAGTAATGCATATTATTGGTGACGTTTCAGGTCGCGACTGTATTCTAGTTGACGATATGATAGATACAGGTGGCACGCTATGTAAAGCTGCTGAAGCGCTGAAAGAACGTGGTGCTAAACGCGTATTTGCCTATGCAACTCACCCAATTTTTTCAGGTAATGCTGTACACAACATCAAAAATTCAGTTATTGATGAAGTTATTGTTTGTGACACCATACCTCTTTCTCCTGAAATCAAAGCATTGCCTAATGTTCGCACCTTGACCCTGTCAGGTATGTTAGCTGAAGCAATCCGTCGTATCAGTAATGAAGAGTCTATATCAGCAATGTTCGAGCACTAATACCTGAAAACGGGGGTATTAATATCCCGTTTTTTTATTTAAGCTAAACAAAGCGATAGGTCACGAAAGAAGTAGCGCCCCTACAGTTGACATCCAACTGTAGGGGCTTTATTTTTTTATTTATCTCACTTAAACCATAATTCGATTACCTCATTCATAAATACACTCCTCATAAGAGTTCTTCAGGATTTCTTAATATTCAAACTTATCAATGGCATCATGACAATAAAATATCATGATAAACAAATAGATATATATTATCTGTGGTTAATTTGAATAATTGATTTGGGTAACGAATGAGTAACTGATTTGAATGGACGCTAGACTTTGATAATAATTTAATACTAATAGGCATGATAAAAGACATAAGAGCGAGTTCCCCATATAAAGAACATCACTCTTATTATTCATATTATTAATAACTGCAATGTATTAACTGCCCGATAATTGTCAAAATTATGCAATTAATACTCTATAATTATTGCTATGCCGTTAATATTATGGATAACGATGATTGTCATTACGATAGTGATGTTTTAGCAGCCAGTAACGATCTGCAACTTTTTCTCTACCGCCAACTCTTGCGCCTACTAACCAAACTAATGCCCCAATAAATATGCCGAAGAGTGAGCCGTTAGTAACTAATTCTGACAATCCGAAATTGACAACGTGAGAGAATAAATTAATTCCGATGCTACCAATCATCATGATTAACCCTATTCCCATTAAAACATTACCAACCACATGAGCAAATTTACGTTTCATACTACCTCCACTATCAGTAACCTGATAAGTCAGCAAGTGTAAAAAAATTCGGTAAAACTTTATATTTATGTAAGTATTATAGTGCGCTAAGTAAAATTATTTGCGATAGACATCACATGCACAGAATTTTACCGATAAATCTGCACATAATGTGCCTTTCTCAAAGCAATACTAATAGCGAATAATTCAGATGATGATAATAATCATGGTTACTTTATGAGTAGCATTTTTTACATCCTTTCTCTCACAGGGTAAACTAGGGCATTATTTCTATAAACTGACTGTGAAATCGAATCCGTGAGCAAAATAAAATTAATTGTTGGTCTTGCTAATCCAGGCGCTGAATATGCGCAAACTCGACATAACGCAGGAGCATGGTATGTTGATTTACTAGCCGATCGTCATAATCAACCGTTAAAGGAAGAGCCAAAATTTTTTGGTTATACTGCACGTATTAATATTGGTGGCAATGATGTTCGCCTTTTAGTGCCAACAACATTTATGAATTTAAGTGGTAAAGCCGTTGCTGCAATTGCAAATTTTTATCGTATCGAACTTGATGAAATTTTAGTCGCTCATGACGAACTCGACTTTCCTCCCGGCGTGGCAAAAATGAAGCTTGGTGGCAGTAATGGTGGACATAACGGTTTAAAAGATATTCAAAGCAAATTTGCTAATAATCCTAATTTTTATCGGTTACGTATTGGCATTGGTCATCCTGGCGATAAAAGTAAAGTTGTCGGCTTTGTTTTAGGAAAACCGCCCATGTCCGAGCAAAAACTGATTGATGAAGCTATTGATGAAGCATTAAGCTGCACTGAAATCCTTTTAACTGAAGGTATGAATAAAGCAATTAACCGACTACATAGTTTTAAAGCAACATCATAAGAATAAAACTAATCATACAAAATTAATTGCTACTTTGATTATTGTTACAATAAAAATAAGTTTATAAGGTCAACCACCTCTAAGACTTCATTTCATCAAAGTCTACTTTTTGTGTATAATCAGCGGCAATTTTCTAACATCAGGTGCAGCACAAGTCTGCCCCTTGCTATTAAGGATCGAGACATATGGGTTTTAAATGCGGTATCGTTGGTCTGCCTAACGTGGGTAAATCCACACTTTTTAATGCATTGACCAAAGCCGGTATCGAAGCGGCCAACTTTCCTTTTTGTACGATTGAACCCAATACGGGTGTTGTGCCAATGCCAGACGCACGTCTTGATCAATTAGCCGAAATCGTAAAACCACAACGTATTTTGCCAACCACGATGGAGTTTGTTGATATCGCAGGTTTGGTTAAGGGTGCATCCAAAGGTGAAGGCCTTGGAAATCAGTTTTTAACGAATATCCGTGAAACCGAAGCTATTGGCCACGTAGTTCGCTGCTTTGAAAATGACAATATCATTCACGTTTCAGGTAAAGTCGACCCTGCATCTGATATTGAAATCATCAATACAGAACTTGCATTATCTGACCTAGATGCTTGTGAGCGAGCAATTCACCGCGTACAGAAACGTGCAAAAGGTGGCGATAAAGACGCTAAAGCAGAATTAGAAGCATTAGAAAAATGTCTGCCTCACCTTGAACAAGCAGGCATGTTACGCAGCTTAAATTTATCTGCGGAAGACAAAGCCGCTATCCGTTACTTAAGCTTCTTAACCTTAAAACCGACAATGTACATTGCCAACGTCAATGAAGATGGTTTTGAAAACAATCCATATTTAGATGTGGTTTATAAAATTGCTGAATCAGAAGGTTCTGTAGTTGTTCCTGTCTGTGCAGCAATCGAATCTGATATTGCAGAACTTGAAGATGCAGATCGTGAAGAATTTATGGCTGACTTAGGTATTGAAGAACCTGGTCTTAACCGTGTAATTCGTGCTGGGTATGAGCTACTGGAACTACAAACTTACTTTACAGCGGGTGTAAAAGAAGTTCGAGCTTGGACTATCCCTGTCGGTGCTACTGCACCACAAGCAGCAGGTAAAATTCATACCGATTTTGAAAAAGGTTTTATCCGCGCACAGACCATCGCATTTGATGATTTTATTAAATATCGTGGTGAACAAGGCGCTAAAGAAGCAGGCAAAATGCGTGCCGAAGGTAAAGAATATATCGTTCAAGATGGCGATGTATTGAACTTCTTGTTTAACGTGTAAGCTTACACTTTAGTCTCACACTGCCCCACAAAGTATCAAATCATAATAAAACAGCATGAAATTCATGATATTAACTTAGTTTTATGCTGTTTATTTTCTCACTGAAAACCCCCACCACTAAAAGAGTAGTCAATAAAGTTAATTTATGTAACTAGTTGAACTTATTATACTTACTGATACAAAATGCAGAACTGCAAAACCTAAAGAAAAACTTTATCGTATCAATGACTTCAACGGTTTATATCTTGAAGTAAAACCTAATGGTAAAAAAGCATGGCGATTTCGTTTTTAAATAAATGGAAAATCAAGCATGCTTGCATTGGGCAACTACCCATTAGTGCCGAATGAAGTTGGATGGGAAAGCTTGAGTGAGGAAAATATTCATCAACCGAGAGGAATTGGTGAGTGGCCTGATTTACCCCATAAAAGCATGAAACCGTTGGTGCATGGGCTGCAAGAGGATGGTGGGAATTATTTGCGGTATTTGATTTATTGGAAAAGCCAATTTGAACATCCATTACCCACATAATGTCGTAGACAGCAATCATTCACCACCTTGTATAAAGTGATTGATCTGAATAAATCCCCCACTTTTTATATTT
>NZ_DOEH01000023.1:400804-417416 GCF_003533305.1 Providencia sp. | reverse complement strand
TTACTACATTGTCTTCCCTGGTGCTGACGATTATCTCGCAGACCATGAAATAACAGTTCCGCTGTCATTTCGGAGAAGATGGTGCATCCCGGAGGATTCGAACCTCCGACCGCTCGGTTCGTAGCCGAGTACTCTATCCAGCTGAGCTACGGATGCACAATCTAAAATGGCGGTGAGGGAGGGATTCGAACCCTCGATGCAGCTTTTGACCGCATACTCCCTTAGCAGGGGAGCGCCTTCAGCCTCTCGGCCACCTCACCATATTTTAGTTACACACGATTTGTTTTTTCAAACATCTCGTCTCTGTGTGGCGCACATATTACTTTCCTACACTTAGAAGTCAAACAATTTCTCTAAACTTTTTGCATTCCAGTGTCTGTTTGCACATTTCACAAGCAAGATGCTTAGTTTAACACCGAAATACATATTTATCCGCTGTTATCTGTATAACTTTATGAATAAAAACAGTGCACCCAAAATGAGTAATTAATCGCATTATTTTGATTAACCATCTAAAATCGGCCAAATCTTAAGCTAAAGAAAAATAAAAAAGAAAGAAATAGAATTGATAGCAGCCCGCAAATTTATTTGCTAACGACTCAAAGGCATTAAATTTCACTAATAAAGACTTAGAAATTAAGTTTGTTGAATTGAATTTAAGGAGTAAGACAAGCGCCCATTCATGCTGTGTGGTCAATAACTGGACGCTTATTCATTATTATTGATTATCTGGTTGAGTCTTTTCGGCCTGGATCCGTTGATAAATTTCTTCACGGTGAACAGAAACCTCTTTTGGGGCATTAACACCAATACGAACTTGGTTGCCTTTGACGCCCAATACAGTAACTGTTACCTCATCGCCTATCATGAGTGTTTCACCAACTCGACGAGTCAGAATAAGCATTCTTTGCTCCTTGAAATATTAAAAGAGTCGGGTCTCTAGGTATCCCCGCTATTGTCCATCACACACCGTGAAAACGTAAAGCAATGACATTCACCTAAAGCATTGATGCCATCAAGGCAAGCATTCTAATTATTTACAAGCAAAATATAGCACTACCCGCAACACTTTAACAATGCTGCAACAGATTAAAATTGCCTCATAAAATGATGAGGCAATTTAGTCAAGCTGTTATAGTCGTGAAGCAACCCATTCTTCGACACTCGCCATAGCCGCCGGTAACGCATTAACGTCATTACCTCCAGCTTGAGCCATATCTGGGCGTCCACCACCTTTACCACCAACTTGCTGTGCAACATAAGATATCAAATCACCTGCTTTAACTTTAGCAGTCAAATCATTAGTTACACCAACAATCACACTGACTTTATCACCACTCGTTGTTGAAAGCACGATAATCGCTGACTTCAACTGATTTTTCAGGTCATCAACCATGGTTCTTAATAGTTTAGGTTCAGTGTCACTTAATTGGCTAACGAGTAACTTAGCACCCTTAATATCTTTTGCTTTGCTACTTAATGAAGCACTTTCTTGAGAAGCTTGCTGGTCTTTAAGTTGTAAAATCTCTTTTTCGAGTTGACGAGATTTATCTAATGCAGACTTAACTTTTTCAACCAAGCTATTCATGTCACCTTTCAATAAATGAGCAATTGCGGCAAGTTGCTCAGATTGACTGTGAACACTTTCAATCGCCGTTGAGCCTGTTGTGGCCTCTATACGACGAACGCCTGCTGCGGTACCTGATTCACTCAAGATACGGAATAAACCAATATCACCCGTGCGGCTAGCATGTGTACCACCACATAATTCGATAGAAAAATCGCCCATGCTCAATACTCGCACACGCTCATCATATTTCTCACCAAATAATGCCATAGCACCTTTTGCTTTTGCTCCCTCTAAATCCATCAATTCTGTTTCAATTACTGAATTATGACGAATTTGAGCATTAACAATATCTTCTACTTGACGTAATTGGTCTTGCGTCATGGCTTCAAAATGCGAAAAATCGAAGCGCAGGTATTTATCGTTAACTAATGAGCCTTTTTGTGAAACATGTTCACCTAAAACTTGGCGCAGTGCAGCATGTAATAAGTGTGTTGCTGAGTGATTTAAGCGAATAGCATTACGTCTTTCACTATCAATTTCAGCATTTATACGGTGATTGATGACCAACGACCCCGTTGTCACCTTACCAATATGACCGATTGCCTGACCATATTTCTGAGTATCTGTAACAACAAAGTTTCCACTATCATTTTTCAAGATACCAGTATCACCAACCTGACCACCTGACTCTGCATAAAATGCAGTTTTATCAAGGATCACAATGCCTTCTTCACCTACATTTAAAGAATCAACAGGCTGACCATCTTTATAAAGTGCAGTGATTGTCGCTTGTTGCTTATCCTCTTGATAACCTGAAAACTCACTTCTTTTTTCAACTTTAATCAATGAGTTATAATCCGCGCCAAAACCGCTAGATTCTCTTGCGCGACGGCGCTGATCTTCCATTGCACGCTCAAAACCTTCTTCATCTACTTTGATATTACGCTCACGACAAACATCTGCCGTTAAATCAATAGGAAAGCCGTAAGTATCATATAGACGGAATGCCGCTTCACCTTCTAGGGTGTCGCCTTTTAAAGAAGCTAATTCGTCATCAAGTAATTGCAAACCACGCTCTAACGTGCGTGCAAATTGCTCTTCTTCTGTTTTAAGAACTTTTTCTACCATCGCTTGTTGACGTTGAAGTTCATCCGCAGCTGAGCCCATGACTTTAACTAACGGCGCGACTAATTTGTAGAAAAATGTCTCTTTCGCACCTAGCATATAACCATGACGTACCGCACGGCGAATAATACGACGAAGTACATAACCACGCCCTTCATTCGACGGAATGACACCATCGCTAACTAAGAATGCACACGAACGAATGTGGTCAGCAATCACGCGCAATGATTTATTAGAAAGATCACTTGCACCTGTCGCATTTGCAGCGGCTGAAATTAATTCGCGGAAAATATCAATATCATAGTTAGAATTTACATGCTGTAGTACTGCTGAAATGCGCTCTAAGCCCATTCCTGTATCAACTGATGGTTTAGGTAGCGGTTCCATCGTACCGTCTGATTGACGGTTAAATTGCATGAAAACAAGATTCCAGATCTCAATATAGCGATCACCGTCTTCTTCAGGGCTATTAGGCGGTCCACCCCAGATGTGATCACCATGATCGTAGAAAATTTCAGTGCAAGGACCACATGGCCCCGTATCGCCCATCTGCCAAAAGTTATCAGACGCGTATGGAGCACCTTTGTTATCGCCAATACGAATTATGCGTTCAACTGGAATGCCAATTTCTTTATTCCAGATGTCATAAGCTTCATCATCTGTCGCGTATACAGTAACCCACAGTCTTTCTTTCGGTAGATTAAACCAATCTTCACTGGTTAATAATTCCCAAGCAAATTGTATCGCTTCATGCTTGAAATAGTCGCCGAAACTGAAGTTACCTAACATTTCAAAGAAGGTATGGTGACGTGCTGTATAACCTACGTTTTCTAGGTCGTTGTGTTTACCACCTGCTCGCACGCAACGTTGTGCGGTTGTCGCTCGGGAATATGCTCTTTTATCCAGGCCAAGAAATACATCTTTGAACTGGTTCATCCCTGCGTTAGTGAACAATAAAGTAGGGTCATTATTTGGCACTAGCGAACTGCTGGCGACCACTTGATGACCTTTCGTATGAAAAAAGTCGAGAAACGCTTGACGGATCTCAGCGGTGCTTTTACTCATATTTATCCCGATAACAAGCTGAAAACTGAATTACGAATTGTTGAGATGGAATGTAACATCACCTCTAATCAACTCTCCGATTAAAAAGTGACTAATAAAATAAAGTCTCTTTATTTAGAAGTAAAATTTAGATACATCCATTTGCGGCTTTTATTGTAAAGCGTCTAGATATTTTCTGAAAGTATGTTTATACCTCTGGTCACGGTATTTTTCCACAGAAAAACAACCCGATAAACTATTATTATGATAAGTGAAAATAAATATTATGATAGATAAAAACAAAAAAACGCCACTCATTTTAGAGTGGCGTCTATAACCGACTGATTTATTAGAAAACTAAACTAGAATTAAATTTCTTCTGTCGTTTCCTCTTCATCAGAATCACTGATGAAGTCAGTTGCTGCACTATTAAATTCACCAGTGTGGTTTAATAACATTTCACGCAGTTTCGTATCGATTTCATTTGCGATTTCTGGGCGTTCTTTCAAATAAACTGTTGAGTTAGCTTTACCTTGGCCAATTTTTTCGCCTTTGTAGCTATACCAAGCCCCTGCTTTTTCAATCAACTTATGTTTAACACCAAGGTCAATCAGCTCACCAACGGTATTAATACCTTCACCGTAAAGGATTTGGAATTCTGCTTGTTTAAATGGCGCAGCAATTTTATTTTTCACCACTTTGACACGCGTTTCGCTACCAACGATTTCGTCACCATTTTTTACAGCACCAATGCGGCGAATATCTAAACGTACAGATGCATAGAACTTCAGTGCATTACCGCCCGTTGTGGTTTCTGGGTTACCGAACATCACACCAATTTTCATACGAATTTGGTTGATAAAGATTAAAAGTGTATTTGATGTTTTCAGGTTACCCGCAAGCTTACGCATCGCTTGACTCATCATTCGAGCAGCAAGGCCCATATGTGAATCGCCAATTTCACCTTCAATTTCTGCTTTTGGTGTTAAAGCGGCAACGGAGTCAACAATGATAACATCTACAGCACCAGAGCGTGTCAGTGCATCACAAATCTCTAATGCTTGCTCACCAGTGTCCGGTTGAGAACAAAGCAAGTTGTCGATATCAACGCCTAGCTTTTTAGCATAGATAGGGTCAAGAGCATGCTCAGCATCGATAAACGCACATGTTTTACCACTACGTTGAGCTGATGCAATAACTTGTAATGTCAGCGTTGTTTTACCTGAAGATTCAGGGCCATAGATTTCAACAATACGCCCTAATGGTAAACCACCAGCACCTAGTGCAACGTCGAGTGATAAAGAGCCTGTTGAGATAGTTTCAACATCCATTGTGCGGTCTTCACCAAGGCGCATAATAGAACCTTTACCAAATTGCTTTTCAATTTGACCAAGTGCCGCAGCAAGTGCTTTTTGTTTGTTTTCATCAATAGCCATGTTCACTCCCTAAGTGCAATGATATTAACCACTGCGATAAAACGATTGGATTTAATTTGTTGGAACCAAGTATACTGTATAATCATACAGTATCAAGAAGATTTTTTACTTATGATCTGTAAAAGAAACTCAAGCGCATAACACGTTGATTCTAAACGAACTTGATTTCTATCACCTTGAAACAAGCACTGTTTTGTTATCACATCACTGCTTCCATCAGCTTGTTTTTGAGCAAAACCAAACCAAACGGTCCCAACTGGTTTTTCTATACTACCGCCATCAGGACCTGCAATACCACTCACAGATACAGCATAATCAGCCGCGGCTTCTTTTAGTGCGCCTGTTGCCATTTCAGATACAACTTGTGCACTTACTGCACCAAATTGCTGAAATAATTCATTTTGTACACCAATCATTTGGTGCTTTGCATCATTACTGTATGTTACAAAACCACGATGAAAATAGGCTGAGCTACCTGCAATATCCGTAAGTACTTTAGCTATCCATCCTCCAGTACAAGACTCCGCAGTGGTGACTGTTTTACCTTGTTGCAAGAGTAATTTGCCAATCTGAATACTTAATATTTCGAGTTGCTTCTCATCGACCATTTTGTTGTACACCTTTATTTAAACTTTTTTACGAGCGCGATCCCAAATCCATAATCCTGCAATAGCGATAGTAAATACCGCACCAAAGCCAATTCCCACATGAACTACCGACAATCCTACTTTTATTGCCAGTGAATACAATCCTAACATAATTAGCATTGCACTATTTTCACCTAAATTTTGAACAGCGATGGCATTACCTGCACCGACAGTTTCTTTTCCTTTCTCTTGCAATAACGCATTAAGAGGAACGACAAATAAACCGCCAAATATCCCAAGAACAATGAGAATAAAATAAGAAGGTAATAGGCTAGTTTGTAACGAAAGTAAGATAACCATCACACCAATAACAATACCAGCAGGAATACAACGATAAACTGTTTTAAGTGTGATAAATTTAGCGGCAAGCCCTGCCCCAGCAACAATCCCCACCGCAACCATCGCATTAAGGACTGTTGGCGTTGTGTTATCTTGTAACCCAAGAGCAATAGGTACCCATGCCACTAATAAAAAACGTAACGTGACACCAGCCCCCCAAAACAAGCTTGTACCTACCAAAGAGAAACGACTTTCTTGATTCGCCCACAATATACGACAAGCAGATAAAAAATCGATTAAAAGTTGTTTGAAATTCCAACCCTTAGCCGGTCTTGCCGCTGCAAGATGTGGAATGAAAAAGTTGACCACAACGGCGAGCGCATATAATGCAGCGCAGGTGCCAAGTGCAAGCATGAGATTGATATCAGATAACATTCCACCTACGACTGAACCAACAAGGATTGCCGCAATAGTTGAAGCTTCCATCATACCATTGGCTTTAACCAGGTTATCCCCCCCAGTTAATTCACCTAATATCCCGTATTTAGCAGGTGAATAAGATGCAGCACCTATTCCCACTAATCCATAACATAAGAATGGATTGACTCCGACACAGATACCAAGCGCACCAATAAATTTAAAGATATTAGAAAACAACATGACTCGGCCTTTTGAAAACCGATCTGCGATTTGGCCGACAAAAGGTGCTAATACGATATAGGTAAAAACAAAAACCATTTGCAGTATTGGATGACTCCATTCTGGATAAAACTCAGCCTTGAGCTGCGCCAAAATTGCAAATAACAATGCATTATCCGCAAAAGCAGAAAGAAATTGTGAAGCCAGTACAGCCTTCATGCCTCGACTTAATAACGGAGCCTTTTGCGCTAAATCGTCCATTTTATTCATCCTTCAAAGCCATTTGTTTTAGCGTAACAAAATCGGTTTTTCCGCTACCTAATACAGGAAGTTCTTTTACCCAACGGATATCACGAGGAACGGCAAGTTCAGTTAACCCTTTACTTTTAGCCGCCGTAGATAATGCACTACGGTCCAGTTGCTTATCGGTAGTAAATAAAACGAGTGCTTCGCCTTTACTACTATCAGGTTTAGTAACAACTCCGTGCTGTGCATTCGGTGACATGCTAAAGATCATTTGTTCAATACTTTCCAAAGAAACCATTTCGCCTGCAAGTTTAGCAAAACGTTTTACTCGACCTTTAATAGTGCAGTAATTTCTTTTATCTAATTCAACAATATCACCAGTATCGTACCAGTCTGGCTCTCGCTCACCCTGTGCATTTTCAGCACTCGGCGTTTCTAGAATACCCGGCGCTTCAACACGCAAATAGCCTTTCATGATATTCGGGCCTTTGAGCTGCAACTTTCCACCTTTTTCTATACCTGATAGTGGGATGATCCGAGCTTCCATTCCTGGCAAAATTTGTCCCACAGAGCCTTCTTTGGTTGCCATTGGCACATTGATTGACACTATAGGTGCGCATTCGGTCACGCCATAGCCTTCAAGAATACGAATACCAAATTTTTCAAACCAGATTTTTTTGGTGCTATCTGATAATTTTTCAGCACCAGCAACGACATAACGCAAGCGAGCAAAATCATATTGATGAGCAAAACGGGCATAATTACCTAAAAAGGTCGAAGTACCAAATAAAACGGTACAGTTTTTATCGTAAACCAACTCAGGAATAATTCGGTAATGCAAAGGGCTTGGATAGAGAAATACGCGGCTACCGGAAAAGAGAGGGATAAACAAACCCACCGTCAAACCAAATGCATGAAATAATGGCAGTGATGACATAAAGCGATCGCGCGGAGTGAAATCTGCAATGGTTTTAATTTGCTCAACGTTCGCTAACAAGCTTGCATGACTATGAACCACCCCTTTTGGCGTACCTTCTGACCCAGAGGTAAACAGTACGATAGCTTCATCATCAACTTTGCGAGGGATTATTGCCTTACGGGGTGAAAATAAATGTTTAACAATCCAGATCTTATCTTGCAAAGTGACGGTATCTTTTAAATCTTCAAGATAAATCCAAGTTGCTTCCGGCACTTGCTGAGGAATATGGGTCAAGTTGCCTTTTTCTAAAAACTGACGAGAAGTAAAGACCACGTTTGCCGCAGAGGCTTTTAATGCGTTACTAATTCCATGGCTACCTGCGGTATAATTCAGCATGGCAGGCACTCGCCCCCGCATTAATGCGCCAAATATAGCAGCAGCAGTAACGGTTGCATTCGGTAGCAATAGACCAATACGCTCATTTTCTTTTGTATAGCGTTCGATAATGCGTCCCACACCCAAGGTTTTTTTCAGTAGGCCTTGGTAAGAATCTTCTTTGAACGCAATATCTTCAATACATGGAGTGCATCGACCAAAGCGTTGCACACTATCGATGAAAGCTTCAACTAATGTCATTTGTGGTCGACAAGCCATACGCGCCGACTTCATTATTTGATAAAGATGTTCCCCTGCAAGGCTACGGCGTTCAACCGATTTAGGTGCATCAGGCATTGGGATTGTTTGAGCGGGTAAAATATGCAACGTGATTTTAGGGAACCATTTAAGCGGAATAATCCCCTTTAGATATCCAAAATGACTACGTTCAGCCCCTTCAATACGAATTGGGACAACTTTAGCTTGGGATTTAGCCGCCACAAATGCAGCGCCCTCATAGATTTTCATCAAAGAGCCATGAACAGAGATGCGCCCTTCCGGAAAAATAACAATTGGACGCCCTTTATCGACTTCTTTGACTAACGTTCTAATACCTAAAGGGTTAGCGGGATCGAGAGGAACAATATCAGCATAAGGCTTTAATAACTTAATCATTCGCGGTGTCGCAAATGTAGAATAGACAGCAAATACAGGTTTTACAGGCAAAAATAAAGCGACTAAAACACCATCAAGAAGGGAAACATGATTAGGTGTAATCAAACATTTATCTTGATTAAATTCCTTAGCGTCGCCAATAACTTGAACTCGAAATAAAAATCTAAGTATGGTTTTGACAATTTTTGCCAACATAATGAATCCCTATATTATGACGATGCTTTATGAATTAGTGAATAATTATACAATCATGATTATGTCGCGATATTACTTATGATACTAAGTAGTTTATTCCGAAAGTGTGATTAAACGGTAAAGCATTTATGTTAAATCTTTCACTTGTTGAATAATAACATCTATAGGTTGAGTGGCATCAACAACATGATGCGCTGTAGCTAGGTAAATAGGCTCTCTTAGCTGCATCACTTCTTCTATTTCCTCTAATAAAGACTTTCCAGTCAAGCTAGGGCGTTGATCTTCTTGAGGTTCTGCTGCTAACCGCTGTGCCAATATACTCGGATCTGCGCTCAAATAAATCACAGTACCGTTATCACGCATAATCCGCTGATTTTCTTCAGAAAGAATAATTCCACCACCGGTCGAAACAATCGTTTTGTCTTGCTTAATTGATTGTAATATCTCGCTTTCTAGATGTCGAAAATACGCCCATCCATGTTGAGCAACAATTTCAGCAATACTTTTACCTGCATGTTCTAAGATAAGTTTGTCAGTATCGACAAATTGATACCCTTTATGCTCAGCTAAACGCTTGCCGATTGTTGTCTTTCCAGAACCTCTTGGACCTATAATGTAAAACATCAAAATTCATCCCATCATGATTGTTACGTTACATCTGCCACACAGCTGTTAATCAGTGGCGGTCAAAAACGGCAAACAATAAAAAATAAAGCTACACCTTAGTGTAGCTCTCGTTATAACAGTTTACGCGTTAAGCACGGCTAAGAAAATCACCGTAGCCAATCCACTTATAGGTCGTTAGTGCATCAAGCCCCATAGGGCCTCGTGAATGTAATTTTTGCGTGCTCACAGCAACTTCAGCACCTAAACCAAATTGCCCACCATCGGTAAAACGTGTACTCGCGTTAACGTAAACAGCAGAGGAATCAACCCGATGAACAAAATAATTTGCCTGACTCAGCGATTCAGTCAAAATCGCATCTGAATGAGAGGTACCATAATGTCGAATGTGGTCAATCGCCGCATCTATATCAGCCACAATCTCAACATTCAGATCAAGCGATAACCACTCATCAATTAAATTTTCAGGTTTAACATCAATAACCTTAGCTGGCCCTTGCTGTAAAAAAGGCATAGCCTGCTCACTGGCATGTAAGGTGACTTGTTTTTGTGCCATGACTTCACTCAATCGCGGCATAAAATCAGCTGCAATACTTTGATGCACTAATAATGTTTCAAGTGAATTACACGCACTTGGACGCTGAACTTTAGCATTGACTATCACACTGAGTGCTTTATCAAAATCAACGGATTCATCGACAAAAGTATGGCAAACACCAATACCACCCGTTATGACTGGGATCGTTGATTGTTCACGACATAATCGATGTAAACCAGCGCCACCTCGTGGTATCAGCATATCGATATAACTATCTAATTTTAGTAGCTGAGCAACTAATTCACGATCAGGGTTATTAATTGCTTGTACTGCATCAGCAGGCAATCCGCTATTTTTAAGCGCTTGTTGAATAACACTCACAACGGCAAGGTTGGTATTATGAGTCTCTTTTCCACCACGCAAAATAACCGCATTACCTGTTTTTAAGCACAAGGAAGCGACATCAACAGTAACGTTCGGGCGAGCTTCATAAATCACACCAATAACCCCAAGAGGAACTCGGCGACGTTGTAAATCTAGGCCACTATCAAGTAAGCTGCCATCAATAATTTGACCAACAGGGTCTGCTAATTGGCAAACCTGCCTAACATCATCAGCAATATTTTTTAGGCGAGCTTCGGTCAATAACAAACGATCTTGTAATGCCTCAGTCATGCCACTGTCTTTCGCCAGTTTCATGTCTTGCTGATTAGCAGACAAAATAACTGCACTTTCTTGTTCTAATAAATCAGCAATTTGCTCAAGGGCTGCATTTTTTTGTTTTGTGCTTAATTGCGCTAATTGCCATGAGGCCACTCGTGCCGCTTTACCCATTTTCTCTAACATAATTAACTCACTATCATATCATCGCGATGAACAGCAACTGAGCCATGTTCATAGCCAAGTATGCGACCAATTTCTTGTGAATGATGACCCGCAATCATGCGCAGTGCATCGCTATTGTAATGGCTCACACCATGGGCTAAGTCTTTTCCGACCATATTACGAATTCGGATCACTGCACCTCGTGAAAAATCACCTTCGATTTTCTTAATACCTTTAGGCAATAATGAGCTGCCTTTTTCTAAGATGGCAAGCTGTGCGCCATCATCAATATAAACATCACCTGCGGCTGGCGCACCAAAAATCCAGCGTTTACGGTTCTCCATCGGATTTTTTTGTCCGTAGAACCTTGTCCCTACAGGAATATTTTCAATTACAGCACTAATTACATCCGGCTTATTACCCGCGACAATGATAACATCAATACCCGCTCGACCAGCAACATCCGCAGCTTGTAATTTAGTTGCCATTCCGCCTGTCCCTAAACCACTTACACTATCACCCGCCATTTTACGTAATTCGTCATTAACACCATAAACTTCTGGGATCAACTTAGCATCAGGATTACTGCGGGGGTCTGCATCATACAAACCTTCGATATCGGTCAGTAATAAAAGTTTGTCAGCATCGCCTAAAATTGCGGCAAGAGCCGATAAGTTATCGTTATCGCCCACTTTAATTTCCGCAGTCGCTACCGCATCATTTTCATTAATAACAGGAATAATGCCGTTATCAAGTAATGCTTGAAGTGTATCTCTGGCATTCAAGAAACGTTCACGGTCTTCAAGATCTGCCCGAGTTAGCAACATTTGGCCAATATGAATGCCGTAAATAGAAAACAGCCTTTCCCACAATTGGATCAGACGACTTTGACCGACCGCCGCTAACAACTGTTTAGATGCAATAGTTGCTGGTAATTCGGGGTAATTAAGATGTTCGCGACCAGCGGCAATTGCCCCTGATGTCACAATAATAATGCGGTGCCCTTTTTCATATTGCTGCGCACACTGCCTAACTAACTCAACAATATGAGCTTGATTTAAACGGCGTGAGCCCCCCGTCAATACACTGGTACCTAACTTAACAACCAGCGTCTGGCTATTTTTCATCATTTTTCTGCCATTAGGATTAATAAATTACAAAGTAGCTATCATTTTTATCAGGTGAAACGCGTTATGCCAACAGGCATAACGCAAAATTCAACAAAAGTTTGTTTAAAACAAATTTATGCGCTTAATTCCAGTTTTAATTCTGTCATTAGTTGCGAAGGGAAGAGGGTTAACTCAAGCTCGGATAATTGTTTAGAAAGGGCTTGGTGAAACGATACCAAATTTTTTTCTACTGCGGCTATCGTGACAGGATCTTTCAACACTTTAGCTTGCCAACTACCATGGCTATTATATAAGCCAAGTTGATAAGAAAATTCAAAACCTTCGCTAGTGGCAACTAATTTCAACCACCCCCCCCAAAATTCACGTTTTTCGGGTGAGATATTCGCATTAACGCAAACAACTAAGCTATCAAAAAAATAACAACCATTTAGTGATTGTTTTTCGCGTAAATAAGGACCCATTGCAGCAAATTTCTTTAAATACTTTCCATTTGAATATTCAGTCGGTAAAGCCATGTTAAGGATCTCCTTCTTGGGAAGATCCCTTTTTAACAAAAGCCAAGAAATAAGCAAGTCATTCAATAAAATTAAAGTATTTTAGTTTTTAACCAAGCTGTCGTTTCACTCAGTGCTTTTTCAAAATTTGCAAAAATTGGACTACTTGGTAACATAACTAAATCACCATCCACTGATGAACGCGCGATTAAAGTTGACTCTTCTTTCGGACTATAAATGTCATTTTTCAAACATACTGACATCATAGGCACTTTACTACGTTTACCAAGAAGGCCTTGTTTTTTCAATGAATAACAACTTAATTCATGACGTAAAGAAGCACCATCAACTTGATAAATACCAATACGACTCGCAAATACATCTAATACCATACGAGGAATATCTTTTTGATATTTTTCGTCATTAAGTAAACTGTGAACAATTGGTCCGATGACGGCAACGCCTTTTATTTTATCAGGACACATATAAGCTAGTCTTAATGCTATATTTGCCCCAAAGCGCATCCCTACAATACCAAAACGAGTATGATCAATCCAAGGAATGGTATCTAACTGGCGAACAACTTGCTCATGTAATGTACTGGTTTCTTGAGATAATTTATATTTTATTGAGTAGCCAATTGAAGGCATATCCAACGTTAACATCGCAATGCCAAGCGGCTCTAAATAATCCCGAAAATAACGATTAAAATCAATTTGCAAACTATCTAACATACCGCAAACCATCACGGTAGGATAAGGTCCTTGTGCATTTGAAGGAATATGTAAAAAACCACAAACCTCTTTACCACCTTCAATTTTGAACGCAATTTTTTTCAATTGATATTCAGAAAATTGTGCTGCACTGTCATAAGCTTTACACGCCAATAATACAGCTTGGTCAGCTAATTCATCGCCTTTAATAAAAGGGTAAGCGGCGATACTATATAAATTAGCCGCCCGTAACCATGCATCGCATGCCTTTTCACCCTTTTCGAATTGTAATGCCTTTTGCTGCCAAAGCATGGCTTGATGCGACCATTCAAAGCACCAATTACCGCGTCGATTACCAATAACAGTATCAAGAAGGTTCTCATTACTGCGTTTAGCATCTGAAACAGCAATACGACTTAAAACTTCCTCAATTTCTAATGCGTCGATACCACGCCAAATCCACATTAAGCGATTAATCATCCGGTACCAACCGGCATGTTGAGTTCCGTTTAATACGCTATGATCTTTTATTTCAGGCAGATCATATGAGGAATAAGAGACTAATGTAGAGGTTTCAACTTGTCTTATTTTAGGTTTGAAGAGTTTTTCGGAGAGATTTTGCTGAGTCATTACTTATCACCTACTCATATAATTTTGGAATATGACGGCTATATAAAACAAAAGGGAATGCTATTGCATTCCCCTATAATATCGTATTTTTAACAAATTTATTAGGTATTCATGTTTTGTTTACAACAACTAAAAATTTTTAAGATTTAATTGTCGTTATCTTTTACCTATGCATTAAAAATATAAAATAACGATTTATTTATCTTGCTCGCACAGAGGTTTCACAAATACAACCCCCATATCCCATGGCTGTTCAATCCAAGTATCTTGAGGGATATCGATAACATAGTCATCAACTAATGGACGGCCCGCAGGTTTTGCGAAAATGGTGACAAAATGACCTTTTGGATACATGTCACGAATAGCTTGTGCAGTACCACCGGTATCAACTAAATCATCAATGATGATAAAGCCTTCACCATTACCCTCTGCACGCTTAATAATATTCATTTCGCGTTGATTGTCATGGTCATAGCTAGAGATGCATACGGTATCAACGTGACGGATACCTAGCTCACGAGCAAGAAGTGCGGCAGGAACTAAACCACCACGGCTAACCGCGATAATCCCAGTCCATTGCTCTACTGGTAACAAACGTTGTGCGAGTTTACGGGCATGTATTTGCAACATATCCCACGTTACGACATATTTTTCGCTCATAATATTCGGGTCCCGACGCTGAGTAAAACTGAATGTGTTTTGCGGAAAAAAGGTTGCGCGAGATTATAGTGATTCGGCGCACTAAAAACCAGTAATAATCACCTACTGGCCTGAATTAATATCATTTACACTGTCCATTGTTCAAAATAAAGTGGTATGCTGAACCAATCAATAATGAGGTCTTTAACTATAGGCTTCATGCTGTTAGGCAACCATTTAAGCGATATATCCTTTAAATATTGAGAGTTGTAGTTTAGCCGCCCGATAATGCGACAACTTGAAATATAACGGGAAAATTTAAGGAGAAAAAACGTGTCACAACTATCTAAACTCTCACCACAACCGCTTTGGGACATTTTCGCCAAAATCTGCTCAATTCCACACCCTTCTAAGCATGAAGAAGCGCTTGCTGCACATATTATCGAATGGTCAAAACAAAAAGGTTTTCACGTAGAAAGAGACCAAGTGGGTAATATCTTGATCCGTAAGCCAGCAACGGCAGGCTACGAAAATCGTAAAGCAGTCGTTTTACAAGCACACTTAGATATGGTTCCACAAAAAAATAATGATACTGTTCATGATTTCACAAAAGACCCAATCCGTCCTTATGTGAATGGTGAATGGGTCACTGCTGAAGGCACTACCCTCGGTGCTGATAATGGCATCGGTATGGCATCTGCACTTGCAGTGTTGGCTGATGATACAGTTGAACATGGTCCACTTGAAGTTTTGCTAACCATGACCGAAGAAACAGGCATGGACGGCGCATTTGGTTTACAGCCTAATTGGTTACAAGCTGACATTCTGATCAACACGGACTCAGAAGAAGAAGGCGAAATTTACATGGGTTGTGCGGGTGGTGTTGATTTTACTGCAACATTCGATTTAACTCGCGAAGCATTACCCCAAGGCTATAAAACCTTTACCTTAACGTTAAAAGGTTTAAAAGGTGGCCATTCCGGTGGTGATGTACACCTTGGATTAGGCAATGCCAACAAGCTATTAGCACGTTTTCTCGCAGGTCATGCAGAAGACTTGGGCTTAAAATTGCTCGAATTAACTGGTGGCACTCTGCGCAATGCAATTCCACGTGAAGGTCATGCTATTGTTGCAGTTCCTGCTGATAAAGTAGATGAGTTAACAGCGCTTAGAGCGCGTTATGAAGCTATTTTGCAAAATGAATTAGCGGCTGTAGAGCCTAATGTGGTCTTTTTACTCGATGAAACCAAAACTGAGCTTAAAGCGATCACTGATGATTGCCAAAAACGGTTTGTGTTCTTCTTAAATGCTGCGCCAAATGGCGTTATTCGTATGAGTGATGTTGCTAAAGGTGTTGTTGAAACTTCACTGAATGAAGGCGTTGTCACCATGACAGAAGATAAAGCCGAAGTTATCTTCTTAGTCCGCTCTTTGATTGATAGTGGCAAAAATTATGTTGTTAATATGCTGACTTCAATCAGCAAATTAGCGCAAGCCAAATGCAAAGCACAAGGCAGCTACCCAGGCTGGCAACCCGATGCAAATTCACCGGTTATGCATATTGTTAGCGCAACTTACCAAAAACTGTTTGGTAAAACACCTAATATTATGGTTATCCACGCGGGTCTTGAGTGTGGCTTGTTCAAAAAACCTTACCCATTAATGGATATGGTTTCTATCGGCCCAACTATTCGTGGTGCTCACTCACCTGATGAACGCGTGCATATTGAAAGCGTTGGCCAATACTGGACATTATTAACCGCAATTTTAAAAGATATTCCAGTTAAAAATTAATTTAACTTCATTTTATCTTTGCATATCAAAGCATCCTTAAAGGGTGCTTTTTTATTTTGAATTTTGAATTTTGAA
>NZ_DOEH01000023.1:164309-400741 GCF_003533305.1 Providencia sp. | reverse complement strand
AATTTTGAATTTTGAATTTTGAAATATTATCCAAAATAATTTGAGTCACAGCTAGGCGGCGAGCAAAGATATCTTGGGGAGCATACATAAGTATGTGACCCGAGTAGCTGAGCGAAGCCAACAACGCTGTGGCTCAAAGTATGAAGGATAAAGAGAATACATAAGTATGTGACCCGAGTAGCTAAGCGAAGCCAACAACGTTATAGCTCAAAGTATGAAGGATAATTGCTGTTCGAGCTGAGGACTTATCAACATAACATGCAACCCCACTAGCCGGACTCCCCTACCTTTCCGACGATTTTCCCAAACTTGTTTTGCAATTTGAACTAAATCTGATTTATCAAGTATTGGATAAACATGCTCTTGTGTTGTTTGTTGAAAATCAGCGAATTTAAATTTCACACCTTGGCGAGCAATACGTAAGTCTGGTTTTACTTTTGCTAAGCGCAATTGCAGTTCATCGTATAGCTTATCCAACAACAATAAACATTCCTCCCACTGATGAATATCTTGCGCTAATGTGCGCTCTACCCCAACCGATTTACGTAATCTATCAGGATTCACTGGGCGCTCATCGATAGCATGACAACGCTCCCATAATGATTGTCCAAATTTACCCATGTTTTTAATTAATGCGATTACGTCATATTTTTGGACGTCGGCACAGGTATGTAATCCCATATCTGCTAATTTTTGAGCCGTGACTTTGCCTACTCCGGGGATCTTTTTAAGTGACAATGTTAAAACAAACTCAGCCATATCTTGCGGTTTAATCACGTATTGACCGTTCGGTTTATTCAGATCAGATGCGATTTTTGCCAAAAATTTTATCGGTGCAATACCCGCAGATGCGGTGAGTTGTAATTCATCAAAAATTTGTTGACGAATAGCTTCTGCGATTAAGGTTGCTGAGCCATGTAATTGTTGGCAATCAGTAACATCTAAGTAAGCTTCATCAAGGGAAAGAGGTTCAATTAAGTCAGTGTAACGTGCGAAAATTTGCTGAATACGGACAGATGTCTCTTTATATAACGACATTCGCCCTGAAACAACTTTAAGATGAGGACAAAGTCGTAACGCAATCGCCGTGGACATAGCACTATGCACACCAAAGCGCCGCGCTTCATAATTTGCCGTACAGATAACCCCTCGACGATCCGCACTTCCTCCCACAGCGACAGGCACATTGCGTAAAGAGGGATCATCACGCATTTCTATCGCTGCATAAAAGCAGTCCATATCAATATGAATAATTTTACGCATAATACACTCACACCATAAAATACTGATTAAATATACAGTATAGTTATGAAACATTCAATTATATACATGCCTCATTGTGTGATGACGTTTGAAATATTCAGTCACGCACTTATTCATACGATTGAAATATATTACTGCCAGAATCTACGATTTCCATATGTATATAGTGCCTGTACATCAATGCATTCTAGCAATTAGCTTAAACTTCACCCATATAATTTGATGAGAAGAGCCATTAAAAAATCGTATTACAATTGCAAGTTAGTCTTAATTTCATGAAGAACTACTTACAAATGACAAAAAAAGTATTACAACAACAATTCATTAAAATTAACACAACATATTGATATAATTAACATCATAGGAAATACACACAATGAATAAATTAACACCACGTATAAAAAAAGGAATGGTTATCAGTCTATTTCTTCTTGCTAGTCACAGTGCATTCGCACAAAACCCACAAATTGTGGCACACCGAGCCGGAACTGCTGATGCCCCAGAAAATACCCTTTATGCAATTAACTTAGCAAAAGATAATAAAGCCAATGCGATTTGGCTCACCGTACAACTCAGTAAAGATGATCAGCTGGTGCTGTATCGACCAAGTGACTTAGATGCGCTAACCAATAAAAAAGGGCCAATTTCAAATTATTCTGCCGAACAACTCAGCCAAATAAGCGCAGCTCACCAATTTAATCAAAAAAATAACTTACAGTTACCCGCTCAAGAAACAACCATTACTACTTTAGAAACTATCTTAAAAAAATATCCAGATACACCTTTTTATATCGATTTGAAATCTCCAGATGCAGATCCTGATATCCAAGCAAAAGCGATATTTTCATTATTAAATAAAACCAATGCATTTAATCAGGTTCGCTTCTATTCCACTAATAACGATTTCATTAAAGCATTGCCAAAGATTTCGGCAAAAATTAATACCTTTGAAAGCCGTGATGATACCCGTACCCTATTAGCAAATAGTGTAATGAACCATCAGTGCCCCGTCGCAGCTGAACAATCTACCACTCAAGATACGCAATCCGTTCGTTGGTATGGCTTTGAATTACACCGCAAAGTCGAAGTTGTTGAGAAATACACTTTAGGTGAAGCCCGTTCTCCTGCAACACTGTCTTGGGATAAAGAAGCGGTTGATTGTTTTAGAAAAACAGGGAACGCCTATATTATTTTATTTGGTGTAAACAATGCCAGTGACTATCAATTAGCTAAAGAAATTGGTGCAGATGCAGTGATGGTTGACTCACCGAAGGCCTTCAAACAGTAGTTTATTAACTGGCTTAAGCTAATTTATGTAATAACAAAATTATATTGTTACCCGCTATAGATTAATTAAGCCATTTTTATTTCATAACGCATTTCAATGAATACTTTGTTGTTAGCAAATGATAATCAATATTAATTACACCCTAAGATATTGATGTGATAATTAATTACATCTAATAATCAAAGGGCTAAATTTATGTCTACATCACTTGGGCAAATCTCGATTGAGAATTTTTGGAATGAAGATTTAAAGAAAGTCGAAATTTTTTATCAACGAGGTTCTAATATCATCGAGAACGTTTTTGTTCTTTATAATTTGGCAGATAAAAGAACTATTAAGGATATCCATACCTTTAGCTTTGATTTAAAAGACAAAATGGCATGGAAAGCAAAAATAGTCACTAAAGATGGGCAGTTTTGGAGTAGTGGGGATTATCTGCCTTGTCAAATTCAGGATAACGACAATGGCAAAGTAACCATTAATTTTAACGGGAATTCAAAGCAGATGTCTATTATTTACCCTACATCTGGTTCTTGTTCGAAAGAAATGTATTAGATATTAATAAATATAAGCATACCCATATTCCATAAGTATGCTTACCGAGAAATATCACTTTAAATAATTCTATGTTTATCTAACATTTTTTGCCGTGCTTCTTCACGCGCCATCCGTTTTTTACGTGCATCACAAGGCTCTGGGCAATCGCATACTTTCTCAACACCAATGCTGCTTAGCCCACCGCAACTCCCTTGAATACTTTTACGCTTAATAATATATCCAAGTGACATACCTAAAAATGCCAATAAAAATAAGACAAAGGCTGCAATAAAGGTATTTAGCATTCCTTTCTCCTCCTATTTACTGTCTTTCTTTAAGAATGGTTCGAATGCTTTAGTATAACGCTCTTCAAACCC
The DNA here is from genome assembly GCF_003533305.1 of Providencia sp. Classification (GTDB taxonomy): domain Bacteria; phylum Pseudomonadota; class Gammaproteobacteria; order Enterobacterales; family Enterobacteriaceae; genus Providencia. Next base: position 397,276 of record NZ_DOEH01000023.1, on the reverse strand, counting down.
TTTATCCGTCTTAACAATCATAAAAACAGGAATATTCATTTTTTCGGCAAGTGCAAAACCTACATCTGGACCTAACACATTCAGCCCTGTCGATAACCCATCAGCGCTCATGCAATTATCGGCAAGCACAGTAATCGAAACGAGGTTATGAACAATTGGTTTGCCTGTTTTTGGATCAATTGTATGTGAGAAGCGAACACCGTCTTGCTCAAAATAATTACGGTAATCACCAGAAGTCGCAATAGACAGATTTCCTGGTTCGATGATTTCTTGTGCAGTTTGGCTTACGCCATCAGTAGAGGGCTTTTCAATTGCAATCCGCCAAAGTGCATCTTTACCATTATGGCCTTTAGTGCGAACTTCTCCACCGATATCAACCATATAATCATTGATATTAAGTGATTCTAAATACTCAGCAACAACATCAACACCATAACCTTTAGCTATTGATGACAAATCTACATAGAGCTCAGGTATGGTTTTAATTAGGTTATTATCCTGTACAGACAGTTTTTCAATACCAACCCATGCCCGACGCTTTTCTAACTCTTCATCTGTAGGTGCTTTTGTTACGCGTCCTTCCGGTCCAAATCCCCATAAATTCACTAAAGGGCCGACCGTCACATCTAAAGAACCATCGGTTAACTTATTAATTTCAATCGCTTTTGAGACGACTTTAGCCGTTGCTGCGGAAACAGGAAAAGGTACGTTGACCGTTTTTGATTGATTAAAACGACTTAGCTCAGAATCAGGTCTGTATGTTGACATTTGGTCATTAACTTCTTCCAAACGCTTATCAATTTCCGATTGAATCGCTTCAGTTGAATGTTCTGACGAATCAGAGACATACTTAACAGAATAATAAGTCCCCATTGTTTGTCCCTGAATATTTTGCTGTTCAGGTCCACCGCAGGCGGTTAAAAATAAAGTTGCTGCAAATAACAGTATTGGGGCGATCATCTTTCTGTTTAGCATAATTTTCTCTGCTTCAATCGTAAATGTTCACATTTGTGGACACTTAGACTATTAACAATATCAACATTTTTACAAATAAAGAGAATGTTTCAGTCAAAATAAATAAAAAATCAATTCACTGATTTTCGGTCTTTAATCTTAAAGAGGGGAAAAACATGTTTTCCCCTCTTTGTTTCAGATTTTACTGCCACTATACATGAACAATCAATGCAACTTACTTAGCGTTAGTAGTATTAGCCACCAAAATCATCCAGTAAGATATTATCATCTTCAACACCAAGGTCTTTTAACATCTTGATGACCGCAGCATTCATCATTGGAGGTCCACACATATAGAACTCACAATCTTCTGGCGCTGGGTGATCTTTGAGGTAATTTTCATACAGGACATTATGAATAAATCCAGTATAGCCAGTCCAATTATCTTCTGGTAAAGCATCGGAAAGTGCAACATTCCATGTGAAATTTTCATGTTCCGCTGCTAATTGATCAAAATCTTCGGTGTAGAACATTTCACGTTTAGAACGAGCCCCATACCAGAAACTAATCTTACGTTTAGTATTTAAACGACGAAGTTGATCAAAAATATGAGAACGCATAGGTGCCATACCGGCGCCACCACCCACAAAAATCATCTCAGCATCAGTCTCTTTTGCAAAAAACTCACCAAATGGACCTGAGATAGTGACCTTATCACCTGGTTTTAGTGACCAAATATAAGAGGACATAATGCCTGGTGGAACATCGGGATTACGCGGCGGGGGTGTTGCAATACGCACGTTCAACAAGATAATGCCATGTTCGTCTGGGTAGTTTGCCATAGAGTAAGCACGTACTGTTGGCTCTTTCACTTCAGAAACATAGCGGAATAAATTAAATTTATCCCAATCTTCACGGTACTCTAATGGCACATCAAAATCTGAGTATTTCACTACGTGTGCAGGGCATTCAATTTGAATAAAGCCCCCCGCACGAAATGGTACCACTTCCCCATCAGGAATTTTCAGTTTCAATTCTTTAATGAAAGTGGCTTTATTATCATTAGAGATAACTTCACATTCCCACTTTTTAACCCCAAAAATTTCTTCAGGTAATTCAATTTTTAAGTCTTGCTTGACGTTAACTTGACAAGCTAAGCGGCAACCTTCTTTCGCTTCACGTTTGTTAATATGTGAAAGCTCGGTTGGAAGAATATCACCACCACCTTCTTTAATAACTACGCGACACTGGCCACATGAACCGCCACCACCACAAGCCGATGAAACAAAGATACCTTGGTTTGACAGCATACCTAGCAGCTTATCCCCTGCTGGCGCATCAAAACTTTTCTCTGGGTCACCGTTTACTTCAACCTTAATGTTCCCTGTATTGACAAGTTTAGATTTTGCAAACAGGATCAAACCTGTCAAAACCAAAACTATCAGGGTGAACATCACTACACCTAGAATAATAATTTCCATGAATTCTTCTCGCCTTTATAGCTGCACGCCGGAGAAGGACATAAAGCCCAATGCCATTAAACCGGTCGTCACAAAGGTGATGCCTAAACCTTTTAGACCCGCTGGGATATCTGAATATTTCATTTTTTCACGAATTGCGGCCATTAATACAATCGCCAACATCCAGCCAATACCTGAACCAAAGCCATACACGATGGATTCGCTAAAGTTATAATCACGCTGGGCCATGAAAGATACACCACCAAAAATTGCACAGTTAACGGTAATCAACGGTAAGAAGATACCCAATGCGTTGTACAGTGATGGGAAATAGCGATCCAAAATCATTTCGAGAATTTGAACCAGTGCTGCAATCACCCCGATAAAGGTAATGAAATTTAAAAATGATAAATCCACTCCTTCAACTAAAGCACCATCGCGCAATACTAAATTAAGCACGAGGTTATTTGCAGGCACAGAGATACCTAAAACGACAGTAACTGCAATTCCAAGACCAAAAGCTGTTTTGACATTTTTCGATACCGCAAGGAATGTACACATACCTAAAAAGAACGCTAATGCCATGTTTTCAATGAATATGGCTTTAACAAACAAGCTAATATAATGTTCCATCAGGTTAATCCTTCTCTATCTGAGCTGGTCTCAAGGTTCGTAATCCCCAAATCAGCATGCCGATGATAAAGAACGCACTTGGCGCTAAAAGGAACAAGCCGTTCGGCATGTACCAACCACCATTTTGCAGCGATTCAAATACCGTGATACCAAACAGTTTTCCTGAGCCAAATAACTCACGCAAGAAACCCACTAAAACTAAAATAACGCCATAACCAAGGCCGTTACCGATACCATCCATAAAGCTTTCAATAGGTGGCGCTTTCATTGCATAAGCTTCAGCGCGTCCCATAACGATACAGTTGGTGATAATCAAACCAACAAAGACAGAAAGCTGTTTTGATATCTCATAGGCATAAGCGCGTAGAATTTGGTCAACAACAATTACCAGTGAAGCAATAATTGCCATTTGTACGATAATCCGCACACTACTTGGAATATAATTTCTAATCAGTGAGATAAAAAAGTTAGAGAACGCAGTAACCAAGGTTACAGCGATAGTCATAACCAGTGCGGTTTCCATCTTAGTGGTAACAGCTAATGCAGAACACACACCTAAAACCTGTAATGCAATTGGGTTATTATCAAATAACGGCCCAAGTAGGACGCGTTTTACTTCTTTTGAATCAGCCATTATTCAGCGCTCCTTCTCGTACTTTTTTCAGGAACGGACCAAAGCCGTTATCACCCATCCAGAAATCAAATGTGTGTTGAATTCCGTTTGATGTCAGCGTTGCACCTGAAAGACCATCAATACCATATGGGCTATCGGTTGTACCACTACGCACGATTTTAATCGCAGGCATACCTTGTTCGTTGAACAATTTTTTACCTGGCCATTGTGCTATCCATTGTTTGTTATCAACTTCACCACCTAGGCCCGGTGTTTCACCATGTGCATAGTAAGTAATACCGCGAGATGTCACGCCATCAATATCCACTGCTACAAATGCGTACATCACCGACCATAAACCTGAACCATATACTGGCAAAATGATTTGAGAAACTTTACCCGCTTCATCTTTAACCAGATAAATTTCAGCGCTTTTTGCACGACGACGAATTTTAGCAATATCCTCAGCAGGTGAAAGTGCAATACTGGTTTCATCACTGCGTAACTCATTGTTCAAATCATATCGGCTAGTGCTATCGGATAACTCATTAGTTTTAAAATTCAGAAGTTTAGGTGTAATACGTTCACGATAAACTTGTTGAATTTCGTCAACAGTCATATTTGGTTTCAACAAACCCGCAACACTCAAAATATTACGTTGTGTATCTAACAAGATTTGTTCTTGTTGTTGAGGTTTTAACCCAACAGCAGCACCGGCTACCACGACAGAACATACTAGACATAAAATGAAAACGACTAGAAATGTTCTTCCGATACCATCTTTATTGTTTGGTTTTTCATTAGCCACGGGCTTTTCTCCGCTTAATATTTGCTTGAACGACCATATAGTCAAACAGAGGAGCAAACAGATTGGCGAACAGGATTGCTAGCATCATTCCTTCTGGATAGGCTGGATTCGCAACCCTGATAAGCACGCACATTACACCGATCAAAATACCGTATGCCCATTTACCTTTATCTGTAAATGATGCAGAAACGGGGTCTGTCGCCATAAAAATCATACCAAATGCAAAGCCGCCTAAAACCATATGCCACCACCATTGCATAGCAAATAATGGATTGGTGTCTGAACCGATTAGATTGAACAAGTAAGACATGGCAATCATGCCTAACATCACTCCAGCAACGATACGCCAAGAAGCAATACGGAAGAAAATAATAAGTGCACCGCCAATGAAAATCATCAATGTCGAGACTTCACCAATAGAACCCGGCATGTTACCTAGAAATGCTTGCATCCAAGTAATGGGTTCACCTGTCACCGTGTTCATCAGCGCATGTTCACCGCCAGTTGCCCACTGTGATAATGGAGTTGCACCCGAAAAACCGTCAGCCGCAGTCCAAACCAAGTCACCTGAAATCTGTGCAGGATAAGCAAAGAAAAGGAAAGCTCGGCCTGCCAAAGCAGGGTTTAAGAAATTGCGCCCTGTTCCACCAAAAATTTCTTTCGCAACCACAACACCAAATGTTATCCCTAACGCCGCCTGCCATAATGGAATGGTTGGTGGAACAATTAGCGCAAATAATATTGAGGAAATAAAGAAGCCTTCGTTGATTTCATGCCCACGGATCATGGCAAATAAAACTTCCCAGAACCCTCCAACAAGAAAGACAACTAGATAGACAGGAAGAAAATACACTGCACCAAGCAGCATTTTACTTCCCCAGCCCGCATCAGGCGTCAATGATGCACCTAAAAATTGAGCAACACTGTAATGCCAATCACCGGCAAGCACTTGCTGCAACTCAACGCCACTATATAGGTGATGTAATGCAGGAATAGCTTGGTTACCAACGTTATACATTCCCCAAAACATCGCAGGGAATACGGCAAGCCAAACTAAAATCATCATACGCTTCAGGTCAATGGTGTCACGAACGTGAGAACGACCCTTAGTAACAGTTCCCGGCGTGTAAAAAACGGTCGAAACAGCTTCAAACAACGCATAGTATTTCTCTAACTTTCCACCGGGTTCAAAATGGTGCTCATACTTTTCAAATAAATTTTTCAGACCCATGGAATTACCCTTCTAGCTCAATCTTAGTCAGAACGTCACGAAGTACTGGACCATATTCATATTTGGCCGGGCATACATACGTACTTAGCCCTAAGTCCTCTTCATCCAACTCCAGACAACCCAACTCTTGAGATGTGTCCGTATCCCCAACAAGGAGATCACGTAGCAGATGGGTGATCATGATATCGAGTGGCATAACACGCTCATAATTACCAATTGGTACCATTGAACGCTCACCGCCATTCATTGTTGTGGTGAAATTAAAGCGCTTATTTTTGAGAAAATGCCCAATAGTCGTGCGTGTAATCGTAAATTTATCCGCACCCGGCATGATCCAACCAAATAGTTCCTTATCACGGCCTTCAGATAAAACAGAGACTTGATTATGAAAACGGCCAAGATAATGATGCGTTTCATCACAGGTAACCCCCCAAAGCACGGAACCGGAAATAATACGGTTTTCCCCATCTTTAAGCTGACCTTTGGTGAGTTCATACAGATCTGCACCTAAACAAGTGCGCAGTAAACGAGGCTTTTCAACCTGCGGTCCTGCTAAAGAAATAACTCTATCTGTATAAAGATACCCAGTAATGAATAACTTACCTATCGCGATAACATCTTGATAATTAAGACTCCATACTTTTTTCTTGATACTCACAGGCTCAAGAAAATGAATATGTGTTCCCGCTAAACCCGCCGGATGTGGACCGACAAACTGCGTATAGCTAATTTGTGAACTCGAAGTAACTTTTGGTAATTCTCCCATTCCATGACAAACATGAACTTTACCTTCAGTTAAACGACTAAGCACCACCAGCCCATCATTAAATGCTTGTTCATTTTCACGAATAACAATCATCGGATCTGCCGCGAGAGGATTTGTATCCATCGCTGTCACAAAAATAGCAGCAGGTGATGAGCCCGGCTGTGGAGAGCGACTAAATGGACGCGTTCGTAAAGATGTCCACAAACCTGACTTTAAAAGATTTTCTTCAACCTTTGTACTTTCTATCGTTGCAAGTTCATCTCGATTATAAGCAGTAAAAGTTTCTTGCTCATCCCCATCGATTTCAATAACGACAGATTGAAGAACTCGACGCTCACCGCGATGAATAGCAACAACTTTACCGCAGGCTGGACTCGTGAACATCACGCCTGGATTCTTTTTATCTTCAAAAAGAATCTGTCCTTTTATGACACGCTCACCTTCTTTAACCAGCATCGAAGGACGCATTCCGACATATTCTTCACCTAGCAAAGCTACGTGTTGAATTTTCGGGCCGTCTTCTATCACTTGGGCTGGCTCACCTGCAATAGGAAGGTTGAGGCCTTTTTTAATTTTAATCATAAGATCTGCACAAGTTTATTAGTTAAACCCTATGCTAACGATTCAACAATGAATGATAGCGACTCATTAATAAAAACAACTCAAGTCACGTTAATGACTTAAGCACGTAATTCTCAAATATTTTTACTCAAGTTTCTTATTTCGCCGGTCGTAATTTTATCAGTTCCCTTGACCTATGTCCGGTTATAGAAGTGACATAGTTCAAGCAAATCGTAATAACATTTGAAATATATTTTTAACAACTCGGTATTGACGATGCATTACATCATGTTTATCGAGCTTTGATTGTTTTTCAAACAATAAAGATTCAATTGAAAACTATTAACATGCTATATTACATTCTTATCTAGCCACCTAAAATGCTTTAAACAGGTGCTATTTTTAATCAATGCTATCTTTTATATTTGGTTTAAGAATGAAAAAAAGTAACTTTATCAGTGCAATTATTACCTTTGCCTTCCTATATTCAACAGCCACACCAGCTGAAAACCAGTCATTTTTGAATAATAACAAATCGAAAAACAATCAAGATCCGTCAATTTTTATCCAAATATTTAAACAAGAAGCAATCTTAGAGCTTTACCAAAAAATGCCTAGCGGCCAGTACAAATTAGCCAAAACGTATCCGATATGTAAATTTTCTGGCGGACTCGGTCCAAAAAAGATTGAAGGAGATTTAAAAAGCCCTGAGGGATTTTATCAAATAACCACATCACAGTTAAACCCAAATAGTCGGTATTACCGATCTATCAATATTGGCTTTCCTAATGAGTTCGATAAGGCTCAAGGATATAATGGCAATTATTTGATGATCCATGGAGACTGTGTGTCTGTAGGCTGTTATGCAATGACAGATGAATATATGGGCGAGATTTATCAGACTGTAGAACGTGCATTACGTAATGGCCAATCCGCTATTGATGTCAGTATCTATCCTTTCAAAATGACGAAAGAAAACATGCAACGCTATCGTAATTCAAGTCATTACACATTTTGGAAGCAGCTACAGCCAGCTTATGATTATTTTAATCGCACAGGCAAGCCCGCGGAAATATCAGTATTATTAGGCGAATATGCCGTGCTTAATATGCCCGAGACGCCAACTAAGTTATTAGGCTCTAAATCACAATATGCGCTGACCAAGATGAAATAATACAAATTCACCAGGCTCAATTTTTTGCCAGCTTTCATTTCCAGTTAACGGCGCAGTCGCAATAACGGAAACAATATCGGTAGGAGTCGTGCATTGCTGAAAATCAATTTCAATATCTTGATCCAGCAATTTAGCCTTACCAAACGGTGATTTTCGTGTAATCCAATGCAATTTTGTCGAGCTGAAAGCCATCAAATATTGTCCATCTGATAACAGCATATTAAACACCCCCTTGCTGCGAAGTTGATCCGCAAGAATAGCAATGAAGCGAAAAACGGCTTTCCAGTTTGATGGCTTGCGTGGGTACTTCTCATTGAGCTGATGCAAGATCCAACAAAATGCCCATTCGCTATCCGTTTCACCAATTGGCCAATAATTCCCTGTTTTTAGCGTTCGATAGCCTTTAAGTTGACCATTATGTGCATAAGTCCAGTTCCTTCCCCAAAGCTCCCGTGTAAACGGGTGGGTATTCACTAATGAAACATCACCACGATTTGCTTGGCGAATATGAGCCACAATAGTTTCAGACTTAATTGGATATTCCTGCACAAAGCGTGCAACTGGCGAAACAGAACTTGGTTGCGGATCTTTAAATGTGCGACATCCCAGCCCCTCGTAGAAAGTGATACCCCAGCCATCTTTATGAGGACCCGTTTGCCCTCCTCGAGATATCAAACCACTAAGACTGAAACTAATATCAGTTGGTACATTGGCACTCATACCAAGTAATTCACACATTTAAAGACTCCTAAACTCGAAAGAAATTATTTCACCATCTCTTTTTCAATTAGCTGAATTAAGATATGAATAACTTTGATATGAATTTCTTGTATACGATCTGCGTAACCAAAATGAGGAACACGGATTTCAATATCAGCGCTGCCTGCCATTTTTCCGCCATCTTTACCTGTTAAGGTAATCACTTTCATGCCTTTTTCACGAGCAGCATTGATAGCTTTAATAATGTTTCCTGAATTACCTGAAGTTGAAATCCCGAGTAAAACATCCCCCTCTTTTCCAACTGCTTCAATAAAGCGAGAAAAAACAAATTCATAACCAAAGTCATTACTGACACAAGATAAATGGCTAACATCAGAAATAGCAATCGCCGGATAACCAGGGCGATTTTCACGATAACGACCGGTTAATTCCTCTGCAAAATGCATAGCATCACAATGAGAACCGCCATTACCGCATGATAATACTTTGCCCCCCGCTTTAAAGGAGTCGGCTAGTAATACCGCAGCTTGTTCAATTGCCTTAATATTTGCATCATCACTTAAAAAGTTTGACAGCGTATCGGCTGCTTCAGATAGCTCACCACGGATCAAATCTTGATACATGAGGTTTCCTCTTAAATTTAACGAAGGGGTCATTGAGATAAGTCTTTAGTACTCAGATTGTTGCACAGGGTACATTTTGTTTCTACTTTTGATTGTGCTGTATTGACCTTAGCCCCCCAATTTAATGTTTTCTCGTCTAGAAATGCGACTACTTATCTAAAATTACATGCCCAATGACATTATCACTAATTGTTATTTGATGTTTTTGTGAGCCAAGTTGTAATTAAGATGTAAATATGTTGCTAATTGTTTATTAATGGATATAGATTAAAGCAACAAACAGGTCAGACCTCTTACAAGTGGACAGGAGTTTCATTATGACCCTTCTTAGCATAATTTTGTTTCTCGCGTTAATTGGTATTCTTTGCTACCACAAAACATCTTTAGTACTCAGTACCGCATTATTACTCATTTATACCGCAATCATGGGTGTGTTAAATATTTGGAGCTACTGGATGTTACTACCTGTAGCGATTGTGCTTTTTCCTTTTGTATTTACACCTGTTCGTCAGTCACTCTTCTCTGCCCGTGGAATGAAAATGTTCCAAAAAGTGATGCCTCCAATGTCTCGCACCGAAAAGGAAGCGATTGATGCTGGCACCACTTGGTGGGAAGGTGACCTATTCCGTGGCGCACCGGATTGGCATAAATTACATAATTATCCTAAACCACAACTCACTGCCGAAGAGCAAGCTTTCATTGATGGCCCAGTTGAAACCGTTTGTGGCATGGTCAATGACTTTGAAGTGAGTCATGAACTTGCCGATCTGCCCCCTGAAGTATGGCAATACCTCAGAGATCACCGTTTCTTCGCCTTAATCATCAAAAAAGAATATGGCGGCTTAGATTTTTCTGCCTATGCTCAATCACAAATTTTACAAAAACTTGCAGGTGTATCCGGCATTTTAGCCATCACCGTCGGCGTACCAAACTCTTTAGGTCCCGGTGAGCTATTACAGCATTATGGTACTGATGAGCAGAAACAACGTTATTTACCCGGACTTGCTACAGGTGAAGAAATCCCCTGCTTTGCATTAACTAGCCCAGAAGCTGGTTCAGATGCGGGTGCAATCCCTGATTCAGGAATTGTTTGTATGGGTGAGTGGCAAGGCGAACAAGTTCTTGGTATGCGCTTAACTTGGAATAAACGTTATATCACTTTAGCACCTATCGCTACCGTTCTTGGTCTTGCCTTTAAATTATCTGATCCTGAAAAACTGTTAGGTGGCGAGAAAAATTTAGGGATCACCTGTGCTTTAATTCCAACTAATACACCAGGTGTCGAAATTGGTCACCGCCATTTTCCGCTTAATGTACCTTTTATGAATGGTCCAACCCGTGGAAACGATATTTTTGTTCCTATCGATTATATTATTGGTGGTCCAAAAATGGCCGGACAAGGTTGGAAAATGCTAGTTGAATGTTTGTCTGTTGGTCGCGGTATTACTCTGCCATCAAATTCAACTGGTAGTCTAAAAAGCATTGCAATGGCTACTGGCGCATATTCTTACATTCGCCGTCAATTCAAGCTCTCTATCGGTAAAATGGAAGGGATTGAAGAACCCTTAGCACGCATCGCTGGGAATACCTATTTGATGGATGCAGCAGCAACCTTAATTACCTCAGGGATCATGCTAGGTGAAAAACCCGCTGTTTTATCCGCTATCGTAAAATATCATTGTACCCACCGTGGTCAACGTGCTGTGATTGATGCAATGGATATCACTGGAGGTAAAGGTATCTGTCTTGGCAGTTCCAACTTTGTTGCTCGCGCTTATCAAGGCGCACCGATTGCCATTACGGTTGAAGGTGCAAACATTCTGACCCGCAGCATGATTATCTTTGGGCAGGGAGCTATTCGCTGTCACCCTTATGTATTAGAAGAAATGGCAGCAGCACAAGACAACAATCTACACAAATTTGATAAAGCGGTATTTGGTCACATTGGTCATGTGATTAGTAATCAATTCCGTAGCTTCTGGTTAGGATTAACAAACGGCCGTGGTAGCAGCGCGCCTACAAAAGATGAAACCCGTCGTTATTATCAAATGTTGAACCGCCAAAGCGCTAACTTAGCCTTATTATCTGATGTTGCGATGGGAGTGCTTGGCGGCAGCTTAAAACGCCGCGAACGCATTTCAGCACGATTAGGTGATATTTTAAGCCATTTATACCTCGCGTCAGCAACACTGAAACGCTATGAAGATGAAGGCCGTCAAAAAGCAGACTTACCTTTGGTAAAATGGGCAGTTGAAGATTGTCTCTATCAATCGGAAAAAGCCATTGACGATTTACTGAAAAACTTCCCGAACCGCGTTATTGCTGGGCTAATGCGTATTACGTTATTCCCTACGGGCCGTGCTATGTCGATGCCTTCTGATAGACTTGACCACAAATTGGCTCAACTGATTATGGAACCATCAGAAACTCGAGACAGATTAGGGCGTGGTCAGTACTTGACGCCAACAGCAAATAATCCACATGGTTTAGTAAACCAAGCGCTATATGACATTATTGCCGCAGAACCTATTTTCGACCGTATTTGTCGTTTAAAAGAACGTAAACTTAGCTTCACTCGTTTAGATAAGCTGGCAGAGGAGATGTTAACCACTAAAGTTATCACTCAAGAAGAAGCGGATATTCTGTGTAAAGCGGAAGCCAGCAGATTACGCACTATTAATGTTGATGAGTTTGACTTTAATGATTTGGGAGTCATCCCAGAAAAAAAGTTATTAGATGAACCATCAGATGCGCAAGCATCCAAGAAGAAAAAAGCGGCCTAATGAAGTGATTCATTAGCAATCACGAACACCAATCATTAACAAAAAGGGAGCTTAATTGCTCCCTTTTTAATCATAAAATTCAATAATACTAAAACTTAAATATTTACTCACTCTTGCTTTGCCTTTCTCTCTCTTTTGCTTTAATAATATAAGGCGAATATTTTAATGTTCTATCCCAGCTTGAATCCATAAACTTACACAACTCATCACCTTCTTTGGCACAAAGATTAATATAATATTTAGCCTTATCGGTCTGTTGAAAATCATATAGATACATATTAGAAAGCTCTCGCATTGCAATATGTCGATAACTCCCTTCTAATATAGCTACTTGTTGGTAATAATCAGCTGATTTTTTTACATCAACAGCCATACCAATTCCTTGTTGATTAAAATAAGCTAGCTTATATAAACTGGCTTCAAATTTAGGATTAAGTTCAACTGACTTATTAAGATAATCTAATGCAATAAGACAATTTTCATGAGGATTTTTACGTAATATCGTACTTTTTTCAGAGCAATTAGAATCATCATAATACAAAAAAAACAAAAGATAGTTACTTGCCGCATCCCCTTTACTTGCTTTTATTTGCAATTCAACAAAATCCTTCGGAGTTTTAGGTAATACCAGTAATGAAATTAATTTTTTATTATATTTAATCTCAACTTTAGAAAAAGAAAAATTCAACATTCTATATGAGGGCAATCGAAAGTTATTCACTTTCTTTTCAATTTTGGTAAATCCATAACTATTACAAACACCAAAAATAAAAGCCACCATGATAATAATTTCATCAGAATCCAAATAATGATTTAAATTATTAAAATAGCGCCCTTGAATTAATAAAAATCACTTTCAAATAACCCATAATAGTTATTTTCATACCTCAGTATATTTTAAAACAAAAAAAACCAGCGATTATTAATCGCTGGTTTTAAAAGAACAAATATAATCTACATTCTAATTCTTATAATTCTAATGCTAATAATTCTTCAATAGTTTGACGGCGGCGGATCAGTTTTGCTTGTCCATTCACAAACATCACTTCAGGTAATAAAGGGCGGCTATTATAATTAGAGGACATGGACGCGCCGTACGCGCCGGTATCGTGAAATACCAAATAATCGCCAATGTTTACATCAGGCAGTAAACGCGTCTCAACCATTCCACCTTCAAGCTGCGTGAATACATCGCCTGATTCACAAAGAGGCCCTGCAATAATCGTTTCTTTTTGTTGACGACTATCTACCGTATTGCCATTTTCAGGCAAAACAGAAATATGGTGATAGCTGCCGTACATCGCTGGGCGCATCAAATCATTAAAACCGCTATCCACCAGCACATAATGACGGCTGCCCATATCTTTAACCGCTCGTACTTCTGCTAATAATACGCCTGACTCAGCGACAAGATAGCGACCTGGTTCAATTTCGAGCTCAATTGAATGACCTAAATGTTGTTCAATACGTTGACGTGCGCTATTCCATAAACTGTAATAGTTTTGCACATCAATTAATTCATCTTCTTCACGGTAAGGGGTGGATAAACCACCACCAGCTGAAATAGCCTGAATATCAACACCCGCAGAAATAACTAATTCAGCCATCGAATCACATACATTAGCCAAATGTTGATAATCAACACCTGAACCAATGTGCATATGTAATCCAACAAGCGATAAGTTGTATTGGCGAATTTTTTCTAATGCCTTTGGCAGATCTTGATACCAGATGCCATGCTTACTGTTCTCGCCACCAGTATTTGTTTTTTGACTATGACCGTGACCAAAACCTGGGTTAATGCGCAACCAAACTGGATGACCCGCTTTTTGCTCACCGATTTGCTCAAGCATATCTATAGAGCCGGCATTTACAGGAATATCTAACTCAGTCACTTTTATTAAAGTTGCTTTATCCAGCACATCCGCAGTAAACACAATTTCTGCGTTATCTCTTCCTGCTTGAAACCCCGCAACTAACGCACGTTCAATTTCCCCCAAAGAAACGGAGTCAACTTTAACGCCTTGCTCACGCATCAAACGAAGAATATGAATATTTGAGCAAGCCTTTTGTGCAAACCGAACAGTATCAAATAATTGAAGCTGCTTGATACGTTCAACAATAACGGCACTGTCATAAACCCATAGCGGCGTACCATATTGCACTGGTAGCTCGCGTAAATATTCAGGTGTTAAATACTGGCTTGTGGTCGTAGCGAATGAAGTCATGGTTTTCTCGTCAGCAAGTTTTTTTAATATCATTATTATGTTGTTCTCTATTATTCAGAGAAAAAACGGGAAAAAAAATATCTATTTTGCTAGAGTCTATTCATATTTGATATATATACGTCTTAGAGAGAGTGATAATGCAGACTATTTCATGGCGTCACATTGAAATTTTTCGAGCAGTCATGACAGCACCGAACTTAACGGAAGCCGCTGTGCTGCTCAATACATCTCAGCCTACAATCAGCCGAGAACTTGCTCGCCTTGAACATTTATTGCAATTCAAGCTCTTTGATCGAGTTAAAGGCCGTTTACATCCTACCGTGCAAGGATTACGCTTTTTTGAAGAGGTAGAACGCTCTTATTATGGTTTAGAGCGGATCAAAAATTCCGCAGAAACAATTCGACGCTTTGAACATGCTCAGGTTTCTGTCACCTGCCTACCCGCTTTCGCACAATCATTGCTTCCACAAGTTTGTCAGTCTTTTATGGAAAATTACCCTGAAGTCAGTTTAACGGTGATCCCACAAGAATCTCCATTACTCGAAGAGTGGCTATCAGCACAGCGCTATGATTTTGGATTAACGGAGCATCTTCAAACTCCGCCCGGAACTGAACAGCAAACTCTTGGCTCGCTTAATGAAGTCTGTGTATTACCCGCAGGACACCATCTTGAAAAAAAAAGCATCTTGACGCCAAAAGATTTTCAACATCAACGATTTATTAGTTTGTCATTAACAGATAGTTATCGACAACTGATCGACGCAATCTTTACCGAGCAACAAGTTGATAGAAAAATGATCATGGAAACCCATTCGGCTTCGTCTATTTGTGCGATGGCATTAAAAGGCATTGGTATTTCGATTGTGAATCCGTTGACTGCACTCGATTTTCATCAACAATCAGCGGGAAAATTAGTCATTCGTCCATTAAGCTTTTCAATTCCGTTTACTGTCAGCCTGATTAAACCGATTCATCGACCTTATTCACAACTTACGGATATTTTTACCCAGTACCTAACCGCAACATTTAAGCAAATTGAAACAGATCTAGCGACGGCCTTGCTGCATCAATGATTGCCAATGTGGCGATGTATTGAACCAGTTAACAAGGAAATCAATAACGGCCCTCAGTGTGGTTGGCATATTCTGGCGGCTAGTATACACACCATAAATACCTAAAGGCATTGGGATATAATCAGGTAATAGCTGAACTAACTGCCCCGTATCTAAATATTTAGCAACCGAATAATAAGGTTGCATGGCAATGCCAGCCCCATTCAACGTCGCCTCAGCCAAAAAAACAGACTCATTAGCACTTAATCGACCATCCACAAGAACCGAAAATGGCTCTCCCTCTTTTTCAAAACTCCACAAACTACGACCAAAAAAGCTATAGGTTAAGCACTCCAATAACGTTAAATCTTCTGGCTTAGTTGGGATTTTTTTTCCTTTTAAAAATGCAGGAGAAGCACAAATGACAGAATGGCAAGTGGAAAGCGGTCTTGCAATTAAGTTTGGCTCAAGTTGATTAGTAATACGGATCGCTAAATCAATACGTTCCTCAATCAAATTAACCGACTTATTTGAAATTTGCATATCAATTGCCATATTGGGATAAAGCTGTAAAAACTCAGCAATAGCCATAGATAACGCGCTTTGCGCTATCGACTGAGAACAGCTAATACGCACTAGGCCTGAAAGCTCTTTCGCATCATGTTTTTGTTGAACCGGCACCGCTTGGGAAAGTGCATTAAGCTGTAATGATTGCTGATATACCCCTTCCCCCGCAGACGTCAGACTCAGCCTTCTAGTGGTACGGTTTAATAAACGAACCCCTGCCCACTGTTCCATTTCGGATAAATAACGCGTTACCATTGCCCGTGACATCTCCAGCTTATCAGCTGTAGCACTTAGGCTCCCTTGCTCAACTATCGTGATAAATACCTGAACTGCTTTGAGTCTATCCATTTAATTTGACCGATTTATGCAACAAACATGAACTGATTATGCTGTTTTTCTTCCTACCATTGCAATTTAATATACATACCAAGCAACCGAATATTGAATACTTAACCCGATTCTAGGAAAAAAAATGAAATTATCAACTTTAGCAACAGCAACCTTACTCGTGACAACATCTTCTTTTGTGCAAGCCGCAAACTTAACGTTAGATGTATATAACCCCGGTAATAACAGTGTGTTTCCTGTTTCATCTGAAATAATTAGTGGTGACCATGAAGTTGTTTTGATTGATGCACAGTTTCAAAACAACGATGCACAACAGTTAGTTAATAAAATTAAAAAATTAAATAAAAAACTAACCACTATTTATATTAGCCATTCAGATCCTGATTATTACTTTGGATTAGAAACTATCACCAAAGCATTTCCTGACGCAAAAGTCGTCGCAACGGCTGAAACAGTCGAAGAAATTAAAGCAACCAAAGACGGTAAGCTAGCCTATTGGGGCGATGTACTGAAAAATGAAGCACCAACAACAGTGATTGTTCCAGAAGTGATCAAAGGCGATAGTTTTACGGTTGATGGTGAAAAGCTACAAATAAAAGGCCTCGATGGTGCATCTCCTGATAGAAGCTATGTTTGGGTTCCATCACTAAAAGCCGTGGTCGGTGGTGTGGTTGTTTCAGATAATATTCATGTGTGGATAGCAGATACACAAACTAAAGAATCACGCCAAAACTGGCAGCAAACACTCGAAAATATTAAGGCATTAAAACCGACAACGGTTGTACCGGGACATTTTACTGGCCCATCTAAAATGGATATTGGTACTGTCACTTTTACTCAACAATATTTAAATGCTTTTGAAACTGAAGCTGCGGTTAGCAAAGACTCCACTGAGTTAACGCAAAAAATGGAAGCTATCTACCCTAAATTAGATGATGTTTCTAGCTTAGAGCTCAGTGCTAAAGTGATCAAAGGCGAAATGCAGTGGCCGCAATAAGATAAAACTTCTATCCCCCTGTTATTTTTCGTTATAGTTTAACGTGGTTATTTAATTTTGTGATTTAAGGTTACCGCCACATTTAGTTAAATAACGAGATAACATGGGGAATATATTGTTTTCTACCGTTTATTGTTACTATCCGTTTTAACTGTCAACAAACAACTAAAACTAAATTAATTTTCAATAACGACTTTAATCTTTTTATCTGAACACTTTATTTGAGCCCTATACCCAAAACACTTAAGCTGAGAAAAATGATGAATAAAATAACCTTACATTATATCTATGACCCATACTGTGGCTGGTGTTATGCAGCAGCACCGTTAATTGAAATCGCGGCTAATCACCCTAACATCCAGCTTGAGTTACATGGTGGCGGCATGTTAGCAGGTGATTCGCGCCTTCACTTAGATGATCAGTTTCGCCAATATATTATGCAATCAGATAAGCGCATTGCAGCAATGACTGGACAAATTTTTGGTGATGACTATATCAACATGTTACACGAGCCGAATTTAGTGATGGATTCAACTCCGCCACAGACTGCCATTTTAGCCGCTACTAAGCAGGGTAAAGGCGTTGAAATGTTGAAAGCAATTCAAAAAGCCCATTATATTTCAGGTCGTCATATTAAAGAGCCCCAAACTTTGTCTGCTATTGCTAACGAAATAAGTTTGGATAGCGAAAAATACCAGCAAGACTATGTATTGAGTGAACAAGCCGAAACAGCTGCACATATTCAAAATAGTAAAAAATTACTGGCCCAATCAAGTTCTTCTGGCTTTCCAACGTTGTTAATCAAGCAACAAGATAAATGGTTAAAAGTACCACTGCAAAATTACTTGGGCGACTCAACTAAGTGGCAACAGTTTTTAGATTCATTAGTTACTGCGGCGAATTAATAGCTAAACCATCATATTTATGGCTGTTATATCAATATATTATTAGCATTGAATAAATACAGCCATAAACTTGCACTTAGGATAATTGCTGGACCAAAGGGAATACTAACCACCTGTTTATTTTTCAATTTCAAGTACCCTATTCCATACTGTATCAATCCTAAGAATGCAGCCAATCCGAGAAGATAAGGCAGTTGAAGTATGCCTAGCCATGCAGCACAAGCGGCTATCAATTTAAAATCCCCTCGCCCCATTTGTGGTCGTTTTTTGATTTTTTCTACCAATGTCGTTATCACAACCATCATTGTAAAACTTAAAATAACCGCATAAATAGCAGAAACCACATTGCCATGAGGCATCCAAACTTGATAAAGCAAGCCTAGCCACAACAGTGGATACGTTAATATGTCAGGTAAATAACCTGTTTTAAGATCGATAATAAATAAAGGAATAACTAAGTTCAAAAAACCAAAAAATAATATAATAGCTAATAAATCATTAAATAAAAAAACAATAAATAAACCAATAAATATATAGAAAATAAAACAGTAACCTTTACTTATAATAATATTCTTTTCCTCAAAATATTTTTCAGGGAGAGAATTTAAAATCTTATTGGTCACAAAGGTAGAGATAATAGAGAAAAACAACAAAAAACAATATAAATCAAAGTGATAAAATTTTATTTTAGGATAAATCAATCGTTGAAAGGATAAGTTAATGGAGAGAATTGAATCTAGCATCCGATCAAAACACGAAAATAAAAGAGTAAATAGTTCAGTTACTAAATAGTGATAATTAATTAGGTCATTATTAGAATCCAGAAAAAGCATAATTATGTTATCTCCTTATTCCGTTATGGAGGTTTTTATTAATATACTGTGAGTTAAAACATATCCCAACACCTTAATTCCGAGTTTAAAGGTCGGTTTATCCGACAAAGGTGATTTTAGATACCGCACAGACGTACTACAAAACCATTTTTATTCGTTATAAACTAGAACCATTGCCTTGCTTTTAGAGATTCAGCCTCCATATCCATCAAAGCCATATTAATTATTAACTCAGTATCATTAAGGAAACATTATGCGCATCCCACGCATTTATCATCCAGAGCAACTTCAAATCGATACCACGGTATCGCTTGGCGATGATGCGGCAAATCACGTGGGACGGGTACTTCGCATGACGACAGGTCAAAAAATAGAACTTTTTGACGGTAGTAATCAAACATTTAGCGCTGAAATTACTGAAGCGACTAAAAAGAATGTATTCGTTCACGTTATAAGTAGCTGTATGGATGACCGTGAATCTCCTCTTGATTTACACCTAGGACAAGTCATGTCTCGAGGTGAAAAAATGGAGTTTACTATCCAAAAAGCGGTTGAATTAGGTGTAAATACGATTACTCCCCTAATTTCTGAGCGTTGTGGCGTACGCCTTGATGGCGACAGACTCGAAAAAAAATTACAGCAATGGCAAAAAATTGCGATTGCTGCCTGTGAACAATGTGGACGAAATCGAATCCCTGAAATTCGAGCCGTACAACCCCTTGAGGCTTGGTGCGCAGAAGATGACGGCGCATTAAAAATTAATTTACATCCTCGCGCAACAGAAAGTATTAATACCCTGCGAAGAGAAGAAAAAAAAGTTAGGCTATTGATTGGCCCCGAAGGCGGCCTTTCAGCAGACGAAATCGCCATGACAGCAAATTATCAATTTATCGATATACTGTTAGGACCTAGAGTGTTACGAACAGAAACGACTGCACTAACCGCAATCACCGCGCTTCAAGTGCGTCTAGGTGATCTCGGTTAAGGAGAAAAAATGATCAAGCTCGGTATAGTCATGGACCCTATTTCGTCCATTAAAATCAAGAAAGACACTAGTTTTGCTATGATGCTAGAAGCTCAACGTCGTGGTTATGAAATCCATTATATGGAAATGAATGACCTCTATTTACATCAGGGCGAAGCGCGCGCACAAACTAAAATTATCACTGTCGAAGAAAACCCAAACAAATGGTATGAATTCCACAGTGAGCAAGATATCGCTTTAGGCGATCTCGATGCGATTTTAATGCGTAAAGACCCACCGTTTGATACTGAATTTATCTACGCAACCTATATTCTGGAAAGAGCGGAGCAAGCCGGTGCTTTAGTCGCGAATAAACCGCAAAGTTTACGCGACTGCAACGAAAAATTATTTACGGCTTGGTTCCCTGAATTAACACCAGATACCTTAGTGACGCGAAACGCGAAACAACTAAGAGCATTTCATCAAAAACACGGGGATGTAATTTTTAAACCCCTTGATGGCATGGGTGGTGCTTCCATTTTCCGTTTAAAACAGGACGATCCTAACGTTGGGGTTATTATTGAAACCTTAACTGAGCATGGCTCTCGCTTTTGTATGGCGCAAAATTTCCTTCCTGCTATCAAGGACGGTGATAAGCGTGTACTTGTTGTTGACGGTGAGCCAGTTCCTTACTGCTTAGCGCGTATTCCAGCTCAAGGTGAAACTCGTGGTAACCTCGCTGCCGGTGGACGTGGTGAAGCAAGGCCGCTCAGTGAAAGTGACTGGGCAATAGCCCGAGCAGTTGCGCCAATATTGAAAGAAAAAGGTCTGCTTTTTGTTGGCCTTGATATCATCGGCGATAGGTTGACTGAAATTAACGTTACAAGTCCAACCTGTGCACGTGAAATTGAAGCTGCTTTTGATATTTCAATTACAGGCATGCTAATGGATGCCATTGAACGTCGTTTAAAGCAAGCTCGCTAAACAAGCCTTCTGTCATTGATTAAAGGGCCTCTTGTAGGCCTTTTAACTCTTTGTTTGAAACAAATTATTTGAAAGCTATTATTTAAAAGTAAGCGAGTTAAGCCGTAAATATAATCTGCACAAAATAAAATTTGAGGGGAATTTGAGTTTGAATCTACAAAACCATTTTTTAATTGCTATGCCATCCTTAACAGATCCCTATTTTGAACAGTCTGTGGTTTATGTGTGTGAACATAACGAAAACGGCGCGATGGGATTAGTTATTAATAAACCGATTGAAGATTTTTCAGTCAGTACCATGCTAACAAAACTTGATATTACTATTTCAGATAAAATTGATACTCGTAATTTAGAAAGAATGGTCATTGCCGGTGGCCCCGTCGCTGAAGAGCATGGATTTATCCTTCATACCCCGATTTCTGGATTTTCTTCTAGCTTGCATCTGAACGACGATGTGATGGTAACCACATCAAAAGATATCTTAGAAACACTCGGCAGCGAACAATGCCCTACTTATTCTTTAGTCGCGCTAGGCTATGCAAGTTGGGAACCTGGTCAACTTGAAAGTGAAATTATGGAAAATAGTTGGCTCACCGTTGAAGCCGATCCTAAATTAATTTTTCATACGCCAATTAATGAACGCTGGAAAGCGGCGGCAAATCTTTTAGGGATTAATATTCAAACCATATCAATGCAAGCGGGGCATGCATAATGTCTAGCCGTACATTACTTGGCTTTGATTTTGGCACTAAAAGTATTGGTGTCGCTGTTGGCCAAGAGATCACAGGAACAGCACGTGCCCTCACATCATTAAAAGCGCACGATGGTCGACCTGACTGGTTACAAATTGAAAAACTACTCAAAGAATGGCAACCACAATTAGTGGTAGTCGGTTTACCGCTGAATATGGATGGCACAGAGCAACTAGTCACTAGCCAAGCGCGTAATTTTGCCAATCGTATACATGGGCGATTCGGCGTTAAAGTTGAATTACATGATGAAAGGCTATCAACTGTGGAAGCAAAATCAGGGCTATTTGAACAAGGCGGTTATCGCGCATTGAGTAAAGGCAAAGTGGACTCAGCTTCTGCTGTCGTTATTCTCGAAAGCTGGTTTGAGCAGCATAGTTAAAAATAGAGTTAAGAACATCGTTAAAAATTAAATAACAAAACAGTTAAAAACATGACATAACCGAAAAAGTATCATCAAAATCGTGGTTTTTAGCCATTTTTATGATTATTTTTCACCTTCAACCTATGCAAAGGTGCCGTTATCACGCAATTTGCTTTACACTAAGTATCAACATTAAATATTCACCCAATGTAATTGAACATAATTGTATTGAATAAAACTATATTGAATAAAACAATGACCATTCAAAATAATATCTCTGATGTAATCGCTCGCATTAATCTTGCCGCAACAGAGTGTCATCGTTCACCACAAGACATTACACTGTTGGCTGTGAGTAAAACTAAACCTTGTGAAGCCATTTTGGACGCTATTGAGGCAGGACAACGCCAATTTGGTGAAAATTATGTACAAGAAGGTGTCGAAAAAATTCAATTTTTTGCTGATAGAAATGACCTAATATGGCATTTTATCGGCCCATTACAGTCGAATAAAAGCCGCCTAGTGGCAGAATACTTTGATTGGTTTCATACCTTAGATAGAGCAAAAATCGCTCAGCGTTTAAATGATCAACGCCCTAGTGATAAAGCCCCATTAAATGTGCTTATTCAAATCAATATCAGTGATGAAAACAGCAAATCTGGGATCAAACTAGAAGAACTGGAACCATTGGCACAGCAAATATCGCTAATGCCAAATTTAGTTTTACGTGGTTTGATGACGATCCCTGCACCAGAAACTGATTATGAAAAACAATGCGTAGCATTTCATAAAATGGAAAGTGCATTTAAGCAATTGCAAAAAATTTACCCTAGTGTTGATACGCTTTCCATGGGAATGACAGATGATATGCGTGCTGCCATTCATTGTGGTTCAACACTTGTCCGTATCGGCACAGCCATTTTTGGTGCACGCCAGTATGATGCTCAACCTGAAAAATGATCAATAGAGGAGAACAATATGCAACATCGTAAAATTGCCTTCATTGGCGCCGGTAATATGGCTCATGCCATTATTGCAGGTCTCGTTAGTCATGGTTATCCAGCTACCATGATAACCGTATGTTCTCCTACGCCGGTACGCCGAGACAAACTTGCCGAACAATATGGCATAATAAGCACCAGTGATAATATTACAGCGGTAAAACAAGCTGATGTGATTATGTTAGCGGTAAAACCGCAAATGATGAAAGAGGTTTGCGAAGCACTACAGAATCAAGCCGATTTTAGTCAAAAACTCATATTATCGATTGCCGCAGGGATCCCTGCACAGCGCTATAATGATTATTTCGCTCATGAGATTAACTTAGTACGCATTATGCCAAATACACCTTCCCTTGTCGGTAAAGGCGTCAGTGGTCTATTTGCTCAAGAATCTGTCACCACTGAAGATAAACAATTTGCTCAAGAACTGATGCAAAGTGTAGGTTCTACAATTTGGTGTAAAAAAGAGCAAGAAATCAATAATATCATCGCTATCACTGGCAGTTCTCCTGCATATGTCTTTCTCTTTATGGAAGTCATGCAACAAAAAGCGCAGCAACTCGGATATGATGAGAAACAAGCACGTGAACTTGTCCTCAATGCCATAGAGGGCTCAGTTGCCCTTGCTAAATCTCAAGGGGACATCGCCTTTTCAACACTGCGTGAACAAGTCACTTCTAAAGGCGGTACTACCGCGATGGCTTTAGAGCAATTTTATAATGGAAATCTTCAGCAGGTCGTAGCAAATGCAATGCAAAGTGCTATTGATCGCGCAGAAGAAATGGAAAAACTTTTTTAATTAATCGCGGGACAAACCATGCAGACTTTAGTTTTTGTCACTACAACAGTTATTCAGCTCTATATTTTCGTCTTATTGCTGCGGGTTTGGATGCAGTGCGTGCGTGCTGACTTCTACAATCCATTTTCACAATTTATTGTAAAAGCAACTCAACCCATTGTTGGCCCTTTGCGCCGCGTTATTCCTGCCATTGGCCCTATTGATACCGCCACCTTACTGGTTGCATTTGTTCTAACCCTTGCGGCTATCGTTTTTGGCATGTGGGCAACTAATATGTTACCCGCTTTAGGTATTACCATTTTACCAATGGGTATTATTTTATTACTCACTTATGTGGGAAAACTTATTTTTTGGATGATCTTAATTCGTGCCATCCTAAGTTGGGTAAGCCAAGGTCGTAACCCCGTTGATTTCTTACTTTTCCAATTAACTGAGCCGCTAATGGCACCAATTCGTCGCATTATTCCAGCAATGGGTGGATTAGATTTCTCAGCGATGATTGTGATGTTTATCTTGATTGCACTTAACTATTTACGCGTCGATGTCTCTTTGATGATTGACCCATCGTTAACTGCGATGCTCTATTCCATTGGTATTATGTAAGACAGGTTTGATACGATGCAAAAAGTTGTTTTAGCAACCGGCAACCCCGGAAAAGTGAATGAATTAGCAGAGCTATTGCGTGATTTTGGCCTAGATATCGTCGCGCAAACGACCCTTGGTGTTGAATCAGCAGAAGAGACGGGTCTTACTTTTATTGAGAACGCGATTTTAAAAGCACGTCATGCATCCGCACAAACGGGATTGCCCGCTATTGCGGATGATTCCGGTATCTCTGTTGATGCACTCGGCGGCGCGCCAGGAATTTACTCTGCACGTTATGCAGGTGAAGATGCTTCTGATGAACAAAATTTGCTTAAGCTACTGGATGCAATGAAAAATGTGCCTGAGGATAAACGTCAGGCACAATTCAACTGCGTATTAGTCTATATGCGTCATGCAGAAGACCCAACGCCGCTAGTTTTTCACGGCCGTTGGCATGGCATAATAACCCAAGAACCCCAAGGTCAAGGTGGTTTCGGCTATGATCCTATCTTCTATGTACCCGAACTAAATTGTACCTCCGCTGAATTGAGCAAATCTGAAAAACAAACGGTTTCACACCGTGGAAAAGCTTTAGCAATGATGTTGGATGCCTTAAAAAATGCTTAAGCTTCCACCTCTGAGCCTATATATTCACATTCCTTGGTGTGTACAAAAGTGCCCATATTGTGATTTCAACTCACATACGCTTAAAGGTGAAATTCCTCAACAAGAGTATGTTGAGCACCTGCTTAGTGACCTTGAAATTGATGCAAAATTAATAGGCTCGCGCCCAGTAAAAACTATTTTTATTGGAGGAGGTACGCCAAGCCTACTCAGCGCTGAATCAATGCAAGCACTGATGGATGGCGTTCGTCAACGCATCACGTTAGATCCCCAAGCTGAAGTGACCATGGAAGCTAACCCCGGCACAATTGAAGCTGAACGTTTTGCGGGCTATCAAATAGCAGGAATTAACCGTATATCAATTGGTGTACAAAGTTTTGGTGATGACAAATTAATCATGTTAGGCCGCATCCACGGTCCAAATGAAGCTAAACGTGCCGCTCATTTGGCGACAAACCTTAATCTGCGCAGCTTTAATCTCGATTTGATGCATGGACTTCCGTCACAAACTCGTGATGAAGGTTTATCTGATTTACGTCAGGCTATCGAGCTTTCGCCTCCACACCTTTCTTGGTACCAGTTAACAATTGAACCTAATACCCAATTTGGTTCTCGTCCACCCAAATTGCCGGATGACGATACCCTTTGGGATATTTACTCTGAAGGTCATAAATTACTGTCGGCCGCGGGTTATGAGCAATATGAAACGTCTGCTTATGCAAAACCGGGATATCAATGCCAACATAATTTAAATTATTGGCGGTTCGGTGATTATTTAGGAATTGGTTGTGGTTCCCACGGTAAAATTTCTTTTACTGATGGGCGAATTCTACGCACCATTAAGACTAAACACCCTCGAGGCTATATGGAAGGGCGTTATTTACATCAGTCCTATGATGTCGAAGCTCAAGATAGGCCATTTGAATATTTCATGAACCGTTTTCGCCTGCTTGAAGCCATGCCAAGACGTGAATTTACCGAATATACAGGACTTGGAGAGTCAGTTGTCAGAGCATCAATAGACGAAGCTATCTCTAAGGGGTATATCCTTGAAACTCATGATGAATGGCAAATAACTGAACACGGAAAACTATTTCTTAACTCATTATTAGAATTGTTTCTTGGTGAAGAGTAGCGATATCTAATCAGTAAATTAATTTATTCGCCTCAGCTCAATTTATATCAATAAATTATGCAAACAAAAAAGCCAGCGACATGAGCTGGCTTTGCTTGAGGTAATAATAATTTAGTTCAAAACTAACTACAGCGCCTTTGTAACGGCATCAATTTGTTCAGTCAAACTCACTAAACCACCGCCAGACAAGTACCAAAGATCAGATTGCAGATAAACGATTTTGCCATCTTTATAAGCTTTAGTTTCTTGAATATTAGTATCTTCAAATACGGTTTTATCCAACTTACCGGCACCAATCGCTTCACTGCGATCAACAATTAAGATCACATCTGGATTAGCTTGTGCAATAGTTTTCGTATCAACAACACGGCGTTTTGATTTATCTGCGCCATCTTGTACGGGTAATTCAGCACGCTGAGCTTTAACCACGTTATAAACAACCGCTTGGTTATTTGGCATCAATTTGCCATCGTTATGCAGCAGCACTAATACTTTTTTATTGGAATCTGCCGCTTTCTTTTGAGCATCGGCAATAGTTTTATCTAACTGAGCTAACTGTGCTTCTACGGCTTTTTGATTACCATAAAGTTCACCAATCAAACTAATATTTGCTTTCACTGAATCAATATAATTTTGGCTATCAGAACCGAGGTTAACCGTTGGAGCGATTTTTGATAAAGCCTCATACGATGCACCTTGACGCCCTGTAATCACAATTAAATCAGGTTTTAATTGCTCGATCTGTGCTAAGTCAGGCTGCTTCATTCCACCTGCATTTTCCATTGATGCCGGGATATCACCTTTAATATAAGCTGGCGCATTTGCAGTCGGCAGGGCAACAACTTTATCGCCTAGACCTAATTTTTGCATTGAATCATAGACACCAAAGTCAAATAGAACCACTTTTTGTGGCTTTTTAGTCACCTCAGTCTCACCTGAAAGATGCTTTATAGTCACTTTTTCAGCAGTTTGAGCAGTGATTGCATTAGGAGTAAAAGTCGTTGATTCGGCACTAAGAGCATAAGGCGCGGTGAACGATAACAGAGAAGCAAGTACAGCGGGAATGAATTTTTTCATAGTAAACAATACCATTTAGTCATTAAGCCAGCCTTGTATTCTAAGGTCAGACTCAAACATGTCAATTAAATGATAATTAATTTCATTTTCATTCTCATTAATGATATCGGTATCACACTTATCCTAAATACCCATAAAAAAATGGTGACAAAATTAATTCGCCACCAACTTTTGCTCTTTATTCTGTTTTAAATTCAGTTAATTCACTATTTTTTAACTGAGTTCAATAATGAAATTCTTTGTTGTTCTAAAGAGGTCACTTTAGAACAAACTTGTTGGCCGAATTGTTGGAAGCTTTTTTCTTGCTTTTTCCACTCGGTATCCAGCTCTTGTTGCAATCCACCAAGATTGCCTAATACGCCTTGCAGTGCTTGATTTACATCACCACCTGAAAGTAGCTGCTTACGCCCCATTTCATTAATGCTATCTTGCAATATACCGCCTAGGCTTTCGTTGACTAGCTGACGACCTTTTGCTTCGACTTGTTTCATCGCTTCATGATGAAAAACATAACCATTTGGACGCGTTTCAATAATTTGGCTTATTTGACCGTTAAGCTCTTTTTCAAGCTTGGTTAAGCGATTTCGTACATTACTGTCATTGCCCATCACCCTAGCCACTACTTTATCAAGTGTTTGCTTTGATGTAGCTAATTTTTGTTCTGACTCTAATTTGATCCACGGCAAATCATTACGAATAGCGGCTTGGTAACGAATGGCTTGTTGCTTTTGCTCATCTGTTGCGGCGATGTTTTTACCATTGAGAGTCATATCGCCATTTGGTGTGATATTCAGATCACCACTACGGCCTATCACCTGTACATTATCAGGTGTCATAAAAATATCATCTTTGGGTGTTACCGCGCAGTTGTAATCAGCGGCTTGGCTAGCTGCACAAGCGAATAATGACAGTGCAATTAATGTATGACGTAGCATAAAATCTCCTAATAGAGCGTCTTTCAATCATTGATGATAATTAGAAAACCGAACGTCCAATTCGTTTCGATAATAATTCTAAGGCAGCACAACCGACTAAAGAGTTCCCTGCTGCATCTAATTCAGGCGCCCACACAACCACGGTAAACTGATTAGGTACCACACAAACAATACCACCACCCACACCCGATTTACCGGGCATACCTATACGAAATGCAAATTCACCAGAACCGTCGTACATCCCACATGTCATCATCAATGCATTTATTTGTCTAGATTGCAGAGGTGTAATGATAGGGTCGATGGAACAAGACGATATTCCTTGCGATGCCAAATAAGAAAAACAGCGCGCTAATTCAACGCAATTCATACTTAGAGAGCAATAATGAAAATAGGTTTCAAGTACTGTTAAAACATCATTTTCAAAATTATTAAATGACTTCATTAAATAGGCAATAGCCGCATTACGACTGGCATGATCCATTTCTGAACGCGCCACTGCGGAGTCATAAGAAATATCCGGCTCACAAGCTAGCTTTCGGACAAACTCTAGCATTCGTTGCTTAGGTGCACTGAGGCGTGATTGCAACATATCAGCAATGACAATAGCACCGGCATTAATAAAGGGGTTACGTGGAATTCCCTTTTCCATCTCGATTTGAATTAATGAATTAAAGGGTAATCCAGAAGGTTCTTTACCGACACGACTCCAAATTTCATTCTCTTCATAACGCGTCATTGCCAAAGTTAAACTAAGGACTTTTGAAATCGATTGGATTGAAAAACGTTGCTGTGTATCCCCTGCGGTAAATATGTCACCATCTACGGTCATCACAGCAATACCGAGATGATGGGGAGAAACATTGCCTAATGCCGGTATATAAGCGGCAACCTGTCCTTTTCCGACCATTGGACGTACTTGATCGAGAATATCGTTCAGCAATTGATTAGAAAACATTAAACTCAAAGTTTTCACTCCAGAAAATAAAGGCATCCAAGAGGATGCCTTTATAGAAAACCAATATCAGTTATTCCCACCAAACATCAAAAAGCTCTGAAACGACGATATCGCTCATGCCTTTAGATTTTAGCCAGTTTTCAACTATTTGACGGTGTTCTTCTGTACATTTACCAATTTGTTGTAGGCAAACAATACCTTCCCAATTCATATAACCGCTAGCTTCAAAAGCAAGGCCATTTGGTTCAATAGCTTCGGCGATAAACAGGTCAACCATACGGTCAACTTCTTCAATCGGCGTGCCTTCTTTAAAATTCCATTTTACGATGAAGCCCAATTCTTGGAATTCATCTATACGCATTTTTTTACGTAAACGACGACTGCGTGGTTGTTTAGCCATGATTAATCCTCTCAAACATTAAATCCCATACACCGTGCCCTAACCGCTGGCCGCGCTTTTCAAACTTTGTTTCTGGTCTTGTTTCAGGACGAGGAACATAGTCATTAGTTGACGATAAATTTTTATAGTCATCGACACTGTTCATCACCCCAAGCATATGTTTTGCATACGGCTGCCAATCGGTCGCCATATGAAAAACGCCACCGACCGCAAGCTTGCTGCGTATTTTTTCTGCAAAAGGTGCTTGCACAATTCGGCGTTTATTGTGTTTTATTTTATGCCATGGATCAGGAAAAAATAGCTGAACCATCGATAAACTTTCATTCGGTATCATGCAATCTAATACTTCGATTGCATCATGGCACATCACACGTAAATTCGTCACACCCTCTTCTTTAGCAAAAGCGAGGCACGCACCAACACCTGGCGCATGAACTTCAATTCCAAAAAAATTTTTCTCTGGATTTTGTGACGCCATGGTGACCAAAGAGGTACCCATACCAAACCCAATTTCAAGTACCACAGGGTTTGAATTTTTAAATACTTTAGCAAAATCAAGGGGCTTGTTAATGAAATCGATACCCATTTCTGCCCATTCGCTTTCTAATGCGTCTTCTTGTCTTTTAGTCAGACGCCCCTGACGACGAACAAAGCTGCGCACACGGCGCATAATCCGCCCTTCTTCATTATATTCGGGGGAGATAACATTATTGATCATAATAAAGTTCTAAGAATTAGTTGCCCAATTTAGTCAATGTACCAACAATCAAGTTAAATATAACTCGACTCAATATACCCTAAATAGTTCGAGTTGTTGGTCTGTGTACTGTTGTGCTATCTCGATAAACATATAAGTTTATGTGATTTGGATAGCTGAATGTAATCGTCACCCAGACAACTTGAAGCATGACGGGTATGGGAGTTTACCAAAAGTCTCACACAGTTGCAGTTGATAATTGGATAACTTTACACTAAACCACACAATAAGCGGTTTACAGCCACCGCGCTCTATGTTGCAATCCTCACCATTACTGGAATATCAATAAAAATAATATATCAATGGAAGCTCAACAATTTTCACGTGCAGTGCTTGACTGGTACCACAAATACGGACGAAAAACCTTACCATGGCAACAGGAAAAAAGTTCCTATCACGTCTGGTTATCGGAAGTCATGCTGCAACAAACTCAAGTCAGCACCGTCATCCCTTATTTTGAAAAATTTATTCACCGGTTTCCCGATGTGAACGCCCTAGCGGCTGCGCCTTTAGATGAAGTCTTGCACTTGTGGACAGGCCTAGGCTATTACGCACGTGCGCGCAATTTACATAAAGCGGCTCAAATGGTTTCAACGCAATACCACGGGCAATTCCCCACCACTTTCGATGAAGTTCTTGCTTTATCGGGTGTTGGACGCTCCACTGCTGGTGCTATATTGTCGTTATCTCAACAGCAGCATTACCCAATTTTAGATGGTAATGTAAAACGCGTACTTGCTCGCTGTTATGCAGTTGATGGATGGCCGGGTAAAAAAGATGTTGAAAATCGGCTTTGGGATATCAGCACCAAAGTGACCCCAAAAATAGAAGTCGAATTTTTTAACCAAGCCATGATGGATTTAGGTGCTATGGTCTGTACTCGTAGCAAACCAAAATGTGAATTGTGTCCGCTCAATATGGGCTGTGTAGCCTATGCCAATCATTCATGGCAGACCTATCCAGGGAAAAAACCAAAACAAACCATCCCTGAAAAAAGCGCTTGGTTCTTAATTATGCAGCAAGAAAGTTCAGTTTGGTTAGAACAACGGCCACCTTCCGGCATCTGGGGGGGGTTATTTGTTTTTCCACAATTTGAGTCTTTCGAAAAATTGAATGAATGGCTTGTCAACTCAGGACTAGGTCATGATACGCCTGAGCAATTAATTGCGTTTCGCCACACTTTTAGCCATTTCCATCTAGATATTATTCCTGTAAAAGTTAATATTAACGCATTTAATTCTGCCATGGATGAAGGCAAAGGACTCTGGTATAACTTACACTTAGGTGCAACAATCGGCTTGGCAGCACCGGTTGATAGTTTATTAAAACAACTTGCCTTACTACCTGATATTTGAGGAAATAATTAATGAGTAGAACCATTTTTTGTACTTTTTTACAACGTGATGCTGATGGTCAAGATTTTCAGCTATATCCAGGTGAATTAGGTAAACGTATTTTTAATGAAATTTCAAAAGAAGCTTGGAGTCAGTGGATGACAAAACAAACCATGCTGATTAATGAAAAGAAACTCAACACCATGAACCCTGATGACCGTAAAATGCTTGAGCAAGAAATGGTCAAATTCTTATTTGAAGGGCATGATATTCAAATTGATGGTTATACACCTGAATAATCGCTTATTGGCCTATCTACCTATAGGTAGGCCTATTGCATTAACACTGTGAATCGTATGAAAAAACTATTTGCGCTAACATTGCTGATACCACTGATTGTTTCTTGTTCTAGCAATCAAAAAACTGATTATAACCCTGACTTTATCAAAGACACCAATGGGTTCGATATTCTTATGGGACAATTTGCTCATAATATTGAAAACATTTGGGGCATCAAAGAAGTGCTTATTGCAGGTCCTAAAGACTATGTGAAATATACCGATGAATATCGCACTCGCAGCCATATTAACTTTGACGCAGGTACCATCACAGTCGAAACAATTTCAGCTATTGAGCCTGCACAACATCTCAAAAAAGCCATAGTGACTACTTTATTGATGGGCGATGATCCTAATTCTATCGACCTCTATTCTGATACCAATGATATACCTTACAGCAAAGAACCATTTTTGTTTGGTCAAGTATTAGATAATACGGGTGAACCCCTTCGTTGGGAGTGGCGCGCAACTAAATTTGCAGATTATCTGATTACTAACAAAATGCAGCGTCGCCAATCAGGCATGAATATCGTTTGGTCAGTCACCATGCAACTGGTACCAAACCATCTTGATAAACGTGCGCATAAATATCTGCCTTATATTAAAAAATCTGCTGCTAAATATGGGGTTGATGAATCACTGATCCTTGCCATTATGCAGATAGAATCGAGCTTTAACCCTTATGCAGTTAGCCGCTCCGATGCGCTTGGTTTAATGCAAATCATGCCAAACACTGCTGGTAAGGATGTTTTCCGCTCACAAGGTAAATCAGGTGTACCAAGTCGTAGCTATTTGTTTGACCCACAAAATAATATCGATACAGGTGCCGCTTATTTAGCTATTTTGCAAAACAGCTACTTGGGCGAGGTAAGCAATCAAACCTCTCGCCGCTACGCGGTTATTACCGCCTATAATGGTGGTGCTGGTAGCGTATTGCGCGTATTCCACAGTGATAAGAAACAAGCAGCACAGCGTATTAATAATTTAGAGCCTGGTGAGGTTTATGAAACATTATCGACTAAGCACCCTGCCGCTGAATCACGCAATTACCTTATCAAGGTAAATAAAGCACAGAAAAATTATTTACGCTAAGACATCTTAATTTGAAAAGAGATGATGTTAAAAAATCATCGATAAGCATTAACGTTAAATGCCAGCGAGAAAATAATCTTTTTTCTCGTTGGCATTTGTTTTCTTATCACATTTTTTATTCATTTAGATTAAAATTTAGCTAACCTGTTGAAAAAAAGCGCATCCGACCTAAGTTTTTTAGAATGTTCCTTGACTCACCCTCTTAAATCAGGTTTAATACGCTCCGTTGCCCGGATAGCTCAGTCGGTAGAGCAGGGGATTGAAAATCCCCGTGTCCTTGGTTCGATTCCGAGTCCGGGCACCACTTTATTATTAACAGACGTCATAGACGTCTGTTTTTGTTTGTAGCGTTCGCTAAAATAATACGCCTCCAAGTCTATCATTTCACTAACCTAACACTACCTCACTACATAGTTTTAGCTATATTCCTATTTTCATCATATACATAACACTCATAAAAACAATCCATTACACGGCTCGCTATAATATTCAATTTTTGAAAATTTATTCATGCCAATTCGTTTCATCATAGTCGACAATCTAAAAATGATTTAAAGTTATCAAAATACAATTTTACATAATAGCTTTCGTCATCTATATTTTAATCGAATCAAATTCAAGGAATGTTTATTGAATAAAAAAGAAAAGAATTTAGTCGCAAAAAGGTAGCCAATAAACTGGATTCTGATAGCAATACTCCTTTACTTTAATATTGTGATTTTGCAATGATTAAAGCATAGCGGTATCTAATTTTTATATTTTTATCTAGAATAACACTGTGTAACTAATGATAACGGGTTAGCCTATGAGCCTATTACCCTCTGCATTTTCTCGAGTGACCAAAACATCTAATCGCATCAGTAGCCTATTATTTGTTGCGCTTCCGCTTTTATTGGTCTTACTAGCGACATTACTTTGGAGTGCAGAGCGAATAATTGATCAAGAAAAACGTCGACTACAAGTCGATTTTTCCTCTTTTATTGGCTACCTCCGCGAGCAAGAAACTTTTTTGGCTGCCTTAAAAAAACAAAACCAAAATCTTTCTCAATTAATTGAAAGCCGAAATTATTCTCTCGAATATCAAAAATTACCATCCAAATGGCCATTACGGTTGCTAGAAGGAAAAGAATCCGTAGTCGCAATGCCATTTACCTTAGCCTGTGGCACTCATTTAGAGTGCAATAAAGTACCCAGTATCCTATTTTCACTAGGTGCCTATTTGGCCGATTATTATTCTACATTTTGGGGAAGTTCATATTTCCCCGCGGCCGCAGTCTTTTTTGTGAATCCACATGACCACATTAGCATTAGTGTTCCCTCAGTTGGCACTATAACAGGGAATGAATCTATTACTCCCACGCTCTATCGAACCGTGACGGAAACAGTACGAAATGCATTACCACAATTAGCATTGCAATTTGAACAAGACCAAAACCAAGGATTGGACAAAGTTATTTGGCTGCATAACGACCAACTAGGTAACAACTTACTCGGTATTTTACCTGGGGGGTTTGATCATAATTTATGGCGAGGAGAGCAGTTATCGCCTAAAGATATTTATGCCGTCACCTTATTCAATCGCGAACGTATTAGTGTACTTGAACGAATTCTTAATCCAACATTGCCACATCAATTTTGGTTAGTTCATAAGGAATATGGTCAATTATTAGGACAATCCCCTGTCCCTAATATTGAAGAAGAAGGCCTACATTATACAAAAGAAGGGTTATTGCTTAAGCAGAATAATAAAACAGGCCAATGGATTGGCTATTACCTTATTCCTTACTCTGCTTTTTTTGACGATAATCTCTGGTTACCCTCGAGTTTACTTTTCGCACTCATATTTAGCTTACTATGTGGTTGGGGGTATCATTACTGGTACCAGAGATATGTTTTAAATCCTGCGGTTAAAGCACAAAATACATTACTCGACAGTGAAGCATTTAATCGAGTATTAATGGATACCACACCGATAGGGCTTTGTGTTATAGAAAAACAAAGCCAACATATTTTATATATCAATACATTAGCTCAACGATGGTTAAATGTTCCTATACTTTCAGAAGCTCATCTTTCTCCTATCTACCAACAGCTTCTCACTATCGTTACTCCATTTGCCCACCAAGAAACATTCTCACCCTTTATTTCCGGTGAAAATACGTTATATATTGCTTATGCGCATACCCATTACCAACAAAGTGAAGTTGTCTTATGTGCATTCACCGATATCAGTGCTCAAGCCGAAATTGAGCGCCAATTAACGCTAGCAAAACTAACGGCAGAAGAAGCTAATCAGGTAAAATCAAATTTCTTAGCGACCATGAGTCATGAAATTCGTACCCCACTCTACGGTTTAATCGGAACCCTTGAACTCTTATCATCGACAACTTTAACTGAAAAGCAAACTCAATATTTACTGCAAATGGACTCTGTATCACGACTATTAATGCATATCATTGGTGATATTCTTGATATCAGTAAAATTGACGCAGAACAACTACGTCTACAGCAGCAGCCTCTTAACCTGCTTGATGTTATATATAACACTCTTCAAACCTATATGGAGTTAGCAAACCAAAAAGGATTGTTACTTTTTTCTTGTATCGATTCACAATTAAACCCTGAACGCATTGGCGACCCATTACGAATACAACAAATTTTAGGTAACTTAATTAGCAATGCCATCAAATTTACTCAGAAAGGTTCCATTATTGTTCAAGTCCGGTCAACTCAAAATAATAGCGTCACTATTTCAGTTAATGATACTGGAATTGGCCTGACCGCTGTTCAAAAAGAACGTCTTTTTGAACCCTTTTATCAAGCACATACAGCCTCACACACATACGGAGGAACAGGACTAGGCTTAGTCATTAGCCAACGTTTAGTCACCTTAATGAACGGGGATATTCATGTTAATAGCCAATTAGGACAAGGAAGCCAATTTACGATAAGTATTCCACTTCCATTGGCGATGAGTGCAGTCATAAAACCTGATTTAACAGGAATGAATATTTGGTTAGAGACTCCGCATAAAAAGCTAACACATCATCTTCAACAATGGTTAACACTTTATGGAGCCCATGTTTGGTTAACCCAAAAGGAAATGATTGAAAATAAAACTTATCCTGTTTATTTAACCTTTGCGCCATTAACACCCCTCTCGCATTGGAAAGGGGAACAAATCATACTTCCTTCCTTAAATGTCAATTTACCTTCACTTATTAGCCAATTGGTTACATTGAAGAAGCCTGCTCCAAATACTCAAATTCTCTCCACCATACCCGTAAATGCCCTGCAATATGCTATTCGTATCTTAGTTGCTGAAGATAATCCAATTAACCAATTGGTTTTACAAGAACAATTAGAGCAGTTAGGGTGTGAGGTAACGTTAGCTGATGATGGAGAAGAAGCTTTAGCTTTATGGGATAGCAGTCTCGTAAATTTTGATATGGTACTTACGGATGTTAACATGCCATACCTTAATGGCTACGAACTAGCGCAGCAACTACGCAAAGAAGGTGCTACTTGCCCAATTATAGGCGTGACTGCAAATGGCCTAAAAGAAGAAGAAGAATATTGCTTAGCTGCGGGAATGAACGCCTGGTTAGTCAAACCATTAGACCGTATTACATTGATCCAATTATTAGAACACTATTTTCCCATAAACCAACGGGAAAACATTAAATTAATCCCTCAACAAATAACTAATCCTTTACACGGGCCTGAACGCGAAAAAATCATTCAATACTTACAAAATGATATTGCTCAATTATCTCTTGCCATAAAACAACAAGAGAAAACTAGCATTAACCAAATATCACACCGTTTAAGAGGGGCATTAGTCATCGTTCAACAAACGGAAGTAGCCACACAGCTGCGAATTTTAGAAGAACAAATAATAGTAAGTAAAAATTTAAATCAAATATCTGATGAATATAGAAAAATAGCAGATGAACTACATGCTTGGGTTTTAACACTAAATGTTACTTATTGAATTTAAAGGGTAAAAATTACGATTTTTATATTCAAAATGCACCGCAAATATAAGCTATTGTGAAAAACTTGAAAATTCCTAGCTCATTGCGCAAGATCAGCTATTACATTTACACTGGGTAATAAGTAATGATTAACCTAAAATTACTTATTATCTTTTGCTACTTTACAAAAGTTACTTTAAGAGCTGCTATTAATATATAAACCTATATGTACTTGTAATGACTTACCTTTACCACCAAAGAATTTAGCATACTACCCTACCCCCAAAATAAATCTTCCGATATTCAGTATATTAAAATTAATTTCTCACACCAAAAAAAAGCATGATAAAAAATAGCAATTATTATAGATAGTATCTGTCAGTAAAAATAATTAAAAATTAAACAACTAAACTTAATAATCCGAGTCCTTTAAGGATATATTTACTTCAAGAGATTTATTAGTAATTAATGTAAAGCATAAAATAATGTATTTTCAAGTTAAGCATCACAATTAACTATATTCACTCAAAGTACCCATCCGGAAAACGATGCTTTTTTTAATGAATGTTTTATAAAATTGCAGATAAGAACTAAAAAACAAATAATTATGACTGAAAAAATCAATTATTGTTAAGCTAAATTAATAATTAAGCTTCATCTTTTACTCGGATGGGTGTTTGTTATTTTTGTCTAATTTAATTAGTATTTATTGGCTCCAATTATCCATATAAGACCAAGATTTATTTTTAAGATATGCACTTAATAAAGGAAATAAAATGACGCTTAGATATCCTGTTACCAAAATAGTTGGGAGTAGAATAAGAAAAATAAGAAAATCATACGGTCTGACAGGAACAGATTTAGCTAGGCATTTAAATATTAGCCAGCAACAGTTTTCTCGCTATGAAAGAGGAACAAACCGAATAGACATAGATTCCTTAGTTGCTATCGCTGATTTTTTGAAAACAAGTATCCATTATTTTTTTGAAGATATTTCCGTTGCTGAATCAATTGATCACAAAACACACAATATAAGTACATTTAATAGTAACTTATGCCCATTAACTAAAGTTATGACTAGTAATATTATTTTAAACGATAAGTTTTAAGGATCCCCTTATATTTACAATTAAAATAATAGAATAATATATTGTACATGTTGTCCAGTAACTAAAGTTATAACTAATAATATTATTTTTAAACGATAAGTTTTTTAAGGTTCTCCTTATATTTATCATTAAAACAATAGATTAATATATTAGCCAGTAACTAACGTTATACTAGTAACATTATTTTTAAACGATAAATTTTTTAAGGTTCCCCTTATATTTATCATTAAAATAATAGAATAATATATTGTACATGTTGTCCAGTAACTTCAATTAATAAAGTGAAAAACACATAAAGTAAAATAAATCCTAGCTATATCAATAATGTGAATTTCGATTTAGCTATTCTAACTAACTAAGAAACTTTCTTAGTTTATATAAACTATATTATTAATAAGGTTTTCAATATGAAAAAGACGCTATTAGCATCTTCAATTATCGCATTAACATTCACTGCTGCTTCAACTTCATTTGCTGCTGATTTGGGTAGTGGCACCATTGAGTTTAAAGGCACAGTTAATACCGGAGCTTGTACTATTGCGCCTACATCCGTTAATAAAGAAGTACAGTTAGGTTCTGTTCCTGTAGCATCACTTCAGTCAGCCGGAGCTCAAGGGCCAACTGCTGATTTTACCCTAGAACTTAAAGACTGTATTTTAGACCCAGAAGCAAGTGGAACTGATTTCTCTAAAGTTAAGGTAACATTTACAGGTCAAATGGAACCAGCAGGCAATTTATGGGCAAATAGTGGTACAGCTGAAAATATCGGAGTTCTTTTCCAAAATGGACAAGGTAATAATTTAGTTTCAGGCGATAATGTAGAACAAACTTTATTTGCAGGCTCGAATACCATCAACTTATCAGCTCGTATGCAAGCACTAGGTGCAGCAAAAGCAGGTACAGTTAAGTCAACAGTCGCTTATGTTTTAGATTATCAATAAACTAAAAATATAATTCATTTAAATCCCATTATTATTAATGCCTAATTAATCCAAAGGTCTCGGACTATGCTGCGTATTTATATATGTATTGCATTTTAAGTGTTCCTTTGGATTTTTTAAATTTAACTTATCGAGTACGCAACTAATAAAATGAACAATATAAAAAAAAGCATAGCGACTAGTTTAATTTCTAGTATATTATTTTATTCATACTATGTTAATGCTGAGTCTGTTCAATTTAATGAGGATGCGTTATCTATTTTAGGAAATACAGATATCGACTTAACTCCTTTTGAAGAAAACACACGATCTGAAGGAGTTTATTTCTCTAATGTACTAATTAATGGTAAGAGAATTAATTTTCTCAATCAAATAAAATTTTTAAAGAAAGATGAAAAAATAGAGCCCTGCATCCCTCAAGAATTAATTGAGGTCATTGGATTAAAAGAAAAATTCACTAAAAGCATTCCATTTTGGAGTGAGGGGCAATGCTATGACTTATCAGCTAAAGATGAAAATATTAAAGTACAATTTGATGATGAAAGACAAGAACTATTAATATCCATACCTCAAGCCTATTTTATCTACGAAGATAGTAATTGGGTACCTCCTATGCTTAGGGAAACAGGAGTTAATGCCTTAGTTTTTGACTATAATATTATTGATAATTATGTTAAATATAAAAACACAGAAAGTAGCCATAATATAAGCTCATTTGGTTCCGTCGGAGCAAATATTGGGCGCTGGCGACTACGAAATAATTACCAATATCAAAAAGATTTTAATAACACACGACAAAATAATTTTAAATGGATTCAATCATATTTATTTACAGACTTACCAACTCTTTCAGCAAAAATTTTCATGGGTAAACATTATACTTCAAGTCAAATTTTTGATTCAGTACGTTTTAATGGGATAAGTATATTTACAGATGAAAAAATGTTACCTTCATCTTTAAGAGGTTATGCACCAAGCATCACAGGAACAGCAACAAGTAATGCGACTGTGACTATATCCCAAAATGGCCGTATATTAGATCAAGTTAAAGTGGCACCAGGGCCTTTTTCTATAGATAACTTAAGCTCTGCTTTATCAGGTACTATTGATGTTAAAATAACAGAAGAAAATGGTTCAGTTCGTGAATACCAAATATCATCAACGAACATCCCATTTTTGACCCGCCCTGGAATGTTGCAATATAAGCTAAATGCTGGGCAGTTAAATCCGATGGGGTATAAAAATAGTAATAATGATTTTATCTCAACAGAAATCTCATGGGGATTACTAAATAATTTATCGATGTATGGCGGAGCATTCATAACTGCGAACAATGAATATCATGCTTATAATCTAGGCACTGGTATTAACATGGAAAATTTTGGTGCATTATCATTTGATATAACACAATCTCAAAATAAATTAGAAGAAGCCAAATTAGATAATGGAAAAAGTTATCGTATTAATTATGCAAAACGTTTTTCAAATTCGAGTCGATTAAACTTAACAGGATATCAGTTTTCTAATGAAGGTTTTATGTCTGTTAATGATTTCATTGATTTCAAAGATAATTCTAAAAACTCGCATTACCGACAAAAAAATGTCTTTACAACATCATTTACTCAACAAATTATTGATTTAAATTCAGATATAAGTTTCAGTTATTCAAGAGAAAGTTATTGGAATGAGAAAGAAAAAAACAATGCATTTAATATATCTTTTAATAAAACCATCAAAAATAGTTATATGAATAATGCATTATTATCTTTTTCAATTGGTGAGAATCGCTATGCAAAAGGTAATCGTTCTAAGCAAGCATTTCTTTCATTAAGCATTCCATTTGGTGAGGGTAATGATTCACGAATTCAATATTATGGTTCATATAACGATATAGATAAAAAATATAGCAATAATGTTAATTATCACACGAAATATGATGGTAACAATATTGACCTAGGATTATCTACTAGGGATTTTTATAAAAATATAGCAATGAATGCTTCATTATATCGTGATACACCTTATGGCACGTTACAAACAAATGGTTCATATAGTGAAGACTACCATTCACTAAGTGGAACGTTAGATGGATCATTGACAATTACTAGCCAAGGCCCTGTTATACATAAAAGAGTGTACCAGAATCAAGCCAGAATGATTATTGATACAAATAAAGCAAAAGATATTTCTATTAACTCGAACGAATCGATTACAAATAATTTTGGTTTAGCAGGAATAAGTAATGTTCCAACCTATTATAGAGCTATTCAGTATGTGGATTTAAATAATATTCCATCTAATGTCAGCATTGATGATAACGTTGTTGAGTCTGCTTTAACTGATGGTGCTGTAGGTTATTCAAAATTAAAAACAATTATGGGTGAAAAAGCGTTATTAACAATTAGCTTTCCGGATGGTAAGACACCACCGTTTGGAGCCCTAGTATATGGTGAGAATGAAGATGATTTATTAGGAATGATTGCAGAACAAGGCCAAGTTTATTTATCTGGCATTCAACTAAACCAACACTTAAATGTTAAATGGAATAAAAACCAATCTTGTCAATTAATAACAAATAATATTGACATTAAAAACATAAAAAACTTAACCTGTTATAAAGAATAAATTATGATGAAAAAACTTAAATTAATAGTTAGTACTCTTATACTAATAAGTACATATACACAAGCTTCCTTATCGGTTGACCGTACTAGGATTATATATGATGAAGCTAATAAAGGAGTTAGTGTTGTTGTCGAAAATATCGATAAAAATGCACCATATTTGCTGCAATCATGGATAGAAAATTCACAAGGACAGAAAATTTCAGAGCCTTTAATTGCACTTCCGCTACTACAACGGATTGAGCCTGCACAAAAGAAACAAGTTAGAATTAGCATATCTAAAAATGATCTTGCTCTGCCTAAAAATCAAGAATCATTATTCTATTTCAATGTGCTCGGCATTCCGCCAAAAACACAATTAGAAAATGCGGTTGAAATTGTTATTCAATCACGTTTTAAGCTATTTTATCGCCCTAGTGGACTAACTAAATATCCTAATGGGGATTGGCAAAAAGAATTAAAATTAGAAAAAGTAGGTAAATCATTAAAATTGACTAATCCAACACCTTATCATGTTGTCATCATTAATATAAATGATAGCCTAAAAAAGGTACCAAACTTTCAAGAAATTGTAGTTAAACCTAATGATAAAGTGACATATTCACTATCTGAAAAACAACAAGGATTATCATCAATAGCTATTACCTATATTGATGATTATGGTACGCCAAAATCATTGACCTATAATTGCCATAGCATGTCCTGTAACCTAATAGATGAAAATAATAAGAGGTAATGATGTCTTTTTATAAAAAAATAATATCAATTAACTCAATTGCTATGTTCTTATTAATGATGTTGAGTTTTCAAACATTTTCAGCTGTTAACGATTGCCGTTCTTCATCTGGTGCTGATTCCATTAATCTATCTGTTAGTTTTGATATAACAAATAGTTCAAGTGCAATAGCACAAGGTGCAACACTAGCTACAACAAATAGCTCAATTTTTAGTTTAACTTGTGAGTTTACTGGGCAATCAGAAACCCAAAACGCAGTATATTTCAAAAATACAACTTCATCCGCAATCAAAGAAACTTTACTTAACAGCGGGGTTGAAGTTATTCAGCGATATACATTAGGTGGATCATCAGAAGCTACCATAACAAACGCTACAATCCCTAATATGTATGTCGGCACATGGAATGAAAAACCTAATAATGAAACAATATCCACTATTGGCCTTAGGTATACCTTCACAGTTAAAAAAGGTGAAAATAAATTAAAACCATTTGATACTGGTGTGTTTTTATTAGGATCACATGTCGATTACCAAGGAAGAAATATTGGCGCACCTATTTATATTCGAATTGTGGGCAATCTAACAATGCTTTGTCCTAGCCCTACGGTTAATGTAACAGCTTCAAATGGTGGAAGTGTTAACTTTGGAGCAATATCACCCAAGCAAATGAACGATGGAGAAGCCATTAGCCGTTCTTTTAATTTGAATATGGGAGTTTCACAAGATTGTGAGACAGGTTTGAACATCTCTGTTCGTTTTGAGCCAAATAACAATACAATTATAAATGGCACTCATTTAGACATGGGAAATGGTTTACAAACGGTATTAAATGACAATAACGGAGAAATAATTTATGATGAAAATTATTATATTGGTGAAATATTACCTTCTGCTACTGTTAATTTACCCTATACTGCAACTCTCACAAAAATTCCCGGAAGTGCAATTAGTTCGGGACCTTTTTCTAAAACAATACGGGCCGTGGTTTCTTATTAACAACTATAGCTCAAGATCTATAATGGCTGGGTTTCCTAGCCTAATATTTTTTAATTATGTAGAAGTAACACCACGAGTTGACATTTTTTTCGTAGTGTTATATTGAATACTGAACTTCTGATAACGAGTAATGATAATGAAAAAACTCAGATTAGTATTAGTTGATGACCACCCCATTGTTTTATCTGGATTAAAAGAAACACTATCTCAATTAACAAGTTTAGAGATTTTAGGCGGCTTTACTCACGACTCTGAATTACTCACTTTTTTGAAAAAAAATGAAGTCGATGTTATCGTTACCGACTATATGATGCCAAATAACACCCATTCAAGTGATGGTCAGAATTATATACGTTTCTTACGTCGCCAATATCCGCAAATCGCATTGGTTGTTTTGACTATGGTGTCTAATCCTATGATTATTCAATCTCTCTATGATGCTGAAGTTTCTGCTGTTGTATCAAAAGAGGCACCATTAGCTGATCTTATCAAAGCAATTACATTAGCGGGTCAAGGCCGTCAATATCGACTACCTGTAACTGATATGGTAATGACAGTAAAAAGCCGTAATGCAGTAACACTCCCTGAAAAAGTAAAAACATTATCACCCCGCGAATTAGAGGTCTTAAGGTTATTTATCCAAGGAAAATCTATTGTTGATATTGCTAAACTACTAAATAGAAGTGATAAAACGATTAGTTTACAAAAAAATGCAGCTATGCGAAAACTTGGTGTTGATAACAACCAAGCATTAGTCAGTTACTGTGTGACTAATCGCTTATTTGATTAAAGCCTATCCCATACATTATACCATTACAAATATCCCGCCTGATTTCTATCATATCTATATTTTTATTCTCTGAATTTATAGATAACTAGGCGTTGTTTGATACTAAGCAACGCCTAGATAGCAATGAAAAACTATATTTTCACTATCTACCTAAAATTTAATTTTGTATAAAATATAGTTTAGTTGACGAGTCTTGATAATTAATAGCTAATAAATATCTTATTCTATCAACTAAGATAAATAAGATATCCAGAATAAACATCTAGCCATTAGTTTATTATTATTAAAATAATCAGCGAATAGAATACAACGATAAATATGCTCTAGCGTATGT
Organism: Providencia sp.; assembly: GCF_003533305.1. Lineage (GTDB taxonomy): Bacteria > Pseudomonadota > Gammaproteobacteria > Enterobacterales > Enterobacteriaceae > Providencia. Next base: position 352,415 of record NZ_DOEH01000023.1, on the reverse strand, counting down.
GTACCACATAGATGAAGAAGGGATAAATAAAATGCTAATCTCGTTATTTATAGAGAAATATCAAAAACATCATAATAGTATAAAAATAATCCCTTATACTATAGCAGATGTATAATAATACTTTAAATCATCTAACTCCCAACCAAAACCGTTTAAATCAGATATATAGCGAGAAAGCTTAGGATGCTGTCCAATTATATAAAATAGTCTTTGATAAAACTCTGGAAAATTAATACCTAATATTAAAATGAATTTAAATAAAACATCAACAGTTAATGCATTCTCACCCCTTTCATAGCGAGATAATTGTTGCTGACTGACACCCAATTTTTTGGCGATTTCCTCACCACTCATTCCTGTCTCTAGCCGGTACTCTTGTAGACATTTACCAACTAATTGACTGATATAATACACTGTATCCTTTCTTTTTTTCATGTAAGAATTTAACCTTTATGTTATTAATTAATAAAAACTTCATTATATTTCAGATTAAATTATGACAAAGATAAAATTAGAAAAATATAAGGAATACCTTAATTAATTAAAGTGCAACGGTCACCTTTTATAATTTTAAAAAACCTCATCTCCCTTCATATTCTTGCAAAGAATATGATTTATAAATAATTTTAAAGCGATAATTCAAACTAATATTATATTAATCAAAAATACAATATTTACTCATTTCACATTAGTTATTATTGTATTTGAATATTTAACGATCACAATAGATATAAATAAAAAATGATATTATAGTTTTCAAATGAAGCTACACTATCACAGTTAACATAAATAATTATTTACAAACCAAAATTAAAAACAATAAACTACCCACCACCCTTAATTAGAGTAAAAAAATAGTAGCCTATCATTTAAAATAAGGTTAATAACAATTCAACTCAAGGAGTCTAATGAAAATAAATATAATTCTCATCTAGTTATGAACTAAATCTATTTCCTGCCGCTGAGCTGTCCACTCCCCATTAATTGAAACACTTCAACTTAGAGTTTTCTAACTGTTTACGATATGCCTATGGTGGGAGGTGATTTAAGCTTTCGTGCGTTCGGCTTTGGTTATAATCTTGTTGCCAAAACCACACCATTTCACGTACTTGGCTTAATAACTCAAATAAAAACTACAAAAAAGTAAAATGATGAAATAAAAATAATTATCTTGATTGTATTTACTATTCCAACTCACTTGGTTTAAATGAAAGATTATGCATAAAATATTTCTCATACGTTGTGCCATCAGGACTGGTTGATGTAACACCCGTTCTAACATCAAATACAACATGTTCAGTAGTAAAGTTATCGGTTCCCATCCCCTCTTTTTCAACTAATACTCGAGCTTCTTCATTTGTCCAATAAGGAGTATCAACTGCTTCCGACCAAATGAAGTAATACGTAAGATCGCCCCATTGGGAAAATATCTGCTGATAAACAACCACAGGCAACATAAACTTACCCAAGCCTACATTAGCCATAAAAAAAGTATGCTTCTGCCTATCTGAACGAACAAAATTACTTAAATAAAAGAAATAGCTATCAATCTCACCGGTGAGTTTATCTTTCGCTATAATGCGGACTTCTTTACTAGGGTCATTTTTAATTAATATATAAGCAACCCCTTTGGCTCCAGGACGAAGGGTAACAGCCGGAGTATTTTGTTCAAATGACCATTCAACATCACCAGAACCCCCTTTAGTATACAAGGTAAACTCAGCACCACTCCAAGCAATCGTGGGTTCTCCTGCTAAAAAAGTACGATTAATATTGCTAGCATTAGTGATTGCAAATTTCTCAGTTACCTTACGAAAGGTTAATAATACAGTATCTTGATTAGTGAAATCAGACTTTATATGACAACGCGCAAGCACATCTTCAACAAGGGTATCGCAAATATTTGCCGATGCTTTACCTGTAATATCTGTCACTGTTGAATATACCGAGCTACCAGACTCACTAATAAAAGCTGAGTTCTTAATACTGAACGTACTGAATACAATATCAACCCCAATAGCAGGCGAATTATCTATTGAATTCATGCAAATGACATTAACAACATTAGAATTTATCCCATCAGCCGGCGCATTATTAAATTCGACAGATAAATTTATTATATAATTATTAAGAGACATTATTTCACCTTATTATAAAATTGATGAATCACAATTTAATCAAAAAAGTTTAAGTTAATAAAAAGGAAATGTGAAATAACAACATTTCCTGAAATAAACTAATAAAATTCACATCCTGAAAAATTAAGGCAGGGAATACATAAAATATTTTTTATATTTACTGGAAGTTGAGCTACTTGATTTAGTGCCTGTTCTAACATCAAAAACAATACGTGATGAAGCGCGAGGAGTTTTATCGCCTTCTATCAATGGTACTCCATCGATACTATTGAAATTAAAGACCCCCAAATCCTTAGTCCAATAGGTTTCATCAATAGCAGTCGACCATATAAAGTACATGGCAAGATTACGCCATTGAGAATAAAGCTGATCATAAACTGCCACCGGCAGCATATAACTACCGAAACTCGCCACAGCGTCCGAATATTTATGTTTCTGTCGATCTGAACGAATAAAGTAACGCAGATAAAAAGTATACATATCAGATTCACCAGTCACTCTATCTCTTGCCGTGATGCGAACTTCTTTTCTTGGGTCCTCTCCAATGATGACATATGCATTCTGCTGAGCTCCTTCTCGGATGGTGATTTCAGAAACGATATTATTGATCGACCACTCAACATCCCCAGACCCCCCTTGAGTATCAATAACAAACTCAGCACCTCCCCATGCAATGGTTGGTTCACCAGGAGAGAAAGTCGCATTAATATTAGATGCATTCGTAATTTCAAATTTACCCGTTGCTGCTCTGAAGGTCAGTGACACAGAACTTTGACTGGTATTATCCGATTTAACATGGCATTTGAGCACAATATCTTCAGCAATAGTATCCCCGATATTTGCAGAAGCAACACCAATACCATCAGTCACACTGGGGTATACTGCAGCATTGTTTTCCCGAAAAAAAGCGGTTCCACGTACACTGATCGCAGTAAAAACGACTTCTAAGCCAACTGCGGGTCGAAGATCAATTGAATCCATACAAATTACTTTTACTTGATTAAAGCTCTTACCGTCAGCTTGAGCATTATTATTGACCACATTTATATTTACTAAATACTGATTATCAGCCATATAATTACCCCATATTATTGAGCAGACTAACAATAAAAAATCATTATTAACGAATATGTTGTACAACTAGTTATATAAATAATATCCCCAGTAAAATAAACGTTCGCTAATATATAGAAAGCTCAGCCACAGATAAAAAACCAGTTGGATCATTTTCAATAATATAGAGAAAATAATGTCTTATTCCTGAGCTCACCTGCCATCTGAAGTGGAAATAATTAATTAATAGCATACATGAAATACTTTTTATTAAATAAAGTATTGGCTATTGATTTAACACCCGTTTTAACATCAAAAACAATAACACGTTCAAAGTTACGAGATTCAACTTCATCAGTTACGTTTTCACCGGCCTGCTTACTATTAGGAATTAACTCTCTAGTCCAATAGGTGTCATCAACAGCTGTTGACCAAATGTAATAAACCATGAGGTTACCCCATTGTGAAAATACGTTTTCATAAGTACTCACAGGTAACAGATAGTCGCCAAATTTTTCCTTAGCCTCTGAAAAAGTATGCTTTTGACGATCTGACTGAATAAATGAATGAAGGTAGAATGAATAAGCATCTGACTCACCAGTAACCCTATCTTTCGCTATAATGCGAATATTTTTCCCAGGATCTGCATTTATCATAATCGATGCCGATTGATTAGCATTAGGGCGAATAGTTACTTCAGAAGTAATATTATTTGTCGACCATTCGATATCGCCACTACCACCGTCTGTATAGAGAGTAAACTCTGCACCTGCCCAAGATACTGTAGGCTCACCATATAAGAAAGTTCGGTTAAGATTTGCTGCTCTGGTGATTTCAAACGTTTTTGTTGGCTTACGGAATGTTAATGCAGCGGTGTGCTGACTAATAGGGTCAGATTTAACATGACATTTAATGACGATGTTCTCTGCGACTGTATCCGCGATATCGGCGGTTACTAGGCCTATACTATTAGTAATTGCAGGATACACTGTAGTGTCAGTTTCTTTAAAAAAAGCCGTTCCTCCAATACTTAATGCGCTAAGAATAACTTCCAAACCTGCAACGGGTTTGAAGTCCCTATTATCCAAACAAATCACACTAACACTATTAAAACTTTCACCATCTGCAGGTGCGTTATTATTTTTAACAGAAACATTAATGGCATATTTCATTTCAATCATTTAATTCTCCTATATATTAAAATTTAAACTCACTATAACGAAGCATATTATTAATTCCTGGAGGTAAATTACCAACACTGCCTTTATCGCCTATAGAAACTATATTTCCATCTAAATCCATACATAAAAAAGTATTAATTGGTGTATTACGCGTTAAGCGATATGCTGTTCTGTAAAAATGGTCGCTCACTGTATTGAAGGTTCCTGAATTAGCCCAACCAGATACAGAACCTTTATTCGTGATATATGAAAATGCTCCACTAATTCCGGAAACAGTTAAAATATCTTTATTAACAATATCAGGCGGGATCACGCCCGCATATTCCTTGCTTCCCCAAGTATAGATTTTTCCATTGTCACAAAGCACACAGAAAGCACCATCAGTAGAACTTATAGCTATTATATTCCTGAGGGCTGCGATATTTGCAGGGACGATCCCACCATATAAACCATTCCCCCAAGCAGTCACAGTATTATCACTTCGGAGTACAGCGAAGGCTTTGCTCGATGATGCAATCGCTATAGCATTGTTAATAGACTTATGTAATGTACCGCCATAATCACCATTACCCCAAGCTCTGACAACACCAATATCAGTAAGCACCGCAAAAGCACCATCTGTAGCAAAAACATCAACAATATTATTAATATTCTGTATATCCTTCGGCATATTACCTCCGAAGTTATTCTCTCCCCAAGCCACAGCGAATCCTTGTCGATTTACTGCACAAAAGGCCCCTCTTGCAGCAGATACTGACATATAACCGTTCTCAACAGGCAGTCCTATGGGGAGTTTTCCGCCTGCATAAATATTGCCCCAAGCATTCAGATGGCCACCATCAGTGATCGCACAAATCGCACTTCGATTACAAATTGCCGTTAAAACATTATCAACAATAGCGGTAAGATTTCCGCCAACCGCATTATTCCCCCATGAATAAAGCGTATTATTTGTATCGAGGACTGCAACGATATTGGGTGAGGCAATAATAGCCGTTATGTTAGAAAGAGCGGCTACATTGCTAGGGGGGACAGCCCATTCCAGACGGCCTCCCCATGTTACAAGCTTACCCGCTAAAGTAACCGCAAAAGCAATACTATTATTACTATCCCCTACTGCAGCCGTATTCATTGGATAAATAGTGATTGACCCTGATTGATTAGCAAGAGAAACATGAAGTTCTTTCAACGGATGTCGATCAGTAAAACGAGCAGACTCTTGCCAAGTATCTTCGAGGTAATACTGCCACCTCACCTTTATTGGATTTCCTGTCAATGAATTAAAGGCACATAAATGTAAAGCGGAACCATCACTATCACGGTTGCCAATAATAGAAACATTCCTAATATAAGCATTAACAACATAATATAATGCGTCAGGAGATTGAATATCCCCAACCTTATAATATGCAACTAATGTTTTATCGATATACTGAAAAAGTAAATCTTTTGCATTGTTAATAACAATTCGAATAGAATTACCAATATCATTTTGTTCCACACGATATATCGCATCCCATGCTGTAATATTTCCAATATAAGCATGGACAATATCACCTACCTTCATATTGGCCCAAGGTGGCACGATGAAATCGATAGTATTTTCAATCACTGAATAATCGATAATATTACCAAATGATGGTTCAATATAGGGTGGTTCTAACACCAGTGGTATATCAACAAAAGTAGACTCAGTGTAACCACTTACTAAAGGGTCATCCTGATAAGCTGCAGTAATAATAACTGTCTCACCAACAAGATCGGTAAAACTAACACTGGCAGAACCAATAACAGAAGTCACACGGCTGGTTGTATTGGTAAGACTATCTGTAAAAATAGCAGAGCCACTAAGAGTAAAAATTAAGATTTTGTTATCAATTAAAATGCTACCATCATGTAACACAGCAAAAGCAGCATTTTCAGCAATACCATCTGCGGCTGCTCCTGATGTTGCTGTAATAGTTACAGAAAGGGCCATAATAACCTCTAAATAAAAAATTCGTCGTGTAATAAATTCTATTGAAATAGTAAATTTAAAATAAGTAACGTACCTGGACTCTCAGGCAAAGTAATTATGGCTGAGATTGATTCAGAAACAGTATTAACAACCTGAATTTCACATGAAAAGTCATCATTAAGATTAATTGTTGCAGATTGACCACCAATCGCAGTAGAACCCACAATCTTTGCATTGCCATCAACCTGAACAAACACCTTAGTAATATTTACATTACTTATATTATCTTTAGGGGCGGTTCTTAAATATATACAGCATGGCATAACGCCATCACTTAATGCATTGGTTGAATTATTATAAAAATCAATATTTCCGTCGGTAAGAATATAATTACCAAAATGGGTCATCAAACTTCGACTAATAATGGGGTTAGCTGCTTGTACAATAGAAATCCTTGCATCACCTGAATGTGAAGATAATAATCTAAAGCGTCCTTCACCTTCTAGATTAATTGTTACCTGATGAGTATTCGTACCTGATTCAACGAACTGAGTATAAATAGGTGAAGAAAGCTTTAATATTGTACCCGGCTCGTCAATAACTCTTGCGTAATTATAAGGACGGACATGTACGACATTATAATCATAAGGCGCAGCATTATTTGTAATAACATCGCTTATTTTGCTATCAACAACGACATCAGACTGCTCGGAATAGGAAAACCCTCCATCATCAGCATAAATAACGGTGAAGTAAGCATGTAATTTCCCATTCTTAGGAACAAGTAATGCTTTTTCTTTGGGATCTATAAAGTCGTAATACTGATTAGCGACATCACCTGTATTTAAAATAACAACATTCTGATATCCAGAGTTATTAATAAAATGACCATTCTCATCGGTTCCATGGATGTAAATTGATAAGGTATCATTTAAGGCCATCTCAGGATACGACACTCGGACAATAGCACCATCGTCCATTTCTATATCAGAAATATAGATAACACCATTTTCTGCTTGCATGAACACCGGCGCACTCAATGGGTTCATATGCACCAAATCAACTTTAACGTTGCTAAAATAGGAGTATCTGGTTCTATTCGCACGGAAAACTTTATAGTAAGCAGTAAAATAGCCAAAATTTAATTTTTCAGCAATTTCTTTCAAAAAGGTAAGAAGTAAATAACCGTCATCAACATCAAATAAAGTTACAGTGTGAATGATATTGGCACTCGTCCCATTAATCGGGATATTATCCATGGTATAACCACGAATATACAAAGTAACAATATCACCTATAGCCATATCATCATAACTGCATCTTGTTCTAATACCCTTACTCAACTGTGTCGATGTTAACCATCCGTGAATATTATCAATAAACACAGGAGCCGGAAGAGAAACACTGATATCTAATTCGAGTATGGCAGTGGCAATTTTAGACGTTTCAACATGCTGACTAGCATCAATTGACTGATAGCGTGCTTTAGCCTTCCCGCGTTTAACTAAGAGTATATTGATTTCAGGAACCAAAGTGACAAAACCATCAGTGATATCTTGGCCGACAATAAGATGTTTAATCGTATAAGACGACCCGGGAGCAACTAAATTAGTTTCATCATCAATAATCCAAAATGAAAGAACCACTTCATCGCCAATAGACATATTCGGATATATTGGAACGTGAATATGTGTTCCAAAGTTAGAAATAACATCATTATTGTTAATAATATTATTAATATCAGCATCAATAAAAATAGGTGCTGGCAATGTTCCGCTATCCCGTCTATCTACAATGGCAAACGTAAATGGTGATTCACTGGTATTTCCTGCAAAATCAGTGACAGAATAATCTATTTTATAAACACCGTCTGGGATGATATTTGCATCAAAGACCATTTGCACAGGAAATTCGTGTCTCGGATCAGTTATAACTTTTAGTTTTGAACTAATTTTATCAAAATTAACTCTAATTTCATCAGCAACATCAGCCCGTTGATACTCTGCTATTTCTACATATATTTTATTATCAACTGAAAGATCATCCTCATTAATTATCCCATTATTCATTTGTGGAAGATAAGGAGGAAACAAGCCATAATATTTAAACATAGAATCACCAACCAATGTAAAAAAAAAACCGCATTCAAATACCTGAATCTAACCAGTCAAGTAGGTTCTGAATATAATATAATATAATAGTCATGCTTTATAAATCAGCAATGAATCAGGCTTAAAATACTTTTTAATTAATTTAAAATCTCAAAACATTTAACCTTAAATATTTCAGTCTCAGTATTATATTTAAATGCGGCATATTAATTATTAGTTATTAATTAATTTATTTCTAACTGCAGGCGGTAAGAGATCAACTAAGACTCGATATACAGCTGAAAGTTTTGGATATTCAATTCTTTTTATTTTCAAAAGGTAGTCAATATGCAAAGAACCTTGCTGTAATGCATAGAAAATATCATCTTGAGAACCCGGAGGGCCTACATATAAATGTTTTGGATCATCATATATTGCCTGAATTTGTTCAAGACTCAATTTGACCTCATTAGGGGCTGTAAGCTCTACTTCATCACCGGCAGTATTGAAAGGTAAGAATCGAAGCACTAAAGGCGTTTCTACTGTTGCATCAATATCATCAAAAACGACACTCTTACACAATTCAGAAAAATCATAGCTAATACCATCATACCAATGGGCCTGATTAATATAACCATTATACAAGTCTGGAATAGAGATAGACTTCAATTCTCTGACTGTCGACCCACGGCTAATCTTGAATGGTAGGTCAAAAGAAGTTGCAATATTCCCGGGCTCACCAGACAAAGTATAATAAAGGTGATGCTCACCATCTACAAAGCTTTTCTTATCAAAAACAGCCCTCAAATCAATAGCTGTCTGTTTTACAGGATCTGGCAGAAACCGTTCATGCATATTACCATCTAAGTATAATCTAAGAGTCAAGGTTGCTTCCGGTGGCTGTGGAGTACCATAAACAATTACGAATGTAGTATCTTCTTTCTCATAACGGTCATACTCTAAATCCCCCGAAACTGGGTCTGTTTTAATATTAAGGAAATAAGTTTCTGGACGAGTACCATAAAATACTTTTACTGTGGATGTTATGACATTTTCAACATTACCGTCATCTGCAACCACTGATACATTAATAAAGCCTTCACTTGCCCAAGCTAACCCAGGGTCTAAATCCATTGATACCTTAAGTGTATACCTACCCTCTTGATCAGTTTTAACCACCACTGGTACTGCAGGATCATCACTATTCGGCACATCAGGAAACTTTATAATTCTATGCCGTGTTAAAGTAACATCAAGACCAATAACTGGTTCACCTGACTCATTCTCTACAGTAATCACTAAATCTTTTATTTTATTTTCTGGCTTTCTTGCATCAAGAATAATAGCCTTTGTGCTAAGCATTAAATTATTTGGCATAAAAACTCCTTATGGTTTTACAATAATATTAAAGTTAAGAACATCTTTATAATTACCTGCTTGTGGACTGCTTCCTGCGTCAATATCAAAAATTGGCAAAAAGCAAACTTGGGTGGCATTTTTATCAAAAGAATAACTTCGGCCTGCAATTGCAGGAAATCTTAATACATTACTTCCATTGTTGAGTCGTAGTTGATACTGTATCTCTTTAGAAACATCATTTTGATTACGTAAATTAAATGTATTATTTTTTTCACTATCACTATTAACCATTAAAATAAATTTATTATCTGCAGTTTCCATACCGTTATAATTTATACAAAATGGGTTATTCCCAGTGCCACTTAAATTGATGACTGACTTCCCCGGTTTAATGGTTTTTAAGTCCCAGCGCTGCGGTAAATCAAAATTAAAAGTAATTTGTTGTTCTGGAGGAGGTGGATCTTCAGGTTCTACAAGCCAGCAGCTGTCCGTTGTTTTATCAAAAGTAAGATATGCGACCCCAGTATTATTGACATAAAAGTCACCTCTAGAATCTTGATCCGCAAGCCCAACCGACATAGCTGGCCAGTCTTTAAAATACTTATTACTGATATTATCAATAACAATTTCGGCTGCAAAATAATCGGTATTTTTCCATACCTTACTGAGACTCGCTCGATAATATTGTACTTCTCGGATAGTATGAACTGTTGTTGCCTTAACGCCATCGAGGATCACACTACTAGGTTGAAGGTTCCTTCCGATAGGCTTACCACTGAAATTATAAAATACCACTGCAATAGCACGTGAAGTTAAGGAGTAATCCCCTCGGTATGCCATATAATCTATGCTAAGTGTTGCCTTGCTAGTATTATTCCCATTATCTTCTAATCTACAGCTATAGTAGTTCCCCACCCTTTTAGGATACACAGAAGCTGCCCAGGCCGAAGTGGATTCAAAAAGTGTAATGACAATGAGATACAAGCAAACACAAAGAATATTAATTTTCATCTAAATACCTATAACCTACAAGTTTGATTTTCCACAACAACGTCTTTATGAGGAAAATATTTCTTTTGACCGGGATAAATATTGATAGCCTCACCTTTTAAATCACCACTTATATACCTTGCAGTTATATGAGTATTACCTTTGTTTATGGCCACATCCTGTGTATTTCCGCAATTAAACTCAAACTCTTTTCTGATAACCTTAGGGTAATTTCGAATAATAGAACTGAAACCAATATTAATAATAACAGCGGAATCATTGCCATTAGAAACCGGAAGTAGGCTAGGCATTATATCAATACGATAAACCTCCTCAAATAAAACTTCCTTTACCCTTTTTACGGTAAGATATTTTTTTTGCTTAGGTGATAACGCAATCCTAAAGGGTGAATAATATATTTTCGGATCGTCATCTTCTTTTATATCAATATAATCCTCAAAAGAATAATCAATTCCTGGGTTAGTTATCTTCTTAAGTTTTATATTAATAAATTCTGTTTTCTCACCATTATTAATTATTGCAATACGATCACTATCACCAGTTAATTCCAATACTTTAGGCACGACATCTATTGCAGACCATACTTTAAATGAATATAAAAAAATAAATACTGCAACTAAACGATAAGATCGTAATTTCATATATAAACTAATCCGAAGCTGAAGGTTCAAAAATAAGTGCAATCTCACCAACATAAGCACCTGAGATATCTTGATTACTACCGATTGGAGCATTCGCCGATATACTAAGTGTATACTCGCCTTCACTATCAGCACCAACCGGTACATCCGGATTAGTAAAACTCTGACTTTCCATTGGCTTTAATTTTTTAGTCTCACCCTGAATACTCGAAAAAATAACTTCAGCTGGTGCAAAAGATAAACCTTTTGAATCATTTCTTAAAACAACAATATTTTGCAGAGTAACCATAAAATTTGGGTTGGTTGATAATACATGAACCCGTGCGTCAACTTGATACGGAGAATTTATCTCTTGCTGCTTTAACTCAAGCTCGTTATACCAACCTCCATTTCCATCCGTGACTTCAAAATTGTCTTCCTCTACAACTTCACCTATTATTTCAATACTTTTATTTCCGTGAATAGTAACTTCCGCTTGAGAAATAAAACTAATAAATATCAACAATAATGCTAATTTATTAAAACTCATTTTCACCACCATTATTTACAAGAGGCAGAAAATTCTTTACCTTTAAATTTAGCCACAAAACTCTTATAAGAAAAATGTACGGGTGTAGACGGATAAACACTAAGACGAGATATTGCCTTCTGCTTACTATCATCTGTAGTCACATTCATTAAATCTGCTCGAGTGTTGCCATTATTAATTAACAACATTCCATCCGATTTACATTCATATGTTAGTTCTTGATGTACTTCACCATCGGGTAATACCCGTACTAAAACGCCATAACCTACAGAAATTACAGTGGGTGCGGAAATTTTTTTATTAGCCTCCTTGCCTCCAATAACATTAAAAGATGAGACTGGAAGTACATATAATCGATATACAGTCTCTTTTACTGGAGCGTTTAGACCAACTAACTTAACTTCACGACTTTGCCCTGGACCAAGTGATATCTTAGTAGGTGAAGCGATAATATTTGGTTCTAACATTTCCTGAATCGACGTTTTAATCTCAGGAGTCAGGCCTGGATTCTCAACATGAAATAGCGATACATCTACATATATTGGCGCATCACCTGTATTTCTAATCGTTATAATACGTGATTGTTTTGATGCAACAGTTGTACTTGCTGGTGTAACTAATAATTGTCCGACCGCCCAAGCATTGCCAAATTGAACGAATAAAATACATAACAGAAATAACCTCAGCATATCGTGCCCTTATAGCCTATTTACAGTGGAATACAAACATAACCATTATCTTTTTTTAACGTCAAATCACATTTATAATTAACGTCACCATGAATTAAAGATATATCTTTAATTAATTTTTCTGAGTTGAAAGAAAATAATCCATTTCGGTAAACGGGTTCCCCATTGCTAAGCGTTCCGGATATAGGCTCACCCAGTTTATTACGCATAAATCCGCTATATATTTGATTGATATTAACTAAAGCCTTAGAGTAATAAACCTGCCCAGGATGACTCTTAAGTACATTAACAGGAACCTCAATTTGCATATCAATATCTTCTGCATTATTATTTGAAACCGATGCATAACCGATTGGCTTATAACTATTAATTGGAACTGAATATATTAGCCCACTCTTCACAGGGTTGCCAAATACATTAAACCCATAATAGCTACCGCCATCATTAGCAGGGGTATCTACTAATAATACTGAACCACTATTATTATAACGGCCAGGATAAACACCATATTTACTGACAGATAATCCACCACGATAATAAATACTACTCTGAGTGTTATTACGATCAAAACCAACTGAAGTATTTAACTCACCTAAAGACCCAGATCGCCCTGCACTTAAAGTAATACTATCGTTGTCTTTATTATGCCCATAATCAATATTCGCAGTCGTAGAGCCGAACTGATCAATCCACTCTTTTTGATAACTCGCTGAATAAGCAATATCACCACTCGAGTTATAAATATTTAAGCGCGTCTGACTATCTTTATAGGATAGAGTTAGATTCAGGTAAACTCCATCCCCAAAATTTGTTTGTCTCTTAACACCTAATGATGTATTTGCATAAAATGTCTCGCCGGTAAACAAACGGCTAATTTGGAGTTGCTGATAATCACTGCTATAGAAACGACCATATGAATATGAAACTAAATTGGCACCAAAGTTACGAGAATAGCTAATAGAGCTGCTATTGGCCGTATAATATGCATCAGATACATCATCTTGCTGATAATAAGATGCCGTAATGCTACCAAGTTCGCTATTACCGACAGCCAAACTAGCATATCCACCGATTCCTTTTTCACCCGCTCGGAACCCTATTGTAGGCTGAAACACTTGCTCATCAAATAATAATGGTTTGTTAATATTAATATCAGTCGTCCATTTGCCATTATCAGCGGCTAATGCCAGTAGGTTACCATAATAACCTTGCATATCGTGACCGACACCAACTTCCAAAATATTACTATCATCGTATAATTGTTTCCCCGCTGTAATATGCCAATTATCACCCTGATTGCCATAATTAACATTATTGATCATCTGGCTTTCACGACCTATTTCTCGACCGTTTTTATCAAAGTAAATTATCTCTACAGGATAATAACCACTAGGAAGCATGCGGTAATCAATTTCATTTTTACCAACACTAGAGGAACGATTGAGCAATACTCGTCCATCTCGCTCAATATCAACGCTACCTTCGCTCATGGCAAAAAAGGTTAATACATCTGCGCCATTCTGCTTAGTTTCACGGCTGAAATTATCCTGACTTCCTACAGTCAAAAAACTATTATAACTTGGCGAAATAACAGAATTTATAGCCCCTGCATAATAATCAAGTGAATTTTGTTTTCCCGCTCTTACATAGTATTTATCAAAATTTTTCTGAAGGTAATAAGTTGATATCGCAGAGTTACTAGATTGAGTATTTTGATAGGTACGATTATTATAATACCAATTAAAATAGCCATACATTTGTGATGGAAGACCAATATAACCATTCCCTGATATATTAGCACTCCGATAACCATCATTATTACCCTTAATATCTATAGTCTGATTATGCACTAAGCTAAAATCAGTTTGAGGTGTAATATATTTTGAATTTTTATCAAAAATAGATATGGTTTGATTTAATTTATCAATAGATACATCGTTATTATCTACTTGAATCTCACAACCTCGTTCACATTTTTCAAAATTAATACGTTTCAGTATTTCGTTTACATTTTTAACATCCTTAGAATTAAAAGCATTTTCCTTATAGCGTCTACTATCAATAGATAATATTTTAGTACTTAAATTGTAAGTAGCATAACCTGGTAAAGCATTACCATTATAGGTTACTAAAAAACCTGACGCTTTTCCCACGTTGATATTTTCAAAACCCGGAGGAGTTTTAAATACTAAAGATGTGCTATCCGCTTTTACGCCATGGCTATATAAACCGACATAAATAGCTAGTAGGCACATCTTAAATTTATAACGCCATATTTCTGACTCTGTAATAATAACATTAAACATAATTTGATTTGTGCCTACTAATTCACTAGATAATAACCTTATTTCTATGCAGATGGTTCAAATAACATGACGAGATCACCACTATATGCGCCATTAGTCTCGCCTGCTGCGCCTGTACTTGTTGGTGCGGTAGCGCCAATATTCAGTTTATAAATATCATCAAAACCACCATCACCGACTAAATTCTGTGTGATAGAAACTGGTGGTTTACCATAATCTAAGATATTTGCAGGTCCGCCAAAACTAACCTTAGTATCTTTTAAGCGATAGGCACCATCATTACGTTGAATAATAAGAGGCTGAATCATTGAAACATTAAATTTCTCACCTTTAGTCCAAACCCGCACATCTAATGTTTTAGCAAAAGCACTTTGCTTATGATCAACGGACTCTAATTCTTCCGTGGTATACCACGTTTTCCCATCAGGCTTTGTTACATAGATACCATCACTGATTTGGGCGGTTAGCGTAATTTTCCTTTCTACACCATCAGCAGCATTAGCAATAACTGCCCCACCGAGAATAGAGCCCAATGCAATAATACTAACGACGTTACTCGACATTTTTTTAAAGTTCATACATATATTCCCATTATTATTTCAAGAAATTAAATCCATTAAATGCCACCTATAACTACATCATAAGTCATGCATATTGGATAATAGCGCTATAAAAATAAAGCACATTGCTGCAAAGAAAGAATACAAATTAAAAGAGAGGATAAGTAGATAATATCATTCACTTTGGCTTTGAAACTTTCAATGTAAATTATTGCAGTGCTTTACTTGATCACTTAATTAGTGATTGATTCGAATAATACATTAATAATTCACCGATAAAAACCCAAAGTTAAATAAAATGGTCATTTCAAAGTATAAAATTATTTATCTTAATCACACAAGCATCATGCGATAATAAGGATCGCAAGCTTGTAAATAGCGATACAATATTCTGTTCTCATTTATTAGCTAAAACACTATTGAATTATCCCGAGAATGCCTTAATAATATATATATATGAACAGCAACTACC
The DNA here is from genome assembly GCF_003533305.1 of Providencia sp. Taxonomy (GTDB): domain Bacteria; phylum Pseudomonadota; class Gammaproteobacteria; order Enterobacterales; family Enterobacteriaceae; genus Providencia. The sequence continues at coordinate 336,429 of NZ_DOEH01000023.1, read as the reverse complement.
TTAAGTCATAATCTTTAGATTTAGCTTTAGATACTATTTAGTTATGCTCTATATTATGGGTATCTATTTGCCTTCTCTATATAGATGGTCATATCTAAAGGAAAGATTAGTTCAATATTTAAATAATAACCTTATGACCCAATTTTCATTATCAGGTGATATAAATACTTTGTTGAAAGGAACCATTATGAGCGATGAAACCGCCACTACGAAAAAGCGCCGAAAAATTAATAACTTTGAATTAGCTCTCATACTCAATGCAGTTAAAATATTGAATCAACAGCATCGATTAAAAATGGAAAATATTAAACAGTTTTCTCAGCAAGATGAAAGTCATTGGCCTACAACTAGAGAGATTTCCGAGTATTGTCAATTTAGCATTTACAAAACCAGACATTTACTTATAAAACTAAGTGAAGAGGGATATATTCGCTCATCAGGAAAAGTTATTAGCAATTCCTTACATTGGTCATTTATTGGTGACGATGTCTGTGACTAATAATATCTTCCCTATATTTGACGTTCATGTTCTATAGAGCTCCCTTTGAAAAAATTAAGCTCAAGTTCATGCACTGATTATCGTTAGATATTTTCATTAGAATATTTAACGCCTATAAATAATATAGAAACTTAAGTCTGGCAATTTGTCTAAGTATTCTATTATCTGTGATTAGCCAGTTGTCCACTCCCATTCATTGAGACATATTAAATTAGAGTTTTCTAAGTATTTTTGATATGCCTCTGGTGGACGGTTATTTATCGGCCAAAAGTTTTGATCATAGAATCCCCGTATTTAGTTTCTTTTCATTCTTCTTATCTCAAGTTCAAAGAGTAATAATATCATCTATCCAAGATAGCCAAATGCAGCGTACATGATATTAAGAATGTTCACTTTACACATATGTATCATCGTAAGCACTCGTCCCTTTTGCAACCTGATTAACTGCATTGATTCGTAAACACATATCAGATGCAAGGTTGAAATCATGCCGCCAATGGATAACCCTTTCGACTCTATAAATAATAATGGCTGGGATAAGACAAGTACACAATATATAAGCAAAACAGACTGGTACATTCAACAGTTCAAAAACCAAACAAAATATAGTGACTAATATAAAGATAATACACATCCAAACTAGCAACCTAAGATAAAAATTTGTTGTATGAAGAGAATAGCCCCCCGAACCACGAGTAAAGCTATAATTGAAATCAATTTCAGATAATAATATCTTTCCCACAAGGAAATTTATTTGGGAACCTCTAGATAAAAATAGCATAATACCCAGTACACAATATATTAATATGATTAATGCTACAATAAAACTTGGGCTTGCATATCCTTGCCCTAAATCAAATGCTTTTTTATGCTTAATAGGCAGAACAATCGCTAAAGTTACAATGACACTGAAAAAAATTTCTTTTATTATAATGTCATCAAGTTTAATCACCTTCCTATTAGTGTTTGGTTCATCGCGAGTATAGTTTTTTACTTTCTCGCTAGCGATAGAGAGATGATGTAAATATGTAAACCGTAAAATACACCAAATAAGCAGTGGTGATACGACAGCGCCTAGGCAGAAGACCATCAATCGAACATTATCCTTTCCATATGGCCACATAGTGAAAGTAATTCCAAAAATAATCACACATATTAAAAAAGAAGATTGTAATGGAGAGGATAAAAAAGACATTATTCTGCAAAGCCACATATTCTCTTTTATTGTTAATAACTGTCGCTTAATTTTATTCATTTTGAATTTACCCGAAGAAACACAATAGACCCAATACGAACTATAATATTCTGATATATTCCAAATAATTGATATCGAAATGGCTGCTATACCAAAATATAATTCTAAAAAAGATAAACCTTCAATATTATTAATAAAACACAGCACCAATATCAATGAGGTAATTATGATTGGTTTAAGAATGGTGAAATGGTGCTTTTTTATATAATAATTGCAGGTTGGTAACATATTGACTCCCTAAGAACACTATTATTATAATCTATTAAATAAATTCGCTGGCATGTCTTTTATTAAAATTATTTTTAGGAAAAATATCATCAATTAAAGGCAGTAGTGTTTTTTTACTACCAATCTCTAGGAAGTTTTCATGTCCAACTTTCGCCCATTCTTTTATTGTATCTTGCCATTTAACTGTATCAGTTAACTGATTAATTAATTGATTCTTGATATCAGTTTCGTTAGAAATATTTAGAGCAGATACATTCATTATAATAGGATTTTTTGGCCTAGTGAAATTAAGTTTCTCTAAATATTGTCTTAACGGCCCCTTTCCATCACGCATTAGCTCTGAATGCCACGCACCATTCACTGATAATTTAATAACTTCAACATGATTTAAGAGCAAATAATTGACGAGTATTTTAACTTCTTCGAACCTACCGCCAATAACTTGTTGATTGTTACTATTATCACAACATATATTAACAAATGGGTTTAACCCTAAATACTCAATAATATTCCAAAGTTTATTATGGCTATATTTCTTAACAACATACATCACTCCTTTTTTCTCCTTTGCGAGTGATTGCATGATAATAGAGCGTTTATCTATTGCTTTAAATAATGTTTCCATATCCATTGCCCCAGCAGCATATAAGGCTGAATATTCACCTGCACTATGTCCTGAATACCCTCGCTCATTAATTGAAAATATCTCTCTTAATAAAGTGAGTGTTGCGACATTAATTGTTGTAACTGCGAGTTGTTGATAACGTGTTTGAATAAGCTTGCTCATAGGACCTTTAATACAAAGTTTTCTTATATCGATGCCAGAGATATCACTAGCACAGTCCCAAACACGCGATGTATTTATTGAAACATCACAAACGGTAGTCCCCATTCCCAAACTTGGAGTCCCTTGACCAGAAAATAGTAAAACCCATCCATTCTTTATGCTCTGAAAAATATTCTCTTTTAAATTTAACAATTAATGCCCCTCTTATTTATCACTTAAATTTTATTGGTAATTGTATAATCCGTGCCGACTTTCTATTTGAATGCTATTTTATATCCTTTATATAATTTCAGCCCTACCTTAAATTAACTCTGACACATAACATTTTATATACTGGATAAATTAACGCTGCAACCGTTGAGATAATAGGAAATGTAAATAAAATCAAAATAAGATCCAACCATTTATCCCACACAATATATGCTTGATAGCTATCACCACCCGTTTTTTCCGATGGAATACTTAAACCATTTATATTTATTAAATAAGAAATAGAAAAACTTATAATAAAGCTTAAAAAAGAAATAATTAAAGCCAAGAAAATACCTTCAAAAATAACCATACGAGCGAGGTAGAACTGATTCGCACCTATGCTTGCCAATACATTAATATCGTCATGACGCGATTCGGTATTGATCATCAGAATAAGGCCGATCAGAGAAAATGAAATTATTAATGTTAATACCTTTATAAATAAAAATATCACTGAAAAAAATTTAATTGTTTCACTCACATGGTCTGATAATTCATACCAAGGCAATACTTCTAATTCAAAATGATGTTGTTCTATTAGATTATTAATAATAGCTAACGTCTGTTCTGTTTTTTTTGCATCGTTAAGAAATAGACTCACCGTGCTTGCTGAACTGGTCTTTAAAATTTTACGTGCAGTTTCTATAGGAATTTTCAATATTCCAAAATCTGAACTTTTGGCACCGGCTTGAAAAATCCCCCTGACTCGGGTATTGGTTTTAGTTTCCCGTCCTAAACTATCAATAATGCGTAATTCGGCCTTAGAACTATAGCTTAAACCCACTGAACTCGCTAATTTTGAATCTAATGTTATCTCTTGGTGATTAACTTTCGATAAATCACTACCAGAGATAGTAAGGTCATAAGCCCCAAACTTTATAGACTCAAACGGCTCTATAGCAATAGCTCTAAAATAAGTTGAAGTATTTTTTTCTTCATTGTGTATAGACCCAGAAAATACTAGCTGCTCCGCAATATTTGATATTAAGCCATTCAAATCATCGTTTTCATTTAATAGCGTTATTATTTCTAATGGCTTTTCTATAAGATACTTCATACTTTCATTCCGGGAACTATCGAGATATCCTTTTTGGTATATTTGGATATGACCAATGTTTGTTCTAGCTGTATGCTCCTCTAACTGAATAATCAAATGATTTAAAAAACCACCGCATAAAAATGAAAAAACATAGAAAAAAATGATAATTATTAATACAAATACATTAATCCTAAAGTTATTTTTGAAAATCAAAAATAAATATTTAGTATCAGTATATTTAACTAAAAATGTATATAGAACAACGATGAGTGCAAGGCTAAGAATAATCACATTTAATAAAATACCCATTAATCACCCTCTTATAATAATGGAGGGAATATAGACTCAATTTCTGATACTGACCAAGGAGGCACACCAGTATAGCCATATTGTGAAAGTATTTTTCCCGTATCATTTTGTAAAAATAGTTTTCTCATCAGCATTTTAGATTCATCTTTTCGATTACAACTCATTAATGCCCTAGCTTGCATATATTCAAGCATAGGTAAAAATTCTTGAGCGACATTAGTATTTCTCATTAACGTACGACTATCCGCAATTGCAACCACACAACGGCCTAACGCTTGAGGAACAAAAGCATCCATACGTAGCCGTAAATACTTCAGCTGCCATTGATTATTATTTGATTCTACCGCCTCATCGATAGAGTAAAATGCCTTCTTAACTGATTCGGCCGCATTAGCTGGTTTATTATTTTTAACATATATATCAGAAATAAATAGCATCCCATAACCATAGAAAATCTTTTCAATACTATTATTCTTCAATTTAATATTTTTATCTAGCTCATTAGTCATTGAAATTAACGATTCAAAATTCATGTATTGATTAATTGATAATAACATTTCCAAATTATTACCATAAAGTTTATCTTTGAAATCATTTCCATAAAGAACAGAAGGCACCAATAATATAATCCCAAAAAACACTATGTATGAAATAAATTCATTTTTTTTAATTGGTAAATTTAACATTTTTTAACTTTCCATTTTCAAGCGCCAAAACTCTATTCGCTTTTGATGTTATCGCATCATTATGAGTGGAAATAATGACCGTGATCCCTAACTCTTGTTGGATATTAATTAATAGTTCAATCAATTGTTCACTATGATTTGCATCAAAATATACGATAGGCTCATAGGCGATAATCAGTTTAGGATTCGTTATCAGTGCTCTAGCAATAGCGGCTTTGTACAACAATAAGGGAGGTAATTCTTTTGGTAGTTTATCAGCAAATTGATTGATACCAATATACTCCATTATTTTTAGTATATGATTCCTAGCATTACGCTTGTTCATTCCATTTAATAATAGCGGATAAGAAACATTCTCATAAATTGTTAACGTCGATAATAAAAAAGGATACTTATAAATTAAGCCGATGAATTTATTACGTAATATTGAACATTTTAATCTATTAAGAGAAGACAAATAATTCCCCATCAAATAAGCATGCCCTATATAGTTATTATCAATACCTGAAATAATATTAAGCAACTTAACTCTTTCATGTTCGCTGGAACCCGTAATAACAATAAATTCATTTGAATGTATTTCTAAGCTTATTTCATCAAAGCTTATATTTTCATAAAAACCATCTCCAAAATATTTAATAATATTACATAAAGAAATAATTGGTATTTTATTCACATGTTGATTTTGAGTCATAAAATCACCTCATTGATATTTTATTTTTGCGAATTGGCTTCCCATAACTCAAGGAGCCAGCCCCCTCTATCGCCATCAATGACAGTCATGGCATGATAAGAGTTGGTTGGCTGAACATGACTTAAATACTCCCACATTAATGCTGGCATCATACAACCACTATCACCGTAAATATCATTTAATTGATGAAATTCGATTCGTTTTCCCAATTTTTTAAATGCAAATCTTTGAATTTTTCTAAATTCTACTGTCGGCAATGCTGTAGTAAATAATGACTTCGCACCTGAGTTTAAGCATTGCTTCCATATATCTGACAGATAATCTGATGCTTTACGATTTCCCTTCGGTAAAATAAAATAATCCCTCACACAAATTTGCATATGGTTGTTTTTTTCTTTATTTAAGATAAGGCAACCTGTGCGCTCAACACTTATTTGATTATTGGTGTCATTTAACCTTTTAAGCAAATTTTTAGGCTGATTTTCAATTTCACTAAAAACCAATACAGGAATTGCTCTAAATGCTCCGCAAATAAATATATTATCAAACTCATTACAACTTAATAAATCTTGAGCTAATAGTAGCGCTGACATAAGTCCATTGCGTTCACCTCTTACTTTGCAAGAAAAACCTCTTATTCCATATTTTTTCAATATACTTTTAGAAACTATATTTATATTAAAAGAATCTCGCCAACTTGAAATATCTTCAAATGTACTAATCTCTCCCCAAGATTCAACATATATGAAACCATTATTTCCTTTTCTCAATGAGAGTTTATTTCTAATATTTAATTTTGAAACTGCATAGTCACAAGATCGCTCCATAGAATGGAGATAAGGCCGATAACTTGCATTTCTTATACCTTCATTAGGATAAATTTTATGATTAACCCCATACCGCCTAAATGCCCAATGGCAACTTCCTGTTCTTTTATTGGCTAAATTTAGCATATGTGACTCCCATACATTATACCATGATGGAACAAATGGCATTATAGGCTCATCAGGTTCACACATTGAAAATGCAGCGATGCTCATTGCCTGTGGGGGGATATTATTCTTATTATCAGTTTTCATTAATTTAATTCCTGATATGATGAAAGCACCATAGTAATAATTGAACCATCCATTCCTAGCCCTAACTTCAGCATACATTTTTTAAGATATGGCAATGGTTCAGTATCCGAAAAAAATTAAATTTCAAATTACTTATTATTGGATAATGACTAACCGATGGGAGTATTCTCTTATTTATAATTGCTTCAGTCATAATCATTAAATCAATAATGCCTGAACAATTTGAAATATAACCAATTTGCCCTTTATAGCTCAAAACTGGAATATCTAAATTATTTTTTAATAAATTTTCAATTGCCATAGCTTCTGCTTTATCGCTGATTATGGACCCATTGCCATGAGCAAATACTGCACCAAGCTCTGATTCATTCAAATTTAGCGTTTCCATCGTATTTTCAATGACTTTAGATATTGTATAAAAGGAAACATTACTATTACGCTCGCCATGGCTTTGCATGCAGCCAGAATAATTGAGATAGACTCTAGGATGAAATTCTCTCTTATTAAGATGAGATTCACTTTCTAAAATTAATACTGCATAACCTTCCGAAAGTATAGCGCCATCACTAGCCAAACTAAAAGGTTGTGCATACTCTTGTACCAACATATCTTGGCCATCTATAAATAAAATATCTTGTAAATAAATATCTAGCCAGGAAATTACAACAACAACATCAAGCTCCCCATTATTAATTGCTTTATTCCCTATATGCGTGGCCATTAATGCCGAATTACTGGTGCCATATATACTTATCGGAGGCCATGTTAACCCATAGTATCGTAATAATTCATTAGCGAGATGATCTTGTGCATAATACTTAGCATGTAATTTTTTTATACTAGGAGAATAGTTGATATCTTCAACATCATTTTTATTATAAAACCCCTGATAATTATTTAAATCAGTTCTCATTCCGTGTCCAGCGAGATAAAACCTGACTCTTCTTCCTTGTAACTTCGTTTTATCTAGCTTTGCCTTTTTTAATGATTTATCGATTAGTTCCTTTAAAAAAAAATCTAACGCGTGCGGTTTATTATGATAAGTCACCACGGATGGATTTCCATATAATTCGAGCTCAGTCACTAAGTCTTCGTCATTAAACCATTTATTTTCCTGTACACATTCATTTGCTGTCAATTTATTTATTAGTTCATTAAAGTCATTTATTGTTGGTAAATTTATTTCCCATCCACTTAATATGGTTTTATCAGTCAAGGTATCCTCCTGACAATTATTGCATAGTGGTTTCCCCCTTCCGATGATCCTGTTATCAGTGCATAATTAATATTTTTCTTCGTAGGGATGGTAATAAAATTAACATCATCTGCAATAAAATCACTGGTATATGGAATTGGTGGTATTACACCAGTGCACATGATATTCACAATAATAGATATATTTAGCAAACCGGCTGATGATTCGACGAAACCATGTATTGCATTGTAATTAACGACTGGAGTCTCCGCTAAAGATGCTTGAAAAACATTACGGATGGCTGTAATTTCTGTTGCATCGTTCCATTTATTTCCATCACTGGAACCACAAACCAGGTCAATATCTTTTGACCCTATTTTTGCTTCTTTTAATGCCCGCTCAATTGCACTAACCAAGGCATTGGAACGATCACTAATATCGATACTTTCACTAACTTTAGTATACTCTTCATTAAAAAATGAATTGTCATTTGCTTTTCCGTAACCGACTATTTCAGCATATATCTTTGCATTTCTTCCTTTCGCATGTTGCATGTCTTCTAACAGCAGCATACTCGCGCCTTCTCCTGGAATATACCCTTTGGCGTCTTTGCTATAAATCTGAAAATCTTCTGCGTTTAAAGTTAAATTCACCTTTTTATTCATCGATTGCATGTAGATAGAAATTGAACCAAAGTTTTCATCTGCTCCACCTACAATAACTTGAGGCTGTAAATCTTGCCGAATAATTTCATAACCATAAGTTAAAGCACCTAAACCCGCATTAACTCCCGTTGCTAATGTGGTTGTATAACCCTTTATACCCGCAGAAATTGAGCAAAATGTCGGTACTGCATTCATCAAAGTTCCAGCAAACTCGGATGTCCTTACTTTGTTGGGATCCGGGATCAGACTTTGTAAATAGCGATTCACTGTGCTCTGAGGCCCCTTTGACATTCCCATAATTAAACCAATATTCTCACCATCCCGTTTTATTTTTCGGCCTGCATTCTCTAATGCCTCCGTTAACGCAATCAAAGCATATGTTCCGCTAGGAATCGCTTTGCGCGGATCGTAACAGCGTAGTAATTTTTTAGGATTAATATTTTTAACCCTGTGCTGACCTGATTTGTGATTTATTTTTTCTTCAATTTCTTGATTATAAAATGGATGTCCTAATGTTTTTTCGAATTCATGATCATGTTTAATCGCTGTCATTAATTTATTTATATCACTACGAACATCATGACCAAATACGATTTGCTCTAATTCACTTGGCCCCGCCATATTTTGTACAGCAAGCATTAATTCTTTAATATTATTCCCAGCTGATGTCACCGCTCCCATCCCCGTAATAACAACTCGCCTAGGAGTATATTCTGATATTTCACCTGTTAATAAATGTGGGCTAGCGACAATTGAGCAATTATTCCCACCGAAGGCGTAATTATTACTCATAAATAAACCAATTTTTTTATCTTGGAATTGGTTTGGAACATAGTTGAGATCACAATTTAGTCTTGGCTTTGTAAAATTCAATGTTGGCAAAACTTTGTTATCAACTGTAGTAATTAAACAAGCAATTATTTCAACTATACCCGCAGCACCAATATTATGACCAACATAAGATTTAGTAGAGCTAAGCGGTATATTGTCTATATTAGGAAAAACTTTTTTCATTGACATGGTTTCAATGCGATCATTAGCCTCCGTTCCCGTTCCATGAGCATTAATATAATCAATGTCATCAGCAGTAATATCGGCGTTTTGCATCGCCTTTAACATCACCTGAACTGCTCCACTTCCACGGGGATCAGGTCCAGTTTCATGATAAGCGTCGCATGAAGTCGCATATGAAGCTATTTCACCATAAATCGTTGCCCCACGAGCCTGCGCATGTTCGTAGTCCTCCAATACTAACGCCCCAGCACCTTCCCCAATAGACATACCCGGCTCGCCTGAAAAAGGTGAAGTCGGTGTGTTCTTCATGACGTTAAGAGCATAAAAACCAGCAAAAGTGGGTAAATAAATTGGCTCAGTCCCTACCGCTAATACAACAGGATGTTTACCATTTTGAATATAATCATATCCGATACCTATTGCATTAGTGCTCGCTGTACAAGCTGTAGCAACTAACTCAACTCCACCACGTAATCCAAGCAAATTGGATACACTTGAGCTGCAAGATGAAAAGCCGCCGGAAAGAATCGCTTTCTTAATAGAAAAATCCTCTACATGCTGTTCAAATAGAGGTAAAAAAGCTTCTGTACCCGCAGAGGATACCCCAACAATCATTGCTGTATTATCTAATATTGCTTTATTATCTTTTAAATTAGCTTGTTGCAATGCCTCTTTGGTAACTTTGTATGCCCACAAAGCTGCGTTATCCAAAAATCCAACTATATCTTTTCGAATATCCGAATAATCAATATATTGTTCTATCTCTGAGGCATTCGCATTGACGAACCATTTTGAATATCGTTTACTTGCCTTAATACTACAATCCATTGACAGTAATACATTTTTAAATTCAGGTATATTTTCTGCATGTGCGGAAAGAATGCCCATACCCGTTATGACGACACGACGACGTTTTATTTTCATGCAAGATCCCTTCCAAATTCTATCTTCTGGTGCTCACACTAATATGTAGAGCTCTTATAATTTAAAATTATTCTTATTCGATAAAACTCAACGCTCGCGTTCTATCTACATAACTATGCTCAATAGGGCTAATCATCAGGCTTAAATTATAAATAAATGGAATACTTGAAGTGACAATTTTAATGGTAACGTCATCTGATTTAATAATATAACTATCTATATCGACATAAGCATATTTATCTTCTATTAATAATCGTGCAATATACTGGCCTAATGCCCTCGAGAAACCAATATTAATAACGATACCGATTTCTTTTTCACGGAATAAAACTTTATTTCCAGTACATATTTTTTCACCATTATCACTAATAATCTTCGCGCCGATTACTCGCTTTGTTACCCCAGATTTTAATCTTTCTTTAATTGCTTCTAGTCCAATAAATTCTTCTTTATCATAGCTAACCACCCATTGCATTTGTAATTCAATAGGGCATCGTGTGTGCACGTTAAAAATATCAGGATCCCAACATGGATTCTCTAATCTCACATCCTGTAAATAACTAAAACTGCTAGTTTTTAAATCATATTTATCCGTTAATTTGAGTATTTTGCCCCATGCATCATCTAACTCAGCTTTTTCACCCAGTAAGTGATAACAAAATTCACCATGCTTGCCAGCACGCATCAGAATAAGCTCTGTATTAATATGCATATGTTCATGAAACGGTAATCCTATAATATCCAAGCCGAATATTTCTGATAACAATTCCCATGAATATGGCCCTTCAACACAAAGCATGCCCCATTCAGAATTAAGTGATTTTACAGTTTCAATTTTATAATGTTCACCTTCGTGCCTTTTTTTTTCTATAACATCATTCACCATTTTAGATAACGCATCACCTGTTAACCATTCAGAAACCAATAAATAGCTTTCATCATCACAAGCGACATAAAGGTCACTAATGATCTCACCTAAATCATCCAGAAATAATCCATATAATAGTTGTTCATCACGAATAGAAGAAAGATCAGCTGAAATCATATAATTCAATAATAACCATGCATCCTCACCAATCACTCTTGCAATACCATAATGAGAATAATCAACCAATAATACATTATTACGCACAGCATAGTATTCATCTTTAATACAAGACTGATTAGCCATCAAATTCATCTGATTATTTCCATCCAAAAGTGAACCATTTATTTCTGTTCCAGAAACTATAGACCCCATATTTATTCCTATATTTTAGAATTTTTAAATTTATTTAAAACTCTTCTTCATTAGAATAAAAGAAACCATATTATTTATATTACGCATATAACTAGGATCATCACCTTCACTAACTTGTATATCAAACACATCATTGATGAAAACTAGAATTTCCGTTGCGTCTACTGAGTCTAGTCTTAGGCCAGTGCTAAATAATGGAGTATCATCATCTATCTGGTTAGGCTTCCTATTTAAATTTAAACGTTCAATTAAACCACACTTTACTTTATTCAAAATTAATTTTCGTTGTTCTATTTTTTCTAATACTGAATTTTCATTCATAGTAATATATAAACCTTTGCTAATAACTCTCTCTATAATTGACAATAGTTCCTTGACAAACTATATGCCTCCCAACCCTTGCCTCAACGGCATAATGTTTAAATTTATTAGCGTCAGAAAAAGAGACTGAACTCTTCACTTCGATTGTATCCCCCGGGTATACTGCATTTGTGAATTTTAAATTTTGAGAGGCTAGTACACCATTAACTTTTTTCCTATGCTCTATTAACATTATTTCTGATTCTGGCCTATTTATTTCGCGTGATATTTCGTTGAACCCATGTAATTCAATACCGGTTCTATCTTTATGTTTGTTACAAAAATCATTAATAAATGATAAATATTCACTGGCCTGACCAAATATCTCTGCAATCATTACACCAGGCATAACTGGGGAACCTGGGTAATGTCCTATAATATAATTATCATTAAAAGTAATATGTTTTATAACCGTTATTGAGGCTTTATTTCCTGGTATAAAATCTACGATCCTATCTACCATTATGATTGGTTGCCTCCAACCACCTAGTTTCAAAAAAAGCTCAGGTGAAACAAGTGAATTATTATAATTAACCATGTGCTGATCTCTTAACGCATTACCATGCCACCATCAACGACCAGAGTTTGACCAACCATATAGCTGGATGCATCTGAACTTAGAAAAACGATTACGTCCGCGACTTCGCTAGCTAACCCTAAGCGTTGCAATGGGATAGTCGAGATAACTTGACGGACAACCTGTCTGGAAACTTTCTTCACCATCGCTGATTCAATCATCCCGGGCGCTACGGCGTTTACTCGTACTCCTTTACTTGCCAACTCAGCAGCCAAGGTACGAGTAAACCCAATAATTCCCGCTTTAGAAGAACTGTAATTAATTTGTCCTACACTTGGTATAATACCGGCAATCGATGAAACATTAATAATTGTTGATTTCTCTGCACTTCGTAATAAAGTTAACATTTTATTAGTAATGTTAAACATGCCAATTAAATTAGTGCTAATAATCTCTGAAAAATCGTTAGCATCCATTGTTGCAAACAAATTATCTTTAACAATACCCGCATTATTCACTAATACATTAATATATCCGACTTCCTTGGTTAAAAAGTTCATTAATTCATTTATTGAATTGTCATCTTTGATATTGCATTGTTTTATATATAAACAATGACTATTTTTATTTTTTAATTGTAATTCATCTAAAGAGTCTCGAAAACGATGATATATTGCATAAACATTGCATCCCTGTTCTAAATATTTAGCACAGATTGCCAGCCCCATATCGCCATTTGCCCCTGTTACCACTACATTTTTTTTATTTAGATCAGAATAAATGAACATATAATACTCTCTATAATAATGATGCCCCATCTAATAGTGCTGTTGCCACGGCATAAGAACGGCAATGTGAAATACTTAGAGATGATGTTTGAATATTTTTTTTATTCATTATCTCAAGCATCACCCCATTAAACTTATAGTAAGGACAACCATACTCATCATGGCGTATTTCAATATCATGAAATGTAATCCCCAGCCTAAACCCTATACCGGTTGCTTTCACTGCGGCTTCTTTTGCAGCCCATAAACCAGCGACTCGTTGAGGATTTTCATATACATCTTCAATATAGCTAATTTCATAATCTCGGAATAAACGTTTAATTAAGCTATCCTTACTCCTTTCTATCGCAACAATAACCCTATTAATTTCAATAATATCCGTGCCTATACTTATCATAATACTATTCCGAAAATAAATAATAGTTAAAATATAGAGGTAACTAATTATTTGCCACCTCTGTTATAACAAGTTTATTTATTCAATAATTGGCCCAACTAAGCGGCCTTTGTTGACAAACTGTCCAGAAGCATTAATTTTCACGCCTTCCCTGCCAATTAACGATCCTGATTTTTCATTTGTGATATTCACGCCCGAGATCGTACTGTTTAGATCTGAATTTAAAGTTCCTTTATTAACAATGTCTTTTTTTACGGTCAACGTAAATGACTCTTTGCCTGATAGTGTACTTTTAATACTATTATCAAATTTACCGCCAACATTTATATTCAAACCTTTAATGCCAGAAATAACTCCGGAATTATTAAAATCTTTAGTAATATAAATATCAGTAATACCTTCAGACGCAATAACCCCCGTTAGTGTGTTGGCTTCCAATGAACCCGAACTTACATTCTTCAGTTCTGCAGTACTCAATTCTAACTTCTCTTTTGCATAGACGGTACCATGGGTATTATTTAAGGAATCAGCCTTAATAATTATTTCCTGCTCAGAAGCAATCATACTGCTAGCGTTTTCCAATTGGTTGAAATCAAGAACCATGTTACCTTTTTCAGTAATAATTCGGCCTGAGTTCGAGGATAGTTTTTTACCTTTCAATGTCATTGATTTTTTACTAACAATACCACCAACTTGATCCGGCTGGCCTAGATAGAACCCCATTTCAGTTTTGTAGCCAGAACTACGACTATTTTTTAAATTATTGGCCGCAACATCAAGACTCACTTCAGAAACAATAAAGCCAGAGTCATTATCTAGAGTATCTGTTTCTACCTTAATATTATCACCTTTAATGATACCTTTACTGTTCCCGATAGTGGGTGACTTAATTAATGCTTCCTCACCCTCGAAGAATAAAACACCAAAATGATTATCGAGTTTTTTAGTAATAACGATATCGCCGCCATTTTTAGATGCAATACCGCCATACATATTATCTACATTATCACTTTTAAATAGCAGTTTCCCATCAGTTTTTATTTGCCCCCATTGGTTAGATATCGTGCCTGTATTTGTAAACTCGAAGTCGCCTTCACTGGCCAAAATACCTTTATCATTGCTCAAACCAGCAATATTAATAGACATACCACCCTTACCACTTAAAATACCTCGTGTATCATGACTTGCTGTATCTGCTGTCAGCCCATTATTCGATAATTTATTTCCATTAGTATTAATAGTGAGTTTATTAGCTGAGCGGATACGTGCTGTATTATTATCTAACTTCCCGCTTTTAATATTAATATTGCCATCTGTATCTATAGTGCTATTTTTATTATTGAATGTTTTAATATTTGTATCTATATCTATATCACCTTCCGCCTTAATTTGGCCATTATTATTCGTGAATATACCACTCTCTATTTTAATACTGCCTATTGCAGCAAAGCCAACCTTAGTTCCTAATGTCGTGTCATTAATAATACTTTTACCATTAGTATTGATAATTATATTACTTTCACTTGCAATGTAGGACGCATCATTCTTTAATTCACCGCTATTGATCGACACCGAACCTTTCGATGAAATATTACCTTTCGAAGAGTTTACTAATTTTGAGCCTTGGGTATTAATATTAATTGCACTTAAGCTTTGGATTTTACCCGTCGTATTTTTAATATCACTCGCAACATTGATATTTACAGTTCCTTTTGCAACAATTTTACCTGCACTATTCAGTAGCTCCCCTTTATTATCGATAATAAATCCATCAGCCCCACCTCTTACTTGTCCTTGATTAGAAAAAGCAGCTTTAGCATCCGTACTCACCAATGTGATTTTTTTTGCTTTTATCTCAGCATCTTTTTCAACTTTCAGGCTTGTTCTAGGTGCTGTTCCTGTTCCTTTGATTTCAGTAACTTTGTCATTTTCTGCATTAACTTCATTTGCGCCAGTCGTTACCCGTAAATCAGTTTCCTCTGCATGTACAATACCCGTGACGACTACATCGCGAGAAATTAAATCAATATTGCTAGGCGAATCATCAAATGCAACATTTCCACTAATAGAAATAGTGCCTTTTACTACTTTATATGAACTTAATGCATTGTCCTTAAGTACCAATGAGCCTGTCGTTAAAACGGCGCGGTTAGCACTAAGAAAGGTACAACTACTGCAATTAATACCTGATGGGTTGGAAACTATCACTCTGGCACTTTTTCCTGTCACTTCAATAATGCCATTTAGTGTCGTTGCTTTAGTTGATTTTACATCTATAAGTACTATATCGGCTTCTCCATCCGCCAAGTTACTGTTTCCAGGTACTTTACCAGCCAGTTGAGTGTCTGAATCTGTAGAACTATTATTGATAACCAAACCGGCTTCGGAAATATCGAAATTTTCATAGGTATTATATGAGTTACCATGACTTACCGTGGCAATATTTAAAACTTTAGCATTCTCTTTTTTAACCGCTTCAGTTAACGCTTCTGTTGAAATCGTATTAGCGTTCACAATAGATACCATACCTATCGTCATAAAAATTGAAAGTGCGATAGGTTTTAGCTTAGTTAAATTTTTACCCTCTTTATTAAAAAAAACATGTTTACTTTCTTTCATTGTAAATCCTTAGTTTAACATTGAAATAATTAGCACATGACGAGTAGCGATAAGATAGATAGAATATATAAAAAACAACTTATTGGTTAATTATAAAAATAAAGCAACCCTATCAAAATATGATACAAATAGAATTTTAAAATAAAAAATTAATTTACACCCCAAATATAAATCATAATGATTGAAGTTACTTATTGAGCATAAATATATACAAGCCGTTTTATTTATCAACTTTTTTTATGGTCTTTATCGCTTAACATTCACAATCTAACATCATGGAATATAAAATTAAAACCAAAAAAAAACCGAATTAAATTTAAATAACTTCAATATATAACAATATAAAATAAAACTATAAATAGACTAAAAATTAAATTTATTATTATTTTTTCACGATTATAAAACTTATATGCTTTAAAAATTAATGATAAATCACAGTGCGTAATGGCAAAATATTATCCCCATATAAAAGCCATTTCCTCTAGTTGCAAATACAGCCCCCCTGAAAAATCACCTTTAAATTATAACGAGTTAATCAACTCTAAATTCGTGATTTTATTAAGTGGTTCATACCTATCTTAGCAACCTTTTCCCTTAAAACTTGAGACTATACCTCTCAATATTTATACGATAGCCAATAAATTATTAATCGCCGATACTTTTTATTATTTGCATAATGATTATAGTTATAATCAGCTAATCTGATTATAACTATCTATTAATTACAAGGTAATTGCATTCCATATTTAAAACTTAAAAAATAACTAATTTAACAGGTACTTGCCAAATTTTAGTTCAATGCTACTGTTTATCATCCTCAATAGAGGATAATTAATGATTAAAAAAAACCTAAAATCGCGGTCACATTTTGTTGATTATTTAATATATGTATACTTGTAATGGTCAATAAATACTGAAGAAGATCTAAGCGGCATTTTTAGTTCATGATATTTTTGATGTGGCGTTAAATAACCAATCATCGAATGGCGTCGAGAATAATTGTAAAACTGAATGTAATTTTCAATTTCATAGACGGCAGATTGATGATTAATATTAGGAGCATATCGATGTTTGTTATCCGATGAAGGATTATCGTGCTTTTTCGTGAGTCTAATTGCCACTCATTGATTTAATTTCATGGCATTCGATATTTTATAAGTGCTAATTTAGTAACATTATTAATGTCAAATACACACCTTACGAATAATAGACTCCCAGGCTATGGCTATTTGACTTTAATTGAATTTCACATAATTCAATATTGAGACTAGTTTAATTAAATCACACCACTGTAAACTCGTGCATATTGAGATCTCGCTGCCAGCTTA
The DNA here is from genome assembly GCF_003533305.1 of Providencia sp. Taxonomy (GTDB): domain Bacteria; phylum Pseudomonadota; class Gammaproteobacteria; order Enterobacterales; family Enterobacteriaceae; genus Providencia. The sequence goes on along the minus strand of NZ_DOEH01000023.1, from coordinate 318,554 downwards.
TCAAGCTATAGTTGGCTAATTTTGCGAGCCCAGTATAGAAAAGAAAATCGGCATTTTGTTGCAATTTATCCAAATAAAGGAAACTCCAAGGCAAAATGTGGTCAGCCAGTAATTCAGGTAACTTTGATGGGCAATTTTCTGCAACCCAAGCCACCATCATGAAAAGTAATCCAATATGATCTTCAGGTTCATTTTGCGCTAAATGAATATCAATTTTATTTTGCTGCATCCAATCTCGAAGCTGTACTGTCGAATCACCAAACAATACCTTTTCGTTATCTAACCACACTGAACCCCAAGGTGGTGAAGGTAATGCATAAGGACCGATAAATAATCGCTGATAAGCCTCATCTAAAGACTCATTTTCTGTTTCTATGATAGCTAATTCCGTCGCAATAGACTGCTTTAACTCAAGAGATTCATAAGGCCAACTTTCAACCCATGCGTTTGAGGACAGTAAAGTCACAATATCTTGGATTGCAGATGGAGAATAATAAAATGCAGCGCCGAGAACTCTAGCGGTCAAGGAAATGTTATTTAATGATTGTTCACTCATAATGATGTAATTTCGCTTATTGTGATGTATCTAATATAAAAGGCTTAGCAACAAACGGAGCATTCATTACTAAGCCTAAAATATCACGCTTTAGTCAATATCATAGTTAACTGTCTAGTTAACTGCCATGCCTACAGTCATATGCAAGCCATAGAAAACGCCTCGACCGACGAGTTCACCGACAAAGACGAATAAGAAGCCAATCGCCATAATAGCAACGGATGGATTACGTTTCGCCACTAATGGCATAATCCAACAACCTAGCCCCAATGCAACAGCAATCACTTTAATACCCATCAACATCCCATAATCAGGCACTAAATCTACCGCTTTTTGTACTGAGGTTTGGATACTTCCCAACTCAAAGCCTTGTGAAATAGCGGCATAAATACCAACTAACAGAGCAATGATACTCACCGCAGGAACTCGGCGTATACACTGTAAATCAAATCCCGCAATACGCAGTAATAATGCTGCTAATATCGGACCACCAAGGAATGCGGTCAGGATAAAATTCACTATCGTATAGCCATTATCCCACGTTGGTACCGTCTCGATTAAATAAACACGTGAAATTGAGATGATAAACACCGCAGCCAAAACCATCACGACAATCAACCACAGCTTACCGAGTGCCGCAGGCATTTTATTCAGTACCGCCAACAGCCAATACAAACCACCAAAGGTAAAGAATAAAGCACCACTAGCAATTTCATTACTTAATGAAGAACTACCTAAGCGATTGAAAGCATTGAAGGCACGCATTGGGGTTCCCATATGCATACTTGATAAAAGAAAACCAATACCCATCAACAACCATAGCCCAAACATGCTGAGTTTTATTTGACGTGCCAAATCAGTAGAGAGCTTTCCACTTAGCAGCACCGCTGCCATCATGATAAAAGCCCCTGCAACACTTTGGCCAATCACCGTAAAAAACATTAGTGGCCATTCATGAATTCCCGATCCCATATTATACCTCCTCCGGGTTAGCCAGATGCCCGGTGGTATCACCGACAGGACGACTATTGGCATTCAATTTTAGAACAATGTTTGGATGCGTATATTCAGCAGATGGCAATGGTGCAATTTCCGCCAAGGTACCGTATTTTTCACGCAATTCTTCTATTGGAGCCATATCCAAAGCACGCAATGGGCAAGAATCCACACAAATCGGTTTTTTACCTTCTGCGACACGTTCATAGCAACCATCACATTTGGTCATATGACCTTTTTCTTCATCAAACTGCGGTGCACCGTAAGGACAAGCCATGCTGCAATAACGACAGCCGATGCACACTTCTTCATTCACCACCACAAAACCATCTTCGCGTTTATGCATTGCACCACTCGGACAAACCTTGGCACAAGCAGGATCATCACAGTGGTTGCAGGATATTGAGAGATAATAGGCAAAAATATTTTGTGAATAGACACCATCTTGTTCGGTCCAATCGCCTCCCGCATACTCATAAATTCGACGAAAATTCACTTGTGGTGATAGATTTTTAAAGTCTTTGCACGCTAGCTCACAGGTTTTGCAGCCAGTGCAACGACTTGAATCGATATAAAAACCATATTGCGTTGACATAACTGACACCCTTAAGCCTTAACAACTTCAACAAGATTAGAATGCGATGGATTCCCTTTCGCCAGTGGCGATGGACGCTGCGTGGTTAACACATTAATACTCCCCGCATGATCAACTCGGTTACCATCTGGGTCATACCAAGCCCCTTCACTCAAACCTACGACACCCGGTAAAATACGCGGTGTCACTTTCACCTTCACGCGTACTTCCCCACGATCATTAAACACACGAACAAGATCGCCATGTTTAAGATCTCGTTTGCCCGCATCTTGTGGATTGACCCACAGCTCTTGAGGACAGGCCGCTTTTAATACATCAACATTGCCATAAGTGGAGTGAGTACGTGACTTATAGTGGAATCCTGTCAGTTGCAGTGGAAATTTTTCCATTAATGGATCGCCAAATTGCTCAAAACCCGCAGAGTAAATTGGCAGTGGATGAATCACATCTCCGGCATCCAATTCCCAAGAATTTTGCAATTCGGCTAGTTGAGAAGAATAAATTTCTATTTTGCCCGAAGGTGTCGTGAGAGGATTAGCAACAGGATCTTCTCGGAAGCTCTGATAAGCCACATGATGGCCTTTTGGATCACGTTTTTTGAAAATACCTTGCTCGCGAAAAGCTTCAAAAGTTGGGAGCTCAGGCAACGCTTCACGTGACTGCTCATATAAATGACGTAACCACTCTTCTTGAGTACGGTTTTCGGTGAATTTCTCACCAACGCCCATGCGCTTGGCAAGTTCGCTCATCATTTCATAGATATTACGACTTTCGAAACGAGGTTTAATCGCCTGATCGGCAAAAATAACGTAAGACATATTACCGGCAGAGGCATCCATACAAAAATCCATCTGCTCTGATGCCGTACAATCAGGTAGCAAAATATCCGCATACTTAGCTGATGAAGTCATGTGATTATCAATCACCACAATCATTTCGCATTTAGATTCATCTTGCAAAATATCGTGGGTTCGATTGATTTCAGAATGTTGATTCACTAAACAGTTACCGGCGTAGTTCCACACCATTTTGATAGGTACATCAAGTTTGTCTTTACCGCGTACACCATCACGAGTTGCTGTCATTTCAGGACCACGTAAAATTGCATCGGTCCACATAAACATTGAAATACTAGTTTCAACTGGGTTAGTGAAAGTTGGCATACGAACAAATGGGATACTGTAGGACCCTTCGCGGGCACCCGTATTTCCACCATTAATACCAATATTTCCGGTCAAAATAGCCAACATAGAAATTGCGCGCGAGGCTAATTCACCATTAGAACGACGTTGTGGCCCCCAACCTTGCACAATATAAGCAGGTTTAGCGCTGCCAATTTCACGCGCTAATTTCACAATACGCGAAGCAGGAATACCGGTAATTTTTGCTGCCCATTCAGGGGTTTTAGCTTGCCCATCTGGGCCTTCCCCTAAAATATAGGCTTTATAATGTGCATTTTTAGGTGTGCCAGCAGGCATGGTGACTTCATCATAGCCCACGCAATATTTATCAAGGAAAGGTTTATCGACCATATCCTCTTTGATCATCACATAGGCCAATGCATTAACTAATGCAGCATCCGTACCTGGACGAATTGGAATCCATTCATCTTCACGACCCGCGCCAGTATCAGTATAGCGTGGGTCAATGATAATCATTTTAGCGTTTGATTTTTCACGCGCTTGCTCAACAAAATAAGTCACCCCGCCGCCACTCATACGTGTTTCACCAGGGTTATTGCCAAACATCACCACTAATTTTGTATTTTCGATATCAGAAGGACTATTACCATCAGCCCAACCACCATAAGTATAATTGAGTCCGGCAGCAATTTGCGCAGTACTATAATCACCGTAATGATTTAAATAACCACCGCAACAGTTCATTAGACGTGCAATCAATGTTGCACCCGGCGGCCATGATTTTGTCATGGTGCCGCCCAAAGTTCCGGTGCCGTAATTCAGATAGATAGATTCATTGCCATAATCGCTAATTAAGCGCTTCATATTATCGGCAATAGCATCAAATGCTTCGTCCCAACTAATTCGTTTAAATTTACCTTCACCACGTTTACCCACTCGCATCATGGGGTAACGCAAGCGGTCAGGGTTATACACTCGGCGGCGCATAGAGCGTCCACGCAAACAAGCGCGAACTTGATGAAACTCTTCGTAAACGTCATCACCAGTGTTATCAGTTTCAACGTATTTAATTTCACCATCAACAACATGCATCCGTAACGGGCAACGGCTTCCGCAGTTAACGGTACATGCACTCCAAACAACTTTTTCATCCCCAGTAGGGCTGGCTATTTTTTGCTCTTCAACTGCTGAGGCACTGAATGGGAGAGAAAACCCACCTGCTGCCGCTGCCAAACCCGTGATAGTTCCTGCTTTAACAAATCCACGACGGGTAAGAGGAGCAAAATCTAATGCTTTCTCTTTCATATTTGCCATACATTGCTCACTTGATTAAATTTACTTAAATGGTAGAAATGACTTTTTTATCAAGATTGTATAAAACACATTTCAGTTATCAGTCATCAGGTCATGAAATTTGTTAAAAACAAAATTGGATATTATTGGATTTTTGATTTAGCTAATCTTATCAAGCTGTGAAATTGAGAGATTGTTTTACATCAATAAAGTCTAAAAACCATTGTATTTATATGAACATACTCACATTATTTGTTTTCGACTTTATAATATTAAAACAATACCCTAACGTAAATTTTATGTTTGGTTGATATATATCTGAGGACAATAAAAGAAATGCAACATCGCAATACTTGGCTGTTACACACTGAATTAAGTTAAAGTAATTAATAATTAATTTAATATTCCCATCCATACTTAGTTATTTTAACACCCATGATTTATTTAATTAAATAATCCATTTAAAATACAAAAAACATTATTTTTCAATTACTTATGAAAAAATTAAAGTAAGTAAATCGTTATTAAATTTATTTCCTCAAATTTATAATGATAAAAAAACTATGTACTACATAAAATAACGACTAACCTATATAATTAAAAATTAAGAACAAACATTAATTAATCTTACACAGCAAGATTTAACTAATTATATAAAACCAAAAATAAAATTTACGACAAACTAAATCATGCTAAATTTACGTATGAAAGCATCAAATTAACTTACACTAATAAATAATAATTCTCATTATCAAAAAATCACGAGATCGTCATCACTTAACCTAATAAAAATTTCATGCAATTACAATTAAAAAATTGAGCTGAAATGTTTCTGCATAAATTATCTCCTTTTGAAAAAAAACAAAATAACTATACTTCTAGCTTAAATAGGCAATCTATTTATTTAACAAAACTAACCATTTTTCAAAATAATTTAGATCCTTCGATTACCTAAAATACTTTGCATTTATTCTCACTTTTTAGTGAAAAGTAGAAAATTAAAACACATAAATTAAGATATAAGTCACATTTATTACTTTTTTATCACTTCAATATCAAAAATGACGACGTCGTCATATTAAAAATAAATTATTTTATTTATAACATTAGAGATTCATTTTTATTACATAAGTATCGTTATTGATGATTAAGCGTTAAGAACAGAATGTTTTTCATACTAAATAAACGCTTAATGTTGACGTCAACATTAGGGTTAAAATCAAGAGTGAGGTTTAAGAACATGAGTAACCTACCTGAAAAAATGAAAGCAGTTGTCTGTCATGGCCCCCATGATTACCGCTTTGAAACAATCAAAAAACCAACACCAGGGTTTAGAGAAGTTGTCATCAAAGTCGATGGATGTGGGATCTGTGCTGGAGACTGTAAGGCCAATGATGGTGCACAAATGTTCTGGGGAGATAACCCATGGATAAAAGCGCCTGTTGTACCGGGACATGAATTTTATGGTCGAGTTGCAGAATTAGGTGATGGATCAGCAGAAAAATACAAATTGAAGGTAGGTGACCGTATTTTGGCTGAACAAATTGTCCCATGTTGGGAATGCCGCTTCTGTAAATCAGGTAAGTACTGGATGTGTGAAGTCCATGATATTTACGGTTTCCAAAAGGAAGTCGCTGATGGCGGTATGGCTGAATACATGCGTTTTTCAGAACGCGCGATTATCCACAAAATTCCCGATGAGCTTTCAGAAAAAGATGCAGCATTAATTGAGCCGATGGCATGTGCTATTCATACCGTTCGCCGAGGAGACATTGACTTAAATGACGTCGTCGTCATTGCTGGCGCAGGTCCATTAGGACTGTGTATGATCCAAGTGGCAAAACTCAAAACACCTAAAAAATTGGTTGTCATTGATGCGATTGATGAACGCCTTGAATTAGCTAAAAAATTCGGTGCCGATGTGGTTATCAATCCACTAAAAGAAGATGCGATTAAATTAGTCAAAGACATGACAGAAGGATACGGTTGCGATGTTTATATTGAAGCAACTGGCGCACCAATTGGTGTAACCCAAGGGTTAGAAATGATCCGAAAATTGGGTCGTTTTGTTGAATTCAGTGTCTTTGGTAAAGAAACAACCGTTGACTGGTCAATTATTGGAGACCGTAAAGAGTTAGATATCCGCGGCGCGCACCTAGGCCCATACAGCTATGAGGTTGCCATTGACCTATTTAGCCGTGGTTTAGTCAGTGCTGATGATATCGTTACCCACTTCTACTCAATTGATGATTGGGAAGAGGCGTTTGTTATGGCGAAATCAGCAGACTCAATAAAAGTCGTCATTAAGCCATAAATTCATTAACTGATTGTATTAATAATAAATAAACACTAAATAAGTAATACCCTACATATTACTAAACGCTCTTTTAGGAGAACATCTTATGTTGAGTAAATTCAAAACATTAGCTGTAGCTGCAAGTGTAATAACTTTAGGTATGGCATTTAATGCAACGGCAAAACCTGTTTCAGTTGGTATGTCATTTCAAGAACTTAATAATGAATATTTCGTTACCATGAAAGAAGCGTTAGAAAGTGCAACCGGTGATATTGGCGCACAATTATATATTTCTGACGCGGCCCATGATGTCTCAAAACAAACCAGCGATATCGAAGATATGTTACAGAAAAAAATCGATATTCTGTTAATTAACCCAGCCGATAGCGTCGGTGCTGAAACTGCCGTACTTGCAGCGAAAAAAGCCGGCGTTGTCGTTATCGCCATCGATGCCCAAGCTAATGGCCCTATTGATTCCTTCGTTGGTTCTAAAAACTATGATGCAGGTTTAATGGCAGGAAAACACCTAGGGGAAGCTTTAGGCGGTAAAGGAAATGTTGCGATACTTGATGGCATCCCTGTTGTTCCTATCCTTGAGCGTGTCCGCGGATTTGAAGCCGCTATGAAAGAATATCCAAACATTAAAATTGTGACCAAACTTAATGGTAAGCAAGAACGTGATACAGCCATGAACGTAACCGAAAATATGTTACAGGCGAATCCAACACTAAATGGTATTTTCAGTGTCAATGATGTGGGTTCTTTAGGTGCGTTAGCGGCAATTGAATCCTCAGGTCGAGATGTAAAACTAGTCAGCGTTGATGGTTCCCCTGAAGCGGTTGCTGAAATTGCCAAAGGTAATTCACCTTTTATTGCTACTTCAGCACAATTCCCACGTGACCAAGTACGTATTGGTTTAGCAATGGGTCTAGCAAAATATTGGGGTGCAAATGTCCCTAAAGAAGTCCCTATTGATGTTAAATTAATTGATAAAACAAATGCTAAAGATTTTCGTTGGTAATGTTTAGTTAGCCATAATAAATGTATTGCACTCGTTATTTAACTATTTCGATGCAATACATTTTCATAATAATTAATACATATGGAATATCACTATTTCAAATGATTTTGTTACCCAATTTTAGGCAATTTAAAAACATAGGGAAGCAATATGATGCAATTATTAGCATTGAAAGATGTCAGTAAAACTTTCCCTGGGGTTAAGGCACTCGACAACATTAATCTATCCCTAGAAAAGGGAGAAGTTCATGCACTACTAGGTGAAAATGGTGCCGGCAAATCAACATTAATGAAAGTGCTATGTGGAATTCATAAACCAGATAGTGGGAAGATTTTTATCGAAGGCCAAGAATATGTATTTCATAATTATCGAGATGCAATCAAAGCCGGTATCGGTATTATTTTTCAGGAATTTTCGCTTATTCCTTATTTAAATGCATTTGAAAATATTTTTTTAAATCGAGAGCTAAAAAACAAATTGGGATTATTAGATAGAAAATTAATGCGTGAAAAATCTCAATCTATCCTAGCTGATTTAGGCGTTAATATTAATATCGATGAACCTATCAGCCATTTGAGTATTGCTGAACAACAATTTGTTGAAATAGCAAAAGCATTATCATTAGACGCTAAAATTCTCGTTTTAGATGAGCCAACCGCCACGTTAACCCCAAATGAAGCCAATCACCTTTTTGATGTCATGCGCGATTTAAAATCAAAAGGGGTTGGTATGTTTTTTATTTCCCATCACTTAGAAGAAATTTATGAAATTTGTGACACTATCAGCGTGTTACGTGATGGGCAATATATTGGGTCGCGTAAAGTAGATGATACAGATTTAGACGTTATTATCGAAATGATGGTAGGTAGAGAAGTTGAAAATATCTATCCACATAAACGCCATTTTAATGAACAAGAAATCATTCTAGATGCGCAAGTTCAGCGTTTCTCGACAAGTCCAATCAATACAATCCAAGTTAAAAAAGGTGAAATATTAGGACTTGCAGGTTTAGTAGGTTCTGGTCGAACTGAAACAATTTTAGCGATGATTGGTGCGGATAAATGTTATCAGAAAAAAGTATTATTAGAAGGTAAAGAAGTCAAAATAAAATCAGCGGCAGCTGCCTTACAATTGGGTATTGGTTTATTACCCGAAAGCCGCAAAACCCAAGGTCTCGTACTCCCCTTTTCTGTTAAAGAAAATATTTGGCTAAATAACCACGTCCAAAAATTATTTTTAATTCAAAATAAAAAAGAACTCGCCTTATCCATTGATTTAATTTCTCAAGTAAAAGTAAAAACACCAGAGCCTCATACTCCGGTTTCTACATTAAGCGGTGGAAATCAACAAAAAGTTGTTATTGCTCGCTGGCTAAATAAACAAGCTAAAATTCTTATTTTTGATGAACCCACAAGAGGAATAGATGTAGGTGCAAAATCAGAGATATATCAGCTGATGCGCTCATTAACCGAAAAAGGTATTTCCATTATTATGATTTCATCCGAATTACCTGAAGTCATTGGTGTGAGTGATCGCGTTTTAGTTTTTCGAGATGGTGAAATTGCCGCTGAGTTAAGTGGAGATGATATTAACTCAACTCAGATAATGGTGCATGCGGCTGGCAATATTATATAGGATAACGACTATGTCTAATGAAAATACGCTTCCTCTAACAAAAAATAAGTTAAACTTTAGCAAGTTAACAAAGATACCTGCCTTTTTACCTCTTGTGGGCTTAGTGCTGCTATTCACTTGTATGTCCATTTTCAATGAACACTTTCTAACCGTAAGTAACTTATCAACCATTGCGCGTCAAGTCTCCATTAACGCCATTATCGCCATCGGTATGACGTTTGCCATATTGACAGGAGGTATCGACTTATCTGTTGGTGCAGTAATGGCATTATCCGGAACCTTAATGGCCGGTTTAATGAAATATTACGGCATGGACCCCTCTGTTGCGATTGCATTAGGATTACTTTCGGGTATTGCATTTGGTTTTATTAATGGCATTTTAGCTGCCTATGGAAAAATGCCACCTATTATTGTAACCCTCGGTGCAATGATTATTGCCAAAGGTTTAGCCTTAATTTATACCGGAGGTTATCCAATTTCAGGTTTACCCAAAGAGTTTGCATTTTGGGGGCGTGAAGAGTTATTAGGTATTCAAGTACCAATTTTATTAATGCTTGGCCTTTATCTTATTTTCTATGTCGTCTTAAATCACATTCCATTTGGTCGCTATATTTATGCGATTGGTGGAAATGAAGAAGCGGCTCGCTTAAGTGGTATCCGCGTTGAACGCTATAAAATGCTAGTCTATGTGATTAGCGGTTTTACCGCCGCTTTTGCTGGATTAATTTTCACATCCCGAGTGATGAGTGGTCAACCAAACGCAGGGGTCGGCTTTGAATTAGATGCGATTGCTGCGGTTGTTTTGGGCGGAGCTTCTATCGCAGGTGGCCGAGGTATGATTATTGGTACGCTGATTGGGGCGATGATTTTAGGTGTATTAAATAATGGCTTGAACTTATTAGGTATTTCTCCATATGTTCAATATATTGTGAAAGGACTTATTATTTGGGGAGCAACTTTAATTAGCTCAATGAAACGTTAACTTCATACTCATTATTATAAAAAGGCTCACTCTTATTGTCTTATTTTATAAGAGTGAACCTTTTTATTTAGTACTATCATTTTTTAATATACAACAAGCTTCCCATCGACAAATATTTGTTTAGATTCACTATTATCATTTGAGTTTTTTTCTATCTCTGAAAATAGAAGATCAGCTGTTAATTTCCCCAAATAAACCGAATCATGATGTACACCAGAAATCGATAAGTGATAAGTATCTGCATAAGGCGGTAAATCAACAGAAAAATAACGGCAAGATAATCCGAGCTCTGAAATTATTTTATACATACCTGCTGTGATAATACCGTTTAACCCGACAATATACATATTAGGTGTATAAAACGCCTGAATTTTCTCTCTAAGATAGGCTTCATCTTTTTTATTAAACACATAGCTACTATAAAGCACATTGAAATTTTTTCGATTAGAAAAACTTTCATATATTCCAGAAAGACGTGAAATACTAATTTCAGAACTTTTAGGGCCAGAAACAACTAAAATATTATCACAATGTTGCTTACTCAAAAACTCACCCGTTAATGCACCAATTTCAAAATTTTTCAAAAATAATCCTGAATATTTCTCACCATAGCCATAAATAGAACGGTCGACAAAAACTAATGGAACTCTGTGCTGGTCAATTAATGAAAGATAACTTGGTTGATAATTTTTATCATCACGAACAGGGGATAATAAAATGCCACTGGCTTTATAACTCACTAAAGTTTGAATAGCGGTTTGCTCGGCTTTTTCGTCACTATCCGAATCAAAGATCATGACCTGATAGCCCTTTTCTTTGGCTAATCGAGAAACTGTTTGGATTAATACAACATAGAATGGATTAAACGTACTATCAGTAACCACGCCTATAATACGGCTGTTATTATTTTTTAGATTACGAGCAAAAAAATTAGGTACATAGTTTAATTCTTGAGCAATCGCTAATATTTTATCTCTGGTCTCTTTTTTTACCATTTCAGGATGATTAAATGCCCTAGAGACCGTGATATCGGTCACATTAGCCCGCTTAGCTATATCAATTATCGTTGTTGAGCTATCTTGTTTAGACATAATTATATTAGTCAACCTTCAATGACCACTCTGATTAATATGATATAAATTTTTTTAGCTATTATCAGTCGTGATGAGTATGCGATTCCTCATTATACCAATTTATCAATGAAGATAAATCTATTTCCTTTCAAACAAATAAAATAAGTAGCATTTCAAAGAAGCTTATTATCAAAATCAAATTGACTAGTTAGAATATAAAATTAATTTTCATTATAGAAATCTCATTAATTAAAACAAAGACAAATAAAACATATAACAAGCAACTACAATAACAGTATAAGCAAATATTATTTGCACTGTTTTAGCTGAAATATATGTTATTATTTTTCGCCCAATTAATAGCCCTGAGATGCAAGATAAAACGAAGGTGGTACTAATATTAATAGGATATTGAAAGCCATTTAATAAATTAACTGAAATACTAATACTACCAATTAAAAAAATTACCATTAACGAGGTAGCAACAATACTTTTCATTTTTAAGTTAGTGGCTTTACACAATGCAGGAACAATCACAAAACCACCGCCAACACCAAGAGCCCCAGTTAATAGTCCCGCAATAATACCGATCCCCCCCAAAATAAGCGCTGTTTTAAAATTCCAGATAAACCGCCCTGTTTGTTGATTAATGCGACAAGGAGCATCATCTAACTCATTTAGTTTATTATAAAAAATACGATAAGCGATAAAAAACATGACCAGACTAAATACAAAAGTTAGCCATACTGATGGAATAATATTGGCTAAGTACACGCCATATTTTGCAAAAGGAATACTAATTAAAGCCATCCACAGAGCTGCTTTATAACGAATATTTTTGTTAATTAGCCCTTCGATCACCCCCACAAAGGCAGCGAGTGTTACTGCTAATAGCCCAACAGGCGCTGCCTGAGCCACACTCCAACCTTGGCTTGCAATTAGTGCAGGAACCGCCAAAATACCACCACCAGCACCAGTTAAACCAAGCAAACAACCTATCAATAAACCTTCAAATATCAGTATTAGCATGGCAGAATTTTACTTATAAAATCGCAATATTTACGCTAAGTTCATTAAAGCATAAGCTAGAGATATATTCAGTGCAATAATATTAATCAACGACAACTATGTAAACATAGCTGCGAATAATACTAATTTACCCACTATCAACCAGCGTGGAATAAATAGTGTTACTGCTGCTAACTTTGTTATTCACATTCGTCAGTAGCGAGCCTGCCGCATTACCCGCCAGTTGGTCGGCAAACGGTGAGCCGCCCGTACTAAAACCGGCACTGTGACTTTCGACTTGGTACTCCGCTTTATTTTTAATATCACCAAAGCCCAATGTGCCCGTATCCAGTTTATTTTTGCCCGACTCTGCCGTGCTACCAATCACCGCACCGTCAAGCTGAGTATGATTGCCGACCGTGATATCAAAGCCACCCTTACCGGCGTTGAGACCCGTTTGCTGGTCAACCGATTGATAATCACCGTGCATTTTAGTTTTGCTGGCGTTTAAAGTAGAAATACTGACGACTAAAAAAAAGAAGAAGTGATTAAAACCAGAAAGTATACAGAGGGTTACGCCCCCAACCGAGGTAAACCCAACCGCAGCCCTCAACTGACCTTAAGCGGTAAGTAGCTGATGGAGATGGGATTTGAGGTGGGTAGTCACTATACCCTCACTCGCCAAGCCGATGAGTTAATTATCCAGCTGGCTGAGGGGAGTAAAGCGGCTAAAGAGATCCCAGTGTTGGGCTGGGATCTTCAGATCTTTAAATAGTATGAAATGTTCAATCCGTAATATGTTTTTCTTCATATGTCAGCTGAATTTTAATAGACAGCAAAATTTCTCTAACTCGATTTATAAATTCGATGCATTCATGTGGAATGCTATATTTAAAGTAAATTTTAAACATAATCTCCTTACCAAAAGCATCAGGATATTTTTCTAACATTTCTCCGCTTTCAACAAATTCGATGTATTTATTAATTTTTTCTTGTAATTGATATAAATGATCATTGGTATATTCTGACCACTGTAAATGATCTGTAATAACTAATATTACTTGTGGGGGCACTATGTCTTCGCAAGTAACCGTAATTAAATCAATTTTATTCAAATCTTCTATTGACATATAATATCCTTAGCCCTTAATCATCAATTACTTTTGGTCTAACAACTTCAACTTCTGTCGGTGGTATCTTAGTTCCCCCTTCAAATCCTGGCTTTCCTTTTCCAACAACAGTTCCACCTTCAGCTTTGAGTTCAGGGAAGCCTTTTTCTTGATTTTTAGTGAATGGAGCTGTTTGAGAACTTTTACATTCAATACACTTAATATTTCCATTCTCATCCTTAGCCATTATATCAATTCTAACTTTAGTTCCTTTATTTGTTTCTACGGTTATTTCTCTTGAAGGTGTTTTTAAATTAGGATTTGACTTTATCTCATCAAAAATAGAACTCTCAAACTCCTTACCTTTTTCACTATTTAGCTGAACATTTGTTGGCGGATTTGGTGATGGTACTTTCGTCTTAACACCATTCTCAAATGTATAATAACCACCATTATTACTATAAACCGTGTTTCCTAAAGCATCTGTCTTGCCTGTGTTACTATATGAGCTTCCTTTCGGACCTACTATTGAACCGCCTTTAGTAGTGTAACCCGTCGGTAAGTTAGAATTCCCCTTATTCCCTTTAATAGCCGTTGATATAACGGTAATACCAGTGCTATTGCCTACACCGGTTATTCCGATTTTATCAAGACCTTCTTTACCACCTAAAGCAAGTTTAACTTCTGGTGTCGCTGAGTTAAAAATTGCCGCCGCGGTTATCTCATTCTCATTCTTAACTAAGTTAACCAGTGCTTTTCTATCATCAGCACTTAAAGAGTCTATCCATGCAATCCATTTTAACGAGTCCGCTTGGTCTACCCCAGTAAGTACATCAGACCATGACGTGATACTGGCTGTAATTTTGCCTTCCTTCGCATCAGCGACAGCTTCATCTCGTTTCTTTTTACTAAGCTCGCGGAACTGGTCAAATATTAGCTCTTTATCTGCGCCAGTTTCTGTCGCTTTGATTAACTCTTTTCTTAAATCAAGGACATCTTTGTTTGATAAAGAGTTATTCTCAACCGTGGTCTTCCCTGCCTCGGCGGCATTTGCAGCACTGGAGGTATCACCGCCAACTAATCCACCCGCAATACCTGCCGCCAAACTCGCAAACGCACTGACTGTGGCTTTTTCATCTTCCGTCAGCTTACTCGGGTCTTTTCCATAAAGCTCTTTGGACAGCATACCAACCGCTTCGGCTGTCATCGCGCCAAGCGATTGTGCGCCTGCATTTTCGCCTTTTGCAAGGGCTAATGCAACATTGGCAATGCCATGGGCTATAATCCGCCCTTCCTTATTTTCTGCCGGTATCTGTTTAGCAATTTCATTCGCAATATACGGGGCACTGGCATTCGCCACCGCTTTGTTCATATCACCATTAACTAAACCTTGGATTAAAGCCGTACCTGACTCGACTATCCGCCGCTTATCGCCCCCTACACCCCAGCCTGACTCATTCACTTTCGCCTGAATAACTTGCTCGTGAATATAGTTATCAATCGCCTCATCACTGACCACTTTACCTTGTACTTCAAGCGCTTTTTTCGCAGTCTCACGCTCTTGTGGTGTCGGGATTGTCTTTTTCTCATTCGCCTCTTTTGTCGCATTAATCGTCGCATCTGTCACGGCAATATCAGTAATTTGCTTACCCAACTCGCCAATTAACTGCGTTTTCTCAATCCGTTTCTGCTCTTTTTCTTTATCAAAAATGGTATTGAGCTTCTCATGGGCATTATCCGTATCACGGCTTAACTCATTGATATCTTGTTTCTGATTATCCTTATCGCGAATAATCAATTGCCCTTCCGACACCGCCGATTGAGTAGTATTACTCGACTCACCTTTATTATTCACATTCGTCAGTAGCGAGCCTGCCGCATTTCCTGCCAGTTGGTCGGCAAACGGTGAGCCGCCCGTACTAAAACCGGCACTGTGACTTTCGACTTGGTACTCCGCTTTGTTTTTAATATCACCAAAGCCCAATGTGCCCGTATCCAGTTTATTTTTGCCCGACTCTGCCGTGCTGCCAATCACCGCACCGTCAAGCTGGGTATGATTGCCAACCGTGATATCAAAACCACCCTTACCAGCGTTGAGACCCGTTTGCTGGTCAACGGATTGATAATCACTGTGCATTTTGGTTTTGCTGGCGTTTATGGAGGCGGTTGTGTTCATTCCTGAACCAATACTGCCTGAAAGACTGCCACTTGTTTGCTTAGAGTCGTATTTATCCGTGGTTTGTTGGCTCGATAACGTTAAATCACCGCCCACATTGGCTTTCACTGTTTCGCCGCTAACTTGCGCTCCCGTTAACGTAGTATCTTTGCCACTATTAAGGGTTAATTGTTTGCCTGCATCCACCTGCGTATCGGTATAAAACTCACTGTTGCCTTTTTCAAAACCACTGCCTTTATTAACACTGGCATTAACGTTCCAACCGCCGGTACTGATACCCGCCCCAATGGAGCTACCTGAACTCGAATTTTTGCCATCCACTTTTTGCGTATTACTAGCACTGGTCAAATCGATATCATTTTTCGCAGTCAGCGTGATATCTTTATCCGCGGTCAACTGACTGCCTTGCACGGCTATATTGCCTTGGCTTCCCTCTTTTTTACCCGTCGCAGTGAGATTAATATTATCCCCCGCACTGAGACTGCTACCGGATGCCGTGTTTTGTTCGGTTTTAGTGGTCGATTTTGAAGAGCTGCTACCATAAGACACATTCACACCGAAAGCATCTTTGACGCTACCGCCTTTTTTAAGTCCGGCTAATTCTCCGGCTTGTTCGGCTTGAACACCTTGCAACCCTGCTTTTATCCCTTTAAGTGCCGCTAGCTGACCGTCATCTTCTTCTTTCGCTGACTTGGCCGTTTGCGCCATGCCATCTAACAGGCTGCCTGCCGCACCGCCTAGCGAGACCGTCAAACCGCTGGATTTACTTTCCACTGTGGTAATATCAGTACGGCTATTTTCAGCGGCAGTGATGGACACATCACTTCCCGTGATATTAATATCTTTCGCGGCAATCACATCACTGCCATGAATCGATGCGGTATCACTAGCATTCAATGTTACGCTACCTGCGCTACTCCCAATGACACTACCTTTTTTCTGATTACTGTCAGTTTCGGTGGTGACTTTTTGTGAGTTTGAACCCACTGTAAAGCCTAACCCACCCGTGCTCATCAGTCCCGATTTGGTCGTTTTCGACATGTGCGTTTCATACAACGCCTCGTCAGATGTGGTGACATTCAGTTGGTTGCCTGCATTGACGGTAACATCGTTTGTGCCCAGAACATTGCTGCCCTGAATATTCACGTTATTCCCTGCCGTCACTTTCACGCTATCGCCACTCAGCGTGCTGCTGATTGCCGTACGCTCGTTGACTTCATCATGATTTTCTTTCGTCGTACTAGATAAAAAGCCTTTATCTGTACTTTTTGTATGCTTCGCGTAATCTCGAGTTTCAACACCGGAGGTTAGGTTAATATCTCGCCCAACATTGACTGCCAGTTCGCCGCCACTAGAGACATTCGCTGCGCGAGCGGAAAGGTCTTGTCCTGCGGATAACGTTAAATCCCCTTGAGTTTGGATCTGCGTACCGACTTCCGTGCTGTTTGAACCACGATAATAATTATTTGAATTACGAGTGTAATCAAATGCAGAACTGACATCGCGAGTTTCTAAACTAATATCACGTCCGGCAATAATTGCGGTTTTACCATCGACACCTAAATTGACAATATCTGTCGCGATCAAGTTGATATCTTGCACGGCTTTTAAGGTCAATTGTCCATTATCACCAGTGACATAAATACTAGCAGGGCGATCGAGCCATTGGGCGTTGCCCTCGCTACGTTGTGTGGTTTCACTAAAAATATCGCGTCCTGCAGAAAGTGATACGCTGTCTAACCCACGAATTTCACCACCAACATTTTTAATATCTTTCAATGCATTGAGCTGAACATCTTTTCCTTGGAGTCGACCACTATTTTCAATGTTTTCTGCACGTAAATCGGTCAATTCACGACTGCTGATTTCGCCACTATTGAGAAGATTACCCGCCATATCAGCTGACACATTGCGACCCGCCAGCAATGCGCCATTACCATTTAAATCTCCTTGGCGCGCACGGACGTACACTTGAGGCACACTGACTAACTCAACACGACCATCGGGCAGAGTGACTTCTTTGTTGACCATCCACACAATATCGGTGGTCAAGTTCGCCATTTGCGCGGGTGATAATGCAATGCCCTGTGTCAGGTTAAATTGATGACCGAATGCGACGCCATTAGTCAGCAACGCCCGATACTGCTCTTCATCACTATGATAATTGCCTAGCAAGCGTTGACCGGTGGTTTCAATCAGTTGATCACGCACTAAGCGCTGCTCATAATAGCCATCGCCTAAACGCTTATGCAGTTGCTCGTTGGTAACAATATCAATGCTTGATAACCATTTTTTGTAATTGGTAAAGCGGGGGTCTGTTTCAATCAAAAATTGACTGTCGCTGCCCGGCGTTAGGTTAAATAGGCTGTTATCAGGCAGTTTTGTATTGGGTCCGACGGTTCTTATCACGGTATCCAGGTTATCTTTACCTTGAGGCCCTGTTTCTGCGGTGGCCTTTTCCCCTTTACCGGCATCGGTTTGTCCTTGAACCTCAACATCACTCCCGACATTGGCATCATCTGCCTGAGTCGTTGCTCCTACGGTTTTATTATCCGTCACATCAACTTTAGCCGAAACAGAGGGCAACTGAGTGACTTCAACTTGTTGACCCGCAGAAAGTTCGAGAGGCGTATTTTTACTGTCTTTTAATGTTTGCTCAGTAACCGTTGTCCCTTGGTTTTCTTTTAGGATTGATTCAGAAACCGTCTCTGCTGCGCCATCAAGTTTGTTAACTTTCGCTGAATCAAGTTGGGTTTTATCAATACCACCCGCATTATCTGTGACTTCCAATAAATGCAACGACAAGTCGTCTTCACGATTAACCCCTTGATATGCATAAACCGACTCACGTGTTTTCCATTTTTTACCGCCTTTATAACGATAAATCGTCTTACCATCCTCAACAATACGGCGAATACCTTGCGCTTCTTCGTTATTCAGGTCATTGCCTGTTAGGATCAAGTTTTGTCCTGCCACTACGCGTGAGTTTTCATTATTAAGCTGTTGCCCATCAAGGGTTAAATGTTTCCCACTGGTGATCAGTGCAGCATCACGATTGATAACCTGAGTTTCATAAACAACACGGTCGTAATCGTATTCATAAAAATCTTTTGTCCAATTACCATTTTCAAACATCCGCCAGCGATTGGATTTTTCGTAGTGAATGCCCACTTCTTTATTCAGCGTGCCATCATCATTAATCGTATAACGGGTTTCGTTACCATTACGTGGCTGAATTTTATAACGTTTGCCATTACCATAATCAAACCAATCAAAATGCTCACGGCTCATTTCAATTGGTTTATCCGTCAGTTCTAAATGAATATCTTTGTTTTCAAGCAGATTGGTTTTCAACGTTAAATTACCCGCCGCTTCGATATTCGCACTGTGGTTTTTCACTTGGGTTGCATGACCTGTGGCTTGCAATTGGTCATTTAACGAGTTGCCAATATGTAAGTCACCATCACTGTAAATCAAAGCATGATCGCGATTTAACAACTCAGAAACCGCAATATTAACGGCTTTACGCCCTGCAATAACTGCCGCTTTGTCCCCTTGCTTATCATTAACCAAGGTTTTGACGGCAATGGACAAGAAGTCACCATAAATGCGTCCAGTGCCTAAATTATCCAATGAATTTGCCATGATATGCGTTAACACACCGTCAATTAACCCGGTATTGAGCACCTGACCACTCGCTTTAATACGGGTATTTTGCCCGCTGATTTCACCGGAAAGTTGATTGATGACCGTCGTGGTAGTGAGTGCGAGCTCACCAAGGCTAGAAATTAGCCCACTATTCGTGAGCCCTTGCGCAAAATTAGCGGTTAAATGTTCACCAGCCTGAATACGACCTTGGTTTGTAAAAGCTTGAGATAGGCTCAACGTCAACGCTTTTTGAGTAATAAGCTTGCCTTCGCCCGTTAATTGGTTCGCCGATACACTCGCAGAACCATTGCTGACCATCACCCCTTGTTGGTTTGATATCGCTAAGGCTTTCCCTTTGGCATTATCCGTAATAATAAGCGCCGAGCCCGTTGACATCATTCCTTGAATGTTATTTAAACTTTGCGCCACAACGGCATCGATAGCTTTCCCTGCACGAATAGCACCGGTTTGGTTATTTAAATCTGTTGTTTTAAAGGTAACATTTTGCCCTTCGATCCCTTTCCCTGCTTTAGCCGTATTTTGGTTATCAATCTTTTGCGCTGTGACATTTAGGCTTTCATTGGCTTTGATCCAACCTTGTTGATTATCAAGCTGTTGCACTACAGCCAATTCAACATTGTTTAGCCCTTGAACAGTACCTTCAGTATTGTTCAGACGTTGGCTACCAATATTCAGATTAGCCCCCGACAAAATCTTTCCTTGCTGATTATCGATATGCTGCGCGATCGTTAAGTCAGTATTTCCCTGTGATTGCAGGGTGCCCTCGCGGTTATTAAGAGAAGCGCCTGTTACTTGTGCTGAGGATTGGCTTAGCAGAGTGCCTTTTTGGTTATCAATCTGATTAGCATCGATATTTAAGCCTTTTTTGCCTTGTACGAACCCTTGCTGATTACTCAGATCGTTGGCTTTTAACGTGAGTTGCCCCTCACTCGCCAGTACACCGTCTTGATTCAATACCTTGTTTTTCTGAGTATTGATATCCAATAAACCGCCTGAATAAATTTGCCCTTGCTGATTATTCAAGACTTGAGTGGTTAATTCACTTGCCGCTGCGCTTTGGATTTGTCCTTGCTGGTTCGTTAATTTACCGCTATTGAGGGTTAGACGGCCACCGCTTAACAACCCACCACTTTTTTGTGTGTCGTCATTGTTGAGAAGTTGCCCATGAGTGTCGAGCGATAGCTGTTGGCCTGCCTGCACACGCCCTTGTTGGTTATCAAATTCACCACTCTTTAGGCTCAAAGTTTGACTGGCTAAAATCTCACCTTGGTTATTATCAACACGGTTTTTCTGCGTTGTTAACGTGATATTATTTGCTTGGATATGGCCTTGTCGGTTAATTAATTCACCAATAGCTAGCGCTAATCCTTGGCTAGCAAAAATCCCTTGCTCATCAGTTTTAGTCGTATTAATTAAACGCTGTCCTTGGGTATCAAGGGTGATGGATTGCCCTTTGATCACACCTTGGCTATTATCCAACTGTTGCGTTTTCATCAAAATAGCAGACTGGCTACCAATCAAACCTTGCTGGTTGTTTAAGTTTTGGCTTTTTAAATCCAATGCGGTTTTAGCGACAATGCGACCTTGCTCATTATTGAGTTGTCCAGTGGTTAAAATTAGCCCACCTTGTGCGTAAATGCCTTTGTCTTCTCCACTTTGGGTATTATTGAGTTGCTTCCCATGGGTATCAATCTGCATGTCGCTGCCAGACTGAATTGAACCTTGTTGGTTTTCAATTTTACCGCTATTTAAAGTCAATTTTTGCTGAGCTAATAGCGAACCATCCGTATTATCAAACAATTGATTATGCGTATCGATATTGATGGTATTGGCTTGAAGATAACCCTGCTGGTTTTGCAGCGCTTGATTACGCATCTGCAACAATTGCGCTGCCGCAATTAACCCTGCTTGATTATTGATTGTATGGGTAACATCCAGCGTAGTATCGCCATGGCGAGCAACCAGTTTTCCTTGTTGGTTATCCAACTGGCTCGCCGTAATTTCCAGCCCATTATCACCCACAATCACGCCACTTTGGTTGGATAATACATTTTTTAAATCAAGGGATAAATGCCCGCTATTCGCCGTTAGAATTTGTCCAGCCTGATTATTTAATGCGTCGGCTTTAATCGTAAAATCACCATTACTGCCGATTTCACCCGCGTGGTTATTTAATTGACCTTGAAGCGCTATTTTTCCTGCTTTATCACCCGTTTGTAATAATTTACCGCCTTGGTGATCAAGGGTATTGGCGGTGATAACAATATTATCGGCCTGCGTAATGGCTTGATTTAATAGAAGCGTTTTCCCTTGAATATTTACGTTATTTGCGGCCAGTAATTCACCTTTATCGCCATCGAGTAATTGGCTATTGAGGGTGATATCCCCCATATTCGCAATCACTTTTCCGGTACGATTTATCAGCGATTGTGTGTCAATAAACACACCTTGGCGCCCCGTCAAGGTGCCATCTGTATTATTCAGTGCCTGCTCAATTTGTAGGTTTAACGCGCCCATTTTGGCACTGAATATTTTCCCTTGCTGGTTATCTAAAGTATTAGTATTGACCTGCCACGAACCATTACCACTGATATTACCCGCTTGATTATTCAGGTATTGAGAAACTAAAATTGTGCCTTGTTGCTCACCCAATTGGGTCATTGTACCTTGCTGATGATTTAAATTATTTGCGGTCAGTTCGATATGTTTCGCTTGGGTATTCGCCGCAGTCAGGTCAATTTCTTGACCATGTAGCACTAACTCCCCATCCGCAACCATTTCCCCTCGCTGACCTTGCACGCTTTCAGCGGAAATTAACATATCCCCGTTTTTATTAATGATTTTACCGTCAACGTTAGCGAGCAACGGTGCATTGAGCGTTAAATTTTGCTCGGCAAAAAGGGTACCTTGTGTGTTATCCACACCGCCTTTAGCATTTAAAATTAATGCACCCGCTTTTGCGGCAACCACAACGCCTTGTTGGTTAGCCAGTTTATTAACATCCAAATTTAACGTGCCTTGGCTGCTGATGTTACCCGATTGGTTATCAAGGGTTTGAGTCAGCTTAATTTCACCGTTTTCGCTGCCAGTTTGCAGCATTTTTCCACGTTGATGGGAGAGATTTTGTCCTTGAATTTGGAGTTTATCGGCTTGTGTAATGGCATCATTGAGATTGAGATTATCTCCGGTCAAAGCCAACTTACCTTTCGAGAGGATTTCGCCTTTCTCGCCATCTAACTGCTTGAGCGTTAATTGGTTATCACCAAAACTCGCAATGAGTTTACCCGATTGGTTAATTAAGCGATTCGCCGCTAATTGAATACCTTGATTACCTAATAATATCCCTTGAGTATTATTCAGCGTCTGTTGAATGCTGAGCGTCAGCTTACCCAATTTTGCGGCAATGATTTTACCATCTTGGTTATTCAAGCTGTTTGCCACAATATCAATTTGACCATTGCTAGAGATTTCCCCCCGCTGATTATCAAATTGACTTTGAATGTGTAGTTCCGTTTTTCCTTCACCTGTTTGCAGTAACGTTGCATTCTGATGTGTGAAGTTGTTGGCTAAAATGGAAATCTGGTTTGCTTGAGTAAAACCTTGGCTTAGATTGATATTGGCACTTTCAATCCGTAAGGTATCTTGCGCAAAAATCGTCCCTTTATTACCATCCAACTGATTTGCACTGAGCAATGCTGCCCCTGATAAGCTACTGATTTTCCCTTGAGAATTAACCAGTTTATTGGCTTTAATGGCTAAATACTTATCTGTTTGAATCACGCCTCGCGTGTTATTCAACTCAGTAGTTACAGTAAGTGCTAACTGTTTGTTAGTACTCGTGAATAATTTACCATCGCTGTTATCAAGGTTATCTGCAAGTATACGCAAGTCACCTTTGGATGACACACTTCCCCCACGGTTATCCAACGTCGTGGCGATTTCCACGATCATGGCTTTATCGCCCATCTGTAGTAGATTCCCTTGGCGGTGAGAGAGCGCATTAGCTTTCAAGGTGATTTGTTCAGCTTGGGTGGCTCCATTATCCAAATTAATGGATTGCCCTGCTAAGCTTAATACGCCACGGGTCAGGATTTCCCCTTTTTGTCCATCCAGCTTATCCGCCTTGATAGTAAGCCCTTGTTTGCCCGAGGCTAAGATTGTCCCTTGTTGGTTGTCTAGGTTTTTAGTTTGAATATCGACTTTACCATCACGACTTAATATCTTTCCGGACTGGTTATTCAGTTGTTGTGTTGATACAACGGTGTCACCCGCAAAGTTAATTTCCCCCTGCTGGTTTTCGAATACCTTAGTATTTAAGATATTTTTTGAATTGCCTTTTTGAACTAATTTACCTTGCTGGTTTTTAAGAAATTCAGGAGCTATTAAGGTGAGTTCGTTGGCAACAATTTCACCGTTTTGATTATCAATACCCGTTTTAGCCGTCAGTGTGGCTCTATCGTTGGCTTGTAGGTGCGCATCTTTCGTGCGGATATCGGTTACTGTTGACGTCAGTGAAATATTTTTGGCTTGAGTATTGGAATCAGACAAGTCGAGTGAACCGCCTGTGGCGATTAAGCTGTCTTTGGCAACAATATCCCCCTGCAATGCAACGTCTTTTTGGCCTTTAACCGTTAATGAACCTGCTGAAGTTAATTTCCCTTTACTGTCTACGCCCGCAGCTAATAATGCCGTTGTATCGCTATTAATTTGATCAGCATTCAACGTCGCATCATGCTCTGCGACAATTTGGCCTTTATTTGTGTTCGTTATTGCTTGTTTTGCATTGAGCTGAATATCGTTTTGTGCCAATACGGTGCCGCTATTATTAATCGTTTGTTGGCTGTCTATCGCGATATTTTGGTTGGTTGTTATTACCCCAGCATTACCAATTTTACCGTCAACGGATAACGTAATATCGCCTGCCTCTGCGCCAATATGCCCCGCATTGCGCACGCCCACCCCGTTTTCTGTGCCGCGCATTTTAATGGTGTTTGCATACATACCGCCGAGTGCAGCCACATCAAGAGCAAATTCGGGTTTATCCTCAGCCACTGAATTATCGGTTTTGAGTACAGTTTGACCGTCTGCAGCAACAGTATTTTTACCGGTAGTGATGGCTAGTTCTTTCGCATGCAGTTTGGCATTGATATTCACCGAGCGAGCAATCAGTGCCGTATAGTTAGTTCCGTTGCCGTTATAGCCTTGACCAATAACATTGATACTCCCTTTATCAACCTCAAAACCTTTAATTTTACCATTTTCGATCAGTGTCTTACCGGCTGAAAGTAAGGCTTTATCGGCATTGATAAAGCCACAACCGTTACAAGTGATCCCCGCTGGATTAGCAATGATCACATCAGCCTTTTTACCCGCCACTTCAATAAAACCATTGAGTTGGCTTGGGTTGCGGCTATTCACCTCATTGAGGATAATTTTGGCTTCCCCTTTGGCGAGCCAATCATTGCCTTGGATCATCCCTCCAAGTTGTGTGTTGACGTTAGTGCTACTGTTATTAAGAATAGCCCCTTTATGGTCGACATCGAATTGGCTATATTGGTTACGCGAAACCCCGTCACGGTTAGGCGCTTGAATATTGACTTGAGGTAAACCATTTTGGGTATTCACAATGGTAGGCTGCTGATTTCCCGGCGCATTACCATCCGCTACGATGGTAGATGACGACGCGCTAAAACTCACCATGCCCAGCGTCAACCAAAGGGAAGTGACGAGTGGCTTGATTGACCAACGAATGCGACTGCTGGCTGTTTTCTCGACTCGATTTTCACTCGAACCCGCAGGACCCGCACGATGACTGCGCGTAATGTCTGCCACCACCATCACCATTTGGCGAGCGACATTAAATATTAAGCGGTAAAGTAACTTGTTCATCCTGAGAGTCCTTAGTAATTCCAGTTAACCGAAAACGAAAATGTAGCTGGGTCGGTTCTAAAACCTTCTGGTTTAGAGAACGGGGTGCCAATAGAGAAGTCATAACTTAAGTTGGCGGGGTTAATCGCACCACGCAAACCAATCGCACCACCCGCAAGGTGTGAGCCTAAGTTAATGTCAGTCCCACGTCCGCTAATTTTGCCGTAATCGACGCCCACATACAGTTCTTGAGCAGGAACAGGTAATGTCCATGATAGGGTGTTGCGCAGCGTCCAGCCTTCATCCGCACTTAAGGTGCGTTCGCCATCAAAACCTCGTACCGACCAGCGGTTACCGATACTGAATTGATCCTGAGGCGTTAGAGGCCTGTCACTGATTTGACGTAAGTATTGTGACTCAAACCGAAGTGGCTGCTCCGCAAGTGTAAACGGGATACTCGCAGACGCGGAAAATTGCATAATTATCGCCAGTGCGGTCGCATAATCTTGGGAGCCTTTACTGCTAAACTCTTCAAAAGCGGGCATTGCGCCAAACCAGCGTGTCCCATGCTGGTAACTCGCCCCCACATTGAGTGTGGATTGCCCCACGTATTGACGGTGATTAAGGCCGAGCTTCCAAGCGGTAGTGCGCCGTTTTTGGTTTTCAATTTCAGTTTCACCCACAAAGTTGCGCGTCTCACGTAAATTGACATCATAGGTCGCTGTGGTTTTCGCTGTGGCATCACGGTACAGCACATTGCTCAGTTGTAGGTTCAAACTTTTGCTTTTACCGTGATAACGAATGTCGCTATTTGTACCAGCAATAGTTTGTGTGTACTCATAATCACTCGCTGTGGTGGCAAACTGCCAATAACCAAACGGCACCGAATAGTGCGCACTGTAGTTAGTGGTGTCTTTATCGCTAGAAAAGCTTAAATCGCGCGTTGCCGTAATATAGAAAAGATCGCTGAGGGAAGCCGGGTTATCCAGTGCCAACATCACACCCACTTGGTTTTTACCGGTGCTTTTTGAGCCAGTATTGTCCACCCACGCGCCAGCATGCCAATAACGCGACTGCTGGCGATTGATCACAATTTGGGTTTCACCCGGACCATCACCGGGTACCATTTCCATAGAAGCTTGCACGGTGGGTAGACGCTGAAGATTTTCTAAGCCTTGCTCAATATCCCTAAGATCCAATAAATTACCTGAATGGGCTGGCATTGCGGTATACAGCGTACTGTATTGTGATGAATCATCGGTAAAAACCACTTTTTGAACTTTGCCCGGTAATACAACTAAATTAAGCTGACCCGTGGATAAATCTTGTTCAGGAACTAAAACACGGCTTGTAATCCACCCATGACTTATTAATCGGTTTTGCACATCCGTAACCAATAAATTAATCCCTTCAACACCAATACAATGACCAACGGCCTGATTAGCCAGTCTCTGAACCGGAACCCAATGAGGCAAGGCCTCTTGGCCTGTAATAGAGACTTGCTCAATTTTAAAGCACGGATTTTCATCTGGAAATTGTAATTGCGCCTTGGCGATAGGCGTAGATAAGCTCACATCTGGGGCTTTTGCCTCAAATTGCTGCTGCTGAGCTTGCTGCTGCTGAGTTTGTCGATTGAATAGATCGTCTGTGTTATCCGGTTTCAATAATGAAGCTTTTGCTAGTGTAGGGAAACAAAAGGTAAAAAAAATCGATCCGAAAATGAGTGTCCGTACAAAAATCATTAGTTTTTTTAATAGCCCAAAGTGTAAGTTAATTATCTGCGCATAACTTTACATACTTTAACCTAAATCACAATCAGCTATTATCGCATTTTTAGTTAAATAGTGACTTAGCCCTCACTCTCGCCCCCAAAAGATAAAAGTCAATTTAAATAATTAAATCAATTATATAATTAAATTTCTTATGTTAAATAGCTAAGATATTATAAAACAAATTAACTTTATCGGCTTAAATTATCGCATCATCTTAACCTAAGTTAAATTCACTAACTGACATTAATCACTCACAAAATAAGTAATAAAATTTAACATACATATATTAATCCACAGCACTACCATTTAATGAAAGAAAACAAAAAACAAAAAATATAGATGTAAAAATGCATAAATGCGTGATGACGCCTTTTAGAAATTAGCTATGTAACTAATGACTAGGCAGCAATTGACTAGGTCACAATCAACTGTGACTAATATTGATTTTCAATGCAGCAGCAATGGCTAAGGGGGAAAATGTTAGGCTTGCAGCAAATAACGCCGCTAAGATAGCGAAATAACCATTTAATGGAATATTAAAACTATGTGCTTCCATGGTACCTGTGGCATAAATCAAGACAGGGATATAGAGCGGTAACACCAGTAAACTCACAAGAACGCCGCCTTTTTTAAGGGAAACCGTTAACGCAGCACCAATCGCGCCGATAAAACTGAGCACCGGCGTACCTAATAAGAGTGTGCCCGCGAGTACGATTAATGTATCACTGTTAAAAGACAACATTAATGCAGCGATTGGCGAAAGCAAAATTAATGGCAAACCAGTCACTAACCAATGTGCAATAACTTTGGCTAATACGGTGATAAATAACGGGTTAGGTGCTAATAAAAGCTGCTCTAAAGTGCCATCGAGATAATCATCTTTAAATAAGCGTTCCAATGATAATAGCGAGGACAAGATGGCTGCAACCCAGAAAACACCGACCGAAATACGGGCGAGTAACTGAGGTTCAGGACCAATACTCAACGGGAACAACGTGATCACAATTAAGAAAAACCATAACGGATTAACTAATTCAGAAAAACTTCGAAAGGCAATTTTTAGTTCTCTTTTAATTAATAACCAAAACATTACTCATACCCGCCCGTCAGTTTTAATGATCCAAAATGGCCCGACATCGCTTGATGGGATGTAAACAAAATAATACCACCAAGCTCAGCATGCTGATGAAAACGTTCAGTTAAGCGTTTAACACCCGCCACATCAATAGCGGTAAACGGTTCATCTAAAATCCAAAGTGATGCTTCGCTTAACCATAACCGTGCCAGGTTAGCTCGACGTTGCTGACCCGCCGACAATTGGCAAACAGGAACATCCTCATAACCTATCAACGAAACTTCCTCTAACGCTTGCCAAATACGCTCCCCTTCAGGCTCTTTATGGTGCATTTGATAGTAAAATAGCAAGTTTTCATAAGGTGTTAACAGAGACTTTACTGCGGGCTTATGACCTAAATAAAGTAAATGACGCGTATAATCTTCTTTTAGTTTTTCAATCGATTGTGCTTGCCAAAGAATATCGCCATCATCGGGTTTTAACAGACCAGCCATCATACGCAATAAAGTGGTTTTGCCTGCACCATTAGGGCCTTCAACCTGTAAAATTTGCCCCGGTAATACTGTAAAATCTAACTGCTGAAACAATACTCTATTTTGTCGATGACAGCTTATTTGTTGTGCGCTTAGCATGGGTTACATTCCCTGTTTAGAGCTTTTTTATTAGCTTTTTGCAACTTTATTCAACAGCATATCACTGATAGTGTCACTGGATATTGCGTCACCGCAAAGCACTTGCATCAAAACTTCAGAACCCAGAGAAGATAATGAAAACAACATATCAGGATGTAGTAGACGCACTTTATCCATGTTATTTTCTTGATTAATAAGCACAACTGTTTTGACTTCTTTGCCCGCTAATTCCCTAACACCGAGTAAAGCAAAAGTACTCAATGAGTCACTATCCGTCATGATAAGCACGCACTTAGCATGTTTGACGTTAGCAGCGGCCAGTAATTCTGAGCTCGTAGGATCACCCGTTACAATATTATCTTTTTCTGGATAATGGCTACGATGGTTTTCTTGACAGATGACCGCAACAGGAAGCTCACGTTTTTTAAGTCCTTGATAAACATTCACGGCCATAGGCGTACCACCAATGACGACATAATGATCTTTCATATAAGAAAACCTCTTGCGGACAATTTCTTTCGTCCCTTTAGCCAATACGCCAACGACATAAACGACCGATGTTGTAAAAATAGTAATACCCAAAATAATAACAGTAACAGTAAAAACGCGAGCATCGACTGTCACAGGCACAATATCGCCAAATCCAACCGTTGTCATACACACAAGTGCAAAATAAAATGCTGTTGTGCCATCTTTCACAATAGGAAAGAATTCATTGCCAATATAGAGCGTACCAAAAATGGAATAGAGCAATAAACCAATAATACAGGTGACAGCAACAAAGCCAGCACTGGTTAAGCTATGATGATGATAAAGCTTCCAAAATAAACATAATGCGACAAATAAACCGAGAGAAAAATAACCTTGATGAATGTTCTCTTGAGCAAGTCTTAAATCAACAAAAGAGATAATGGCTAATAAAAACAGGGAAAATACCCAAGCTATCCGTGCACCATTGATCATAAATAACGAAAGAAAAATCAGCGAGGCACCCAATAAAAACCGAGGAATATCGAGTAATTTCATAAAACCCAATGACTTCAACCATTCTGTGAAGCCTGTTTCACGCCAATCGATATAGTCGGTATATGCACTTAGCACTGGTTTTAAAATCATAAAACCATCAATAATAATCAATAAGGATAGTAACAGCCTGATTGATAAGGATGATTTTAAGAAAGCCACAAAAGAGTTATCGAACATTATTTGGCCTCATCCTTTCATCGAAAAGATAATTAACGTTTGTTTATATACCAGTTAGTTTAGCTAAGGATAATATCATTCTGGCAAGTTGTGCAACAGGCAAAGCATGATGATATCGCTCGCTAAGTTATGCCGTCACCCTAGTATAATAAGGCACAATTCACCATTCTAAACTATAGTGTAATCAAAATATCTAAACGGAAAGCGCTAAATAGACTCATTTTAATAAACAGATGATTAAAGGTAACCTTAAGAGATTATTATCTCACTAAATTTATTATTGAACTTAACGATTGTCACTCTATCTAAAAATCGATTTTTCAACTATTTTTCATAGTTACTTATCGTTACTTTATAGCTACTCAACAATACAAAAAAGTAAGAGTCAAAAAACTTATGGTTAATACTACACAAACAAACAAGTTTAGCTGGTCGTCATTGCTCTGGCTATTAATCTACTTTTGGTATTTCTCATCGATATTGCAACTTTATGTTGTCGTTACTGGCCAAAGTAACACTATCGGACTCAGAGACTCACTCCTTTATAGCTCACTTTGGATTATTCCAGCCCTACTTTTTCCTAAAAAAATAAGACTCGTTGCCGGTCTTATCGGTATTGTCCTTTGGCTATCTTCCGTTATCGCTTTAGCTTATTTTGTGGTTTATGGGCATCAATTATCACAAAGTGTGATGTTTGTTATGTTCGAAACTAACACCAATGAAGCCGGAGAATTCCTCAGACAGTATTTCAGTTTCAAAGTCGTTGGCGTCATCCTCGCTTATACGCTTGTAGCTATCTTTTTATGGACTCGCCTAAAGCCAGTCACATTACCAACCACTGGGCGCATTGGCGTTTCGTTACTAATTTTAATTATCCTGTTTGGTGTGCCTTATTATAATAAAGCTATCAAGCAAGATCGCCCGCTTTCCAATGTGACTTCATATATCAATAGTAAATTGGCGTATGCAGCACCGTGGCAGTTTGTTAGTGGTTATTTCCTCTACAAAAACCAATTGGCAAACATGGAGGAGCTGATCCGTGACAATAACAAAATTCCACCACTAGAAAATTTTGTTGATGCCAACGGCAATACACCGAGAACTTTTGTATTAGTTATTGGTGAATCGACTAGCCGCGATAGAATGAGTTTATATGGCTATCAGCGCCCGACAACACCTGAACTTGTTCAATTAGCTCAAGATTATCCCGCGAATTTATCCGTCTTTAATGATGTCGTAACATCGCGTCCTTATACCATCGAAGCACTACAACAAGTGCTGACTTTTGCATCGCAAACTGAACCTGAATTATTTAACTCGCGCCCGTCTATCATGAATATGATGAAACAAGCAGGGTTTAAGACTTTTTGGATCACCAATCAGCAAACTATGACAGAGCGTAATACCCTGTTAACGGCATTTTCACGCCAAACAGATAAGCAATATTATTTGAATAATGATATGGCACAAAGCTCTCGAATCTATGATGACGTAGTACTTGAGCCATTTAAAGAAGCACTCGCAGATCCTGCTGAGAAAAAATTCATTGTGGTTCATCTGTTGGGAACGCATATGCGTTATGAATTCCGCTACCCTGAAGATAAAGCCATTTTTACCAATAAAGATAGTCTCATCCCTGCGAATCTGAAAGATGACGAAATCAAAGACTACAATGCTTATGATAATGCTCAGCATTATAATGACTATGTGGTTTCATCACTGATTAAAGATTTCGACTCTTCAAAAGAAAATGGCTTTTTGGTGTTCTTTTCCGATCACGGTGAAGATGTATTTGATACTCCACCGCATGAGATGTTAGGCCGTAGTGAAGGTAAACCGACAAAGGTTATGTACAACATTCCTTTCTTAGTTTGGCAATCACCTGAATGGCTACAGACTCATCAGTCTGATTTGAACAGCAAAACCACCAGACCTTTTAGTACCATGGATTTTATCTATGCTTGGTCTGATTTAGCGGGGCTAAACTACACCGGATTTGAACCTGAAAAGAGCTTATTCAATGCTGAATTTAAGCCTCAACCAAGGTATATAGGCGATCCGGATAAAAAATCATCACTGATGCTATATGATGATTTGAAAAAATAGTGTTCAATTTGTGGATGAAATGAGTAACTTCGTTTCATCCACTTTTTCACTAACTATTTTCAGCAACAACTTTCAACTTTTGTTCATCAACACGCTTTATCTTACCATCTTGCAAAATAAAACTAACTTCACCATGCCAAAACTCAGCTAAGAAAATATCTGTGATGTTATTAATTCCATGTTTTTCAATTTGTTGCTTAAGCCAGTCCTCATCCCGTTCAATCGCTTCCAATTCACTGGTTCTAATAACACCATCTTTAATTAATATCACCGATGGCATATTTTTTTTATCACAAATAATAGTTAGTTGGCCATCAGGCTCTATCTGCGCATAATAAATTTCTTGAAATGAATAGACACCTTGAGCATGA
Organism: Providencia sp.; assembly: GCF_003533305.1. Classification (GTDB taxonomy): domain Bacteria; phylum Pseudomonadota; class Gammaproteobacteria; order Enterobacterales; family Enterobacteriaceae; genus Providencia. The sequence goes on along the minus strand of NZ_DOEH01000023.1, from coordinate 285,976 downwards.
ATGCGAGAAGTGATATTCAACATGTCAATTTTATTCCTTTTCTCCTGTATGTTTTCCATAATAAACTGCCCATTTTTAATTATTGGAATGGTATTACCAATAGTAACACTGCGGAAAAAATTGAATTTTTTTGTTAAAAAGTTCAATAATGAAATAAACATTACACCCATAAATAATAAAATTACATATTGATGCAATGGAATGGTATCACTATAAATTACACCACCGATAATACCACCTAACACAAAATTACCAATAAAATCAATTGGTGTCATTTGTGAAAGTTGTGTTTTCCCCGAAAAATTCATATGTGTTATTACAATAGTAAAACCAATGATAAACTTTATAATAACGAGCGTGTAATAATATGTCATTTTGTTATCCCTATATTATTAAATCTCATTTAAGACTCCCACTTTAAAAAACCTATCTCTATTAATAAAAATACCATTAAACCAATCATTTTTCATATTATTTAAATATGAAATTAGGTTTTTAATTTATTTAAAATCAATAAAAAATTAAATAGCATTAAAGCTTTCATAACTTAATACGTATCAAAAAAAGGACATAACTATTATCCATCGAACTAATTTTGGTCTATATTAATGAAGTAACTATTAATATATTTGATTTGAATTTCAATCAATAACTCGACAAACTTCATGCTAAGGAAATGTTTATGAAAAAGAAAATCATCGCTTCACTTATTCTAGCGGGTGTTTTTGCTGTTACAACCGGCTGTGATGATTCATCTAAAACAGACGACACGATGAAGCAAGCGGAAGAAAAAGCGCAGCAATTGAAAGAAACAGGTGAACAAAAAGCTACTGAACTGACCAACAGTGCAAAAGAAAAAGCCGAAGATCTGCAAAAAGATGCTTCACAAAAAGCTGACCAAATCACCGATAAAGCGAAAGAGTTGCAAGAAGCTGGTGAGAAAAAAGCCGATGAACTAACCGATGACGCCAAACTTAAAGCCAATGAGCTAAAACAAAGCGCATCTGAAAAAGCAGATGAACTTGAGACTAAATATAACCAAGCCACTGAAAGTGCGGGTGAGAAGTCAGAACAACTCAAAACTGATGCTATCAATAAAGCCGATGAGCTTGCGACAGATGCAAAAAATAAGACTGAATCATTAAAAGCAGATAATGATGCAAAGGCTGACAATAAATAATACTCAACCTATATAAGCCGTCATATACTGAAAAATGCAGGTGACTCATACCTGCATTTTTTAATTCAAAATATAAATCTCAGTATCTTCCTTAAGCTATATTATTATAGATTTAATAACGCTATTTAGCGAAAATTTGAACTTTGAATGCCTTTATAGGGAATAATATGCAAATCAAACACAGTCACAGATATGCGCTCCCCACATTAGTGAGTCACGCTTTCGATATTCGTCAGCAAATATTTACTCATGAGCAAGGATTTCCGGCAGACATTGATGTTGACGAATATGACGACAACGCCTTACATGTGGTGCTTTATTTAACGGATAAACCTGCCGCCGTATTACGTTGTCTATTACTGGACGAAGGCTTAATTAAAGTCGGTAGAGTCGCAGTATTAAAGCAACATCGGGGTAAAGGACTCGGCCGCGAATTAATGAGATTCGTTGAACAATATGGTTTAGAAAATCATTACAGTGCGATTGGCCTTTCTGCTCAACATACGGCTATCGAATTTTATCATACCTTAGGCTATCAAACCCAAGGTGAGATGTACGATGAAGATGGGATGGATCATATTTATATGACGCTCCAACTTAAGTAAAATTTAATCAGTAAGAAACTTGATTTCTTGTAATTCACCTCAATAATAATTATATCGATGATTAGTTAACCATTGAGGTAAACATGGCTACGGGTTGGGCAAATGAGAATGCCGTTCAAGAGCAAATCGACGCCACATTAGCTGACGCCGTCGCCAAAGCGCGCAGTGAGTTACATTCAGGAGAAAGCGCTGAATGCTGTGAAGAGTGTGGCAATGAAATCTCTCAAGCAAGGCGCCTAGCCCTTCCCGGCGTCAAACTATGTGTCACATGCCAAAGCGAGCTTGATAAAAAGCAGGCCGCGTTCAGTGGCTACAACCGCCGAGGCAGTAAAGACAGCCAGCTAAGATAAAAACTCACTTCTCCCTATTCAGTTCATTCAGTTCATTCAGTTCATTCAGTTCATTCAGTTCATTCAGTTCATTCAGTTCATTTTAAATATATTCACCACATTATTATTTACTCTAAATAATTTGAATTGTAGGTAGGCGGCAATTGAGATAATCCTTGGGAGCATACATAAGTATGTGACCGAGGTTAGCGAATGAAGCCAACACCCCTACAGTTCAAAGTATGACGAGTAAGTTGAATGTTAGGCCATAACATGGCAGTATTACCCCCTATTTTTTTGAACTGAAGGACTATAAAGCAAGATTTTTGTTAATATTTATGGCGGTTTTAACTGCTATCAACACCACTATTTATTCGCTGTTCTTTCTATTTTGTTTCTTAACCGAAACCCTTTCGCAATTATCCATTGTTTTTAAGAAGGACGCTCGCTGCATACTCGACATTATATTGGTATGCCAAAAATAAAACCAAAGAAGGTAGTCATGAGTCAAATTGATACTGATATCAAAAAAGTACGATCGAAAATTAGTCCTCCGGTATTTTATAGTTCCGCCCTCATTATCTTGATCATCGTTGGCTTTGCCGCCTTGATGCCTGAAGTCGCAGAATCTCATCTAAGTCATCTTCAACAAAATTTATTTGATAACGCCAGTTGGTTCTACATACTTGCTGTTGCCATCATTTTACTGAGTGTGACTTATCTGGGACTCTCTCGTTATGGTCAGATAAAACTTGGACCTGACCATGCACAGCCTAACTTTAGTTATGTTTCTTGGTTTGCCATGCTGTTTTCTGCGGGTATGGGTATTGGTTTAATGTTCTTCGGTGTTGCTGAACCTGTGATGCATTATCTCAATCCACCAGTCGGGGATGCACAAACCATTGAAGCCGCCAAAGAAGCTATGCGTTTAACCTTCTTTCACTGGGGGTTACATGCGTGGGCCATTTATGCAATTGTTGCTTTAATTCTAGCCTTTTTTAGTTATCGCCACGGATTACCCTTAACACTGCGTTCCGCACTCTACCCCATTATTGGTGAACGTATTTATGGTCCTATAGGCCATGCGGTGGATATTTTTGCGGTTGTCGGTACCGTGTTTGGTGTTGCTACCTCGCTAGGATTTGGAGTATTGCAAGTCAATGCAGGATTGAATCATTTATTCGGTTGGCCAGTTAACGAAACCATCCAAGTTATCTTGATTATCACCTTCACCGGACTTGCCACTTTATCCGTTGTTTCAGGACTCGATAAAGGCATTCGTATTTTATCTGAATTAAATTTGGGCCTCGCATTCTTGTTATTGGTACTAATTGTTGTCTTGGGACCAACGGTTTTATTACTAAAATCTTTTGTTGAAAATACGGGAGGCTACCTCTCTGAAATCGTCACGAAAACCTTTAATTTGTATGCTTATGAGCCTAAATCCAGTAATTGGTTAGGTGGATGGACGCTACTTTATTGGGGTTGGTGGTTATCATGGTCACCGTTTGTCGGCATGTTTATCGCGCGCATTTCCCGTGGTCGTACTATCCGTGAATTTGTGATGGGTGTATTGTTTGTGCCTGCTGGTTTCACCTTACTGTGGATGACCTTCTTCGGTAATACAGCTATCGATCTGATTAAAAATCAAGGGGCTACACGTCTAGCAGAAACCGTGCAATCTGATGTATCTCTAGCCTTATTTGAGTTTCTAACTTATTTTCCATTTTCAACTGTATTATCATTCTTTGCCATGTTGATGGTAGTGGTTTTCTTTGTCACTTCAGCTGACTCAGGGGCAATGGTTGTAGATACTCTAGCTTCCGGTGGCGACTCAGATACACCAATTTGGCAGCGTATTTTCTGGGCTGGTCTTATGGGTGTCGTGGCTATCACCATGCTACTTGCGGGTGGTTTAAAAGCACTTCAAACCCTTACTATAGCCAGTGCCTTACCTTTTGCGATGGTCTTACTCGTATCAATCTATGGACTATTTAAAGCACTACGTGTCGATGCCTATAAGCGTGATAGTCAGCAATTAGCAACAATTGCACCAACAGCGAGCCGCAACCCAATTCCTTGGCAGCGCAGACTACGTAATATTGCTTATTTTCCGAAACGCTCTCAAGTTAAACGTTTTATTGAAGAGGTCGTCAAACCTTCAATGGAGATGGTTTCTGAAGAATTAGCTAAACAAGGCACTACTTGCCATATCAACATAGAGAAAGATGACCGAATTAGTTTTGATGTAGATTTAGGCGACGATATGAACTTTTTCTACGAAGTTCGCCTCCGTTACTATGTTCAGCCAGCATTTGCTCTCGCTGGTATGGCCACTGATAGTGATGATGAAAAAAGTGAAGAACAGCGTTATTACCGCGCCGAGATCCACTTAAAAGAAGGCGGGCAAGATTATGATGTGATGGGCTGGGCAAAAGAACAGATCATTCATGACATTCTTGATCAGTATGAAAAACACATTCATTTCTTACACTTATTGGGTAAGTAGCCCAAAAAGAGAGAAATTGAACATTAGAGACTAAAGCTTACATAGTAGTAACCGCCATCTTTATGTAAAGATGGCGGTTACTTATGATTCTTTCCTAACTTTGTCTTGTTTTATTTTTTCGTCTAATAACTCATAACCTTAATTATGGTACATACGAGGGAAATACTCACTAATCCTATCGTTATCCAGTAGCCTATCTGTTGTGAAATCAATTGTATTTGAAACAACAATATATTGCCTTAAAGGAAGGGGAATATCCTCTATAGTTGCGAAAATAGTTGGGACAATAAAACGATAATAGTCTCCCATCTTGCTATCACCATCGTAACCAACAGGAAAATCCTCACCTTTGCTATGTCCTTCCAGTCCTTGAAAAAAGAACATTCCCATTTTAGCTCCTATAGCAGCATCGCTATATTTATCTCCACATTTTAATTGATTATCTAACTCACCTACTATCGTTTTTTTATCACAATAATTTTCATAAACCCAGCTTGAGTATAAGTCAATTAAATAACCACCTCGTTTATCTACATTATTAATATATTTACTTGAGTCACCATCTACAAATTCACATAAATCAGATAACTTATCTTTTATATTTGGGATACTCAGTAATATGGTTGGAAGCCAGCCATAGCCATTATTTAACATGTATGCAAGATGTCCATTCTTGTCCATAGCAACCCATGTATGATTTCTTGCAGAGCCTGGTTTCCAATTATCATCTAACTGTAATTCCATAGATATCCTTATTATTCTAAAAATACTTTAATGCAATTTTTACAATTAGATACAAGCGCTTCTGGAGGAACTTCTGATATATCGAATCCATGAGCATCTCTAGGTCTATATGCTTGTGAAATCCTTATGTCTGTTGGTTTAACTCCTCCATAAACTTGATTTGTACATCTATTTGGGTTAGATTTTTTTTGTAACATAATTCATATGAATTCGAATAAAAATTCAAAATATCATTTATGCTATCTTCATTTTTTTGATAGCCCCTAAGCATCAATAGCCAAAAGCTAGGATAGTCTCCATAATCCTAGCTTTTGTATAGCTCTACTTCTTTATATTAATTTCACTCAGCATTATATGCTTGCTTAGATAACTCTAAAGCAATTATTAACTTTAGCTTGGGTAGTTTTTTTTTGATTTCCTTTGAGTACTCATCAACCGTTCTGATATGCACGTCATAAATTGAGTTATTAATTCTAGATATTTCAAAGTCAATAACTTTATCCCCATTGACTAATAGTGTATATAGTTCCTCACCTTGATCTGGTGTTACCTGTAAGACATATACACTTTTAATTTCTTGAAAATTCTGAATAAGAAAATTGGTTATTTCTTTATCCCCCATAATTAATGGAGAACGTTTTGCAAGGTTTTCTCTTATCTCTTGCTCTAATTTGGAATTTATTAATTTCATGGTAGCCGCCCAGGATGTGCCGTTATAAGATTACCTTGGATATCAGTTAAAACAGTCATTGTCTTTGTTGGTTGATATCCATTAAATTTATCAGTACCAATATTTTTATCTAGTGTAATAACTCGCTCAAATGTAGATATATCTTCATATTTTCTAACCTTGCTAATTGGAACAGATGATATATTGTTACTCTCAAGTATTATTTTTAAATCCGATTGACTAATAGTAAATTGGCTCGCATTTTTATCAGAAAAATGCCGAGCAAGTACATGATTCCAACCAGATTTATTATCTCCAATTTTTACATTAATACGAGATTGAACAATAGGATGCTCTAAACTAGATTTAGGAACCATGGTATTAGAGCCATTATAAACTCTATAGCCATTGGATGTCGTACCTATAAGTCCTCTTGATGTTATTTTTATTGAAACTTTCTCGACTAAATTTACGCCTCCTTTTGCAACCCCGACACCGCCAGCAAACGTACCTGCTATATCAAAAATTAATTTACCACTTTCAACCCCTGCTTTGAATGCTCCCTCAGTTCCTGCTTTTTGATACTCAGCTTCCATATTGTTAAGTCGTGAAATATATGACTGTCTGAGCGAGTCAGTCATAATACTTAATGTATCATCACTCATCAAAACAGCTCTTAGAGCTGTATACGTTTCTTTAGGGTTACTTGCTAAGTTGGCCAAACCATTAATTGTTTCATATAACCCTGCTGGGATACCACCTATCATTCCTGCACCAAATGCAGCATCTTGGTCAATATCGATATAAAGCCATTTCATTGCAACGAGTGTCTTTTTGAAATCATTAGTTTCTGCTGCAAGTTCTTTATTCTTTAATTCATCTTGATGATGCGATAGGTAATTATAACGAAATGTGGTTTCTGCGGCGTCTGCACCACTGTATACCCCTCCGGCATTACCTGTGAATATCGCACCAGCAAACCCACCAAATGCCCGAGCAAACTGCGCTTGAGCTTCAGATTTATTTTGCCATTCCTCTGCTTTTATGGTGTTGTCCCCTAAGGAAATAGCGGCTAATTCAGCCGCTAATGCACCAACAATCGCACCGCGTGAATTGGCTTGTTTAATTTCTGCAGATAACCCCGAAAGTGCCGCATGACTAATCATTTTCCCGGGGCGGCCTAAAATTTCACCATTGTCGCCAATCAGTTTTGCGCCTTCGGCATTGATTTGGCTGCCGATATTACTCAATAAGGCATTTTTAAAATTATCGGTAAAGCTACCACCTTGTATCGTGGTATTTACCGTTGAACTGATAACGGATTGTGCTGCAACTCGTTGGGCGACTTTGCTCCAATCGCCATTGGCAAGTAACGGTAATTTGGCATCAGCGGGGTTACCTTTAGTCCACTCCATTTTGATATCAAGGCCATTTAATGCCCCTGAAATGACCATTTGAGTAATAATGGATTTGACGGTATCGCTTTTACCCAGTGAATTTAGTGTTTTGGATAAGTTGCCTTGATTTTCAACCAGAGCGACAGCGGCTTGAGAGGTAAGTGCGGTCATACCAGAGTAAGCTGCGCCTGAAATTACCGCAGCGGTTGTACCAGTTGCACCTGTTGCTGCCACTGCGCCATCTGCAGCCCAAGAAGCGAGGCCATAACCGGATGTCATCGCCGTGACTGCTATCATAATTAACGCAGAAGCAACTGGATTTAAGCTTTGGCTTTTATAATCCCAGCCATCGTAAGCATCTTGAACTAAATTCCATTGGACATCTTTACGCTCTTTTAACCCTGCTAACCACTTTGTTCCTTCAGTTTGTCCGAGTGAATTTAAGGCATTTTGTAAACTTTGATTATTTTTGGTTTTGATATCTGCCGTAATCCCTTTTGCGGCATCAATGGTTAGTTTTCCACCAATATGCAGGGCAGGCAGTATCCATTTATCTTCTGTATAACCTTTATTGCGTTGAGTGATGTAAAACCCTTTCGAATTGGAAATCACTTCCTCAAAGGTGGTGTTTTTCACCGCTTTGAAATTCACCTTACCGGTTTGGCTGATGATTTTGGCATTCTTGCCTGCATTAATTTTCGTGGCTTCTAAAGTGACATCGTCCTTGGCATAAAGATTAATATCGCCGCCTGCGGTGAATTCAGTCACTTTATTGGTGGTTTCACTGCGTGTTTTTTTAACTTCTTTTTTAGTGATGCAAAGTGTCCATTTATTGCATTTTTTACTTTGCTCTTCATAGTGACTGGTTTCTTCCATGGCTTGCGCATAGAGATATCCGCCTTTTGCCGCGATATCCATAGTACCTTTGGCAACGAGACGAGAAGCTTGGAAAAGAATGCTCCCTTCAGACAAAATAGTCAGAGTTTTACCACTGTTAATTTCAGTACCAATTTGACGGTATAGATCCTCTAACCGTTTCCCTTCTTGTTTACGATAATGGGTTTTGACAGACTCTAACCGAACATTTCCGCCACTGGAAATCGTAATATCACCCAAGGATTTTATTGTGCTGCCTTGCGCGGTGAGTGCGCCATTGGAAGCCAGCGTGACGCCCTTATCACCTGACAGTTGAGCTGCAACATATCGAACATCTTGGTAATCTTCATTCGGGTTAGGGATAGCCGAATAAGTACTGGCTAATAGGCCAATATTACGACCTGAAAGCGCGGTAATTGTGCCTTTGGACTGCACGCTTGCCGCTTGCAAATCAATATCCCGAGCTGCGTTTAACGTCATATTGCCATTAGCAATGAGTTGAGAGCGTAACTCTGGGTAGCGGTTAGTTTTAAACAGATTATCGACATCTTTAATGGCTTTAGAACCCAAAAGGATATCTTGTCCTGTATTCAAAGTGAGAGCTTGACCACTGTTAAAAGTTATACCTCGGGCTTCAATATTTTTACCGGCGGTGAGGCTTATCTCCCCCGAACTTGCCCAACTTCCTATTTTCGTGAGTAAAGCATTGATATTTGCAGCAGGCTCTGAAGCCGCCAGTTTAATTAAAGCTGACTCATCGCGACGAATGAGGATATTGTCATTGGCACTGAGGGTGAGTTTATTCGTTTTTGCTAATTGCGCATTATCAAAAGTGATGTTCTTGCCGGCTTGTACATGTAAAGAATTTGCGGCGTTAATCACGGGAGGAGATAACACATTATCTTTAAAGGCGGATACAGGATTTAAGCTGTATTGAATACTGCCATTTTTGGCTATTAAGGTACTGTCTTTAGCGGTTAAGTTGACTTGTTTTAGATTAAGGTCGTTGTTGGCAATCAGGCTTTGCGATTGATTGGCAACGAGCTGAGCGTTGTTAATATTGATGTTTTGACCCGCTATAATAGAAAGGTCATTGGTTGATTGTAAATTCGAGGAAATGTTTACATTATTGGAATTTAAGATAATGTTTTTTGCGGTTATTGTAGAAAGAGGTATTTTCTCTTGGATTATTTTTTGAATAGAATTTACATTCGTAGGTAATATGTTTTCGATGTTAACCGTATTTTTGAAATCAAGAACTAAATTATTTCCAGAATGAAGTCCGTTTTTTTTATTATTTTTCGTTTCTAAAGTTAGGTAAGATACTTCATTTTTGAGCTTATAATGCAAATTGATAATCAGCTCTTTAAAGTTCCCATAAAGATTGAAAGTCGTACCATTATCTTTACTATTATCAAATTCGTAAATATGATAATTAAGTTTTTGCGCATCATAGTAGGATTTATTATCCAGTTGTCGGCCTGTCATTATAAGGTTTTGAACTGATGAAATTAACCCACCATTATTAATAATATCATTACCATTAATATAGGCATTTTTACCGCTTGTGATTTCACCGGTATGTGCCGATTTATCATAAACGAAAATACTCTGAGCTGAGTTAACAAAGATATTTTCCTTTTCAAAAGCATTGGAAAAATCAGCAACTCCAAACCATTTTTGGGGTAGTGGATTAACAAGAACTGCATTCATTACAACATCATATGAACCACCATGTTCTCGAACGCGAGACACTAATAAATTTTTATGAGTAGAATTAGGGGGAGTAATATTTTCTTTGTATCCATTCGAATCCGTGCTATTCAATAATTTTTGACTCCTAACAACCAAATCCCCCGCATTGGTTTTTATCGTTCCTGATTTGTTTTCTATTAATGTACTTAAATCCCCTTTGGCATTTTTCTGCATCCACAGATTGTCTTGTGCTTGAATGAGCGCGCCATTGCCAGTATTACTCACTGTCTCGGCAAATACACGCATGTCCTTACCTGCAATAACTTGCCCATTATTCGTTAAGGCATTTGTCGCCAATGTAATCTCTTTTGCCGCGTTCACTTTCGCATTGGCGTTAATTTGCAGATTTTTGGTGCTGACATTGATGTCGTTTTTCGCTTGGATATTGCCAGCAAGGGTAATTTTACCATCCACAGTTAGCGTCAAATCGCCTTGGCTGGTTTGTATATTGCTGAGGTTGACACCAACGCCGGCTTCGGTGCTCACCAATTTGACTTGGTTGGCATACATTCCCCCCAAAGCTTTAGTATCGACGGAAATACTCGGTTTAGCGCCCTCTCCCGCAATGGGGGTGACCGTCCCTTTTTGAAAATCGACACGATTGGTACCTTGCATCAGGGTCAAATTTTTTGCTTTGATTTGACCATTCAATTCAGTTGCACGGCTGATAATATCGGCATAGCTTTGTGCTTCAGCATTCATGCCATTTGCTCCAATAACCACACTGCCTTTTTTCACCTCAATCGCAGACAATGCGCCCTTGTTATCCAGAATGGGTTTCCCCGTGGTCAAGGTAATAGCAGGGGTGTTCACAAAACTACAGCCATTGCAGGTAATTCCATTCGGATTGGCAATTAAGACATTGGCGCCTTTGCCTGCCACTTCCAGCTTGCCTTGTAATTCTGAGCGGCTACTGCCTGTAACTTCATTGATAATCAGATTGGCGGCATTCCCCTTTAAATTCGCATTGGCTTTAATTTGCCCTGCAATTTGGGAATTTACATTGGTGGTGGCGTTATTGAGTACCGCACCTTGTTTATCCACGTTGAAGTCTTGGAATTTATTGTGCGATATCCCCGCCCCATTTGGCGTGGCGATATTAATAATCGGAATATTATTTTGTTGGCTGATTTGGGTGTTTTTATCCGCCACCGTTATGGCTGCACCCCAAGCGGGATGTAAAGGATAGACTGCGGTTAAGAAAATAATAATGTAACTTAATATCCGCTTAGGGCGTGAGGGTAATGGTTCATTTAGCATAATTAATCCTTTAAAAACGTAAAGTTACAAAGATAATGAGACCGACCAGTAGGCCGACCAATTGTCTGGTTTAAGTTGTGAGGGATAATGCAAAGGTTTACTGACTAGGAACTGTGAATAAAACAGGCTATTGCCTGTAAAAGAGAGACCTACGGCTCCACCTGCTAAGGTGTCATGTTCAACGTGGTATCTATCTGAGGCGATAAAACCGTAATCTAAAGCACTGATAAAACGAAGTTGTCCAATGGCAGTATTGGCAATGTCTTTGTTGATTTCATTACGCCAATATAGACCCCGATTACCGCTCAATGATTGTTCATGGTAACCGCGAACAGAATACTGCCCGCCAATACTCATGCGTTCAATACCATATAAATTATCGGGTGAATATTGACCATAAAATGAGGTTAAATAGGTCATGCCATTGGTAAAATAATATTGATAGCTGCTACTTAAGCTAAACTTTCGGTAATGGCTGCGAGGTGAGTCTTTCGCAAGTCTGTCAGGTGATGCACCAAAGGCGGATATTCCCCATTCAGCGGCAGGGTTAAACGTGAAGTAACCTTGTCCGAGCGTGGTACTGTACTGTGGAGTAAACGAGAGTGAGGTTAACGTTGGGCTGCTAATCGTTAAAGTCTGGGAGGCCAACTGAGTATTGGCATTTTTATGTTTTAAACTGCCTTGTAATGTGAAACGCTGCTTGCCATCGCGATATATTAAGCGGCTTACATCAAATTGCTGATTGGTATTTTTCACTTCATAACGGTATTGCTGACCAGATGTATGAAACGGTTGTAACGTATTGTTGCGGTAAAATTGGTAGCGGTAAGACCAATAGCCATAAGGCACATTCAAGCTCGCCACAATATAGCGACTATGAGAGGACGAACTTCCAGCCATATCGGTATTAGCCGAGGCAGACCACTGTTCACCCAATCCCAAAGCGGAGTCCACTGTTAAACTGCCCGTAAACAGTTGTTTTCCCGTTGCCTTCATACCTGAATTATCGAGGTTCAGTTGGCTCGTAATGGGCCATTTTTTTCCTTGCTTATGAATAATAATCCGTGAGTAGCCGGTTTGGGTTCCTGGCTGGATATCGATAGTATATTTAGCCGATGATAATCGATTGAGTTGCTCCAACCCTTGTTCAATATCCCGTAGATTTAATATTTTCCCCTGTTGATGGGGATAAATTTGATGAACTAGACGCTCAGGGGAATCCTCAATCTCGATAGTTTCAATTCGCCCTTCAATAATTTGTAATATTAATTGATGTGAAGATAGGTTTTGCTCAGGGACTATCGCTTGAGAGGTAATAAAACCCTGTTCGATATAATAATTAGTGACACGCTTGGTGAGTTCGTGTATTTCGCTTAGGGTGAGGCAGTGTTTGAGATAAGTTGAGGCTAATTGGGTCTGAATTGTGGTGGTGAGGTATGTGGCGCCGACAAATTGGATGTTATCGACAGGGAAACAGCTTTCATCTTGAGGGTGTTTGGAAGCAGCACTATCAAGGGTGATTGTATTTTGTTTTTCCAATAGATTACGTTGATTCAACTCTGACTCTAAGCGTTGTTTTTGTTCAAATTGAATACTTTCCTGTGTGGAGGGCAGTAATTGATTTTCTGAGTAACCATTAGGAGAGATAATGAATAGTAATAAATATAAAAAACGCCACAAAGCTTGATAAATTGTCATGTTGTTTGAGTTTATGTCACAAATGGTAAATTTATCGTAATGTAACTCATTCTCATTAAATGTTTTTAGATAAAAAAAAGATGCCATGAATAAAAATTGATTTTTTTATATTTAATATGTTTTTTTATGTTTTTTAATTTTATTACTTCAATAAGTTATTAGTTAACGGTAAAAATCAATGTTATATATTAATAATCAATCGATTGATTTTAATTGAATGGTTTACTAAAGAATTTGTCACAAATAGCCCTACATGCAATCTCACAATTGCAAAAAAGGAATATGACTAGAATTAGGGAATGCAGCCAACAATGCTGTGGCTTGAAATATGACGAGTAGAGGCGGCAAGAGAAGATAGCTCGAGAAGCATACAACAAGTATGCGACCCGAGTAACTGAGCGTAGCCAACAACGCTGTGGCTCAAAGTATGACTGATATTCATACCCTGAATAAACAAATATTCATACCCTAAATAATTTGAGTTGCAGCTAGGCGGCAAATGAACCTAAATCTAGGAGCATACATAAGTATGTGACTAGAATTGGGGAATGCAGCCAACAACGCTGCGGCTCAAAGAATGACGGGTATGCGTCGTTCGGCGGCTATATGGCTATAATCTGGACTCTCTAACGCAATCAACTCATCCAATAAAGCCGTCAAACGTTTCATTTTTTCGGGTGAAAACGCCTGCTCTATTTTTTGATAGCCTTCTTCGACTTCCTGACGCGCTTGATCGTATAAATCTTGCCCTGCGGGAGTCAGTGAAACATAAAGTTTACGTTGATCGTTCAACGGCTTTAAACGAAAAATCAGCCCTTCACGCTCCATACGCGTCAAAATCCCAGTAAGACTAGGTCTTAGAATACAGGTTTTAACTGATAGCTCATGAAAATCAATTGAACGATTATCAGCTAAAACTCGAATGATACGCCATTGCTGCTCAGTCAAATTGAAAGACTTTAATATCGGTCTGAAAAACCCCATCGCCGTCTCTCTTGCCTGCAAAAGTGCAATTGTCAATGATTCATGCATACGCTTAAAACTCACCACTTAATGAAGGTTATTTAATACCAATAGCGGGTATTACTCATGCGCTGTTTTTTTCATCTCAGCGTTATTTATTGTGATACCAACAATACCAACTAGATTGAAATTAAGACTAGCACGGGAAAATAACAATCTCAAAGAAAACCCTAAAATATTAATGAGTAAACAACACAAAAAAATAACATCGAGTTAAATAATTGTAACAAAATAAATCATTGAGAAATAATAAAACATTAAATAATAAAGGCTTATGTTTGTTCCAATGAATTATGTTAATGAGATCACAATTAAAATTAACATTTTATAAAACTATTGCCTATTTCAAAATTATACTTTATTAATATGTTAATAATTATTTAGTCACTCGTATTTTTTAATGAGGAGTTGTCAATGAAAGGCACCGTTTTCGCTGTTGCCCTCAATCATCAAAGCCAACTTAGCCATTGGCTCAAGGCATTCCAGCAAGCCCCTTATCAAACCCCACCTAAAACGCCCGTGTGGTTTATTAAGCCGCGTAATACGCGAATCAATTCAGGTGACACTATTTTGCACCCAGTGGGTGAAGAAGTGCAAAGTGGCGCGACACTGGCACTGGTCATCAGCAAAAATGCAAGAAAAGTAAGTTCAGAAAATGCACTCGACTTTATTGCGGGTTTTGCTCTTGCCAATGAAGTTAGCCTGCCAGAGGAAACCTTTTATCGTCCGGCTATTAAAGCAAAGTGTCGCGATAGCTTCTGCCCTATTGGCGAAATGATAAAAACGACGTTATCCGCCCCCATTGAGATAATCACTCAAGTTAACGGTAAAGAAGTTGATCGCTGGTCAACAAAAGATCTCATCCGCAATGCCTGTGAATTAGTCGCAGCATTAAGTGACTTTGCTACGCTCAAAGAAGGTGATGTGATTTTACTTGGCACGCCACATCAACGAGTCACCATTAAGCCCGGTGATGAGGTTGTCATTCAAGCGAAAGGTTTTCCAAGTCTGAAAAATACAGTTATTGCGGCAGGAGGACAATAAGATGAAACATGCAAAAATCCTTTATAAAGGAACTGAATATTCAGTTACTGCCGAAGATAATGAAGCCATTAAATTACCTAATGGTGATGTTATTTCAGGTGACTCATCTGATGTTACTTGGTTACCCCCCGCTCAAGGTACCTTGTTCGCACTAGGATTGAACTATGCGGATCATGCCGCTGAATTAGAATTTAAAGCCCCTGAAGAGCCGTTAATTTTTATCAAAGCAGAAAATAGTCTAACAGGTCACCGACAAGTCTCTGTTCGCCCTGATAATGTTGAATACATGCATTATGAATCTGAGCTTGTGGTAGTCATGGGCAAAACGGCTCATAAAGTTTCGCAAGAAGATGCGATGGATTATGTCGCAGGCTATACCGTTTGTAATGACTATGCTATTCGCGATTATTTAGAGAATTATTATCGTCCAAACCTGCGAGTAAAAAGCCGTGATACCCTCACGCCAATCGGGCCTTGGATTATCGATAAGTCTGATATTAAAGATCCTCACAATTTGGCTTTATATACCTATGTCAACGGTGAATTGCGCCAAAAAGGTACCACTGCGGATCTCATTTTTAATATCCCATTTTTAATTGCCTACCTCAGCGATTTTATGACATTACAACCAGGAGACATGATTGCGACTGGTACACCTAAAGGGCTTTCTGATGTCGTTCCTGGGGATGAAGTTATTGTCGAAGTCGAAGGTGTCGGCAGGCTGATAAATACCATTATCAGTGAAAAAGATTATGAGGAAATAGTGTAATGACGCAGATTAACCATTGGATCAACGGTAAAAACGTTGCCAGCAAAGCATATTTTGAAACCACGAACCCCGCTACAGGTGAAGTATTAGCCGAAGTTGCCTCAGGTGGACAAGACGAAATCAATCAAGCAGTTGCAGCAGCAAAAGACGCTTTCCCTAAATGGGCTAATACACCGATGAAAGAACGTGCTCGCCTGATGCGCCGTCTCGGTGAGCTAATAGATGAAAACGTACCACAAATTGCGGAAATGGAAACCAACGATACCGGTTTACCTATCCATCAAACCAAAAATGTGTTGATCCCAAGAGCATCTCATAACTTTGAGTTTTTCGCCGAAATTTGTCAGCAGATGAATGGTCGTACTTATCCTGTAGACGACAAAATGATGAACTATACTTTAGTTCAGCCAGTAGGTGTTTGTGCGCTAATTTCCCCATGGAACGTGCCGTTTATGACAGCGACATGGAAAACGGCTCCTTGTTTGGCTCTGGGTAATACCGCCGTACTAAAAATGTCTGAATTATCGCCACTTTCTGCCAATCGTTTAGGTGAACTTGCCCTTGAAGCGGGTATTCCAGCTGGCGTACTTAACGTCGTTCAGGGCTATGGCAGCACTGCCGGAGATGCATTAGTTAAGCATCACGATGTTCGTGCCGTTTCCTTTACCGGTGGTACTTCGACGGGCCGCATGATCATGCAAAATGCAGGTCTGAAAAAATATTCGATGGAACTTGGCGGCAAATCGCCGGTTCTGGTGTTTGAAGATGCGGATATTGAGCGTGCCCTCGATGCTGCCTTGTTCACTATTTTCTCAATTAATGGTGAACGTTGCACCGCAGGTTCTCGTATCTTCATTCAAGAAAGTATTTACCCTGAATTCGTCAAACGTTTTGCAGAACGCGCAAACCGCCTGATCGTGGGCGACCCTACCGACCCGAAAACACAAGTCGGCGCACTTATCAGCCAACAACATTGGGACAAAGTCTCAGGCTATATTCGTATCGGCATGGAAGAAGGCGCAACGCTGCTAGCGGGTGGGCCAGACAAACCAAGCGATCTCCCCGCTCATCTACGTAATGGTCATTTCTTACGTCCAACCGTTTTAGCGGATGTAGACAACCGTATGCGTGTAGCTCAAGAAGAAATATTTGGCCCTGTCGCTTGTCTGATCCCTTTCAAAACAGAAGAAGATGGCCTGCGTATGGCAAATGACATTGAATATGGCCTTGCTTCTTACATTTGGACACAAGATGTCAGCAAAGTTCTGCGTTTATCGCGCAGTATCGAAGCCGGGATGGTTTTTGTAAATACCCAAAATGTCCGCGACCTACGTCAACCATTTGGTGGTGTAAAAGCCTCTGGTGTCGGTCGTGAAGGTGGCGAGTACAGCTTTGATGTCTTTGCCGAAATGAAGAACGTTTGTATCTCTTTCGGTGATCACAACATTCCACGCTGGGGTGTATGATTTATCAAGTTATTTTTATAATATTTATCAATTAGATACCTATAAAAATTTGAACTGTAAATAATTAACAACAAGTAATAGCTACAACAAATTATGGGTAAACTCGTTCCTTACCCTAAACATGGGTAAACTCGTTCCTTACCCTAAATAGTTTGAGTTGTAGCAAGGCGGCAAACGATGACATCTCGCGGAGCATACATAAGTATGTGATTCGAGCAGAATGAAGCCAACACAGCTACACCATTGTTTATTCTAAATAGTTCGCGGTGTAGCAAGGCGGCAAACGATGGTATCTCGGGGAGCATACATTAGTATGTGACTCGAGTGGCAGAGTGAAGCCAACACAGCTACAACGTGAAGTATGACGAATAAAGGGGAATAAAATGGGTAAATTAGTACTTGCAGCCAAAGTAACACACGTCCCATCAATGTACCTGTCGGAAATTCCGGGGAAAAACTTCGGTTGCCGCCAATCTGCCATTGATGGACACAAAGAAATCAGCCGTCGCTGTCGTGAACTTGGCGTCGATACTATTATTGTTTTTGATACTCACTGGCTGGTCAATAGTGCGTATCACATCAACTGTGCCGATCACTTCAAAGGTATTTACACCAGTAATGAACTCCCTCACTTTATTCGTGATATGGAATATGACTATCTGGGTAATTCAGAACTAGGTCGTATGATTGGTGAAGAGGCGCGCAAGCTGGGCGTTCGTGCTCAATCTCATGAAATTCCAAGTCTCACTCTTGAATATGCGACACTCGTTCCAATGCGTTATATGAATAGTGATCGCCATTTTAAAGTGATTTCTATCTCTGCTTTTTGTACTTCTCATAGTTTTGAAGATAGCCGTAAACTCGGTGAAGCTGTACTCACCGCCATTGACAAATATGATGGTACTGTCGCTGTTCTCGCGAGTGGCTCATTGTCTCACCGCTTTATTGATGACCAAAAAGCAGAAGATGGTATGAACAGCTACACCCGTGAATTTGACGAGCAAATGGATAAACGTGTCGTGAAATTATGGCGTGAAGGCCGCTTTGAAGAATTCTGCAAAATGCTACCTGAATATGCGGATTATTGTTATGGCGAAGGCCACATGCATGACACAGTTATGTTATTAGGTCTGTTAGGTTGGGATAAATATGCAGAACAAGTTGAGATTTTAACCGACTTATTTGCAAGTTCAGGCACAGGGCAATTAAATGCCATTTTCCCACTGCCTAGCTATATTACTGATAAACAAGTCACTAACGCTTAAGGAATTAACATGCCTCATTTTTACGCTGAATGTACTGATAATATTCGTGATGAAGCGGCGCTACCAACGCTATTTGCTAAAATCAATGAAGCATTAGCAGGCACGGGTATTTTTCCATTAGCCGGTATTCGTAGCCGCGCTATTTGGTTAGATACTTGGCAAATGGCAGACGGCAAGCAAGATTATGCTTTTGTCCATATGACGCTAAAAATTGGGGCAGGCCGTTCCCTTGAAGATAGACAAAAAACAGGTGAAATGCTGTTCACACTGATTAAAGCGCATTTTGCTGATTTGATGACGAAACGCTACCTTGCCCTATCTTTCACCATGGAAGAGTTAGATCCTGTACTGAATTATAAGCAAAACAATGTTCATGCATTGTTTAAATCATGATGGCGTAAAACGTTATAAATAACATCAGTAATAAGGGGCGGTTATGGTGACTAAATTCGATCAGCAAATACCTAAATGGCTTATTCCGCTACTCGGTTCCCTTGTCGCTTTTGGCCCCTTATCGATTGATATGTACCTTCCGGCTCTTCCGCAAATGGGATTAGCTTTACAAGCAACACAAGACCAAATGCAATATACCCTTGGGGCTTTCTTTGCAGGTTTTTGTGTCGGCATGCTGTTTTATGGTCCCTTAAGTGACTTATTAGGCCGCCGAAAAATGTTATTAAGTGGATTGGCTATTTTTACCATCGCAAGCCTGTTGTGCGCGCAAGCGACTGATGCTAATTCACTAATTATTTTCAGAGCGTTACAAGCTTTTGGAAGTGGCGCAGCTATTGTAATGGCAAGGGCAATTGCTCGAGATGTTTATCCATCTAACGAACTGCCTAGGGTTTTATCATTAATGACGTTAGTCACCATGATTGCGCCTTTACTCGCACCGTTGCTTGGCGGTTTTTTATTGATCCATTTTCAGTGGCAAGTGATTTTCTATCTTCTTGCACTGATTGGTTTAACGTCTGTATGCACGATTTTTTTACTCCTTCCTGAAACCTTAGTGCATGAACAAGGAAAGCAAAATTTAATTGCAGTGGCCTTTCGCAATTACAGCCAAATTATCACCGATAAAGAGGCCATGAGCATTATTGGCACGATGGCGTTCTCTTTCGCCGGTATGTTTGCTTTTATCAGTGGCTCTCCATTTGTTTATATTAACTATTTTGGTGTTTCTGAGCAGTATTATGGCCTGCTTTTTGGCTGCAATATATTAGGTATGATTGTGATGCTATTGCTCAATGTCAGGTTGCTCAAGGTGTATAGCTTAAATCGCATACTCGGTATGCAAAGTGGGATTCAATTACTTTTTGGCGTGTTATTGCTCATTTTCTACCAACAAAGCCTGTCTATTATTGTTATCCTAGTTGTGCTGTTCCTATCAATGGTTAATGCCATCGGCACCAACAGCTTATCATTGTTACTGCAACATCGCGGAAAAATCGCCGGTAGCGCCAGTGCGTTAGCAATTTCAATTCAATTTGCATTGGCGGCACTTGCCAGTGTTGCAGTTTCTGTATTACAGGATAAATCCCCATTTGCTATGGCACTCGTTATGGCAATTTGTGCCGGACTGAGTTTCACAAGCCAACGCTTGTCAGCTAAAAATGTTCACGCACAAATTCACTCGGTGTCTTCGGAGAAAAACGAAAAATGAGCATAAATACTAATTCAACATTATTCCGTCAACAGGCTTATATAAACGGCCAATGGGTTGATGCGAACGATAAAGCTGTTTTTGATGTCACCAATCCAGCCAACGGCGAAATCATTGCCAAAGTCAGTAATGTGGGCGCATTAGAAACACAAAATGCTATTGATGCGGCGCAAAAGGCACTCCCCGCTTGGCGGGCTAAAAGTGCTAAAGAACGTAGCCAAATCCTGAATAAATGGTTCCGTTTAATGATGGATAACCAAAAAGAATTAGCGCAATTACTTAGTACCGAGCAAGGCAAGTCCATCACTGAATCAATGGGTGAAATTGCTTATGGCGCAAGTTTCATCGAGTGGTTCGCCGAAGAAGGCAAGCGCACCTATGGAGAAACGATTCCATCTCCCCTACCCGGTCGTCGCTTAGTCACCATCAAACAGCCCGTTGGTGTAGTTGCGGCTATCACACCTTGGAATTTTCCAAATGCAATGATCACCCGTAAAGTCGGTCCAGCCCTTGCTGCCGGTTGTACTATGGTACTCAAACCTGCGGCCGAAACACCGTTATCTGCACTGGCTTTAGCTGCCCTAGGCGAAGAAGCTGGGATCCCTGCAGGCGTATTCAATATTGTGCCAGGTACTGATGCACAAGCCATTGGTGGCGTGCTTACCTCTAGCCCAATTGTCCGCAAATTAACTTTCACCGGTTCGACGCGCGTCGGTAAATTATTGATGGCGCAATGTGCTGATACCGTAAAGAAAATGTCTCTCGAACTAGGCGGCAATGCGCCATTTATCGTCTTTGACGATGCAGATTTAGATTCAGCAGTTCAAGGCGCATTAGCGGCTAAGTTTCGTAACAGCGGACAAACCTGCGTTTGTGCTAACCGAATTTTAGTGCAAGAAGGTGTCTACGATGAATTCGCAGCTCGTCTAGCTAAAGCCGTGAGCGCCCTAAAAATTGGCCCTGCCACTCAAGCAGATTCAGAACAAGGCCCTCTGATTAACCAAGCTGCAATTGATAAAGTTAGTGAACATATCGCTGATGCGGTTTCCCACGGTGCAAAAGTTATTGCAGGTGGAAAACCCGCCAGTTTAGGTGGATTATTTTTTGAGCCGACAGTTTTAGTTGGCGTCACCAAATCAATGAAAGTTGCAAAAGAAGAAACTTTTGGTCCGTTAGCACCGCTGTTTAAATTCCGTGACGAACAAGAAGCCATTTCTCTTGCCAATGACACTGAATTTGGTTTGGCCTCATACTTTTATTCAAGAGATATCGGCAGAATCTACCGCGTTGCAGAGGCATTAGAAAGCGGCATGGTCGGTATTAATGAAGGCATTATTTCAAACGAAGTCGCTCCATTCGGCGGCATCAAGCAATCAGGACTAGGCCGTGAAGGTTCACGCTACGGAATTGAAGATTATCTGGAAGTGAAATATCTCTGCTTTGGTGGGCTATCCCACTAGTGAAGTTATGGGCTATTTTTGAAGAAATACAAGTATACAGTTAGAAATATACATAATTTCAACTTAGAGCTAATTAAAAAATCGCTCTCTAAATTATGTTACTCAAAATAATTCGTATTACAGCTAGGCGGCAAACGCGTTAATCCCTAGGAGCATACATAAGTATGTGACTAGGGTTAAGGCGCGCAGCCAACAACGCTGTAATGCGAAGTATGAAGAGTAGCCTGGAGCCTTAACAATGTTACAGAAAGAAATGATTTCACAGATTGCCCACCGCCTAAACCAGGCTGAAAAAACCCGTGAGCAAATCCGTCAAATCTCACTGGACCACCCAGAGATAACCATTGAAGACGCCTATGCAATTCAACGTGAATGGGTTGGATTGAAACTTTCAGAAGGACGCGTCGTAAAAGGTCATAAAATTGGTTTAACCTCAAAAGCCATGCAGGCTAGCTCGCAAATTGATGAGCCTGATTACGGCGCGCTTCTCGACGATATGTTTTTTAATGATGGTTGTGATATTCCCATTGACCGCTTTATTGTTCCGCGCATCGAGGTTGAATTGGCATTCGTATTAGCGAAACCCCTACGTGGTCCTAACTGTACAATATTTGATGTCTATAACGCGACCGATTACGTGATCCCTGCGTTAGAGTTGATCGATGCCCGTTGTCATAATGTCGATCCAGAAACAAATCGCCCACGTAAAGTCTTCGACACTATCTCCGATAACGCTGCAAATGCTGCGGTTATTTTAGGTGGAAGACCGATTAAACCGCGCGATCTCGATATGCGTTGGATCAGTGCATTACTGTATCGCAACGGTGTCATTGAAGAGTCTGGTGTAGCAGCAGCAGTGCTTAACCATCCCGCTAATGGGGTTGCATGGTTAGCCAACAAACTGGCACCACACAATGTTGAACTTGAACCCGGCCAAATCATTCTTGGTGGTTCATTTACGCGCCCTGTTCCTGCCCGTCGAGGAGATGTTTTCCACGTTGACTACGGCGTAATGGGCTCAATTAGCTGCCGTTTCGTTTAAGGAAATTGCCATGGATATCTTACACAATAAATTCAAAGCGGCACTAAAAAGCGGTCAGCCACAAATCGGCTTATGGCTTGGATTATGTAGCCCATACAGCGCTGAATTAGTGGCAGGGGCGGGGTTTGATTGGTTATTAATTGATGGCGAACATGCGCCTAATAATATCCAAACAACATTATCTCAGTTACAAGCTATCGCTGCCTACCCTTCTCAACCCGTTGTACGTCCACCGTGGAATGACCCTGTTATTATCAAACAACTGTTAGATATCGGTGCGCAAACATTATTGCTACCTATGGTACAAAATGCAGAACAAGCCCAACAAGCAGTACGTGCGACGCGTTATCCACCAGCCGGTATTCGTGGTGTTGGCAGCGCATTAGCGCGTGCATCACGCTGGAATCGTGTACCTGATTACCTGCAACGCGCCAATGATGAGATGTGTGTGATTGTGCAGGTAGAAACCCGTGAAGCTATTAAAAATTTACCTGAAATATTACAAGTTGAAGGGGTTGATGGCGTCTTTATTGGTCCGGCAGATCTCAGTGCTGATATGGGTTTTTCCGGTAATCCAAATCACCCGGAAGTTAAAGCGGCGATTGAAAAAGCGATAACACAAATTCGCGCAGCAGGTATTGCGCCGGGCATTCTCATGGCTGCGCCCGATATTGCTGAACACTATATTAAACTCGGTGCACTTTTTGTTGCCGTCGGCGTTGACACCACATTGCTAGCTCGTTCAGCAGAAGCACTTGCCGCTAAATTTGGTAAAACAGTATCAGGAATTACCTCAAGTTCTCCTAGCGTTTATTAACAAATAGGACATGAGGCAGTAGTGAGAACTTTTAAATAACCCAACCCTACAAACGGTTTATTTAGAAGATTAGAAAAAAACAACATTCAACAATGCAAAGCAGGCGCTTTATCGCAGCCTAGGGGTTTTTCTGCGCCCTTAATATAGCCAAATTAATTCAAGTTATCATTTAAGTTATCGTCAGGCGGTCAATATATTTTACTAGTCACCGATAAAAAACAGGATTAGAAAATACTAAATACCACTGATATAACAGTATGTTGAATAAAAATGGATATTGCTTTCAATGCATAAAATTGAGGGTCTACAATGAGTCATTCACAACATACCGCTGGCGATAATCCCGCTCAGCAACATAAAAATTTAACTGAGCCACAACAACGGGTCATTAATAAATTATTTAAACGTCTCATCGTCTTTTTATTTGTATTATTTGTTTTTTCATTCTTAGACCGCATTAATATTGGCTTTGCGGGTCTCACTATGGGCAAAGATATTGGACTGTCGTCCACTATGTTTGGCTTAGCCGCAACACTGTTTTATGTCACTTACGTTATTTTTGGTATTCCTAGCAATATTATGCTGGGTATTGTCGGCGCACGCCGCTGGATAGCCACCATTATGGTACTTTGGGGCATCGCCTCAACTGCCACCATGTTTGCTACGGGGCCGACCAGTTTATATGTATTACGCATGTTGGTCGGTATTGCTGAAGCGGGTTTCTTACCAGGTATCTTAGTGTATTTAACCTATTGGTTTCCAGCCTATTTCCGCGCTCGTGCCAATGCCTTATTTATGATTGCGATGCCAGTAACTATGGCATTTGGTTCTATCGCGTCCGGTTATATTCTAGGTTTGGATGGGGTTCTAAATCTTAAGGGCTGGCAGTGGTTGTTCTTACTTGAAGGTTTCCCTTCTGTGATCCTTGGTGGGCTAGTTTGGTTCTATTTAGATGATTCACCTAAAAAAGCCAAATGGTTAACTCAAGAAGATAAAGACACGTTACAAGAGATGATGGATAAAGATCAGCTTGAGCTTGTACAACCCCATGGTTCTAAAAGCCAAACGGCACTGCAAAACACGAGTTTGTGGAAAGAAATTTTCACCCCAGTAATATTGATGTATACCGTCGCTTATTTCTGCTTAACCAATACCCTAAGCGCCATTAATATTTGGACGCCGCAAATTATGCAAAGCTTTAATCAAGGTAGCAGCAATGCCATGATCGGCTTACTTACGGCTATTCCGCAATTTTGTACTATTCTCGGTATGATTTATTGGAGTCGGCGTTCTGACCGTCTGCAAGAACGAAAGATGCATACTGCCTTGCCGTTCTTATTTGCCGCCGCAGGTTGGATCTTAGCGGCTATGACGAGCCACCCGATGATCCAATTACTTGGGATCATTATGGCATCAACCGGGTCGTTTACGGCCATGGCTGTTTTTTGGACCACACCTGACCAGTCGATCAGTTTCCGCGCTCGCGCAATCGGTATTGCGGTTATCAATGCAACAGGTAATATAGGTTCAGCCGTGAGTCCACTATTGATTGGTTGGCTGAAAGATCAAACAGGTAGCTTCAACTCTGGCCTCTACTTTGTGGCCGGTTTACTGGTTATCGGCGCACTGATCGTCATCGCTATCCCAATGAAAAAATCACGCCCAAGAGCAACACCGTAAAATAGTAACGGTCGAATTTTAAAAACTGAATGCTGCAATAATTTGAAAAAATTGAATTTATTTAGCCCTCCCTAAATGTTGTTCAAAATAATTCAAGTTGCAGCTAGGCGGCAAGCAAGCTAATCCCTAGGAGCATACACGAGTATGTGACTAGGGTTATCTTGTGCAGCCAACAACACTGCGACTTGAAGAATGAAGAACAATTCGAGTTGTAGCTAGGCGGCAAGCGAAGTTACCTCGAGGAGCATACAAAAGTATGTGACCCGAGTAACTGAACGCAGCCAACAACGCTACAGGAAGAAGAATGAAGGGTATAATAGCGAATATCGATTTAGGCACAGACTACGACGAAACCCAAGGCAACGACGACGTCCACTACCAAACCTTCGGCAACATGGCCGCTTTTTTTGGTCGTGATATGCAGGCACATCGCCACGATGGTTTTTTCCAGCTTCATTATCTTGAAACTGGCCATATCACTTTGCAGCTTGATGAGTCCCGTTATTCAGTGCAGGCGCCATTATTTATTTTAACTCCCCCTTCTGTGGCTCATGCCTTTTTTACTCAAGAAGATACTGATGGCCATGTTTTAACAGTGCGCCAAGACTTAATATCACCTTTACTTGAGTCCCTTTATCCCACCAATCGTGATCTTGTTGAGGTTCCTGCTATTTGTTTATCTGTTGCTGATAAACCCGATGATATTCATACGTTTAGTCATTACTGGGCATTAATGGCACGAGAATCGGCTAATACTGATAAAGGCCGAGATCAAGTCCTTTCATCCTTAGCTCAAGCCTTATTTACTTTTTTGTTAAGATCGATTCCCCTTGATGACCACCACATCACGGGAGTTCGAGGTGAACACCGTCTATTTCAACGTTTTAACCAGTTTATTGACCAATATTATAAGCAACACCTTACTGTTCCTGAGTATGCTCAAAAATTGGGAGTCACAGAATCAAGGCTTAAAGATATGTGTCGCCGATTTGCAAACAGGCCACCTAAGCGATTGATATTTGATAGAATATTGCGAGAAGCCAAACGCATGCTAATCTTTTCGGATAGTCCAGTTTCAGAGATTGCTTATCAACTTGGATTCAAAGATCCCGCTTATTTTGCTCGATTCTTTAACCGCTTAGTAGGTAGCTCCCCAAGCCAATGGCGTGAGCAAAATATTCATTAACACCCCCGATTTAACACTTATCTATGCCATCTTCTATTTTCCATCAAATAATTTTACATATTAAAAACATTTTTGATGTTTTATGTAATTATTTTTAAATATCATTTATCTTGATTACCCACCGACTAAAAATGAAGATAAAGCACAAAAAATATACTATAAAAATATGAAAAAACCCTATTCATTAATATAAAAAAATCAGTAATACGCTAATAAATAACAACATTTATTTAAAAACAACAATTACATTAATATAGAAACATCGTCATGATCACAGTTCTATCACAAATCATCTATTTCAACGAAAAGTACCCGTAAACCTTTCGAAAGTCTCTTTAAAATCACCTCAAAAAGCGATTCAATTAAGAAACACAAAATAAACATAAAATTAACATTATCGCTTGCAACCTTTACCCTACAGCCGCAAGCCCTCTATGTGAGATAACGAGGTAAACATGAAACCCGAAGATTTTCGTTCCGATGCTAAACGCCCTTTTAACAGTCAAGAGTACCTAAAAAGTCTCCAAGATGGCCGTGAAATTTATATCTACGGTGAACGTGTTAAGGATGTGACTACTCACCCAGCATTTCGTAATTCCGCAGCTTCCATAGGACAATTATATGATGCACTCCATGATAGTACGACTCATGACAAGCTTTGCTGGAACACCGACACAGGCAACGGCGGATATACTCATAAATTCTTCCGCTTCGCCAAAAGTGCTGACGAACTACGCCAACAGCGCGACGCCATTGCAGACTGGTCACGCCAAAGCTATGGATGGATGGGACGCACTCCAGACTATAAGGCGGCATTCGCCAGTTGTTTAGGGGCAAATCCTGAATATTATGGCCAGTTCGCAGACAATGCACGAACTTGGTATCAGCGTATTCAAGAAAGTGGCTTATATTTTAACCATGCCATTGTTAACCCACCGATCGACCGCCATAAACCTGCCGATGAAGTTAAAGATGTGTATATAAAACTAGAAAAAGAAACTGATGCAGGTATTATCGTCAGCGGTGCAAAAGTGGTCGCCACTAACTCAGCGTTAACACATTATAATTTTATCGGTTTTGGCTCAGCACAAGTTATGGGCGATAACCCTGATTTTGCACTGATGTTTGTCGCGCCAATGGATGCTGATGGAGTGAAATTAATTTCACGAGCGTCTTATGAATTAGTCGCTGGTGCAACAGGTTCTCCATTTGATTATCCCCTATCAAGCCGTTTTGATGAAAACGATGCCATCTTGATTATGGATCATGTTTTGATTCCATGGGAAAACGTTTTAATTTACCGTGATTTCGACCGCGCGCGTAACTGGGCAGTACAAGGCGGATTCGCACGCCTATTTCCATTACAAGCTTGCGTTCGTTTAGCCGTTAAATTAGATTTCATTACTGGCTTACTACAAAAAAGCCTTGAATGTACTGGGGTACTTGATTTCCGCGGTGTTCAAGCAGACTTAGGTGAAGTTGTTGCATGGCGTAATTTATTCTGGTCATTAACCGATGCCATGACCTCTGAAGCCAAGGCTTGGGAAGGTGGAGCATACTTACCAGATACCCAAGCAATTCAAACTTATCGCGTAATGGCACCAATGGCCTACACGAAAATCAAGAATATAATAGAAAGTAACGTCACGAGCGGCTTGATTTACCTGCCATCAAGTGTTCGGGATATGAATAATCCAGAGATAGATAAATATCTGGCTAAATATGTTCGCGGTTCTAATGGTATGGATCACGTGGAACGTATCAAAATTTTAAAATTAATGTGGGATGCTATCGGTAGTGAATTCGGTGGTCGTCATGAACTGTATGAAATTAACTATGCAGGTAGCCAAGATGAAATTCGTCTGCAATGTCTGCGTCATGCACAAGGTTCTGGCAACATGAAAGCGATGACTGATATGGTTGACCGTTGCCTATCTGATTACGATCAGCACGGTTGGAAACGCCCTCATTTACATAACAACAACGATATTAATCAGTTAGATTTGTTGCTGAAATAATCGGCAACACAGGAGGTCAATATGTCTTTAGAAAATGAACATCGCCTACGTTTCAGAGATGCGATGGCAAGTCTCGGTGCCGCAGTTAACGTCATCACCACTGATGGTACTGAAGGCTGTTGCGGTATTACAGCAACTGCTGTCTGTTCGGTTACCGATACGCCACCGACTTTGATGGTTTGTGTTAACCGCAACAGTGCAATGAATGCGGTCTTTCAAAAGAATGGCCGCCTGTGTGTTAACGTGCTTAGTCATGAACAAGAAGATATGGCGTGTCATTTCGCCGGCATGAAAGGTTCTACAATGGAAGAACGTTTCGGCTGGAACGTTTGGGATAAAGGCATTTTACAGCAACCACAATTAAGAAATGCCCTAGCCAATTTAGAAGGCGAGATAACGCAAGTACAAGATATCGGTACGCATTCCGTCTACATGGTTGAAATGAAACAAATCATCGTCAATGATGAAGGTCATGGCTTAGTTTACTTCAAACGTAAATTTCATCCGGTTATGCACCAGATTTTAGAAACAACAAATTAACTTAACGTTAATAAAATAATTTACTAAGTTATTGAGTTACAAAGAAACCTCTTTTTTAAAGAGGTTTTTTATTTCATCTAAATGCCATTATTGAAAAATTAACTTCATAAATAAAACTTTTAAATTATATAAATAAAAAATAACTTATTGATTTAAAATAAGTTAAAGATTTACACCTATTTGGTTTTATTGACACATCTCAAATTTCAGGTATAAACTAACTCCATACAGTTGTTTATTACTATAAAAAAACCAATCCTAAAATGAAATATTTTATTAATAACCACATTATCTATGATAGCCATCAGGGGCTGTTGTACACTGACGACGTTAATAACGCCATAAAATTAACGACGACCTTAAATCGCTTATTATTAGTACTCGTTCAAAATAATGATGAAGTCCTCGATAGGGAAACGCTACTTCAACGCGTCTGGGACGACTATAATCAAGTTGTTTCTGATAATAACTTAAACAGTAGTGTCTCTGTTTTGCGTCGCCATTTATCCTCCTTTCTTGATGAGGAAATTATTACTACTATTCCTAAAGTAGGTATCAAATTTTCAGCTTCACTGAAATTTGAAGATACAGAAAAAAATGAGGAAAATGAGGTAGAAGGAAATATAAAGGAAAGCATTAATGAAAATACATTAAGTTTCACTACAGAAACCCAAGATTTACCCTCTGTAGAAACTCAATCTAAACCTAGCAACACAAAAAAATCCTATATCCTCAATAATCGATACCTCGAAGTTACACTTATTGTGATTATCATTTTTTGCTTACTCTACTTATTTAAAAGTTACTTTTTTGTTAGCCGTACAGAATATCCTGAGGTAGGAAAGATAGATCAATGTAGCATCCGCTATATTAATAGCTATCATAAACCCGATACAAAGATAATCAATTTCACCACCTTACAAGAGCAACTACTTAAGTTAAACATTGATTGTACAATACCGGCTACGCTTTTTTACTATAATATAGGAACTAGCACTGACGATAAAACTAAAAATAATAATTCATTATTTTTATCATATTGTCCGACTCCCGACAAAAACAGTACAACTATAAGTTGTGATAATATCTATGTTAAATAAAAAAACGACTAAAATCATTGTATTGTTTTTTACTACAATAATGTTAATTTCACTTATTTTGTATCAAAAATACAATAATTATCCCATACCTGATTGTCATTCAGCAGTAAAAATACAATATTTAGATAATAACAAAAATGTTAATGGTTCTTATTTGTTTAGCCTAATACCCAATGTAAATGATTCCAACTATGTGTATCTATTAATAACAGGTGAAATGGACTACGATAATCAAAAATATTTTATTTCACGTAAATTTTTAATAAACTATAAAAAACAAGATGAAAAAATTTTTGCACGGGTAAAAGACATAGCCATTGCACCTAGCGATCAACTCAACAATAAAATTAGCCTATTAGGTGTTCCTCAACTAAACCAAGTTTTTTTAGTTGAAATTAAAAAACTCAGTGATAACTACTATATTTTTGAAGAAAACCTGACCCCTCTTTTTATTTGTGCCATTTAATTCCTTCCTATAAATTCAAAAAAGCGCATCAAATACCCTTAATTTGATGCGTTTATCATTTTATTTCAAAAAACGCGCCTCAATTCATATTAAACAACCTTAAATCACCTTAGAAATGCAATTTTTTAATATTTATTCATACATTAAATCAGAATTAAAACATTAAAATAATCATTTAAAAAATAAAAATAAGCATAATACACTTAGTTACATTGAAATAACGAAATAATATTCCAATTCACTCATTAAGTGTATAAACTTCTCTTCGTCGAAAATGACTAATAACACGTAACGCTACCGTACTCGATAAGTACTAGCATTGTGTAATTGAAATTAAGTAATTGAAGTCCACTTTGGACATTTAGATTTACACCTATAACTGAGGCCCCCTTATTTATAGGGTGTTACTAAGATAAATATTTTAAGGATTATACAAAATGAAATTAAATAAAATTGCCCTAACCGTTGCAACTTTAGTTGCTACATCAGCGTTATCTACTTTTGCTATGTCTGATGACAATGGTGAAATCCGTTTCACTGGTCAAGTAGTTAACTCTCCTTGTAATATTGAAGCGGATAGCCTGAAACAAGAAATTTCATTCGGTCAACTATCTCGTGCAGCTTTAGAAGCAGGTGCAGCTTCAGAAAAAGACATCACTATTAAGTTAAAAGACTGTAACTTTAATGAATTTAGTAAAGATGGTGAAGACAAATGGGTTGCGGTTAAAGACATGAAGATCACTTTTGGTGGCAAACAATACGCAGGCAAAGATAAAGAATTTTTAGATGTTAGTGGTACAGCAAGTAACATAGGTATCCAAATTAAAAACTTCAAATTCGATGAAGCAAAATCAATTATGAACCAAATTCGTAATCAGAAAGGCGAAAACGTGCTTGAATTTACTGCACAAACTAAAATTGTCGATAGTGCCGCACCAGTTACAGAAGGTGACTTCAGTTCTATCGCTGACTTCAAAATTGCTTACGAGTAAGTTTTAATTAACTATTCACTAGGGAGGAGTATTATCCCTCCCTATAAAAAGGTTAATAATGAAAATAATATATTTATTATGGTCAATAATATTATTATGTCATATACCAAACAACATAAACCATATGATTAACAATTTTAAATCAGGCAATACTAAATATACACAACCAGAAGCCAACCAAACAAAAAAAAATGTATATAATTGCAACATAACTAAAAGAATAATTAAAAATCTTTTAAAATTAAAAAACAACTAACAAATTAACAAGCAAAAAATCTTTTAAAATTAATAACAATGAAAAAGAAAACACATTAATATAATTAATCGCAAATAAAAAACAATTTAATAACTTAATAAAAAAATATGGCTAAATTTAATATAATTCCTTATTTAATTCTTGCTTCGTTCATATCAGCAATTCCTACGGTTGCTTATTCCGTCGAATTCAATACCGATATGTTAGACACTGAAGATGCACAGAATATCGATTTTAGCCAGTTTTCTCAGGCCGGCTTCGTTATGCCTGGCACTTACCATCTAACGATAAAAGTAAACAATGAGCGACTTGGGAATGCTCAAGATATTAAGATTGGCCCTCTTCAGTCTCCAGAAGAATCTTTATTTAATGCTGTTTGTATACCTGCAGATACTTTAACTGCACTCGGATTAAAACCAGACGTTATTAATTTAGTTAAATACAACAATAACGGCCAATGTCTTGATTTATCAGCACTAGAAGGTGCAGTTTTAAGCGTTGAATTATCGACGCTAACGCTATCAATAACGATACCACAAAGTTATTTAGAATATAGCGACCCAAGCTGGGTACCACCATCACGCTGGGAAGATGGCGTCATGGGATTTTTATTTGATTACAATATAACCGGTTCTTTAACTCGCCGAAATATCGGTTTAAAGGAAACCTATGTTTCCGCTAATGGCACAACCGGAATTAACGCTGGTGCTTGGCGAGCACGAGCAGATTATCAAGCTAATTACCGAGAAACAACTGGGGATTATAATAGTAAAACAAGTGATGCCGTACTCAGTCGTATATATGCTTATCGCTCGTTAAAAACAATTGCGGCTATTTTAACACTTGGAGAGAACTACTTTTATTCTCCAATGCTTGAGTCTTGGCAATATCTTGGTCTTTCAATAGAAACCGATGAAAATATGATGCCACCAAAATTAACGGGCTATGCGCCGGAAATTATTGGTATCGCAAAAACTAATGCTACCGTAACCGTGAGAAGTCGTGATCGTATTGTATTTGAAACTACCGTACCCGCTGGCCCTTTTCAAATACAAACGCTAGACAGTTCAATTCGAGGCACGCTTGATGTCACCGTGCGTGAAGAAAATGGTGAAGAACAAAAATTCACTATGACGACAGCAGCACTGCCTTATTTAACGCGCCCAGGCCAAATTCGATATAAATTTGCAATCGGAAAGCCACGCTATGAAGGCCGTCAACTTGAAGGCGATTTAACTGCATCTGGAGAGTTTTCGTATGGACTAAATAACCTTTGGTCAATATATAGCGGCTCAGTTCTTTCTAAAAACTACCAAGCACTATCAATCGGGTTTGGGCGTGATTTATTTACTTTTGGAAGTTTGTCTCTTGATGTCACTCAGTCACATTCTCAATTAATAAATAAAATATTATCAGGGCGCAGCTATCGATTAAGTTATTCCAAGTCCTTTGATGAAGCGCGTACCGATATTACCTTCGCAGGGTATCGATTTTCAGATGAAACCTATCGTACATTACAACAGAGTTTAGAAGAGCGCCGCTCTGATACGAGTATTCAAGCACAAAAAGAAAGCTATCAGATTAATATCAATAAATATTTTGATAACTTCTCCCTTGGTGGGAATTATAACTACAACACTTACTGGAATAGCCAAGCTGAAGAACAATATAGCGCCTATTTAACTACGTCATTTGATTTGCCCTCAGTGGGTTTAAAAAACCTCAGTTTAACTGCATCTGCAACACGTTCTAAACGTGCTGGCTACAATGATGATGCGTTAAGTCTATATCTTAGTGTTCCGTTAAGCCAATCAAGTAGTCTCAGTTTTTCTGAAGGTTACTCTCAGTCGCAAAATGGGCAAAGAAGTTCTACACACAACGTCGGATATAGCGGCTATGACGACCAGCGTAATTACAGTTTAAATGTTGGCTATCAAACAACGCAATCGCAAAAAGCCCAAAGCAGTTTTAGTGGTTACATGAATCAAAACTTACCTTATGCGTCAGTATCCGCCAATGCCAGTTATGTTCCGAACGAATATCACAGTGTCGGCGGTTCAATAAATGGGGGGATCACCTTAATACCAGATGGTATTGCCATGCATCAAGCCGCCTATGGTGGTACCCGCTTAGTCGTCGAAACCCCTGGTGCATCCGGCGTACCTTTAAATGGTGGAGTATACAAAACTAACTACTTTGGATTAGCTGTATTACCCAATGTTGGCGGCTATAGAAAAACAACTGCATCAATTAATACCAGCAAGTTACCCGCAAACGTTGAAGCCTTAGACACCATGACCGATGTCACATTAACGCAAGGTGCAATTGGCTATCGCCGTTTAAATGTCATTACAGGGAAAAAAACCTTTGCACGCTTAAAATTAGCCGATGACTCCTATCCACCATTTGGTGCCAGCGTTCGCAATAAAAATAATATTGAACTAGGCATCGTTGGTGAGCAAGGCATAACCTGGATTGTTGGTGTAACACCACAAGAAATATTAAATATTTACTGGGGAAATAAACAACGTTGTAGTGCTGAAGTACCAAATTTAGCCGATACCGCAGAAATTTACCCAACCTTAATTTGTCGTTAAACAAGAGAACTAAGATGAAATTTAATTTACCTTTTTTAATTCGTGCCACAGGCTTAATAACAATTATTGGTGCAATTAGTATTGCACAAGCCGCGGTCACTCTTGATCGTACCCGTATTATTTTTGATGGTAATCAGCAATCTACCAATATTACTATCCGTAATGATAATGCAGAACAACCTTATCTTGCCCAATCTTGGTTGGAAAATGCAGCAGGCAAAAAATTAGTCACGGGTCCTATTGTTACTACGCCACCTATCCAAAGAATGGAACCACAATCAAGCAGTATTGTTCGTTTAAGTACGAGCCCTGAAATTGCAAAATTACCTCAGGATAGAGAGTCACTATTTTATTATAACTTAAGGGAAATTCCGCCTACATCAACAGAGGCTGGCGTATTGCAGATCGCCTTACAAAGCCGAGTTAAACTGTTTTATCGCCCGGAAGCAATTGTGGCCGAAAGCAAGAAAGAGTGGACCAATCAATTAACACTGACGCAATCCGCACAAGGCTACCAATTAAATAATTCAACACCTTTTCATATCACTGTCATTGGCTTTGGTAACAGCAAAAAATTCTCTGAAGAAACCGACTTTGAAGCGGTGATGATCGCACCAAAATCAACACATACATTTAAATCAGCGAAACTGACGACACCTCATTTAACCTATATCAATGATTACGGCGGTAAACCAACGCTCGCATTTAAATGCCAAGCCACACAATGCAGTGTGACCAAATAATTCACATAAAATGAAAAGGAGCGTTAGCATGAAAATACATCAATTAGGGTTATGGATGCTGATAATACCCACAACGGCACCTGCAATTACGCCACAAAATACCCCGGTTATGTATCATTTTGCGATGTCTCCGTGCCTACCACGAGTCGCAACGCAGCTTGGTATTAATCTGAGCGGCGAACCGATTTATCGAATCAGTACAAATTTTACTCATTGCATCTCGATAACGCAAAAAAAGCACCTTTGGCTTCCATTTTCTCTTGTTTCAGAGAAAACGAAGCATGTGCTATCAGCACCACCTTTAGATAATATTTTTTCATTCTCAGTTATCGCCAACAATTTTAATTATCGTTTGGAGATGCATTATGACTAAATTTTTGTCGTTAATACTAGGTGCTTACCTACTATTGTTGGTAGGAAATAATAGTTTAGCAAATGGTTTAGTAGTTAATTTTGAGGGTAATTTACTCACTAACGGCTGCAAATTATCCGACGACGCACTTAAAAAAGAAATTACCCTCCCTAACTTACGATTCTCTACGTTGGAAAACCTAGGACGCTCAGATATTCAACCTTTTCAATTGGATATTGTTAACTGCACTACGATGGCTATGAATAAAACGATTAAAATTACACTAAGCTCTGAAAAAATAATAACTAATAATGGGATCAGTTATGTAATGACAAATGGTGTTACCAACATTTTATTAGCATTAACTGATAATGAGGGTAAAGAACTCAAATTTAATGTACCTATTGATATCAGTAAAATCACTCAAGTCGGTAAAGATTCAGTTAATACCTTGCTTCTCGGTGTATATGCAAAAAAACCTTGGATTGATCGTCTAAAACCGGGTGATTTTTCAGCATTGGTGACTTTTAACCTAGACTATATATAAGGAAAATCCCAATGAATATAATACGTAACTTTGCACTATTTTTGCTATTTTTCCCCGCAATCACCTACAGCGACGTTTACATTACCTTAGAGGCAACACTTATTAGTCCTGCTTGTGTCGTGACAAGTACTAATGGTGAAAAAGAACTGACAGTAAATTTTTCAGATGTCAATGCTGAAAGAATTCCAGAAACAAAAAAAACATTCCAGCTTGTAATCGAAAAATGCGATGTAAAAAAAGGCTTACAAATGTATCTCTCACCTAAAGATGGTGACACCGCCTTGATTAACGGTATACCTGTACTTACAACCAACATTGACGGACTAGGAATTCGTTTCGTCCAAGAGGGCCAAGTCTCCTCTCTTCCTTTTTATGAATGGAAAAAAATCATACCAACAACTAATGATTCAAAAGGTTTCTTCGCGATAGAAGCACAACTCGTCACAGATAAAAAAATTGAAGATTTGCAAGGCGGCCCATTTCGAGCCGCTATCTCTCTCATGATTGATTATATTTAATATAGGGCTGGAACAGTGAAAAAGGTAAAAATAACTCCCTTAATTTCGATACTCATATTGCTATTTTTCTATAGTAATTTATCTCATGCTCTAACTCGTTACACTAATACTGGTGGTAGCTATATAATAAATTTATCCTCTTACAATGCTAAAATTAATAATTCTTTAATAACAGGAAGTAATGGAGAAAAATATTATTCTATAACGCCACCCAATCAAGAAGGAATTATCGTTAATGAAAATACATCACAAGCTACTGGTACGGTTAATTGTCGTACAGACTATGTTTTAGGCCCCGGCTATTTAGATGCAAAATATGCTTATCATCGTATATTTTCATATATACCAAAAGCAGGCTTCACTATTAATGGATACGACGTATACAAAATAAATTCTAATACTTATGTTACGATGTACTCCAGCAAATCTTTAACAACTCAATGGGTAAATATACCTTCTATTGGTTGTTCTATTTCTAATACAGGTCCTTTAGATCCCTCTAATTTCAAAACTCTTTTCCCTTTTGAAATTAGAGTTTTTGTTAAAACCATTCCTATTGATGGTAAAATAATAATTCCACAAGCAACGATTGCAGGCTATTCAGTGATGTTCCAAGATACTTATAAGCCTAATATGAGTCCAATATCAGAAAATAGTGCAACAATAAAAATAGAGTTAACAAGCTCAATGATTAATTTCCCTTCAGACTGTAAATCAAGTATTGATAATTTAAATATTGACCATAAGATCTTGGATGCGGCTGAATTCGGGAGTAAAGCAATCCGAACTATAACTTATCAGTGCAATAATGATAAAGCAGTAAAAGCTAAATTCAGCTTAGATTACGCTACCGATAATGACCCTCAAAAACGTGTTCCATTAAAGTCAGGTAGTAATACCATTTACTCTGAATTAACATTATATGATGCAGAAAGTAATCAGCGTGGAAAAAGCTTCGTTGCTAATATCAATAAAATCAAAACAATTCAAATTGAAAGTCGTATTTCAGGCTCCAATGCTAAGCCAGGAAAGTATAAAGGAAACGCTTGGCTAATTGCGACTTATTTATAATCTTAACGACAAATGAATAAATAATAAAATGGTTAAATTCTCACGTGCAATTTTTATTGGTATATATATCATTTGGAATATAGCCAATATAATTTACATCGATAGTTTAAGTAGTTTACGCCAAGCGTTACTACAAAACATCATTAGTTGGCTGGCGATTATTTTAATCATCGCCAGCGTAGCCTTTAGTGTTGCCTATCGAAAAAGTAGAATTGTGATTACCTTACCTGCTCTTTGTTATTGTTTAGCCTTAATTATTTTAGTAGTGAGTTTAATATTTTCAAAAAAAGCTAATCAGGAACTTGACCTTTGGTATTGGTCAGGTATTACTGGTGGCGTATTATTTTATATTGTGGGCTTACAACTTAAGAATAAATGGTCAATACAGTTTTTCTGTATCTACGGTTACATTGCAGTAGTTGGCATACAGGCAATATTAGCCTTTTACCAATATTTATTTGAATCTGATGCTTTTTATTTTGCAGAGGAAATGCGTTCAAATGGTTTGTCTCAGCATATTAATGTGCTATCAATCAACATATCTACCGCCTGTTTATTATCATTAACAACATTAATATTATCGCAATTTAGGCTATCATCCAAACGAAATGAACAATTCCGCATTACTGCCATTGGCATTTTAATATTTATTTTCACTTTAATGATTATTTTATTTCAAGCGATAACATCTATACTTATTTTTATCATTTGCATGTTTATTTTCACTTTTCTTTTTTACAAAAAAAACAAGGCTAGGTTCATTGGCAGTTATTTGATTATTTTTTTTGCGTTATTGATGAGCGCTTATCTCATAAATGAACGCATTGAAAGTATAGATGATTTTCTTGTTAATCAATTTTATCTTAATCAAATATTACGTTTTTCTATGACTTTATTTTTTGAACAACCTTATGAGTTATGGAGCGATATATTATTACAGGAAAGCAATCATAACAAAATAACATTACCTTTTTTAAATATACAATATTTTATCACTCCACGCTCACACAATGAAATATTTCTTTGGATTATGACGGGGGGGTATATTAACCTTATTTTTATGTCCCTCGTTCTAACTGGAGGAGTTTACATAGCTTTTCAATCGTTTATAAAATACAAAGAAAACGGGAATGGTTATTCTTTAGCTATAATCCTATCAATAACTCCTATGATTATTTATAGCAATATAAAATATCCATTCCTTTTATCCGCATTACATTGGGGAATGATTATATTATTTTTGTCTTTTTCTGATGTGGCATTCCCATTAAAGACACAATCATTATTTTATATCAATAGAAAACTATCGCATCTATTTGGTTTTGTTGTTTCCTTTATTGCACTAGCCATTTTTATTATCGGTCTATTTATACTCAATAGAGAACAATCTATTTATGAAAACGACCTTAATCAAGAAATAAAATTAAGTACAAATAAAATTACACAAAATAATAATGGAAGCTCGCTTCCTATAAATATAACTAATAGCAATAACGCTATATAAATAAGAGAAAAACCATGAAAAAATATAATAGTAACATTAAAAATGACCATATTGGCCAACTTATTCGCAAAAGACGCCTAACGTTAGGTTGGAGTGCGAGTACACTTGGTCAAAATACAGGATTGAGTCAACAACAAATTTCGCGTTATGAACGTGGAACACAAAACTTCACTATTTATCGCCTTTGTATCTTTGCCAATGTTTTGCAATGTGATTTAAATTATTTTCTTGAACAACGAGGCCAAGAAAGTGACTTACAAAAGGAAATTTCTTTTAAATTATCACCATAGTGCTAAATATTTCATATTCAGCCACTAACTAAAACTGACTTCAGTATATAGCTGAAGTCAGTTTTTAAATATAATGTTAATACAAAATTTAAACTTCTTTTATCTGTAACCGTTGCATATAACGATAATGGGACAATGTCACTAATAATGCGACAAAGGCTATCATCAAGATATTTGGTGTCAGTATAGGTATAACCGACTGATACATCCCAAAACGACGTGATAAAACCAACACCTTCAAGTTCAAAACCTTGACTACGTACTTTGCCGCCACTGACAAAATAATTATTAAATCCGCCTGATGGATGTTCAGGGTCGATTTGTGGATTATTTTTTATATCGATTTGATAAATCACACCGGATAAATTCAGACTGCCATTTAGCAAACCAGCTTTCACCCCACCTTCAAGGGTTTGACCTTCTACCGGCTTGAGCATTTTACCGCTCAACGTTCTGCCAGTTTGTGGCTGATAAACCGTCGAATAGCTACCATACAGCGACCAGTCTTGTGCAAAGTCCCAAATCACGCCACCATAGGGGGTGATTCGTCCATCTTCGGTAAATTTCGCAGTTGGCGTTTTCACATCCCACCAGCTATCACGGGCATAGACGATCACGGTTACAGGTTCAATAACTTTGATGCGCCCCATACCATAAAGGCCTTTTTACCATGTTCTCGCTACTGCGACAGCCCATTCCACCTTGGTGAATCGCGACAATTTTAAGTCCTGCATTTTGCTCTTCATCAATACTAAGGTCATTTGCGATTAAAAATTCGCCACGACAGATACGGATATGTTGTCCTATTTGTCGTTCTTCACGATTTGAGTGGGCAAGACTGAGTTTTTCTTCGATGCGTTGCTGCATAATGGCTCTTTAAAAGATGAACAAATTTGCAGCTAACTTGACAAAGAAACAAGAAAATAACAATGATTATCATTTGCATCATGTACTATGAAATTATTCACTTTACGCTAAAAATCCGGCTGTAGCCTTGTGGATTCAAACGCAAAAACAATAATAATGTTATTAACACCATCACGATATGTATTGCCCATACCCAGCCAAAAC
Source organism: Providencia sp. (assembly GCF_003533305.1). GTDB lineage: Bacteria > Pseudomonadota > Gammaproteobacteria > Enterobacterales > Enterobacteriaceae > Providencia. Next base: position 245,473 of record NZ_DOEH01000023.1, on the reverse strand, counting down.
CTTGGCTAACTTGATGCACCCAAGCCGCTAATAAAGGGCCAAAACCCGCAATAATAAAGCCACCCGCCTGCATCAATGAGGTTAATACCCCAGCGCTTGCCGGATGGGGTAAATGATCGAGTGACGTAATAATCGTCAAGGCAAAACTACCCCCAAGCCCACAGCCCAATAAACCGACCCAGACAAGTGGCACAAAATTAGGCAATAGCATCAACCCGGCAAATCCTAACACTTGACTGATTAGCGTCATCATTAACCAAAAGCGGCGATCAATATTATGGGAAGCCAAGACCGGGATCATCAATGCAGCTGCCGCTTGAAAAACAGTTAACATCGCAACAAAAGAACCACTTTTTTGTGCGCTCATCCCCTGCTCTTGGAAAAAAGGCGCCAACCAAGTCACTACCGTGCCATAACCTGCATTCACTAAACCAAACCCTATCATTAACAGCCATGCTCGCGGTTTAGTGAGAAAAATCCATATCGAGTTTTGCCCAGTATCAGACATCGCGCTAGTGGACCGAATATTTATCAACACAGCGATAAGCGCAATCAATGCAGGAAGAGCAAGCCAAGCCAATGCCTGCTGCCAATGTCCTGATGTTTTCGACAATATTGGCGTTAACTGTACGCCAATTGCCCCGCCCACCATCAAGGTTGCAGAATAGAGCCCGGTCATTGTGGCCATTTTTTTGGGAAATCGAGACTTAATCATCCCCGGAAATACAGCCTGTATATAAGCCGCGCCAAGGCCACACAAAAAAGCCGTCAATAATAGCGCAGAGCCTGTCGTGACAAAGAGTCGCGTAAATGATCCCAATAGCAGTAATAGCATCGCTATACTGATACCAAGGCGCTCGCCCAAACGCCGATTCAGTGCGGGCACAATCAGCGCACCAACGCCCATAAGTAGCATTGGTAATAAGGTCAATAACGAAATATCTTGATAGCTCATCCCTGTCGTTCGGATGATATCGTCAATAACTGGCCCCGGCCCTGTCATAAAAGGTCGTAAGTTAATGCCAACTAAGATAATAGTGGCGACTAAGCCTAACGATGATGCAATTGGTTTATTCATTAACCCACTTATTCCTACTGCTAATGTTCTGCTACAAAACTGTTTATCTCGCCTTATTTAGCGCCTGAACGTTCGAGGATCGCGATAAGATGGCGATAACCCTTATCTTTTGCGAGGACTAATGGCGTATTACCTGACGCATCTGCGAGATTAACATCAGCGCCCCCTTCAATCAGCATCGTCACGATTGTGGCATATTTATCACTGCCATCACCTAGAATGATCGCTTCGATTAATGCAGTCCAACCTAATCGGTTAACATGATTAACATCAACACCCGCATCAATCAGTGTTTTCACGGTTTTAACATGTCCGCGTTCGGCCGCAGGGATCAACGCTGTACCGCCATAACGATTGGTACTTTTTAAATTTGCACCATGACTGAGCGTCATCTCAAGAATTTCTTGCAAACCTCGCGCACCTGCATATAAATAAGGGGTGTCTTGCATTGCATCTACCGCATTAACATCTGCGCCCTGCTCAATAAGATAACGGGCGACATCAATTTGATTAGCATGAGTGGCCGCCATTAATGGCGTGCGTAAGCGAGGATCACGCTGTTCGATATCAGCCCCTTGTTCAATGCGTTGTTGCACCGCACTAAGTTGACCTTTTTCAGCGAGTATCGTTAATTGTTCAGGGTTTGAATTTGCCATAGATTTAACCATAAGTATCAATGAAATACTGAATATTCCAAAGGAATAAATAGCCCATTTAGTTGTTAAAAACCATTTAATCTTTAAAAATAGTACATTCATCACTTGTCTCCTTATTGGGGACTCTTTAATCTACTTAAAATATATACTATTTAGAAATTAAATAATTAAATCTCAGGTATTAATAAAATGAATTCATTACTCAATTTTGTTTTGTTAAAAACATTCGTGGCTGTTGCTGAGACGGGTAATTTTACGGTGGCTTCTCAACATTTAAACTCAACACAATCAACGTTGAGCCAACAGATCCAACGCCTAGAAGCATTAGTAGGACAACCACTGTTTATCCGAGGACATCGCATATTGGCTTTAACTGAAACTGGCGAAGTATTATTAAGTTACGCAAAAAAAATCTTAGCGCTAAATGATACTTTCTTTATGAAAATGACGGGTAATGCCATTATTCAGACCATTAGACTTGGGTTTCCTGAAGATTTAGCCTCCGGCCAAGTCACGCCAACACTGGCGATTTTTATGCAAGATAATCCCAATATCCGCCTTGAAGTAACAAGTGGGTTAAGTCGCCAGCTCCATCAACGTTATCAACATGGTGAACTAGACTTAATTATCGTAAAACAACGAAAAGGTGAATTCAAAAGTCACTATCATTGGCCAGAACCGCTTTGTTGGTTGACGACCAATAGACGAGAACATTTAAACACCGATTCTGTCCCTTTAATTGTGTTTCCCGAAAATGGTCTATATCGCAATGATATGTTCAAGTTACTCGATATTGAACAACGTCCTTGGCACATCACCTACACCTGTTCTAGTCTCGCGGGTATCCAAAGCGCCATCACTGATGGGCTTGGGGTGAGTTTGCTACCTGTGCGAGCGAAACTCCCTCAACATCGTATTTTAACGGAAGAAGACGGCTTCCCCACAGCACAAGAAATGGAAATTGCGATGCATTTTCATACGGGTTCTGACACATTAAATGCACTTGCACAACAACTCGCTCGCCAGCTTGGGCGGTTATAACTATGAATGAAATTTTTGAGTTGTTGATTGAACTAGAGAAAAAACTACATTCGTCAACCAATAGGCATAATTCAGATTTTTTAGCTGAAATATTACATGAGGATTTTTTTGAATTTTGCCGCTCAGGTGTATCGACCAATAAACTCGATACGCTAGCAAGCTTGAGCGAAGAAGAGCCAAAACAAATCTACTCAGAAAATTATACTTGTTCTATGCTAGGTGACGATTCCGTTCTTATCAATTACCATAGTTTTGAACTTGAGGAAGGGTTAGAAATAAAACACACCAATCGTTCATCTCTTTGGTTACGAAATCCAGCCAATCAATGGCAGTTAAGATTTCATCAAGGTACGCCTTATAAAACCGAGGCTTTATAAGCGTTTTTTAGCGATATCATACACTTCATTACGATTTCTTTTTCCAATGGTCACAACAATAATAATTAATTCATTATCAATGACTTCATAAACTAATCGATAACCAGATGCCTTCAATTTTATTTTATAACAATTCGCTATCCCACTAAGTTTTGCTGATGGAATGTGAGGGTTTTCTATTAGTGATTTTAATTTTTTAGCGAATTGCTTTTGGATTGTCGCCCCAAGCTTTTTCCATTCTTTGGCTGCTTCTTCTCTAAATTTGACCTTATACACATCAGTCATAGATAACTATCCAAATCGATATCGACTAATTTTTGATTTTGCCTCTCTTTAACAATCTCAATAAGAGCCTGATCTTCAATTTGTTCTAGTAAGTTTTCATAAACATCAGCAGGAACACAGTAAAATGCCGGTTTATTCCTATTCAAAATAGCCACAGGAAAACCTTCACCAGAATCTACGGTTGCCATCGGATTTTTTTTTAATTCACTGATACTTGCAGTCACATCACTCAATATAATATGAGGCATCTTATTACTCCATAAGACCTGTTATTAGGTCTGATTATAGCACTCATGATTAACAGAACAAGTCTAAGTATTTCAACGATAGGTGATGATTCCGTTCTTATCAATTACCATAGTTTTGAACTTGAGGAAAGGTTAGAAATAAAACACACCAATCGTTCATCTCTTTGGTTAAGAAATCCAGCCAATCAATGGCAGTTAAGATTTCATCAAGGTACACCTTATAAAACCGAGGCTTTATAAGTGCTTATTAATAAAGAAATTAAGCCGTGGTAACGAGACTCTCTAAATGTGTAACATCAACTTTCCCTGCTGCGATATAAAGGCTGTAATTATCTTGAATATTGAGCCAAAATTTTGGTGAACTCCCAAGAACTTTAGATAGTTTAATTGCCATTTCAGGGGTGACAATTGCAGTGCCTTTAAGTATACGGTGGACAGTAGAAGGTGCTACATGCAAAGCTTTCGCTAAATCTCGCGCACTTATATTTAACTCATCCAAAGTTTCTATTATCAGTTCACCTGCATGGGGGGGATTGAACATATTCATTAATGATAGTCCTCATAATTAACTATATAAGCATTGCCGTTTTCAAAGCGAAAGGTGATACGCCAATTACCAGTGACAACGATAGACCAGTATCCAAGCTTATTTCCTTTCAATTGGTGCAAATTATAACCGGGTCTATTGATATCATTAACTTGTGCTGCCGAATCAATAACAGCCAATCGTAAACGAATTTTATTACTATGCTCTATATTTATTCCGGCCACTGAACCGTAAAGAAAAAATTGTTTTAATCCCTTATGTTTAAAATCTTTTATCATCGTCTTATCCATAGGTTCAATAAGATTGTATCACTGCCGTTGCGTATCGCGCAACAACTGGTTATATTTTAATCGACACAATTTCTCTTTTTTCGCTCCAACTTTAACTTCATTAGTAGTAAAAAACTTTATAAAGTTGTTCTGAAAATAATTTGAATATAAAGGCAACTATCCATTTATTAAGTAACTAAATTCAAAAAAAACAATAAATGTTAAAGTATTATTAAAATACACTAACATAAAAAATCCCCCCGCAAGTCGCCTTACGGAGGGATTAAACTTTCTAAATTAACGAGTTAGTTAATTACAGAACGTCAACGCAATTCAATTCTTTGAATGCTTGCTCTAAACGAACAACCATTGACTCTTGTGATTTACGTAACCATACACGAGGGTCATAGTATTTTTTATTAGGTTTATCCGCACCTTCTGGATTACCTAACTGAGCTTGCAAATAGCCTTCGTTCTTTTTGTAATATTGCAGGATACCGTCCCAAGTTGCCCACTGAGTGTCAGTATCGATGTTCATTTTGATAACACCGTAACCGACAGCTTCTTTGATTTCTTCAGCGCTTGAACCTGAACCGCCGTGGAAAACGAAATCTAAGCTATTGTGTGGCAAGTTAAATTTCTCAGAAACGAAATCTTGTGAATTACGCAGAATTTTTGGCGTCAATTGCACGTTACCTGGTTTATAAACACCATGAACGTTACCGAATGATGCTGCGATAGTGAAACGTGGACTAACTGCGTTCAGTTTCTCATAAGCATAAGCAACATCTTCTGGTTGAGTGTATAGCTCAGAGCTATCCATTCCTGTGTTATCAACACCGTCTTCTTCGCCGCCAGTACAACCTAGCTCGATTTCTAGAGTCATGTCGATTTTTGCCATACGCGCTAAGTATTTAGCACAGATTTCAATATTTTCTTCTAATGATTCTTCAGATAAATCAATCATATGTGAAGAGAATAATGGTTTACCTGTTTTCGCGTAGTGTTTTTCACCCGCATCTAACAGGCCATCAATCCATGGCAGTAATTTACGTGCACAGTGGTCAGTATGCAAAATAACAGGAACACCGTAATGTTCTGCCATTTGATGCACATGATGAGCGCCAGAGATTGCACCTAAGATAGCCGCTTGTTGGCCTTCCGCTTTCAAGCCTTTACCTGCGATAAATGCAGCGCCACCGTTTGAGAACTGAACAATAACAGGAGCACGTACTTTTGCTGCCGCTTCAAGTACGGCGTTAATTGAATCAGTACCAACACAGTTCACCGCTGGCAATGCAAAGTTATTTTCTTTGGCAACTGCGAAAACTTTCTGTACATCATCACCCGTGATAACACCCGGTTTAACAAAATCAAAAATTTTAGACATGTGAAAAGGTCCTGTGGTGAATAGGCGGTCAATGCCGCCTATTGTGTATGAACAAATTAATTACGCTTTAGCACGTTCTTCTAGCATCACAACAGCTGGGAGCTTTTTACCTTCAACAAATTCAAGGAAAGCACCACCGCCGGTAGAGATATAGGAAATTTTATCAGCGATATTAAATAAATCGATAGCTGCTAGGGTGTCACCACCACCAGCGATAGAAAATGCGTCACTTTCGGCAATTGCACGAGCAACGATTTCTGTTCCCTTACGGAAGTTAGGGAATTCAAATACGCCAACTGGGCCATTCCACAGAATGGTTTTTGCATTTTTCAGAATCTCAGCCAAACGTTCTGCGGATTCGTCACCTAAGTCCAAAATTTGTTCGTCATCTTTGATTTCAGTGCTTGGTTTCAAAGTGGCAGCCGCAGTTTCAGAGAACTCAGTTGCAACACGAACATCTGTTGGTACTGGAATTTGGCAGTTAGCCAGTAATTTTTTCGCTTCAGGGATTAGGTCTGCTTCATACAATGAGCGACCCACATTATTACCCTGCGCAGCGATAAAGGTATTTGCGATACCACCACCAACAATCAGTTGATCAGCAATTTTAGACAGTGAATCTAAAACAGTCAGTTTAGTTGAAACTTTAGAACCACCAACAATCGCTACCATTGGGCGCGCAGGGTTACCCAGCGCTTTACCTAATGCTTCCAGTTCATTGCTCAGCAATGGACCTGCACAAGCAACAGGAGCGAATTTTGCAACACCATGCGTTGACGCTTGAGCACGGTGAGCCGTACCAAATGCATCCATCACATAAACATCACATAGTGCAGCATATTGTTTAGATAGGGTTTCATCATCTTTTTTCTCGCCTTTATTAAAGCGAACGTTTTCTAGAACAACTAACTCACCATCAGCAATATCAACGCCATTCAAATAGTCTTTAACCAAACGAACTGGGTAATCAATTTTTGCTGCCAGATAGTCAACAACAGGTTGTAAAGAAAACTCTTCGTTGTATTCACCTTCAGTCGGGCGACCGAGGTGAGAAGTGACCATGACTTTAGCACCTTGCTTGAGAGCATTTTCAATTGTTGGTAATGAAGCACGAATACGCGCATCAGAAGTAACTTTGCCATCTTTTACAGGAACGTTTAGGTCAGAACGAATAAAAACGCGTTTACCCGCTAGGTCCAAATCGGTCATCTTAATTACAGACATGGTGAATCCTCTTGTTGATTCTCTATAAAATTTTTATCGACCCTATGTAAATAATCAGGCATACCAAACTTTTTTGTATATCAATAGCTGATTATCAGTAGTCAATTAGTTGAAACCTGTTTTTGCCATCGCTAGCGTTGTATCTAGCATCCGGTTAGCAAAACCCCATTCGTTATCACACCAGACTAGGGTTTTAATTAAATGCTGACCACTTACTCTCGTTTGAGTTCCATCAACAATGGCACTGTGGGGATCATGATTAAAATCCGTCGAGACAAGTGGTAATTCAGTATAGTCTATTATACCACGAAAATGTGCTTGTGCGGCGCCGTGCAATAGTGAGTTCACTTTTTCGACACAGACGTTTTCATGCACAGTAACGCTCAAGTCTATTGCCGTCACATTGATGGTTGGCACACGCACCGAAATAGCCTCAAAGCGACCTTCAAACTTCGGAAAAATACGGGTAATTCCGGCAGCTAGCTTAGTATCAACAGGGATAATAGATTGGCTTGCCGCACGCGTTCTCCTCAAGTCTTTATGATAAGCATCGATAACTGGTTGGTCATTCATTGATGCGTGGATCGTTGTCACCGTGCCTGATTCAATGCCGAACGCGTCATCCAATAATTTGATAATAGGAATAATACAGTTTGTGGTGCAAGATGCGTTAGAGACAATTTTATCTTCTTGTCTAAGGCTATCATGATTAACGCCATACACAACGGTCGCATCAAGATCGTCAGTACCCGGATGAGAGAACAACACTTTTTTTGCGCCAGATGCAAGATGCTGTAAGCCATCTTCACGGGAGCCATAAGCCCCACTGCAATCGAGTACAATGTCGATTCCCAACTCTTTCCAAGGCAATTGGTTTATCTCAGATTGATGAAATATACGGATATTGTCATCACCAACCTGTAGAAGCTCACCATTGAGACGCACATCCCAAGCAAAGCGCCCATGGCTTGAATCATATTTCAACAAGTGCGCAATGCCTTCAGGCTCGGCCAGCTCATTGATTGCCACCACCACGATTTCCGCTCGGCGGCTAGATTCATATAAAGCTCTTAAAACACTTCGACCAATCCGACCAAAGCCATTAATTGCTACCCTGATTGCCATTGAATACCTTATATCTGAGCAAAATCACACGGTTGCTTAGGATAACTGACTCACACAAACTCTACTGCTCATTTTAGCTGTCAAACATCAAAAGTGTGCTTCACTCGACATTTTTGATATTTTTTTCATTGGATTAACTAAAACTGAAACGGTTCAGCTTATCTAGAATTAGATTAAGGGATAAATTTACAGAACGCAATAGCAAAACAGGTACGAATGCACAAAAAAACAACGCCCTTGTACCTAAATTGATACAAGAGCGCTTTTTAGCTCTATTGCCGTCACTTACCAGCAATTAATTTGGGCGCTATTTCAATAATGCTTTTGCTGATGCAACTGCATTTTCAACCGTAATACCGAACTCTTTGTACAGAAGTTCCGCCGGAGCTGATTCACCAAATGAATGCATACCAATAATTGCACCATTCAGACCTGTATATTTGAACCAGTAATCTGCAATACCCGCTTCGATAGCCACACGAGCGCTAACATTTGCAGGTAGAACCGCTTCACGGTATGCCGCATCTTGTTTATCAAATGCATCTGTTGATGGCATTGAAACCACACGAACTTTACGACCTTCAGCAGACAGTTGGTCAGCCGCTTTCACGGCTAATTCAACTTCAGAACCAGTTGCGATAAAGATAAGCTCTGGTGTGCCCGCGCAATCTTTCAGGATATAAGCACCTTTTTCGATATTCGCTAATTGCTCAGCGGTACGAGGTTGCTGTTCCAGATTTTGACGAGAGAAAATCAGTGCACTTGGACCATCTTTACGCTCAACAGCATATTTCCATGCAACCGCAGATTCGACTTGGTCACAAGGACGCCATGTGCTGACATTTGGTGTCACACGCAGGCTTGCAAGTTGTTCTACTGGCTGATGCGTTGGGCCATCTTCACCTAGACCGATAGAGTCATGTGTGTAAACGAAGATGCTACGAATTTTCATCAATGCTGCCATACGAACCGCATTACGCGCGTATTCAACAAACATGAGGAAAGTTGCACCGTAAGGAATGAAGCCACCATGCAACGCAATACCGTTCATAATAGCTGACATACCAAATTCACGAACACCGTAATGGATGTAGTTACCTGCAACATCTACGTTCAGTGCTTTAGAACCTGACCACATAGTTAAATTACTAGGTGCTAAGTCAGCAGAACCGCCCATAAATTCAGGTAATACTTTACCAAAAGCTTCCAATGCATTTTGTGAAGCTTTACGGCTCGCGATATTCGCTGGATTTTGTTGCAGTTGTTCAACAAACTTCTTCGCATCAGCATCAAAGCTTGCAGGTAACTCACCCGCCATACGACGTGTAAATTCTTTTGCTAGCTCAGGGAATGCACTTGCATAAGCCGCAAATTTAACATCCCAAGCGCTTTCTTTTTCTTTGCCAGCAGAGCGAGCATCCCAAGCTTGATAAATTTCTTGTGGAATTTCGAATGGCGCATAATGCCAGCCCAACGCTTCACGTGTTGCCGCGATTTCTGCATCACCTAATGGCGCACCGTGAACAGATTCTGAACCCGCTTTGTTAGGTGAACCAAAACCAATCACTGTTTTACAGATGATAAGTGTTGGTTTATCTGCTTGGTTTTTCGCTTCATTAATTGCCGCATTAATTTGATCTGCATCATGGCCATCAATATCACGGATCACATGCCAATTGTAAGCTTCGAAACGTGCTGCGGTATCGTCTGTAAACCAACCTTCTACTTCACCATCGATAGAAATACCGTTGTCATCATAGAATGCGATCAGTTTATTTAATTTCAGGGTACCCGCTAAAGAACAAGCTTCGTGTGAGATACCTTCCATCATGCAGCCGTCACCCATAAATACATAGCTATGGTGATCAACAACATCATGACCTGGACGGTTAAATTGTGCCGCTAATGTACGCTCTGCGATTGCAAAACCGACAGCATTTGCAATACCTTGTCCTAATGGACCGGTAGTCGTTTCAACACCCGGTGTATAACCATATTCTGGATGGCCCGGTGTTTTAGAATGTAGTTGACGGAAGTTTTTTAACTCTTCGATTGATAAGTCATAGCCTGTAAGGTGTAGCAAGCTATAAATCAACATAGAACCATGTCCGTTTGACAATACAAAACGGTCACGATTTGCCCAGTGTGGATCTGCTGGGTTATGGTTCATGTGGGAGCGCCAAAGCACTTCAGCAATATCAGCCATGCCCATAGGCGCGCCAGGATGCCCTGATTTTGCTTTTTGAACCGCATCCATACTTAGAAAGCGGATAGCATTAGCAAGGGTTTTACGAGTCGTCATCAGTATACTCCAGGTAGGATAAAAACGTACTTAAGCCAGTTTTCACATTTCAAAATTATGACTAATTTCACAGCCAGACCATGAAACTAACGCAATTTGATCTTATTTGCTACGCTCCTGACAGCCAACTGTTAATAAAATAGGCTATCGCAGTGCTGAATCCATTCTATTGCGCAAAATTTCACTTTAAGGCGCCCTTATTGCGCAAAACATTACCCTTATTAAACCTGAGTTCACTATCAGGGATCAAGGTGATTTGTGATTCTGAAGCAATTAGTCGTAAATTTAGTGATAACTGACAACGTTTCTTGAAAAAAAACGATTAAAATAAGTGCGTTTCAATTTCCTTAACCAAATGAAAACCAAATCAATTTCTGCCTAATCGTCAAAGTAAAATGATTATAGTTAGTTGTGAGCTATCATTTTTATCGGTATTTATCATCAATGTTTATCTTAAGTGGAACCCTTAAGTCTTACACTTAAACTCATCACTCAATTTAATTCCACAAAAGATTAATGGTCGCAGTAGCACTTGCGCGCCCCAAATTATTGGCTTTATTGTTACCACTGCCACACAAATAAAAAACATAGGGGATCAAATTTATTCCATTCTTAATTTTGCCGCCATCGATCCAACGATCGGGTGAAGAGAAATACATTGTATTAGTTCCTGATGAACCTGAACAAGAAAGATCCCCTTGAGGCCTTATCCATCCTCGAATCTCACCTGCCGAAATGTTATTCTCCTCATTTCGTAACGTGAGAATATTAGGCCAATTTTCTGCTTTTCCAATCACTTGAATTTTTACATTCGCAACTCTATTTGGATCATCACTAAAACAATTAATATTCAAATCGCCAGTTTGTTGCGCTAAATATTCGTCACTTTTCGTATTAAAGCCATTAATTATGCCAAAATTAATAGTTGGTGGCGCGGATATAGAACAATTCAATGGGGGAATATAGGTGACCGTTAGTAAATCAGAAGCATTAATATTAATGTAATCACCATTTGTTCCCTGACCTTGAGCCCGTCGCAACCCAATTCTTTGTAATGAAAAAGAACCGGCAACTGCACGAGATGAAATATAGTAACCATATTGACCATTTATTTGTATTGTCGTTTTGCTTGGTGTTCTAAAACTTTCAGTTAAATAAGAGTAACAATTTTCTGAATTTGTTTTTGGTGGTATCGATCCAGATAAAACGCCATAACGATTAAATGTACCATTAACTGCTACTGTCCCATGCGAAGAAGAAATTACACTTCCTGTAATATTTGTATCATATATAATTAATAAAATGCCAGTCTCTAATTCATATCCATAATAACCATCAATTGTTTTCCAATTGCTTTGGTTACTGGAACAAATACCCCCTCCCATACTTGTAAGTGCAAATGCAAAGCCTGAATATAAGGAGTCACTTTCATTTAAATATGTATTCGCAGGAACAGTGACTGAACCTGAAAAAGAGCCTACTGGTATAAAACCTTCATTAATTGAAGCATTAATTCTAGCCGCATAAGAATTATTCATTCCTACCAAAAAGTACCCAATTCCAATTAATATAGTGACTATCCATCGATAATAACTATTTTTTAATTTAAATATCATTAAGCTCGCCCTTTTCATTACATTATATTAAATTGAAATTTATTCCATCACTACGAAATATAAGTGATTATTTATTTAATAAATTTATTGGCATTTTATTTTCACCTTCAGAAATCCAACATCTCAATTAATATGAACTCAACGTAAAAATATACGTTTTTCATTATTTTTTTCATGTTCTAACGTGAGTAGAATAGAACTCATTTCTACTGGTTTAGGCTCTGCTAACATAATTTTTTTATCAATTACACTGTTGCAGGTATAAGTCACTTGGCGTATTGGGTTATCTGAATTTATGTTCAAATGCGTAAGTGCAAATTTCACTCGACATTGGCGGTCTGGTGTCTCGCCCCATTTAACTAATAATTCACCCTCTTCAGGAAGACCGGCTAGGTATACTTGCCCCATATCTCCAACAATACTGCTGACCTCATCCCCACTCGTTGCATTCATTAATGTAGCGATGGCACCGAATGGTACGGATTGCTGATTTGGTTGCTTCAACGTCACTAATACCTGATAACCAATGCGGGTGGCAATATTCACCTTAACTACCGCCCCTTTGGTTGGATAAACATTTACATTTGAATGCGTTACATCCACCCCCTCAGGCAATGTTGTCGGATCGATTCCCACGCTGTTTTTCATATAATCAGATAAATAAGGCGCAACAGCATAGCCTTGCCAATCTACGGTCGCATTACCATTAGTCAAGTGGGCTCCAGACGCACCAGGAGCACTGACCAACGCGACTGATTCACCCATTGAGCGAGATAATGTCACCCCACCGGCATGAACTAGAAGTCCACCACTGGCATTCATATTAATGGAACGAGAATCACCACTGTAGCTATACCCCGTACTTAAACTACCTTTATTACCTTGATATCCTAAATTGACATTACTAACCGCTGTTTGCCCTTGGTTTCCCCAACTTTGTGAGACACTGTACGACATAGCACTATCAACTAGACTACCACTCAGTCCAATTTGATTTTGTGTCCGCCCTTGATTATCCTGAGTCATCGTCGAAGTCGCATAGATAGACTGTAAATCCTCTGAATAACCAAAAACACGCAACGGAATACTCATATTGACGCTGATTTGACGGTTTTCAGGCCAATTTCCATTTGTATCTTTCATTCGGTCAATATTGTAATTCACACCAAAGCTGACATTTTTCACCGTTCCGCTATATCCCAAGGATAATCCTGTTAAGGTTTTACTTCCCCCCCAATAGTCATCTCGATGCGCTCGAAAATGTAGCGTACCGTATCCGTTTAATTGTTGACTTAATTGTGTTTGGAAGCTGCTACGACGACGTTGCAAAGTCCATGGGGTGACTCCCTCTTCAAGACTATAGCCCTGACTATTAAATTCACTAAAATTATAAAAATGTTCTGTCGAATAACGGAGTGCCGTTAAATCTACAGATGTACCCGTTGAGACTAAACTTTTCGAATAGCGTAACCGATATGATTGACCCGTTTTACGATCAAATTTCCCCGCAGCTGTTTGAAACTTGGCAACTGACTGAGTAATATCTGCCGAAACTGCACCAATCTCCCCTAATGAGATCCCCGACCCTGCACTGATGGATTGGTAATCCTTTGCAGCAAGCACACCGCCGAATAATGTGATCCCACTTTGTGAACCATACACTCCCGTACCGAGCACGAAATCTGATTGCTTCGATCCTTGAGTCTGTGAGCCATTATAACGCCCCGCAGTTAATTCATATTTCCAACTACCAGGGCGCAACATCATCGGCAATGCGGAATAAGGCACAATAAAGCGGCGTTCAGTACCATCCGTTTCCGTCACGGTCACATCAAAGTCGCCAGATAATCCAGCTTGTTGAATATCATTTATATAAAAAGGCCCCGGTGCCACATAGGTTTCATACACCACATTGCCATTTTGACGCACCGTAATACGGGCACTTGTATTGGCAACACCACTAATCACAGGTGCATAACCACGCAGCTGACTCGGTAACATTTGCTCATTTGAGGTAAGTTGTACTCCTTTAAATGGCACGCCATCGAATATTTCACCTCCGGTACTGGCTTCCCCTACCAATAATGTCGAGCGTAGCCCACGAATATCACGAGACAAATAAGTATTCGAAAAACGTGTTTGTTGCTGAGTTCGATTTCCTTGCTCCGATTGCCCACTATAGCCAAAACGGGTATGAGTCATCGTACTGTTTAAGCGCCACGGCCCAAAGTTGACACGCCCCCTCACTGAAGCAAATAGATTATCGGCCTGTGAAGTTCTGTTACTCGCACTATGGTTACGGTTTCGACCTGCACTGAGGCTATAATTTAATATCAACGCAGGAATACCATCTTCCCACAGTGCCGGGTCCATTTGACGAGCTAACACCGAATTCATCGCCACTTGCGGAATACTGATATCTAAACGCAAACGCGCCAAATCTAGTTTTGTGGTCGCCTGCGGAATATAAGCCGCTAAATCGTCAATTGGGGTTTTCAAAGGTAACGATTTAAGCTTTGGCACATTGGTCACATTCACCCCCCATGATGCCAAAAGAGCAGGCGTTAATTCAGGCACAATGACTTGTTTCACGTTTTTTTCAAAATGAAGCGTAAATTGCCCTGCATCTTGGTGGTTCACAAACACGGCAACCGTATAATCCCCTTCGGCAATGCCACCTTCTTGACTAAATGCCGACAAATCAACTTGGCTATTTTCACCACTCAAAGTCAAAAAGCTCGGATCGAAATAGTCTTCACTGTAAACCAATGGCGACACGCTCAATATTACGCCCACACTTAATAACTTTAAGCGAAAAAGCATTGGCAGCCCCTGCGCTCTATTCATTTTTTGTTTTCGAATACTTTGCATACATCTATCTCAATTAATCAACAGGCACACTAACCCCCAATGGCTGTGTTCCATCGTAAAAAAATTTGTGTGGAAATATTAAAGTGCGGTATTTAGTCTCTGAGTTTGTACCGTGGATTTAAGCCCATTATCATCGATAATTTGCCAACTCACCGAGCGACCACCTGACGTAGAGAGTCCATAATGCTCAACCGAAAAAGGCGCAATCATGGAATGTCCCTCAAGCGATACAGAATCCATATCGACAGAAATATCACTCATCGTCACGTAATAAGGTGTTGGATTCTTAACCTCAAGCTGCATACCCTGATGTGAAAACTGCAATTGTTTTGCTCGTTCATCACCGTCCATAAAAGGTAAACCTTCAGGGCGATAAAATAATTTGAGGCTATTTTGCAAGGCTAGTACCATCTTTGCGCCAGACCGCTCTTCAGAGTCTGATTGTGCTGGAATGGCTTTTAACGCCAACATGAATACTGATTCACGGTCTACTGGTAATGTATTTTTTGTCAACCGAATACGTAATGTCATTTCATCCAAAGGTGCAAAACGAATTAACGGCGGCAGCACAATAAATGGCGCATTAGTGGTCACCTCACCTTTCGTTTCTTCCGATAATTGCAAGTCATCTTGAGCCGCCAAAACTGGCCACGACAAAACCCTCGATTGCAATAAATAGACTTGCGATGTTCTATTAGTCACCGTAAAAGTAATGCCATTCTTTTCATTGCTAGGATAAATTACCCTTGTGCCTTGCAAGACAATTCCATTACTCTCACTCGGTATTTCGGCTTTCGCTACTGAAATATTGGCTAAGAATAAAATAATCACCAAGCTATGAATACCTTTCGGAAATAGGGTGTACTTGCTCTTCATCGTCCTACTCCTCATTCACTTATTGCGCCCAATGAAAGGTTTCACTTAACCCACCGAAATCATTAATGACAGACCAATGAATATCATGCACTTGCGCTTTCACTTGATAAGTTTGAGTTGAAAATGGCGCTATCATCGCACCTTGTTCACGCACATTGATAGACTGCCCATTAAGTGTCAGTTGCGCTAACGTCTGGTAATAAGGCGTCGGATTAGTAACTTGTAATTGCATACCTTGTTGAACAAAGGTCAATTTTTCAGGCGCAGCCAATACTGGCATCGAAAAACCAGTTGGCCGATAAAATAGTTTAATTAACATACGGATACCAAAAGACACTTGTGTCGTGGTTGATCCTTTTTCCGTGACCTCTTCGCTACCTTTTTTTACTGATGGAATTGCTAAAAAGCTCAGATAAAATAAAGATTCACGATCAGTAGGTAAGGCCGAAATGTTATTGCGAGAAATTAACACTGTATTGCGGCTTTCTTTCTCTAACCGGAACAAAGGAGGCGTCACCATAAATGGCAGTACTGCTGTCGATCTCTCATTCCCATCGGGTGTCATTAATACTCGACTATTGATCAAATACACACGCTCACTTTGGTTGTTTAATGTCACTTTGGTACTCTTCGCGTCTCCATCAAACACGACTCGAGTTTGATCCAAGCTAAGCCCGCCTTCTGCATAGCTCTCTTTGGCGAAAAGTAATCCCCAAACAAACAAAGCAGCAAAAATTAAAGTTGTACAAACTTGTTTGAGCCTAATATTGTTCATGTCGATAACTCACTAGCCTTATTCATATACAAAATCAAAAGTAACCGTCGCTTTAAATGCACCACTTTGGCGCCCTGCATAATCGCAATTGCCACAAGTCAATTTCGCCACTATTGGAATGCGGATATCTATCGAATCCAGTTGCGACTCTGGATTCCAATTTTTAGCTAAGATTGTCCCTGTCGCGGCTAAATTAGGATTTGAAACAAACGAGGTATTTCCATCTGTCGCTAATAAAATTCCATAACCATTTGAATCCATCGCACCTAACGTATTGCGAAAAAGTGCAGGACCAAAGTCTGACGTTTTCTGACCATTCACTTTGACAGAAGGTGTTAATCCCCATCCGCTACATTTACTGAGAATAAGATTAAATGACTGCGTTGTTGCGGCTATTCCTTGTTCAATTTCAGAAGGCCGTAACGTCTCACCATCATTAAACTGAATACTCGTGGGTGCGCTAATTTCACAACTTCCCCCCACAAATATTGCAGTGAAATTAAACGTACTACTACTGGTATCAGCAATACCCACTACACTCCAAACGGCAATCACAAACCCTAATACAATCTTATTTATCAAATTAAAACATACAATTAAACGTTTCACCCTCATGTCGATATCCACTATTGAAATGCCACATTGATGGTCAACGATGCATGAAAACGCCCTGCAATAATGTTACTTTGCAACGGTCCTACAATCCCAACCCACAATACGTTATCGCTTTTGTATTGATTGTCGTTATTCAGAACATTAAGTGGTTGCACAGTGTTATCATTACCAATCGCAGCATCAGGCTGATAAAAATCTAATAACCCGATTGGTTTATCATCCGGTGACTGGCGCACCATAAACCCAACCCCGTTAGGCGTATCATCTAAAAATACAGTTTGATGCAAATCTTCTGCATAAGGTGTGATACCTCGCAAGGTCAGCATTGGCTTAATTAATTCAGTTTCATTTACACAGGATAAGCGCACAATTAACGACTTAATTTGGTGAGCTTGAATTGGGCCTTTAAGCTGACGCATACTTAGGGGAGCAAAAGTCAATACATTCTGCGGTAAGGTTATTTCGCACCCTACGCCTTTCTTCGCTATTGATGCCATCATGGAAAGATCCGCCGCTAATACCATCGAATTAATCGTAAACATGAAAACAAGCCCTCCCATACATTGAAAAGTAAAGGTCAGTAATTTCATTGTTCGCCTCATGAATTAATCGTATTGAAAATCAAAAGTCACAGTAGCATTCAACTCACCACCAATACGTCCCTTAGCATCACAACGCCCACAGCTTAAAATAGCCACTATAGGTAATGCGCCATTGATAGTGTCCAAGCTCGTACTTTTGTCCCAATGATCAACCGTTGAAATGGTTTTATTACTCGCTAAATTCACATTTGGTTGGAACGTTGCGTTCCCTTCAGTTTTCAATAAAATACCGTAACCGATTGATGTAGTACCAATAGGGTCTAAAAATAAATCATCGCCATAATCAGCATTTGAAGGGCCTACGATACTAATCTTCGGTGTCACACCAACCCCTTTGCAATTAGTCAGCATCAAATTAAAGTTTTTTTTCGCCGCGGCATCCTTTGCCTCTATTTGGCTCGGTAAAATCTCTTCGCCATGATTAAAAATCACCGTTGGTGGTACCGCTATCTCACAAGCTCCCTCATAGGCAATTTTTGCACTAAATTCGACAGATGCTGATGTGGCAAGCACTACCGAACTGCTAAATAATGCACTCATTCCTATAAAGAACTTTAAAACCATTGAGTTATCGAATAACGCCATGGAAAACCTCCATTCCGCCATAATCATTAATGGCTTTCCATGTCACTTTTCCCACCACACTTGCACCCGGGTACGCCATTGTTCCAAAAGGTTCAATCATTGTATTTTGCTCACGAACACTGATTGGAACGATTTTCCCCCCAGAAGACAGTGATGATAAAGTGACAAAATAAGGTGTTGGATTATTTACCTGCAATACGTGCCCGTGGCGTGAAAATTGCAGTGACGCCATCGCTTGCTGTGGGGTCATTAATAATTTAGATGGGCGATAGAAAAGTTTAATCACATTTCCAGTTGACACTGTGATAGCACCACCTAATTTTATTGTCGATGTAGACTCTTTTTCTTGCCCTGATGGTAGCGCCATGACTCGAAGGTAAAAGATAGACTCTCTATCTTGAGGCAACACTTGATTTCCTGTCTTCAATATCCGCAACTGATTAGAACTTCCTGGTTCTAAGCGAAAAAGTGATGGTGTTATAGAAAAAGGCGTTTGCATTTGTATCCCCCGAACATCTCCCATCACTTGCGCCTTCACCAAATAAGCAGTTGCTGACTGGGTACTACTTGTCACACCTATCGATTGACTTTTTGCTTCACGACCTTCCGCGAAAATAATTCGAGTACTATCTAGAGATATCCCGGCCATTGCATGAGTACAAAAAAAATAAAGGCTCATCACACTCAACCACAAAAAACGATAAATACGCATCATCCACACAACCTTTATTTGAGTTAGCAGAAGATATCTCCTGCTAACTCGCGTTAGTTACCGATAAATTAATTAACGATATAAGAAATTAAGATAGGAGCGCTGTAAGCATTTGGCTCAGGATTTGCGGCAGCAGAAGCCATACCAACGGTAAAGACATACTCAGTCACACCATCTTCTTTAGCATCCAAACCAATACGTTGACCATTTTTAACAATCGTTTTTCCATCATCTTGCGCAATCATGAAACCAACTTTTTCTGCATCATTACTAACAAAAATATTTTGGTCATTATTAGCGACAGACGTTAAACCTTGAATAATCAAATCACCCGTTTCATCGGCTTTACAATTAGTTAGTGTGACAGGCATCTTGACGGCACCTAACATTTTATTTGCCACGAAATCTGCTGGCTTAAATACACCAACGTTTAAAATAGATTTCCCACCATTAATCGTCACATCGCAGGTTGTACTCGTAATAACACCTTGTAATGTAACTTCTGCTGATGGTGAAGCACTCGCGCTTAAACTCATACCAGCAGTACTTGCAAATAATGTAGTAGTGAGAACAATTTTTTTAAATGTCATACTATAATCTCTCTAATATTTAAATAAAACACACAGCAAAGACAACCCAATATTAGATATTGAATTGTTTTCTTATATTTTAATTTATATTCAACATAAGGTTATCACTACACAAATATAATAAATAAGTGCAGCTAAAAACCCATTAAATTAATTAATAAAATTAATTAAAAATAAATTCAATAGAATAGCGTCAACCAAAATGAGATGTATCATCAAATTTAAAATATTTTTTATAGCTATCTCTAGTTAAGGGATAAAACAGAAATCGATAATTTTTATATAATTCAGGATCTATTTCTTTTAATCTCAAAGATACACCAATAAAGAAATCATCAAGAGAGGTACCTAATTTATATAATAAATAAACTAATGTGTCGGTATTGATACGACAAGTACCTCTTTCATATCGAGAAATCTGTTGCTGTGAAATATCTATCATTTCAGCAAGTTTCTTTCCCGATAGGTTTCGTAATTTTCTTAACTTTGAAAGCTCATAGCCGATGGCAATTGCTATGTGATCTTTAGTCGTTGATATTAAATTATTCATACTAATTCATTCCATTTTGGCTTTTTTACTCCTAAAAACAAGTGAATTGTATAGTAAAAACAAACAATCACAGTGTTTTACAAGGGAAGTAAATTCTAATGCCAAATAAAAAAAATAAAAACCATACTTTAACAATGGCTTTTAGCTGCGGCATCTAAATTACACAAACTAAGCGTAAAGTAAGCGTTAAAAACCAAAACAATACTCTTTTTATAATAAACGATGTTCAAACAGAACTATTGAAATAGTTAATAATCTTGCTTTAATCATAAAATGACTAGTTAATTGACATTAAATTCCAAAAATAATATTTTTTTACATATTGAAATTAATGGAAACCTCAAAGTCACATAATGAAATAATTTAATTTCAATATAACAATTTGTTTTATAAAATTTTTTATAATAATTCATCTAAAAATAGATTGGTTATCTTTTAAGCAATTACATTGAGTTAATCATACTAATAAAATAAAACAAATCCATTTACGACTTACTTTGTAAATTTAAGTGAAGTATTGTTTGCAAAATTCTAATTTGTTACTCTATAGTAAATTTTCATAGTTATTAACCGGGCTATACTTAAACCAATTTAATTATTTTATGTACTTAATTCTGCCCAAACCATCATATTAAACATAATTTTTTTCTTATCATTATTTATATTATTCAAAAAAAAGAGGCTAAAATTAGCCTCCTTCTTGATTGCTCATCATTTCAACCACGCTATGCATAACAATCAATAAATTAAACCTATAATTTCAACCCATTTATTTACAATGTTTCACAATTGCCAATAGGATAATATTTATCAAAAATCACAATATATTTTCGACTTTTATTTTTTACTTTTAAATCTCGATACTCTTCCTGTGGTAACAAATATAATACTAACGGCGTTTCATCCTCAGAACTGCAATCATCGTGTAAGATGACTCGAAAATAGGTATTACCGATATTTTTTATTACCCCTTCATTGGTATTAACCTCATATTTAAAATTGATATCTTTTGGTCTCACGACAAAATAGGTTTCTAGGCTCATCGTAGGATAAAACAAAGATTGTCTTTCACGTCGATTTTCACTCTGCATTTCAAGTGGTGTTTCACTAATAATAATCTTGTAATAACGTTCTTTTTCATCGCTATTTCCGCGATAAAAAATTTTAAAAAACTCCTGTTCACCGGGTAGTAAGATTTTTTTTAGTGGTGTAAAAATAATCTCCCCATCAATAATAGCCTGCCCTTTTTCTGCACTTCCCGGTTTATCAATTTTATATGCACTAAAATCATACAAATTGGTCTTTTTAGTATCATTAATATAGGATTTTGAAAAAAATGTTTTACTTGCCTCTAATGACGATATATCAGAGCTAATATACAACGCATAAGCTCTCCCAAAAGACAAAAGGAGTAAAACTAATAATATGTTTTTACAAAGGATTTTTATTTTCATCATGTATAAATTTATCGATTAAAACTAACTGATTCATTTAATATCCCAATAGCTACTATTCTTAAAACAGCCCATTTTCATTTACTATAGAAACGACTAAGCCTCTAATGTACATCTGGCCCAGTCCAAATAGCTTTTACAACAACAGTTCCACTCGCAGAAACAGTACCTAACCAATCAATACCATCTAAAGTAAAAAGTGAATTTGAGTCGTTCATTGGAAAGCTTAAATCTAAATTTGTACGGTAAAATGACCCTAAATCTTGATTAGGAATATCCCATGGTGTTTCTACCCAGAGTGCATTTTTCATAGAAATTTCAGTACTATCACAATTTGAACGATACGACTCCTCAATACCTGAGGCATTTTTAAATGAAAGATAAGCAGAAAATGGCACTTGATATCTGTCATCATCGGATGTGAACAAACAATAATTTCGCCCACTAACATTAATATTTGGCCCTTCTACTCGAGCTGTAATTGAATCAGCCTGCCTTGGGCCACTTGTCGTAACAATATAATTAAATTCAATAGGCGGCTCTGATGCGCCTACTTTCCCCGTTTTCGATGGATTCGGTATGAAATCGCTAGGAACAATGCTAATTCCATAATCTCGTGGTTTAATCACTAATTGGTTTGAAGGTGTAAACTCATAGAATCCAGATTGGGGTGCAGCTGTATTAGTAAATGAGAATGTAAAAAAATCTTGGCTATTCGTAAAATCTACATTTTGAGCTATCAGTTGCTTAAAAAAGGTGTTTGAGAAAAAGATAGCAATATGATTGCTATTGTTTGTAAAATAATAATTAGCATTATAAGTTGTATTGTAATTATACCAATTATTACTTCCGTCATCAGGCCCAATTTTTATTGAGCTTCCTGTTGGCGTGAACGGAATTAAAGTCGAGTTTATTTTTAGTCCTAACCGAATATTTGTAAAAATATCCCCTGTCGTTTCATGATTGATCATTTGACAAATCAAACCATCTACTCGAGAAACTGTACCCAAGCGGCAAAACTGTGCACCCGGCCCTAAACTTGGGTTACCGTTAGTATCAATATAAACTTCTTGTATTGCCCCCGTAGCCGTTAATTTAATATGGCCTGATTTAGTTATTACAAACTCATGTGATGCAATAATATTGCCACCAACACCTCGACAAGACTCTCCCCGACTAGGATCATAATCGACTGTGGTCATACAAGCTCTATAGCTATACGTTTCTACAGTACCCACCGGTACAGATAGGAAATATCGATAGGTTGAATCACTAAATATCCCTCGCGCATAGGTTGATTCCCCTCGAACATCACTCTGCACTATTTTATACGCACCATCACTGCCAATATATTGGGCAGGCCAATAGCCGCTATCATCGCCACAATAGCCGCGCATGCATCTATTTCCTGTAAA
Organism: Providencia sp.; assembly: GCF_003533305.1. Taxonomy (GTDB): domain Bacteria; phylum Pseudomonadota; class Gammaproteobacteria; order Enterobacterales; family Enterobacteriaceae; genus Providencia. The sequence goes on along the minus strand of NZ_DOEH01000023.1, from coordinate 222,270 downwards.
AGGTCCATCTATTGGCGAATTCTCTAACCAAATATCAACATTTTGGTTCGCTCTAATACTAGTATTAACGTATCCCATATACCCCAAACTTAATTGTGAGCTACCAGAATAGCGGGTATATTTATTAGCTCCAGAAAATCGGGGATCAGTCGTTTTCGGTGTAATAAAATATTCACTATCCACACCATTTTCGATAAAAACATAACTGTTAGTAACAGTTGTAGCTAAAGCAATATCGCTAGCTAATAGAAAACTCGTCAAAAAAATAGTGGAAATCGTCTTATTCATCATGAAATTCTCATTGTCTTTGCGCAACTATTCTTTGTGGATCACAAGTCACATCACCTAGCCATAATGCACCACGCGCGCCTGCTAAATTTAAATCGGCTTCGCAGATTGTTTTCTCATCTTCTTGTAGAAGAGAAATAACCGGATAGCGAATATCAACATCCATGGAAAACTCACCATTTTGATCTGTTTTAGTTCTGCCAATATGATTACGGATCGATGCATATTTAATAAACTCACCATCTGGCGATTTAAGTCGACCGAATACAGTAACAAGCTGCCTAACTTCTGGTTTATAAATAGCAATATTACCTGGATATAAAGTTACTAACTTATTTCGTCCTGAAACAATATCAAAACTATCTTTAGACTTTGCATCATTCATTAATTGAATGTCATAGTTTGAATAAGGTGATAATGGAATAAAGGTGTTTTTCCCACTAATCGGATAACTTTGCCCATTAACGCGAGCAGTCATACTGCCATTTCCATAAATATCTGAATTAATAATGACGCCTGATTTACCTTGCTGCCCACTAGGCATAACAATTCCATCACTATAAGCTACAGCACCTCTTGAGGTAAAATTACCATTAAGTCGATTATTATCAGGCCGGTTAATTGTTATCATTCCAGAATTATATTTCATGTCATAAGATGCATAAGCCATAGTGGAAATATCAGATTCTCCATTATTTTTATCTTTGACTAATTTAGAAACTGAGCCGCCTATATTAGTAATAGCAGAATCTTCAAAATTTTTATTCGCATAAATATTAGCTTTAACATTACCATTGCTTGAAGAGACCCCTGTACTTAGCCATGTCGCTAATGGAAGTGAAAAGTCAAGGCTCACAAATTTTTCATTCATACTTTTTTGGTCGTCATAATGATAACGCTGAATACCCGCTCTTAAACCGACAGTACCGTAACGACCTGAAAATAATGTATTCGCATACTCATAGTTAATTGAATCGCTTCTAGTGCGTTTATCTGTTGTACTACTAATAGTAAAAGTACCAGTACGCTCAATAACTTTATCGAAGTTCATAGTTGCACCATAAGAATAACTGTCAGCATCATAGACAGGTAAATCACCTTTAATAACAGCTTTTTCTTTGGATGCCCATATAGACCCATACCCTTCAGGTATATTTACGGATAACGTCGCAATATTTCGATGACTACCATGATTCTCAATCATTCCCTGCCAAGAAACTGACATATACTGATTTAAAGAAAGATTTGCGCTACTTTCATTGACCAAAAAGTTGTCATAACCATAGTTAGACATTTGTATATTTAGTCCTGATAGCACAGGAAAACCTTTTGCAGCTGAAGCACCAAATAAATAGCTCTTATCTAACGAGTTACGCTGATTATATTTACCTCTAACATATCTTTTCTTGTCAAAATCAATATAGCCACCATAAATTTCCCAGCTCAATTTTTCAAAATTAATACCTTTAGAACCAAAGGATTTATTGATAGTTTGATTTTGTGTTGTAATAATTTTACCGTCTATAACAGTTTCAACTGTAACCTCATAAATACCAAATGGTAGAATGCTGGTATCAACTTCATAACTTCCCATTGGAAAATTTTGAATATTTAATAACTTCCCATTACGATAAATTCGTACCTCGCCTGGGCTATTTAAAAATGCATAAATTGGTGTCAGCGAATGTTGCTTATTCACAACGATACTGGATGAATTGTTACCAATAGAAGCAGCATAAACCTTACTACTATTTAATGTTGTCAAGCTAGCAATAGATTGTAGGTTCCACGTACTCATTAACCCAAAAGCAAAACGCAATCCATTATAATCACGTTCATACATCGCACGGTAAAGCTCAATATTAGAATTTGATTTTCCAATACTGTAAGCTGATGCGTTAACGTTAATATGATGCTCAGCTACTGCCAATAAAGTATCTAAGTTGAAATAACTACTTGATGAATTTTTTCCCTTTCTGATCTGGCTTTGAAAAACGCCAAGATCGTAATTTGCCACCGCTGAAATCGTATTTACAGAAGAGTCACCAAGTGAGAATTTTCTAATTTTTTCTTTAGGAGAAAAAGCAGTCTTATCAACATCTAATGACAAATTAAAAGATGATATATTGAGTTTTAAAGTAGCGTCATTATCAATTGTTATACCATTATTTGTATCAAAAAAAGCATCCTTTTTATTTATTAACTTTTCAATTAATAAATTATTTAATTTAGGCCCTTGATTTGCATCTAACAAATGGATATTAGCAAGTTTAATTTTCCCTTGATCAATAACAATTGTAGCATCAGCTATTTTATCTTTACTTTGACTTTTTTGTGTTTCATTGTCTAGTCGCAAGAATACTGGGATAGACATCCCTTCTTCCAAAGCCATAACAAAAGCAGGTGGAATTATAAAATCACCCACTTTGATTCGTTTTATGTCCTTGGCATGAACAGCATTTGAAAAAATAATACTCATTACTGATAATGCAATAACACTCTTGCGCATAATTAAAGTCCATTCCTAATTATTTGACAACAATGAACTCTCCTTTGTGCCAAATACCAATGCTTGTTTTTTTATTATTTATATCGACTAATTGAAGTTTCACTGCTAACTTCGGCATCAGATAATAACGCTCGCGACAGATCCCTTCAGTTCCGAATTTAATTTTCTCCGTCAAGCAAGGCCCAGATGCAACTACACGAAAAGAGGTATTTCCCATATTAGCGACTTGGTATTTTTCATATTTATAATTAAAATTTTCAATTCTTGGTGCAACAACAAGTATAGTGCTAATTGTTGCTGATGTTGTTGCAGAAGCAGACTTTGAACTCTTAGTCATTCCACTTTCACTAATTGGGTCATCTTTCCAATTTAATCTATAGTAACGTTCCTTATCATCTTTAGGGCCTTGGTAAATTATCTTGAATATATCTTTAGCATTCCCCGGAAGAATAATATTCGCTGGTGTTGACAATATTTCATTAGGGTCATTAATTTCAATTAACTTTCCATTCTCTAACGGAGAATCTATTTTTTCGATACTTAAATTAACTAATCTTGCAGTATCAACTGTATTTTCTATTTCTTTTGATAGCATCCCCTCTTCTGAAGACATTATCTCTGTTATATTACCAACATTTACCGCTAAACTACTTCTTATTGGTACCACTGATAATAAAATAACTGCAAGTATTATTTTTTTCATAAAAAAACTCAAATAAGATAACGATAAAGACACTATTTCCTTATATTATCTTTATCGTAATATAAAATTTTCTATTTAATTAACATGAATAAACTATGGAGTTGGAGTGAAAGTTCCTTCCCAATTTGCAGTAAATTGAACTTTCACATCGCCATCCCAAACACCATCAGTAAGATCTTTAAATTCAGCTGCTGCACCAGCAGATTCAGCGCTTGCAATAACAAAAGTGAATTCACCACGATCTGTTGCACGATCAGCGCCATTGTAAACACCATCTGCCGCTAAGTTATCCAGACCAGAAGTTTGACCCGCTAAAACATCAACAAGTGTAGTATCTGTTGTTTTATCTAAATCTTCGCCATTCCACTTAACTCCAACCATTAATTTTGAATCATCAATAGTTCTAGATAATGTATTTGCAATAATCTTTGATGTTAATTTAAAATCAGTTGCACCAGTTTGTCCTTGAATAGCAACATCAAAAGCTCCATTTTGTTGATTAAAGCTTTGTTGGCCTTCTGCATAATTAAAAGTTAAGCTTCTTAATGGCGTTACAACCAACATACTTGTTGTATCTTTAATTGCTGTCGCTTGCCAAGTTGCCGTTGCTTGAGCGGTACGAGTATCTGCATTAGCAATAGTAGTGAAAGAAGCAGCAATAATTGTAGATAGCGCTACAGCCGTTATTTTTTTATTAAACATTTTATTCTCTCTAATTTATTATTCAAAAACAAACACAGGGTAAAAAAAACAAATACATGGTACAAAAAACACTTTTATTTGTGTTTTTTATAAAACATAATCGTTAATTAAATTTTAGTAAAAAAAAAACAATAAAAACACTAAATATGAATTCATATAAAAATCATTAATTATCTAAAAAGATTGTTAATTAAATGTTTACTTAATGAATAAAATTCATCCTCATCTTTATCAAACTTAGATTCTTCTTGGACAAAAAAAATTAACTCAGACCAAGTTTTATCTAATAACTTTAAAATTTGACTTAATGTATCTATTGTTAATGGCGTTTTTCCGTTTTCATATCGAGATATTTGTTGTTGGCTAACATGCATTAATTTTGCTAATTGCTGACCCGTCATATTTTTATCTTTTCTTGCTTTACGTAAAAAACGACCAGCGTAATAACTTATCTTATTTGATTCCATAAACTTAATTCCCAAAAAATAAATTTAATCTAATTATTATTTTCTAATAGTATTAATTATTAATTCCTTTTTAATATAGACAGATTAAAATATGAGTAAAAATGTTTAAACAGATGGAAATAATGAAGTTTAATAGGATTAAACTATCATAACTAAATGTTTAGTTAATAACATTGTTTTTAATGAGGGAAAGTACGTACCTTATTTGACTTTAGTTATATTAAATATTTGATTAATATAATTAAATACTGGAAAAAACATTATTTATAGAATGTTAATTATAAGTGACATATAATATCATTTATCGATAATCACGTTATGATTCGAAACTTAATTTAGCTTATTTTTTCATTTTGTTACAAATGAACACAAATAGAATTAATTTAAATCCACACCAACACCTAAAAGGAGTAATAAAGTTTTTTTACCCGTAAAATATTACCAATGCAGACTTAAAAGCCTCGCAATATTTTTTTTTGATCAAAATCAAACATCTATAAATCATTACTTTTTTTATTAAAAAAAGAAAAAATTAATTTAATGAAAAAAGAATGCCAGCTACAGGAATTATCTTAAAAATAGCAATTTTTCTACGAAAAGAGAATCTTCTTATTCATATTTAAATGAAAAATTTTACAGATATCACCAAAAACCATATATAGCTATAAATCTTCCATATTAGACATGCTTGATTTATCTGATAACTAATAATACTAATCTTCTAAATAACGCCACCTTATGATTATCGGCATTAAGAAATAAAAGTTTATAGCTTATTTACAGTTTAGTAATGCAAGGAAGGAAGAAAAGGAGAAGTGACCATTGCGTAAATAGGTTGGGAGTAAATTGTTATAAAAAATTTACACTTGAGTATAAGCCAATAAAAATAGGCGAACCTGATCGGTAATCAGCATAGAGGATGGCGGTTAGGATATTAGTGCAAAAGAGACATCCAATTTCCTAACCATGAACAAAGAATAAGTCAATTATATGATACGATCAAAGGAGCACTTAATGAAAAAGAACCCGATTCACTTAAGCTCGAGTCAAGTTCGGAGGTAATAATGATATCTCCTGATGATGCATTAATAACCAGTGCATTACTACCGCCATTACATGAAGTACTACCTTTTTTCTTTATACACATTGTTGTCTTTGTTTTCGAAGAATCGAATTCATATACGGCACCACCGCTCGCGGATGTGGATTGAAAACCACTAAAAAGAAATGATACCGACGCAGTCTTACTACATTGAAAATGGCTAGGCACAGTAACTAGAGAAGGTTCATTTTTGTTTACTACCCCATGCTCAACAACCGAAGGCAGATCGAAACTACAGGACACGGGTGTGGGTGTCGGTGTTGCAGTGCCATCATCTATCGGCTTGCATCCATCAATAAGAGGATAATTCTTTCCATTTGCATTTATATACATGTTATAGCATAAACTCTTTGTCCTATTGACCTTTTGTGGGAAACTGACAAACTTATAATCTCTTATGTATGGGAATGTATAGCGCCCCCCTCCAACAACCGTCTGACAATTACTAAAATTAAGAGAGTACATTAGAGCCCCCCCGAATCCACCGGGCGACGAGCTCCAGCCTTCTGGCTGCGCAGACTTATATTTAACATGCATCCCCCCAAATTCATAGTATGGTTGGAAATACACAGTACAAGCACCCTCTATTTTCGATATCGGATCGTTCCCTGTTACATAATTAATCGTAGGTTGCATATCTGCACCGCGTGTTCGACTATCAGAGCCAGGAGCCCAGCAAGTACTCCAACCACCACTAGTAGGTTCTTCAGCACAATAATCCCACCAGGCCACACCATCCCCCTTAATCAACAAAAAAGAACTCTGTGATGACGCGTCAACCGAATTGAACACTGTCACCGAAACCTCCCCCACTGCAGACAGCGGAATGCTCAATAGCATACCGGCCAAGAATTTCATGCGCATCACTCTAATCATCATTTTTCATCCCATTTCCGTATTTCATATCTACCACCAGTGGAAATCCCAATCCAAAATATTTGCATTAGGTGATAATTCTGCCGTCGTTGGTAAAGTCAGTCGTATGCTAAACATCACAGATGTCACCATCACTCATTCATACATCAAGCTATACGTTAAGGTCGCGGTAAAGTAGCCCGGTACTATCGAATCTACCGTTTCATCCACTGCTGCCTGCACATATGACCTCAGCCGAATGGTCATATCACCATCCTTTATCGGAATGATTGAACCCACTTGCGAATTATTGATAGGTAAGGCTAAACCGCTCGGCGCTTCTAAACCGACAACAATTCCACTCGCCTGACTACCTGCATCCACATTCAATAACCCATTATCAGTTGTTGAAATACCCGTAAATCTGGCTGAAATTGTATTTCCGAGCGACGTATCACAGTCCTTTAGATTAAACAGAATGTCTTCTTTACTATAACGACGTTGCCCCTTAGCTAAATCCTTCGCATTGATATTGCCCCCAAAATCAACCCACATATTCTCAAACGAAGGATCAACGGTACATGGCAATGCAATTAACGTCCCACTGTATTGGATTTCATTACTGCTATCGGCATAAGCGCCCGATGATATGAGGCTAATTAATAACATCCCACTGAGTGCGATAAGAACAGAGCTGTGCTTTATCTTGCTTGTTTTTCTTATCATGGATAGTTCATCTCCACACTTGCAGTCGCCGTAAATTCATCCTCATACAGTGTTACGCCGGGTCTTGTATCTTTCACTGGTACGGCATAAAGCGGTAACGTTAATACACCATTATCTGACATTGTCATCGGCGTCCCTGAGTTGGGCGCTATCAACACGCCTTGATGATATAATCGGATACCCAATCCTGCTTGGCTTGCCTGTAACGTCTTGTTACTCGGGTCAAAAGGAGCGCTCATGCCCCTATATTCTAAGTACAATGCCACCGCATTGCCCAACCCCGCACCACAGCTCAACGTTAATGTAAAATCTTGGCGACCATATTCCGTTTTATCGCCTAACCCATCTATTTTCGTAATACCAAGTTCATTAAAAGTCACTTTAATCGGTTGGTTAGGTCCATCAGGACCCGATACATCACAAGGTGGGTTATTAATTAAATTTCCCGTAAAATTGACTTCAACCGCTTGTGAGACCAATGAGACCGCTCCACACAGAGCAAGCAATCCATGCCTAAAAACGGTGATTAAAGTACCTCGTTTCATCATTGATACTCCACGCTGAGGGTCGCGTACGCCGTAAAGACCCCATCATTGACCCCGCCAGTGCCACTGGCAACTGGCACTACCGACAGCCTTGGCTTTGTGTTGTAGTTAAAATCGCGCCATGTCGCCAAGTTCAGATTGGTACCATCAGCCAACAAACGTAACCCAATATTGTTTTCGCTTGTTTTCAATACATTAGCTGCCTGTGTTGGCATCCGAGTACCATCAAACTTCAGTTTCAAAGCTGGGTTCTCTGCAGAGTCTTCACAATCTAATGTGTATGGGATATCGGTTTTCGCGTAGCTTTGACCGTCAATATTCTTAATAATGATATCGCCCATATCCACACTAATCGGTTGACCAAAGCCACCATTGCCATATATGTCACAGGTCTTTGCCACTACTGTTACTTTAACTTGAATATTAAAGACGTCCGCTAAGCTTTGTGTACTTGCTAGCAAGCAGCTTCCCATAATCAAACCTACAGTGATTGAGCACATAGATTTCATTTTCAGCCCTCTATTACTCATAAATCATTTCAAACGCAATCAATGCAGAATAAGCGCCCGGCTCTAATGGACCTGAGGTTCTGACTGGCGTGACGTAATAAGTTAATTTTTCTTGCCCTGAAACCAATAAAACGGGGTTACTTTCTTCACCCAGTGGCAATGTTTTCCCTTGACTATCACGCAATACTAAACCAATACCTTGCGCGCCATTCACCTTTGCATAGTTAGGCATAAATGGCACCGTGGGTGCTAAAAAGCGTACTTTTACCGCAGGTTGAGTTGAACTCCACGCGGTTTGCCCTGTCCTCACATTCTCTAATAAGGTCGAGGTTTCTAAACAATCGAGTAATTCAATTTGGAATGAAACTGGGCGACCTTGTCCACCCACACGATTTAATTCTGCCGTTTCTGTATTGCCTAATAACACCGATTGATAACTTGAAGTCATCGCCAATCGACATGGACTTTCAGTAAGTGAACCTGACACATACAACACGCCATGTTGACCATCAACATTCCAGTTATCGCTCGGACGATACAACGCTCGATTATTGTCTTCTGCAAAAGCAGACAAACTACTCGCTCCTACAAATAGGCAAACCAAAAGGCTATTGCGAATATGCTGAGTCAGTTTTTGTTGAGTCATAGTTCTCTCCTTTCCATTCATGCCGACAGGCCTGAGATAATCGATTATTTTGTTTCAGGAATAACCTGACAGCTCGAAGCCTGACAACGGAAATTCAACTCTGGGCGACCGCCGTAGTCATTGATATAAGTCAGTACTGGTGAGCTACCCAATTTACTGGCACTAACACCGATATTTTCACTGGCAAAAGGCGCAACCATCACGGGGGTAAAATCTTTTGCATCCGATTTTGTGGTTGCCGCTGCATTAATAATGGTGACATAAAAAGGCGTTGGGTTTTTCAACATCACCGTTTCACCTTGTTTTTCTAACATCAGCTTATCTTGTGCAGGTGCTGTATTTTTCTCTGGAATAATCGCTTTCGGGCGATAGAACAACTTCACTCGAGTTTGTAAAGCAATCTGCAATGTATTTGGCTTGTCGCTTTTTGGCGGAATTTCACGCAAATTAAAGTAGAACAGGCTTTCACGGTCATTAGGGAGCATGTTTACGGCTGGTAGTGCTTCGATTTTTACTTGACTTGATTTACCCGGTTCTAAGCGTTGAACCGGCGGTAGTACCACCAATGGTGAATTTATTTTTTGACCTTCAGCGCTTTCCATCCAACCTTGAGCCAAATAAGGCAACTGTTTGTTGTTATTGGAAATATTTAAAGAAATTGATTTTTGACCACCGTCATAAATCACGCGAGTACGATCCATTGACACTGCAGCATTTGCAGCAGAGGAACACAGAATAAGACCCGTTAAACTTGCAATAACACTGAGTTGAGTTATCTTTTTCATGCTGTAATGACCTATTTTTTGTTGCTCGACTATCGGCCGAGCAACCTATTTACATTAAAAATCAATTATTAATTACACTTAACGTTGCGTAATTTCTGGTGGCTAAAGAGCTGTACTTGCAACAGGGGTACATGGCAGTAATAGTGCTCGCTCAAGAGTGCCCAACTGTACTGGGAAGGTCACTTTACATGCCTTGTTTTCTCCCCATGTCACCGTCATTACATCCCCTGGGTTAATACCGCTGATATAGGCACTACCTGCATCACCGACAATTCCCGTATTTTGATCTTTGGCATTTTTCACTTGCGCGCCAAACGGAGGATGCGAACCATCCGTTAAACTCAACACTGTCATTGCTTTTTGTCCCGACACCACTTCGAAACGACGGAAGCCCACGGCACCTTCAGTCATCGTGGCTTGTACCACTGACTGCTGCGCATCTACATCATCTGGCAACGCGTTCAAATCAATCTGCGCCTTACTGCGGTAATAACTATTCACATCACCAACAATAGCTTTACCGAACATGTTCGAACGAACTGGCGCCCCAAATCCTTTAATTGGTACATCTGCTACACCATCCGTGTCTACCACCATACGGGTTCCCCCCATTTGATTAACACGATGGAATCCGCCGCCTTCTGGTGTCATGGTAAAACCACCCGATGCAGACAGTCCGAATGCACTATATTGACCATGTTGGTAGCTGGCATTCGCACTGACTCGTGCACTGTCCGCTTGATGGCTAACAAATGCACTGGTTGAGGCTCCGTAGCGGCTGCTACCTGCACTCACCTGATAGGAGGTTCGGTCATCAATGCGGTCATAATAAGTGGCGCGGTTGGTGGTATCATTGCGGTTCGCATTTAATGAATAGCCTACGCTGCCGCTATTTCCCCAAGGGAATGACAGCGATAAATAAGCGCTGTCATCATTGACGCCGTTGTACACACTGCGATTTGCCGACAGGTTCACACTGACATTTTTAATCGAACCAATATCCATATATTTCGAGATCATGATGCTGTAATAGTCATTACTTGGACGATCCCAATAGGTCTGGTGGTTGTAATTCGCATATAATGAAATACCGATGTCACTGAAGTTCTTATTCAATGAAATGGTGTAGAGTTCTTTGCTGCCACCGTAGCGCTGACCTGATTCCCTCGCATTTAAGTAATCTGACATCGACATAAAATCACGCTCAGAGAAGCGGTAGCCCGCAAACTGCACTTGGCTGTCATATTGTTCAAATCGTTTTGAGTAGTTAATACGATATGAACCACCACTGATGGTCGTTTCACCAGGTAAACGCGCAAAAGATTGCGTGACGTCAAATGACATCGCACCAAAGGCGAGCAAGTCACGGCCAATACCCGCTGATAATGCGTTATAATTTTGGCCAATTAAGCTACCAGCAAATAGTGACCAACCATTGCTAACTCCCCAAGATAATTCCCCTGTTAAGAAGCTGTCACCTTGACTATGACGCTCATAATTAGTTGGTTGACCCAGTGCTAACTTGTACTGAACTTGGCCTGGTCGGGTCAGATATGGCAGATTCGCCGTATCAACTTGGAATTCTTGAACCGAGCCATCTTCTTCTTTAACCGTGACGTCTAACCTACCGCTGATGGCGTCACTTAAATCCTGAATTCTAAATGGTCCTGGCGCGACCTGAGTTTCATATAACACACGACCTTGCTGACTTACCGTCACCGTAGCGTTAGTTTTCGCAATACCGGTCACTTCAGGCGCGTACCCCCGCAAGCTTGGTGGCATCATACTGTTATCTGAACGCAAACTTGCCCCCGTAAAACGGAAGCTATCAAACATATTTGACTCAAGATAATCTTCACCTAATGTCAACTTAGCTTGCAAAGATTTCAGCGCGCGATAAGCATAGAAACGGTTCCACTGAAAATCTTTTTGTGTCTGCGTATTTTGGCCATTCATATGACTTAAACGACCTTGCCAATCTGCACGAAAACGCCATACCCCAAGGTTTATACCCATGACTCCATTACCATTAACTTGATAACTGTCATTTCCCCCTTTTCGGTAAGAGTTATTAGCATTCGCATTGATATTATAATCGGCCAAAATTGCCGATATCCCATCATCCCAACGTGAAGGAGGATCCCAATTTGGTGCTGTATATTCCATGTAGGCTTGCGGGATACTGACATATAAAGAAGAGGTCGCTAAATCGCCACGGATCTGCATACCCGGTAGGCTCTCAGGGTTTAAACATTGTCCATCGTGCCACCACGTTAAATCTTTTAATGAGGTAGACGTCAGCGCCAATTGATTAATGTATTCAAGGGATAAACAGGCAATACTCCCCTCGGGATCATTTTCAGGCACATAAAAAGGAACCGTAATCTCAGGCAATGTTTCATCATTCACTTTTAACGTTAATGAATAATTGCCAGGCATAATATGCCCTGCGCGCGAAAATTGATTTAAATCGATGTTACTTTTGTCTTCGAGATCTAATACATCGGTATTAAATTGAATTGCTTCTGCCGCGAAAACCGGCAGTGCTGCACCGTGAAGTGTCAGTGCAATAACCACACTCAATAAACGTGGTTTAGGTAAGTAAGCATTAAACAAAGACATAAGTAACATCCCTAAAGATCAGTATCAGGAAAAATTCAGCATTTTTTATTAGTAATAATCGAGTTTGAAGCGAATTGCTGTCTGGTATTCCCCTGGACGTAGTGGGGTTTCATCTGAGACCAGCCTTAAACCATAATTAAGGACATAATTACCTGGTTTGATTTCTTGTTTTACAGTTGCCAAACCTGGGCGTACTGTTTGTCCAGATGCATCTTGTAGTGATAATGCGACACCTTTTGCTGCCCCTGAAACGCTAAACCACTCGCCGTTTGCAGGGCCATCAAAAGTGACTGAGAACGTTTGCCAGTTGTCGCCATCATGGGGGGTGAGTTGGCAGCCAATTAAGGTGATAGAAAAAGGTTGTACAGGTCCGTGTCCAACTTGGCGTAACAAACCAATCGGCAAAATACCCATATCAATAGATTGCTCATAAGAACCAGTATCGATAGCACAAGCCGTATCAACGATGCTACCTTGCATACTCACTTTACCCCAAACTACTCCTAGAGCTGCTTGTACAGGTATTAGCCAGAAAACACCTACTAACAATAGCGCCGTATTTAACAATCCTGTTCGCTTCACGATCACCTCCATTGCTGAACAAGCCATGAAGTGCCGAAACACTCCATGACGTACATACCTTAATTTTTAAAAATTAGTTGTATGCTAAGGTAAAGTTTGTTACTGCTTGGAAGTTACCTGGAGTTACAGTTGTTCCTAGACCTTTCAACGAAGCTTGGAATTTCAGCTCATTGTCGCCTTGAACGTAGTTTTGAGTACTACCTGCGTTAACTTTGATTTGTGTACTAGAAGAGTTCATGATCTTCACGGCAGCGCCTTTCGCATCACCAGTGATTTGCAGTAAGCCTGTTCCTGCGGTATTACCTTCACCATCAGTTGACGTTGCTTCAGTACCAGCGAAAGTGATAGTCACTTCGTTAGATTTTTCTAAATTACAGCCTTCCAGCTTGATAGAGAAAGGTTGAGCTGAAGATTCGCCACCAGCAGTCAGAGTTACGTTAGAAACTTGACCCAGTTCAACAGTTTGGTTTTCTTCGCCTGGTGCGATTGAACATGGTGCAGTAATGATTGAACCGTTGAAAGTCACAGTACCTGAACCTGCATCAACAGCTAAAGCAGATGCACTCATTACGCCAGAAATCAGGGTTGCTAAAATAATCTTTTTCATATTGGCCTCTAAAATAAAAATAATTGCGCTTTAAATAAAAGGAATGTTCGCTAAAAACATTCAGATGTGTTCATACCTAATCATTTAGGTATAAATAATTAAAAAATGAGTCTAATTAAAATAAAGTCTTTATATTTAATTCATTTCAAAAAAAACAATTACAATATAAACTCATAACACGCTGATATTAAATAAATATTTAAAAAACATTAAAATGTACATTAATGTAATTTAATATATTTAAAGAATATAAAATAAACGATTAGCCCCATAAATTACTTTGGTTATATCGTCCAAATGTTTCTAATTGTTTTTTTAAAGCTTCTGATTGATTTACAGAAGTAAACACGTTGTGATATTTTACACAAAGTTTTTTTTCCGTCTCAAATGCACGTAAAAATACTTGATTAAAAAAATCAGTTAATGGCACATTAAGCACATTTAAAATAATAATTAATGTATCAACTGTTAAGTTACAAACACCACATTCATAGCGTGATATTTGCTGCTGAGAAACGTTAACGAGAATAGCTAATTCCTTACCCGTCATTGATCGCTCCTTACGCAATTTATGTATTTCCTTTCCGACAGCTTCGGTAAAAGTAGTCCTTGAATTATTTAATTTACCTTCGTATATTTTTACTGTATTTACATTCACTATTACACCCCATAAATTAAATTAGCTATTTAATAAAACCTAATGCATAAAAAATTGGCCAGATAAAAAATGAGACAATTCAATAATGCCAATAAAAATAAAACATCACTTCGTTAATTAAATTTATAATGACTAACCCATCGGATATGGAATATGTATAATCACCTATACATATCAATTAAATTAAATTTCACGTTATGTTCACTCGCTCAATGCTTATTAATTTACTTGAGTAGATATTTAAAATCAAACTCATTTCACTCTGCCCAGTTGTGAAAACAACCTCAAATTACACAGATTCAGAGTAAATTAAATTCCAACCAGACTAGTGGTATTGCAGCATTGGCCAGACATCTTCTTGAGAGCATCAATTAAAAATAGCGTTTAACACCAAAAACCATACGAATACGATTTAAATAAAGCTTAAAAAGCTGTTTTTTATAAACAATCATACTCTCTAACAATAGTAGAAATAAATTAATTTATTAAATATATATCCAGATTAAAAAAAACAAAAAAAACTCACTACTTTCATAATGATAGAGAAATAATTATTTCCTATCATAATAGACTCAAATATTTCCATCGGTTAAACATTACACTAAACTTAATATATTGATCTCACTTAAGTCGAAATCTAACTTCCTCCTATTAAGTTAAAGAAGAAAACTAACTAGCAATACAACTACTGAATTTACCTTAAGATAATAACCAGTATCTAACATAATATAGTTCCTACATTTTAAAATCTTATTATGAGCATCCAATACCTAAGGTCATTCATTGAAACATGAACTACCCTCTGATTTTAAATTTTATTTATTTCTGAATTAACAAAAGAAAATGGCTATTACCCGATATTTTCACATCATGGTTTAGATGGAGGAATTTCACTCCTTATATTTTATGACTTAAGTATACGTATAGACGCGAAAGGAAAATGACACAATAGGAAAACCTGTTGTTTAGAGTTTTATGTTGACGTCAAAGCAAATAAAAAATTGGAATAAAAAATAACTTTCTATTTTAAAAATAGAAATAATGATTAAACAATATAAATTCCTATTCAATATCTTCAACCATCACTCTCATACCACTAAATATCTATTCCTTATATTATAGTTCTTACCCACACTAAAGCCCTACAATAAATGAGTCTATTTCATTCATTATGTGACTCACATAATTTTATTTCCAATAGACCTGAAAAACTACGGACTTTCTTATTATTTATGTTTATGTTTATGTTTATGTTTATGTTTATGTTTATGTTTATGTTTATGTTTACATATTATTTGAGCCTACGACACTCTCAGATAACACATATGACTCGCCGCTCAGCTAATAATTTTCTTGATTGGTATGTTGTAACTTTTCATATCCAAACAATCAATTAATAACCGCAATTAATAGGCAAGGCAGCGCAAATAAAAACGCAACAGACCATGCTCTAAACGCAAAAAAAAACGCCATGCTAATAAATAGCATGGCGTTATAATGTGGCGGAACGGACGGGACTCGAACCCGCGACCCCCTGCGTGACAGGCAGGT
The DNA here is from genome assembly GCF_003533305.1 of Providencia sp. Lineage (GTDB taxonomy): Bacteria > Pseudomonadota > Gammaproteobacteria > Enterobacterales > Enterobacteriaceae > Providencia. Next base: position 206,413 of record NZ_DOEH01000023.1, on the reverse strand, counting down.
ATTCTAACCAACTGAACTACCGCTCCGAATGTTCCCTACTGGGAACGTCGAGCATATTACGAATACTTCGGGTTGCAGTCAATACTTTTTCTTGAAAAATCGCGTAGTTGAACAGTTTTTAGCCTTAACACAGCCTCAATACGAATTTAATTCTGATTTATCGATTTAATCGCTTATTTAACCAGCAACATCGAATAAAAATACAGTATCAATGTTTAATGTATATTTTCATCTTCATCTACAGGTTGTCGCCATAAACAAGGCTTTCCCCCTTTTTTATCGACAATATCAAGCCGCGCCTCATGAGCGACAATTTCCTCATCAGAAGCATATATCACAGATAAACCACTTGTAGGGCGAGTAATTCGCTGAATTCCCTGCTCAGTTTTATTATTTGCTGAATCGCCATCCAAAGAAAAAGAGAGGGAGGTCTGTCCCCCTGTCATCGCTAGATAAACATCAGATAAAATCTCAGCATCGAGTAAAGCTCCGTGCAACTGACGCTTTGAGTTATCAATTAAATAACGATCACAAAGTGCATCTAAGTTATTTCGTTTACCCGGGAATATTTTTCGTGCTAAAACTAAGCTATCAGTAATCGTACAAAACTCTGCTGTTGGTGGAATGCCTCGGTTAAGCTTACGAAACTCATGATCCATAAAGCCAATATCAAAGGGTGCGTTATGGATCACCAGCTCAGCACCACGAATAAATTCAATGAATTCATCGGCAATATCAGCAAATACAGGCTGACTTTGTAAAAACTCATCACTAATACCATGAATTTCAAAAGCTTCAGGATCCACTAAACGGTCAGGTTTGATATAAACATGGAAATTACGTCCTGTCAGTCTACGGTTAATCACCTCGACAGCACCAATTTCTATAATGTTGTGACCTTCATAGTGAACACCCAGCTTATTCATACCTGTGGTTTCAGTATCAAGGACAATTTGTCTTGTTATCGCCGTGCTCATCATGTTTTTTTGTGTCACACTATGATTAATAATTAATGAATAAAGTAGAGTTTACCAGAAATGATAAAGCAGGTAGAAATTTTCACTGATGGTTCTTGTTTGGGCAATCCAGGACCCGGCGGGTATGGTGTTGTTTTACGTTACCAACAACATGAAAAAACACTCAGTGAAGGTTTTTTTCTAACCACAAATAATCGTATGGAATTGCTAGGGGCAATTGTAGCCTTAGAGTCTCTATCCAGGCCCTGCGATATTATTTTAACCACAGATAGCCAATACGTTCGCCAAGGTATCACCCAATGGATCCATAGCTGGAAACGTAAACAATGGCGAAAAGCAGATAAATCCCCAGTCGTAAATGTCGATTTATGGAAGCGGCTCGATGAAGCAATTGTTCGTCATACCATTGATTGGCGTTGGGTTAAAGGCCATGCAGGACACCCTGAAAATGAGAAATGTGATGAGCTCGCACGCTTAGCGGCATCTTCGCCAACTAAAGAAGATACCGGCTATCAACCTGCTAAAAATTAAAATCACTATTTGATAAAGTCTGAACGTTTACTTATCTCTTTGGCAGCGCCCAATGCAGAACCTATTTTCATTTTAGGTTGCTTAAATTTTAGCGGTGTTGGGGTCAAAGGATAAGTGCGTTTTCTTGCAACAATGGTACTTATCACGCCTACTCCCCCCAAATTTTTATTTAGCCGCCGTTCAGGTGACATCCACGGGATAACTTGGCAATTGTGATGATATAACACTTCATAATTCAATAAACCAAGCCAATCAAAAACCCTTAATGAAGGAAAAAAACGACTACAATAGGGTTGTTTTTTTCGAAGAACAGGGATTAATTTAGCCACTCCCACTAAGCTAAAGGGATTAAATCCAGAAATCACTAGCCAACCATCGTCCATTAGCACCCGATCAACTTCACGTAGAATCCAGTGAGGGTCATGACTATAAGCCAAACAATGGGACATCAAACATGCATCAATGGATCTGTCCGCAAAAGGCAACGCAGAAGCGCTAGCAATCACCTGCGCACGAGGATCATTATTGCTAACATTGAATTGATGGGCGATCATGCACTCTTTAGTCTGGATTTCAGCGCTCAAATGACCTAATTTAAGCAAATGAAAACCAAACATTTTAGGCCACCAAGGACGAAGTTGGTTTTCTAACGCTTGGCGGTATTGTTCACCAAAAGGAATATCAGACCAACTAACTGGCATTTGAAATTGTTTCTCAATACGCGCAGGCTTCATGAAATCCCCCTTTAATAGTAGAATGTCGAGGTTATTATGGAATTAATACGAGTCCCTGCGTTAAACGATAATTACATTTGGGTCCTCGCTGATAACCAACATCAGTGTATCATCGTTGATCCAGCACAAGCAGATCCTGTGCTTAAAATCATCACCTCAAAGAAATTAACCCCCGTCGCTATTTTACTCACCCATCACCATAATGATCATACTGATGGTGTAAAAGGTCTTTTAAAGGTGTTTTCTACATTACCTGTTTTTGGTCCAAAAGAAACTATCGCAAAAGGAATAACAGAACAAGTTAATGAAGGTGACACCGTTACAATTGGCCAATTTAACTTTCAAGTTCTCGCACTACCAGGTCACACACTGGGTCATATCGGTTTCTACCAAGCTCCTTATTTATTTTGTGGTGATACCTTATTTTCAGCAGGTTGTGGTCGTATTTTTGAAGGCACACCTGAACAAATGTTCCAATCAATTCAAAAAATTGCCAACCTACCTGATGAAACATTAATATGTTGTGCCCATGAATATACGCTATCAAACCTAAAATTTGCGCATCATATTTGGCCGGAAAATATGGCGATTACACAATATTTAACAGAAGTGACTACCGCGCGAGCCAAACAACAAGCAACACTTCCTAGCCTATTGAAAAAAGAGAGAAATATTAATATTTTTCTACAATGTGATAATCCGGAACTACAACAAAAATTAAAGATTAACATTCCAAATCCACCATTAAGAGCCGTTTTTACCTTGTTACGTCAATTAAAAGATCAATATTGAAGTTTAATCATTGTCATCTTCGGGTGAGATTAGTATTATTGTTCGACTTTTAAACATGAAAATAAAGAACAATAGAAAATAATGAAGATAATAGCGACTCTCATCGCCATTGTTCTGCTTGCGGGATGCCAAACTGCACCGAATAAAGTGAAGCAGAGCAAGCCTTCAGCAAATCATACTGTAGAAACTATTGCATCACATAACCAGGCTGCAAGTAGACAGCAACCAAAGGCTGATTATGACCTTTGGGGCTACATTAGCGATGAGTTGAAAATGAATGTTCCTAATAATCCACAAATTAGGGAATTGGCAAATAATTACGCAACTAAACAAAATTTCATCTACGATGTAACTGTAAGGGCAGAGCCTTATATGTACTTAATTGTAGATGAAATTAATGAACGCAATTTGCCCATGGAATTAGCCTTAATTCCAATTATAGAAAGTTCATTTAACCCAAAAGCCACCTCTCCCGCTCAAGCCGCAGGACTTTGGCAAATCGTTCCAATCACAGCTCGCTCATATGGGTTAAAACAAACCCAATGGGTAGATGAACGCCGAGATGTTCTAACCTCAACTAATGCTGCCTTCGATTTACTCGAAAATCTCAACGTCATGTTTGGTCATGACTGGGAACTGACTTTAGCCGCTTATAATTGTGGTGAAGGCTGTGTTATGAACGCGATTAAAAAGAATGAAGCGGCAGGACTGCCTACTGATTTCTGGTCTCTTTCTTTGCCTAAAGAAACAAAACAATATGTGCCAAAAATCTTAGCACTAAGCCAAGTATTAAGAGAGCCTGAAAAATATCAAGTTACCTTACCAACAAGTAATAAAAATAGAGCATTAACTCAAATTGATGTTGGGCAACAAATAACATTAACTCAAGCGGCTGAATTAACAGGCCTTACTGAGGAATCGATTAAAACTTATAATTCAGGATATACACGGGGAATTACCTCGCCTAATGGTCCGCATTATATAATGTTACCAACAGCAAAAGCTGAACAATTTAAAGTTTCATTATCTGATCAAGATGTACTCGATAATATTCGTCTTGCTGCGGCGCAAAACCAACAAAATCGAACTGCACATCAAAACAATTTAGCTAGCCAAAACAATTCATCTCGTCAAGCTAAAAGCCTTAACTATAAAGTCCGCAAAGGTGAATCATTAGCCAGTATTGCAAAAAAACACAATATGACGGTTAAAAATCTTCAACAGCTCAATGGACTTAAAACAGCTAGCCGTATTGCTCCAGGACAAGTTCTAAAAGTAAAAAGTCCGATGCCAAGGGCAAACAATCGTAAAACACAAGTATATAAAGTGAGAAAAGGTGACTCTTATTACAGCATTGCCAAACGTCATGGTATTAAACTCAATGATTTAATGAATTGGAACTCTGGTGTCAAAATGGCTGATTTGAAACCGGGTGTCACCCTAAACTTATATTTATAAAATGTGTTATCACAAAACAAAGTCCCTGCCCACGAGATCAGCAGGGACGTTTTATTATTAATCTTTAATTATTTTCATTTTATTCCATCGTTGAAGATCAATTATTAAAATATCAAACAAGCTTTTACTCACCACACCTTTAGTTTAAAAAATTTTTTTCTTTGTACTAAAATGTACAATTAGGTTAAGGCAACTTAAACCTTTCATAAAGTTGAGTTTAGTCAAAACTAAAAATAAAAACTGTCTATTGGCAACTAATGAATCAGAAAAAAGTAGTGACTGGATGGTGACTTATGCAATAATAATGCTATTATCTTCGGCGAGGCGATACAGCTTGAGCTGCCGGCCCGTATTTGAATATTACTTATATATTTATTGATAATCTTTAAAATTCACCTGAATAGTAATAATCTTATATTTATCAATATATTAATTCCTATATTTTTATATTGAACTTTGGTGCTTTTATTTAGTTAACATTATATTATTATTGATATAGAAATACACATAGCAAAGGTCAGATTCGCCAGCGGAGGTGATTATGGATGAATATTCACCCAAAAAACATGATATAGCAGAGTTAAAGTATTTGTGTAACAGCTTAAATCGAGATGCGATACTAAGCTTACAAAAAACGAATACCCATTGGATAAACGATCTCAGTTCTCAACAAAGCGCAAACCTCAATGAGCTCATTGAACATATTGCGTCTTTTGTTTGGCGATTTAAAATCAAATACCCAAAAGAAAACCTCGTTATATCATTAGTTGAAGAATATCTTGATGAGACATATAATTTATTCGGTAGCCCTGTAATAACGCTTAGTGAGATTATTGACTGGGAAAGTATGAATCAAAACATTGTCTCTGTTCTAGATGATGATTTAAAATGTCTAGCCAGTAAAACATAAAGATATCATTTACCTATAAGCAAACTATAACATAATATGTTATAAAGTTTTTTTTCATAAAAGAAAGGGCGTTATGACCAAATTTGATTATCTGATGCGTTTAAGAAAATGCACAACAATTGAAACACTTGAGCGTGTCATTGAAAAAAATAAATACGAACTATCTGAGGATGAGTTAGAGTTATTTTATTCAGCAGCAGACCACCGTCTTGCAGAACTCACAATGAATAAACTTTACGATAAAATACCGCCATCCGTTTGGAAATTTGTTAGATAATATCTTACAAACACACACAGTTAGTAAATAGTTATAGCCGGTAACATACTTATCGGCTCGACTGAATTCCTTATACCTAAAATTTAGCATTACATAATGTTAATTTACATCACTGCTCACCATTATATTTCTCATATATAACTACTTAATGCTAATTTAACATTTAATGCGATTATTCAAATATAAATATCCTTTCACTTTTATCTTTCAATTATAAGTAAATAATCAATTTTAGTGTAATAAATATAAATATTGTTTTATACCGATAGTCTTTAGCGGGTAGCAGAAATAAAGTCTAAGTGGGTGAACACCAGATGGCAAATTTTTATATAAGAAGTAGGGAATTTAGTATGAAAGAGGCAATTATCAGTTGGGTGGGAACTCTGCCAGCGACATCCCGGCACACACGACCCCTGCCATGGCTGCTTCCTTCCGGACCTGACCAAGTTAACAAGTTAGCGTTGCGGGAGAACCAACAGAGTCCCCATTGAGTGCTTTTTTCAAAGCATGGGCATTATGCTTGATAGGCAGTGAAATAGCAAGGAAGCACCTACTGAATGCTGTTTTATTGCACAGATAATCCTAATCTATACAACAAGTAAAGCGTAGCTAGAAATGACTCATGATGAAATCGCTAAGTGGCTTATAAACTAATTAGTTAGCAGGAACTACCAGCACATCGACATTGTTATCTATTCCATTATTAATCACTTCAATAACCGTATTAGAAAGATATAAAAGCTGACCATCTGCACTCACTGATGCACTTATCGTTATCGTAGCATCAGGTCGAACTTCATTTTTCAGATAAGTGAGCTCAAAGGGTATCGATTGCCGATTATTTAACTCTGTATAATACTTTTGTGACAAGATCAGTGCAGGTAAATCCATCATCGAAGTATCTGCTAATGTAATAGTTAACACTGCACTCTCAGGTAACTTAGTATTTTTAACAATGTTCACCTTGCCATCTATTTTACCAGAATCCACTTTTTGAGTGCCATGATCCCTTTTGCCATGTAACATTTTCTCATTCGGCTTTGTTAAATTTCCTTCACAGCCTGCTAAGAAAAACAAAATAAGTAAGCTAGCAATATAGTGATGTAGTTTCATTATAATCACCTATAAAACAATAAATTAGTGAAGAATTATTATTAATATTTAACATTAATATGGAACATCTCATTAAGACAATCAAAAAAGTATAGCGAATATAAATAAAATAATGAAATAGTATTTCAAATTGTAACCAAAAGTGAATTTAAAGCTATCTTAATAGAACGCATCTACCTATTTCCTGAAAATAATGGGAAAATACCGCCATCTGATATTTTTTAATCATGTCTAAGGTCACTATGAGCCCAGAATTACAGAATCTAATCAATCTAATTGAACTTGAAAAAATTGAAGAAGGTATTTTTCGAGGACAAAGTGAAGATCTTGGTTTACCTCAGGTTTTTGGTGGGCAAGTTGTTGGTCAAGCCATGTATGCCGCTAAACAAACTATTCCTGATGACAGAGTAATCACCTCTTTTCACAGTTATTTTTTACGTCCTGGCGATAGCATGCGCCCGATTGTATACGATGTAGAAATCTTGCGTGATGGCGGTAGTTTTAGCACTCGACGTATCAGTGCAATACAACATGGCAAACCTATCTTTTTTATGACGGCTTCATTTCAGTCACAAGAAGAAGGTTACAGTCACCAAAATTTGATGCCTGATGTTCCTGCTCCTTCACAACTGATTTCACAAGATGTCATTATTCAAAGTTTAGCGGATAAACTACCTGAATCCGTCAAAAAATACGCTTTACGTCCAACACCTTTTGAATTTCGCCCGGTTGAGTTCTACAGCCCATTTGATAGTGCGCCCCAAGAACCTTTCCGCTACATTTGGTTTAAAGCAAAAGGTCAATTACCTGACATCCCATCATTGCATCATTATTTATTAGGCTATGCGTCTGATTACAATTTTCTACCCGCTGCCTTACAACCCCATGGTCGCGGATTTATGGAACGTGATTTACAAGTTGCCACTATCGACCATTCAATGTGGTTCCATCGCCCATTTAAAATAGATGACTGGTTACTGTATGCAGTTGAAAGCCCTTCGGCTTCAGGGGGGCGAGGATTTGTAAAAGGACAGATTTATAACCCTCAAGGGGATTTAGTCGCAACAGCAGTGCAAGAAGGTGTTATTCGAAAAAGAAAGGCAAATGTGACATCGCCGCAATAAAAGTAAGCAATCACTTACCTTAGTACAATGAAAAAAAATGAGCCGCAAACTATTGCGGCCATTAACTGAGTGCGATTAACTAAATATACTAAGGTTAGTTATAAGCGCTTTCACCATGTGAAGTGATATCTAAACCTTCTCTCTCTTGTTCTACACTGATCCGCAAACCTGCGATTTTATCGGCAATAGTGAAGGCAATATAGGCAACGACGGCTGTCCATATGATACAAACCAATATACTGAATGCCTGTATACCAACTTGCTTCATCATTGTCACCCCCTCTGCAAAGCCAGTACCACCGAGAGATGCCGCGGTGAATACACCAGTAAGCAAACAACCTACGATGCCACAAACTCCATGCACACCAAATACATCGCAAACGTCATCAACTTTTAACCAACGTTTCAAGATGACTACGCCCCACAAACCTGCGAAACCAGAAAGTAGCCCAATAATTAGTGCCCCACCAACACCGACAGTACCAGCCGCAGGTGTTACGCCAACTAAGCCCGCTAAGCATCCTGAACATGCACCTAATAAAGAAGGCTTATCTCTAAAAATCCATTCTGCTAATGTCCATGATAATATTGCACCAGAAGCCGCTACCACCGTGTTAACGAACGCTAATGCAGCAACACCATTTGCACTTCCAGCAGACCCCGCATTAAAACCAAACCAGCCGATGAATAGAATCGAAGTTCCCATAAATACCATCGGCAAATTATGCGGTTTAATCGCCTCTCGACCAAATCCAGTACGTTTACCGAGTAAGTAAGCACCAACTAAACCAGCTACCGCAGCATTAATATGTACAACAGTACCACCAGCAAAATCAAGCGCGCCATCTTGTGCGAGTAGCCCACCGCCCCATACCATATGAGCCATTGGGATATATGCAAAAGTCGTCCAAATAAGGGTGAAAACTAATATGGCTGAAAATTTAACTCTTTCCCCTAAAGCACCGACAATAAGCGCAACAGTCAAACAAGCGAAAGCGCCTTGAAATGCAACGTGAACAAATTGAGGAATGGTCGCAGACAAGCTATCAACCGTAATATCTTTTAACATAAATTGGTTGAAGCCACCGAAGATGCTATTACCTTCACTAAAGGCTAGGCTGTAACCATAAATAACCCAAATAACCGAAACTAAAGCAAGGATCACCGTAGTTTGTGCCATAAGTGAGAGCACATTTTTACTTCTGAGTAGCCCACCATAAAATAGTGCGATCCCTGGCATTATCATGAATATAACTAGTGCGGTACAAATCATCATAAAAGCATTATCTGCCTTATCAAGACTCTCCCCAGATGCAAGCACATTGATTGGAAAACTACCTAATATTAGCAAATATAAGTATTGAAACCATTTACCCATTTTCATTCTCCTAAAGTGCATCGTCTTGTTTTTCACCCGTCCGAATACGGACAGCCTGCTCGAGTTGTAGGACGAATATTTTTCCATCCCCCACTTGCCCCGTATTTGCTGTTTTTTCTATTGATTCAATAACGGCTTCAGCAAGCTCATCGGGTACGGCGATTTCCATTCTCACTTTAGGCAAAAAATCCACCGTATATTCTGCTCCACGGTATAATTCTGAATGCCCTTTTTGTCGACCAAAACCTCGCACTTCTGCAATGGTGAGTCCTTGTATACCAATATCAGAAAGTGCCTCCCTAACTTCATCTAATTTGAACGGTTTAATGATTGCGATGATATATTTCATTTCCTCTCCAATAATTTAGATATCCAATAAACTCACTACCCCTGTTTAACTGCATAAGTCATTGAGCAAATAACATGCCAAGAATAATTATCTTTATAATTCAATGGATAACAAAAAAACAAAAGGCTATCCAATTGGATAGCCTTTTAAAATGCATTATTAGAGTGCAATAACAGTTAAGTTAGTAACATTTCAGGTTCAATTTCATCACGAGAATCCAACAATTCACCGACCTGTTGTAATTGGTACATTTGATAATAGCGACCTTTTTGCTGCAAAAGTTGAGCATGATTTCCTTGCTCTACGATTGCACCACGATGAAGCACGACCACTTGATCTGCATCTACAATTGTCGATAATCGATGCGCTATCACTACCAATGTCGTCGTTTTGCGGATCATTCGTAGCGCTTTTTGAATAGCCTGCTCCGTACCTGAATCAATATTTGCAGTGGCTTCGTCTAAAATTAAAATTTTAGGTGTAATAACAAGCACTCGAGCCATCGCTAACAACTGCCTCTGCCCAACAGAAAGTGTATTACCTTGCTCTCCGAGTAGCGTATCAAGCCCCTCAGGAAGTAAGCGAACATGCTCTGCCAATTGCACAGTTTCTAATACCTGCCACACTTTTTCTTGGGTGACATCTCGTCCTAATGCCACATTGTCAAAAAATGATGTCGCCAGTACCACTGGATCTTGTTGCACCATCGCAATATCATTACGTAGGATCTGATGAGACAACGAATTCAAATCGCGCCCACCCAACAAAATTTCACCTTGCTGCCAAGGATAATATCCCATAATTAAATTTGCGATGGTGCTTTTACCACTTCCGGTATGACCAACTAGTGCCACAAAATTATTTTCAGGAATATTAAGATTAATATCGTTAAGAACCGTTTTGTCATCACGATAAGCAAATGTCAGATGATTGATTGCTATTGAGCCATTTTGCAATGGCGCAATACTTTCTCCATATTCCTGTTTAGGACTATCCATCAATTCAAAGACACGCTCTCCCGACACCACAGCTTGCTGTAACATAGATTGCTGAGAAGTTAGCTCAATTAATGGTTCATTCAATCGGCCTAAATAATTAATAAATGCATAGAGGACACCAACACCGATTGTTGTGGAACCTTCAAAACCAAATAGCAGCAGTAATCCACACAGAACCATAGCCGAAAATAAGCTGAGTAATGGACGCAATAACAATCCATCCAATTTTAATGCTTTCATTCTAGCTAAGTAATGCTGTTGGCTAACATCTTGAAGTTTAGCGCCAAACCTTGCCTGCTGTAAAAATTGCTGGATAACCGTCATACCATTAATGACTTCATTGAAACCATTATTTATATCTGCAAGATAAGATCTTACCCGTCGAATTATCGGTGTACTTAGGCGCTGATAAACAATCATGACAATAAATACAGCTGGAAAAATCATCACAGCCACAGATGCCATTCGCCAATCCAATGAGAACATGGCCACTAACATGGCACAAATCAAAGCTAAGCTACGAAACACAGTGGGAACAACCATCACAAAAAGATCTTTAATCACCTCAGTGTCATTGGTTACGCGAGAAATAATTTGTCCAACAGGCTGTTTATCAAAAGCACTTAATGGCTGCCTGAGTGCAGCATTCATGACTTCTGCTCGTAATGTTTGAACAACACCAACTGATGCTTTATTAAATAATATTATTTGATAATAATGTAATAAGGCAGCAATCACTTGTAACAAGATAAAGCCCACCGCCATATATATTGCTAATGGCATAATTATCTGTTTTTTAGCAACCATGTGGTCAATGAAATAGCTAACGAGTAATGGACCACTCACCTCAGCAATAGCAGCAAGCCACAGCATTGCAATTGCAATAGTCATCGTGCCGCGATGCGGTTTACCGTAAGATAACAAGCGTTTTAAAGCCGGCCATAGTGATTTTTTTTGGCTCATAAATCACCATCCAAAGCCGCTTCAATTTGTTGATAACGATACATATCCGTATACCAACCCGGCTGATTAATTAGCCCCTCATGTGCCCCTTGAATGGCAATACTACCTTGTGAAAGTACGAGTATATTATCCGCTTCAACGAGTGCAGATAATCGATGGGCACTAATAATCAGTGTTCTACCTTGTCGCCAGCGATTCAAATTTTGTAAGATAGTGAACTCCGTTTGTCCATCAACAGCAGAAAGTGCATCATCTAAAATAAGAATTTCGGCATTTTGTAGTATGGCTCTCGCAATCGAAATTCGTTGTTTTTGTCCACCTGAAAGCATAACGCCGCGCTCACCAACCTGTGTTTGATAACCTTCCGGTAAACGTAAAATATCATCATGCACACAAGCAATGCGTGCGGCTTCATGTATTTGTTCTATTGATGCATCAGGTCGCCCAAGAGCTATATTACCGCCTACAGTGTCAGAAAATAAAAAAGGCGTCTGATTAACAACTGCAAGGCGAGCACGCCATTCATCTAAATGAATCTCAGATAACGGCATGTTCTGATAACAGATATCCCCCTGAGTAACATCAAATTGACGTTGTAATAGCGTTATTAATGTAGATTTTCCAGAACCAGTAGGCCCGCACAAGCCCAAAAACCGTCCTGGTTTTAAAATAAAATCAACATTTTTGAGCACCACTCTGGAAGTTTCAGGGTAGCTAAATTCTTTTATATTCGCCGTAAGTATCCCTTTTTCCTCTTGTAAAGACTGAGAACCGTCTTTAATAACTAAAGGTTCTTCTAACAGACTCAGAATACGGCTATACGCTGCGCTTCCGCGCTCAACAATATTAAACATCCAAGCAAGTGCTAACATTGGCCAAATCATCAACCCTAAATACATAATAAAACTGGTGAGTTCACCCAGTGTTAATGTTCCCTGTAACACCATCCAGCTACCACCTGCTATCGCAAGCAAGTTAGCCATACCGATAGCAATAAAAATAGTTGGATCAAAACGTGCATCTATCTTAGCCACATGCATGTTTCGTCGCCCTGCTTCTGTTGCTACCTGCTCAAATTGATTTGATTGCTTTTCTTCAAGACCGAAAGACTTGATCATGCGAATACTGGTTAAACTTTCTTGGGCATGATTATTTAAGGTTGAAAATGCACCTTGTGCATGTTTAAAACGATGATGTAGTTGATCGCCATAACGTTTAATAACTAGTGCCATAATAGGCATAGGTATTAGTGCAAGTAATGTAAGCTGCCAACTGATTTCTACACTCATCATAATCAAAACTGCACAGCCCATCACAAGGGAATCAACTAAAGTTAACACCCCTTCACCCGCAGCAAAAACGACTCTATCAACATCATTAGTCGTACGAGCAATAAGATCGCCTGTGCGATATTTAAGATAAAATGCTTGATTTTGAAGACTTAATTGTCGATAGAATTTTTGTCTTAATTGAACTGCCAATTTATAAGATGCGCCAAACAACCAAAGTCGCCACACATAACGCAGGCCATAAACGATCAATGCAATAAACAGCATCAATACAACATATGAAATTAATTGGTTTCTTGTCATGGTTTCTTTGCTAATACCATCCACAACAATACCAACCAGTCGAGGAGGAACTAGCTGTAAGATAGCAATGATAATAAGGAAGCCAATAGCCCCTAGATAGCGCCGCCATTCACTTAAAAAATACCAACTTAGTTGTGAAAATAATCGCACGTAATACTGCCTTGAGTCATGTTAATTCCGCGGTCGTCATTCAACGTTTAGTTTGAATGTAAATAATATTCAAAAAGTTCTAATCTAATAGCTAATCAGGAATAGGTAATACTGTTGTGTATTTAATTTTTTCCATTGCAAAACTTGAGGTTACATCAATTAGCCCATGAACACCATTGACCAATTTCTTATAAAACAAATCATAAGACTTCATATCATGAACTTCAACTTGCATAAGGTAATCATACTCTCCGGCCATACGATAAAACATAAGAACCTCAGGAAGCAGGCTAACAAATGAAACAAATTGCTCATACCATTCACTGTTATGATGTTGAGTTTTAATCATCACTATCACAGTTAACCCTAAACCGAGCTTTTCACCATCAAGTAATGTCACTCGACCACGAATATAGCCATCGTCTTCTAAGCGCTTTAACCTTTTCCAACAAGGTGTTGATGTTAAGTTAACCGCTTCGGAGAGAACATTAAGAGATAAGCTGCTATCATTTTGTAGCAAACTGAGCAATTTTTTATCTATCTTATCTAACATGTTATCTCTCCAGATCTCAATAATGCTTAATTAATGGCTAAATAATTTAAAAACAAAAAAATGTCACTAATAACTAGTATAATAGAATTATTTTATATAAATAGGCATATTAAGGTATAAATAATGCAACAACGAATGAATGATAATCTAAAATAACGATTAAATAAGCAGTGGCATCGCTAACATAACCATTTACTAAGCCTATAAATCAGCCTTGAATCTTAGCTCACAGCTCATCGACTATAAATAGAGTGGGTCTTACTATATATAATCATGTACCTGTAAATGTTCATGCGCCTCTTATATTTTAGATAAAACAATTTTTATGACAAAGGAGATATTTATGAAACGTGCAGTTGTCGTCTTTAGCGGCGGTCAAGACTCAACAACGTGCCTCATCCAAGCATTAGAAAATTATGATGAGGTTCACTGTGTCACCTTTGATTACGGTCAACGCCATCGTGTTGAAATTGAAGTTGCTCAACAATTAAGTCAACAACTTGGCGTTACGGCCCACAAAGTATTAGATGTTAAGCTACTTAATGAGCTCGCAATTAGTAGCTTAACAAGAGATAACATCCCAGTGCCCGATTATCAAGAAAGTGAAGACAGCGGGCTGCCAAGTACTTTTGTGCCAGGTCGAAATATTCTGTTTCTAACACTGGCTGCAATTTACGCTTACCAAGTACAAGCTGAAGCTGTTATTACCGGCGTCTGTGAAACTGATTTTTCAGGCTACCCAGATTGCCGAGATGAATTTGTAAAATCACTCAATCATGCCGTTGACCTTGGGCTCGCGAAGAATATTCGTTTTGAAACGCCACTCATGTGGCTAGATAAAGCCCAAACATGGGCTCTTGCAGACTCTTACGGACATCTTCAAACAATAAGAGAACAAACTCTCACTTGTTATAACGGTATTCAAGGTGATGGCTGTGGTGAATGTGCTGCATGCCATTTACGAAGCAAAGGCTTAAGTTATTATCTCGCCAATAAAGAAACGGTAATACATGCTCTAAAGCAACACCTATCGCAAAATTAGTTTTTTATTACCTACCCATAATAAAAAGGCAAAATTGCGACCAGAGAGCTTATTGTTCTCTGGTCTCTTAAATCTATACGTCAATGAAACCATCTGAGTGAGAAATAAATGATTCGAGCCGTTCCTTGAGTTCATTTTCAATGGTTACGGATTTATTTAATACAGTATCAATAAAAACAAAAGTGACATAGGCATCAGAAACCACCTCAGATTGCCCATTTTTAATTCTGATTATTTGTTGATAACACTGCGCACTTTTCACACCGAATTTTTCCATGCGGGTGACAACAGTAAGTTCATCGCCAAGAACAGCACCTTGGAAATAATTAACATTTATATTAACTGCGGCCATCGTAAATTTATTCTTAATTGCCCAATCAATAAAATCGAGTTCATTCATCCAATCCCATCTATCTGCTTCATAAAATTCCAGATAACGCGCATTGTTAACATGTTGGAATACATCAATATGGAAACCATGTATTTTAATTTTCGTCGCCATCACTACTCCGACCAGTTTGTTTTTGATAACATAAAAATAACAAATGTTAGGCCAATGTGCTGAATAAATATCATTTCTAAGACATAGCTCGCAAATTAATGTATGTCCATTCATTTTCAGTACAACAAATAATCTAAAAATCTATCAGCATTTCAACTTTTCATTATTTAAATAAGTAAGCACCCATAATTTTATATGGGTGTTTATCCTTCTCAATAATTCAAGACGCATGCAAATGATCAGCGAATATCGTCAGGTTCATAGGTCAAAAACCTACAACTTACAAAATGACGAATACAACAAGCTAGAGCACGAGCTTATCCTTATTTTTTTCCAAAAATGCAGGACCGATGCCCTGTACCTCTAAAATGTTCTCGATAGAATTAAAAGCACCGTATTTTTCTCTGTACTCGACGATCGCTTTCGCTTTTTGGACCCCAATACCATTAAGTTTTTGTGCGAGCTCATCAACACTGGCCTGATTAATATTCACCTTATCAGATAGGTCTATGCTTACTCCTGACTTATTCTCTCCTTTCGGTGAAACCAATGCAGTCGCCTTCTCCGTCTCAATCTTTTTAGCTGAAACAAATGAAGAAAAAGGACATAGCATTGTAATAACCAATGTCACACCCAACCCTTTTTTAATTTGCTTTATCCATGGCATAGCTACTCTCCTGTATGTGTAGAGACGCTACAATGTCAAAAGTGTAGTCAAAAAGCATTTGAGGAAGTTTTAGAATGGGAAAGGCCACCCAAAGGTGGCCTTTAATTATAGAGATTACAATCTTAGTTGCGAAACTGCTCGCAATTATTCAAGATTTTGTATTTCAATTTTTGCATTTGAACGTAAATTCAGGATCAGTGCTTCATTAACAGCCGCACTCATTGCACCTTGATATTCACGAGTCAGTTGACTTAGCTCTTCTTTAGTCGGTTGCCCTAAAGTAACTTTATCTAATTGAATAATAACAAGGTTATCTTGTTCATCACGCGCTGTTGTATAGGTTGGCTTACCTTCAAGCGGTTGAGGCATTTCCATGGTCGCATTAGTTATTGCTGTTTGCGGCATTAGACGAGAAACCTTCTGAACATCAGCAAATTTAATACCTGCCGCGTTAAGCGCCTCTTCACCTTTGCCAGCTTTTAGCTCTGCAACCAATTTATCACCTTCAGCTTTCAGCTGGGCATCTGCTTTTTGACGTTTAACCAGCGCTTCAATATCTGATTTCACTTTTTCAAATGGCTCTGTCATTTCCGCTTTAAAGTGAGTAACACGTACAACAAATGCACGGTCACCTTCGACGTTAA
Organism: Providencia sp.; assembly: GCF_003533305.1. Lineage (GTDB taxonomy): Bacteria > Pseudomonadota > Gammaproteobacteria > Enterobacterales > Enterobacteriaceae > Providencia. The sequence goes on along the minus strand of NZ_DOEH01000023.1, from coordinate 189,659 downwards.
TTACATCAGAGTTAATGCCTGTCGAACCATTTTTATCAACAAGACGCTCACTGAATATTTCATTAACTACTTTCGGGAAATTTAATGCTGCTGGTGGATTATTACGGTCAAACCAATCAGTTGTAGCAATTTTCAAACCTGATACATTTTCAACAGATATTAATGATTCATTATCATTCGTTGCAGCTTCACTGACTTTTTGCTGTAAATCATAGAACTGTTTGATGCTTTTATCTTGAAGCAAAGTAACTTCAAGACTTTCTTTAACTTCATCAAGAGGCTTAACAACTTCAGGTTTAATATCATCTAAGCGGAAAATCACATAACTATCTTGTGATTTAATCGGCGCTGAAACTTGCCCTTTTTCCGTTAAATTAGCACTAATAAGTTCACTTGGCGTCGACGAAGCTTCCATCCAACCAATTGCACCTTTATTTGCAGCACTATATTTATCTGTTGATTTTTCAGTTGCTATTGCAATAAAGTCAGCGCCATTTTTAAGTTCATTGACGATATCATTTGCTTCTTTCTCTGATGCAACTTGGATCATGCTGTAATGCTTTTGCTCTGCCTGAGTATAGTTTTTCAGGTTTTGCTCATAAAAAGCTTTAATTTCTTCGTCAGTAATCGTTGCCTTCGGCATTGCCGCGGCATCCATTTCTACATAGCTGACTTGTACTTGCTCAGGCGCAATAAAGCTATTTTGATTAGCATCATAATAAGCCTTCAGTTCATCTTCTGAAATAACTTGCTTAGCTTGAATTTGTGCTAAAGATAATGTTGCAGTACGAATTTCACGCTCTTGCATGAACAGCTCAGCATAAGTCTTTACTTCTGATGGTAACGCAAAATCAGTACCTGTAAATGACTTGGAAAGTTGTGCACGAACGAGATCTTGGCGCATTTGTGCAGCAAAATTATCCGCATTGATATTATATCGGTTTAATACATCACGATATTTTTCACTATCAAATTGCCCATTGGTTTGAAAAATAGGCATGGCAAAGATGGCTTGCTCTATCTGCTTGTCGCTCGCAGAGAGTCCTAGCTCATTAGCATATTGATTAATCAATTGATTATTAATCAGGCTATCCAGTGCTTGGCGGCGCAGCATATTCATGCTTTCTTCATTGCTAGCAACCTCGGAGAATTTATCTCCCAGATATTCCTGTAAAGACTGACGTTCCTGCTGGAAGGCCTGTTGCAATTGTTCTCTGCTGATGGGTTGTCCATTAACCTCTGCGGCATTATTTCCACCACCGCCTAAGCCTCCCCCCATCATCACGCCACCCAGAACGAATGACAGGATAATCAGCGCTAGTACTATTTTGAGAAAAGGACTATTCGCCTTCGTGCGTAAATTTTCCATCATAAAAAGGCTTAACTCCGCTTTGTTGAATTCAATTTCTTAGGGGTCGTCGATCTTTCAAGGTGAATTTTTTCGAAATAAAAGCATTTTAATCGAGGTGAGAGGCTTGCCGCCTAGTCACCTAGGTAAAAAGCGCTCAACACAACATAAAATGAGTCGAACGTCTTTTAATCGAACCCTCAGGCAGCTTTTATTCATCACAATACTCGTGAAAGATAAAATTACACTATTTTCAATCTAAAATTGCTGAAAAAATAAGCTTAGAAGGATCAACAGCCCCTATAATACGCTAATCTTAACGCAGATAGAAAAAAAAGCGCACCATTTCCATGGTGCGCTTATATATTAGCTGATTAAAAACATTCCGTCAGTTTGAGTTTTCGCAAAAACCCAATAAAGACGAAACTAAAAATCAATTAGCTATTAACAGCGTCTTTAAGACCCTTGCCTGGACGGAAGGCAGGTACTTTAGCCGCAGCAATTTGGATTTCTTTACCAGTTTGCGGGTTACGTCCTGTGCGAGCTGCACGCTCACGAACAGAAAATGTACCAAAGCCAACTAGAGCAACATCGTCTCCTTTGCTCAGAGAACCTGTTACAGAAGCAACGAACGCATCAACAACACGGCCAGCTGCAGCTTTAGAAATATTTGAATCAGAAGCAATTTGATCAATCAGTTGAGACTTATTCACTCTTATCATCCCCATATTAGTTATGACTATCTATCTCTTAGTTAGCAATATTAGTATAGCCAACTAATGATGCAGTCGTTATATCAATCCTGAATACCAATGGCAAGAGAACAGATTACATACAAACAATTATCAGAATCATCGTTAAGTTAACGATGAAAAAAAAGGCTGACAAGTCCTAAATTAGGTGTCAGCCTTAGTTTTATACAAACTTCTTGATTCAGCTCACTCTTTTCGCTTTAGTTTTTACAACCTCAGCACCAAAAACTGGGTTTACTAACGCAATAGCGAGTACTTCTTCAATCGTTTTTACTGGATGAATTTCAAGATCTGCAATCACATTTTGTGGAATTTCTTCCAAATCGCGTTTGTTTTCATCAGGGATTAATACTGTTTTTATCCCTCCGCGGTGTGCTGCTAATAATTTTTCTTTTAATCCACCAATCGGTAAAACTAACCCTCTTAAGGTAATTTCACCTGTCATTGCAACATCAGCTCTTACAGGGTTACCTGTTAGGCAAGAAACTAACGCTGTAGACATCGCAATACCTGCACTTGGGCCATCTTTTGGCGTTGCCCCTTCAGGCACATGCACATGGATATCGCGTTTTTCATAAAAATCGTTATTAATACCGAGTTTTTCAGCACGAGCACGAACAACGGTTAATGCAGTTTGAATAGACTCTTGCATTACCTCACCAAGAGAACCGGTATAAGTTAATTTACCTTTACCTGGTACACAGGCCGTTTCAATAGTCAGTAAATCACCACCAACTTCGGTCCATGCTAATCCTGTTACTTGCCCAACACGATTTTCGGTATCTGCCTGACCATAATCAAAGCGACGTACGCCCAGATAGTCTTTTAGGTTTTCCGCATTAATTTCAATGTGTTTAAGCTTTTTATCCATCAACAATGCTTTAACTGCTTTACGACATAATTTCGAAATTTCACGCTCTAAACTACGAACACCAGCTTCACGCGTGTAGTAACGAATAATGCTCATTAAGGCACTATCATCAATAGTCAGCTCACCTTTTTTCAAAGCATTGCGTTCAATTTGCTTCGATAACAAATGACCTTTAGCAATGTTCAGTTTTTCGTCTTCGGTATAACCAGACAATCGAATGACTTCCATACGATCCAACAATGGCGCAGGAATATTCATCGAGTTAGATGTTGCTACGAACATTACATCAGAGAGATCGTAATCAACCTCTAAGTAATGATCGTTAAATGCCACATTTTGCTCTGGATCTAACACCTCTAGTAATGCAGATGCAGGATCTCCACGCATGTCCGAAGACATCTTATCTATTTCATCCAACAAGAAGAGTGGGTTTTTAACCCCCACTTTTGCCATTTTCTGAATGAGCTTACCTGGCATTGAACCGATATAAGTACGGCGGTGACCACGAATTTCAGCTTCATCACGTACGCCACCAAGTGCCATACGGGTATACTGGCGGCCAGTTGCTTTCGCAATTGACTGCCCAAGAGAAGTTTTACCCACTCCCGGAGGCCCAACCAAACACAAAATTGGACCTTTGATTTTACTGACGCGGCTCTGCACTGCCAAATATTCTAAAATACGATCTTTGACGCGTTCTAAACCATAATGATCGGTATCTAGGACTTCTTGCGCTTTCACTAAATCTTTTTTAACTTTACTGCGCGCATGCCATGGAACTTGGATCATCCAATCAATATAGCTACGAACAACCGTCGCTTCTGCCGACATTGGAGACATCATTTTCAGCTTTTGCAGTTCTGCTTCCGCTTTTTCTTGAGCCTCTTTTGGCATTTTCGCTTCTTCGATTTTACGTTTCAGCGATTCGTGTTCATCAGGTGCATCATCCATTTCGCCAAGTTCTTTTTGAATCGCTTTCATTTGCTCATTCAAATAGTACTCGCGCTGGCTTTTTTCCATCTGTTTTTTGACACGATTACGAATGCGTTTTTCCACTTGCAGCAGCTCGGTTTCTGATTCCATCATGGCCATCAAAAACTCAACACGCTCTGCAATATTTGCCATTTCTAGAACACGCTGCTTATCTGCCAATTTTAATGGCATATGGGACGCAATGGTATCAGCCAGCTTATCTAACTGATCTTGTTCAATAGAATGCAAAGAAGTCAGTACTTCCGGTGGAATTTTTTTATTCAGTTTAATGTAACTTTCAAACTGGCTGACAATAGTACGATATAAAACTTCTTGCTCTTTTTCATCAACAAGACTTGCTGTTTTAGACTCATTTGAAGCTGCTGTTTCATCATAAACAGCTTCAGTATGCTCTGTAATTTCCTGAGCAAGATATTCAGCTTGCGCTAAGAAGTATTCGCCATTGTCCGTCAGACTTGTGATACGAGCACGTCGTAAACCTTCAACGAGAACTTTAACGGTACCGTCAGGTAATTTCAGCATCTGAATAACAGAAGCGACAGTACCAACTGCAAATAGGTCGTTTACCCCAGGTTCATCCGTTGAGGCTTCTTTTTGCGCAACCAGCATGACTTGTTTGTCATGATCCATCGCTGCTTCCAGACTATGAATGGATTTTTCACGTCCAACAAACAGTGGGATCACCATGTGTGGGTATACCACTACATCACGCAGAGGCAATACTGGTATTTCAATGCGTTCGGAACGCTCTGGATTCATAAAGCTCTCTCTTCGTTTAGCTGATGCTAGTTTAAGGGTTTCAGCCTATTATTTTGATATAACACTATCAAAACAAAGAAACCACACCTCAGAATATAAACTATATGGGGACAAGATTTTAGCATTCAATGGCTAGTTGAATATAAAAAACAAAATGAGGGAAAGCCCTCATTTTGTCTGATTATTTATTGAACACATTGGGGATTAATTATCGCCAGAAGCCTGTGCATCCGGTTTGCTATAAATAAGCAATGGCTCTGACTGCTCATTAATCACATTCTCATCCACAACAACTTTTTCAACATCACTCATTGAAGGAAGGTCATACATGGTATTTAGCAGCGCGCCTTCTACGATTGAACGTAGACCACGAGCACCTGTTTTACGCACCATTGCCTTTTTGGCAATTGCTTTGAGTGCTTCTTCACGGAACTCAAGTTCAGTTCCTTCAAGATTAAACAGAGCTTGATACTGCTTAGTTAATGCATTTTTAGGCTCTTTCAGAATTTGAATCAGTGCTTCTTCGCTCAGCTCAGTTAAGGTTGCCACAACTGGCAAACGACCTATAAACTCAGGAATTAGACCAAACTTGATCAAATCTTCAGGTTCAGCTTGCGTTAATAATTCACCTTCCGTCGCTTTATCAGATTCGCCTTTCACTTCTGCGGCAAAACCAATACTTGAACGTATATTTAAACGTTGGCTAATTACTTTATCGAGACCCGCAAAAGCACCACCACAAATGAACAAAATTTTAGAGGTATCAACCTGTAAAAACTCTTGTTGAGGATGCTTACGACCACCTTGTGGCGGAACCGCTGCAACCGTGCCTTCGATAAGTTTAAGCAACGCTTGCTGCACACCTTCACCGGATACATCACGTGTAATCGATGGATTATCTGATTTGCGTGAAATTTTATCGATTTCATCGATATAAACAATCCCGCGCTGAGCTTTCTCTACATCATAATCACATTTTTGTAGCAGTTTTTGAATGATATTTTCAACGTCTTCACCCACATAACCGGCTTCGGTTAATGTCGTTGCGTCTGCCATTGTAAATGGAACATCCAAATAGCGTGCGAGTGTTTCTGCCAGCAGGGTTTTACCACTACCTGTTGGGCCGATAAGCAAAATATTACTCTTGCCTAATTCAACACCATCGCTCGTTTTATCACCATTACGTAGACGTTTGTAATGATTATAAACAGCTACCGCTAAAACTTTTTTCGCTTTCTCTTGACCAATTACGTAATCATCAAGATGTTGTCTAATTTCATGGGGCGTTGGCAATTCACTACGCTCACGCTGTGGAGCAAGTTCTTTGATCTCTTCGCGGATGATATCGAGACATAAATCTACGCATTCGTCACAAATATAAACTGACGGACCGGCAATCAGCTTACGGACTTCATGCTGACTTTTTCCGCAGAAAGAACAGTACAATAGCTTACCTGCCCCCTCTTTGCGTTTATCTGTCATCAGTTGACCTCACTTTTATTCATATCGCCTAGTTTCAGTTAATTAACCGTAAAACAAGACAACTAATTTCTAAAAAATTTTATGATATAAACTTATATTTTATACCAAAAAGTAAGCATATTAACGGCTAGTATAGATATGGTCGACTAAACCATACTCTTTCGCTTCACTAGCAGATAAGAAGCGATCACGCTCAGTATCACGATTAATCTCTTCGATGGATTTACCTGTATGACGAGCCATCAATTCATTCATTCGTGATTTCACTTTTAAAATTTCTTGAGCATGAATTTCAATATCGGTTGCTTGCCCTTGGTAGCCACCTAACGGTTGGTGGATCATCACGCGAGAATTTGGTAAACAAAAACGCTTACCTTCAGTTCCTGCAGTTAGCAAAAATGCCCCCATGGAACATGCTTGTCCCATACAAATAGTACTAACGTCTGGTTTAATAAACTGCATCGTGTCATAAATTGACATACCTGCTGTGATCACACCACCAGGGGAGTTTATATAGAGCTGAATATCTTTTTCTGGATTTTCTGCTTCAAGAAATAGCATCTGAGCGACAATTAAATTCGCCATATGATCTTCCACTTGACCTGTCAGGAAGATAATACGTTCTTTTAATAAACGTGAATAAATATCGTATGAGCGCTCACCTCGAGAGGTTTGCTCAATAACCATTGGCACAAGTGCCATTTGGGATGCTAGCTGCTCTTGACCGCCAAAATGTGACATCAAAATCTCCTATTAAAAACTTTCTGGTGCTTGCGCCTAATTTGCTGTCTGTCCGCCATTTTGGGTTAGAAACCATGCTACAAACAAACAATTTGTCTTTAAAAATTTCTTGAGTCTACCTACTTGAGTCACCCATTTATTTCGTACTTTCAACCAGATTGGCACAAGGTAACGAATTAAATTAGTAGAAATTCAGCTAAGTCTGCTGTCGAAAACAAGACGCTCATTAAAATAGTTTAACACAACTCTGTAGGGTTACACGGATTTATACCGAGGAAAATCCCTACTTGATATTGAAAAATGACAAATTACCTCGTCACGTTTTATCTAATGTGTTGACTCTATAATTAGGGTTTAAATATGATTTTCAAGTGACTTTATCGTAATTCACAAAAAGTCTGAATTTAAAAAGCTTTAATTGACAAAAAACCCGCAGCGAAACACTACGGGTTTATTATTTTGTACAACTAAAAAGAAAAATTAACCAGCTTGAACTTGATTCATCAGTTCAGTGAAGTTAGTTTCTTTTTCAGTTACTTTAGCGGCAGCAAGGATAGTTTCAACTGCTTGCTCTTCTAAAGCTAAGTTACGAACACTGTTCATCAGCTCTTCATTTTTGCTGTAGTATTCGATAACTTCTGATGGATCTTCGTAAGCAGATGCCATTTCTTCGATCAATGTTTTCACACGATCTTCATCAGCTTTCAGCTCGTTCTTGTTGATCACTTCGCCTAACAGCAAACCGATAACAACACGACGTTTTGCTTGTTCTTCGAACAATTCACGTGGTAATTCCATCGCTTGTTGTTCGTTGCCACCAAAACGCTGAGCCGCTTGACGACGCAGAACATCGATTTCACCATCAACAACTGCTGCTGGAACATCAACATTGTTCGCAGCGATCAAGCCATCAAGTACTTGTGCTTTAACACGGTTACGAACTGCATTTTTCAGTTCACGTTCCATGTTTTTACGCACTTCTGTACGCAGACCATCTAAAGAGCCATCTGCAATACCAAAACGCTTGATAAATTCTTCAGTGAATTCTGGTAATTCGCGTTGTTCAACTTTCTTAAGAACGATAGCAAATTTAGCCGCTTTACCTTTTAGGTTTTCAGCGTGGTAATCTTCTGGGAAGTTAACTTCGATGTCGAATTCTTCACCGGCTTTATGACCAACAATACCCTCTTCAAATCCAGGGATCATACGGCCTTCGCCCATAACGAGTGCGAAATCTTCAGCTTTACCGCCTTCGAACTCTTCACCATCGATAGAACCGTTAAAATTAACAGTAACACGAGAATCAGCAGCTGCCGCTTGTTCAACTTCTTTCCATTCTGCTTGTTGTTTACGCAGAGTTTCCAGCATGTTTTCCAGATCTTCATCTTTTACTGAGACAGCTGGCTTTTCAACTTCAATAGTTTCTAAACCTTTCAGTTCGATTTCTGGATAAACTTCAAATTCAACCGAATAAACGAAATCTTTACCTTCATCGAGTTGTTCTGGCTTATAGCTAGGAGCACCCGCTGGATTGATTTTTTGTTCAATGATTGCATTGATAAAGTTACGTTGCATAACATCGCCTAGAACGTCTTGCATAACAGACGAACCATAACGCTGTTTAACGATAGTCATTGGTACTTTTCCTTTACGGAAACCATCAACACGTACTTTCTTAGCAACGCTAACTAGCTCGCTATTTACTGCTTTTTCAATATCAGCGGCAGGAACGGTGATTGTTACACGACGCCCAAGGCCTTGAGTCGTTTCAACAGAAACTTGCATCTTCTTACCTCAAAAAAAATCTTAGTGATCGGTCTACTTCAGAGTTATGCCATTAAATCATTAGTGGCTTTCTCCCTTCCAGAACCGGGGGCATTGTTTTCACAACACTCATCCCTGATATCAGAAGCGTCCCGAAACCTTACTGAAAATTAGACGCAACATTATACCGATGCATGCGCTCTGAGTCGAGAAAAGCCGATAAAAGAAGCGATTAATCCTCTAATTTTGTGACTTTTCTGACTAAAATTCCATTTCTTCAACAAAATTGAAGAAAAATCATTCATCAATTTGATACTAAGTTATATTAAAAATGATGAATTTCAGTATTCATATAAAATCAGTTTTCAAAAATAAACTCTCGAATTAGCCGTTAGCTTTACCCGCACCACGACATGCAGGTGATTTCAATGCGGTGTTAGTTAACCCATTCCACTCTTGTGGCGTATACGTATGTAACGCCAAAGCATGGATACTGCCCGCTAATTCGTCTGCTAAAATAGCATAAATTTCTCGATGACGACTAAGCATTCGTTTATTTTCGAACTTTTCACTGACTAAAATGACTTTAAAATGACTTTCTGAACCTGGCAATACATTATGTTGATAGCTTTCGTTTATCACTTCCAAATGAGCAGGTTCAAAAGCCGTGTGTAACTTTTGACTCACACGCGATTGCATATCCTGCGATACATTGGCGACCATAAAAAACTCCTTACTTAGAGGCTTATCTAGTATTGATAAATCCAGTAAACTACACCGCAAGCTATATTGCGAATCACACTATGAGCAACACCAAATCTTGCAATTTTATTGTAGAAAAATCTGATAATTGCAACTTTATATTATGACCGCTTCGCATTTATACGAAGCTTATACGACTTTTTTCAAAAACTGCTGTCTAACAGTTCAAGTAAAATAAACCATATTGCTGTTGCTCTAATTGCATTGCTATAATTGCCGCTATCCGCACCATAGCGGAACATTTTCAATTAGGAAAGATTAACTGGAAAAAATTATGTTAAGAAAACTGTGTTTTCCTCTTTTTGCCTTGTTTTTGCTTGCCGGTTGTACTGCAAGTAATAATACATTATCGCTTGAACCCAAGATTACCTTACCTGCTAAAAATCCAACACTGAATGCAACATCAATCAGTGTGAGTAGCGTTGATAATCGTACTCAAAAATCATTAGCTGAAGTTAACCGCGATGGTAGCTTAGTTGTACTTAATCCGTCTCGTGACCCACGCTATTTGATGCAAGAAGCAGTAGAAAAACAGATGGCAGCACGTGGTTTTATGGTCACATCACCTGCAAATATTAACTTAGTTGTTCAATTGAATAAGTTAGATGCCAAAGTTACTGAAGGAAGCCTACGCCACAATATCACCGTCAATTCAAGTGTAAGTGTCAATGCGACTGCCCCTAATGGCTCAACAAAAACACGTTCATTTACCCGTAACTTTAATACGCAAGAACTGCTAGGCGCGACGAATGCAAAAATTCAAGCGGCTATAAACAGTGCTCTTAGCGATTTAATTACCGATATGGCGAATGACCAAGAATTAACTGATTTTATCAGACAAAATTCTCGCTATTAATAATTACAAATATCGCTGTTTAACATAAGCTCTCCCAAGAAGCATATAATAAGAATGCGACTTGGGTAGCGCAATGTTGTACTGCCTTTTATACCAATATGCTGAAACACGACATATAACGAGAATTACTCTAATTAATTTCATGTTGCCAGTAGAAAGAAAATGAGTGAAGCCAAGACCCCTGTAGCGCGAATAAAACAGGTGTCGGTAAAAGGAAGAATATGCCACGCACCACCTTCAGACTACCTAACAACATTATATTAATACTATTGGGATTCGCTTCTGGCTTACCATTGGCACTTACTGCAGGCACATTACAAGCGTGGTTAACGGTTGAGAATGTTGATATCCGTACCATTGGTTTTTTCTCTCTCGTTGGTCAAGCTTATGTTTTAAAATTTTTGTGGTCTCCAATGATGGATCGCTACACTCCATCCTTTTTAGGTCGACGTCGAGGTTGGTTACTAACCACTCAAATTTTACTCATTATTAGTATTGCAACAATGGGTTTTATGAACCCTTCACAACATTTATGGTGGCTTGCTTCATTAGCCGTCATTGTGGCATTTTGTTCCGCATCACAAGATATCGTATTCGATGCTTATAAAACTGACTTATTAAGCGCCGAAGAACGTGGTCTTGGAGCCGCAACATCTGTAATGGGCTATCGCATCAGCATGCTCGTTTCTGGTGGTCTTTCCCTTTGGCTAGCTGACAAGTTTCTGACATGGCAACAACTTTACTTGCTGATGGCAGGACTGATGCTTATCGGTGTGATTGCAACATTACTCGCCAAAGAGCCCACCGAAAATATCGCGCCCCCCGCCTCACTCAAAGATGCTATTTATGAGCCTCTCGCCGAATTTTTTAGTCGTAACAATGCATGGTTAATCTTATTGCTACTGGTTTTTTATAAGATGGGTGATGCCTTTGTAATGGCGCTAAATACCAATTTCTTATTGAATGCGTTAGGTTTTAGTTTAAGTGAAGTTGGTACCGTCAATAAAACAGTTGGGATGGCTGCAACAATTGTTGGAGCGCTTCTTGGTGGTTACTTAATGAAGAATATGAGCTTATTTAAAGCGCTATTCGTCTTTGGGGTCTTACAAGGCGTTTCTAATATTGGTTATTGGTTTCTGGCAGTCACGCCGCCGAATATCATTAGTATGGGTTCAATCATTTTTCTTGAAAATATTTTTTCTGGAATGGGAACCGCAGCGTTTGTTGCCCTTTTAATGACCTTATGTAATAAATCATTGTCAGCGACTCAATTTGCCCTTCTTTCTGCCTTATCTGCTGTTGGACGTGTCTATATTGGTCCTATTGCCAGTATTTTTGTAAGCACCTATGGTTGGCCACTCTTTTATTTAATTTCAATTGGTGTCGCTGTGCCAGGAATATTATTACTTCTGGCTTGCCGAACATCCTTAGTTTACACGCAAACGACTGGGCTATTCCAACGTCGCGAACAATATCCAAGCGGCTATAAAATTGCAGTCTATACCTTACTTACGGCTGTGAGCTTTCTAGCAATATGGCTACTAACCCTGCTTGTTTGTTCATTTAGCGGCGTAAAAATTTATTTATTTACAACACAGATATCATTTTGGCTTAATTTACCTTACTACCAAAATATTATTTTCAATATCGGGGTTTCTATCGGTGCGCTGAGTTTGATCATCGGTGGTAGCTTAGACTTCTTAGCTGTGCGTAAAATCGCCAAACAGTAAATTATCTATTCATAACATTAATTACCTAAGCCAATGCTATTAGTTTAGGTAATTTAATTCATCAATGAAAATCAGCCTCATCAATACAAACCATCTTCCACGCTCAAATATCGTGATCAAACTCACTTTTTCAAACCAATATGTTTTTTAATTGTTATTTAAAAGTCTAATATCTTGTTAATTTGACGATGGCTGAATGTCAAAAACAAACGTCATAAAATGATAAACTTCGTTAATAATTAAATGAAAATAATATATCATGATAAAAAAACTACTCTGCACTGCTGCCATAGCGTCTCTCGCAGGTAATGCGAACTCTGAAGAGTTTCTCGGATATCAAAATGGCTTTGCTGATATCAATGTTAACTATTTGGATTGGTCACATCGCACAGAAACCAAATCTGAACACACTACACGCAAAAAAGACTTTGCTTATATTGAATTGGAGGGCGGAGCTAATTTTAAATGGGGAGAATTATATGGTTTTTTTGATGTTGAAAATCCACTTCATCAGCGTCGGACAGAGCCTGGACGTAATCAGCGCTATACCATCAAAACGACTGGACGCGTTTATTTAGGTGATAGCGGACTCAACCTTTATGGACATGTTTATGGTACTTGGTCGATGCCGGGCGCAAAATATGGTGGCAACTTTCACGAGGTAAACACCCTATATGGGCTAGGCTATAACACCGTCATTGGCGATCTGTGGTTTAAACCCTTTATTGCACTTCATTATGTCGATCAAACTTATTACTCAGGGAACAATGGCTATGTTGTTGGCTGGGTTGCGGGCTATAACTTTAAGATGTTTGAAGAGAATTTCATGATTACCAACTGGCATGAAATGGAGTTTTCTCGTCATAAACGCTATGGTAATGGCGGTCGAGATGGAATAAACGGTGCTTTAGCTTTTTGGTGGAATGCGACGCCTAACTTAGCCGCTGGTGTGCAATATCGTTATGCTGATAATAAATTAGGTGATAATTTTTACCAAGATGCGATCGTTTACACATTAAAGTATACGTTCTAACTTTCCATAAGAAAATTATATTCAATTATAATAAATCTGTTTTTTATCAATAAAGTAATAATATTACTTTACTATTTTACCGATAAGGTACTGATTTTCTCCTTATCGGTAGTAAAAAACGTATTTTCCACTACCATTTTATTTAACATTCATATCAGTTTTCATTTTTTTTCTTCTCTTTTGTATATATTTTTTCTTGTAAAATTACTAAGATAATTTACTATTAGTGTCGTTTTATCAATATATACTTATAATCCGCATCAATTTTAACTGTTTTGATATAAGTTCTTTACATGTGATCATATTAACATAAAGAGCTAACAATTCAGTTTCTTTGCCTTACAATCATTTACACTAGCATAACCTTACCGTAAAATACCCGTACTGATGAAACGACAATTAGAATCTTTGTCATTTGGGGTCGTGGATGAGACTTATGAACTACAAAAAAAGTATTGGAGCAATCTCACTGGTTGTAGCAGCCTTACTATTAGGCGGTTGTGATATGGTGTTGATGGACCCAAAAGGCGCCGTTGGCGTTAAACAAAAAGAGCTAATTCTTATTGCAGTTGGCTTAATGCTCCTTGTTGTGATCCCTGTTATCTTTATGGCATTTATTTTTGCTATGAAATACCGTGAATCCAATAAGTCAGCAACCTATCGTCCTAACTGGGCTCACTCAAATAAAATTGAGCTAGTCTGCTGGACTGTTCCTATCATTATTATCATTATTCTCGGTACCATTACTTGGAAAACGACGCATGAGCTGGATCCGTATCAGCCATTAGTTAGTGATCAGGAACCTATTACCATTGAAGTTATTTCTGCCGACTGGAAATGGATATTTATTTATCCAGAGCAAGGTATTGCAACAGTTAACGAAATCGCATTCCCTACTGGTGTGCCTGTAAACTTCAAAATCACGTCTGATTCGGTGATGAACTCGTTCTTCATTCCATCTTTGGGTGGCCAAATCTACGCGATGGCGGGTATGCAAACTAAACTTCACTTAATCGCTAATGAACCTGGCACCTATAAAGGCTTCTCTGCAAGCTATAGTGGCAAAGGCTTCTCCGATATGAAGTTCAATGCAATTGCAACTCCTGACCGCCAAGGCTTCGAAGAGTGGGTACAAAAGGTGAAAACTTCACCTAAAACCATGGATACAATGCAGGCATTTGATGAAGTCGCTAAGCCTAGCATTAACGTTCCTGTTACCTACTTCTCTAGCGTGAAACCTAAACTGTATGACGAAATTGTTCTCAAGTTTGGTCATGAACACCATCAAGGTCACGCGCCTGTAGAAACGACTAAAGAATCTACAGATCAATCTATGCATATGGGCCATAATGCTCATGCAGGCGCTGAGGAATAAGGGCATGTTCGGAAAATTAACACTAGATGCAATTCCACTTCATGAGCCAATTATTGTTATCACACTGATCGCTATTGTCCTAGGTGGACTAGCATTACTGGGTGTGATTACCTATTTTGGTAAATGGAAATGGTTGTGGAAAGAGTGGCTAACAACTGTTGACCACAAAAAAATTGGTATCATGTATATCATCGTTGCGATGGTTATGTTATTCCGCGGCTTCGCGGATGCCATCATGATGCGTGGTCAGCAAGTTCTAGCCTCTGCTGGCCAAGAAGGTTATTTAAACCCTCATCACTATGACCAAATCTTTACCGCACACGGCGTTATCATGATTTTCTTCATGGCAACTCCATTTGTTGTTGGTTTGATGAACTTTGTAGTTCCTCTGCAAATTGGTGCTCGTGACGTTGCCTTCCCATTCCTAAACTCATTGAGCTTCTGGTTCTTTGTTGTTGGTGTTGTACTTATCAACATCTCTTTAGGGGTTGGCGAATTCGCACAAACAGGTTGGTTAGCTTACCCACCACTATCTGGCTTGGAGTACAATCCTGGCGTCGGGGTCGATTACTGGCTTTGGAGTCTACAGATATCCGGTATAGGTACATTATTGACAGGTGTTAACTTCTTCGCGACGATTATCCGTATGCGTGCACCAGGTATGTCGATGATGAAAATGCCTGTCTTTACTTGGACAGCATTTTGTACCAACATCCTAATTATTGCAGCTTTCCCTATTTTAACAGTTACCCTCACGTTACTGACATTAGACCGCTATATTGGCACTCATTTCTTCACGAATGATATGGGTGGCAACATGATGATGTACATTAACTTGATTTGGGCTTGGGGACATCCTGAAGTTTATATCCTTGTACTGCCTGTATTTGGTGTATTCTCAGAAGTTGCAGCAACATTCTCCAAAAAACGTCTATTCGGTTATACCTCATTGGTTTGGGCAACAATCGCCATTACCGTGATGTCATTCGTCGTTTGGCTACACCACTTCTTTACCATGGGGTCTGGTGCAAACGTCAATGCCTTCTTTGGTGTTGCAACCATGATTATCGCAATCCCAACTGGGGTTAAGATTTTCAACTGGCTGTTCACCATGTACCAAGGTCGTATCGAATTAAAATCCCCAATGTTATGGACTATCGGTTTTATCATCACCTTCTCAGTTGGTGGTATGACAGGTGTTCTATTAGCCGTTCCGGGTGCAAACTTCGTTCTACATAACAGCCTATTCTTAATTGCTCACTTCCATAACGTAATTATCGGTGGTGTTGTATTCGGTTGTTTTGCTGGTATGACTTACTGGTTCCCGAAAGCATACGGTTTCTCATTAAATGAGAAATGGGGTGTTCGCGCATTCTGGTTCTGGATTATCGGTTTCTTCTTAGCATTTATGCCGCTATATATCCTAGGCTTCATGGGTATGACTCGTCGCCTAAGCCAGAATATTGATCCTGCTTACCACGCAATGCTCGTAACTGCTGCAGTTGGTGCTGCGGTCATTGCACTTGGTATTGCATGTCAGGTAATTCAAGTCATTGTCAGTATTCGTGACCGCCATGCTAACCGTGATTTAACCGGTGACCCATGGGGTGGACGTACACTGGAGTGGGCAACCTCTTCTCCACCACCATTCTATAACTTCGCCGTTGAACCACATATTCAAACGCGTGATGCTTGGTGGGATATGAAAGAGAAAGGTACCGCTCATAAAAAACCAACTTCATATGAAGAAATTCATATGCCAAAAAATACAGGCGCTGGCGTAATTATCGCTGCATTTAGCTTGTTATTAGGTTTCGCAATGATCTGGCACATCTGGTGGCTCGCAATCGTTGGTTTTGGTGGCATGATTGTTACTTGGATTGCAAAAAGCTTCGACGAAGATGTTGATTACTACGTACCTGTGGCTGAAATCGAGCAAATCGAGAATAAGCACTTTGAAGAATTACGTAAGGCAGGTGTGAACGATGTCAACTAATACAGTGACTAATCAAAACTTAGCCCATGCAGAGCATGGGCATCATGATGCAGGCGGAACTAAAGTCTTTGGTTTCTGGATCTACATAATGAGTGACTTGATCCTGTTTGCCTGCCTATTTGCAACCTATGTTGTTTTGGCTGATGGCACTGCTGGTGGTCCTGCAGGTAAAGACATCTTCAGTCTGAAGTTCGTATTAGGTGAAACATTCTTACTGTTAGTCAGTAGTATCACTTACGGCTTCGCGATGATTGCCATGCACAGAGGCAAAATTGCATTCGTCAATTTATGGCTGTTTGCAACGTTCTTACTGGGTCTTGGCTTCGTATTTATGGAAGTCTATGAGTTCCATGAGCTTATCTCTGAAGGCTTTGGTCCTGATCGCAGTGGCTTCTTATCTGGATTCTTCGCTTTAGTTGCTACCCATGGTCTGCACGTCACCGCAGGTCTGATTTGGATTATCATCATGATGATCCAAGTTTCTCGCCGTGGTCTAACTGAAGTCAACAAGACGCGTCTAAATTGCCTTAGCCTGTTCTGGCACTTCTTAGATGTTGTTTGGATCTGTGTATTTACCGTTGTTTATCTGCTGGGGGCAATTTAAATGAGTCATGCAAAAGATGCTCATACCGGAGCAAGCCACGGTAGCGTTAAGACTTACATGATTGGTTTTATTCTGTCTATTATCCTGACAGTAATTCCTTTCTGGATGGTGATGGAAGGTACTGCATCACAAGCCGCAATCCTTTGGACTGTTGTTGGGATGGCTGTTGTGCAAATCTTTGTTCACCTTATATGCTTCTTACACATGAACACATCATCAGATGAGCGATGGAACCTCGTAGCATTCCTGTTCACTATGCTAATCGTCGGTATCGTTGTAATTGGCTCTCTGTGGATTATGTACAACCTGAACATCAATATGATGCTCGACTAAAGAGTTGCCATTATGTTTAAGAAATACCTGCAAGTGACCAAACCAGGAATTATCTTCGGAAATCTGATTTCTGTGATCGGCGGTTTTCTCCTTGCCTCAAAAGGCTCGATAGATTATCCGCTGTTTATTGCGACTTTGCTGGGTGTATCACTGGTCGTGGCTTCTGGTTGTGTTTTCAACAACTACATTGACCGTGATATTGACCGTATCATGGAAAGAACCAAGAATCGCCCTTTAGTTAAAGGGCTGATTGACCCGAAAGTTAGTCTGATTTACGCAACTGTGTTAGGTATTGCGGGTGTTGTGCTGCTACTCGTAGCAGCTAATGCACTGGCAATGCTGTTGGCGATAATTGGTTTCATTGTTTATGTTGGCGTTTATAGCCTTTATATGAAACGTAAATCAGTATATGGCACATTAATTGGCAGCCTTTCTGGCGCAGCACCACCGGTTATCGGTTACTGCGCAGTCACAAATGAATTTGATGCAGGTGCTCTTATCCTGTTATTAATCTTCAGCTTGTGGCAAATGCCGCATTCCTATGCCATTGCCATTTTCCGCTTTAAGGATTATCAGGCAGCTAACATTCCGGTTCTGCCGGTTATCAAGGGAATATCTGTCGCTAAAACACATATCTTCTTGTACATCCTAGCGTTTATGGTCGCAACGTTAATGTTGGCAATCAGCGGGTACGCTGGTTATAAATATTTAATAGTTGGTGCAGCAGTGAGCTTATGGTGGCTTGGCATGGCTATTTCGGGTTTCAAAACCGAAAATGATGACCGTGTTTGGGCAAGAAAATTGTTCATCTTCTCAATTGTTGCGATAACTTCGCTAAGTGTGATGATGTCAATCGACCCTATCGTTTCAAGCGATACTGTTATAGCACTCGTTAGATAATTTATTCATCATTAATGATAAGCATATATAAATGGCGGGGGCTTCCCTGCCATTTTTATTTATCTCTAACTGCTTTTGCAACTCACTTTTACTTATTCTGCCTATCTATATTAATCTATTTTATGGTTAAATAGCCGCTTGCTATTTATAAGCTAGATATTAAATGCACTATTAAAAATGCTAATAGCTTGATTTAAATTATTTTTGCTACAACATAACGTGTTTATTCAAAATAGTTCGTGTTGTAGCAAGGCGGCAAACGAGGATACCTTAGGGAGCATAATAAGTATGTGACCTAAGTAGCCAAGAGAAGCCAACACCGCTACAGCACGAAATATGAAGAATAAAAATGAATGATAACAAAATGACCCCCCTAGAACTCCGCGCCACTTGGGGACTGGGTTCTATTTTCTCCCTTCGCATGCTTGGCATGTTTATGGTCTTACCTATTTTGACCAGTTATGGCTTACATTTGCAGGGAGCCAGTGAATTTTTAGTGGGTGTTGCTATTGGTATTTATGGTTTAAGCCAAGCACTATTCCAAATCCCTTTTGGCTTGATGTCTGACAAAATAGGCCGTAAACCCTTAATTATTTTTGGTTTAGTCATCTTTATTATTGGTAGTGTTGTTGCCGCCCTCAGTGATTCTATATGGGGAATTATTATTGGTCGCGCATTACAAGGGGCTGGTGCAATTTCAGCTGCCGTAATGGCTCTTCTTTCAGACTTAACCCGTGAACAGAATCGAACTAAAGCCATGGCCTTTTTAGGCATTAGCTTTGGGGTAACCTTTGCGATCGCCTTAGTATTAGGGCCTATCATCACGCATATAGTTGGATTAAGCGGGCTATTTTGGGGAATTACGCTACTGGCCATTGGTGCCATCGTTGTGACGATTTTTGTCGTACCCAATAGCAGTCATCATATAGTGAACCGTGAGTCTGCTTTTGTAAAAAGTAACTTAAAAACCGTGCTGATGCATCCGCCACTACTTAAGCTTAATATCGGTATTTTATGTTTGCACGCACTCTTGATGTCGAGCTTTGTTGCACTTCCGTTGATCATGACCGACGCAGGTTATTTAGCTAAAGATCATTGGAAAGCCTATTTGATCACCATGTTAATCGCCTTTGTCACTGTATTGCCTTTTATTATCTACGCAGAAAAATACCGCAAAATGAAGCAGGTTTTCCTATTTTGCATTGTGGTTCTGGCACTTGCGGAAGTGACGTTGTGGTTATCTGCCAGCCATTTATGGGTGATTTTTATCGGTATTCAACTCTTTTTCATTGCATTCAATGTGATGGAAGCAATTTTACCTTCGCTCATCAGCAAAGAAGCGCCGGCGGGTTATAAAGGTACTGCGATGGGTGTTTACTCTACCAGCCAATTTTTAGGTGTCGCTATTGGTGGAATTTTAGGTGGATGGCTATATGACTTTGATGGTGCAAGCACAGTATTTATCAGTGGGTTAGTGCTCACTATTGTGTGGTTCATTATCAGCCTAACAATGCAACAACCCCCTTATGTCAGCAGTATTCGCTTAATATTGCCCCATCGCTTTAAAAATATAGCGCGACTTCAGCAGCAGCTTGAGTCTCAAGAAGGGGTAATGGAAGTCGTGATAATTGATGAAGAAATGAGCGTTTATGTCAAAATTGATAGAAAAGTGATTTCGCGAGAACAACTCGAAGCAATTATTCACGCTGATTAACATTTATTCGTCTTCAACCTATTCTTTTTAAATGCATTATTTTTAACTAAATTAGCCCACATAAAGTGGGCTAATCGAAAATCAATCGTGTAAATTAATCGCGGAAATTATTAAATTGGAACGGTTGACCTAAATCACCAGAACGCACTAACGCCATAACCCCTTGTAGGTCATCGCGCGCTTTCCCAGTCACACGGACTTGCTCACCTTGAATTTGCGCTTGAACTTTTAATTTACTGTCTTTAATCAGTTTAATGATTTTTTTCGCGGTCGCAGCATCAATACCTTCTTGTAGAGTAACCTCTACACTATAGGTTTTGCCACTATGGACAACGTCTTCAGGCACTTTAAGTACCGCGCCATCAATACCACGTTTTGACATTTTTTCTCGTAGAATATCAATCAACTGAAGAACCTGAAAGTCTGACGCACTGGTCACTTTTATAGATTCATTTTTTTCGTTCAATTCAATGCTAGCTTCTACGTTTTTAAAATCCCAACGGGTTGTAAGCTCGCGCTGAGCATTTTCTACCGCATTACGGACTTCATTCATTTCAACTTCAGATACAATATCAAATGATGGCATATTAAGGCCTCCTGATAATCAATGTTGTGCGCATAATAACGTTTTTAGTTGCCATACTTCAAGTTGTTGCGCGAGCTGTTGCATTGTTAGCTGCGCTTATTCACTTATCTGTGCTCTGTGAGTCTCATTCATTTACTCTCTTCCTACAACTTGAATTCGTTAGAGTATATACTGGATATCTATCTGATAGACTTTACAAGGTAAAGTTTAGATAGCCTATTTCAAAGTGGTATTATTTTAGAGGGGCCCGATGAAAATAACCCTTATTGGTTGCGGTGCGATAGGTAAGCTCTGGCTTGCTTCGCTGACCTTGCAAGGCCATGATACCCAAGGCTGGTTACGTATTGCTCAACCGGATTTATTTGTTGATGTCAATGAGCCCGATGGCCGTACTTTTCGCGAACTCATTCCTTGTAATAATATTAATCACCTTAATACCAGCGAGTTAGTGATTGTCTGTCTAAAAGCGTGGCAAGTTTCTGATGCATTGCTGCCACTACTTAGCAGTATTCCTGAAACTAGCCCCATTTTACTGCTCCATAACGGAATGGGGACAATTGAAGAGCTCGGCGCTTTACGACACCCATTTTTAAGTGGGGTAACAACTCATGCTGCTTGGCAAGAGCACAACCAAGTCTTTCATGTTGCTAATGGTATTACTCATATTGGTGCCGTCAATTCTCAAGCTGAATTTTATTACCCTATTGCTGATGTCCTACATGAAGCCTTACCTGACGTTGCATGGCACAATCAAATTATAACGACCTGTTGGCGAAAGTTAATTGCAAACTGCGTGATAAATCCGCTCACTGTCGAATATAATGATAAAAATGGTGCGCTTATTCATCACGTTAAACAAGTTGAACGCATTATTGATGAAATTTGTCAGGTCATGACCGCTGAAGGATTACATACCGACAAAGCCGAACTTACCGAGTACATTTATGGCATCATTGATAATACAAAAGATAACTATTCATCAATGCTGCAAGACATTCGTAATCATCGGCGCACAGAAATTGATTACATTACTGGATATTTGATAAAGCAAGCCAGAGCTCATGGTCTCCAAACGCCGGAAAATGACCGTTTATATCACTTAGTTAAAAACAGAGAACAACAATATGACGGCTTCAGTTCTAATATGCGTAGCCAATGGTAGTGAAGAAATAGAAACAGTCACTACGGCTGATTTACTTGTCAGAGCTGGTATACAAGTGACGCTAGCTAGCGTCACCGAAGATAGCTCCGTTGAAATTACTGCATCAAGAGGAATGAAGTTTATTGCGGATACCCCACTAATCAATGTGGCGGATGAGCCTTTTGATGCCATCGTATTACCCGGAGGACTCGCGGGTGCTGAGGTTTTTCGTGATAGTCCTTTAGTGGTTGAAAAAGTACGACGCATGCATCTTGATGGTAAAATTGTGGCCGCAATTTGTGCAGCTCCAGTCGTGGTTTTAGAATATCACCAGTTATTTCCATTCGGTAATATGACCGCCTTCCCGACATTGAAAGATAAAATTCCAACGAATAGATGGGTCGATAAACGTGTTTACTTCGATGAGCGCGTTAATTTGTTAACCAGCCAAGGTCCTGCAACCTCATTTGATTTTGCATTAAAACTGATTGAATTATTACTTGGTCGAAAAATTGCTGGCGAGGTTGCGTCACAATTGGTTTTACCCAACGGGATCAATGATTATTTAGAAGATTAGTACCTTAAAAAGAGCAGGTTTATTGGTTCCCCTGCTCTTTTTAAATAAGCGATTACGGACGATAAACTTTAATATTATCAAACCCTTGTTCTTTCAAGTATAGCGCTTGCAAACGGCTCATGACCCCACGATCGCAATACAACAAATAGGTTTTTTCTTTCGGTAAATCACCGAACTGCGTACTTAAACGGTAAAACGGAATGTGTTTAACTTCAATACCGTCAATCACCAAAGGCTTATCTTCATGTTCATCCGGTGAGCGGATATCTAAGACGACTTCATTAGCCGCGGATAAATCACTAACCATTTCAACTTCAGGCACCTTCTCAAGGCTTTCCTGCGCGATTTGGCGAATATCAATATTTTGTGATTGCTGAACAACCGCATCTAAAATACTAAAATCAAAGTTAGCTTCTTCCGCTTCAATTTTAGCTTTAACCGCTTTAACTGTTGGACTTTTTGAGATAACGCCACAATATTCAGGCATCGTTCTTGAAAACTCTTCAGTTCCAATCTGGCGAGCTACTTTAATAATGTGCTCTTTATCATGGGAAATAAGTGGTCTTAAAATCAAGGTATCAGAGGCATTATCGATAAGACGCAAATTAGTCAGTGTTTGGCTAGAAACTTGCCCTAACGCTTCACCGGTGACAATCGCTTGAACACCATAACGTTCAGCAACTTTAGATGCAGCGCGAACCATCATGCGCTTAAGCACAACGCCCATCTGACCGTCATCAACTTTTTCTAAAATTTCAGCAACAACAGGTTCAAAGTTAACCGAAATAAAACGAACTTTGTGCGAGCTACCAAAACGATTCCATAAATAGTGCGCAATTTGCTTCACACCAATTTCATGTGCCGCACCACCAAGATTAAAGAAGCAGTAGTGAACACGGCAACCGCGGCGCATCAACATATAGCTAGAAACACCAGAGTCAAATCCACCTGAAATTAAGGATAAAACATCTTCTTGAGTTCCAATGGGGAAGCCACCAATTCCTTCAATACGCGCTTTAACTAAAATAAGATTTTCATCTTCAATTTCTAAATGCACAGTTGTATCAGGATCAGTCAGTTTAACTTTTGCTGTCGCAATGTGTTGATTTAACCCACCGCCAATATAACGCTCTGCCTCAATCGAGGTAAATTCATGTTTACCTCTACGTTTTACTCGAACACAAAAGGTTTTATTTTCAAGTGAAGGCGCATAATATTCATACACCATCTCATAGATATGGTGCAAGCTGGTGAAGGGTTTATCTTCCACTTCAAGAATATGGTGAATACCAGGAATACGACTTAACATATCGCAAATTTCGTCGTGTTGTGTTTCCCCTTTTACACGCACTTCAATGTTATCCCAATGACGGACAACCGCGATTTCTTCACCAAACGGTTTAAGGACATTACGGATACTACTGGTTAGGATTTTAATGAATCGTATTCTAACAGTCTGGCTTTTAATGGTAATTTCTGGGAATAACTTAATGATAAACTTCATAATAGCGGCATGTTCAAGGTTATAGGGAAAAACGAACGTATTTTAAACGCGACACACGTACACTTTACCGATTGTCAATAATGGGAAGCATTATAACACTATCTTGCGCGGCGAATCTAAAAACACCAATAATAAATTGTAACCACGCCGAGACTGCGTTAGTCTGCTAAACAATTAAAATACCTTCGAACAAGTGATTTAACATTACTGGTTAATGAATGATGGCTAAAGAAAAATCCCAAAAAGTTCCAACTGTTAGTTTTGAAAACTCGCTAAAAGAGCTTGAGCAAATCGTTGCTCGCCTTGAGTCTGGCGATCTTCCATTAGAGGATGCGCTAAATGAGTTTGAACGCGGTGTTCAAATTGCTAAGCAGGGCCAAAAAGTCTTACAACAAGCAGAACAACGTGTTCAAATTCTGCTTAGTGATGATGAAAATAAACCCCTTGATGATTTTTCACCTGATACAGAATAAATTATGTCCGAAAAATACCTAAATAATTTCGTTCAGCAACAGCAACAAGCCCACGAAAGAGTTAATCAATATTTATTAACAGCCTTAGATGCATTACCTTTTGCTGATTTACCTTTAGCTCAAGCAATGAAATATGGCACGTTATTGGGTGGAAAACGTTTACGCCCATTTTTAACCTATGCTGTAGGTTCAATGCTGGGTGTATCCCAAGAAAACTTAGATGTGCCCGCTGCTGCCGTTGAATGCATTCATGCTTATTCGTTAATTCATGACGATTTACCTGCTATGGATGACGACGACCTACGCAGAGGTCAACCGACTTGTCATATCAAGTTTGGTGAAGGTAATGCAGTTTTAGCGGGTGATGCCCTACAAACATTAGCCTTTCAATTATTGTCATCAGCACAAATGCCAGATGTTTGCGACAAAGACAGAATTGCAATGATTGCAGAGCTATCTTATGCAAGTGGCCTCGCGGGTATGTGTGGCGGGCAAGCTTTAGATCTTGATGCAGAAGGTAAACGCGTTGATCTTGTTGCCCTAGAACGTATTCATCAACATAAAACAGGCGCACTCATTCGCTCAGCAATTCGTTTAGGCGCATATTCTGCAGGTGAAAAAGGTCATTTATTATTACCGGCTTTAGATAAATATGCTGAATCTATCGGCCTTGCCTTTCAGGTTCAAGACGATATCCTAGACGTTATTGGCGACAGTTCGGTGACAGGTAAGCGTCAAGGTGCAGATGCTGAACATGAGAAAAGTACTTATCCATCCCTGTTAGGCCTTGAATCTGCACAACAAAAAGCACGTGAGCTTTATCATAATTCAATTGCAGCTTTAGAGACTATCCAATCGCAAGGCTATAATATAGAAATGCTGAAAGCTTTAGCTAATTTCATTATTGAGCGTAAAAGCTGACAATATGCTTTGCCTTTTGGCATTCATAAGGCCGATAATTACAACATTATTACCCGATGTAATTTAAATTGTATGACGGGTTATACCCTAATAATTCAAATTGTAGGTAGACCTATCCCGAGGAGCATACAAAGG
>NZ_DOEH01000023.1:0-164172 GCF_003533305.1 Providencia sp. | reverse complement strand
CGAAACCAACGCCCCTACAGCTTGAAGTATGACGGGTATTTTTTTATTAATTAAAAGTGAGCACCTAATGAGTATCGACATCGCTAAATACCCTACGCTGGCACTAGCCGAGACACCAGATGAACTTCGTCTGCTGCCTAAAGAGAGCTTGCCTAAGCTTTGTGATGAGCTTAGGCAATTTTTACTTAATAGCGTGGGACGTTCAAGCGGTCACTTTGCTTCCGGTCTTGGTGCCGTTGAGCTTACCGTGGCATTACATTATGTGTATAAAACCCCTTTCGACAACCTTGTCTGGGATGTTGGGCACCAAGCCTATCCACATAAGATTTTAACGGGTCGTCGCGATAGAATTGATACTATTCGCCAAAAAAATGGTTTGCACCCTTTCCCTTGGCGCGCTGAAAGTGAATATGACATTTTAAGTGTAGGTCACTCCTCAACCTCAATTAGTGCAGGTTTAGGTATGGCGATTGCCGCCAAAAAAGAGAATAAAAATCGTAAAACTGTCTGTGTAATTGGTGATGGTGCGATTACTGCGGGTATGGCTTTTGAAGCAATGAACCATGCGGGCGATGCAGAAACAGATATGTTGGTGATCCTCAATGATAACGAAATGTCTATTTCTGAAAACGTTGGCGCACTGAATAATCATTTAGCGCATCTACTCTCAGGCAAGCTGTATACTACGCTACGTGAAGGTGGCAAAAAAGTTTTCTCAGGCATTCCGCCTATTAAAGAATTATTGAAGAAAACTGAAGAGCACATAAAAGGCATGGTAGTACCTGGTACTATGTTTGAAGAATTAGGTTTTAATTATATCGGTCCTGTTGATGGCCATGATGTTGTTGCCTTAACCCAGACCTTAAAAAATATGCGAGACCTTAAAGGTCCTCAATTTTTGCATATTATGACCAAAAAAGGTCGTGGCTACGAGCCAGCAGAAAAAGATCCTATCAGCTGGCATGCAGTGCCTAAATTCGATCCAAGCACATTCACACTACCTAAAAGTAAAGAAACAGGTCCCACATTCTCTAAAATTTTTGGTGACTGGCTGTGTGAAGAAGCACGAGATGACGAAAAACTGATGGCTATCACACCAGCAATGCGTGAAGGCTCGGGTATGGTTCGTTTCTCAAAAGAATATCCTGACCAATATTTCGATGTCGCGATTGCTGAGCAGCACGCAGTTACCTTTGCCGCTGGTCTAGCTATTGGCGGTTATAAACCGATTGTAGCGATTTATTCGACTTTCTTACAACGTGGCTACGACCAAGTGATCCACGATGTGGCTATTCAAAAACTGCCCGTCATGTTTGCTATTGATCGCGCAGGAATTGTTGGCGCTGACGGACAAACCCACCAAGGATCATTTGATATTTCATTCTTACGCTGCATTCCAACTATGATCATCATGACACCGAGTGATGAAGATGAATGTCGCCAAATGTTACATACAGGATATCAATACCAAGATGGCCCAACCGCAGTTCGTTATCCAAGAGGAACGGGAACCGGTGTGGAACTTAAGCCGCTATCGCCGCTACCAATAGGTAAAGGTATTATTCGTCGTCAAGGTGAGAAAATCGCTATCTTATGCTTTGGTACTTTATTAAGCCACGCATTAGAAGCCGCTGAGCAACTCAATGCCACTGTTGTTGATATGCGCTTCGTGAAGCCACTTGATGAGGCACTAATCCTTGATATGGCAAACAACCATGAATTCATTGTGACACTGGAAGAAAATGCCATCATGGGTGGTGCAGGTAGTGGTGTTAATGAATTTTTGATGCGTGAAAAGAAAATTTTACCGGTATTAAATCTTGGATTACCTGATTTTTTTATCTCTCAAGGCAGCCAAGAAGAGCTAATCTCAGAACTTGGTCTAGATTGCGTTGGCATTGTTCGCTCGATCACCACTTATCTCGACAAACCTTAATCTTTAGTTCATTAGGCATTGCAATACGCAGTGCCTACTTCTATTTTATTGCATAAAAAGCAAACCACACCGAAGAACAGCTTCACACCGCTTGTGAGTAATAGTATTCATTTATATTACCATTTAAATATAAATAACTTTAAATCCTTTTTATTTACATTTTAAACGTATCTCAATATCATTCAATCTAATAAAAAAACATAATTAAAATTTATTTATAAGTAAAATAATTATTTTTACTTTTTATTAAAACAAGAACATCTGATTTAAATGTAAATATTACAAATAAAGGCATGCAAATTATTTTAAAATCTATTAGTATGAAGTGTATCACGGTGTTTCATGATAATTTAAATATTGAATTAATCTCATTAAACGCCCGTAGTCTGGGAATGCTTACCTTATGTATGCAGCGGCTTAGACATAAGAAAGCAAATTTATAAAAGTGATAATATTAACCGTGTTAATTTAACAAATTTAACCCGAAATTAATTAATCGATATATTTATATTCTTATTTAATAACTTAATAACAGTTATTCACCAGTCAAACTAAAATTAGCATATAGTTTCTCTTTATTAGAAGAATTTAATTATTAGATTTTGGAGTGCTTATGTGTGGACAATATATTAATGAACCCTTGTATTTATCTATTGCAAGTTGGATCTTAAAGCAAGACCGTTGGACAACAGCCCGAGAAATATCAAATAATTTTGATATTCCGCATCCTAATGCGGTCAATATTATCTCTTATATTCTTTCAGATGTGACTGAGATCCAATGTGAAATTAAAATGATACCAAATAAACTTGCAGGTAGAGGATGTCAGTGCCAAAGGCTGATTAAAGTCAAAGGTATTGATAACCAACTCTATTCTCGTCTTAGAGGCTATCAATCTGAAAAAGTAACGCTTAGCTCTCCTGCTAAAATGGCAGCGGTTCCGCCTACTGAGCTTAATAGAGAACAAAAATGGCAGTGGATGCTGTCAAAAGCACAGCGCCGTGAAGCGATTTAATATTGATCCTGTAAAACGCAGGTTTATTGAATTTTTATAACTGCGTTTTACATTATCTAATCACGTAGAACTTATTTATTTACTGCCCTTTCGGTTTGACATCTGTTGTGCCGAATAGCAAAGGACGGTTTGCCTCGATCTCAGTTAATGGCATTGTTTCTTGTAATCCTAAATGGTATCGCCCCGCTAAATCTTGATATTCTTTGGTGTTTAAACGCTTCCAATACATTTCATCATCAGTGACTCGGCGAAGATAGCGAGCGGGACTGCCCACAAGAAGCTGCCTTGTTTCCCCAACAAACCCTGCTTTCACAAAGCTCATTGCCGCCACGATACTTTCATCGCCAATAACTGCACCATCCATAATCACACTGTGCATACCAATTAATGTATCACGACCAATAATGCAACCGTGCAGTATTGCGCCATGACCAATATGACCACATTCACGAACTATTGTTTCTACATTGCTGTATCCGTGCATAATGCAACCATCTTGGATATTTGCGCCAGCTTCAATAATTAAGCGTCCATAATCGCCACGTAAAGAGGCATGTGGCCCAACAAATACACCTTCGCCAATAATAACATCCCCAATAATAACAGCTGAGGGATGGATATAAGCGGTTGGATGAACCACGGGGATCACCCCTTCAAATGCATAAAAGCTCATAATGCCTCTATTATTACGTTAAGTTTAACGACCTTTCCAGTTTGGCTCTCTTTTCTCTGCAAATGCTAAAGGTCCTTCGGTCGCATCTTCAGAGTGAAGAACATCTGGATAATTTGTTAACGTACCACTACGCATCAATTGATAGCCTTCCTCGACAGATAGCTCCGCTGTAGCACGGAAAATCTCTTTTAATGCGGCAACCGCTAATGGCGCACTCTGGGTGATTTGTTCAGCTATCTCACGTGCTTTAGTCATTAATTCATCGATAGGAACAACATAGTTAGCAATACCCCAGCGTAATGCTTCCTGCGCATCCATACGTCTGCCTGTCATCACCATTTCATTCACTATTGGCGCGGGTAATATTTTAGGTAAACGCAGGACACCGCCACTATCTGGTACGATACCTAATTGTGCTTCTGGCAAAGCAAAGCTGGCGTTTTCCGCACAAATAATCATATCTGCCGCGAGCGCAAGCTCAAATCCACCACCAAAGGCATAACCGTTTACCGCGGCAATAACAGGTTTATTCAGATTAAAAATTTCAGTTAACCCTGCGAAACCACCGGGGCCAAAATCTGCATCAGGGGCTTCGCCCTCAGCTGCAGATTTAAGATCCCAACCGGCGGAGAAAAATCGCTCCCCTGCCCCTGTAATAATCGCCACTCTCAGTGTTGGATCATCACGAAAATTCAAAAATACTTCACCCATTTTGAAGCTAGTTTTAGCATCAATCGCATTGGCTTTTGGTCTATCGAGAACAATTTCCAGTACCGATCCATTGCGTGTTACTTTTAATGATTCGCTCATAGTTCAATCCCTTAATTATTAAAATACCTTGTGCGTTAAAATTGAAAACTGACAATTAAAAGTAAAATGATCAGTTCGCTCAATTATTTCAGATGCCTTTTCAACACCTTACCAGAACAGTTACGTGGTAGATCCTGACGAACCTCAACCCATGATGGCACTTTAAATTTCGCCATTTGTTTCTCACAAAAGGCAAAGAACTCTTCCTCTGTCAAAATTGCGCCTTCTTCGAGTACAATAAATGCCTTAATAGCCTCATCACGAATATCATCTGCGACACCAATCACCGCCACATCGACAATAGCCGGATGTGATGCAATGATATTTTCAATTTCACTACAAGACACATTTTCACCACCGCGTTTAATCATGTTGCAACTTCGATCGACAAAGTAAAAAAAACCGTCGTCGTCTTGATAAGCAAAGTCGCCAGTATGTAGCCAATCATCGCTGTCATAAGCTTTTTCTGTTGCTTCGGGATTGTTGTAATAGGCTTTAAATAACGTTTTTCCTCGTTCACCTTTCACACACAGTTCACCAATGACCCCCGTAGCAACGGGCTGATTTTGTTTATCGCGAATTTGTGCTTGATAACAAAAACCTACACGGCCAATAGATGGCCAACGACGCTTATCGCCAGGTCTATCTCCAATCAAGCCCACAATGGTTTCGGTCATACCATAAGACGTTAAAAGCCGAACACCAAAACGTTCAATGAACTGGTCTTTTTCTTCATCGCTAAGATTGAGATAAAATAAAACTTCACGTAGTTGATGATTACTTTCATTGTCAGCAATAGGCTGGCTCAATAAAGTTCGCATCATCATAGGAATACATTCCGTCACTGTGGCGCGATATTTGACTATTTGCTGCCAAAAACGACGAGCACTGTATTTTTCTAATAAAACGAAGGTGGCACCAACTGAAAAAGCTGCCATTGATGCAGTACATTGACAATCAATATGAAAAGCAGGCATGACAGTTAAATACACATCATCTGAACGTAATGCGCACTGCCAAGAAGAGTAATATCCCGCAAAACGTAAATTATAATGGGTGATAACGACACCTTTAGGTTTAGATGTCGTTCCCGAGGTAAATAATATTTCAGCAGTATCACCAACGTCGATTTCAATTAATTGCGTTAATTCTGGGGAGTGCTTAGCGAGTTCATGCATAAAATCTGATATGCCATCTTGTGGTTCAAGCGGCGTATCAGAAATAAGAAAAACATGCTCAAGTATTGTGCTGTTGTCATCTAAAATACGCTGATAAATATCAGCAAAATGAGGACGAGTGACGACCATCCGAGCTTGACAATTTTCCATGATCCAAGCACTTTCTTCATATCTAAATCTTGCATTCACCGGCACCATAATTGCGCCTATTTTTGCTAGACCAAACCAGCAAAAGAAAAATTCCGGGCAATTATCTAAATGCAAAGCAACTTTGTCTCCTTTTTGTATACCATGAGCTAAAAAGAGATTTGCAGTGCGGTTAATATGTTGATTCATTTGTGAATAACTTAACTCGCGTACATTCCCTTCACAGGATTCAAAGATAAGCGCAGTTTTATTTTTATAGGTTTGAGCAAGGTCATCCCACATTTGGCGCAAATTTTGTTTACCGATTACATCCATCAATTGTTATCCCATCATTTCCCTGATGAATCTTCAGGCCAATTTAAGTTATTGACCTGATAATTCATTCAATTACTCAACAATTTTGGCCAGCCCCTTATCGACTAGCCCCCTAATATCATTTTCGTTATAACCAATATTTTTGAGGATATCGGTAGTATCCATGCCGTGTGATGGCATACCGCGCCAGATCTGCCCTGGATTATTTTTAAATTTAGGCATTACGTTAGGACCTTTACAGGTACGTCCATCCATTGCTTGCCACTCGGTAATGGATTCACGGGCAATATATTGTGGATTACTTTCAAGTTCAGGGATGGTCAAAACTTTCGCACTAGCAATGTTAATTTCAGATAACCTTGCTAGCACTTCATCTATCGAGCGAGCACCTAACCATTCGTCTAGCTTCTCTTCAACTAATGGGCCATAAGGGCATTCCACACGATGAATAAGCTGAGTGCCTTCTGGTATTTCAGGCGTTCCCAATAAATGCGCAAGACCAATGTCTTTAAAAATCTCTTGGATTTGCGAAATACCGACAATTTCCATCACGATATAACCATCGTTACAGCTATATAAACCACAACCTGCGTAGTACGGATCTTTCCCTTTGGTCATTCTTGGGCAAACTTCGCCACCATTGAAATAATCCATCATAAAATATTGCCCCATACGCAACATGACCTCGTACATGGCAACGTCAATACTTTCACCTTTTCCTGTTTCACGCGCTTTATACAATGCCGCTAATGCTGCGGTTGTTGCCGTCATACCTGAAAAATAATCAGCGGTATAAGGAAAAGCCGGCATTGGCTGGTCTTTATCACCATTTTGAATGAGGTAGCCACTAAATGCCTGAGCAATAGTGTTATAGGCTGCAAGGTTGGTATATTGCGGATCGCCATATTGACCAAACCCAGACAAGTGAGTGATAACCAATTTTGGATTATGCTGCCAAAGGACTTCGTCGGTAATACCACGTCGGGCAAAGGCAGGACCCTTACTTGCCTCAATGAATATATCGGTAGTTTCCATTAGCTTTAAGAATGCATCGCGCCCTTCATCCTTAAAAATATTCAGCGATAGTGCACGTAAATTACGGCGAGACAATTGTGGGTAGTTAGGCTGTACGCGAATCGTGTCTGCCCATGCGACGTTTTCTATCCAAATAACTTCAGCGCCCCACTCTGCAAACATTTGTCCCGCAAAGGGTCCTGCAATTTCAATCCCTGAAAAAACCACTCTGACACCAGAAAGTGGGCCAAACTGTGGCATTGGTAAATGTTCTGTCATGGTTAAATCTCCTGCGAAACTGGGTTGACCCACTAACTCAACTCTGAGCCAACCCGCGATAATTCAGCTATTAACGATACTGTTTCAGTACTGAGCGACCAAGTGTCAGTATTTGCATTTCATCAGAACCGCCAGAGACACGGTCAACACGTAAGTCACGCCAGAAGCGTGAAATTCGGTGTTCACCCGCTATACCAACACCACCAAGGACTTGCATTGCAGAGTCAACAACTTCAAATGCCGCATTTGCACAAAAGAATTTACACATGGCTGCATCACCAGAAGTGATTAAACCGTTGTCACTCTTCCATGCAGTTTCATATAACATGTTGCGCATTGAATTGAGCTTGATCGCCATATGTGCAAATTTTTCTTGAATCAGTTGATAACGACCAATGGCTTCACCAAATTGCACACGCTGATTTGCATAACGCGCCGCATCTTCAAATGCACACATCGCCGTACCGTAGTTGGTCAACGCCACCAAGAAACGTTCATGGTCGAACTCTTCTTTTACGCGATTAAAACCATTACCTTCACGACCAAACATGTCTTTTTCTTCAAGCTCGACGTTATCAAACGTGATCTCGCAGCAGCTATCCATGCGTAAACCCAGTTTTTCTAACTTGTTTACTTTGATGCCCGGTTTAGTCATATCAACAAACCATTCGGTAAAAATAGGTTTGTCAGGCGAACTTGCATCACGGCTCATCACCACCACATAAGGGGTATATGCACTACTGGTGATAAAACATTTGCTACCATTTAAGTAAACTTTGCCATCGCGACGCGTATAATTAGTTTGCAAACTACCTACGTCTGAACCTGCACCCGGTTCGGTGATCGCAGAGTTCCACATTTGTTTACCTGTACCACGAAATGCCATAATTTTATCAATTTGCTCTTGAGTTCCTTCTCTAAGCACCGTATTAAAACCACCCGGCAATTGATACAGCACATAAGTTGGCGCACCTAAGCGTCCAAGTTCCATCCAGATAGCAGCAACGGTAATAAACCCTGCATCTAAGCCACCGTGTTCTTCAGGGATCAGCAGGTTATCAATTTCCATATCGGCTAATGCTTTAACAAAGCGTTCAGGGTATTTGCTGTCACGATCACACTGTGCGAAATAACCTTCCCAGTTTTCACTGGCCATCAGCTCTCTTACCCCGGCGACAAACAGTTCTTGCTCGTCATTCAATCTAAAATCCATATCAATAACCTCTTAAATGTTGTGTCTGTATAGGTAAATTAGTTGTCTTTCCAATGCACTTTTGCATCTTTAATAAAGGAGAGCGTTACCATGATGTTGACGAAAAAAAGTGGGCATCCTCCGGCAATGATTGCGGTTTGAATCGGTTTCAATCCCCCTAAAGCCAGTAAAACAATACCGATAACACCAACTAAGACCGACCAACCGATACGAATTAATAGCGGTGGCTCTTCGCCATCTTTCACAGCACGACAAGTCGACATGGCTAACGTATAAGAACAGGCGTTTATCAATGTTACAGTGGCAATAAAGCAGAGGATGAAGAAGCCCCAAATTGTTGCAGTGCTCAATGGTAAGGCAGCCCATGTTTCAATGATGGCGCGGGCAACGCCGAACTCTTCAATCAGTTGTGGAATGTTAATTAGATTTTTATCAATCAGTTGCAGTGTGTTACTGCCTAAGATGGTCCAGAGCAACCACGTTCCTGCGGTCAGTCCTGCGACCATTCCTAGACACAGCTCACGTACGGTGCGCCCTTTTGAAATACGCGCGAGGAAAATACTCATTTGGATGGCATAGATAACCCACCACGCCCAATAGAACACGGTCCAACCTTGTGGGAAGCCGCCTTTACCGATTGGGTCGGTATAAAACAGCATACGTGGCATATACATCATTAAAGTGCCGATAGATTCAGTAAAGTAGTTCACCATAAAGCTGGCGCCACCAACGATAACAACCCAT
Organism: Providencia sp.; assembly: GCF_003533305.1. Classification (GTDB taxonomy): domain Bacteria; phylum Pseudomonadota; class Gammaproteobacteria; order Enterobacterales; family Enterobacteriaceae; genus Providencia. The sequence continues at coordinate 154,848 of NZ_DOEH01000023.1, read as the reverse complement.
CCAAGCATTAAGAAACTGAGGTAGCTACGCACATCACTGGCAATACGTACCCCTTTTTGTAAACCAAATGCAACACAGATAGCATTCAGGATTATCCAACAAAAGATAATAATGGCATCAAGCGCTAAGGTATGTGGAATACCAAATAAGTACTGAATACACTCAGTAACAAGCGGTGTAGCCAAACCTAAGCTGGTCCCCATTGCGAGAATTAAAGCGACTAGATAAAAGTTATCGACAATTGTACCGAACCAGCCATGAGCATGTTTTTCGCCCACAAGTGGCACTAACGTACTACTTGGTCTGATAACATCCATTTTTCGGACAAAAAAGAAGTAGGCAAAAGCAACTGAAAGGAAGCTATAAGTCGCCCACGGTAAAGGCCCCCAGTGAAATAAGCTATAGGCGAGACCAATTCCTTTGGCTTGATTTGAATAAGGCTCAAAATCAAATGGCGGTGTTGAAATATAGTAATAAATTTCAATTGAGCCCCAAAAAAGTACCGCAGCGGAGGTACAAGATGCGAACATCATAAAAATCCAGCTCGCACGACTAAATTCTGGTTTTTCATCACCAAGACGTTTCTTGGCATAAGGACCAAAAATTAACCAGAACCAACCTCCGAACATGATAACCATGTACCATTCGAAGGCCCATCCCCACACATTAGTGACATAACTAAATACATCGTTGATAACGGCATTCGATGCATCTAAATCACGTACTGTTAACCAACACAATATTCCAACAATTATTAATGGCGGGAAAAAAACTTTAGGTTCTATTCCTGCCTTTTTGTTTTCTTTGCTCATAGGTGGATCCTAATTTATTATTTAATTTATAACCTTTAAAATAATAAATATTTAACATTCATGTAATAGTGTTTAAATAAATATTATTCCAACACACCCTCATTTATTTATCATTAAATTTAAATCAACTTAATTAATCATTAATTCACTATTCAAATCATGTCGGCTAGTCATTAACAATTCTGTTAGTAAGGTCACAATATTATTCGTGTTCATTAAATGTTATTGTTTTTTTAATTTAAACAAATCAAAAACTACAATAAATACAAATGGATAAAATATATTGTGACTTTAATGTTAATTAAAGCATTCAGTATTGGTGATTAGTGTACCAATATTGAACATTTCATCGCTAAGTGGATGATTTTTACAATATTGGTGAGTAGTGTAGCAACATGAAAACTTAAATCGCCTTTAATTTAAGGTTTTCAATATTGGTGACTTAGGTTTTATTTTTAAATATTAATTTAATGATAATTATATATTAGTAAAACACAGACTATATCTATTAAACATATTTCCAGGAGATGTAATGAAAATTATTACATGCTATAAATCTGTCCCCGATGAGCAAGACATTATTGTTAATAGCTCAGATGGTTCTTTAGATTTTTCTCGTGCTGAGACTAAGATTAGCCAATATGATTTAAATGCAATAGAAACTGCAAATCAAATAAAAGCACAACAATCTGATAGCCAAGTTATTGCATTAAGTATTGGAGGCAAAGCGCTTACCAATATGAAAGGTCGTAAAGATGTACTATCTCGTGGCCCTGATGAATTAGTCGTGGTCATTGATGACCAATTCGAACATGCCCTTCCTCATCAAAGTGCAGTCGCTCTGAGTAATGCAGCAAAAAAAATTGGCTTCGATCTTATTATTTGCGGCGATGGTTCTGCCGATCTTAATGCTCAACAAGTCAGCATGCTACTGGGTGAAGAGCTCCAAATTCCAGCTATTAACGGCATTAAAAAAATTATTTCAATCACTCAAGACACGCTTGTTGTTGAGCGTGAACTCGAAGATGAAATTGAAACTTTATCAATTACCTTACCTGCCATCATCGCCGTCACATCGGATATTAACGTCCCTACAATCCCTTCAATGAAAGCGATTCTTGGCGCAGCGAAAAAGCCGGTTCAAGCTTGGAATATTGCAGATATTGGCTTAGATGAAGTGCCTACTTTGTCAGCACAAGTCATCGCAGCACCAAAACAAAAAGTACGTCAACGTATCATTATTGAAGGTGATGGCGATGACCAAATTGCACAGTTTGCTGAACATTTAAGAAAAATCATTAATTAATTGGGGGAGTTATGAGCAAATTATCGACCGTTTGGGTATTCAGTGACATGACTTCTCGCTTAGCTGAATTAATGGGTGGCGCACTAACGCTTGGTGAACAAGTGAATGTGCTCGCTCTAGATGAAGCGCAAAGTACACTCGCGTTTCAACTTGGCGCTACGCACGTTTTTCAATTAGATGGCAAGCCCGACGACCGCATTATTGAAGATTATGCAGATACCATTGTGAGCGTCATCAAACAGCATGGCGACACAGGATTACTTTTATTACCAAACTCACGTCGCGGTAAGCTTTTAGCGGCACGTTTAGGTGCAAGACTGCAAGCTGCGGTGTCAAATGATGCAGCTTCTGTCACTGTTGATTCAGGCACTCCAGTAATCAAACACATGGTGTACGGAGGATTAGCCTTTGGTGAAGAAACGCTAAAAACAGTCTTTTCCGTTATCACCACAACGACAGGCACCTTCGAAGCAGCACAAAGTGATGCATCACGCACAGGAACAGCTCAATCGGCATCATGGGTGGCACCAAAACACGCAATTGCGCGTACCAATGTCCAGAAAAAAGAAAGCAGCTCAGTTGAATTAGATAAAGCTCGCCTAGTCGTCAGCGTAGGGCGTGGGATCGGTAGCCAAGAAAACATTGCTATCGCACAAGCACTCGCAACAGCAATTGGCGCTGAAGTTGCCTGTTCACGTCCTGTCGCCGAAAACGAAAAATGGATGGAACATGAGCGTTATGTTGGAATTTCTAATTTGATGTTAAAACCCGAACTTTATCTTGCTGTCGGGATTTCTGGTCAGATTCAACATATGGTCGGCGCCAATGGCGCACAATTCATTGTTGCAATTAATAAAGACAAAAACGCGCCTATTTTCCAATTTGCAGATTATGGAATCGTCGGAGATTTATTCAAGATCCTCCCGGCATTAACTCACCAACTGGCTAATTGACCTTAAAACAGTAGGGAAATCCTCCCTGCTGTTGTCGTAAATTTTGGAGAAACTATGTCCGATGATATTTTTGATGCAATCATTGTAGGAGCCGGTCCTGCAGGTTCCGTTGCTGCACTGGTTCTCGCCCGTGAAGGTGCTTCAGTTCTCCTAATCGAACGAGGAAACTATGCAGGCGGGAAGAATGTCTCAGGTGGGCGCATGTATGCTCACAGTTTAGAAAGGATCATACCTGGATTTACCCAAGAAGCGCCCATTGAACGCATGATCACCCGTGAAAAACTATCTTTCATGACGGATACTGGCGCCGTTACCGTTGATTATCAAAATGGGGCAGAACAAAACCCAAATGAGACTTCTTGGTCAGTGTTACGTGGAAAACTCGACCCTTGGCTAGTAGAACAAGCTGAAAATGCAGGCGCTCAATGTATTACAGGCATTCGAGTCGATAAGCTGGTTGAACAAGATGGCAAAGTTATTGGTGTTGAAGCAGATGGTGACGTTCTCGAAGCGAGAGTCGTGATCCTCGCTGATGGCGTCAATTCATTACTCGCAGAGCAACTTGGCATGACTAAACCTGTTAGTGCTGAACATGTCGCTGTTGGTGTTAAAGAGCTTATTGAATTACCAAAAGAAGTATTACAAAACCGCTTCAATCTACAAGATAAAGAAGGTGTGGCTTGGCTATTTGCAGGTTCCCCTACAGATGGTTTGATGGGTGGTGGCTTTTTATATACGAATGATTCAACCATTTCACTCGGACTCGTTTGTGGGTTACATCACCTTAAAGAGGCTAAAAAATCCGTTCCTCAGATGTTAGAAGACTTCAAACAACATCCTATCGTTGCGCCTCTTATTGAAGGGGGAAAAATGATTGAATATGCAGCTCACGTTGTACCTGAAGCCGGACTAAAAATGCAATCAGAGTTAGTCCGTGATGGCGTATTAATCGCTGGTGATGCTGCGGGTATGTGCATGAATTTAGGCTTTACCATTCGAGGAATGGACTTAGCGGTTGCCTCCGGCGAAGCTGCTGCGAATACGGTACTTAATGCCATGAAAAGCGCAGACTTTAGCAAACAAGGCTTAAGTGAATACCTTAAGTTACTGAATGATGGTCCATTACGTGATATGAAAATGTATCAAAAAATGCCTGATTTCTTGGACAACCCTCGTATGTTCGGTGCCTACCCGGAGATGGCCGTGGGTATCGCTAAAAAACTGTTCACCATCTCAGATGAAGCCCCAATTCCTTTACGTAAAACCATGATACAGCATGCAAAAAGAGTCGGTTTTATGAATCTGCTCAAAGATGGAATAAAAGGAGTGAGAGCGATATGAGTGCGCCTGTAAACGTAGATGTCAAACTCGGGATTAATAAATTTAATGTCGATGAAGAAAACCCACATATTGTCATAAAACAAAGTCCAGACATGCAAATTCTGGAAGTATTAACCAAAGCTTGCCCCGCAGGCTTATATAAAAAACAAGATGATGGTTCAGTTCGTTTCGATTACGCCGGCTGCCTAGAATGTGGAACTTGTCGCATTCTTGGGCTAGACAGTGCCTTAGAAAAATGGGAATACCCACGCGGCACATTTGGTATTGAATTTCGTTACGGCTGATTTTGCTAGGCGTAACTCTCGAGGCTTAAACTTTCAGCTTCGAGAGTTTTACTTATTTGTCTAGGCTGACTCAGGGACTTATAATGCAACCGAAAAATTTTGATGATATTCAATTCTCCTCCGTGCATCGCCGCATCATGCTATGGGGCAGCGGAGGACCTTTTCTTGACGGCTATGTATTAGTCCTCATTGGTGTTGCTTTAGAGCAATTAACTCCACTACTCAGCTTAGACAGCGAATGGATTGGTTTACTTGGTGCCGCCACTTTAGCTGGACTATTCATCGGTACGTCTCTGTTTGGTTATATTTGTGACCAAGTAGGGCGTCGAAAAATGTTTTTAATTGATATCGTTGCTATTGGCGTTATTTCAGTTGCAACCATGTTTGTCTCAACGCCTTTGCAACTACTATTAATGCGTTTTTTAATCGGTATTGTGATTGGCGCTGACTACCCTATTGCCACGTCAATGATCACCGAATTTTCAAATACTAAACAAAGAGCTTTTGCGGTCGGTTTCATCGCGGCCATGTGGTACGTCGGTGCAACCTGTGCCAATCTTGTCGGCTACGCATTATATGATGTACAAGATGGTTGGCGTTGGATGCTCGGCAGTGCTGTCATTCCTTGTGTCGTTATTTTAATTGGTCGTTTTGATTTGCCCGAATCTCCCCTGTGGTTAATACGTAAAGGTCGAATCAAAGAATGTAATCAAATGATGACCAAATTATTTGGCCAACCGGTTATTTTTGAAGCTGAAGCCCCTCAAAAAACACGATTTATTCAATTGTTTAATAAACGACATTTTTCCTTTGTTCTATTTACTGCCATCATTTGGACTTGCCAAGTGATCCCGATGTTTGCCATTTACACCTTTGGCCCACAAATTGTTGGTTTACTCGGTTGGGATCAAGGTAAAAGTGCCGCGCTTGGTAATGTGGTTATCAGCTTATTCTTTATGTTAGGTTGCATCCCAGCCATGTACTGGTTAAATAAAATGGGCAGGCGTCCATTACTGATTGGTAGCTTTGCACTAATGACCATAGCACTGGCCATCCTTGGATTATTTTCCAATCTCGGTATTTGCTTAGTTATCATCATGTTTGCCGTCTATGCTTTTTTCTCCGGGGGGCCCGGCATTTTACAGTGGCTTTATCCGAATGAACTGTTTCCAACCGATATTCGCGCTTCCGCGGTCGGCGTTATTATGTCAATTAGCCGTATCGGTACTATTTTCTCGACATGGGCCTTACCAACGTTCATTAGCGAATATGGCATCAACAACGTGATGTTAATGGGGGCAGGCGTTTCGTTACTTGGACTGGTGGTATCGGTATTATTTGCGCCAGAAACCAAAGGATTAACCCTAGCACAAACATCAGTAATGGAAATGGGACGCAAGAAAAAATAGTAAAGACCGTACTAATACACTATTAATTAAGCATTAAACTTAGTCATAATAAATACTTTCAGTTTTCAGTTTTCAGTTTTCAGTTTTCAGTTTTCAGTTTTCAGTTTTCAGTTTTCACCAAAATTTATACTCTAAATAATTCGAGTTGTGGCAAGGCGGCAAATGAAGACATCTTGGGGAGCATACACAAGTATGTGACCCAAGGGGCTGAGTGAAGCCAACACAGCCACAGCTCGAAGTATGACGAGTAAAGTATGATTAATTCGCAGAAAATGGCATCACATCATATATAACCAACAACCATATGGTGATATACGCAAAAATTGCCGCAATTATATCATCGATCATAATGCCGAAACCGCCACCGACTTTTCTATCAAAAATACGAATAGGCCACGGCTTCCACATGTCATAAATACGAAAAATAAAAAATCCAGTCATTACCCATTCAAAATTTAGAGCTGGAATAGCCATCAAGGTTATCCACATGCCAATAAATTCATCCCAGACAATGCTGCCATGATCATGAACTTTCATGTCATCTGAAGTGCGTTGGCAAATCAAGCATCCAATCCAAAAGCCGACCACAATGATAACCCAACAACTCCAGATTGGCATTTTTGCCATTAAGAGCCAAAAAGGGATCGCGGCTAACGAGCCCATTGTCCCCGGCACAATAGGAGACAAACCACTTCCGAACCCCGTCGCCAACAGGTGCCACGGATTACGCATACTTAGCCGTTTCTTTGCTTCATCCATAAATACCTTCCGAAACAAAATGATCAAAACCTTTTAGGCTGATATCCACCGCTTGGTTATGACAAAAATAGCTGATCCCTTCGGATTGTGGCTTAATTTGGCCAATACAAGTGAAACCTGAGCCTGTATGTGCCAATGCCACTTCTAAAGCGCCTCGATTTATCTCAGGAACAGTGAAACAAAGTTCGTAATCTTCACCGCCACTTAATGACCAAGTGCGCGCTTGCTCCGTTGTACAGCTTTGTTTTAATGCTTCTGACTGCGGTAATGCATCAAGATTAATCCGCGCACCACAGCCACTAGCTTTAAGCACATGGTTAAGATCAGACACTAAACCATCTGAAATATCGATTGCTGAAGACGCTAGATTTCTCAATGCTTGTCCTTGCAAAATTCGTGGTTGAGGTCGTAAATGTCGCCCCACTAACCATTCTTTATGCTGTAAGTTTTCAAGATGTAACCTATCTTGAAGTATAGCAAGTCCTGCTGCACTATCACCTAATGTCCCTGTCACATAGATCCAATCACCATTACGTGCGCCTGAACGTGACAGAGCCTTACCAACAGGTACTAAACCATGAACAGTGTAAGTTAAGCTCATTGGCCCACGAGTGGTATCACCACCAATTAATTGCATTCCATAATAATTGAGTTGTTCAAATAAACTATCACTGAAAGACGCTAACCAGGCACTATCGATTGAAGGTAGTGTAATTGCTAAAGAAACCCAAGCAGGGTCTGCGCCCATAGCAGCTAGATCGCTTAAATTTGATGCTAATGATTTATAAGCAAGGTCAGCAGGAGAAATATTAGGAAGGAAATGAATACCAGAAACTAAAGTATCAGTACTAACAGCTAATTGCTGTTTTTCCGGGATAGTCATCAACGCACAGTCATCACCAATACCGATATTTACATCACGTCGGTTTGTCGTTTGACGATTAAAATAACGCGCGATGAGGTCAAATTCGCCATATGACATGGTAGATTTTCCATTTTCGCTATACCTACTTTCATGTTACTTGAAATCAAGCCTATTACCTGAAATCAAGACACAAAAATACGAAGGTAGACCAAAATTCAGCCTACCTATTTATACTCTAGTGTTACAGGGGGGAACCCTGAATTTTTTATTTTTTACGACGAACTACAGGTGCTGCTTTATCTAATACACCATTAACAAATTTATGGCTATCTTCTGCACCGAATACTTTAGCAAGTTCAATACCTTCATTGATTGCAACTTTAAAAGGTACGTCTTGGCGATAGCTCAGTTCATACATAGAAATACGCAGAATCGCTTTTTCAACTTGGCCTAGCTCTTCAAGTTGACGAGACAAATAAGGCATCATCAGTTGATCAAGCTTAATTGCATTATTTGCAACACCTGACAACAATTCACGAAAATAAGGTACGTCTACGTCCGACATATCCTGTTCGGCAATAAATTCATATTCCACATTGGCAATTGGATTACCAGATAACTGCCATGAATAGATGGCCTGTACAGCACACTCACGAGCGCGGCGACGAGCAGCAGGTTTCACAAGATTCCCCTTAAATAAAAAAACTATATCAGCCTTTTATGGCTTTCATTACATTAATCATTTCTAATGCGGTCAATGCAGCTTCTGCACCTTTATTACCGGCTTTCGTACCTGCACGCTCAATCGCTTGCTCGATATTTTCAGTCGTTAACACGCCAAACGTGACAGGTACATTACTGTTCAACGCGACATGGGAAAGGCCTGAACTACATTCACCCGCAACAAATTCAAAATGCGCAGTACCACCACGAATAACGGTACCTAAAGCAATAACTGCATCATATTTATTGGTTTCAACCAGTGCTTTTACGGCTAACGGTAGCTCATATGCACCTGGGACCCACACGACAGCAATATTGTCTTGAGAGACTTGACCAATACGCTCTAACGCATCAATCGCACCGTCCAACAGACTATCATTAATAAAATTGTTAAAACGAGCGATAGCGATAGCAACACGCGCTTGTGGCGCGGCAACAACACCTTTGATTACGTTCATAGTCGTCCTCTAATATTAATTATAACCCGCGGGGCGCGGATTTTATCACATTCTTTCATCGACCGTGCGAGTGATTTTCAGCAAACGGTTAAAAAAATACAATTACCCTATTGGTCGGAGCCTAACTCGTAGGTCATTTCCGACTTTGGTCACATCAGTAAATTCAAATTTTGGCGCATCGGATAAGGCTGCTAATGGTGAAAAGTTCACTAGACCGCGCGCGCTATCACCCAGTAATTTAGGCGCAATATACACAATGAGTTCATCAACTAAGCCCAGTTTTAACAAGGCGCCTGCAAGTGTCGGTCCCGCTTCAACCCAAATGCTATTCACATTTTTCTTAGCGAGTTGCATCATTAACACAACTAAATCGATGCCATTGTCATCCGCAAGTACTGAGAATTGTTCAACCTGACCTTGCCAAGTGACATTAACGTCAGGCTTTGAACGTATTAACCAACATTCACCCTCTAACTGAGTCACTTTATGCTCAGGTGTCACCCGATTATGATTATCTAACACTATGCGAATAGGTTGGCGCAACTGAGTTTCTGGGTATATTTGTTGTATTTCAGTTGGTAATTCATTCCAACGCACCGTTAATGAAGGATCATCAGCGATAACCGTGTTGCTAGTGGATAAAATTGCACTGGCCTCAGCACGTAAAAGTTGCACATCTTGCCTTGCCGCTGGGCTAGTTATCCACTTACTTTCCCCTGACTCGAGAGCTGTTTTACCATCTAAAGAAGCCGCAAGTTTTAACTGAATGTACGGAAACCCAGTCCGCATACGCTTTAAAAACCCGCGATTAAGCGCTTCTGAATCTTCTAATAAAATATTACTCGCAGTCTCAATACCCGCTTTAGAAAGCATATACAAGCCACGACCAGCGACTTGAGGATTAGGATCTTGCATTGATGCAACAACACGGCTGATACCCGCATTAATCAAAGCTTCTGCACAAGGTGGTGTACGGCCATGATGGCTACAAGGCTCAAGGGTCACATAAGCCGTTGCCCCTTGTGCTTTTTCACCGGCCATCCGTAAAGCATGAACTTCCGCATGAGGCTCTCCGGCTTTCTGATGATAGCCTTCCCCGACGATTTCGCCATCACGCACAATAACACAACCAACATTAGGGTTAGGAGATGTGGTAAAGCGACCTTTTTGGGCAAGTTCAAATGCCCGAGCCATATAAATGCGGTCTTGTTCAATCATCTAACTTAATCCTGTAATTTCGCTATTTCTTCACCAAATTCCCGGATATCTTCGAAGCTCCGGTAAACAGAGGCAAAACGGATATAAGCCACTTTGTCTAATTTTTTCAGTTCATCCATCACCAAACTACCAATCAATTTTGAAGGTACTTCTCGTTCACCAGTGGCGCGAAGCTGAGATTTGATAGAGATAATGGCTTGTTCTATAGCATCAGAACTAACAGGGCGTTTTTCTAAGGCTTTTTGCATCCCTCGATTCAATTTCTCTTCATCGAAAGGTTCACGGACTTCATCACTTTTAATTACCCGTGGCATCACCAGCTCGGCTACTTCAAAAGTGGTGAAACGTTCGTGGCAAAGCAGACATTGGCGACGTCTACGTACTTGGGAACCTTCACCAACGAGACGCGAGTCAATAACTTTCGTATCTACAGCGGAGCAGAATGGGCAATGCATAGCGTTTCCTGATTCTGTTTTCGGGTAGATAGTTTACCCTAGACTGGAATGAAAAACACCCTGTAAGGTAACTTACAAGGTGCTCGTGACTCTTCATACTTCTTATTGTGAGGTTGTTAGCTTCACTCCGCTACCCTAGTCACATACTTATGTATGCTCCTAGGGATATCGTCGCTTGCTGCCTACTCACAACAAGAATTATTTTGAGTATTAAATGCGATTCAAGTACTGAAAATCAATTTAATGTTGCTTAATAATTTTTCGAAATTAAGGCAATAAAGACTGTTGGTCGGCGCCTTCTTTCTCGACTTTCGCCTGAATTAAGTGCTCACGTTTCATACCCATTTTCAGTGCCAGTGCAGAAGCAACATAAATAGATGAAACAGTACCGATAGTCACACCGATTAACATAACCAGTGAGAAACCTTCCAGCATGCTACCACCAAACAAATACAGCATCAGAACGACCAACAAGGTTGTTGCTGAGGTCATAATGGTACGGCTCAATGTTTGAGTCAAAGAGACGTTCATAATTTCGTAAGGTGTACCACGACGAATTTTACGGAAGTTTTCACGAATACGGTCAGATACCACGATACTGTCATTCAGTGAGTAACCAATAACTGACATCAATGATGCCACAATGGTCATATCTACCTCTATATGAAATAGAGATAAAATACCCAATGTAATGACAACGTCATGAGCAAGTGCAATAACAGCACCCGCTGCCAAACGCCACTCAAAACGGAATCCAACATAAATCAAGATACAAATCAGCGCAGCCAACAAAGCTAAAGCACCAGTTTGAGCAAGTTCTGCCCCAACACTCGGCCCAACAAATTCGATACGCTTAACCGTTGCTTTATCATCCACATCAGTATTGATGATAGTGATGATTTCTTTACCAACTTCCTGACCCGCTGAGCCTTCAATTGGCGGTAAGCGAATCATGATATCGCGGCTACTACCGAAGTTTTGGATAAGCGGATCTTTATGAGCCGAATTCGAAAGGCTATCGCGAATTTTATCCAAATCAGCAGGCTGACTTAAGTTGATTTCAATTACTGTACCACCGGTAAAATCAAGACCCCAGTTAAAGCCTTTAACACCAATAATGGCAATAGAGGCGATCAGTAATATAATTGAAATACTAAAGGCAACGTTGTCCCAGCGCATAAAGTCATAGACTCTACGCCCGTGGTTTAATTGTTCAACAGTATAATCCTGTGCCACAACGTGCTCCTTAAATTGACAGCTTGTTAATACGTTTACCGCCGTACAGTAGGTTCACAATTGCACGTGTTCCTATAATAGCTGTAAACATAGAGGTTGCGACACCTATAGCTGTCGTAATTGCAAAGCCTTTAATCGAGCCTGTACCTACTGCATAAAGAATAATTGCAGTAATTAGTGTCGTTAAGTTTGCATCGATAATACTTGAGAAAGCGCCTTTATACCCTTCATGGATCGCTTGTTGAACCGATCGCCCATTACGTAGCTCTTCTTTGATACGTTCATTAATAAGAACGTTAGCATCGACCGCTACCGCAAGGGTTAGAACGATACCTGCAATACCTGGCATGGTTAATGTTGCTCCTGGTAACAGAGACATCACTCCCACAATTAACACCAAGTTTGCCATTAGGGCACTACTCGCTATCAAACCAAATTTACGATAATAAATAATCATAAACAAAATAGAAGCTAATAGACCAGCAAGACAAGCTTTCAAACCTTGTTCAATATTCTGTAGACCAAGGGTTGGACCGATTGTACGCTCTTCCACTATTTGGATTGGCGCAATCAATGCACCCGCACGAAGCAGTAAAGAGAGCTGACGCGCTTCATTGCCGTTATCAATACCTGTAATACGGAATTTACTGCCAAAACGCGCAGAAATACGAGCCGCATTAATCACTTTCTCATCTTTTACCAAGATTGAACGACCGGCTGCATCTTTTTTGCCACTGTCTTTATATTCGACAAATAGCGTCGCCATTAGTTTGTCTTGATTATCACGAGTAAAGTCAGACATGATAGAGCCACCAGCGCTATCGAGACTAATACTGACTTGTGGTGCGCCGTTTTCATCCATTTCAGACGTTGAGTCTGTAATATGATCACCGGTTAAAATGACACGCTTATACAGGATGTATGGCACCCCATTACGATCAGATTTAACCTCTGAATCACCTGGAATACGACCAGTTTCAGCCGCTGAACTATCAACGCTAGTATTCACTAGACGAAATTCAAGTGTCGCGGTTGCACCTAAAATTTCTTTAGCGCGTGCGGTATCTTGAATACCGGGTAACTCAACGACAATTCGATCGGCACCTTGACGTTGAACTAAAGGTTCTGCAACGCCTAATTGGTTTACACGATTACGAATGATGGTGATATTTTGTGATACTGCATAGCTACGGGCTTCACGTAAACGCTCATCTGTCATAACAGCAATCATTGTGTTATTGCTGCCATCAGAAAATACGAGGTCTGGGTATTTACGTGCTAGCGTTTTCTCAGCTAAGCTACGATCATCTGAGTTACGAAAACGGACTTCGACACTATAATCATCGCTTTTACGAATAGAAGAGTACGCAATTCCTGCTTGACGCAAGTCATTACGCAAACCATCCATGTTTTGTTCCTGCAATTTACCTAATGCAGTATCCATATCAACTTCCATGAGGAAGTGAACCCCACCACGAAGGTCAAGACCTAGCTTCATCGGCTCACCGCCGACAGCTTCTAGCCATTTAGGCGTAGCAGGTGCAAGGTTTAATGCAACAACAAACTGATCACCTAACGCATTCATAATAACTTCACGAGCGCGTAATTGAACGTCTGAGTTGTTAAATCGGGCTAAAATTGCCCCATTTTCAAGAGTAATCGACTTACTCTGTATTTTATCAGTCTCTAAAGACTTTTGGACTTGGATCAGCGTTTGTTCACTGGCGGCGGTTCCCCGCACACCAGTGATCTGAACAGCCGGATCCTCACCATATAGGTTTGGAAGTGCATAAAGCAAACCGATGAGGATCGCAACGATCAACATCAGATACTTCCACAAAGGATAACGGTTTAGCACGGCAGTTCCCTTCGGGACAAATCAGAATTAAATAGCTTTCATGGTGCCTTTAGGTAACACGGCAGCAACGAAATCACGTTTGATAGTTACTTCAGTATTCTCGCTCAGCTCAAGTACAACATAACCTGTCTCAGAAACTTTAGTAACACGTCCGATTAAACCGCCAGTAGTCAAAACTTCATCACCTTTAGCGATAGATTCCATCAGTTTACGATGTTCTTTAGCACGTTTTTGTTGTGGGCGCAGGATCATGAAGTAAAAAATCAGCGCGAAAACAACAAGCATGATAACCATTGTATATGGGCTACCTTGCCCTGGTGCGCCTGCAGATGCCGCAGCTTCAGAAATAAAAAAACTCATTCAACTTTCCTCATTGTTATTGAAAGCAATCTAAAACATACACTCTAAGTAATTCAAGTTGCATATAGTACATATAAATCAAAAGAATACATATGCCACTTGAAGTAAGACCTACTACGAACTCTAAATAGTGCAAGTTGCATGAAGACGACAAATAAAGCCATTCCGATAAACATAGAAATCTATGCCACTTATGTCACAGTGATTCGGATAGCTAGACGTCATCAACGCTTAAGCAGCTTGAAGTATGACCTACTTATGCTACACAGGTTATGACAACTTCGCACTTAAATTCATTCTAGATTTAACGAAGGTTGGCTTTTACCAATCTTCAAATAAAAATCTTTCGCGAACTCTTCAAAATTACCCTCTTCAATCGCTTGACGAATACCGGCCATCAAACGTTGATAATAGCGTAAATTATGAATTGTGTTTAACCTTGCACCTAGGATTTCATTACAACGATCAAGGTGATGCAAATAAGCACGGCTATAATGGCGACAAGTATAACAATCACATTCAGCATCGAGTGTTGAAGTGTCTGACTTATACTTAGCGTTACGAATTTTTACCACGCCGTTAGTCACAAATAAATGACCATTTCGTGCATTTCGAGTTGGCATCACACAATCGAACATATCAATACCACGACGAACACCTTCAACTAAATCTTCCGGCTTACCAACGCCCATCAAATAGCGAGGTTTATCCGCTGGAATTTGAGGACAAACATGCTCTAAAATACGATGCATATCATCTTTTGGTTCACCAACGGCAAGGCCGCCTACAGCGTACCCATCAAAGCCGATTTCTACCAGTCCCTTAACAGAAATATCACGTAAATCTTCGTAAACACTACCTTGAATTATGCCAAATAATGCATTTTTATTATTGAGCTCATCAAAACGTTGGCGACTACGCGCTGCCCAACGTAAGGACATTTCCATTGACGTTTTGGCATAATCCCAATCCGCCGGATATGGCGTGCACTCATCAAAAATCATCACGATATCTGAACCGAGATCGTACTGAATTTCCATTGATTTTTCAGGACTTAAGAAGACGTTATCCCCATTAATTGGATTACGAAAATGTACGCCTTCTTCTTTAATTTTACGCATCGCACCAAGGCTGAAGACCTGGAAACCACCGGAGTCCGTCAAAATAGGTCCTTGCCATTGCATAAAGTCATGGAGATCGCCATGTAACTTCATGATTTCTTGCCCTGGACGTAACCATAAATGAAAAGTATTGCCCAACAGGATTTGAGCACCGGTCTCTTTCACTTCTTCCGGCGTCATTCCTTTGACCGTACCATAGGTTCCAACTGGCATGAACGCAGGGGTTTCTACAACGCCGCGTTCGAAAACTAGACGACCACGACGTGCATTGCCATCGGTCGTGTGTAATTCATATTTCACATTGCTCTCCTAACATCAGAAAAACAGTCTGATGCTGTATATTAACTTAAGTAAATCAGTCACTCTCAATAAGCCAACAGCGTCGCCGTCGCTGATTGAAAGTTATTCGCCCACTTGCTCAAAACGAGCGTTGGAATTTGGCGTGATGAACATTGCATCACCATAACTAAAGAAACGATATTTTTGCGTTATCGCTTCTTGATAAGCTCTCATGGTATTTTTATATCCCGCAAACGCAGAAACTAACATAATCAGTGTCGATTCCGGTAGGTGGAAATTAGTGATGAGCGCATCAATCACTTGATATTCATACCCTGGATAAATAAAGATTTGGGTATCATCAAAAAATGGAGCAATAAGTGCATTTTGGCTGGCTTTCGCGGCACTTTCTAATGAACGCACAGAAGTTGTCCCAACAGCAACAACACGATTTCCTCGCGCCTTGCAGGCCAATACCGCATCAACCACGTCTTGAGGCACTTCTGCATATTCAGAATGCATAATGTGATCTTCAATAGTATCAACGCGAACGGGTTGAAATGTACCGGCCCCGACATGCAGTGTCACAAACGCCATTTCAACACCTTTTTGACGCAGTGCTTCTAATAAAGGCTCATCAAAATGCAAACCGGCTGTTGGTGCAGCTACCGCACCTGGACGCTGGCTATATACTGTTTGATAAAGCTCTTTATCAGATTCTTCATCAGGGCGAGCAATATAAGGCGGAAGTGGCATATGACCGATTTGATTAAGAATGCTAAGCACATCTCGTTCATCATCAAAACGCAGTTCAAACAAAGCCCCATGGCGCGCCAACATTGTCGCTTTAACGCTCTCATCATCCCCTAATAAAAGCTCTGCGCCTTCTTTCGGTGCTTTTGAGGCTCTTACATGCGCTAGCACGCGATGTTCATCAAGCATACGCTCAATAAGCACTTCAATTTTACCGCCACTCACTTTTCGCCCAAACAATCTTGCAGGAATAACACGCGTGTTGTTAAACACTAGCAGATCCCCTTGCTCCAGCTTTTCAAAAATATCGGTAAAAACACCCTGCGTGAGCTTTCCTGTCTCACCATCAAGGCTTAACAATCGACATGAGCTGCGCTCTGTCTGAGGATAGTGGGCTATAAGTTCTTCTGGTAACTCAAAAGTAAAATCGGAAACACGCATTGTATTGACATCAATCTAAAAAAACAGGCGACTAGTCTAGTGCCGACCTGCCTCTAGCGCAAGATATAAGCGTAAAATCGCCGAAAAAAGCACCATTATTTAACAAATATTGAAGTAAAATTAAAAATTACTGCTCACAGACCCAATCACCAGCTCAATTATTCCCACTTTAGCTTTCTAATCTTTAATTTTCTCGTTTTTAGATTCAGTACAATCCCCATGAATTTCAGATTAAAGCAAGGCAGCAAGCAAACTGAGCCCTAGAAGCAGCGACTAGAGCGAACGAAAGATATCAGGATATCCTATAGATGTCCTATGGATTTCAAATCACAGGTAGGCGGCAAGATAAAAATATCCCGATGAGCATACAATAGTATGTGATTCGGGTATTTTTACGCAGCCAACACCCCTGTGAATTGAAAGACGACGGACATTAGGGGTATAGTAAGAACATGAATTATCTCGCTCACCTCCACCTAGCCCACACAGCCCAAAGCTCCCTACTGGGCAACATATTAGCCGACTTCGTTCGCGGCAACCCTACAGGTCTTTACGAGCCTGACGTTGTCTCGGGCATCTATATGCACCGTTCTGTAGACAAAGCTACCGACTCACACCCATTAGTCAAACAGGCTCGCGCACTCTTTCGCCCCGATTACCGGCGAGTGGCTCCAATTACGCTTGATTTAATTTGGGATCATTTTTTATCTTTACATTGGTCTAAAATCGAAGCATCAATCACATTGCCTGAGTTTGTCAGTATGGCTCGAAATACCATTGAGCCGAATCTTTGTCATACGCCTGAAAAATTTCAGGAGTTAAATGAATATATGTGGCCCCAGCAATGGCTGACACGTTATAGTCAAAAGGATTATATTGGTAAATCACTTAACGGAATGGCGAGCAGACGACCAAAACTCAGTGCGCTTAGCGGCTCTTTCGATGATTTTTTGCTACAGTATGGGCAGCTTGAACAAATTTTCTTTCAGTTTTATCCACAAATGATGAGTAAAGCGCAACAACAACTTTTTGCACAATCCCTCACAATTAATGAGTTAAAGTAAATTAATGCTTGAACTTTAGTGAAATAAAACTATCTTATTGATATTAGGTAGCTAAACCATTACTATTGATAGGTAAAAACTATCACAATGATTGGTTTTAATGTCTTTCTTACTAAGAGATAATTCCTTATCATCTTATAATCTATAAAAACCTTTAATTCACACTCATAGGAGTAAATTATGGTTCTGGTTACACGTCAAGCCCCCGACTTTACTGCAGCAGCTGTTCTTGGTAACGGCGAAATTAATGAAAATTTCAATCTGAAAAAACATATCGATGGCAAGCCTGCTGTCATTTTCTTCTGGCCAATGGACTTCACTTTTGTTTGTCCATCAGAGTTGATCGCATTTGATCACCGTTTTGAAGAATTCCAAAAACGCGGCGTAGAAATCATTGGTGTTTCTTTTGACTCTGCGTTTGTTCATGATGCATGGCGTAAAACGCCTGTAGATAAAGGCGGTATCGGTGAAGTTAAATATCCGATGGTTGCTGATATCAAACGCGAAATCATCAAAGCTTACGGTATCGAGCACCCAGAAGGTGTTGCACTGCGTGGTTCTTTCTTAATTGATAAAGAAGGCGTTGTCCGTCACCAAGTCGTTAACGACCTGCCATTAGGCCGTAATATTGATGAAATGTTACGTATGGTTGATGCACTGCAATTCCACGAAGAGCACGGTGAAGTTTGTCCAGCTCAGTGGGAAAAAGGCAAAGAAGGTATGAATGCATCTCCTAAAGGCGTTGCAGACTACCTGACTAAGAATGCTACTGCTCTGTAATTAAAACTGATTCAGTCTTTTAAAAGCGGATTTAGATCAAAGGTCTAAATCCGCTTTTTTTTAAAAAAAACCTCTCCATATGCAACTTAATAACCCTTTTTTGTAACAATTATTTCAAGTATCTCCCACTAGTTAATATTTCTTAACTCAAATGTTCAACCCTTCCCACCATTTCGTGCTATAAATTATAGACACAAATAATTAACAAATTATTTTTATTTAAATAACAATCAACGCAAATAGATATCACATCCACTGCTATCCGGAGATACTAATGATAAAAAAATCATCGGCACCCTCTGTGCTACTTCGCTCTTTATCTGTACTTTCTTTGCTTGTCTCAACACAACTGTATGCGGCTTCAGAGCCCGCAGTTGAAGCACAAAAAGGTATGGTTGTTTCATCCCAACATTTAGCCTCTCAAATTGGCGCTGACATTTTAAAGTCTGGTGGTAATGCCATCGATGCCGCTGTCGCGGTAGGCTATGCTCAAGCAGTTGTAAATCCCTGCTGTGGCAATATTGGTGGGGGTGGTTTCATGACAATTCACCTTGCCGATGGTAAAGACCTATTTATCAACTTCAGAGAGACTGCCCCTGCCGCCTCTAACGCAGATATGTATTTAGATAAAGATGGAAAATTAATCAAAGATGCGAGCCTGTACGGCTACCTAGCTTCCGGGGTTCCCGGTACAGTCAAAGGCTTAGATTATGCATTAGAAAAATATGGCACGATGAACCGCCAGCAAGTCATGGAACCTGCGATTAAACTTGCCAGAGACGGCTTCACGTTAACTCGAGCGGATACCGATGTTTTAGACACCACGACAGAACGATTCAAACAGGACCCCGAAGTGGCCCGCATATTCTTAAAACCAGATGGAAGCACTTACCAACCCGGTGACAAACTCGTACAAACAGATTTAGCTAATACTCTTGAAAAAATTGCTAAAAATGGCCCTTCAGCCTTCTATGAAGGTGATATTCCAAAAATTGTTGAAGAAGCCGCCAAGAAAAATGGTGGAATTCTCACCGCTAAAGATTTTGCAAACTACACCATCAGTGATACTACACCAATTAGCTGTACCTATCGCGGCTACAAATTTATCTCTGCACCACCACCGAGTTCTGGTGGAGTCACTATCTGCCAAACTCTCAATATTTTAGAAGGCTATGACTTAAAAGAAATGGGGTTCAATTCAGCTGATTACGTTCATACACTCACTGAAGCAATGCGCCATACCTATATGGATCGCAATACCTTCTTAGGTGACCCTGAATTCGTCAATAACCCAACAGATAAACTGCTCAGCAAAGCTTATGCAGAAGAGTTACGCAAAGAGATCAAACCGAATCAAGCCACTGCATCCACACAGGTACAACCGGGTATCGGTCCACATGAAAAACCAGAAACTACCCATTATTCTGTCGTTGATGACAAAGGTAATGCCGTTTCCACCACTTATACGATTAATGGGCGTTTTGGTTCTGTGGTTATTCCACCCGGAACAGGCTTTTTCTTAAATGATGAAATGGATGACTTCACCACTAAAGTAGGTGAAAAAAATCTTTATGGCTTGGTACAAGGGGAACGAAATTCTATCGCCCCCGGTAAGCGCCCACTATCTTCCATGAGCCCAACAATCGTGACGAAAGATGGTAAAGTTTTCTTAGTGCTCGGCTCCCCGGGTGGTTCAAGAATTATTTCAATTACCTTGCAAACCGCATTGAATATTATTGATCACGGAATGCCACCACAAGAAGCGGTCAATGCGCCCAGAATTCACCATCAATGGCTACCAGATGAAGTTTACTATGAGCAAAGAGGCTTATCTAAAGATAGCTTAGTGTTACTAGATAAAATGGGATACAAGATGGTTGAACAAACACCTTGGGGTGCAGCCGAACTGATTATGGTTGGGATACCTGAAGGCGCGGGTGTTAGTACCAAATCATCAGGTAACGACTCAGCGGTTTCAGGAAAAGTACGAGAGGGCTTTATCTACGGCTCTAATGATGTCCGTCGACCAGCAGGTAGCGCAGTAGGTGTTAATTAATGCATTAATTAACTGAGACTATAAATGATAAAACCCACTGATTAGTGGGTTTTATCACAATACAAGCACAATTAATTAAGCTTGTTTATGCACAACTGAAGGTGAAATAAATCTATCGCAAAGCACTGCAACAACCAATACCACTAAAGATGGTAATAACCACATAAGGTCTTGCTTATACAATGGAATCGACGTCATCCATTCTGGGATATACGTTTTCAGGTTATCCGAGGCTTTCACTGCGCCAATTAATCCCACTACAAAGCTTGTCAGCATCGTTGGTGCAATCACGACCGTTGGATTTCGCCACCATCTCAGCGTAAAACTCATTAATATAAGCACAATACAAGGTGGATAAATCGATACCAACACAGGTAATGAGAATGCAATTAATTTGCTCAGGCCTAGGTTAGAAACAACCATCGAGAAGAGGCCCAATATCAACACTAAGCTACGATAAGAAATCGGCACATAGCGACTGAAGAATTCGGCACATGCACAAGTTAGCCCAACTGCGGTCACCATACAAGCAACGAAAATCAATACCGCAAGGAAGAAACTACCGTAATCGCCAAAGGTATATTGCACATAAGTATGCAAAATATCTGCGCCATCCGCCGGATTCGGAATCAAAGAACCACTGTTTTCACCGAGTTTGAAAAGTGAAAGATAAACCAGTGTGAGCAGAACCCCCGCTATTAACCCAGCCCACATAGTGTAACGGGTTAACAATGACGAATTATCAATACCTCTTGAACGTGCTGCATTCACAATCACAATACCAAATACCATCGCCCCAAGTGTATCCATGGTGAGATAGCCATTAATAAAGCCATTTGAAAATGCCATATCGCGATATTCGATAGTAGACGGGATAGGAGAACCGGCAGGCCATAACACCGCAGCAACACCTAGAAGCGCAAGTGCGAGCATTTTAACGGGTGCAAGTATATGACCGACGCTATCGAGTAATTTGCCTGGGTAAAGTGAAATACCAATCACTAAGACAAAATAAACCACGCTGTAAATCAATAATAACATATCAGATTCACCACCAAACAATGGGGCGATACCGACTTTATACGATACGGTGGCGGTTCTTGGTGTTGCGAATAATGGACCGACGGATAAGTATGCGACAACAGCGAGTAATAATCCGGCTTTTTTACCTACTGGAGTACTTAACGCTTCAATACCACCACCCACTTTTGCCAGTGCGATAATGGTTAAAACGGGAAGACCGACACCAGTAACCAGAAAGCCAAGTGCAGCCGTCCAAACTTGTTCACCTGCTTGCAAACCAACCATAGGAGGGAAAATGATATTTCCTGCTCCAACAAATAACGCAAAGGTCATAAAACCTAACGCGATAATATCTCTTGATGATAAACGATGAGCCATATTATGTTAATTTTAAGTAACGAAAATAAAAAGATATGGGTATTTAACTAGCAACCCTTTGAAATTTATATGACGAGATAGAATTCTGATAAAACATATCATTAACAATATAAAATATATGATTTATTAAATCATTTGAAATGAAACGTTAAAAAACAGAAAAAACCGCCAATAACTGACGACAAGTAAAACTTTTATAGGGCAAAAAGGCAATAGCAAACCCCAAAACAAGAATAAACAACCAAACTAATTTTCAGAACTAGTGATTACTGTCAGTAAAATTAGAATATCCGTTATATGATTTGTTTAAAAAATCATCACTTAATCATTTTATCACTCATCGTTTTTATTAAAAGGTAGGATAAGATAAAAAAATATAAATAGTTTTAGGGAGAATATGTCGCGATTATTAAATAAATTGCGAATTTAATAAATATCACAGATAAATTCACCTTACTAACCCTATGATTAATATTAATAAGGTGATTATTTTCCCTGTTTTAGCTTTTTTTATCAGACACAATTAAAACAGGAGGGAGTGTAAAAGAAAATTCACTACCTTTACCTAATTGACTAGTAATTACGAGTTGACTGCTATGGTGCTGAACTGCATGTTTCACAATAGCTAATCCAAGCCCCGTTCCACCACCACCTTGGCGCGAACGCGCTTTATCCACTCGATAAAAACGCTCCGTCAAACGCGATATATGCTCCGTAGGGATACCAGGGCCATTATCACTGACACTAAAACGAGCACCATGACTGGTTTTCTGCCAATCAACCCGTATTTTAGTTCCCTCAGGTGTGTGGTTAATGGCATTGTACACAAGGTTAGCAACGGCACTACGTAGTTGCTCTTCATTGCCATTTACGCGTAATTTTTCATCAACATTAAACTCAAATTGGTGCTGGCCGTGACTCAGACTCAGCGCTTCTTGTTCAATCATCTTAAGAATAACGGGAATATTAACTTGTTCGTCCAGATTAATATGAGGGGCGATTTCAATTCGTGATAACTGCAATAACTGCTTGATCAGATTATCCATTCGATAAGCTTGCTCTTGCATCACATTCAAGGCTTTTTTGTTAACCGCAGAGGTCCCTTCTTGATCATCCATCACTTCAAGATACCCTTGAATGACCGTTAATGGTGTACGTAATTCATGACTCACGTTAGCAAAAAAGTCTCTACGAGCCTTTTCTAATCGTCGTTTTTCCGTCACATCCCGGGCAACCATTAAAAGCTGCCCCTCAGTGTAAGGCAAAATACGAAACTCGACAATTTCACCACTGTTAAGCTCAATTGTCAGCGCTTGATCATAACTCTTAACCGTAAAATAGCGGCTAAAATCAGGATAACGCAACAGATTAAAAATATGCTGCCCATTATCTTCAGGCCAACGAAAACCTAATAAATGCTGCGCATGGCGATTACACCAAAAAATATTACCTTCCGTTGTCATCATCACTACCGCATCGGGTAATGATTCAGCCCCGCTGCGAAAACGCTTAATTAGCTGCCCTAGCTCACGACGACGTTTACGGTTACGTTGCTGCATTTGATAAATGCCATAAAATATTGGCTCCCAACCCCCTTTACCTGCGGGTGGAAGCATGCTTTTATCTAACCATAACCAATAGGATAATTTTAGCAGGTTATACCCGTGCCAAAATAATGCAGCTAGCAAAGAAATGACTAAAAGCCATGCTAGATGGCCTATAAATACTGATAATATGAGTGCGGGTAAAATAAATAAAAACAGCCCCCAAATTAGCTGTTTTATGGATAAACGTTCAAGCACTTGGGTCTCTCCCTAATGAATTCTCAGTAACGAACAGAGAAACGGTATCCAGTACCACGTACTGTTTGTACCATTTTATCATGCCCTTCTGTTTCCAGTGCTTTTCTTAAACGACGAATATGAACATCTACGGTTCTATCTTCAACATAAACATTGGCTCCCCAAACATTATTTAATAGCTGTTCACGGCTATAAACACGCTCCGGATGAGTCATAAAAAAATGTAATAATTTATATTCGGTTGGTCCCATATCGATAGGAATTTCACGACAAGTAACACGATGAGAGGTTGGGTCAAGCATCAAGCCATTCATTTCAATAATATCTTCTGTCGCCATTGGCGAAATTCGGCGTAAAATCGCTTTTACGCGAGCAATCAATTCTTTTGGCGAAAAGGGTTTGATTAAAAAATCATCCGCGCCCACTTCTAAACCTTTCACGCGATCCTCTTCCTCACCTCTGGCAGTCAACATCATGACAGGGACATCGCGAGTTGCGCTATCACGCTTCATATGTTTAATAACCTGAATGCCAGAGCCACCTGGGATCATCCAATCGAGTAAAACTAAATCAGGTAACGGGTCAACAAGCTGCGCAATTGCAGAGTCATAATCATCAGCTTCAATCGGCTGAAAACCATTCTGTTCCAATACAAAACAAACCATTTCACGGATGGGCGTCTCATCTTCAACAACTAGAATGCGTCTTGCCATGATTGTTCCTGTAAATAAGAAGATATTTTTAATGTGAACGCATTATGCGTCACTTTTATGACAGAATTATGACTATTATCGGTGATGACTGACATTCCACCTAATAATTACAGGAAAAGATCATCTAAGTGAAACATTAATCACATAGCGCAATATAATTATCATCCATTTGCAGACTAATAATTATCTTACTGTAATAACAATTTTAACGGCTTTATTCATATCACAGCATCATTTTCCATTGCATAACACTCCATCGTATTACCGCGATAAGGTATACTGACCGACAGAATATCGAGGCCTCTTCACTAATAAAATGGCACAATCACAAGGAATGATAGCTCATGCGCATGATCCACACTTCTGACTGGCACCTTGGCCAATATTTTTTCACTAAAAGTCGTGCCGCTGAACATCAATGTTTTTTAAATTGGCTTATTGAACAAGTTACGCTCCATCAGGTTAGCGCAGTGATTGTCGCAGGGGATATTTTTGATACTGGCTCACCGCCGAGCTATGCACGAGAACTCTATAATAAATTTATCGTCGATTTACAAAAAACTGGATGCCAGTTGGTTATTTTAAGTGGAAACCACGATTCCGTTTCCGTTCTCAATGAATCCAGCTCTTTGCTGGCTTACCTCAATACCAGCGTAATAACCTCTGGCGCTGAACCTAATATTATTACTTTAATGGATAACCAAGGATTGCCTAGCGGCCTCGTCTGCGCCATCCCATTCCTGCGCCCTCGAGACATTCAGATAAGTATTGCAGGACAAAGTAGTGAAGAAAAACAATTATCACTGCAAACGGCCATTCATGACTATTACCAAGCCAGCTACCAACTTGCCGTCGCACAACGAGAAACACTAGGCCTTGATATCCCGATTATCGCGACAGGGCATCTCACCGTTGTCGGCGCGGCGCTGACAGATTCAGTCCGCGACATCTATATTGGCACACTTGACGCGTTTCCTTCTGGCGCATTTCCACCCGCAGATTACATTGCGCTAGGGCATATTCATCGACCCCAAGTCATTGGTGGCCAACAACATATTCGTTATTGCGGTTCACCAATTCCATTAAGTTTTGATGAAGCACAACAACAAAAAAGTGTCTGTCTGGTTGAGTTTAATGGCAGCACGCTTACTGATATCACTCAATTACCAATTCCAATTTCGCAGCCACTACAAAGTGTCAAAGGGTCTCTAAAAGAAATCCAGCAACAACTGGAAGTTTGGCAAGACTATCAAGGTGATAAACCGGTATGGTTAGATATCGAAGTCGCGTCACAAGACTATCTTTCAGATATCCAACAACGTATAGAAGCCTTAACCCAAACCTTACCAGTTGAGGTCGTATTACTGCGCCGAGCACGTAAACAAAAGCAAGGACAGCAAAGTGTATTAGCCAATGAAACACTCAATGAATTAACTGCTGAAGAGGTCTTTTTACGCCGTCTTGCAGAAGAATCACTTGACGATGCCGAACAAGAACAACGCTTGCGACAACTGTTCAAACAATCCTATGACGCACTACGTTCAGAACAAGAGGGTCAAGCATGAAAATCCTGAGTCTTCGCTTAAAAAATATTAATTCACTAAAAGGCGAATGGAAAATTGATTTCACGCAAGAACCTTTTGCTAGCCAAGGATTGTTTGCGATAACTGGTGCGACCGGTGCAGGTAAAACCACCTTACTGGATGCGATTTGTCTCGCGCTTTACCATCAAACACCTCGTTTAGGCTCTCTATCTGCTAGCCAAAATGAGCTCATGACGCGCCATACGGGCGAATGTTTAGCGGAAGTTGAATTCGAAGTAAAAGGTGTTGCTTACCGCGCATTTTGGAGCCAACGTCGTGCAGGCGGTAAATCTGAAGGAAACCTTCAACAGCCTAAAGCCGAGCTAGCGACGGTAGCTGATGGGCAAATACTTGCGGTTAAAGTCACTGAAATTAGAGAGCGGATCACTCAAATTACGGGACTCGACTTTGGTCGTTTCACTAAATCGATTCTACTTTCCCAAGGGGATTTTGCCGCCTTTTTAAACGCAACAGAAAAAGAACGCGCTGACCTTTTAGAAGAGATAACTGGGACTGAAATCTATAGCCAAATCTCAATTTATATTTATAACCAACACAAACAAGTCAAAACCGAATTAGACTTACTGAAGGCGAGAGCACAAAGCATTAATTTGCTGACTGAATCTGAGCACCAACAACGATTAGAACAACAAACGGTACTCGCACAACAAGCCGCACAAATCAGCCATAAAAAAAATCGTTATCAACAAGCCATAAATTGGTGGCAACAACAGCACCAACTGACTCAACGCTTACAACAATTACAAGCAGAGCTAGACAAGTCAGAACAGGATTTTCAGGCTGCAAAACCCAGTCTACAAAAATTAGCAGACAGCGCTCCCGCAGAGGCTTTGCGTCCTTTATGGCAAGATGTTCAGCGCCAACAACAGTCGTTAGCTGAACACAATGAAAAGCAACAACATCTTCAACAAAGTCTTGAGGAAATGCAGAAACAACTTGCACCACTGAAAGCAAAACAAGATCAAGCTAACAATGAAAATACGCAATTTTTGGCGTATATGCAGCAGCAGAATAAATTAATTGATAACGAAGTTCGCCCGTTGGATAACCAAATAACGCATCTTAACCAACAACTCAGTGAACTCTCTAAGCTTGTAACCCAATTTCAATCTGAATATGACCAAAAACAACAGTCTATCAATGAAGCCGAGGTGAAGTTACAACACGCAAATAACCAACTGAAACAACTAAATGTTTTTCTAAAAGAAAAACAAAAAGATGCAGAAATTAGCGGGCAACTAGGCAGTTGGAAGCAACAAGCACGTTACCTCAATGAACTTACTGAACAGCTCTCGATACTAACCCAAAAGCAGCACAAAATTTCACAAGAACTGCAAGTATTACAGGCAGAAAAACAAACGCAATCCGCTCAGTTGACACAAACGCAAACGGCTTTAGACAAAGAAACTGACGCGTTTAATCAATTAGAAAATAACTATAAAAACTGCCAAGAAAAACAGAATATTAATGAAGTAAATCACTCTATTGTACAACTACAAACCAAGCTACAACATGCGCAATTATTACCCTTTATATTGTCACAGTGTCTCGCTCAACAAGTTCAATCACAAAAGCAAGCAACACAGCAGATTTTATTAATTGAATCAATTGCTCAAACTGAAAAAGAATTAGCATCAGTACAAACGAATATCAGCAATTTACAGCCCCATATTCAAGATCTCACACAACAACTGCAATTAGAGCAAAAAATTGTTAGCTTAGAAAAAGAGCGCCAGCAACTCATTGAAGGTTCCCCGTGTCCACTTTGTGGCTCTCACGAGCACCCTGCGGTTGAGGCCTATCAATTAATAAAATCCTCAGATACACAACAGCGCTTAAAACAACTCACTGAGCAACTCGATAGCAATAAGATCAAATTATCAGAGCAACAATCGTACTTACAAAATCAAAAGTTGCGTCAAAGTGAAAATTTACAGCTCAAAACACAACTATCCGAACAGCTTGATGAATTAAATCAAAAATGGCGTAGTACCTGTGAGCAAGCACTTACTCCAGAATTAGCGCAAACCGAACAAGCGGTTAATTTACTTCTTGCTGATTTAAAAACACAGTTATCCACAAAACAAAAAGTGATTACGGATTTCACGCTATTAGAACGCGATTATCAGCAGGCTAAAAATCAATTAAATGAGCAACAAGCGCTCGTTAAACAACAGCAAGCCACTCTCGCATTACTCGAAGAACGTCTTAAATATCACGCTCAGATGTTTGATGAGATGCAAAAAGAACAAAATCAGCTACAACAACGCAAAAATGAACAAACAGAGCAATTACAGTCAGCCCTCACTCAATTTCAGTTAATATTGCCCGAAAATAATGATTTTGATGCATGGTTCAGCAACATTGAACAACGCAGTCAATTCTACGAATCACAAAAAATAGCGGCACAGAAACTCACGCAACAAATAGATGTCAGTAATGCGACATTGGCGGCTGAAATAGCACAAAAAACGCAATTATTGAAACAGCTCGAAAATGGAAAACAACAGCAATTACAATGCAGTAATGAGCTGATTGAGAAAAAAAATCAACGCCAAAACTTATTAAATGGACTCACTGTCAGCCAATTTATTGAAGGGATGCAGGAAAAACAAACTCGTTTAGCCCATCAATTAGAACTCTTAACCAAAAATATCAATGACATTGAAAGAAATATTTCCGTCCTCAATGGCAGCCATCAAGCCATCATTGAATCGGTTAAGAAAATCACTCAATTATTGATAAATGCACAAACACAATTTAATCAAGCATTAACCCAAAGCCCATTTGATTCACAGCAAATCTTCCTCAATGCATTACTAGCCACTGAAGAAAAAATACAATTAGAACAGCTAAAACAAAATATTAGCCAAGCATTACTGCAAAGCGAAACCCGTCATAAAGAAGCTTTACTGGCGCTAACCGCCCATGAACAACAACGTCTTGAAGATTTTACAGGCATTTCACAAGAGCAATTAAAACAAGCAATTGCTCAATTTGATGAAGAAATAAAAAATCTTAATCAAGAACAGGGTAGAATTATCAGCCAGTTAGAAACGGATAAACAGCAGCGCCACCAGCAACGAGATTTACTACAACAAATTGAAGATGGACAGCTTAGTTATGATGATTGGAGTTATCTCAGCACGCTCATTGGCTCCGCCGAAGGGGATAAATTCCGCCGTTATGCACAAGGCTTAACACTTGATTGTCTCATTACCTTAGCCAACCAGCAGCTCGATAAATTACACGGCCGCTATCTACTACAACGTAGTCATCAAACTAACCTTGAACTACAAGTTATCGATGGGTGGCAAGCTGATAGTCTCAGAGACATCAAAACCTTATCGGGTGGTGAAAGCTTCTTAGTCAGTCTCGCATTAGCCCTAGCACTATCCGATATGGTGAGTAACAGAACCCAATTAGAGTCACTATTTTTGGATGAAGGCTTTGGCACACTCGATGCAGAAACCTTAGATATCGCTCTCGATGCATTAGAAAGTTTAAATGCATCCGGTAAAACGATTGGGGTGATCAGCCACGTTGAAGCAATGAAAGAACGAATTCCAGTGCAAATTCCGGTGAAAAAAGTGAATGGTCTCGGATTTAGCGAGTTGCCAGCGCAGTATCGAATCAATTAACCCACTATGATTTAGCCAAACAAATGGCAGAGAGTTTAAATTCTCTGCCATCATGGAGTAAGTTAAACTGCGTCTAGCGCTAGCTGTAACGCATATTTCAAATCATCGACATTTTCAATGCCAATAGATAAACGCACTAAATTATCGCTGATGCCGATATTTTGACGAACAGTTTGCGCTACACCTGAATGCGTAGTCGATGCAGGGTGGCTCGCTAATGACTCTGTGCCCCCTAAGCTCACCGCAAGTTTAAATAACGCCAAATTATCTAAAAAACGAAAGGCATCGGCTTCATTTTCGCCAACATTGATTGAGAATGTAGAGCCTGCGCCTGAGCATTGTTGTTGATAAGCTCGATACTCTGCACTGTCTTTCGGCAAAAATTCAGGAAAATGAACTTTACCGACTTTAGGATGCTGGTTGAGAAAATGGGCCAAAATTTTTGCATTATCATTGGCTCTTTCCATCCTAAGTTGCAGTGTTTCTAAAGATCTCCCCAACATCCAACTTGAGTGTGGGTCGAGCTGTGTCCCAATCGCATTACGCTGCGCTTTGACTTTTTTGACTAAATCGCGACTTCCGACAACGGCACCCGCAACCAGATCAGAGTGCCCACCGACATATTTTGTTAGTGAGTACACACTTAAGTCAGCACCGAGCGCAATAGGTTTCTGGAATATGGGCCCCAGTAACGTATTATCACAAATCAATAATGGAATTTCGCCATTTTGTTGATGTGCAATTTGCTTGGCAGCTTGACTGAGCAGTTGAATATCCACCACCGTATTTAGCGGATTTGACGGTGTCTCAATATAAATCGCCGCAATTTTTTTACCTGCCCCAATCCCTTTTACTACATCAAGAATAGCCGCTAAATCACAACCATTTTGAAAAGGAACTGAAGTAATACCAAACCGTGTTAACGTATTCAAAAATAAGGTTTCAGTACCACCATATAGAGGTTGAGAGTGTAGCAATACATCGCCAGGTTTTAAGACTGCCATCAAGCAAGTCGTAATAGCCGACATACCTGATGAAAATAAAGCAGCACTTTGCGCCCCTTCATAAAGAGCCAATCTATCTTCAACAATTTCACTATTGGGATGATTGAAGCGCGAATAAACCAAACCTTGTTTTTGGTTATCAGGCGCTTGTACGCGTCCGCTAACCAAGTTAAAAAAATCTTTACCTTCTTGAGCCGTTTTAAAGACAAAAGTTGATGTCAGAAACACAGGAGGTTTTATCGATCCTTCCGATAATTGTGGGTCGTACCCATAGCTCATCATTAATGTTTCAGGGGATAGTTCTCTCCCATTTAAATCTTTTTTATCGCTTTTATCTGACATTCACAAGCTCCAACTTTTTATTCATAAATCATCACATTATCAGTTATACAATATTACTATTGTTAATAATTTGCTCGTACTCGTGAGGATAAAATTGGCGAGTAACAGATAAATGGGAACGCAAACGGCCTTTAATGACATTTTTGCCTAAATTGGTAAATAATGGATTTAAAGGATCGCTATCAGGCCCCAACGCTTGTTGAGCTAAATAGGAAGGTAGCGGCAATAAGGGAACTTCATCGGCAAAAACACTTGGGGTAATAAAATAAGCGATAGAATAACGTGAATCGCTATTTTTCCCCCTAACAACCTGATGAACATTTGCACGTAAATAACCATTGGTTGCTAATTCAAATACCTCACCAATATTTACTACAAATGCATCTTCTAATGGTGCGACATCTATCCAGCCATTATCTGTCTCAACTTGTAGTCCACCGCTATTATCTTGCCAAAGTAGTGTCAAAATCCCCGCATCTTTATGGGCACCAACGCCTTGCTCTCCCTCATGATTATCAGTACGAGCAGGGTAATGTATTAATTTTAATAAATGCTGTGCCGGTTCGGCGGTAACGCTATCGAAACTATTTTCAGGTAACTCAAGTGCAACCAAAAAGGCTTTAATTAACTTAATAGCGATATCTCGCATCTCTTTTTGCCATGCAAGGGCTTGTGTTTTCAACTCAGGCAATGCTTGTGGCCACTGATTTGGTCCTTGTAAATTCAGCCAAATCGGATCTTGGTCAGTTAGTTGTAAAGCCGGCAATTCCTCACCAATATCAATTTGTTCACGAAAGTCAGGTTGATTTCTCGTACTCTCTTGTGTTGAGGCTGTATATCCGCGAAAGTGTCTTGAATGACTCATTGAGATTTGTTCTTTGGCATCCTTTGGCAAAGCAAAAAACTGTTTTGTTATTGCCAACAACTGCTCCCGAGTTTCAGGCGTAATATTATGTCCAACAAGGTAAAAAAAGCCAATTTCCCGCGCAATGAAGCGTAATTTCTTATAAAAATCTGCTTGCGTCTCTGGGTTATCAAGTTCATTTAAATCAATAATAGGTAATTGAGTCGCTGACATATTTAATCCTTTTCACTCTCTGTATTTATAGAATATGAATTTAGTGAATAATAAAAATAGCTATTCATCTATTTAACAGTCGATTAAATACCAACTTTAAAAATACTAATAATAATATAAAACTATATCGATATAACCATTTCAATGAATAGATACTTTCTAATCCATATAACAAAAAACACAAATAAATAATTAAATATTATTTATAAAAGTCAGATCTTGTCTGATTAGATATTACTAACAAATAACTAATGAGAATTTAAAATGAAAAAAATAACTGCATTAATATTGGCATTGTCGGTTTCTGCTTTAACGGCTTGCTCACCTGAGGACAGCACTGCTGAAAAAGCACCTCAACAAAAAGATCCCAAACAAAAAATCATCGTTGGCAGCCATGGCAGTGATGCTGATATCTGGAATTTTATCGCGGAATCTCAAAGCGCTAAAGATGCAAATTTAGATATTGATGTTAAAATCATTGACGATGGGATCACCTTGAATGTCGCCACCATCGATGGTGATGTGGATGTCAATGCCTTTCAATCGTGGGGATTTCTAAAAGATTTCAATAAAAATCATGATAATAAGCTCTCACCAATCTTCACGACTTATTTTGAACCGATGGGGATCTATTCTGTAAAATATAAAAATTTAGCTGATTTACCCAACAAAGCGATTGTCGCGATCCCAAACGATGCAGCCAATCATGCAAGAGCACTTAAACTATTAGAGAACTCAAAGTTAATCAGCTTGAAACCTGAATTCAATCAAGCCACGGGATCTATTAGTGATATTACAAATAATCCTAAAGAATTAGTCTTTAGACAAATAAAATATGCACATGGTCCTAGAGCGCTACCGGATGTAGACATTGCAGTAATCGGAAATACAGCTGCACAAGAAGGTGGACTTAACGTTTTAAAAGACTCTTTATTTAGAGAGCAAAACGATGACACTATTAAAAATAATATTAATATATTAGTTACTAAATCTGATAATAAAAACGATCCTAAATTTGCTAAATTAAACGATCTCTATCATAGCGAAGCCGTAAAGAAATATATTGATGATAATTTTGGCGGTACAAAAATACAAATTAAAAAGGATCTCAGCGAATTGAATTAACCTTAATACATATCATTAACCGAGAAGCATGGATAAACGATGTGACTCGGTTAAAATCGATTAGTCAATAATCATGTAACTTTCAGTGTGATGAACATTAATGGAAACAAAAAATCTCATCAATTTGTCTTTTTCTATCCTTTTTCCTCAATATTTTTATACTCACTATCCCATTTTTTGCCCACTTGATGATAGAAATATTATTTTGTAAGATACTATTTCATATATCACTCTGATTTAAATGAAGTTAATCTCTTTAAGATCTACACGCAAAAATTTGAACCTTATCGTTAAATTTTTTTCCTATGATTTTTAAGCTATCTCGCTATAGTAATAACCATCGAAACAATCTGCGGCTTCTGAGATTTATTCAATAACTGCCGTGTGCTAACTAAAGCTAGGAGACAACATGTCTAACGCATTTATCGAAATGATTAAAAACCGTCGTACAATTTATAACCTTGGCGATGCATTACCCGTATCTGAAGAGCATGTCACAAAATTAATTAAAGAAGCGGTTAAACATTCTCCATCTTCATTTAACTCACAGACTTCTCGCGTCGTTGTTTTATTTGGTGCTGAGCATAAGAAACTGTGGAATATGGTGAAAGAAACTTTGCGCGCTATCGTTCCTGAGCAAGCTTTTGCAGGTACAGCACAAAAAATTGATAGCTTCGCTGCTGGCGCTGGCTCTATTTTATTTTTTGAAGATAAAGATGTAGTTACTGGGTTACAAGAGCAATTCCCATTATATGCGGACAATTTTCCTGTTTGGTCTGAACAAGCAAGTGGTATTGCTCAATTTGCCGTATGGACTGCATTAGCACAAGAAAATGTCGGTGCATCTCTACAGCACTATAATCCGATTATTGATAGCCAAGTTCAAAAGGAATGGAATATTCCAGCTAACTGGATATTACGCGCTCAGATGGTATTTGGTTCAATTAATGAGCCCGCTGGCGATAAAGGCTTTATGGATGACGAAGTTCGTTTCAAAATTTTCAAATAAGCACTAGCTTTAAATTAATTTTCATCTGAGTTCTCTCACTTATCTTATTATTGAGAGAACTCAGTTTTAATCAATTTAAGTTGATAATATATGCCAATATCAGGGTAAAATAATACTTAACAAATAAAACAACAATAATAAATAAACCTATCTTAAATTAGTTGTAATATTTTCTTATTTATAAATAAATAATATACTTAAAAACATTAACGAAACAAACATTCCTCATTACAACCCCCTATTAACATATCTATATATTTAATTGATTTTCAATCAATCGAACAACATTTAGCTTATGTTTTTTTGATTTAAAATCAACACATTAAATCACACCAAAGATATTTTTAAAATAATTTCCATTTTTTATTATGTATTATCAATATTTGAACTACACTAAATATAAGAGCAAAATTGCACAGTTAAATGTTAGTTAGTGCTATTATCGAGGTGGACTATGAAACGTTTATCTTTATTTACAACCATTGTAGCAATACTCATTTCAAGCAGTTCCTTTAGTTATGCAACTTCTAATTCTACAGGAGGAACAATCTCGTTTTCAGGCTATGTATATGAGCCTCAATGTGAAATAAATTTAACCAATAAAAGTCAAATAAATGTTCAGTGCTTTAGAAATGGTAAAAACATATCGACGACTGGCTCATTGAAAGATGGGAAAAAAATAGAGTCTGACTATGTAAAAGTTGAATATGATAGAACAAGAAAATTACCTATGTTGAATGTAATTTATGAATAAATTAATGAAATTCGAAATAATCATAATTCAGGATACTTAATTTATTATCAGTTCTAAGTATCCTGAATTTTATTAATAATCTAAATTTAACTTATTCGCAAATTAACAACCGTAATTAAGGTAAATAACCTTAACCGCTTTTTCAATATACTGCATATGAAAAAGCCTACCAATCCTTGGTAGGCCATTATATCTCAACTAAGATAATTACTTCTCAGTTAAGTCTACTTGATAAATTGCAAAACCGATTTCATCAGTACCCACTTGCTTCATAGGATATTGAGCATGTTCTTTAATGAATTCAGCTGCTTTATCGCTTGGTGAAGTTTCAAAACGAACATCTAACTTCTTATCCGTTTTAATTGGTGTGAATGACCAATTATTATCAGCCTTAGACGTTATTTCACCTTTCTCTTTAGAAACTTTCGCAATATAAGCCGCTAAGATTGAACGGTTTTCATCTGGAGAAGCAAACGCAATGTTGTTATCGCCTGTTCCTGCAAATTTACCGCCGTATCCACGATAGTTGTTGGTAGCGACTAAGAATGTTGCTTTCGGATCAATTGGCTTGCCTTGGTAAGTGACATTTTTGATTCTATTCGCATCTTTATTTACAGTTTGGCAATCAACATCGTATTTAGCAGGTTGCGTTAAATCAATTTGATAATTAACACCACTAATTGTATCAAAATTATATGTTCTGAAACCGCCCCAGTTAATCAAACTTTGTGGTGCTGTTGATTGTGGGTCAATTTGATTAAACATACCTGCCGAGCATTCTAACCACTCAACCACATCTGCACCTGTTGCTTTTACAACAACTAAAGTATTTGGATAGAGGTAAAGATCCGCAGCATTACGGAAGGTTAGATCACCCTTTTCAACTTCGATAAATTCAGATGGTGCATTTTTACGACCGCCCGCTTTAAACGGTGCTGCCGCAGCTAATACCGGCAAATCTGCAAGATCTGGATCGCCTTGAATAAAGGTTTTGGTGTAATCAATCTGTGCATCATTAACAATTTGAACAGTTGGATCGCTTTGAACCAAGGCCAAATAACTGTACATATTTTCAGATGCTTTACCAATTAACTTACCGACGAAGTCACGAGTACCTTCGTGTTGTTCATTGATAATTTTAACCAGGCTTTCATCACGCTCTACGAGTGCCTTTTTATTGGCTTTATCATAGACAGGGCGCGCATGTGCCGCTGCATTAACAACTTCCCAGTTACCTTTGTCATTGTTGACTACAAGATCAACCACACCTAAGTGATCGCCCCACTGACCCGGCATTACTGCTGGAACGCCATTAACGGTTCCTTTAGTGAGATCAACGCCTTTGATGTCTGCAAACTCTTTACTTGGGAAAACCCCATGTGAGTGGCCAAACATGATGGCATTAATACCCGGTACTTCACTGAGATAATAAACCGAGTTTTCAGCCATTGCTTTGTATGGCTCTTGTGAAAAGCCTGAGTGAGGGATAGCAACAATAATATCTGCTCCCTCTTTTTTCATTTGAGGAACGAATTTTTTAGCTGTTTCAGTAATATCATTAACAACCACTTTTCCTTCTAGATTTGGCTTATCCCAAATTAGAATTTGTGGTGGCACAAAGCCGATATAACCAATTTTTAGATTATGCGTTTTACCATCACGATCCTTAACTGGGGTATCAACAATGATATAAGGGTTGAAATAGTTTTTACCTGTTTTCGCATCTATAATATTGGCATTAATATATGGGAATTGTGCACCTGCAATAGCTTTTTGCAGGTATTCTAAACCAAAGTTAAATTCATGATTACCAAAGTTACCCACGGTATAACCCATGGTGTTCATCAAACTATGTGCTGGGTGTGACTCCCCTTTTTTCAAGCCTTTGCCTGCCATGTAATCAGCAAGCGGGCTACCTTGGATCAAGTCACCATTGTCGACTAAAACGGCATTAGTCGCTTCTTTTTTAGCGGCTTTAATCAAAGTCGCTGTACGTACCAAGCCAAACTGCTCTGTTGGCTTATCTTTATAATAATCAAAATCAATCAGATTACTGTGAACATCTGATGTTTCCATAACACGTAAATCAACAGTTGCTGCATTCGCATTAAATGCGACTAGCAAAGCAAGCGATGATAATTTCAATACTTTATTCACTATGAATCCCCTTAGCTGCCCTTAACGAGACAAAGTTGCCTCTCGAATCGTTATATTCAGTTCTAGCCCATTGGTTAAATAAACAACGAAATTAGGACTACAATTGTCTACAATGTGCATTACTTCAATTTTTAATGATATTACACTGCAAACAGTAACCATTAAATGTGACTAAATCACGGTTTTAGTCTTTTTATAGACCCCGACTTTAATATCGGTCACAAAAATGAATTAATGTTGAGTTATAAAGCCAAAATTATTGAAGTTATATGAACAATAACCGACTCAATTTTAGTGCTGAAATAAAGGGGTGTGATTTACATCACTTATTGCAGCAATACGGCAATAAGTATCATTAAACATAGAGTCAGAAAAATTAAATTTGTGGCAAATAAGCTATATCAGAAATTTTTATTTAATTTAACCTAAAGTCCTTCATTTGAATATTTGCTAAAAACTCATCACCTCAGACTCTTCACTTAAATTTTTATCTAAAACCTTTCATTTCAAGCACTTTCATTTCAAGCTTTATACTCTAAATAATTCAAATTGTAGCTGAGCGCAGCCAACACCCCTACAGTTTGTAATTATGACGAGTATAACCATGCGGCGCCGCGCACCCCGCTCGAATCTCCATGCACCGCTTTTCGAATCGGCGTATCACACTCTCGACCAAACACCCAATTGCGGATCTTTTCTGGCAGTGCATCATACAAACTATCGACATTGCTCATTCCCCCGCCTAACACGATGACGTCGGGGTCCAGCATATTAATTGCTTGAGCCAGTGCTTTTGCTAAACGTGTTTGGTAGTGGTCCATCGCTATGGCGGCTTGTTTATTGCCTTCTTGCGCTAACTTAACAATTTCCAAACCTGTTTTTTGTTCCCCTGAAAGCTTTTTATAATCAGCGATGAAGCCTGTACCTGAAACAAATAACTCTGTACAACCTGTTAGGCCGCAGTAGCAAATCTCATCATCGAGAAATAATCTGTCTTTATCATCCTGCCAAGGTAGAGGATTGTGTCCCCATTCACCAGCAACTCCATTTCCACCTGAATGAACTTGCCCATTGATGGCAATTCCTGCGCCGCAACCGGTTCCAATAATGACGGCAAAAACAACTTTAGCGCCTGCGCCTGCACCATCGACCGCTTCAGAAACAGCAAGGCAATTAGCATCGTTTGCCACCTTTACTGGACGTTCAAGCAACTTAGACAAATCTGCATCAAAGTATTGCCCATTTAACCATGTTGAATTGGCATTTTTCACTTTCCCCGTCACAGGAGAAAGAGTCCCTGGAATTCCAACACCTACAGTACCTGTCATACCGGTTGCTGCTTCAGCCTCATTAACTAAGCCTACAATTGCATTCAATGTGGCTAAATAATCCCCCCGCGGGGTCGGTATACGCTTTCTAAACAAGGAGTCACCCGCATCATCTAATGCAATCACCTCTATTTTTGTGCCGCCTAAATCAATACCGATTCTCATTGTGACTCTCTCTTATTATCAATTTTACATATCATTGCCTATATACATTATTGATATCAATATGCAGAAAGTAAAATTGAGAGACGATTGATAAAATTAACTAAAAAGAAAGATAATTGCTAAATGACATTTTTTTTCGCTTAATAACTGACAATTCGCTATCATAGCTCCCGGCTATAACTGGCAATTTTTCAACAAAGGTAGGTTTTTCATGTGGTTCAAGAATATATTGGTCTATCGCCTAAATCGTGATTTGGCGCTCTCTGCAGATGATTTGGAAAGACAGCTTGCCCCGCTAGCCTATCAGCCATGTGGCAGTCAAGATATGATGAAAACAGGTTGGGTATCCCCTATGCGCGGTGCAGATGCACTGACTCATGCAGCAGGCAATCAAATTCTTATTTGTGCAAAAAAAGAAATGAAAATGCTGCCATCTCCTGTCATTAAGCAAGAATTACAAGATAAAATTGAAAAGATTGAAGCAGACCAAGGCCGTAAACTGAAAAAAACAGAAAAAGACGCCTTAAAAGATGAAGTCGTCCATACCTTACTACCTCGTGCTTTTAGTAAATTTAGTAAAACTTACATTTGGATTGATACCGTCAATCAATTAATTATTGTCGATGCCGCAAGTGCCAAACGAGCTGAAGATAACTTAGCTTTATTACGTAAAAGCTTAGGTTCATTACCCGTTGTTCCTCTAACTTTTAAAGATCCTATTGAGCTCACACTCACTGAGTGGATCCGTTCTGGATCTTTACCTCAGGGTTTTGCCGTTATGGATGAGGCAGAGTTAAAGGCTATCTTAGAAGAAGGCGGTATTATCCGCTGTAAGAAACAAGATCTCATTTCAGATGAAATTGCGACCCATATTGAAGCGGGTAAACTCGTCACTAAATTAGCCATAGATTGGGAAGAAAGAATTCAATTTATGTTATCTGAAGATGGTTCTCTAAAAAGATTAAAATTCAGCGATACCTTAAAAGAACAAAATGACGATATTGGCAAAGAAGATTATGCGCAAAAATTTGATGCTGATTATATCTTAATGACTGGTGAATTGAGTGCATTGATTGCTCGCTTAATCGATGCCCTTGGTGGCGAAGCCGAGCACTAGTTTTATCGTACCAGACTTTTGTGGTGCCAATTATCTATCGCTCCA
Source organism: Providencia sp. (assembly GCF_003533305.1). Classification (GTDB taxonomy): domain Bacteria; phylum Pseudomonadota; class Gammaproteobacteria; order Enterobacterales; family Enterobacteriaceae; genus Providencia. Next base: position 115,032 of record NZ_DOEH01000023.1, on the reverse strand, counting down.
TTTTCGCCCATCGAACTCATCTCACAATGGCAACTTACCTTAAACGTAAGTTGCCATTACTTTTTAGACACAACCTGCATAGCCATAAGGAAGTCATTGACTGGCAGTGCAATCTCTGGTTGATTGAATTATCGCTATATTCATCTGATACTAAATATAGAGCTGTTGCCTATATCGTTTCGAATTATGTTGTCTACATATAGCAACTTCATCGCAATGTTTTTATTCAAAAAAATAATAAATAAATTTCTCCATCATTGGAGTTGTGGTCAATATTCAATCGAAGGAAATATTATGAAAGAACTCATTGAGCCTGAGGTGGATGAAAATTCCCTTGTCACCCTGCAAAAAGTAACAGCAGACAATTTTTCTGAAATTTGCCTGTTAAGTCATACACTAAGTGAAGCACAACGCAACATGGTAGCTGATAATGCCTATTCAATGGTTGAAGCCCAATTTTCAAATTGTGCTTGGTACCGCGGTATATACGCCGATGATACGCCCGTTGGATTCATTATGCTGCATTCAGGTTTAGATGACGATGAGCTCGAATATAACGGCATCATGCTCTGGCGCTTTATGATTGCAGAGCCTTATCAAAAACTCGGTTTTGGCCGTGAAGCGTTAATTCAAGTGATCAGTTATTTGAAAAATAAAGGGTATCCACGTCTGTATAATAGCTGCGGAGAAGGCGAAGAAAGCCCATTTGAATTTTATAAAAAATTAGGATTCATACCAACAGGCAACTATGTTGATGATGAATGTGAACTGGTACTCGATATTGTTAGTTGGAAAAGCGGTAAATAAACCAAAAGTTTAATAAATACAAAATTAAAATGGCGAGTATTAATGCTCGCCATTTTGACTCACAATCACTATTTTTGAATTAAATAGCGAATTGTTGGCCCATCTTGTTGAATATCCAGCACGGTATAACCATAGTTTTTAGCATCTAGCGGAATATTATTAATTGATTGTGGGCAATCACTCACCACCTCCAATATTTCCCCAGACTTAAGCGATGGCATCGCTTCAAGTGTTGCCACGGCAGGATAAGGACAAGGTTCACCAACCATATCCAAGCGATAATCTGGAACTATATCTTTCTTATTCATAATGCCTCCACTGATGTGTTAACCGATTTTTGAGCACGCTTACGGAAAAAGTGTTTTTCCCACAGCAACATCAAGGCGAAAGCGATGGCTAATAATAAGTAAGTCACGATTAAACCGCCTTCGGGACCAAATGTTTCAAGTAAATTGACCTTATCAAAGTCTGTTGCCAACCAAGGCGCCAAATCATCCCAATAATAAGCCAGGATTGTTGCGCCAATGATATTACCAAAACCGACCCACCAGTAATGAACTTGACCTTCAACGGCACGATACATCCAGCCAGTTTCACAACCCCCAGCCAGCACGATACCAAACCCAAACAGCAATCCACCAATAACCGCATTCGGACCTGCCCAAAGTATTTTTGGCGTCGCACCTAATTGTACGTAGCTAAAAATACCAATGGCACTAACCGCCATGCCGATAATAATGGCTTTTGCCATATGCGTACGTCCAGTAATCCATAAATCACGGAAAGCAGAAGTAAAACAAATTTGAGCGCGTTCAATCAATAGACCAAAACCAATTCCACATAATATCGCAAAGCCCATTACAGGCGCGTCGAATAAAGTATAAAGACCCCACGCCATTGATAAAGTGAAAACAATCATGCCTAATCTGAAACGTCTTTTAGCAACATCCTGTCTTTGCGTCAAAGGTGACGCTGCGCTAACTTTTTGCAGCTTAACGGGAATTCTAAACATGGGCATTAATGTAAATTTTGCACCAAAATAAGAACCTGCCGCAGTAGCCACTGCAAAATACCACGCATGCAAAGAAAACTGAGGGATCCCAGTAAAAAATGCCGCTAAATTACACCCCATTGCTAGGCGTGCACCAAAGCCTGCAATAATTCCACCAATAATCGCCTGAAAAATCCTAATTCGATGTTGAGGCATACGCAATTTAACGTTATTCGCCCATAGCGCTGCCGCAATACATCCTGCAAACATACCGATGATCATCACACCATCAATTCGATCTAGCGGGCTTCCTTCAAAACCAATAACTTTAAAATAGCCCCAGTTTTGTGGCTCAGCACCGAATAGTTGAAGAACGTGTCCACCCCAACGTGTGAATTCACCCGTAACAGCCCAGAAAGTGCCAGTAAGTCCAAAATAATAAGTAGACAAAATACCTGCGGCAATAACAGCAGGAAGGGGTTTCCAAAAAGCGATGAGATAGCGAGATTTGAACTCAGACCAAGTCATTGTAACTTCCAATTCATTCATACCAGAACCTGGCAAAGAATTTCGCTGTTGTATAAATGTGTTACATAACACCCCCACAGCGAAGAGGTGCACATCATACTCCGATTAGTAATTTCGTGAAGAATAAATATCACAAAGTGTTTAAAAATATTGCTCAATTGGATGTACATCAAAGATTGCCAATCACTTCATTCATTTTTACTCACATACTGTTAGTATTTTGAGTTCAAACTAACATAACTAATGAGAAAATCGCCTTCACTGATATTGATCTCGATTATAAAAAGAGAATAAATTACAAAAATATAATGGTAATAGAAAATATCGTTAATCACGATTTTTTTGCAAAAAAAAGCGTTATCTTTTAGATAACGCTGGAAATGTAGTCTTATTTTATTTATAGAGGAGTATAATATGAAACTGCCGTTTTACGGCATTGCTTGCTATGCGTAGTCTGAAGTCAGCCCATTGACCCCAGTAATAACATTTAACTTAATAAGTACTATGCTTTATTTGAAATACAGCTCGATACATAAATTGAGCAAAATTATCTATTTTAATATAAAGTCCCATTTAAATTACATTAAGACTTTATTCATTCCCTAGCATAAGTAAATTTCAAAAATAAACATTTCAATATTAGCAAGTATTAAAAAGTGTTTCTAAATGTTATTGATTGCATTATAACGCAACAATTATGTTGCGCAAGTGTTTTTTAAAATCACCCAAAACCACTAGAAACAAAATTAAAAATGATAAAAATCAATGAAATATAAACTAAGCAATCGAGTAAATCATTTATTTAAAATAATTATAGTCATTAATATAATTTTAACTAAAAAATTATATTGAGTAATAAATTAATTTTTCAATTAAAATAATTTATGTTAAGTAGAGTTTGAAAATAATGTCACCTGCTTCTTTGATTTTCAAAATTATATTAATAAGCATAAATTAAACTTACCCTTTAAATGGATTTTTACTTAGTTAATACCGTATCTTCTTTCTGCTTTTTCATAAAGAATAATATTAAATTTATTTTATTCTTATAAAAATCAAACATTTTTAGACTATCTATACAGATGATTTATTTTATTTGACCGAGTATTAATACTTATAAGTTGTCGTGCTAACACATACCCTTACTTATTAAATGGTTTATTTTTCATTATCACTTTCCATACAATCAAACCAATAATATAGGCATCGATAGCATTTAAATCTCTCATAACGCTAATTATAAAACAAAGAAATAACAAATAGGGATTAGAAATTTTTAATAATTTAACAATAAATACATTAAAATATAATGACTTGGATTTCAGTTTAATATTAGTAATAGACTCGAAATTTCATTTTTCATTATTAAGTTTAATAATACAAATTATTTTCTTGATACCACCACTTCAAATACCCAAATAAAGAGTACGGAATTCAATAACTTTTATATTGAACTATCTTTTAGTGCCCACTATAAGTTATTAAAATACAAGGAAGCATTGCAGATTTAACAAAACAATAAAAAAATAGCAGCCTTACTAGTGAATGGTCTCTTTCGTTCTTCTAACCTAATGGGATTTGAACTCAGGATTGGAAAAAACAGGAATAAACTAACTCGTTATTAACTAAAAATAAAACGCGCCTTATATCTATCATTTTAAGTGAAAAATACACTAAAATTTAGAAACAAGACGCGCAATAAAAAATATAATTCTATTTGTCATACTATAACTACGGTGCTATGACTTATTTAGAAGAAACCGCTTCCATACCAACCAAACCAATCTTAAGGTAGCCTGATTGACGCAATGCATTCATCACATCCATCATTGTTTCATAATCAACGCTCTTATCCGCTTGGAAAAAGATTGTTGTTTCTTTATTGGTATTTGTTGCTTGGTCTAGCATTGCAGAAAGCTGCTCTTTTGATACCGCTTGATCACCAATAAATAACTGATTATCAGCTTTAACTGTCAGAAATACAGGTTTCTCTGGACGCGGTTGTGGTTTCGCCGTCGAGGCTGGCAAATCAACTTTAATATCGACCGTCGCCAAAGGCGCTGCAACCATAAAGATAATCAGCAAAACTAACATAACATCAATAAAAGGTGTTACGTTGATTTCATGCATTTCACCACTGTCATCTTGCTCGTCACCTAAACGCATTGCCATAATCGTTACCTTGCTTTGCTATTGGCCAGATCGAGATCGCGACCAAGTAATAATGCGGCTTGTGCAGCGGTATCACCAACTTGACCACGGTAGTTATTAATCATTCGGGCAAAAATATTGTAAATAACAACCGCAGGAATAGCAGCGATAAGTCCAATTGCAGTTGCCAATAAAGCCTCGGCAATACCCGGAGCAACAACAGCAAGGTTAGTTGTCTGTGAATGAGCAATCCCAATAAAGCTATTCATGATCCCCCAGACAGTACCAAATAACCCCACAAATGGAGAGATTGCACCTATTGTTGCTAAATAACCATTACCGCGCCCCATATAACGGCTAATCGCCGCTACAGCTCTTTCAAGTCTAAATGCTGTACGCTCTTTAGTACCTGATAAATCAGTACTATTTACTGAAAGTGTTCTTTCAGATACGGCTTCGTTTAATAGCATACGAGTAATACTATTCGCTTTAAAACCATCGGCAATACTCACTGCTTCATCGAGTGATTTAACTTGTGCGATAGCTTTGGTCTCGTCTTTCAAACGGCGACGAGCAATTAAAATTTCAATACCTTTAGAGAAGAACAGAGCCCAAGTAATCACAGATGCGATAACTAAACCAATCATCACTGTTTTAACAACGTTATCTGCGTTTTGGTACATACCCCAAACTGATAAGTCTTTATCAAACCCACCAAGTTGATTTTCTGTCGCAATTTCAATACTTTCACTAACAACAGTATTGCTCTCTACCGCACCTGAATTAGGAGCTATTGAAGGTGCAGGTGCAATCTCAGCATTTGGTGAAGTTGTTGGTGTGGAAGTGGGTGTAGCCGAATTATTAGAAGGCGATGTTGACGGTGTATTCTGAGCTGCAGCAGGTGCTGTTGCTGTTGCTGGGGCAGTTTCAGCGACTGCCGTTCCCATCAAGCCAATCGCCAATAGAATAGAAGCTGTTAGTTTACGCATCAGTTGGCCTTTACTCTCTTCTTTAGTGTTGTATAAAAAAATTCATATCGATGATTGTGCCATTCATCGACTAACCTTTAAAAGCGAAATTTGATTCGCGATATATATCTCTTTTAAAAAGACGAGCAGATGATATCAAACATAGCGCGAATTGATAGTAATTATCATTAGTATTCGCGATTTTTTTACTATTTGTTGCTTTCCAACAAATAAGCCCTCGCCGATGATGAGGTTATTTGAGTTATTACCTAACACATTCAAAATAGACAAAACTAATCATTCTTTAAACATTTTATCTTACATACCACCTGATTATATATTTATTCTAAATAATTCAATCTGTAGGTAGGCACACCTCGAGGAGCATACACAAGTATGTGACCCGAGTAACTGAGCGCTGCCAACAACCCTACAGGTTGAAGTATGAAGAGTATAAGTATGAAGAGTATAAGTATGAAGAATAATCAAGTTGCGACATAACCCTTGCACTCATCTAAGCAAATCATTTAACTTCAATATATTAAATAGCCACCTCTAAAACAATTTAGGATAAAGGAAGGTATATTACATGGCAAAAATTAGACCTGAAACGCAATTAGTTAATCTGGGTAGAAACCCTAAATATACTCAAAAAGGGGTTAATCCTATTATCCAAAGAACCTCTTCTGTTATTTTTAGCTCTCTAGAAGAAAAACGACATGCGACTCGCCATCGTGCTGATGGGGTACTTTTTTATGGTCGCCGTGGTACCCAAACACATTTTGCTTTCCAAGAAGCAATGGCTGAGCTGGAGTGTGGTGCGGGGAGTGCGCTTTATCCTTCTGGCGCAGCAGCAATTACTAATGCCATTTTATCATTTATCTCAACGGGCGATCACATCTTAGTGACGGGTTCTGCATACGATCCTACACAAAATTTTTGTGACAAAATGCTCACAAAACTCAATATTGAAACAACCTACTTTGATCCTTTAATTGGCGCTAACATCACCAGTCTTATTCGCCCTAATACTCGCATTGTCTTTTTGGAATCGCCAGGTTCTATCACCATGGAAGTTCATGACATTCCCGCTATTGTTAAGGCCATTCGTGATAAATCGCCTGAAATCATTATTATGATTGATAATACTTGGGCTGCGGGTGTATTACTTAAACCGTTATTATTAGGTGTCGATATTTCTATTCAGTCTGCGACTAAATATATTAATGGCCACTCCGATGGCATGTTAGGGGTCGCGGTCGCAAATGAACGTTGCCTCGAAGCATTGCGTGAAAACTCTTACCTTTTAGGTCAAACCGCTGATCCTGATACGGTTTATATGGCAGGAAGAGGACTCCACACATTAGCCACTCGCTTAAAACAACATGAAACGAATAGTTTAATCGTTGCTAATTGGCTTGCTAAGCACTCCAAAGTTGAACAAGTTTTTCACCCTGCATTGCCAACTTCACCAGGGCACGAATTCTTTGCCCGTGATTTTGCTGGCTGTAATGGGCTCTTTTCTTTTCAACTAAAAGATCGTTTATCAACAGAACAATTCAGTGCATTTTTAGATAATTTCACCCATTTTAAAATGGGTTATTCATGGGGAGGCTATGAATCGCTTATTTTAGGTTATCAAAAAGAAGATTTATTGAGTATGCGTCAATATGATTTCAAACCCAATGACGGTACATTTTTCCGTATTCACGTTGGCCTTGAACATCCACAAGACTTGATTGATGATTTACAATTGGCATTTGAACGACTCTAACCATTAAAAATATCAATGCGTTTATTCACACTATTGTTGACAACAATTTATCAATGATAGTGTGTAATATCCAATAACATATTTATCTTCAAATAACCTAATAACCCAAACAAATCAAACCCACGATATTTTTTTCCTGTAAGATAGTTTAAGAATTGGCTTTTATGTAAAAACAGGAACAATTATGGAAGTCCTACGCGAAATCGTACAGGCACTTTGGCACCACGATTTCCTTAAACTATCCAACCCTGAAGTCCTTTGGGTTATTTATACCGTACTTTTTGTTGTCATTGTTTTAGAAAATGGCGTTCTTCCTGCCGCTTTTCTTCCCGGTGATACTCTACTTATTCTTTCTGGCGCATTAATTGCAAAAGGTGTTCTACACTTTATCCCCACTGTTTTATTGCTAGCAACGGCGGCAAGCCTTGGCTGCTGGCTTGGTTTTCTACAGGGAAGATGGCTAAGTGACACTAAAACGGTCAAGCGCTGGTTATCTCAAATACCGGAAGAATACCATGCGAAAGCAAATAATATGTTTAATAAACAAGGGCTTTACGCACTACTTATTGGGCGATTTTTAGCTTTTGTTCGTACACTATTACCTGTACTTGCGGGCCTTTCCGACTTAAGTCACCGCCGTTTCCAATTATTCAATTGGTTAAGTGGTTTATTGTGGGTCGGTATTATTGTCACGCTAGGCTATGCCTTAAATCAAATTCCATTTGTAAAACAACATGAACAAATCGTTATTAGTGCATTAATGATTATCCCCGTCGTGTTACTACTCGCAGGGTTAATTGGTTCGATAGTCATGTACTGGAAACATCGCAAAGCACTCAATAAAAAAGAAAGCTAATCAAAAATTAGCTGTCTACTATTTTTTATATCCCGATCGTACATAAAAAAACCTCAGTTGTTTTTCAACAACTGAGGCTATCATCAGCATCACAGTAATTATTTAATTAATGCGTGCATCTCTTGTACGGAAATCACTTTTTCGGTTGGGTCTGCACTTAAAGACATCGTTGTCGCAAAACCACCATTTAACGTGGTGTCATAATGCACTTTATATTGCAGCGCACTACGGCGGATCAATTTAGAATCTTCAATAGCTTGACGACCTGCGGTGGTGTTAACAATGTAATCGTACTCACCATTTTTGATCCTGTCTTGAATATGCGGACGACCTTCATGAACTTTGTTAACTAAGCGCGGGTTAATACCAGCCTCACCCAGCACAATCGCCGTTCCATGCGTCGCATCTAATTCAAAGCCATGTTTCAACAATTTAGCCGCTAAATCAACCACGCGAGTTTTATCGCCTTCACGTACTGATAACAGTGCGCGACCCGATTTCTTCATCGTAGAACTGCTACCTAACATCGCTTTAGCAAATGCTTCTGCAAAAGTACGCCCCACACCCATCACTTCACCGGTCGAGCGCATTTCAGGACCAAGAATTGGGTCTACACCTTGGAATTTATTGAATGGTAACACCACTTCTTTGACTGAATAGTAAGGTGGAATAATTTCTTTAGTGACACCTTGCTGTGCCAATGTTTGGCCGACCATGACACGCGCTGCTACTTTTGCTAAAGGTACTCCTGTTGCTTTAGACACAAATGGCACCGTTCTAGCTGCACGAGGGTTAACTTCAATCAAATATACTTCGTTATTTTTGACTGCAAATTGAACATTCATCAGCCCACGAACACGTAACTCAAATGCAAGATTACGCACTTGTTCACGCATTACATCCTGAATTTCTTGACTTAATGTGTAAGCGGGTAATGAACATGCTGAGTCGCCAGAGTGAACCCCTGCTTGCTCAATATGCTCCATAATACCGCCGATAAGCACCATTTCACCGTCACAAATTGCGTCGACGTCAACTTCAACCGCATCATCTAAGAAACGGTCAAGTAAGACTGGTGCATCATTCGATACACTCACCGCATTTTGGAAATAACGACGTAAATCAATCTCATCGTACACAATTTCCATTGCACGACCGCCAAGAACATAAGAAGGGCGAACGACTAGTGGATAGCCTATTCCAACGGCTTTTTCAACCGCTTGTTCGATAGTCGCAACCGTTGCATTTTGTGGTTGTTTCAGATTTAAGCGATTTACGGCTTGCTGGAAACGTTCACGGTCTTCTGCGCGGTCTATCGCATCAGGGCTCGTACCAATAATTGGTACACCGGCCGCTTCGAGTGCACGTGCTAATTTCAGTGGCGTTTGTCCACCATATTGCACGATTACCCCTTTTGGCTGCTCAATACGTACTATTTCTAATACATCTTCAAGGGTTACTGATTCGAAATAGAGACGGTCTGAAGTGTCGTAGTCTGTTGAAACCGTTTCAGGGTTACAGTTAACCATGATGGTTTCATAACCATCTTCACGTAATGCAAGCGAAGCGTGAACACAGCAGTAATCAAATTCAATCCCTTGACCAATACGGTTTGGACCACCCCCAAGCACCATTATTTTAGGTTTATCATTGTTTGGGTTAGATTCGCACTCTTCTTCATAAGTTGAATACATGTAAGCGGTATCAGTAGAAAATTCCGCAGCACAGGTATCAACTCGCTTATAAACTGGATGCAAGTCATAACTTTGACGAAGTTTACGCAATTCTGCCTCAGAAACACCGACTAATTTAGCCAGACGTTCATCAGCGAAACCTTTGCGCTTCAAGCCACGTAAAAACTCTTTTGTCAGCCCGTTAATACCTTCTTCTGCCACTTGCTCTTCAAGGCGAACAAGCTCTTCAATTTGAACTAAGAACCAGCGGTCTATATTTGTTAAATTGAAAATGCCATCGACAGATAAGCCTGCACGGAATGCATCAGCCACATACCAAATACGCTCAGCGCCAGCTTCTTTTAGCTCACGACGGATACGTGTTAATGCTTCTGGGTCATCTAAGCTAACTTTCGGATCAAAACCTGTTGCACCAACTTCTAGTCCACGTAATGCTTTTTGCATTGATTCCTGGAATGTACGGCCAATCGCCATAACTTCACCGACTGATTTCATCTGCGTCGTTAAACGGTCATTTGTACCCGCAAATTTCTCAAAATTAAACCGTGGGATTTTGGTCACAACATAGTCAATTGAAGGCTCAAATGATGCAGGCGTACGACCACCTGTAATATCATTCATTAGCTCATCAAGGGTGTAACCTACTGCCAATTTTGCGGCAATTTTCGCAATTGGGAAGCCTGTGGCTTTAGAAGCTAAAGCAGATGAGCGGGATACACGTGGATTCATCTCAATCACAATTAAGCGCCCATCTTTTGGGTTAACTGAGAATTGAACGTTAGAGCCACCTGTTTCTACACCAATTTCGCGTAACACTGCCATCGAGGCATCACGCATGATTTGGTATTCTTTGTCTGTTAGTGTTTGAGCGGGGGCAACGGTAATTGAGTCACCGGTATGGATCCCCATGGCATCAAAGTTTTCAATCGAGCAGACAATAATGCAGTTGTCGTTTTTATCACGAACAACTTCCATCTCGTATTCTTTCCAACCAATCAATGATTCATCAATTAGCAATTCATTAGTTGGTGAGAGATCAAGACCACGAGTACAAATTTCTTCAAACTCTTCACGGTTATAAGCGATACCACCACCTGAACCGCCCATTGTAAACGAAGGTCGAATGATACAAGGAAATCCAACATCATCAGCGACGGCGTAAGCTTCTTCCATATTATGAGCAAAGCCCGAACGTGCAGTTCCCAGACCAATTTTTTTCATCGCTTTATCAAAGCGCTGGCGATCTTCTGCTTTATCAATCGCATCTGCGGTGGCGCCAATCATCGTTACGCCAAACTCAGCAAGCACACCTTTACGCTCAAGCTCAAGCGCACAATTGAGTGCAGTTTGTCCGCCCATTGTGGGTAAAACCGCATCTGGACGTTCTTTTTCAATGATTTTACGTACCACTTCCCAATGGATTGGCTCGATATAAGTCGCATCAGCCATTTCAGGATCAGTCATGATTGTCGCAGGATTTGAGTTAACTAAGATAACTCGATAACCTTCTTCGCGTAGTGCTTTACACGCTTGGGCTCCTGAATAGTCGAATTCACATGCTTGGCCGATAACAATTGGGCCTGCACCTAAAATCAGAATGCTTTTTATATCTGTACGTTTTCCCACTTTCTTGCTCCCAATTATTGTGCGTTTTGGCCTGATGTGTTCTTACGATATTCGTTTATCAAATCAATGAAGTGATCAAATAAATTCTCTGCATCATGTGGACCTGAGCTTGCTTCTGGGTGACCTTGGAAACTAAATGCAGGTTTATCTGTGCGGTGAATACCTTGTAGCGTTCCATCAAACAATGATTTATGTGTCACACGCAACGTATCGGGTAGCGTTGTTTCATCAACAGCAAAACCATGGTTTTGAGCCGTAATCATCACAACATTTCTATCTAAATCTTTAACGGGGTGGTTAGCACCGTGATGTCCAAATTTCATTTTGATAGTGTCAGCACCACTTGCGAGTGCTAATAACTGATGCCCTAAGCAAATACCAAATACAGGAATTTCTGTTTCAAGAAATTGCCTAATTGCATTAATCGCATAGTCACAAGGCGCTGGGTCGCCAGGTCCGTTGGATAAAAAGATCCCATCTGGATTCATTGCTAATACTGTTTCTGCGGGTGTTGTAGCAGGCACAACAGTTAAGCGGCAACCACGGTCAACCAACATACGTAGAATGTTACGTTTTGCACCAAAATCATAAGCCACTACATGTAGAGGTAAATCTTCAACTTTCTTAGCGGCCAGCTGCCCATCTTCAAGGTTCCAAGAGTTCTGCGTCCAAGTATAAATTTCTTTGGTACACACCTCTTTGGCTAAATCTAATCCATTGAGACCTGAAAATCCGCGCGCTTTCTCAAGTGCAAGTGCAACATCCGGATTATCCCCTGCGATAATACAACCGTTTTGCGCCCCTTTCTCTCTCAACAAACGTGTCAGTTTGCGGGTATCGATATCAGCAATGGCAACAACATTATGACGCTTCAGATATTCCGACAGGCCTTCCTGACCACGAAAGTTACTATAAACTAATGGTAAGTCACGAATTATCAAACCTTGAGCATGTACATTTGAAGATTCTTCGTCATCAGCGTTGGTGCCGACATTACCAATATGGGGATAAGTGAGAGTAACAATTTGGCGGGAATAGGAAGGGTCAGTAATTATTTCTTGGTAACCGGTCATTGATGTATTGAAAACGACTTCTCCAATAGCGGCCCCTTCAGCACCGATGGCGCGCCCGTGGAATTGGGTTCCGTCTTCCAGAACCAATATAGCTGACTTTATCAAAACACCCTCCAGAGAATAATAAATCATAATTACTGCATATTAATTCAGATTTTGCGATCTAAATCAATGCCAAAATGAGTTTTTAATCATATTTTTGGCAAATTGCGCGAATTCTAATGATGTGTTGAGGTCTTGTCTAGAAAAAAATGCATTTTTTACAATTCTATCTTATCTTTTTGCTTGTTTACCTATTTTTTAGTTACATGAGCATTAAAACTAGCACTCATAGTGAATAGGTAAACGGTTGCGATATAAGATAATTGAATAATTAATGATAACCTAGCTTAAAGTTAGAATAAAGTGCAATTAATGAGTAAACCGAAGGGGAAAAATAGAGATATCTTTATAAAATACAGGTTATGACAATAAATACATTACAAGACAGCGTTATCAAGCCAATGATAACTCATTAGCCTGATTTTAATGTGATTATATATAATTAAAAATTACAAATCATCAAGACTCAAGACATCTTTCATGTCATATAAACCACTTTTTTTAGAGCTTACCCACCCAGATGCTCGAATTGCCCCTTTTGCAAAGGTCATACGGCTAGAAGCTTTGTGGCTTATCTCAACGCGCTCACCTATATCTGCAAACATCACGGTGTGCTCACCGACAATATCTCCCGCTCTCACTGTAGCAAAGCCAATTGTGCCCGCTTCACGCTCACCTGTGTAGCCTTCTCTCGCATACACCGCACAACTATTAAGATCTTTACCTAATGCACTCGCAATAGATTCCCCCATTGCAAGCGCAGTCCCTGACGGTGCATCCACTTTATGGCGGTGATGAGCTTCAATAATTTCAATGTCAGTATAATCACCCATTACCTTGGCTGCTTTTTCGAGTAATTTTAGAACAACATTAACACCAACACTGAAATTAGCAGCAAATACGATGGGGATCACTTTAGCGGCATCTGCAATAGCCTGTTTACCTGATTCATCAAATCCAGTCGTACCAATTACCATCGATTTTTGGTGTGCTTGGCAAAAAGCGAGATAGAGCAAAGTGCCTTCAGGGCGAGTAAAATCAATGACCACATCAAAGTCATTAACGACTTTATCGAGAGAATCAACAATCACAACACCTAAATGCCCAATACCCGCTAACTCGCCGGCATCAACACCAACAAGAGAAGAACCTTCACGCTCTATCGCCGCGCCTAATCGAATGCCTTCTTGCTCTTGTGCTGCTTGAATTAATTGGCGTCCCATACGACCACCAGCACCGACAATCGCAACACGTACCGTTGAATCTGTCATTTGCAATCCTTTAATAATTATTGATGCGAAAATTATGACCAAACCCTATAAATATAAATAATGACTAACCAGTTAAGATAATCAAAACTTTATATTTACTTAAAATTTGTTGTTATACCTAAAGCCACTAGAAAGCCATAAACGATGCTAATACAGCTGAGGTGAGATATAACGAATAGACAGATTAACCATCATGGCATTATTGCGCTAGTACTAATCTTAAGTTATTAACAAAACCGTACAAAGAGGAGAAATTATCAGAAAAAGTTGTGATGATGGGTGGTTCAATAGGCAATAAAAAGCCATTTCGCTTTTGCAAAATGGCCACCAATAAGATTGAACAGCAAATTAGTTAATTTCTTTTACTTCCACACGTAATTCTTTTGGCACTTCAAACACAATATTTTCTTCGCGGCCTTCTAATTCAACCACAGAATCAGCACCAAGTTCCTTTAATCTATCAATAACTTGTTGAACTAAAATATCAGGAGCCGATGCTCCAGCAGTTAAACCGATAATTTCTTTATCTGCTAACCATTCAGTTTTAATATCTTCTGCACCATCAATTAAATACGCAGGCTTTTGCATTCTTGAAGCAAGTTCTGCTAAACGATTTGAGTTTGAGGAGTTTTTAGAACCAACAACAAGGACAATATCTGCGCGCTCTGCGAGCTCTCTCGCGGCTTCTTGTCGGTTTGTCGTCGCATAACAGATATCATCTTTACGTGGTCCTACAATACTCGGGAAACGGGCCGTTAGAGCATCAATTACATCAGAGGTATCATCAACTGAAAGTGTTGTTTGCGTCATAAAGCGTAGATTATTTTCATCTTTAACTTTTAGCTTCCAAACATCTTCAGGACTCTCGACAAGGTACATTCCCCCCTCTGGGTTGCTATATTGTCCCATAGTTCCTTCTACTTCAGGATGGCCTGCATGACCAATCAGTATAGCTTCTTTCCCTTTTCTACTTGCTCTAGCAACTTCCATATGAACTTTAGTCACCAATGGGCAGGTTGCATCAAATAACATCGTTAAATCGCGTGAGCGTGCTTCTTGGCGAATAGCTTGAGAAACCCCATGAGCTGAAAATATCAGAATTGAACCATCAGGAACTTCAGCGATTTCTTCAATAAAGATAGCGCCACGTTGACGTAAATCATCAACAACATAACGGTTATGAACCACTTCATGTCGAACATAAATTGGCGCGCCATATAATTCCAATGCTCTTTCTACAATACTAATTGCGCGGTCTACACCAGCACAGAATCCACGAGGATTAGCCATTAATATTTGCATTTTGACTCTCCAATTGCGGGTCGACTTCTAGTACTTCAATATCAAAACTGATTTGCTGCTCTGCGAGAGGATGATTAAAATCAACGGTAATTGACTCACCTTCAATTGATTTTACAACTCCGGGCATTTCACTACCATTCATGGCCGAAAATAACATAATAGTGCCAATTTCAGGTATACCTGTTTCAATAAAATCACGTAATGAGAAATATTGAACTAAATCAGGATTATGCTTCCCAAAAACAGCATCACCAGGTAATGAAAAACTTTTCTTTTCCCCCTCATTGAGCCCTAAAAGCTGGGTTTCAAGTTCAGGAGATAAAGAATCATTCCCTAAGACAAACAACGCAGGCTTTCCTTGTGCGTGTGAAGAATCTGCTGTCGAGCCATCTTCCAATTTCAGAGTGAAATGCAGTAGAACAGAGCTCTGCGCCTGTATTTGAGTAGACATAAATCAAACCTATTTTCTGTCATAAAAATCAGCCCGGTATCATCCGGGCTGTGAGTAATCATGTTATAACCTATTGTCTTTTATCGCATTCGGTTATTTAGCTTACTTTACGTTATCCTGCTTGGCCGTGCTCTGTTTAGTTTTATCTCTATCAGGCAAAAAGCCTTCAATGATAACTAAACCAGCACCGATACAAATTGCCATATCAGCAAGGTTAAAAGTAGGGTAATGCCAGTTGCCGACGTAAAAATCAAGATAATCGACAACAAAACCATGCACTAAACGATCACATAGGTTACCAATTGCGCCACCAATAATTAGTGCATAAGCAATGTTTGTTAGGCGTTTTTGTGCACTTTGACGATACATCATCACCATTAAGATGATAGAGATACCAATCGCAATACCTGCAAAGAACCAACGTTGCCAGCCCCCTTCATTAGCGAGGAAACTAAATGCGGCACCAAAATTTTGGGCATACATCAAGTTAAAAAATGGTGTAATCGGATGTGGTTCGTATAAATTAAGGTCACTCAAAACGAGTTGTTTAATACCTAAATCCGCAACGATAATCACAATGGTTAACCATAACCAACGCAAACCGGTAGAACAAATAGGTGTCTTCATTAAGCAAACTTACGTACTTCGCCGTCACCGGCTACGTTAGTCGCACAACGGCCACATAACTCTGGCTGATCAGCGGCAGAACCAATATCGCTAGCATAGTGCCAGCAACGAGGACATTTATCACCAGCTGCTTTACTAAAGGCAATTTTCAAACCGTCTAGTTCACTGTCTTGCGCGTCCGTTGGCGCAGTTGCAATATCTGCAACAACCGCTTGAGATGTCAGTAAAACAAAGCGCAGCTCATCGCCTAAACTATTAAGCTTTTCACTCAACTCTTTATCTGCATACAGTGTAACTGCAGCCTCTAACGACCCACCAATTTGCTTATCTGTACGCGCTTGTTCCAATACTTTATTAACTTCACTTCGAATAACTAATAGTTCAGCCCAGAAGCTATCATTCATTTCTTCTGATGCATCTAAACCGAATAATTTGTCATACCATTCTTCAGTTAATACAAATTGTGAACGTTTACCCGGTAATTCATTCCAAATCTCATCTGAAGTAAATGAAAGTACAGGTGCAACCCAACGAACAAGAGCTTCAATGATATGGTATAACGCAGTTTGACAGCTACGGCGCGCGAGGCTATCACCTTTCGCTGTATACTGGCGATCTTTAATGATGTCCAGATAGAAAGAACCCATTTCAATAGAGCAAAAATGCATTAAACGTTGAATAACAGAGAGGAAATCGCAGGCTTCATACGCTTTCGTGATCTCTTTTTGAGCTTCTAATGCACGACCCACCGCCCATCTATCTAAAACCACCATATCTTCTGCCTTCACCATATCGGTTTCAGGATTAAAGCCATTTAGATTAGCTAAGAAGAATCGTGCAGTATTACGAATACGACGATAAGAGTCGGCTGCACGTTTCAAGATTTCATCAGAAACAGCAATTTCGCCAGTATAGTCTGTCGATGCGACCCATAAGCGTAGGATATCTGCACCTAGCTTATTCATTACATCTTGCGGGCTAACAGTATTGCCTAATGACTTGGACATTTTACGACCTTGACCATCAACGGTAAAACCGTGGGTCAATACTTGGCGATAAGGCGCTTTACCTTTCATCGCAGTCGATAACATCAGTGAAGACATAAACCAGCCACGGTGCTGATCTGAACCTTCTAGGTACATATCCGCAGAATTACCATGAAACTCTGGACGAGCGTCTACGACAGCAAAATGTGTTGAACCAGAGTCAAACCAAACATCCAGCGTATCCGGCACTTTACGATACGTTTCAGCGTCATCACCTAATAGCTCAGCTGCGTCGAGATCCCACCATGCTTGAATGCCATCAACTTCGACACGTTTAGCGACTTCTTCCATCAACTCTAAAGTACGAGGATGTAACTCTTCCGTCTCTTTATGGACAAACAACGACATTGGAGTACCCCAAGTACGTTGACGAGAGATACACCAGTCTGGGCGGTTTTCAACCATTGATTCAATACGTGCGCGACCCCAACCAGGGATCCATTGAACCATATCAATTTCTTTCAGTGATTGCTCACGTAAGCCGTTTTTATCCATGCCAATGAACCATTGTGGTGTTGCACGGAAAATAACTGGCGTTTTATGGCGCCAACAGCACGGATAGCTGTGGGAAATCGCTTGCTTAAACAGCAAAGCTCCCTTTTCATTTAATAGCTCGACAATCACGTCATTAGCTTTAAATACAAATAGGCCATCAAGGGTCGGATAGGTGTCAGGTAAAAAACAACCATTTGGTCCGACTGGATTCGCAGTTTCCAAACCGTATTTTTGACCAACCACGTAGTCTTCTGGACCATGGCCCGGTGCTGTATGCACAGCCCCTGTACCTGCATCTAAAGTAACGTGGTCACCTAAAATCGCAGGGATATCAAAGCCCATAAATGGATGTTGGAAACGTAATAATTCAAGAGCACTACCCTCACATTCACCGAGAACAGTCCATGATGTAATACCGACCGTTTTCATGACGTCTTCGATAAGATCAGTCGCAAGGATCAGTAACTCACCATTCGCTTCAATCAAACTATATTGAAATGCAGGATTTAATGAAATTGCGCGGTTAGCAGGCAAAGTCCAAGGCGTTGTAGTCCAAATAACCAACGACGGTACTTTATCAGTCATTACGCCAAATTTTTCACATACCGCTTTGCTATCTACCGCAGGGAAGCGAACATAAATAGATGGGGATGTTTTATCGTAATATTCAACTTCCGCTTCAGCCAATGAAGAGCCACAAGCTGTACACCAATGAACAGGCTTAGCACCTTTAATAAGATGACCATTCGCAATGGTTTTAGCCAATGCTCGGATGATATGAGCTTCTGTTTTAAAATCCATGGTCAGGTAAGGTTTATCCCACTCGCCTAACACACCTAAGCGCATAAAGTCCGCTTTTTGCCCTTCAATTTGCTCTTTAGCATATTGGCGGCACTGTGCACGAAATTCAGCGGCGGAGACTTTTTCACCTGGTTTACCAACGATTTGTTCAACTTTATGTTCAATCGGTAAGCCATGGCAATCCCAACCTGGGATGTATGGGGAATCAAATCCCGCTAGCCCTTTGGATTTAATAATAATATCTTTGAGAATTTTGTTAACTGAGTGACCAATATGAATACTACCGTTAGCATATGGAGGGCCATCATGCAGAATAAAGGTTTTTTTGCCCAATTTTGCTTTACGGATTGCCTGATACAAGTTTTCTTTGTACCAGCGTTCTAACATCTGTGGTTCGCGTTTGGCGAGATCGCCACGCATTGGGAACCCGGTTTCTGGTAGATTCAGGGTATTTTTATAGTCACTCATCGATTCTCAGTTCCAATTTTCCGCTAAATTATTTGATTCCTATTGCACAGAGGTATTCTCTTGCTGCAATGACATCATTAGCAATTTGCTCCTTCAGCGCTTCCAACGAAGCAAACCGCTGCTCATCACGTAATTTTTTACGTAGCACTACATCAATATGACGCCCATATAAATCAAGGTTGGTATCAATCAGATGTACTTCTAACTGTGTTCCTTTTCCAGAAACTGTCGGTCGTGTGCCGATATTCGCCACACCCGGTAGAGGGTTATCACCTAAACCGTGAACCTCTACAGCATACACACCTGTGACTGGTGTGACTAAACGTTTTAATGGTAGGTTTGCTGTCGGAAAACCTATAGTTCGCCCAAGCTGATTACCATGTACAACACGCCCACTAATCCGATAAGGATGACCCAGTAAACTTTCCGCTAATGCGAGGTCATTTTCTTGAATCGCTTTGCGTATTGCCGTACTGCTTATACGTAGCCCTGAATCGCAAAAGCTTTCAGTATTTGCCACTTCAAAGCCAAATTGCTCACCCGCTTGCTGTAGGAAAGTAAAATCGCCCATCCGATTTTTTCCAAAACGGAAATCATCGCCAATCGCAAGGTATTTTACGCCTAGTTTATTAACCAATAAGTCCGACACAAACTCATTTGGTGTCAGCGAAGCAAAATGCTGATTAAATTCAACACATAACAGATAATCAACACCACTATCTGCAAGGTATTTTACTTTATCTCGTAGACGTGTCAGTCGAGCAGGTGCTTTATCTCCAATAAAGAATTCAAGAGGCTGTGGCTCAAAAATCATCACAACAGTGGGTAGCCCCAACTGCGCACTCTTCAACTTCAAATTTTGAAGCAATACCTGGTGACCTCGATGGACACCATCAAAATTACCAATAGTCAGTACGCAACCACGATGGTGCGCCCGGATATTTTGTATACCGCGAATTAGCTCCATAACAGGCTCAATACCGAGGAAATTGCAGGATTATACCCTGTACGACGCATAAGGTTAACCTAAGTTCGTAAAAGGTTTCATTAAACCCTATTTTTTTGATCTCCACACTATTTACCAACAGATTTTACCTCGATTGTAAACAGTTATGCTACTCAAACTCATCTAATATTACCTGATAGTATACGGATCTCAAAAATGTTGGGATAACCAATGGATTATCAATACAACAAATTTACGCTGAGGTCTCTAAAAATATTAATTTTTTCTTTTTTTCTTACTGTGGCTATTTACTAAATACATTATCTGTTTATGATTCACGCAATAAATGTATTGTTTTCATACAGCCACCGCATAAATACTGAGGCTATCTCGCTAGAAAATATTTTTTATCTAAAATGTTTTCCATTTTCTGCAAACAATTGCGCTTTTTTTCACGCTAAGATCTGTATTCTTCTTGTCTTTACTGATAGAATCTTGCACCATTCACAGCGATATAAATATCGAAGTACACGATGTTTATTTGCACAAATCCATTGACAAATGAAGGCCGAGAGGGCATATTCCTCGACCTTTGAATTGTCCTCAGTAGAATACATTTGGGAGTTGGAACTTGGCTAATATCAAATCAGCTAAGAAACGTGCCATTCAATCAGAGAAACGTCGCCAGCATAACGCTAGCCGTCGCTCTATGGTACGTACTTTTATCAAGAAAGTTTACGTAGCTATCGCTGCTGGCGATAAAGAAGCTGCTCAGAAAGCATTCAATGACATGCAACCTATTGTTGATCGCCATGCTACTAAAGGCCTGATCCACAAAAATAAAGCAGCACGTCATAAAGCTAACTTAGTTGCTCAAATCAAAGCAATGTAATATCGCTTCTTGATTAGCTAAAAAAACCGGCTTCTGCCGGTTTTTTTGTCTGCTAAATTTTTTGTTCTAAGTTATCGAATGGTGCTGAAAACAAATCAGAAAAATCTTTATTACAGACACGTTGTACTGCTGGATGTTGGATCATTCTCTCAGCAAAAATAACATAATACTCTTCTTTTACACTATCTAATCGCCCAATCTCTTGCACTTCATTATCTGCAAAAATATCGAGAGCATATAAAGATGGCGCCACAAATATTGCATTATGGTACATGCCAAATGCTTTCATCAGTGCTGCATCATCAAATTCCCCTAACACTTCAACTTGTAAATTTTTATTACGTATCCAGGTTAATAAATGACGCCCTAACATTGAACGACGGCCCGGGATCAATAAGCGGCGCTCTTCAAGACATTCTGGAAATGGTTTTTTAGGTACGGGCTGTCGACAAAAAAAGCTTACGCTACACTCTCCTAATTTAACAGAGAATAGCCCTTCTTGTTGCGATGAATCCACAGGACAATCCGATAAAATCATATCCAATTTGTGCTGACTAAGCTGCTCAAGTAATAATTCATGCGTTGATTCAAAACAACGTAAATGAATTTGTTCATGCTCGACAACAGCTGTTTCTAATACTCGACTAACTAAACGTTTAGATAATGCGTCAGCAACACCAACATCAAATAAAAGATTTGATTCTCGACTGTAGTTAACGATATCTAACATTTCCTGACTAAGCATAAACATTTTATCTGCATAGCGAAAAATGAGTTGCCCAAGCTCTGAAGGCACTAAACCTCGCCCTTGGCGTTTAAATAACTTACCGCCTAAGCGCTCTTCAAGTGCTTTAATTTGCCCTGTAATCGTCTGAGGAGTCAGATAAAGTGCTTCAGCTGCTCCGACAACAGAACCTTCTTTACACACATGCCAAAAGTAGTAAAGGTGATTATAATTAAGATGTGAAACCCGCATATCGATTCCTTTTGTATCACCAATAACCAGTATAACAACTATTGACCATACGATTTTACCTGCGCTCCTTTTTTCAGGAGTGATATTTAAAAACCCGCAGTATGCAAAACACATACTGCGGGTACATCATAGTCGATTAGTTCGGAAATTCTTACTAATAAATTCTGTAAAAATACTAATTTTACAACTAATTACTCTCTATTTTGTTTCGGTAACACTACCCTTAACATGAAATATCCTAAAAAGGCAGCCACAGTCGAACCAATTAAAATCCCCAGTCTTGAGTAGGTACTATACACTTCATCAAGTCCATCGAATGCGAGGCCTGTTATAAAAATAGACATAGTAAAACCGATCCCACACAGTACCGAAACAGCAAAAACTTGTTTCAGGTTAATTGATGCTGGTAATTTTGCCAACCCAAGTTTTATCGAAACCCAACTAAACAAAAAGATCCCAATTGGTTTACCTAACAAAAGACCTGCGGCAACACCTAATGGTAATGGGCTCATTAAACCGTCTAAAGTTATCCCATTTAATGATACCCCTGAGTTTGCAAAAGCAAAAATAGGTAAAATTAAATAAACAACCCACGGATGTAATACATGCTCTAGCTCTTCAGATGGCTTAGTATCATTAGTGCCACGTAATGGAATTAAGAAACCAACGATGACCCCCGCTAAAGTTGCATGAACGCCTGATTTAAGAATACATACCCATAATATTAATCCAATAACCAAATATGCTGCTGTATTTTCAACTCGTCGCCAGTTCATTGCACACAGTGCTGCAATACATAACGCCGCAAGCCCAAGAGCGATAACCGATACAGAGCTTGTATAGAAAAAGGCGATAATGACAATAACGCCAAGGTCATCAATAATTGCTAATGCTAATAAAAATACTTTAAGCTCTGTTGGTACACGTTTACCTAATAACGCCATCACGCCCAATGCAAATGCAATATCCGTTGCCGCAGGAATTGCCCACCCCTGCTTTGTTATCTCATCTGCCCCATTAAATAATAGGTAAATCAAAGCTGGTGCAATCATGCCACCCAGTGCAGCAACTGCTGGAAATATAGCTTTATCACGCCCTGCTAACGATCCTTCCAATAACTCACGTTTAACTTCAAGACCAACAACAAGGAAAAAAATTGCCATTAGGAAGTCATTAATCCAGAGAATCAATGGCTTATCCAAACCAAAAGTGGATATTTTGATCGATACAGGTATATCTAAAAATTGCTGATAAGCCCCTTGAAGTGGCGAATTAGCCATCATCAATGCGACTATGGCAGCAATAATCAGGAGTAATCCTCCTGCTGCTTCTAACCTTAAAAACTTACGAATAATTGCTGTCATATATTTAACCTCAAAATATTTTTGATATGTTAATAATATGCTAATTATCAATTCGTAAAAAGTCGTTTATTTATCCATAATAATTCGTTATTTTCGATTTATTCGTGTTAAAGATCACTAGAAATGATAACAATTAGTTAATTTTACTATAGACAACTTTTGTAAAAATAAACAATAAATTAATTATTTTAATATTATTGCGATTTAAGCCATTTATTATTCTGACTTCTCATTAAAAATACACGGTTAAGTGAGTTTGTAACCATAAACGATTTTAAATCTACATACCGTTTCGCAAAATTTTTCGATTCCAAACACTATCTCCGAATAATGCTGCCAAGCGCTTCACAAAACAATGGGGATCAGCAATACTAACCTCACCGTTTAGCAATACGTTTTTATTATGACTACTTATGTTTTACTTGCTGTTCTAGTCGCTGCACTTTGTCATGCAAGTTGGAATGCCTTAGTTAAATTTGGTAATGACCGTTTTTTTGGTTTAGTCATGATTTCATTTTTTGCAGGGATCTTAACTATTCCAGCCTTGTTTTGGTTCGGACTTCCCTCCCCTAATGCTATCCGTTGGCTTATTTTGTCGGTCATTTTTCATATTGGTTATACCTATTTTTTAAGTCAGGCCTATACCCATGGTGACTTAAGTCAAATTTACCCCATTTCAAGGGGTTCAGCACCTTTAATTACGGCAATACTCAGTGCAGTCCTTTTTAATGATCTTATCTCTTTCATGGGCTTAATTGGTATTCTATTAATTATTTCTGGGGTAGTTATCATTGCTTTTGCAGGAAAAAAGTTCACTTTAAATATCAAAGGAAAAGCATTAGCTTTTGCCTTATGCACTGCATTTTTTACCGCCTGCTATACCCTATCTGATGGGTATGGTTCAAGAGCCAGTGAAGATCCTATCGTCTATACCCTTTGGCTATTCCTGTTAAATGGTATCGTATTAATGGTTCCTGGAATCATAAAATACCGCAATACACTCTTTCAAGGTATACAGCAATATTGGCGTTCAGGATTATTTGGTGGATTGATGCAGCTATTAAGCTATGGCATCGTCATATGGGCAATGAGCCAAGCTCCTATCGTCATTGTGGCTGCAATTAGAGAAACTAGCGTTTTATTTGCGATGTTTTTATCTATTGTGTTTTTAAAAGAGAAATTCAACCTAATGCGTGTAACAGCCTGCGTAATTATTCTATTTGGCGTACTATTAGCCAAGCTAAGCACTTGATAAATAAAAAGGATTAAGAGATTCCCTAATCCTCTAAATTATGGTTATAAAACTATTTTTTTATAGATATCAGAAATATCATTACAAATAGTATTCATATGGATAGCACCGTGGATCATGCCTGACAAGAGGTGGAAATCAACATTAACACCAGCCTCTAATAAACGCTCTTTATAACGTTCCCCATCACCACGAACAGGGTCATATTCACAAACAAAAATAGTTGCGGCAGGCAAACCTACTAAAGATGAAGCCATTAATGGATTTGCAAGTTCATTCAAACGTTCGGCAGGATCAGTAAGATACTGATTCCAGCAATATTCCATCGTAGCCGCAGTAAGGTCGTAACCTTCCCCATAAATTTGATAAGACTCACTGCTCATCAAAGCATCCAAAGCTGGATAAAAGAGTAGCTGATGACTAATCGTCATGTCCGGCACTTGCCTTGCTAATAAACAAGCCGCTGCTGCTAAATTTGCCCCTGCACTATCACCAGCAACAGATATTCGTTGCTTATCAATATTAAGCAAATTCGCATTTTTATAAATATAAGTAAGTGCAGTAAAATAATCAGTCAATGGAACTGGAAATTTAAATTCAGGGGATAAACGATAATCCACTGAAAAAACAACCTGCTGTGTTGATTCAGCCAATAATCGACATGTTCTATCCCAAGCAGATAAACTCCCTAAGCACCAACCACCACCATGAGCGAAAACCAATGCTGGTCGTAATTTATCCTGTTCTAACCCATAAGGACTATATGTACGCACTTCGATTTGCGCTTGATCCTCAGTGGTCACTAAAAATGAGTTTTGATAGCAAGCATCCATTTGGATGCCTTGCTGTTCAATAATATCTTGATCAACATTTATTCTTAATTGTTCAAGACTATTTGCTGGCTGATTGAGCTCTCTCAAACTCAACCAATTCGCAATCTCAGTCCGTAATGCCATGTTATTCACCTTGCTGTAGAAAATTAATGATAAGTGCATTAAATTCTTTTGGCTGTTCTTCCATAATAAAATGTCCACAGTCTGCCACTATTGCGCTAGTCAAGTTTGATGCGACTTTCTTCATGGTTTCATAAGGCGCATCTTTGGTTGCATGCTCTGCACCAATCGCCAATACAGGAATAGTTAAGGGTTGTTGCTCTCGTATTATGTTCTGCCGAATTGTTTCTGGGATTGAACGATAATAATTGAAGCCTGCGCTTAATCTTCCCGGTACACGATAACTTTGAACATAAATTTCAGCAGCAACCTTGTCACGATGCCACGACCATTTATCAAAAATATAATTCAAATAGATATCTTCACGTCCGGCAATAAGTGCTTCAGGCAAATCTGCCACTTGATTGAACATGAAGTGCCATAAAAAAATGTTCTCATTTGGTGCAACAAAAACAGGAGGAGACGGCGCAAGACCAGGGATCACCGCTTCCGTCACCACTAAACGAGAAACGTTTTCGGGATAATCAGTAGCGAGTGCATAAGCAACCCACATACCAATGTCGTGTCCAATGACTGGATAATCTGTATGACCCAATGAGTCCATTAACTTTGCTAATAATCCAGCAATCCGGCCTGTGTCATAACTTCCTGTTAATGAAGCTGAATACCCAGTTCCCGGCGGATCAATAGCAATGGCTTGATAACCGTTTTCAGCCAATGCTTCCATTGTATTTCGCCATGCATACCATGTCTGTGGCCAGCCGGGGAGCAACAGTACAGCGGGGCCTTCACCTAAAGTTACATAATGTAATTTATTGCCTTCAATCACTGTATAATGGTGCTCAACAGCATTCAAAAAATACCCATTTGTAGTAATATCTAGCATCATTGTTTGCTCCCTCTTGGTGTTATTCCTAATAATTCATTCAACTGAGACTGGCTCACAGGTGCCGCAGCAAAATCATCAAAAACCTTATCTGTGACACGAATAATATGTTGCTTGATAAATTCAGCACCTTCACTCGCCCCATCATCTTTATTTTTTAAACAACATTCCCACTCTAAAGATGCCCATCCTTGATAACCATTTTGGGTTAATTTAGAAAAAATCGTTGTAAAATCAACTTGCCCATCTCCTGTTGAGCGAAAACGTCCTGCTCTATCAGCCCAATTTTGATAGCCACCATACATACCTTGACGGCCTGTAGGATTAAATTCCGCATCTTTGACATGGAACATACGAATAAAATCTTTATAGATATCTAAATATTCAACATAATTAAGCTGTTGTAAGATAAAATGGCTCGGGTCAAATAGAATTTTACAGCGAGGATGATTTCCTGTTCGTGCATAAAACATTTCAAAACTGATCCCATCATGCAGGTCTTCACCCGGATGAATTTCATAGCATAAATTGATATTGTGTTCCTCACAGGCATCTAGAATTGGCATCCAACGACGCGCTAATTCATCAAATGCCGTTTCTACTAATCCTGCCGGGCGCTGTGGAAATGGAAATACATATGGCCAAGCCAGTGCACCCGAAAAAGTGCCCATATCGGTCAAACCTAAGCGTGCAGAAGCTTTTATTGAGGCTAGTAATTGTTGGTGAGCCCACTCACCTCTTGCAACGGTATTACCGCGTAATTCAGGTGGTGCGAAACTATCGCATAGCGCATCATAAGCAGGATGTACCGCCATTAATTGTCCAAAAATATGCGTCGTCAACTCACTAATAACCAAGCCATGTCGATTTAAAATAGCTTGGATCTCATCACAATAATCTTGGCTTTCTGCGGCTTTATTTACATTAAACAAGCGGCTATCCCATGCGGGTAGCTGTACTGCTTTAAACCCATTATCGGACGCCCATTGCGCAATATTTTCTAAGCTATTGAAAGGAAAAACATCATCACTAAATTGTGCTAAATGAATACTTGGGCCTTTAATTGTTTGCATCTTAATTACTCTATTGTTTGTCGATCGACAAACAATAGAGATCTTGTATAATAAACACAACTCTTTTTTTTAAAAAAATTGATGAGTACTGACTATTTTCAATCAATATGATTGATTTATTTGTAGAAAAAATATTTTCAACGGATAATAAAAATCGTACATACCGAATAAGGAATAGACAATGGCTGGCAGACCTCGGGAATTTGATCGAGATGAAGCACTAATTAAAGCGCGAAATTTCTTCTGGCAACATGGGTATGAAGGCACTTCTATCTCAGATCTAGTTAATGTACTCGGCATCGCATCTGCTCGAATTTATAAAGCGTTCGGCTCTAAAGAAGCATTATTTCGTGAGGCCGTTATTCACTATGAAACCAATGAAGGTGGATTTGCGCTTATCGCTTTGCACGAAAAAGATATTATGACGGCCATAACACAGATGCTTACTGAAGCGGTAAATCTATATACCCGTAAAGAACATGCCATGGGTTGCATGGTGGTTTCATCAGCCAATGCCCTCAGCGAAGAAAATCATTCACTACTTGAATGGATGACAACACAACGAATTGAACGCGGTAAAGGTATTATCACGCGCTTCGAACAAGCTAAAACAGAAAAACAGTTATCTGAAGATGCTAACCCTCAACTTCTTGGCCAATATTTTTCTTTAATTCTTCATGGGTTATCAGTACAAGCTCGAGATGGTGCATCAAGAGAAACATTAATGGATGTCGTTAATTTTTCTTTGCGAAACTTAGTACAATTTTATCGTTCATAAACTAAAACATATAATTTTCATATTAAGAATATTTAATATTTCACCAGAAATGAGGTCATTATGTCACTGTCAAAGTCCCTACTTGCTTTATCCATCATAACGGCTTCTATGGCTAGCTATGCAGTAAAACCTGCGGATATGATGATCGTAGATGGCACAGTACTCACCATGGATGCACAAAATAAAATCATAGAACAAGGCACCGTCGTCATCGATAAAAATAAAATCATCGCTGTTGGCGGCCCTGAGTTAGCAAAACAATATCAAGCAGCCAAAGTATTAGATGTTGATGGTGATATTGTCATGCCAGGCCTGATAAACACACATACCCATGCTTCGATGACCGTCTTTCGCTCGCTCGCAGATGATGTACCTGACCGCTTACATCGCTATATTTTTCCATTAGAAAGTAAAATGGTTTCTCGGGATATGGTACGTATTGGTGCAAATTTAGCCAATGCAGAAATGGTCAAGGGTGGTGTTACAACCTATGTTGATATGTATTACTTTGAAGATGAAGTGGCAAAAACTGTTGATAAAATTGGTCTTAGAGCTGTGCTTGGTGAATCCGTCATTCAATTTCCGGTAGCAGATGCGAAAAATGCTGATGAAGGCATTACTTATGCAGTCAATTTTATCAATGAATACAAAGACCATCCACGAATAACACCGGCTTTTGCCCCTCATGCACCTTATACCAATACAACTGAGCATTTACAAAAGATTGCCAAGTTATCACAAGAACTTGATGTTCCTGTCATGATCCACCTAGCAGAAACAGATAGAGAACAAGAAGAAATCGCTAAACGCACCGGCGGTAAAAGCCCAGTTCAATATATGGCTGATATCGGTGCACTAAACAATAAAGTGATTGCGGCTCATGCCATCATGGTGGATGAAAAAGATTTAGACTTACTCAAGCAATATGATGTTGGGGTGGCACATAATATCAGTGCAAATACAAAATCAGCTAAGGGTGTTGCACCGGTTACGGCAATGCTAGCAAAAGGTATTCGAGTCGGATTAGGAACTGATGGCCCAATGTCGAGTAATACATTGACCACAATGAACGAATTGGGGCTCGTCGGTAAAGTCCATAAGCTTGCCAACAAGGACAGAGCTGCCATGCCGCCAATCACGGTTGTCGAAATGGCAACAATGGGATCAGCAAAAGCATTGCATATGGAAGATAAACTCGGCTCACTTGAAGTAGGTAAGCTCGCTGACATCATTGTCGTCGATACTAAATCACCAAATATGGTGCCGATGTATAGCCCATTTGCCGCTCTGGTTTATGGAGCAAACGGCGCCAACGTACGCCATACCATTGTCGATGGTAAAATTTTGATGGAAGACCGTAAACTTCAAACCGTTGATGAAAAAGAAATTATCCAAGAAGCTCAAGCATTTGCTAAACAAGTACGTGAAACTGTAATTGCAAGTGGTGAAGCCGTTAAGTAAAAACAAAAAAATGGCTGACTCAACGAAATATTGGTCAGCCATTTTTCTTAAACTAAAATAATTTCAACTACTTACTAGTTAAATCATCAAAGAATTTTTTCACGCCATCTAAGAAGCTTTTTGAACGAGGGCTATTTTTCTCACCACTAGTGCCGCCTAGAGATTCACCAAACTCTTTGAGCAACTCTTTTTGTTTCTCATTAAGTTTAACTGGAGTTTCAACCACGATATGGCACATTAAATCACCTTGCAAGCCACCACGAACTGATTTCACGCCTTTGCTCTTCATGCGGAAAACCTTACCCGTTTGTGTTTCTGCAGGAATTTTCAGTTTCACACGCCCATCAAGGGTTGGAACTTCAATTTCACCACCAAGTGCTGCAATGGCAAAATTAATAGGAACCTCGCAATGCAGGTTATTACCATCACGTTCAAAGATATTGTGAGGTAATACATGAACCTGTACGAATAAATCGCCTGCTGGTGCACCTTTCTCTCCAGCTTCCCCTTCACCAGATAAGCGAACACGGTCGCCAGTGTCTACGCCCGCTGGAATTTTCACCGACAATGTTTTATATCTTTCAACACGTCCATGACCATGACATTTATTGCAAGGGTCTTTGATGACTTTTCCGCGACCATGACAGGTTGGACAAGCTTGCTGTACAGAGAAGAATCCCTGACGCATATGCACTTGCCCCATACCATGACAAGTAGAACAAGTATCCGCACTCGTACCTGGTTTTGCGCCATTACCATGGCATACATCACAAGTTTCTAATGTTGGAATACGGATCTCTTTGGTCACTCCACGGACAGCCTCTTCAAGAGTCAGTTCCATGTTGTACTGTAAATCAGAACCACGGCTTGGGCGCTGCTGTCTGCGGCCGCCTCCAAAAATATCACCGAAGACGTCACCAAAAACATCACTAAAGTCAGCACCACCGCCAAAACCACCGCCGCCGCCCATTCCACCTTGCTCAAACGCAGCATGGCCATATTGGTCGTAAGCTGCACGTTTTTGCTCGTCGGAAAGCACTTCGTAAGCTTCTTTAATTTCTTTAAATTTGGCTTCAGACTCATCTTTGTTATCCTGATTACGATCAGGATGGAATTTCATTGCTAAGCGCTTATACGCTCTTTTGATGTCTTTTTCTGAAGCGTTTTTTTCAAGTTCTAGGACCTGATAAAAGTCTCTTTTTGCCATTTATTTTACCCTTAACATGCGGACACGGGCGCAGAGTTTCCTCGACGCCCGTGTCCGGTATCAGCAACCATTAACAACTATTAGCTATAGTTACTGCGCCCGCTAAGGGCATTATTTTTTGTCTTTATCGTTAACTTCTTCGAATTCAGCGTCAACAACATCATCATCTTTCTTCGCTTCTGCACCAGCACCAGCACCAGCAGCGCCTGCTTGAGCTTGTTGCTGTGCGATTTCCAGAAGTTTAGCTGATGCAGTTACTAAAGCTTGAATTTTCGCTTCGATATCCGCTTTGTCTTCACCTTTCAGTGCAGCTTCTAGCTCAGATACTGCTGTTTCAATGCTCGCTTTATCTTCTGCTGGTAATTGCTCACCTGCTTCTTCGATTTGTTTACGAGTGCCGTGGATCAGCTGGTCAGCTTGGTTACGAGTCTGAACTAACTCTTCAAATTTACGGTCAGCTTCAGCATTCGCTTCGGCATCACGTACCATTTTTTCGATTTCTTCATCATTCAAACCTGAAGAAGCTTTAATGGTAATGTTTTGCTCACGACCACTGTTTTTATCTTTTGCAGAAACATGCAAAATACCATCAGCATCGATATCGAAAGTAACTTCGATTTGTGGCATACCACGTGGAGAAGGTTGGATGCCATCTAAGTTAAACTGACCCAATGATTTATTATCACCGGCACGTTTACGTTCACCTTGCAGCACATGAATTGTTACGGCCGCTTGGTTATCTTCCGCTGTAGAGAACACTTGGCTATGTTTTGTTGGGATAGTAGTGTTCTTCGCGATTAACGAAGTCATTACGCCACCCATGGTTTCGATACCTAAAGACAGAGGTGTTACGTCAAGTAACAGAACGTCTTTAACATCACCCGCCAATACGCCGCCTTGTACAGCCGCACCGATTGCTACTGCTTCATCTGGATTCACATCTTTACGTGGCTCTTTTCCGAAGAAGTCAGTGACCACTTTTTGCACCATAGGCATACGGATTTGACCACCAACTAAAATAACGTCGTTGATGTCGCTTACACTTAAGCCCGCATCCTGTAGAGCAACTTTAACTGGCTCCATAGTGCGTTTTACTAAATCTTCTACCAGTGACTCAAGTTTTGCACGAGTCACTTTGATATTCATGTGTTTAGGACCTGTCGCATCTGCGGTAATATATGGCAGATTCACGTCAGTTTGTTGAGCTGAAGACAACTCAATTTTCGCTTTTTCAGCAGATTCTTTCAGACGTTGCATTGCCAGTGGATCGTTACGCAGATCAACACCTTGGTCTTTCTTGAATTCTTCTACTAAATAATTAATTAAGCGGTTATCGAAGTCTTCACCACCTAAGTGGGTATCACCATTGGTAGCAAGAACTTCATAGGTTTTTTCGCCATCAACTTCATCAATTTCAATAATTGATAAGTCGAATGTACCACCACCTAAGTCATAAACCGCGATAGTACGGTTACCAATTTCTTTATCTAAACCATAAGCCAATGCAGCAGCTGTTGGTTCGTTGATAATACGCTTAACTTCTAAACCTGCGATACGGCCAGCATCTTTTGTTGCTTGACGCTGCGCATCATTAAAGTATGCAGGAACAGTAATAACAGCTTCAGTTACAGGCTCACCTAAGTAATCTTCTGCTGTTTTCTTCATTTTTTTCAGAACTTCAGCAGAAATTTGTGGTGGAGCCATTTTTTGACCTTTAACATCCAACCAAGCATCGCCATTATCAGCCGCTATAATTTTATATGGCATGATAGAAACGTCGCGTTGAACTTCTTCGTCTTGGAAACGACGACCAATCAAACGTTTAATTGCAAATAATGTATTTTCTGGATTTGTCACAGCCTGACGTTTTGCTGGCTGGCCTACCAAAATTTCACCATCTTGAGTGTATGCGATGATGGAAGGAGTAGTTCTATCACCTTCGCTGTTCTCAAGAACACGCGCAGTAGTACCATCCATAATTGCAACGCATGAGTTTGTTGTACCCAAGTCGATACCAATAATTTTACCCATCTAATACGCCTCCAAAGGAATTTGTTTCAATATAATTTCGATATCAATCTATATGAGGCTCAATATTTCATTTTCAAGGGAGTCTTCACTCTGAGCCTAACTTTTTTTTACTTTACGCAATAATTCAGATTGAAATCGGCTGATGTCTTAAAGATGGGGCCACAAATTCATTCATCAAGGGGATGATTAAAAAAAATTTGCATTTATTGCCAAAAAACCTACCTCTCGATCATTGTTTAAGCAGCCAAAACTGCGTATGATTCGCCGCCACCCCCAATTTGGTGGAATTAACATTTTATATCTATTTGAATTTTATATATTTTACCAGAGGTTATATGCACTCCAGCTCTCTTGCAAATCCAGGTCCACTTGGTTTATTGGGTTTTGGTATGACGACAATCCTGCTGAACATTCATAATGCAGGCTTTTTCCCTCTCTCATCAGTTATTTTAAGTATGGGAATTTTTTATGGTGGTATTGCTCAATTTATTGCTGGACTTATTGAATATAAGAAAGGAAATACATTTGGTGCAACGGCGTTTACCTCTTACAGTATGTTTTGGCTATCCTTAGTGGGTCTACTATTTTTACCTACTATGGGATTAGCTGAAGCCACCGATCCTGCGTTCTTGGGTATTTACTTAATCGTTTGGGGCATTTTCACCTTCTTTATGTTCCTAGGTACTTTCAAAGCTAACTTTGTACTGCAATTTGTCTTTGGCAGTTTAACCGTGCTATTTGCACTATTAGCTATCGGTAATTTAACCGGTAATGCGATGTTATTAAAAATTGCAGGCTTTGAAGGGATTATCTGTGGTGCCAGCGCATTCTATTTAGCAATGGCTGAAATATTAAATGAACAATACGGCAAAACTATCCTGCCAATTGGTCAGCGCAGTTAATTATCTGACTAAATAATATCATTCGAGTTGCAGGCTAGCGGTGACAAACCATTGACCTGCAACTTTAATGTTTAGTATGTTATTCAACATCCCGAATTGCCGATTTTGGTCTGAAAGCTTTAACTATCGATGGGTCAGTTTCAATATATGGACCATCAAGTAATTGAATACAATAAGGCACACTAGCAAAAATGCCTGAAACGACCACATTACCTTCTTTGTCTTTTAAACCTTCTAACGTTTCTGCGATGGCTTTTGGTTGTCCCGGTAGATTCAAAATCAATGCTTGATTACGAATAACACCCACTTGGCGAGATAAAATCGCTGTTGGCACAAATTTTAAGCTAATTTGACGCATCTGTTCACCGAAACCTGGCATTTCACGATCAGCGATAGCCAGTGTTGCATCAGGTGTCACATCGCGGCGTGCAGGACCCGTTCCCCCCGTCGTTAAGACTAAATGGCAGGCAAACTCGTCAACTAACTCACACAATGTTTGCTCTATCAAAATTTGCTCATCAGGAATTAGGCGAGTTTCAATACGAAAAGGTGTTGTCAGCGTTTTTGCTAACCATTCTTCCAAAGCAGGAATGCCTTTATCTTCATAAATACCACTTGAAGCACGATCAGAAACCGAAACCAGACCTATGCGCAGTTCATTCATACAAACCTCAAAAAATTAATCATCAGAAGCCGTTTATGTTGTCGCTATATGAGATGGAATTATGAATAAACGGGTGTCATATCATAGCATGATGAGGGCTCGGTTACAGTGTGGCATTGCTTAAATATTTGAATTGAGAACTTAATCAATATCGCTAATTTAATAAAAAAAACATAAAAAAACCCAGTCACGTTGAACTGGGTTTTAAAGAAAAGATGACAAAATTACAGCAGAGCTGCGATCATTTTCTCAAGTTTTTCTTGGTCAACAGCAAATTTGCGGATACCGTCAGCCAGTTTATCAACAGCCATTGGATCTTGATTATGCTGCCAATAGAATTCAGATTCCGTTAACTTAGCTTCTGGTGCTGAAGTTTGACCTGCATCAGTGAGTTTACGAACAATTTCACCTTGTGATTCAGACAGTTCTTTCAGTAAGTTTGGCGAAATTGTTAGACGGTCGCAACCGGCCAGTTCAATAATCTCACCAACATTACGGAAGCTTGCGCCCATGACCACAGTTTTGTAACCGTGCGCTTTGTAATAGTTATAGATTTCAGTGACTGAAACAACACCCGGATCTTCTTGTGGTGCAAACTCTTTTTTATCTGTGTTTGCTTTATACCAATCAAGAATACGACCAACAAATGGAGAAATCAGGTAAACGCCAGCTTCAGCACAAGCACGCGCTTGAGCAAAAGAGAATAATAGTGTTAGGTTACAGTTGATACCTTCTTTTTCTAGCTTCTCAGCAGCACGGATCCCCTGCCAAGTCGACGCCAGTTTGATCAAGATACGATCATTGCTGATACCCGCTTCATTGTACAGTTTGATCAAATGACGTGCTTTTGCAATACAAGCTTCTTCATCATATGAAAGACGTGCATCAACTTCAGTTGAAATACGGCCTGGAACTAATTTAAGAATTTCCAAACCGATGTTAACTGCCAGTTTGTCACAAGCGTCAACAACTTGTTGTTCACGATTATTGCTTTGCTTACGCGCCCATTCTACCGCTTCATCAATCAATTTACGGTATTCTGGAATTTGCGCCGCATTCAAGATAAGCGAAGGGTTAGTTGTCGCATCTTGTGGCTTATACAGCTTCATCGCTTCAATGTCGCCAGTGTCAGCAACAACTGTTGTTATTTTACGTAAGGAGGTTAGTTTATCGGTCATTTCTTTAATCTCGTTGTTATACCCGTCATGCTTCAAGCTGTAAGTGTACTGGTTTAGCATTAGCCTATTGGCATCATGCCTCTTCATTACTGACCCTATAACTCGAACTACTCGGTGTATATAAAGGAATTGAGGCTAACGCCGCACCGTTCAATGATAATATCACGCATCTAGGTTGCTGCAAGTGAGGAAATACAGTCAAAGGCAACTATTTGATTGGCAATCGGTTTCGCACCCTGATTTAAAACTGAATCCATTAAGCAAAATGGTTATCTTGATGTTAGTAAAGCAAATAAAAGAAATTGATTCTACTTATTGCATCAATTAGCTATTTCAGATGAATTTTTGCTACAGTAAAGAAAATAATTATTTTATAAGGCTAAAGTCATGCTTATTACTCTTTCACCGGCTAAAACATTAGACTACGAAAGCCCTCTTGCGACCCATAAATTTACTCAGCCTGAATTACTAACCGAATCAGAACAGCTGATTAAAGTCTGCCGCAAACTAGCTCCCGCAGATATTGCTAGCCTAATGAAAATTAGTGATAAGCTTGCTGGACTCAATGCCGCTCGATTTGGAGAATGGCAGACAAACTTTACCCCAGAAAATGCGCGCCAAGCTATTCTAGCTTTTAAGGGTGATGTTTATACTGGCATGCAAGCAGAAACTTTTTCTGTTGCAGATTTCGATTTTGCCCAAAAGCATTTACGTATCCTTTCTGGACTATATGGGCTATTACGCCCACTAGACTTAATGCAACCCTACCGTTTAGAAATGGGAATTCGCCTTAAAAACACGCGAGGCAAAGACTTATATGAATTTTGGGGCGATATCATTACTAACCAATTAAACCAATCACTTGCAGATCAAGGTGACCAAATTTTAGTGAATCTTGCATCTGATGAATATTTTAAATCCATCAATAATAAAAAGCTCGATGGTACGATAATTAAACCCGTATTTCTCGATGAAAAAAATGGTAAATATAAAGTCATCAGTTTTTATGCAAAAAAAGCACGCGGCTTAATGAGTCGTTTTATTATTCAAAATAAACTCACCAAAACAGAACAGCTCTCTGATTTTAATTTAGAAGGTTATCAATTTGATGAAAGCCAATCTAAAGGAAATGAGTTAGTTTTTACTCGTACCGAACAAATTTAAAATTTCGATTCATTTGAAGTATGGGTATTCAGACATATGGATACCCAGCCGTTACAAGCGTTCTCATGATTTTTCCATCACAACTCACACATTAATGATGACGTATCTATTTAATGAAAAATTAGCATTGATTCCTCAGCTGATTTCTTGTGCTT
This sequence comes from Providencia sp., assembly GCF_003533305.1. Lineage (GTDB taxonomy): Bacteria > Pseudomonadota > Gammaproteobacteria > Enterobacterales > Enterobacteriaceae > Providencia. The sequence goes on along the minus strand of NZ_DOEH01000023.1, from coordinate 78,119 downwards.
ATGACAATATAGTTGAGATCTTTATAGCCTTGTTTTAATCACAATATTTTGGTAACAACATAGCTAAAGTTTTCTATCAATAATTTAAGGGGTGAAATATGCCTTACGTCGCATCATCTCATCGTTATACTGATATGGAATATCGTCTGTGCGGGCGCAGTGGATTGCGACTACCTCTCATCTCATTAGGACTATGGCATAATTTTGGCGATAATAAGCCTATCGATAATTGTCGAGCTATGCTTAGACACGCCTTTGATTTAGGGATCACCCATTTTGATCTCGCCAATAACTACGGCCCCCCACCTGGATCCGCTGAAAGTAAATTTGGCCAAGTTTTACAACAAGACTTTCTTCCTTATCGCGATGAAATGATCATTTCATCTAAAGCTGGCTATACCATGTGGGACGGACCTTATGGTGATTGGGGAAGCAAAAAATATTTAATCGCTAGCCTTAATCAAAGCCTAAAAAGAATGGGGCTCGACTATGTGGATATTTTTTATCACCATAGACCCGATCCTAATACACCTTTAGAAGAAACAATGGGTGCGCTCGATTTAATTGTACGCCAAGGTAAAGCGCTCTATGTCGGAATATCTAATTATCCAGCCGATATTGCGAAAGATGCTATTAGCATTCTGAATCAGTTAGGCACCCCTTGCCTAATCCACCAACCTAAATATTCCATGTTAGAGCGTACTCCAGAAGAAGGACTACTCGATTTACTGGAAGAAGAAGGCGTGGGTTCCATCGCGTATTCACCGCTTGCGGGGGGTATTTTGACCGATCGTTACCTCAATGGAATTCCTGCTGACTCAAGAGCTGCGGCTAATCCCGCATTGCCTCCCGAAAGGCTGACATCAGCAGTTTTATCCAAAGTCAAAAAACTTAATGAATTAGCCTTAAATCGTGGTCAAAAGCTCAGTCAAATGTCATTAGCATGGATACTGCGCCATGACCGAATTACATCTGTTCTCATTGGCGCAAGCCGCATCAGTCAAATCGATGATGCTATGGGTATCATAAAAAATCGTGAATTTAGCCAAGAAGAACTCAAAGCAATTGAGCTAATTCTAGAAGATACGATTTAAATTCCAAATAAGTGCCACCTACAACACGAAGTATGACGGGTTAGACCCTAAATAATTCGAGTTGTAGCTAGGCGGCAAATGAAGACATCTTGGGGAGCATACACCAGTATGTGACCCAAGGGGCTGAGTGAAGCCAACACCCCTACAACTCGAAGTATGACGGGTTAGAACGTTACGACAGAATAACTCTGCTTAAACCCACTAACCTGCTCCATGCCTAAACTCCCCGCAGGCATACCTGGTACAGATATCCCTGTAATCTCTTTTGGCAGGAATTCTATTGATGTTAGGCTACTTGCTGGCACATGCCCGACCATAATTTTGCCTTTATATTTTGCTATGTGGCAGCTACGTAAATTATTGGGAACCTTTAATTCATCATTGAGCTTATTTAATTCTTCATAGCTAATTTCATTAACGACTACATTGTAGCCTGCCTTTTGAATGCCTTCGCCCCATAATTGGCAACAGCCACAGTTTGCATCTTTATATAATTGCACGGTACTGGCTTGTGAATATGCTGAGAATGACAATAGCAGTATTCCGCTTAAAATTATCTTTTTCATTACTATTTAACCTTATTCAATAATAAAGGGATTATCCCCATTAAAATGTTATTTTTTATTTCTAGACTGGCAAATTAGTTTATAGGCAGCTGGAATAATAAATAGTGAGAGCAATGGTGCAGTTATCATTCCGCCAACCATTGGCGCTGCAATTCGACTCATAACCTCGGAACCAACACCTGTACCTAATAATATAGGTAATAGACCTGCAATAATTACCGCAACCGTCATCGCCTTTGGTCTCACCCTTAAAACAGCCCCTTCATATAACGCATTATCTAATTCTTTATTTGATAAATGATTAATATTCATAGCTTGTTGTTTATCTTCTATCGCGTGTCTTAAATAAATCAACATCACCACACCAAATTCAGCGGCGACACCCGCTAATGCAATAAATCCCGTTCCGGTTGCAACAGATAAATGAAAGTTCATCCAATATAAAAACCAAACACCACCAACCAGAGCAAAAGGTAAACTTAATAAAATAAGCAATGCTTCACTAAAGCGTCTAAAGGCTAAATAGAGCAGTACAAAAATAATCATAATAGTTGCAGGAACCATTAACATAAGTTTTTGATTAGCGCGCTCTAATAATTCAAATTGCCCCGTAAATGAATAACTCAATCCGGCTTTCATTTGAATATTTGATTTAATCGCAGCATCAATATCTGAAATTACTGAAACCATATCCCGACCACGCGCATCAATATAAATCCAGCTTGTAGGGCGTGCATTTTCAGTTTTAAGCATTGGTGCGCCCATTTGTACAATAACTTCGGCTACATCACCTAAGACAATCTGTTGCTTATTTGGTGTCAAAATAGGGAGCAAACGTAAAGCAGAAACACTATTTCGATAATCTTGAGGATAACGAATACTAATTGGATAACGCTCAATTCCCTCGACTGTTTCCCCTATCATTTCGCCGCCTGTTGCCATTGAAATATAAGCTTGTACATCGCTAATACTCATTCCATAGCGTGCCGCTTTTTCTCTATCGATTTTGACATCAATATAGCGACCACCGACCAACCTTTCGGCTAAAACAGACACTACACCGGGAACCGATTTAGTTATTTTTTCAATTTCCTGCGCTAACACATCGATTTCGTTGAGATCTTTGCCTGATACCTTAATACCAATTGGACTTTTCACCCCTGTGGATAACATATCAATACGATTTCTAATTGGGGGTACCCAAAGATTTGCTACACCGGGTAAACGCACAGTTTCATCGAGCTCATCAATAATTTTGTCTAGTGTCATTCCTGGGCGCCACTGATCTTGTGGCTTTAATCTAATGGTGGTTTCTATCATTTCCATTGGCGCTGAATCTGTCGCCGTTTCTGCTTTACCCGCCTTACCAAATACCGTATCCACCTCAGGAATGGTTTTTATCAGTTTATCTGTATTTTGTAGCAAAAATGCGGCTTGAGCGGGAGATACCCCCGGTAATGTCGAAGGCATATACAATAAATCACCTTCATTAATTGATGGAAGAAACTCACCACCTAAATGCTTCAAAGGCCATATCACGGTAAATAGTGAAAGAAATGCAACCAATAATATCGTTTTTGGCCACGCTAATACTTTCAATAAGATGGGACTATATGCAGAGATCAAAAAACGATTAATCGGATTCTTGTTTTCATTTGGAATTTTGCCACGTATCCAATATCCCATTAAAATAGGAATAACAATCAACGCGAGAGCCGCCGCCCCTGCCATAGCATAGGTTTTAGTAAAGGCTAATGGTCCAAATAAGCGTCCTTCTTGACCTTCAAGGGTAAAAATAGGAATAAAAGATAATGTGATAATAAGTAAACTAATAAATAATGCAGGCCCCACTTCAACTGCGGAGTCGGTAATTAATTTCCAACGCTGTGCATTATCTAACGATTTTCCTTCATTTTCATATTGCCACTTTTCTAACTTTTTATGCGCATTCTCTATCATTACAATAGCAGCATCGACCATGGCACCGATTGCAATCGCAATCCCGCCAAGCGACATAATGTTTGCATTTATACCTTGATAGCGCATCACAATAAAAGCAATAAATAATCCTAATGGTAAAGATATTATGGCAACCAATGCAGAGCGAAAATGCCATAAGAAAATAGCACAAACTAATGCGACCACAATAAACTCTTCAAGTAACTTATAGCTTAAATTATCAATTGCATTATCTATCAAAATACTTCTATCGTAGGTGGTCACGATTTCAATGCCTTCAGGTAAGCTGGCACTTAAATCTTCAAGTTTTTGTTTTACATCTCGAATAACATTACGTGCATTTTCACCTGAGCGTAATAAAATAATACCGCCGACAACTTCACCTTCCCCATTGAGCTCAGCAACCCCTCGACGCATTTCTGGGCCTTCTTGGACTCTCGCCACATCCTGTAAATAAATAGGTATGCCGCTTTGCGCTGTTTTTAGGTAAATTTTATTAAAATCATCCATTGACTGAAGATAGCCACTGGCTCTTACCATATATTCCGCTTCAGCTATCTCAATAGATGAGCCTCCCGCTTCTTGGTTCGCCATTTCGACCGCTTGCTTAATCTCAGGAAGTGTCACTGAAAATTGCGTTAACTTTAATGGGTCAATAATAATTTGATAGGCTTTTACCACGCCACCGACTGTTGCCACTTCGGATACATTAGGTAATGCTTTTAATTCATACTTTAGGAACCAATCTTGTAAAGATCGTAATTCTGCTAAATTATGTTTTCCTGTTTTATCAACTAATGCATATTCAAATATCCAACCTACCCCCGTAGCATCAGGGCCTATTGATGCCACCGCACCTTTAGGTAATTTGGATTGCACCTGATTTAAATACTCAAGAACCCGTGAGCGCGCCCAATATAAATCGGTGTTATCTTCAAAAATCACATATACATAAGAGTCACCAAACGCGGAAAAACCTCTTACTGTTTTAGCACCAGGCACTGATAACATTGTCGTTGTAATCGGATAAGTAACTTGGTTTTCAACTAATTGTGGGGCTTGTCCCGGATAGGTGGTTTTGATTATGACCTGTACATCAGATAAGTCAGGCAATGCATCAACCGGAGTATTTCGGATACTCCAAATCCCCGCTATCACCAGAAATACCACACCCATCATAACGAGAAAGCGATTAGCGACCGACCGCCTAATAACCCATTCCAACATAATCTACCCCTGAGCTTCATGTGATGAATGATTAACAGGAACCACTTCATTTTGTTGTGCATTCATTCTTTCTAAAGCACCTGCAATATTCGCTTCAGAATCGATGAGAAATATTCCTTGGGTCACAATACGTTCCCCAACTTGCACACCATCAGAAATAGCGCTCATCTGTTTAAATTCATTAATCATGCGAATTTTCTTAGGGATGAATTCGCCATTTTCGCCAATGGCAATGACATGCTGCTCAGTCCCCGAATCCACAATAGCTTGTGAGGGAATTAGCATACTTTCACTACCCTGCGCGATCAGATTTAAATAAGCCGTCATACCCGGTTTTAATAAATTAGTTTCATCGTTAATTTCCGCTCGAATATTAATTGTTCGGCTTGTAATATCCGCACTCGGTAATATCACCCAATTATTCACAACAAATTTATGAGTTGGATAAGCAGGAATTGAAACTGAAAATTGAACATCTTTATTCAGTAATTCAGCTACCGATTGAGATATAGAGGCATTAATCCACAATGGATTAGTTCCTTGGACTTGAGCAATGACACCTTCTTTAGTTACATTCATCCCTTGTCGTAAATTTAGGGCTGTGATAACGCCAGATATCGGTGCTTTAATGGTAAATCGAGTTTGTACTTTCCCCGTTTTAATAAACTGTGTAATTGCGCCCTCTGGCATACCATTTAAACGTAGACGTTCTAATACACTATTAAGATTTTTTTGTGAGGCATCCATTTGGTTTAATGCAAGATATTCACTTTGCGCCTCAACCCAAGCCGGCATCGTTAAATCTGCAATTGGGGCACCTTGTTGAATCCGCTCACCCATTGCTATTGGATAAATTTTTTCAACAAAACCATTTTCCCTTGCCTGAACAACAGCATATTGATGGTCGTTAAATGCAACTTCAGCAGGAAATGTTAAGTCATAGTTTAATTTTCCCCACTTTACCTCAACAGTTTTAAGACCCAAATTTTGAGTTTGTGCTGGATTAATCGTAATACCTTTCGTATTGATAGATGAACTATTTTCATCTTCATACTTAGGAACTAAATCCATATCCATAAAGGGTGATTTTCCCGGCTGATTAAATTTTGTATTGGGATACATCGGGTCATACCAATATAAAACAGTGCGCTCTTTAATTTCTGTTTGTTCTGCTTTTTTTTCAACTACAAAAAAATAACGATAAAGAAATATTGAAACTGCACTTGATAGAATAACAACCAAGAGTAACTTAACCAGATTAACTAGTGACATAACATCTCTCTATCTATTTAGTTTTTCTTTTCAATGGATTTCAATAACGAAATATTACCCTTTTGAGAAAATGAGAATTTTAATTCGTCATTATCACTGAGCCCATCAATCATACTGTCATCTTCATAAGTAAATCGCATTGTCATCGGTGGCCAGCCAATACTCTCTATAGCCTGATGATTTATTGTTAATTTTTTATTTTCTCTATCTATAGAAACTAATTTACCTTCTGTATGAATAATCGGTTCTACTGTTTTTTCAGGATAAACACCATGGTTATGTTCGAGTGTATTTGAATATCCTACAGAGGTAAAAAATACTGATGAAAATAATGTAATAGAAATTATAAATATAGACTTATTTAATTTTTTCATTTTAAACCTTGTTATTTTATTAATCCGCCACCAAGTGCAGAGAATAAATTAATTTCATTCTTCTGCTGTTCTATTTCTAACAATAATAAATTTTGTTTACCCGTGAATAAATCTCTTTGGGCTTCAAGAACATTAAGATAGCTTAAACCACCGTAGTGATAGCTTACTTGCTTTTGAGCTAAAATATTATTCAACGTATTAACGTAATCGATTTGTGATATGAGCTGTTTTTTCATACTTGATTTTAATATCAATGCATCTTTAACTTCTCTAAATGCTACTTGAATACTTTTTTCATAATTAACTATCGCTTTATTTTTTCTAATATTGGCTAATTCTAAGTTTTTGGTATTTTTACCACCGGTAAATATCGGTAATGTGATTTTAGGAATAAAATTCCAAATACCATTAGAAGAATCAAATAGGCCAGATAAAGAGTCGTTACTATTTTCTATCCCAGTATTAAATGAGATTGAAGGAAAAAAAGCGGCTCTTGCTACACCAATATTGGCATTCTCTGAAAGAATGTTTTGCTCTGCGGCCATCACATCCGGGCGTTCGAGTAAAATTTCAGAGGGAATATTTTCAGGAACAGTTATAAGTACATAGTTTAATGTCTGTGAGTTGAGTTTATCCGTATAATCATTGGTTAAAAAATCAACTAAATTCTTATTTCTAAGGATCTCACTCTTAACTTTTTCAATTGTAATATCAATAGCCTGAACTTGCCCTTTAGCCTGCTCTAAATCAGAAATATTGGCATTACCTGCAATCACCTTTTGCATGACAATAGATTGGCTATTTAAGTAGTTCTTTTTTGTCTCTTCTGAAATAATGAGCAGCTGTTGATTATAAATAACATCAAGATAGGCCTCTGCCACTGTTTTCATCGTAATAATTTGCGTTGCTCGATTCATTTCTTTTGATGCTAAAAATTTGGCTTTATCTGCTTGCGTCAAATTTTTTATACGTCCAAAAAAATCTAATTCGTAGCTGATATCAACACCTGCACTGTATTTTTTTCCTAATGTAGAGCCATTATTCAAACCTTTACTATAATCACCACTCATAGAGGACATAATTTGTGGATATTGTTCAGATTCAGCAATACCAAAACGCACTCTTGCTTCTTCAACCTCTAAAGCTGTTAGAAACAAATCATTATTTTTTTCAAGCGCTAACTGAATTACCTGCTGTAGTTGGGTATCTACAATAAAATCCTTCCAACTAGGAATAGATAATTTAACGTCAAAACTCTCAACAGATGAATTTTGATCTTGTGCTAAGCTATTGGGAACACCTAGATCAGGACGTTTATATTCAGGAGCAAGTGAAACACATCCACTTAAAAATAGAGAACTGACTATTAATAATATTTTGGAAGAATACATAGTATAGCCGCGCCTCAATGTTTATTTGTGTATCGCCATTTGAATATTCCTTATTTGTATATCGCTAGTGTAAAAAGAACATCCTGTTAGATTAGTGACATGAAAATGACAAATTTGTCATTTTACATTTCATCGGTTCAATGCTTAGAATGAGAGTGTCCATATTACTGGCTAAGCTTTGAGGCTACCGTGAAATTACTTATTGTCGAAGATGAACATAAAACGAGAGAATATCTTTCCAAAGGTTTAACTGAATCTGGCTTTATTGTTGATGCTATTGAGAATGGGATCACAGGCCTTCATATGGCGTCTACAGAAGAATATGATTTAATTATTCTTGATGTGATGTTGCCAGATATTAATGGTTGGGATATTGCTAAAAACCTACGTGTAATAGGTAAAAACACACCAATATTAATGTTAACTGCATTAGGTAATGTTGAGCATAGAGTCAAAGGTCTGGAACTTGGTGCTGATGATTATTTGGTCAAACCGTTTGATTTTTCAGAGCTGTTGGCACGTATAAGAACATTATTACGCAGAGGTAATAACAACATCCAAAAAACACAATTTACCATTGCTGATTTACATGTTGATTTAATTAAAAGACGAGTTACTCGGGCAAATGAAAAAATAAACCTAACGAGTAAAGAATTTTCACTATTGGAATTTTTTGTATTACATCAAGGTGAAGTATTATCTCGATCTCTTATTGCATCCAAAGTTTGGGATATGAATTTTGATAGCGACACCAATGTAATTGATGTCGCAGTAAAACGTCTGAGATCAAAAATTGATCTTAATTACGATCCTAAATTGATTCATACTATTAGGGGCATGGGCTATTTACTTGAGATCCCACAACATGAATAATATATTCAAATCTCCAGTTTCAATATCTGCACGACTTATTTTTCTGATTAGTATTGCTCTTTCCTTCGCGCTATTACTATTTAGCTGGATCATGATCAACTCTGTTGTTTTGCATTTTAAGCAGCAAGATGAATACACACTAAATCAAATGAATCTTACTATTAGTAGTTTACTAAGTGAAAGTATTGATTCTGAAAGTGAACACTTTACTCGAATCAAAACCATCATTAATGAACATCAAGATATTATTGTATATCTCGTTGATAACGAAGGTAATGAGTTAATATCTCCAACTGCTAATACTGATATTATTACACAATTAAAGAACTATGACCCAATTAAAGATAATGCGGATGAATATCTAGAAGACTACAGGTTATCCGAATCTTTTATTGATGTAAGTGCTGATAACCATAACCAAAAAAAATATCGATTAGTCACAGCTCTTTCATTAAACTTTCATCATGACTATCTTAATTCTTTAATAAACAGCTTAATCATCAGTGCAATTTTGCTATGCCTGTTTACTATATTCGTAGTTTATTTTTTAGTCATCAAAGGATTAAAACCCCTTAAAGACGTGAGTAATAAAATAAAAACGGTTACCTCTGAAAACTTGAGTATTCGTTTAGATCCGACAGCAGTACCGGCAGAATTAAAGCAATTAACACTTTCATTCAACGAGATGTTAGTCAAAATTGAAGATGTTTTTGTTAGGCAAACAAATTTTTCTGCCGATATCGCTCATGAAATGCGAACGCCAATCACTAACTTAATGACTGAAACACAAATTTCATTGAATAAAAATCGAACTAAAGAAGAGTTAGTTGAAGTGCTTTATTCAAACTTAGAAGAATATAACCGACTATCACGCATGATATCTGATATGCTTTTTTTAGCACAAGCTGATGATAATATGTTAATACCAGAAAAAAAATTAATTAATATAAAATCAGAAATCGAACTGATTTTTGATTATTTTGAATTTCTTGCTGAAGATAATGAAATTAAATTAAAATTAATGGGCGATGCTCAACCCATATTAGCGGATAAAGATATGCTAAGAAGAGCAATAACAAATTTATTATCTAATGCTATCCGCTATACTCCTAAAGGGGATACAATTAGCGTTAATCTAACTAATATTAATAATGGTATAGAAATTATTATCAGTAATCCGGGCCATAAAATTCCAGTGGAACATCTACCCAAACTTTTTGACCGATTTTATCGTGTTGATAAATCAAGACAACGTAAAAATGAAGGCAGTGGAATTGGACTTGCCATTGTCAAGTCAATCATATTAGCGCATAAAGGCTCTATTAAAGTATCTTCTGATGATTATTCAACGCGATTTACCTTATTCATTCCTAATATAAATTAAAATAGTAAAATGGCAATTTTGTCATTTTACTGTCAGTATTAAGACAGAGATTAACCCTTATTATAGTCACAACAAAAATTACTTTACTTAATAGGGTTTATTATGAAAAAGATCATCTTCACACTAAGTTTAATCATGAGTACTGTCAGCATCGCTAATGCACAATCAAATATAGAGATGCATAAAAATGCAGCTACCGCATTAAGCTTTACGGAGAACAACACCTCTGCTTCTAATCAAAATTCAATCAAGAATCATTTAATACAAGCCGGTGTCGATGTAAAAAATAACATTAGCTCAGGTGTGCCTTTTTCACAGCTTGATATTAATGAAAAAGCTGCCGTTTCATTCAGTTTTTCACAAAATAATACCTCGCCGTCTATGAGTAAGATGATCAATGATCATCAAAAAAAATCATCTAGTTATACTAAAAATCAACAACAAACGGCAAAATTATTTGCTGATATGAATGAACATGAAAAAGCTATCGTCATGTTAACTTTTAATAAAAATAGTGCATCGTCAACTATTAAAAATGATATTAACAATCATTTAAAACAAATAAAATAATTATCTCACTATAAAAGCCATACTATTTTTCAATATGGCTTCTTTTCATATTAATCATTCATAATCTTATTATAAAAAACACAACAAATCATTAATTGAAAAATTTAAATTACGCATATTAAGTTCAAACCCATAGATGATTTATATTATTATTTTATAGTTAACTCCATACAAATTTAATTATCCATTGACATCAATCACTCATTGATTATCTCAGTCTTTAAATTACAATTTCCATGCAGTTTATTTATTCACTTAAAACCAAAGGAAATTATATGCGTAAATCATCTATTATCATGGCAACTTTATTTTTTCCAATATTAGCATCTGCATCAGCTATTCAATATAAAACTACCACTCAATATACTGAGCTAACATCAATTCAAACCCCAATTGAATACGTTAATTATAACGGAAATGGTGGTAATGGTGGTAATGGTGGCCATGGAGGAAATGGTGGTAATGGTACCAATGGAGGCAATGGTGGTAATGGCGGAAACGGTGGTAATGGTAAATAGGTAATCATAATATTAAATATTTCCCCCTTCAATGAGAAGGGGGATGGAGAAACTATGAATTATAAACTAACCTTTTCAATTAGCATTTTATTCATTGCATTAACTCCCACATTTAGTTACTCACAACACTCTTTTAATATCTCATTAAATTGTTCCAAATTTAATAAAATTATTATTCATGAAATTAAAAACAACAAATTATGCAAACTAATAAATAATCGTCATTTTTATTCAAAAACATCTAATAATGGCAATAATGGTACAAATGGTACAAATGGTACAAATGGTAGCAATGGTAGTAACGGAGCTAATGGTACTAACGGCGAAAATGGTGGAAGTGGTGGAAGTGGTGGAAGTGGTGGAAGTGGTGGAAGTGGTGAAAGTGGTGGAAGTGGTGGAAACGGTGGAAGTGGTGGAAACGGTGGAAACGGTGGAAACGGTGGAAACGGTGGAAGTGGTGGAAACGGTGGAAGTGGTGGAAGTGGTGGAAACGGTGGAAGTGGCCGAAGCCAGAAAACGAGTGCTAGCCATGGGGGAAGCGGTCAAAATGGCGGTAATGGCGGTAACGGTGGTAGTGGTACTAACAACAGTCATGGCAGCAATGGTGGCCATGCGCAAGCGGGCAGTAATGGCAATGGCGGAAATGGTGGAAGTGGTGGTATCAATGGGGGAAATGGCGGTTATGGCGGAAATGGTGACGGTCAAGGAAGCGGTGGAAACGGTGGGAATGGATCTGTAGATGGAAATGGAGGGAACGGAGGAGATGGTGGAAATAACGGAGGTCATGGAGGTCATGGTGGTGCAGGCTCCGGCTCTGGAAATGGGGGGAACGGTGGTAATGCAATTTCAGGAGCAGGCCATGGTGGGAAGGGAGGTCAAGGTGGAGAAAATGGAGGAATAAATGGCATTGATGGTGTGAGTTCACATTAATACACCAGTAATAGTTCTAAGTAGATAAGTGATACCACAATATGAAATCATATTATCATCTTTTCGGAAGATGGTTTTATCAGTAAAAACGGAAGCATAAGCTTCCGTTTGATTCTGATTCAAAGATTGATACTTATTGTTTAGGTGCTAATTTTGTTTAGGTGCTAATTTCATTAAAAATGCACGTAATTCAGCAAAATCAGAAGGTAAAAAATGAGATAATAATGGTAATTCTGCGCGCTCTGCTAATTCTGCTGGTAATGGAATTTTTTTACCTAAAATTTCTTCCACGCTTTCTTTAAATTTCGCAGGATGAGCTGTTCCTAAAAATAAACCGTACTCACCATCTTGCAGTTGATCACGTAAAACGCGATATGCAACAGCAGCATGAGGTTCAGATAAATAGCCTTTTTTATCCAATTCACGAACCGTATCTTTAGTCACATCATCACTCACAACACCATATCCGAGTTCTTTTAGCGACCAACCTTTACGACGGAATAATTCTTCAATGCGAGGCCAATTATTCGGTTGGCTTACATCCATTGCATTAGATAAAGTTGCCTTCGTTTTATTTGGTACCCATTTGCCATCAACAAGAAAACGCGGAACAGTATCATTGACGTTAGTTGCAGCAATAAAGCGTTTAACCGGTAAACCCATTGATTTAGCCAATAGTCCGGCCGTTAAATCACCAAAGTTACCACTTGGTACTGAGATAACTAATTGATCGCGTTTTTCTGCAGGAATTTGAGCAACCGCTTCAAAGTAGTAGCAAATTTGAGCCAGTAATCGACTAATATTAATCGAGTTTGCTGAGTTCAAATATAAAGCCTGTTTTAGCTCTTCATCATCAAATGATTGCTTTACTAATGCCTGACATGCATCAAAATCATCTTTAATCGCCACGGTGTGAATATTTTCACCTAGTGTACAAAACAATTTTTCTTGTAGAGGGCTAATTTTGCCTTCTGGATACAAAATAACGACCTGAACATTTTTCAATCGATAGAATGCATGAGCCACTGCCGCACCAGTATCACCCGAAGTTGCAGTTAAAATAGTCACAGGCTGCTCACCAGCAACTTGACCCAACGCTTGGGCCATAAAACGTCCGCCAAAGTCTTTAAAAGCTAATGTTGGGCCATGATATAACTCAAGAGTGGCTACATCATCTTCGACTTTTTTTACGGGAGCAGGAAATGCAAATGCATTTTTAACGCGCTCAGCAAGGGCTTCTTGCGGAATTTCATCACCGATAAAAGCACTTAAAATACGGCTACTACGCGTAACAAAATCTAATTTCAACAAAGCTTCAATTTCAGCTTCATTAAATTCAGGAAGATCCTGAGGGAAGAATAGTCCTTGCTGCTTTCCAAGCCCTTGTTTTACTGCTTGCGCGAAGCTGACTTGCTCGTTATTGTCTTTTAAATTATACAGTTTCATCGTTTACCCTATTGTCCTTGCCCCGGCGAGATCCAAATGGCAGATATGCACAAAGCCTTCATCATTCTGAATGTAATGTTGTTGCAAATAATCAGCCATTTTTTCTGCAATGACTTTATCATCACAAATAGCAAATAATGTCGGTCCCGACCCTGAAATACCACAAGCCAAAGCCCCAATTTCTTTCGCATTTTGGCGAGCTTCAGCAAAGCCCGGCAACAATTGGGTGCGATAAGGCTCTGCGACAACATCCTTGATCATGGTTGCAGCAAGTAATGACTGTTTTGTGTGGCAAGCATGAATAAAACCCGATAAGTAACGGCCATGATTAACAATATCATGACGTGGGTAATTATTAGGAAGAATAGCTCTTGCTTCTGCTGTTGACACCTTAATTCCCGGATACGCCATCACCCAGTACCAATTATCAAAAGCAGGAACAGATTGAGAAATAATGCCCATTTGCTCAATAATTAATTGTAAACCACCTAAATAACAAGGGGCTACATTATCATAATGAACACTACCCGAAATACGCCCTTCTAACTCGCCCATCATATCGAGTAATTGGGTTTGATCGAACGGCTTATCAGCAAACTCATTCAGTGCCATCAATGCAGCCACAACAGAACAAGCACTCGAACCTAATCCTGAACCAATCGGCATGTTTTTTTCAAGGATCATGGCAACATTAAGTTGTTTACCAAGGCACTCGCAAAATAGCTGCCAGCACTGATAGACAATGTTGTGCTCATTTTTTTTAGGGAGCTTAGAAACAAATTTACCTTTATTTGTTAACGAAAAGACCTCAGCGGCCTCAACGCTCACACAGTCACCTAGTAATGAGCCATCAACTGGTGATACGGCAGCCCCAAGCACATCAAACCCAACACTCACATTACCAATTGAAGCAGGTGCATAAACTTTAATCACTTCTTAAACTCCCAATTTCCACGATAGGGTGCGCAACATATCTGCAAATACGCCGGCAGCAGTAACATCATTACCTGCTCCATAGCCCCTTAATACTAAAGGAATTGGTTGGTAATAGCGCGTATAAAAAGCCAGTGCGTTTTCGCCATTTTTTACTTTAAACAGAGGATCGTTACCATCAACGGCAACCATTTTAACCTGACAACGCCCCTCTTCAATAAGACCGACATAGCGTAACACTTTTTCTTCTGCTTCTGCCGCTTTTATACGCTGAGCAAACTGAACATCAAGCTGTGGTAATCGAGCCATAAAATCAGCCACATTACCTTCACTATTAAAGTCAGCAGGTAAAACAGGTTCGATTTCAATATCATTCAACTCTAAATCGTAACCCGCTTCACGCGCAAGAATGAGCAACTTACGCGCCACATCCATACCCGATAAATCATCACGAGGATCTGGCTCTGTAAAACCTTTTTCTTTCGCCAGAGTCGTTGCGTCTGATAACGACATTCCTTCATCCAGTTTACCGAAAATAAATGACAAGGATCCTGAAAGAATACCGCTAAAATGCACGAGTTCATCACCCGCATTAAGCAAGTTTTGCAGATTTTCAATAACCGGTAATCCAGCCCCTACGTTAGTATCATATAAGAATTTACGTTTTGAATTCTCTGAAGCCGCTCGTAGTTGATGATAATAATCCATTGATAAAGTATTGGCTTTTTTGTTTGGTGTGACGACGTTAAAGCCATCTTTTAAGAAATTAACATACTGCTCTGCAATTTCTTGATTCGAGGTACAATCAATGATCACCGGATTTAAAAAGTGATATTCACGTTCCAATCGGATCAAACGACTCAAACTAAAAGGTTCTTTGGCTTGCGCTAATTCATCTTTCCAATTAGCAAGATCAATACCTTGCATATTCGTTAGCATCGCTCTTGAATTAGCGATACCACAGACACGCAAATCAATATGTTTTTGCTTCAACCATTGTTGCTGACGACGAATTTGCTCAATTAATGCATTACCTACGCCACCAACCCCGATGATAAATGCTTCAATAACTTGCTCAGCATTAAAAAGCATTTGGTGACAAAGTCGTACCGCTGTTGTCGCAGATTCATTGGCAATAACCGCTGAAATAGAACGTTCTGATGAACCTTGAGCGATTGCAACAATATTAATATTTCCACGAGTCAATGCAGAAAAGAAACGCGCAGAAATGCCTTTCAACGTACGCATTCCATCACCCACGACTGAAATGATCGATAATTGCTCCATCACATCAAGCGGCTCTAATACATCATCTTTTAGCTCTAAATAAAACTCTTCTTCAAGCGCTGCACGTGCGCGACGTAATTCACTTTGTGGTACACAAAAGCTAATACTATATTCAGACGATGATTGGGTAATCAGCACGACCGAAATTCCTTTGCGTGACATCACAGAGAAAATACGTGCAGCCATGCCAACCATGCCTTTCATTCCAGGGCCTGATACGTTAATCATCGCCATATTATTCAGGTTAGTTATCCCTTTAACCGGCGTACTGTCATCGGTTTGGCCATTACCAATTAAAGTGCCTGGTGCGCTTAGATTAGTGGTATTTTTTATGAGGCAAGGAATTTGGAATTGGGCAATCGGTGCAATAGTACGAGGGTGGAGAACTTTAGCGCCAAAATAAGAAAGCTCCATCGCTTCTTGATAGGACATTCCCTTTAACAATCGGGCATCAGCAACAAGACGTGGATCGCAAGTATAAACGCCATCAACATCAGTCCAGATTTCACAGCAATCCGCACGTAAACACGCCGCTAGCACTGCCGCCGAGTAATCCGAACCATTACGTCCAAGTACCACCAATTCACCTTTATCATTACCAGCAGTAAAACCGGCCATTAAAATAAAATGATCTTTAGGGATATTTAATTCAGCAATACGTTTAGTTGATTCATTAATATCGACGGTAGATTCAAGATAATGTCCCTTAGCCAGTAAACTTTCTACTGGGTTAATGACCGTGACCTTGTGTCCACGAGCACTCAGCACAGATTCCATAATAGCAATTGAGAGTTTTTCACCACGACAGATAATAGAAGCGTTAATGCTATCAGGACATTGACCGAGAAGAGTAATACCATGCAGTACTTGTTTTATTTGTGCGAATTCTTGTTCAGTGAGTTTTTTTAAACGATCATAATCAAAACCTGGCTGTTTCTCTTTTAGTCCTTTCAAGAGGTTAGCAAAAATCATTTCTGCATCATTCACATGCGTGATGACATCCTGACCTTCAACTGTTTTTTCAATCATAGCAACGAGATGGTTGGTAATTTTAGCTGGTGCTGAAAGCACCAGAGCGACTTGTCCATCAGCAAGTTTACTTTCAGCGATGTCAGCTACATTCAGTACCCGTTCATCATTCGCAACTGAGGTACCGCCAAATTTAAGCACACGCATGGTATTTCTCTCCTGAATTAACACCAAAAAAAAGCCCGCATCTTGTTGGATGCGGGCTTTTTCATTTTTATTTTTTGGATGCGTCAGCCCGCCCCGTTTCCTGTGGTTACGGTGGTGGTAATAATAATCGTAGTCAGGCTGAAATTACGCATATGAATTCTGTTTGTCTCTTGTTTCATTAAGTTTCTCCCTATACGGTTAAAGCAATTACCACAATATGTCAAATTTATTTGCGCCAAATCACATTGAAACCCAAGTATTCTTAGGGGGGAATCATCTAGTAACATGATTAACGATAAAATAAAAAACAAAAATAAATTAAAAATTTGAAGTTAAAATTCAATCAATGCAAAAATAACAAGATATAAGTCCATTTGAATTTCGCCACCCTTCACTGGTTAATAAACAAACAATTCATCCTTTTATTTCTTTAATCTCTCTTTTTTAAGAGAGTCTAAAAAACACAAAAAAAGACCTCATTTATTGCAAAGATTATCAAAAATAGTTATTCAATAAACAAAGATTAAAGCTTCAAAAATCAGCCTATTTATTAAGCACAAACACAGACCAACTGTTGTACTAATAAATTAATACTAATAATTCAAATCGCGGGACGCTACATCATCTAAGAAAGGGGAGCACTTCAAGTAAATAGTTATTAAAAAAATGTAAAAAAAAGAGTTTTAAATATAAAACACTGACCCCATCCAACTATTAATCATAAAAAACCAATCAGACCTAATTTATTGCTATTTAAAGTCAATAATCTGTAAAATAACCTCTTTCTTTACAAAAACACGATCAGCCAAAATTTGAGCCAAGTCACAAATTCGATATAATTTATAATACTATATTTACGCGCTTTGTGACTTAACCGTTTACTTTCAACCTGAAGTAGAAGCCTCTACCAAATTCTTGCGATAATTTTAGTGATAATCTGATACCTAAATGCAATGTTGATTTATATAATTATCTTCCTAACAATTTTTGTTAACGTGCTACAATTGATTTTGATATGTATCAACAAAAGTTAGTTTTTTAGGTGGTAAATGCAGTATTAGCTGTTATATTGCTGTTAACAGCCCAATATTGGGAAAGTGCTTATATTTTGGTTCGTTTTTTGAATCATTTGCCCGGAGAGGCAACATAAAGTCGCTGTTGAATTTAATGACAAATTTATACTCATAAACGTATTTATTCAGAGAAAAATATTAATAACCACCTAACTGAAAACGGCTTGTGAGTTCAGTATTTCTATTTTAATACTTTAGGTAGCAACTATGCAGACCCCACACATTTTAATTGTTGAAGATGAAATTGTCACACGCAATACGCTGAAAAGTATCTTTGAAGCTGAAGGCTATGTGGTTCATGAAGCCACTGATGGCGAAGAGATGAATAATGTTCTATCTGAACATGACATCAATTTGGTTATCATGGATATCAATTTACCAGGTAAAAATGGTCTTCTTCTCGCACGTGAATTACGCGAGCAGGAAAGCATTGCTTTAATGTTCTTAACTGGCCGCGACAATGAAGTTGATAAAATCCTTGGACTTGAAATTGGTGCTGATGACTATATCACCAAACCATTCAACCCTCGTGAACTCACTATTCGTGCTCGTAACTTACTTTCTCGTACTATGAATCTTGCTGGCGGTACAGAAGAGCGTCGCCTAGTTGAAAGCTACAAGTTCAATGGTTGGGAATTAGATATCAATAGTCGCTCTTTAGTTAGCCCTGCTGGTGAACATTACAAATTACCGCGTAGTGAATTCCGTGCGATGCTGCATTTTTGCGAAAATCCTGGAAAAATCCAAACTCGTGCTGACTTACTGAAAAAAATGACTGGCCGTGAATTAAAACCACACGACAGAACGGTCGACGTAACTATTCGTCGTATTCGTAAGCATTTTGAGTCTACACCGGATACCCCAGAAATTATTGCTACTATTCATGGTGAAGGTTACCGTTTTTGCGGTGATTTAGACGAGTAATTAATAACTTCTTAAAAAACCGGCTTAATTGCCGGTTTTTTTTATTTAACACTAAAAAATATATTGGTGATCCTTTTTGGTAAATATTACCACGGCATAATCGGGACTGCGCTGATAGCATTTTTAGGAGAACCATCAATCATTTTATCTGAGTAAGTTAAGTAAATTAATGCATTACGTTTTGGGTCGTAAAAACGAACCACTTGCAGTTTTTTGAATACTAAAGATGTTCGTTTTTGAAAAACAACGTGAGGTTTCTTTGGCGAACGCTTAACACGATCGCTCAGCTCAATCGGTCCAACTTGTTGACATGAAATTGCCGCGTCCGATGTATCTTCCGCTAAACCCAATCCACCTTTTATCCCACCCGTTTTAGAGCGGCTAAGGTAACAAGTGACATTCTCAACATCAGGATCATCAAATGCTTCAACTACAATTTTATGATCAGGCCCAAAAACTTTAAATACGGTATCCACTGAACCAACTTCTTCTGCAAGTACAGTGGCGGGTAATATGGATAAAAATGAAGCTAATACAATGTTTTTTAGACTCATTTTTTTTAATATGGAAAAACGCATACTGGATTTCCTTTTCAACTTAAAACGCTTTATACCTTAACAATTAAAGGCGCAATCATTCTCTTTTGTAACAAAATACCAAATACAACTCTTTTACTATAAACGAAAAAGGTAACTTGATATAGAATAGCCACCTATAGATAACTCATATCAGTTTTATGAGTAGCATTGGCTGGGGATATACATGGATCAAACTAATATTATTCGCGATCTCCTACGCTGGATCGATGATAACCTTGATAAACCATTATCACTTGATAATGTTGCCGCTAAAGCAGGTTATTCTAAATGGCACCTGCAAAGAATGTTTAAAGAAATCACTGATCAAGCTATCGGTGCTTATATCCGAGCCAGAAGACTTTCTCGTGCGGCAGTCGCTTTACGCCTCACAAGCCGCCCTATTCTTGATATTGCTCTTCAGTACCGCTTTGATTCGCAACAAACCTTTACCCGCGCATTCAAGAAACAATTTAATCTAACACCTGCATTTTATCGTCGTAGTGACGAATGGTGTGCAACAGGTATTTGTCCACCGATTATTTTAGATAATCATAAACATGTCGATCACGAGTTTGTTCAAATGCCTGAACAACCACTAGTGGGCTTAGAACAAAGTTGTTCTTATGCATTAGAAGAGTGGTCAACAGCTTGTTCACAAATGCGTCAATCTTTTTGGCACTATTATTTAGATCACACTACAAAAGTGGCTTCTGAAGTTTTTGGTTTGCATCATGCAATCCATAACAAAGAAAAAGAAGATGAGCAGACTGTTTTTTATACCACAGCAGTAAGACCTGAAGATGCGAGTTTCAACACGACACAATACAGCCACCTGAGAATTCCTGCGGGCGAATATGTGAAATTTACGTTTCGTGGTGAGGCAAATCGGGGCGCTCTGCAAGAGTTCTTATATCAAATTTATGGCGTTTATATGCCGAAATTGAATTTAACACGCCGGCCCGGCTATGATATTGAACATTATAGACTTAAAGATATAAATATGAATGAAGCCCGAGATGATGATCCGAAATCACATATTGATGCCTTTGACTATTATGTCCCAATAAAAATAGCGAGCTAATAATAAGGAGTTTCAACATTATTGAAACTCCTTATTTTTCATTGAATTATTATTTGACGATTTTTAATCTCACTAGCCTTGTTGTTCATCCAAAGAAGGCTGTGTTAAATGAGTCACTTCTCCTGCCGTTTCAACAATCCATCCACTCGCCAACCAAGGGCTATTTTGGTAATCCACTCGTGAAAGTGAGCAATTACGAAGACGTAAGCGTCGTTCTGAATATGCAGGAACACCTAGAATTCGGCTTACTAATGTACTAAGGGCAATACCATGGCTCACAAGAAGTGGACGACTTCCTTTGGGTAAATCGCGACAACAATCTAGCGCGGCGAACATGCGAGTATAAAGTTCTTCCATTGACTCGCCTTCAGGAATACGACCACCCTGAGTGCCATCAATAAGGCTTTTACGCCACAATTCTTCCTCTGATGTCAGCGATTCTATTGAACGTTGTTCAAGAACACCCATATTTAGTTCACGCAGACGCGGTTCTGTGATAATTTCACATCCACACTCATCAGCAATTATTTGTGCAGTTTCCAGTGTGCGTCCCATATCACTAGTGATAATATGGGTAATACCTTCCGACTTAACTCTTTTAGCTACTTGTGTAGCTTGTTGACGTCCAGTAGCCGTCAGAGGGCTATCGGATTGACCCTGTATGCGACGTGCGACGTTCCATTCAGTTTCGCCATGGCGAACAAGATAAACCTGTAACATAGATGTGTTCCATTATTACTTTGCGAAGTATGTGTTCAAAGGAAAATAATTAATGTACCAAGTTATAGCTGCAACGACTAATCCTGCCAAAATTAAAGCGATTCATCTTGCTTTCGATGCTGTTTTTGGGCCTGGCAGTTATCAAATTGAAGATATTAATGTCGATAGCAGCGTTCCACAACAACCTATCGGTAATAATGAAACCCGTACAGGTGCAAGACAGCGCGTCATGGCATCAAGACAAGTTCGCCCAGAAGCCGATTTTTGGGTTGGGATTGAAGCGGGTATTGAAGATGATATGACATTTGCTTGGATTGTTATCGAACACAAGCAAATACGAGGGGAATCCCGTTCTGCAAGTATTATGATCCCAGAAAAAATTCTCGCTGGAATTCGTGAAGGTCGCGAACTTGGCGATGAAATGGCATTCTTAACAGGGATTGATAATATCAAACAACAAGGTGGGGCTATTGGCTTTTTCACCAATGGCGTACTAACACGCACAAGCGTTTATCAGCAAGCCTTGATACTGGCATTGGTTCCCATTAAACACGAAATTTATAAAGAGCTAAACCAGATAGAAGATTAATTATACCCTAATTAATTCAAAATGCATGTAGGCAAAAAATTTCCCAGATTCGATGATTGATCAAAGTATGGTTCGCCATACTTTTTTTATTCTCTCGTTTTCCCCATCCTTCAATGTAATTTATCTTTTTAAACAGTATCGTTATAAATAAAACTCAAAATAATTTACTTATAGATAATTTACTTATAGATAATACTCAAAATAATTCGGGCTGTGGCTAGACAGCAAGTAAAACTAAGCCCTAGGAGCATACATAAGTATGTGACTAGGGTTAGTAAGCGTAGCCAACAACGCCACCACGAGAAGTATGAAGAGTTGTGGCTAGGCGGCAAGTGAAACTAAGCCCTAGGAGCATATGACTAGGGTTAGTAAGCGTAGCCAACAACGCCACAGCGCGAAGTATGAAGAGTATTTAGAGAAGTTGTGATTCGAGCCATACCTTGACGCCTAACGGGGCTGACTTCAAACTATTCGAGCCACGGGTAATGGTCGCAATCCCTACTCCAAGCTCATTTTTCAGCTCGCGTTGACTCATTTCGCCACGCATCAACTCTTGCACAATCCTGACTCGAGTTGCTAATGCAGTGCGCTCATCAGGAGTCAATAAGAGTTGTAGAACCGATTGTTGAATATTTTGTTCAAATGCCAGTTGCAATAAATTCACAAAGCGTTGCCAATCAGCATTTTCATCGGCAGTCAGTGCCGGATCGTTCTGGTGTTCTGTCGTCATTATCTCACTCACCCATACTATTTAACTAGTACAAATAATAACACAGTATTTTGATAAATCACCCACCAAACGAAAAATACCCAAAAACTATGCACTCAATAATCAATAACTCGTAATCAGCAATCAGCAATCAGCAATCAGCAATCAGCAATCAGCAATCAGCAATCAGCAATTTTTTCATTTAAAACTTCAATCCTCTAAATAATTCGTGTTGTGGCTAGGCGGCAAGTGAAACTAAGCCCTAGGAGCATACATAAGTATGTGACTAGGGTTAGTGAACGCAGCCAACAACGCCACAACGCGAAGAATGACGAGGATATCAAAACACTAAGCCCTAGGAGCATACACAAGTATGTGACTAGGGTTAGTGAACGCAGCCAACACCACCACAACGCGAAGTATGACGAGGACAAGAGCTAGGAGCTAGTACTTCATTCCCCACTCATTAGCACCTAAAACATCCCCCTTTTGACCCATAAAATGTCGATAAAACAAATCATAAGAAAGGACATTTTTTACATAGCCACGTGTTTCAGAAAAAGGAATACTTTCAACAAAAGCAACAGCATCAATACGGCCTGCGCTGTTACCTAACCAACGCGTTACCCTTGATGGACCTGCATTATAGGCCGCACTGGCTAAAATTCGATTATTACCAAACTGTTGATACACATCATCAAGATATGCTGTACCTAACTCAATATTTTTAGTCGGATTGGTTAATTGGCTGACATTAACATAATCACTAATACCTTGCTTTTGCGCTGTATGCTTAGCGGTTGCAGGCATCAATTGCATTAAACCTGTCGCGCCTACTGGTGAGCGAACTTGTGGGTTCCATGCACTTTCTTGACGAGCAATCGCCATTGCATAACTTTTCTGAATACTTTTATCTTTTGTATACAGATTAAATTCTTTTTCCCACGCTAATGGAAAACGCTCTTCAAGATGATCCCATAATTTTGCCGTGATCGTCGCTTGAACGCTGAGATCTGCCCATTTGTTATTGAAAGCATAACGGGCTAATTGTTCTTGCTGATTTGCAGGTAATGAAGATACTAAGCTCACCCATTCAGAACGAGCAAGATTGTCCATTTCCCAATACATCAGCTCGCGTACACGCTGCACTTGTGCCAGCTTACCAACGCTTTCATCAGGCTTTACCGCACCTTTAACATATATCGGGTATTCGATATTCAATTTTTGAGCGGCAACCATGGGGTAAAAACCCCGGTTCGTTGTTAATTGACGTAAAATCGTTTCGCCTTCCGCTTTCTTACCTTCATCTATTAATGTAATTGCCTGCCAATACTGCCACTCTTCTTTATTTTTAACTTCCGCCGGTAGTTGTTTAAGCCATGTAGCTACACCCGCTTTATCGCCCTGACCTAACGCCAAGCGGACTCGACGTTCTTTAAGTGCGGCTGAATTGGTTTCACGGATAGTTTCATCGCGCCATGTGGCTTGCTCAGGAGTGACATCACCCATGTATTGCCACGCAATGCTGTCTTTCATCTGTTGGCTTTCTGCCATATTCATTTTTTGTGCTGAACTAATACCTCGTAACGCAGTACGAGCTGCATCAGGCGATTGGCGCGCATAACGGCTAAAACCGGCAAGCGTTGCTTGTCGAGTAAAGTCTGTCGGCGTGATTGTATTGGCAAAAGTGACAACTGAAGATGGGTCATTTTGTAATTTGACTAACGCGTCACCAATACTTTTATAGCTTGCAGGTAAACGTTTAGCCAAATAAGTTGCTATCGAAGTATTTCCTTCTTTAATAGCAAGATGAATGCGCTCTAAGATCATTTCTGATGTGAGATAACCCGCCTTTTCCCATTCATTAAACAGTTTGTCACATGCCGTTGGCATTGAGTTTCCATTTAACCAAGCTTTTTCTGCACCCTGCCATGCGACTTGTTTATTGCCTTCAGCCCAATTGGCAAAATAAAAATTACACTGTGCTTCGATAGGTTTTGGTGCTTCAGGACTAAACGCAAGTAATGACTTCCACTCTTGACGACGAGCAAGCTCATTCACAAAACGAGTCTTTAAATTTTTTGCGACTGGTAACGTTGGATAAGTATCAATAAACTCCTGCACTTGGCGAGGAGAGACAATATCAAGGTCTTCAGTAAGTTCACGGTAAGCCAAATAAGGATATAGTGGATATTCCTGTAATGTGGGCAGTAAACGCTCCACCTCATCCATTTTATTGGCATCCCA
Organism: Providencia sp.; assembly: GCF_003533305.1. Taxonomy (GTDB): domain Bacteria; phylum Pseudomonadota; class Gammaproteobacteria; order Enterobacterales; family Enterobacteriaceae; genus Providencia. The sequence continues at coordinate 53,198 of NZ_DOEH01000023.1, read as the reverse complement.
AGCTAATTTAATGGCTTGATAGCGCTCACGTTGCGCTTGTAAAGAATCGGCCCATACCGTAGTAGATACTAACATCATAGTAACTGGGACTGCCGCCAACCAACGTTTCATATCGACTCGCTCCATCGTATAATGGTTGCTCAAGGCAATACCTCAAACAAAACCAATATTTATATTAAATAAATTGCATAATAGGATCATGCTACCGAAAGTTTTTATGTAGCAACAGCGGAGATTTCTTGAATTTATCGATTTTACAGTCCTTTACTTAGTATCAATGATTTTCTCAGCACTTTTATTAAAAACCCCGCATTTCACCATAATTTTTGGTCATTTATTACCTAAATGCATTTCAAAGTTGTTTCTATCCACGCTAAAAGCCGAATCTCTATTTTTAATCCCTACCCGATCAGGTATAGTTCATAACAAACTATTTATTGCTATTTATCGAAGCCTTTTTGAAATTTTAAGGTTTAGACATAATAAGCAGATAAGAATTTAAAATTCCCTTTATAAAACAAAAGGTAAAATACATTGGCTCAATACGTCTACTCTATGTATCGGGTTGGAAAAATTGTTCCACCGAAACGTCATATATTAAAAAATATCTCTCTTAGCTTCTTTCCGGGTGCAAAGATTGGTGTTTTAGGTCTCAACGGCGCAGGTAAATCAACATTACTACGCATCATGGCTGGTATTGATACCGATATTGAGGGGGAAGCTCGTCCTCAGCCAGGTATTAAAATTGGTTATTTGCCACAAGAGCCTAAACTGAATCTTGAACATACAGTGCGTGAAGCAGTAGAAGAAGCCGTTAGTGAAGTCAAAAATGCACTAACACGCTTGGATGAAGTGTATGCAGCTTATGCAGAGCCAGATGCTGATTTTGATAAATTAGCTAAAGAACAAGGTATCCTTGAAGCGATCATTTCAGCTCAAGATGGCCATAACCTTGATAATCAATTAGAGCGTGCAGCTGATGCACTGCGCCTGCCAGCTTGGGATGCAAAAATTGAGAACCTATCTGGTGGTGAGCGCCGTCGTGTAGCCATTTGCCGCCTACTGCTCGAAAAACCAGATATGTTACTTCTTGATGAACCAACCAACCACTTGGATGCGGAATCCGTTGCTTGGTTAGAGCGTTTCTTACACGACTATGAAGGCACTGTCGTAGCGATCACCCATGACCGTTACTTCCTTGATAACGTTGCAGGTTGGATCCTTGAGCTTGACCGTGGTGAAGGTATTCCTTGGGAAGGTAACTACTCTTCTTGGCTAGAACAAAAAGATGAACGTCTGGCTCAAGAAGCGTCAAGTGAAGCTGCCCGCCGTAAATCAATCGAGAAAGAACTTGAGTGGATACGCCAAAACCCTAAAGGTCGCCAATCGAAAGGTAAGGCGCGTTTGGCTCGTTTTGAAGAGCTTAATAGCGTTGATTACCAAAAACGTAACGAAACCAGCGAATTGTTTATTCCACCAGGACCTCGCTTAGGTGATAAAGTCCTTGAAATCGAGAACCTAAGCAAATCTTACGGTGACCGCGTCCTTATCGATAACCTAAGCTTTTCAATCCCTAAAGGGGCGATTGTCGGTATTATCGGTCCTAATGGTGCAGGTAAATCAACACTGTTCCGTATGATTTCAGGCCAAGAACAACCCGATTCAGGTTCAATCTCTTTAGGTGATACCGTTAAAATTGCTTCGGTTGATCAGTTCCGTGATTCAATGGACGATAGCAAAACCGTATGGGAAGAAATTTCTAACGGCCAAGATATTATGCGTATCGGTAACTTTGAAATCCCAAGCCGTTCATATGTTGGCCGCTTTAACTTTAAAGGTATTGACCAAGGTAAACGTGTTGGTGAGTTATCTGGTGGTGAACGTGGTCGTTTGCATTTAGCAAAACTACTGCAAGTCGGTGGCAACATGCTGCTGCTTGATGAACCAACCAATGACCTCGACATTGAAACTTTACGCGCACTCGAAAATGCCATATTAGAGTTCCCGGGCTGTGCAATGGTTATTTCCCATGACCGTTGGTTCCTTGACCGTATTGCAACTCATATCATTGATTATCAAGATGAGGGTAATATTACCTTCTTCGAAGGTAACTTCTCTGAATATGAAGATTACAAGAAGCGAACTTTAGGCGCTGAAGCACTTCAACCTCACAGAATCAAATATAAAAGAATGATTAAATAGCTCGTCTTTTGAGCAGAAAAAACGGCATCTGAATAAATTTCGATGCCGTTTTTTTTATTGAAAATTTAATCTCAAATTTAAATCGATGAAAAACTCATATTCCCCTAACTTAATTTCAACTTTAATACATTGAAATAAAACGATTTTTAATCACTTCTTAACTATGTTAAAAACTTGATATAATATTTGACAAACCATTCCATAATTTCTATTATGTGCCTCCAAGTTACTCCCTCCCGGGCTTATCTATGAGTGATGAAAAATCTAATTCTCCTGGCCGTCCTAGGCAATTTGAAGATAAAGAGATCATCGATGCAGCCGTTGCGGTCTTTAGTACCAACGGTTATGCAGGCACTTCTGCGCAAAATTTATGTGATAGTACCGGTTTAGGGCGAGGAAGTTTATATAATGCTTTTGGTAGTAAACAAGCCTTATATGAGCAAGCTTTATTGCGTAGTCATGAACAAACCATGGCAGCACAATTATCTATCCTCACGCAGTCAGGTCCGCTCAAAGATCGATTACGCTCCCTTTTACTTTGGGGGATTGCTGAAGATCTTTCACAATCAGAACAGCACGAAGCCATGGTCTTATTTTCTGCTTTAGAAATGGGAGATAAAGATCAAGTCGTCGCAAGCTTGAACCATGAATACCGACAACGCCTAGAAAATTCGCTCCTTGCAATATTTGTTGAAGGACAAGCAAATGGGGAATTTCGAACCAAAGCTTCAGCCCCAGAAATAACCAGAAGTTTTTTAGCGGGTTACTACGGTTTACGTGTACTAAACAAAAACATTTCAGATAAAAGCTTTCTGGAAGATGTAGTTAATGGCCTCTTAGCCAACTTGTAATTCCATCACCAGTATAAAATAAATCGAACTATTAAATTTTGTAACGATCATTAAACAATGAGAATCGTTTATTTTTGTAATGTTCATTAAACAAATAGGAGAGTAGTAAAAAAATGCCATTAGCAGTATATATTTTAGGGTTAGCAGTTTTCTCAATTGGCACCGCAGAATTAATGGTCGCGGGTATGACTGCGACTTTATCCGATGCCTTTGGAATCAGTGTAGGTGACGTTGGACATTTAATTTCATATTATGCTTTTGGGGTCATGCTAGGGGGGCCTGTACTCACCTATTTTTTCCTAAAGTATAAAGTACAATATCGAAAAATTTTGCTGATCCTCTTAGCGCTCTATGTCGTAATCCAAGGCTTAAGCGCCTTTGTCTCCAGCTATACTCTTTTGGTCATTATTCGCCTTATCACGGGCGTATTATGTGCAGGTTGCTTGAGCCTCTCACTCGCCACTAGTATGGCCATGGTGCCAAATTATGACCGCCCTCGCGCTGCCGCTATCGTGATTGGTGGCTTTATGATTTCCAATGTGTTTGGTGTCCCTCTTGCAACGATGATTGACCAACAGTGGGGTTGGCGTATTACTTTCGGCTTAGTCGCTGTGTTGGTTTTGATTTGCCTCATCGCTCTGGAACGTCTTTTACCTGAAGTATCCGGTGGTGGGAAAGTCAAAATGGAGGAAGAACTCAAGGCCTTTAAAAATAAAGCTTACTGGAAAGCCTGTGTAACAAGTTGCTTGATTTTAGGTGCAAGCTTTGCTGCATTTAGTTATTTCGTCCCCGTTTTGGTCGATATCTCTGGATTTAGTATGCAAGCCGCTCCCTTTATTTTGATGGCATTTGGTTTTTCAAACATCGTGGGTAATATGATCACAGGTCGATTAGCACATAATTACAGCCTTCAGATCATGCTCGTCGGGCTCACCATATTAAGCATTTCCTTGTTCGCTTTTGCAATCTTTGCCGAATATAAAACCGTGGCAATTATTTCAATAATCTTAATTGGATTATCTGGTGTCCCAATGAACCCTGCAATGATGGCAAGAATTGTCAGCGTTGCGCACCCAGGTCCGATGGTCAATGCGGTGCATACCTCAGTCATTAATATTGGCTTAGGGGGAGGATCTTACTTTGGTGGTTTAGCGATTACAAATGGCTATGGTTTGCGTTCAGGCTTATGGATTGGTGCAGTATTAGCAGTATTAGCATTGGTTTCAATTTTACCATATGTGCGTCACCGCCAACGTCAGCAAGCTTGGTCTTAATTTGATCATACATTCAATATAAAGATTTAGGTTAAAGCGGATAATATTCGCGATTAATAAAGATTCGATTACTTTATCATTCATTTCAGGACATTTTGGATAATCAAAAGCCTTAGAATTAAGCCGCTTTAATCTATTTCTCAAATTTAAATGTGTTCGTTCAATCATCCAGCATTAATAATTGCTGAACTAATGATACACAGGTTAAGAAACGTGAATCGTAATCAGGCGATTCAACACGAACATATTCAATATTATTTTTCTCTAACATTTCAATCAGTAATGACTGAAATTCTTGCCTGTCGTTATCACTACCTAAACTGCGTAAACCATCGGCCACCCATGGGGTATTATTTTCTAGCACAATAACCAAGTCAAAACGATATTCATCAATCAATGCTTGAACAAATGGGTGTTCTTTGCCTTCATAACGTAGGCAAAAAGCTTGAGTGGTAACAAAATCAGTATCAATAAAAGCAACTTTATTGGCATATTTAACAGAAAAATCAATATATTGTGCATGACCTAATGCAATTTTATCATAGTCAGAATATTGCAATGCCATTTCGTTACCACCTAAGTGGCTGAATACATAATCACGGCCATATTCCCACGCACTGGTGGTATTAAAAATATTGGCTAATTTATTTACCAACGTAGATTTACCACTAGATTCGCCCCCTAAAATCGCCACTTTACGGACAAAGAATGGTTTAACTTCTGTTGGAATATAATCCCAATAGCGAAATGGCGCCTGACGAATTTGATTACCGCTGATATTCATAAAACTGCGTTCAGGATCAATTAAAATTGTTTCTATACCCAGATATTTTTTATAACGTGGCACATCATTCTGTTCACCTGAATAGATAAAACTTGGATTAATATTATGTTTTTTCAAAAAACCTTTCATGCCATCACTCCACACTTCCCAACCATGTGGATAGGGTTCAATCCCTTTCTCATCAAATGAATGAATATGAATATTTTTTTGATACTTAAAAGTTTGTAATAGCCAACGCAGGCGGTCGCTCACAGTTGGTTGCTGTGACATCGAACTATTAACAAACAAATCTTTATCACGCGGTTCATCATGGCACAGGATCACATGTAGCTCATCCACTTGGCTACAAGCTCGCTGGATCAAATATATATGCCCTGTATGCAGAGGATAGAATTTCCCGACAACGATACCAATTGTTTTTTGTTTATTCGGATATTCCAATCCTAAAAAGCGATGAAGTGCATCAATTTTGTGCGCGCTAGGACTTTTTATCTTGTCATTGATTAATTGGCTGAGATAGCCTTTGGTCATCTCTGTCGCATCAGCAACTTGCTGTAATGTATAACCAGCTCGCTTAATTGCATTTTTCAGATAGTCAAAATCAGCCATTTAATTTCCTTTTACTCAAAAAAAAATCCAAATTTCAGTTATATTCAAAGCACACCAGCCTAAGATATTTAATATAATTCAATACGCTAAAAATAAACATTCAAAAAATACTATTTGGATACACTCTAAATAATTCGTATTGTGGCTAGGCGAATGATGCCAACACTGCCACAGCGCGAAGTCTGACGAGTAGAGTATAGGATTAATCGAGTTCATCCATTACAGTCAAAGCATCTGCTAACTTCTTCACCCCATACACCTTCATATCTGGCGGTAATTTTTTAGGCATATTGGCATGAGGTACTATCGCACGTTTAAAGCCGTGTTTTGCCGCTTCTGAAATACGCTCTTGTCCGCTTGGTACTGGTCGAATTTCACCTGCCAGCCCTACCTCACCAAAGACCACTAAATCTCTCGGCAATGGCCGGTCGCGAAAACTCGATACTAAAGAAAGTAATAAGGCGAGATCAGCACTGGTTTCTGTCACTTTAACCCCACCGACCACATTCACAAAGACGTCTTGGTCTGACATTTGCAAACCACCATGACGGTGTAATACCGCCAGTAAAATGGCTAATCGGTTTTGTTCAAGCCCAACAGCCACCCGACGTGGGTTCGACATCATGGAATGATCAACCAACGCTTGGATTTCCACCAGCAATGGTCTTGTGCCTTCCCAAACTACCATCACAGAGCTACCTGATGTGACTTCATCGCCACGACTCAAAAAAATCGCTGATGGGTTACTCACCTCTTTCAGCCCTTGCTCAGTCATGGCAAAAACACCGAGCTCATTCACCGCACCAAAACGATTTTTATGGCTACGCAGTGTCCGAAAACGGTTATCTGCATCGCCATCAAGCATAATGGAGCAGTCGATACAGTGCTCAAGCACTTTAGGTCCAGCCAATGAACCATCTTTAGTCACATGACCGACCATGATGATTGCCACACCGCGTGTTTTAGCGAAGCGCGTTAAATAAGCCGCGGTTTCTCTCACCTGTGCAACACTTCCTGGCGATGATTGAATATCAGCCATGTGCATCACCTGAATTGAGTCGATAACCATCAATTTAGGCAGCTCTTGCTCCGCTGTTAAGCAAATTTGTTCAATACTGGTTTCAGACAGCATATTGACCGAGTCAGTTGGTAGCCCTAAACGATGCGCTCGCATAGCAACTTGTTGAAGTGACTCTTCCCCCGTGACATACAGGGTTTTCATTTCACGCGAAAGCAGGCACATGGTTTGCAATAATAGCGTACTTTTACCTGCACCCGGGCTACCACCAATTAGGATGGCACTTCCCGGCACCACACCACCACCGAGCACTCGGTCAAATTCTTTAAATCCCGTCGTAAAACGCGGCAATTCATCCAAGCTAATTTCAGATAATTTCTGAACTTTGCTTATACCAGCTGAATTTCCTGCATATCCCGTTAAACGTTCAGTTCGGGATGAGGCGTTACTTGAGGCTAGGCGCACTTCCGTAATGGTATTCCATGCCTGACAAGCACTACACTGCCCTTGCCAGCGGGGATAATCCGCCCCACAGTCATTACAAACAAACGCTCTTTTTACACCTTTAGCCACGACTAACTCCTCTTGAAAACCATTTACACTCTTAAACTTAATTTTTTGATTTTTAAATAAATTTACAATAATACTCTAAATAATTCATGCTGTGGCAAGGCGGCAAACGAGGATAGCTCGGGGAGCATACACAAGTATATGACCCAAGTAACCGAGTGCAGCCAACAACGCCACAGCTCAAAGTATGACGAATACTCTAAATAATTCATGTTGTGGCAAGGCGGCAAACGAGGATAGCTCGGGGAGCATACACAAGTATGTGACCCGAGTAGCCGAGTGCAGCCAACACAGCCACAGCATGAATTATGACGAGTATTTTAGCGTTCCTCGTGCTTGAGCCCACCACTTAACACACACAACACCCCCATAAGATCTGCATGACGGATAGCAACCTTCGCCCTTGCGTATACTTTTGGCTTTGCGTGATAAGCGATCCCAAGCCCTGCTTTACGTAACATTTTCAGGTCATTAGCACCATCGCCTATGGCAACGGTTTGCTCCATTGGAATATTTAAACGTTCTGCCAACTTTACCAATACCTGCGCTTTAAATTTGGCGTCAACAATTGGCCCTTTAACTTTACCCGTTAATTTACCATTTTTAATTTCGAGTTGATTGGCAACGGCATCGACGAGTTTAAGTTGTTGACGTAAATTATCAGCAAAGAAAGTAAAACCACCTGAGGCTATAGCGATATGCCAATCCATTGCTTGTAATTTACGCACTAAACTGGTCAGCCCGGGCATTAAAGGCAGTGTTTCTAGCACTTGATTAAGGATTGATGCGTCTGCACCTTGCAGTAAACCTACTCGTGCTCTTAAACTTTCAGTGAAATCAAGCTCACCAAGCATTGCCCGCTCAGTCACTTCTGCAACTTGTTCACCCACGCCCGCAATTCGTGCAATTTCATCGATACATTCAATTTGGATTGCCGTTGAATCCATGTCCATCAACAAGATACCTGGTGAACGTAAACGAGGAATTAAACCTAATGGCACCACATCCAATAAACATTCATCGGCGAGCTTTTTGATCCTAGGCGTAATGCTACCGGCAATTCTAACGACTTGATAATCATCAATACGCCAAGAAGAAACGATAACAATCGCAATACCTAAACGCTGCTGAAAATTACTAATACGTGCCTTATCTAAACCACGACCATATAATAACCAGCCACTGTCACCTGCGCGATAATCTAAAGGCATTACCTCTTCGCCACTGAGGGATAGCGGCAAACCAGGCCATTTTTGAATTTCATCGGGTAAATAACAATAGGTCAAACTCGTTGACATGAAAATTAGCTCCTGTAATCGACATAACTTTTTATAATAAAAATGTGTTACAAAACTATTCTATCTGCATAACCTCTGGCAACATAGAGCCAGAAAATAAACAAAGAGTGCGATGCCTAATGAAACTTACCTTTAAGCGACACAAAACAGTGATTATTGTTATTTGCATTGCGTTAGTGACCTTGCTTATGCATGGCGTTTCATACTTAGGTTATAGCCAAAACCAAAGCAGAGTTGAACAATTCAAGCAGTTAACTCATGTTTTAGCAGAGCAGGTGGCTTTCAGCTTATCCGATTATATTGTTCCCGGCAGCAAAGATTTTAATTTAGAGCGAATTAATGCCAATTTAAATAACGTGGCAAAAGATAAATACATTTTAGATGCCAGTATCTACAGCGCCAGCGGCACCTTAATTACGCAAGTCGGAGAACCTGCCACTGTTCGAGAAAGACTCGCGATTGACGGTAATCAATCACTACAAAATTTTCAGTATCAATTAGTCGTACCTATTCTTGGAGATAAAGAACCCAAAGGGCACTTACGTCTAACGATTGATACCGAGCTACTCAACGCCGAAATTCAGCAAGCTGATAACAGTACAAATGTCCTACGTATTTTTATTTTATTGGCGCTTTGCATTGGTTTTGTCTTAGCAAACACACTATTTCGCTTAAAGAAAAAGAAAGGCCAAAGCCTGCCGTTACCTTTAGTGGTCAGTAATGAAGCCAATGATGAAGAAAGTGATGAAGAGGCTGACAATATGGAACAAGGCGATAAAAAAGCACCGCCGAAAAGAACGCCTCATTTAAGACGTAAAAAAGACCCAAGACCTTACAACCCAAGAAAATCGCCACCAAAAACAAAACCCACTAAACCGTCATCTTCTAGCGACTAAACAGGGGGTTGCCCCCTGATTAGATAGTGCTGGTATCAAACACAATAGGCGCGATAAATTCAACTTTCCCATCGATCAGCAATGTTTCTGGTGGGATAGGAAAAGGCGCTGCACGTGAGATAGTTGCCAAGGCCTCTTTATCAAGCACTTTAGTACCTGATGAATTCATCAAACTGGCGTTAATCACTAAGCCTTTACTATCAACCGTAACTTTGACTTGAGAAACCCCCGTTGAACGAAAACGTAGAGCTGCTCTTGGATAACGCTTGGCTTTAGCTAATCGTTGATGAACTTCACTATGCCAACTTTGTTGACCACTCACTGCCGCAGAAGAATTACTCGAAAAATTAGCACTATTACTTGATGCGCTCCCCGAGGTAGGCATTGATGTAACCGCCGACTCTTGAGTGGTCACAGGGGCATCTTCAAAAACCTTTTTTTCCTGTGGAATTTTCTTTTTGGGTGGGCGTTTTTTCTCGCTGACTTTGGTCAAAGTACCATTATCCACAAGGGGCGTCTGTGGCAATTTATCTATCTTCTCAACTACTTCAGGCAGTGTTTCTTCACGAGTCACCATCTGCTGCTTAGGTGCATGATTAACTTCGGGTTCTGCATGTTGCTCCAGTTGGTACACGCCAAGCTGCAACGAAATGGCAGGCGGCAATACCCCTGTTTTTGGAATTGTTGACGTGAACCAGCCAACTAAAATCACTGCTAGCGTTCCATGAAAAAGAATACTTAAAAACAAACCGCCCAAAGGACGGAAAATCGGGCTTTCTAACTTGCCCGCAATACTGCTCATATTTTGCCTCACGACTTTATTTTTTGTAGATTATAGGCATAATACAAACAAAAATGATATTCATTATTATTACTGCATTTATAATAATTAAAATAACTTATTGATTTAATAGATAAAGTAATCTGAGCAGATTATTAACGACACATTAATTGTGTTCTTTCACTATTTTGACACCAGCAAAATGACGAATGATAAATCCCTTGCCCGAAAAATTAGCGGTGCATATCAGTCAACTTATAGCCAACTTGTCCGCTTTTTCCGCAATCGGCTAGATAACAGCAATGATGCAGATGATTTATCACAGGATGTGTTTACACTATGGCTTAATCGTAAAGAGCAATCTCCGATAAAAGAGAGCCGTGCGTATTTGTTCAAAATTGCCAATCATGTTTTGATTGACCACTGGCGCCGTAATCAACGCCAAAGTAAATCAGAAACCTCTATCGATGATATTGGCTTTGAACACAGTTTTGAACAAACGCAAGAAGATCCCAGTGAAATATTAGAACATCAACAACGTATACAAAGACTTGGCGAAGCCATTGATTTACTGCCACCTCGTCGTAGAGAAGCCTTTTTACTTTACCGTTTTGATGGATTGTCTCAAAGTGAGATTGCAGAACGCATGGAAATTTCAATCAGTATGGTTGAAAAGCACATCGCGGCTGCGTTAGTACATTGTAAAAAACACCTTGATAATCAGGGCAACAATAATTAATGACACAGACCCCTTCGCAAAAGTCAGATGACGCGGAACGTATTGATGAAGAGGCGGCGCTTTGGTTTACTCGTATGCACAGCCAGCGCATAACCACCTTAGAGTCAACGCAGTTCAAATTGTGGCTGAGTGCATCTCTTGAACACGCCAAAGCCTATGATGCTATCGCAGGTATTTGGCGTGACTTTGATGCAATGCCGCGTCCTACTTCTGTGGAGTTGATATCCCCAAAACGTCATTTTTTTCGTTTATGGCGTCCCCTTGGAAATACACTCGCGGCTTTTTTTATTGCAGCGATTTTGTTTTTACCTTATAGCCATTTGCCCGCCATGTTGCTCAACAATATGACTCTCGTCGCCACTGACTCCCCAAAAGAAGTGACGTTATCTGATGGCTCGCAGCTTTTTCTTAATCGCCAGACACGTATTCGAGTTGCCTATGAAACACAGATCCGAAATCTCTATTTAGATGAAGGAAATGTATACTTCAAAGTAAAATCCAACCCCTATCGCCCTTTTGTTATTCAGACAAACGAAAGACGAATTCAAGTCGTAGGAACTGAATTTGAAGTCGATAAAAAAGGCCAGCAAGTCTCCGTCAATGTCAGTCAAGGCATTGTGAGCTTTCAAAGTGCGAATGATCAAAAAGCAATTTATCTATTAGCTGGCGAAAGCGCCACTAGCGCAGGTATCAACAGCAAAATTACTCGCAATAATATCGAGCCGTTAAATATTGCCAGATGGCGATTCGGTGAATTGGTCTTTATTGATAAGCCGCTTGCAGATGTTTTACGTGAACTTCATGCCTACTCTTCAGCTAATATTGAGCTATCACCCCCAACCCTCGCCAACAGTAAAATCTCTGGCCGTATCAATTTACGCCAACCAGAAAAGTTTTTCCAAGCCCTTCCATCGCTATTACCCGTTGAAGTCGTTTATAAAGATAAAGATAATATATTGATTATCCAGAACAAAAAAAATAAATGAAAAATATTTTCATTTGCAGGTGAGGATAATTCTCATTTCACCCTCTTCTTAAGCAGTTGTTATTTTATTTGGCAATTTTCAGCACACTTTTTGTGCAGCTTAAGAATAAGGGATACGCATGTCTATTCAGTTTACACAAGGTCGGTTAAAACCACTTGCGCTGTCGATGGCTGTCAGTAGCGCAATAGTTTGCCAATCCGCTATTGCGCAAGAACAGTCTTTCTCATTACCGGAACAATCGCTAGCCACTGCGGTTTCACAAATCAGTACTCAAGGACAGTTACAGTTACTTTATGATAAAAGCCAACTCAATGGCTTACGAGCACCTGCATTATCAGGCAACTATACCGCGCAAACCGCATTACAAAAAATACTCATCGGTAGCGGGCTAGAACTGGTTAATGAAAATGGTGTGTTCGTTATTCGTCCTCAGAATTTAAACCAAGGCACATTGGTTCTTCCTGAAACACAAGTCTCTGGTGTGGTACAAAACCACCCGACAACGGATGTGATGTCAGCCCCACAATACGTAACTTCAGAAGAAATCAGTCAGAAAAATACCGGTGACGGCAATATTACTGATTTGATGAAGACAAACCCAGCCGTACAATTTGCCAATAATGATAGTAACTCTATGAACCAAGGGGAAATAAAACCTTCCCGTATTTCCATTCATGGTTCTAGTAGCTACCAAAATGCCTATCGCCTTGATGGCGTCAGTTTCAACAATGACTTTGACCCCGCAGACAGTGGTCTGGGGGAAACGTCAACTCGCCTAAGCAGTGGAGATCAAGGGATTTACATTGATAGTCGCCTGATTGATAGCATGGCGGTATATGACAATAATATTCCTGTCGAATTCGGTGGATTTACGGGCGGAACGGTCGAAGTTAATAGCCGCCGCTGGCAGGGTGAAAATAGTGCCCATGCTTATTATCGTTTAACGCGCTCTGGTTGGAACAATTTATTCCACGATTCATCTCAAGGCATTGATACAACTAAAAATGATACAGCTAACCCCGCCCGTTTCCAAAACCGCTTCGACAAAAGTGATTTTGGTGGTTGGTTCGAGCTTGGTGTGAGTGAAAATTCAGGGTTAGTTTTCTCTGCATCACGCCGTAGTTCAACAATACCGATGACGGTAACTGGCGGAGAGGCATTTGTCCTTGAAAATAATTCAATCGAACCCATTTTTTCAGATTCAGGTAAGAAAAATCAACGTCGCACCTCAGATAACTACTTCTTAAAATATTCAGTTGATTTATCCGAGAAGAGCTCATTAGATTTATCCGCAAACTATGCCTCTTACGACAGCCGTCTATTTTCATCTTCCGTGAGTAACTCTGGATATGATTCAACTCATGATGGGCTTGGTTTTACTGCGGTATTCAAACAACAATTGGATCTTGGTCAATTAGAAGTTACCGCCAATACCCAAGATTTAAAAGATGATCGCAAAAATGACCAAAAATATGCGCTAACTGTTCGCGCTTTCGATGCAAACTGGCAGATGATTGAACGAAATAGCGGTGGCCTTGGTGATTTAGAATCCAAACAAAAAAATCATGGCCTTAAAACTGTAATGCGCTTTAATCAGCAAGAAGATGGATTGGGGTTAATGCACCAGCCGACAATGGGTGCTGAAGTTAATTATACTAAAGGCACCTATCTGCGTGATAATGATTACTTCCGTTACACCTACTCCGGTGATCTTGATGAAAACGATGTATATACTGGTCACTTAAGTAATATTAATCGTTTTCGTGCTGGCTCCTACTCCGCTGATTACACTAACTACGCAATATTTCTCGACGATAGCATTCAATATGGCAAATTAACTCTTCGCCCAGGTATTCGCCTTGACCGTGATGACTTTGTTAACCGCACCAATATTGCCCCTCGTTTAAGTGGCGTCTATGATGTTTTTGGTGATAGTAAAACACAAATAATTGCGGGCGCTAACCGCTATTATGGTCGTTCTATGCTCACTTATGCACTATATGGTGCACAAAATGGTGGCATGCAAAACTGTTGGGGTGATGAAGATAACCCATGTTCAATGAATCCAAATAATAATAGCTGGGATAATCAAAAAGATTATGAGGGACTTGAGTCACTCAAAACCCCTTATAACGATGAGTTAACCCTCGCTCTACAACAAGAAATTTTATCCACCACATGGCGCTTACAATACGTACACCGCGAAGGTTATGACGAAGTCAGAAATCGGACTAAATACGATAACCCACGAGATCCAAATACACGAAATATCCGTACCTTTGATAACGGTGGCCGCAGTTCACACGATACAGTCACATTATCAACAAGTAACACCCAGCCGTGGGAATGGGCAGATGCGTCTCATGTCATGACCGCGTCCTTTACATGGCAACAAAGCGAAAGTAACACACCGAAAGATGCGGGTTATACTGCTTACGATCCAGCCAATAAAGTTAATCTGAATAAAGTCTGGTACGACGGTAAAGTTATTGATGCCTCAAAACTACCATCAACCAGTTTCAACTCACCTATTAAGCTCAATTTAGAGTTAACCAGTGTCTGGGATGAATATGATGTGACTTGGTATAACCGCCTGCAATGGTGGGGAGCACGTAGCCAAGCCGTTCGCTATGACAACTCTTACTATTCCGATCCTGAAGTGGGTCAAATACGTAAATACACTAAGCAAAACTTTGCTAGCAAATACACATGGGATACTCGCCTCGGCTGGAAACCTGACTTCGCCTATGGCTTTGGTTTCTCTGTTGAAGTCAATAATGTGTTGAATAATAAAAATATTGCCGACCGCTTTGTATTCGAAGATAGAACCTTGAAATCTTACGATGCAGGCCGTCAGTTCTGGTTACAGGTTAATTACGACCTTTAATTCAGTACAAAAATAACAATGTGAGCAACAACAAAAAAGAAATAGGCGTCATGAAGACACTAAAACAATTTTTCTATTTAGTTAAACCTTTTTGGGGGCAGCGTGCTGCCCTTTTCTGCTGGATACTCCTTTTCGCCTCTCTTGGCCTGACCCTGACATCGGTTTGGTTCAACGTCAAAATGAATGCGTGGAATGGTGACTTTTATAACTCACTGCAAAAGCTTGATGGACAAGCGCTATATGGGCTATTGCAATACTTTGTGATATTGGTCAGTGGGCTTATATTCGTAGTAGTAATGGGAAATTACCTCAAGCAAATGCTTGTTATTCGCTGGCGTAAAGGCATGACTGAACTCATCCTTGGTCGCTGGCTTTCCCCTAACAGCAAGCACTACATGCTCAGGCTCACTTCCCAAGAGCCTGATAACCCTGACCAACGTATTGCAGAAGATATCCGCTTATTAGTGGAATCTACCTTAAATTTATTAGTCACTTTCTTACATTCCATGTTAACCCTTGTATCCTTTGCCGCAATTTTATGGACACTATCAGGTAGTCTGACATTTACTTTTTCTGGCAGTGATTGGACCATTCCGGGTTATATGTTTTGGGCTTGTATTATTTACACCATTATTGGTATTGCACTAACTCAATGGATTGGATTTCCACTGCGTCGTTTACATATGGATAAACAACGTCGCGAAGCAGACTATCGTAGTTCATTGATTAACTGCCGCCAGCACGGCGATGCTATCGCAGGTCAACGCGGTGAAAATCAAGATAGAAAAGAGCTGATGGGTCGCTTTAGTGAAATCATTGGTAACTGGAATCGCTTAATCAGCTGTGAACGAAATCTGTCATTTTACACGGTGGGATATCAACAAGTTACAGCATTAGCACCTGTTTTATTAGCACTTCCTAAATTTCTTGCGGGTGAAATTATGTTAGGTGGCTTGATGCAATTACGCCAAGCCTTCAGCAGCGTGGCAACGTCGTTAGGTTGGTTTATTTTTGCTTATAAAGAAATTGCAGCATGGCAAGCGACGGTTTCACGTCTGTATAATTTTGTGATTTTACTGGAAAATGATAAAAATTCTGAAGTCAAAATTCAAGAAAACTCAATACCTTTAAGCGCCAATTTAACCGTTTCAACGGCCGACAATAGACAACTAATTAATCATGTTAGCTTAATCGCTAAACAAGGTGAATTGACGTTAATTTCAGGTCGTTCAGGCATCGGTAAATCGACATTGTTACGTACGCTAAGTGGTCATTGGCCATTTTTCTCTGGTGATATTTCACGAACCAATAGCGTAATGTGGATACCACAACGCCTTTATTTACCTATTAGCCGCTTAGATAGTTTATTAGCTTATCCACAAGCTATTTCTAAATTTAGCCTTGCTGATTTTCAATATGCACTGACCTTAGTTGGGCTGGAAAAACTTCATCATCAACTTACATTAGAAACCGATTGGAATAACCGACTTTCCGGTGGTGAGCAACAACGTATTATGTTTGCTCGTTTATTACTCAATCGCCCTAAATTGTTACTTTTAGATGAAACCACATCCGCCCTTGATGAAAATAGCGCATTAGAATTAATCGCTTTATTAAAGGCACAACTTCATGAAAGTGCGATTGTTTTAGTCAGCCATCAACGCTTTATTTCCTCACTGGCTGAACAGCAAATTGATCTATCTGAATTTAATGCCCACTTATCAACAGGAACACCAGAATATGCTTCGTAAAATCACGTTAGCGACATTTATTGGTCTGCTGCTAGGAGGCTGCGCGAGCAGTTCTATCAGTAAAAACTCACAGACTCTTTTGCCCGTTCGTAGCGATATTCAACATTATCAATTAGATAATGGATTACAAGTTTACCTGCTGCAACGTAGTCAACCGGGTGTTGAATTACGTTTATTGGTTAATAGCGGTTCGATACAAGAAAATGAGCAACAGCTCGGTTTAGCGCACTTTACTGAGCACATGGCCTTTAAAGGTACTAAACATTTCCCAGGTACAACCGGCTTTAAGCAACTTGAGCAACAGGGATTAAAACTGGGTAGCCATGTTAATGCAATTACCAGTCTAAATACCACTCTGTATAAGCTTTCATTACCGGAAGCAACACCAGCACAAGTAACAACAAGTTTACAGGTAATGGCAGATTGGGCATCTAACATGACTTTCGATCAAGAGGCTTTTGAGAAAGAGCGCCCTGTCATTGTTGAAGAATGGCGCCTACGCCAAGGTATGGGATTTCGCATCAATGATAGTCTTGAAAAACTACGCTACCACGGCAGTCGCTATGTTAATCGCAACCCTATCGGCTCATTAGATGTTGTTCGCCAAGCCCCGATTGAACAAGCCAAAAATTACTATCAAACATGGTATCAACCTCAGCGCATGACTTTGATTGTTATTGGTGATTTTAATTCATCATCAGTACGCAATGAAGTTAATACCCTATTTGCATTACCAAAACCTGAAAAAATCTCACAAGACGATCCGCAATGGAAAACCTTTGCAGGCTCAACCAATATGTTAGTTCAGGGAGTATTTGATAAAGAGCAAGGCGCTCGCTACGTACAGTTTTCCCTGCAAAAAGACGTCAGCGCACCATTAAATACCCGCCTTGGTCAAACTGATGACTTGCTCGATAACCTATGGCTCGCCATTTTAAATCAACGTTTCTCAGTAATGGTTGATAACGGCTTGATCCCCTCAATCAGTATTAATGAACAAGGGGCAATGTTAGATAATCAACGCCTACAACAATTAATGATTATTCACCCTAAAGGGAATGATTACACCGGAGCAACCGAGATCCTGTTTACTGAATTACAGCGACTTGCTACAGAGCCTGTCACACAAGAAGAGCTCGATAGTGTCAAACAAGCCATGTTAAAAAAATTGAGTCAGCAAGCCGCTTCTGAACAGCGCTACAGTAATGAATATCTTGCAGGCCAAGTGACTACCGCTCTTGAATACGATATGCCAATGTGGAACAAGCGCCAACAGCTCGATAATAGCTATCAGTTGATGAAAGACATTAAGCCACAAGACTTACAGCAGCATATCGCTAAATTTCTGCAAATCGCCTCTCCTCGTTTGGCGTTAATTGGACCTGATACTGATGCCGCAGCAATAGACAATGCCGCGTTTAATGCCCAGTGGCAGCGCATTCGTCAAAGCACTCCAGGACCATTTACCCTGCGTTCCCAAGCGATTCAATTGCAATTACCGAGCGTTGTAAAAGGGTCTATCGTTGAACAGTCTTCACTGCCCGTTGCGAAAACAGAGCACTGGACATTAAGTAATGGTATTCAGGTAATTGTTAAAGCAGATAAAAATCTCAAAGAAGACATTCAATTCAATTTACAACTTCCGGGTGGCCGTTCTTTAGAAACTGCACAAACCGCAGGGCTGACAGACTGGGCGTTGAAATTACCTGAAAGTAGTGGTTACGGCAATTACAGTGCCCGTGATCTCGCATTACTGGCAAAACAAAATCAGATTTCGCTGCGTCCTTATAGTGAACTACTTACCCACGGTTATCGTGGTAAAACGCCAGTCGATAACTTAGAAACCACATTACAACTGTTGCACTTGAAGCTAACTGCGCCACAATTTAGCGGTGAAAAACTGGAGCAACAAAAACAATCCTTTGCATTGAACCTGTCAAAAACACCGGTTGAACGTACTTTCCTCGATAATATTAATTTGGAAAGCTACAACCATGGCGAATTACTAGTAATTAATCCAAAAGGTGGTTGGAATCAATTCACTGCGCAGCAATTACAGCAAGCAAATCGCCAGCTGTTGACTTCAACCGCAGATATGACTTTGGTGATCACAGGTGCCGTCAATACTCGTGAATTAAAACCACTATTAGAACAATGGGTTGCATCTATCCCCGCCAGTAACCAAAAATTAACTTGGCGAGATCAAGGGATCATGCCAAAAATGGCAAGCTTTGATAAACGCTATCCCATCAGTAGCAGTGATAAAAGTATGGTGAGTATGCAATTTGCCGCGCCTGCGCAATGGACACAGCAAGATCAGCTCGCCATGCAGCTTCTTGATACTGTTGTCAGTCAACGTTTACGCGGTGAATTACGTGAAAAAGCCAGTGGTATCTATGCCCTCGGTTTTTCACAGATGTTGGCAAAAAAACCACAACCTTACTATTTTGCTCGCCTGAATTTTACCACCTCCCCAGAACGTGCTGATGAGATGATCCAAATTTCACAGAGAACTATTTCGCAAATACGCCAATCAGGTATTACAGAAAAAGAACTGACAGAAGCCAAAAATATCTGGCTGACTGAAAATGCACAAGTCACAGATAGTTCGGGTTATTGGACTGAAGCTCTGACGCAAATAGCTTCTGATGATAAGCAATATCAACGGTTAAACCAAGAACAAGGGATTATCCGTCAATTGTCAGTAGAAGATATTAACCGTTTAGCACGTCAATATTTAGGGCAAAACAGTAAAGTCTTTATGATGACGCCGTAGAAACTAAAATATAATGTTATTTAGCCAATAGTTAATATCAAACTGTTGGCTAAATAATAACAGAATAATTAGTGTTCCGTTGGATTATGCCAAATACTTCTTACTCCTGAAATAAAATTAAAAAAAACCTTCCGTATTCTGTTGCCAACATCACTTAATGAATTAGTAATTTTCTCACCGAAAGAAACTCTATGCTCTGAAATTATATTTTTAGCACAAGCCAGTTCCAATATCTTACTAATATCAGGATTTTTATCATATTGATATGCGGCTCCTTTTAATAATGTAACTCTAGCATCTTTAAGTATATTAATTGTATCTTTATTTTTAATTTCATTAAGTTTATTTTCAATGTAATTAGGTAATTCCCTTATGCGTCCTTTATTATCAATCGCTAATAAAGCCATATCCCTAATATCATCGACATTTTTATTTTCCTGTATTTTATGTAAATCAGATGTTGATGTTGATGTTGATATTGTTCTAGATTTAGGATGAAGTTTTTTTTCATACTGAATTCCAACCTCATAATTAAGTAGTTCATTTGATTTTTTCAAATTTAAAATAATTAACTCATCTTTATACTTCCAACTTTCAACATCACTTGGTTCTGTTGAAAGTTTTAAAATATTATATATTCTTTTTTTAATCCCTTCATTACCCTTTATTTTCTTTATATGACATTTGACTTTTTCTATAGCTTTATCTGAGTAATGGCTGTTTTTCAAGGTTGAGATTAAGACATCTTCTAAAACATCTACCGGTGGTAATTGGTCTTCCGTAACTGTTGCCTCTACGCCATTTTCAGGCATATTGTCTATTACTTCTGTTTTTAATAATTTATCAACTACTAAATTATTTCTTTGTTTTTTCATTAATAACTCTAAATATTTGTCCAATATTTTATTTATTTTTTCATGTATATTACTAGATAATTCACATTCAATTAAGTAACTCTTTATAGTACTAATTTCAAATATCATTTCATCATTATTTTTTTTACCTTTAATTATTTCAATTCTTTTTTCAATTTCATTGCATGTTTTGGCAGAAATATCATCATTAAATCTTTTTTTAAAGAAAATATCTTTTATTTCATCACTCTCTTTAATTAAATGATTTTTGCCATTTATATCTTTATTTTTATCTATAGTAGGAATACTATCTATTATAGCATCCAATTCTTTGGAAGATTCATTAATACAATCAGTGATAGAATCGCTTACTTTATTATCTAACGATATGCCATTACTCACATTTTTAGCTAAGGTATCATCAATCATTTTTTGTATCTTAATTTTGGCAGGAACGCATTTAAACTTAGTTAATGCATCACTAGCCTTAACAAGCTCATCCTTGAAAGGAAGATTGTTATTTTTTTGTGTAATGAACTCTATTCTTTTTGCCATTTTATTTAATGTTTCATCTTTTACCTTCTTATTATTAATTTTTTTATTAATCATTATTTGTAATGTATCAGATTCTGTTATATGTCTACTAATATAAAAACCCATACTTTATTTCCTTTAATTTAAGAGCTATTAAAAAAATAATATAGACACTTATAAAATAGTGATATCAAATAGCGATATTCATATTTTTGATGCTGAAAATAATATTATTTAATTCATATCATTGACAAGGCTAATACTTGATGTATTAATGCTTACATATAAAATAAATAAGATATATACAATGAATAACGTAACCATCCGCAGAGCAACCTTGAACGATGTTCCCTCTATCACTCAAATGCACGCCGACTATTCGGCCTATGCCAATACCTTACAGCTACCTTACCCAACAGAAAAAACCTGGGAAGTGCGATTAGGGGCAAATGATCCGCTCGTCACTCAATTTGTTGCCATGCTTGATGATAAGGTCGTTGGGCTATTAGTAATTAACCAAGCCAGTCAAGCTCGACGTAAACATGTCGCGACTTTTGGCATTACAGTCAGTGAAGCGCATCAAGGTAAAGGTATCGGCTCTCAGCTAATGCAAGTGATGGTCGATTACTGTGATAATTGGCTGAACATCCACCGTATCGAACTAGAAGTCTTTGCCACCAATGAGAGCGGTGTTGGACTCTATGAAAAATTCGGCTTTGAGCTTGAAGGGAAAATGCGTGACTACGCTTTTCGTGATGGGCAATATGTTGATGCAGTCATGATGAGCCGCATCAAGAAACGAGCTTAAAATTTAAGCCATAAAAAATGCCACGCTAAGTGTGGCATAAAACTATTATTAAGAAATATTAGAGACCCACTAAACTACGTAATGGAATACCAAATTGGCAATGCAACCGGCGGATCATTGGAAGCGTTAAATTACGTTTTCCATTCAAAATTTCATATACTCGGTTTGCTTTACCTATCGCAGATTCAAGGTCCTTAACCGTCAACCCTTGTTGCTCCATACGAAATTTTATTGCTTCGATAGGATCTGGCGCCTCAATAGGATGATGCTCCTTTTCATATTCTTCTATGAGTAAACACATCACCTCAAAATAATCCCCCTCTGGGGTATCTAGCTCTGGCTCATTATCAAACATCGGAGAAACCGCTCGCAGAGCCGCTTCATAATCTTGTTCTGTTCTGATGGGTTTAATTTTCATTATCATGACTCCAAATCCACCGTTTCTGCATCAACTTTATCATATTGTTTATGAGTTCCGATGAACTTAACAAATATCCATCCACGCTGATATGCAATAGCCACAATTAACCGGTAACAATTTCCTTTTATATTAAATACCGCTCGCTTATTTTTCAAAATACTTGCGCTACGATACATTCCTTTGATTTCTGAAGGGTTTTTCCAATTTGCCTTAATTGCTTCATCTATCCATGCCTTCAGAGGTTGTTCTGACTCAGGATACCTTACCCAAAAGTCTTTTAGCGCTTTTATAGAGATGATTTTCATCTTGCTAGCTTAGTCCCGAAATGGGACTTACTCAATATTAAATCCCATTTTGGGACTAACTTCAATCATATCTTATTTGCGCCATAAAAAATGCCACGCTTAACGTGGCATTCTTACAAAATAATTTAGGTTCGAATAAAAAATTATTTATCGCCTAACAGCACTGATTCTAATGCAATTTCAATCATTTCATTAAATGTAGTTTGACGCTCTTCTGATGAAGTTTGCTCGCCAGTTTTAATATGATCTGAAACAGTACAAATTGTCAGTGCACGTGCGCCAAACTCAGCAGCAACACCATAAATACCCGCAGCTTCCATTTCCACACCTAAGATACCGTATTTTTCCATCACTTTGAAAAAGTCAGGATCTGGCGAATAGAAAAGATCCGCAGAGAAAATGTTACCCACACGGACATTAGAACCTTTCGCTTTTGCAGCTTCTACTGCATTGTGCACTAAATCATAGTCAGCAATAGCGGCAAAGTCGTGATCTTTAAAACGTAGACGGTTAACTTTAGAGTCAGTACATGCCCCCATACCGATAACAACATCACGAAGCTTAACGTCATCCATCACTGCGCCACATGAACCAACACGAATAATCACTTTCACACCAAAATCAGTAATCAGTTCTTTCGCGTAAATAGAGCAAGAAGGAATACCCATACCGTGACCCATGACAGAAATTTTACGGCCTTTATAGGTACCAGTAAAACCTAGCATGCCACGTACGTTATTCACCTGACGCACGTCTTGAAGGAAGGTTTCTGCAATATACTTCGCACGTAATGGGTCGCCTGGCATCAGAACAACATCAGCGAAATCACCCATTTCAGCATTAATATGTGGAGTAGCCATTTTTATTCCCTTTAAATAATAAATTTAATTAAAATAATTAAGGTGGTCTCCCACCTTAATTTAAAATCTAAATGCTTAGAGCATTGATTTACCATAATCCATTGGTGATAAATCAAAATAATTAGCCACAGTCTGACCAATATCCGCGAAAGTTTCACGATGACCTAAAGAACCAGGTTTTACTTTTGGACCATAAATGAGAACAGGAATGTGCTCACGTGTATGATCAGTACCCGGCCAAGTTGGGTCGCAACCATGGTCAGCAGTTAAAATAAGAATGTCATCTTCTTTAACTAGTTTCATTAGTTCTGGTAGACGACGGTCAAATAATTCGAGCGCCGCAGCATAGCCTGCAACATCACGACGGTGACCATAAGATGAGTCGAAATCTACAAAGTTCGTGAAAACAATAGTGTTATCGCCAGCCAGTTTCATTTCTTCAATTGTTGCATCAAACAGCGCATCAAGTCCGGTTGCTTTGATTTTTTTGGTAATGCCAACATGGGCATAAATATCAGCAATTTTACCAACAGAAACTACTTCACCTTGTTTCTCTTCAACTAATTTTTTCAACATTGTTGGTGCTGGTGGCTCAACGGCTAAGTCATGACGGTTACCTGTACGTGCAAAGTTACCCGCTTTGTCGCCAACAAATGGACGCGCAATGACACGACCAATGTTGTAGCCGCCTTTGGTAAGCTCTTCACGTGCAATTTCACACAGCTCATACAGTTTGTCTAAGCCATACGTTTCTTCATGACAAGCAATCTGGAATACAGAGTCAGCAGAGGTATAGAAAATCGGTTTGCCGGTTTTCATATGCTCTTCACCCAGTTGATCAAGAATAACGGTACCTGATGAGTGACAGTTACCCAAGTAACCCGGAAGGTTTGCTCTTTTAACTAATGTATCAAGCAATTCTTGTGGGAAGCTATTTTCTTCATTACTGAAATAGCCCCAATCGAATAACACAGGTACACCCGCGATTTCCCAGTGGCCTGACGGAGTGTCTTTACCTGAAGAAATTTCGCTCGCATAGCCGTATGCACCAATAATTTCTGCGTTAGGATCAAGACCTGCTGGGAATGTTCCGCAAGATTCTTCCCCTGCCTTACCTAAACCGAGTTTAGTTAAATTAGGTAAATGCAATGGACCTTTACGGCCAATATCAGCTTCACCACGAGCACATGCATCTGCAATATGACCAAGTGTGTTTGCACCTACATCGCCGAATTTATCTGCATCATGTGCAGCACCGATCCCAAAGGAATCTAAAACCATAATAAATGTGCGTTTCATATTTATTCTCCTGCGGTATAGCAAGCCTTTACACCTGCTTGAACCTAAATTGTCTATTCGCTGATTTGACGATACACCATTGGTGTTGTTTCACTCGCTTTATCACCAATAATCATCGCATCACGGACTTCTTTAGCTGCCTCTTCCCATGCTTTTTCACTGTTAGCATGAATAATTGCAAGAGGTGTTTGCGTATCAACTTTAGTGCCTAAAGCCGCGATATCACTTAAACCAACGCTATAATCGATAGGATCTGTCGCTTTACGACGTCCTCCACCTAAAGTTACAACAGACATACCGAGCGCACGGGTATCCATCTGTGTGATGATACCGTCTTTTGGCGCATAAACAGCTTTGTTTAGCACTGCTGTTGGTAGATATTTGCTGTAATTTTCAACAAAATCACTTGGACCTTTTTGTGCTGCAACCATACGACCAAAGATCTCAGCTGCTTTACCGTTATCCAGCACTGCTTGTAATTTTTGGCGCGCTTCTTCTCGGTTGGCAGCCAGTGAACCTGATACTAGCATTTCAACACAAAGAGCCATGGTCACTTCATACAAACGTGGGTTGCGATATTCACCTGTTAGAAACTGTACCGCTTCACGAACTTCAACTGCATTACCTGCGCTTGAGGCCAGTACTTCATTCATGTCTGTTAACAAGGCTGTTGTTTTACAACCTGCGCCATTAGCCACTTGAACAATAGATTCAGCCAGTTGCTCTGATTTTTCGTAGGTTGGCATAAATGCGCCAGAACCGACTTTGACGTCCATAACTAATGCATCCAGACCTTCGGCAAGTTTTTTACCTAAGATTGACGCCGTAATTAAAGGAATAGAGTCAACGGTTGCGGTAATATCGCGCGTCGCATAAAAGCGTTTATCCGCCGGAGCCAGAGAATTTGTCTGACCAATAATCGCCACGCCGACATTGGTAATGATGTCACGAAAGCGCGCATCATCAGGGAAAATATCAAAACCTGGAATAGCTTCAAGTTTATCCAGCGTACCACCTGTATGGCCTAGTCCACGCCCCGAAATCATCGGCACATAACCGCCACAAGCCGCCACCATTGGTCCCAACATAAGCGAAGTTACGTCACCGACACCGCCAGTTGAATGTTTGTCAACCAATGGGCCATTGAGATTTAATGATTTCCAATTCAGTACCGTACCTGAATCACGCATAGCCAGTGTCAATGCGACACGTTCTGGCATAGTCATATCATTAAAATAAATCGTCATCGCTAATGCAGCGATTTGACCTTCTGAGACCGAATTATCACGCACGCCATTAATAAAGAAGCGAATTTCTTCTTCACTTAATGACTTACCATCACGTTTTTTACGAATAATTTCTTGCGCTAAAAACACGATATACTCCTCAATTCAAATAGAATTTATCGGCAATAACTACGCGGCTATCAACTTTAATAGCGAATAATAGCGCGCGTAAAATTGCAATGGTGATTAATAACTGCTGCTTGATTTTTTAGTATCAAAGCCGAGAGTATTTAATAAACTCGCCAGTAAGCTTGATGCCCCAAAACGGAAATGGCGGCTATCGGCCCAGTCATCACCTAAAATTCTACCTGCTAATGCTAAGTATTGTGCAGCTTCTTCAGCAGTACGCACGCCACCAGCTGGTTTAAAACCAACCGTTTTAGCCACACCCATATCATGAATAACTTGCATCATGATTTCGGCGCTTTCTAGCGTTGCATTTACAGGCACTTTTCCTGTTGAAGTTTTAATAAAATCAGCGCCTGCTTTGATTGAAATTTCTGACGCTTTACGGATCAATGCCGCATCTTTTAGCTCGCCTGTTTCAATAATAACTTTCAGTAATACGTTGTTAGCAGCGCAAACTTCTTTACAAGCTTTCACTAAATCAAAACCAATTTTTTCATTACCTGCAATCAGAGCGCGATATGGGAATACCACATCAACATCATCTGCACCATAAGCAATCGCTGCTTTAGTTTCCGCTACTGCAATTTCAATATCATCATTACCGTGCGGAAAATTGGTTACTGTTGCAATGCGAATATCTGGTGTACCTTGCTCACGTAAAGTTTTACGAGCAATAGGAATAAAGCGAGGGTAAATACAAATAGCAGCGGTATTACCTGCTGGGCTTTTAGCTTGATGACACAATGCAATGACTTTAGCATCAGTATCGTCATCATTTAAAGTGGTTAAATCCATCAGGTTCAGTGCGCGTTGCGCAGCCGCATTTAAATCAGTCATATAACTCTCCAACGTTGTTTATCTTCAGAACGACACGTTCTTTGTTGGCGAGCGGGCTTGTTCCATAAAGATGCTAGCCGGACTCTTTCCGAGCTAAGCAGCTGAGATCCTTCTCACCGCACGATACCCTAGAGTAACGTTACTCTAAGAACTAGCAGTTCCATTAGCAGCTTACTTGCCTCTATTTGACCATGGAACAGCGCTAATTTATGTGCTACAAATCACATTAATCGACTGAACGTTACATTATTAAAATAAAAAGTGTGAATCAGATCGCCATTATACGCTATTTAGCTTCAACTTGATTCTCTCAAATGGCTTTTTGATACCTTACTACATCATTAATTAGCTTAGCTAAGAATAGTTGAAAAATTGAAATTGGATATAAAACCCCAAAAAGAATATAACTGAATTAAATAAAAGCGGAAGGCCAAATGCCTTTCTACAAGGAATTAAGGATTAAATGATGTCCATTGCAGCGAGTATAAAACAGAAAACTGCAATTATTACATGGATTAAATAAGGTAATGTTCAAACGATGAGTACTCTTTAGCTCAAAACTCGCTATATCAATGATAATAACTTGGTATCATTAAAGCATTCAAAAAATTCACTTATTCCATAAAAAACCAATCAAAACAATAATTCACCATGGTAATTATATGTCGGTATTGCCATTCATTGTTTCAGATGAAATAACGCTAAACTGTTAATATAAAGTTGGTGCGCAATTTCGTCTGGAGATTCGTGCCGTAGTTCGCACAAAGAACGAAAAATTAAAGCAATACGCTCAGGTCGATTGGGTTCCCCCTGAAAGCCCGAGACAGGCATATCAGGCGCATCGGTTTCCAATAAAAGAGACGTTAGGGGCAATTCAGCCATAACTTGGCGAGTTTTATTTGCACGCTCATAAGTAATCGTGCCGCCCACACCGATATAATACCCTAATTTAACAAAGGCCTGCGCTTGAGAAAGGCTTCCAGCAAAACCATGTACAACCCCTTTAGCAGGCACATCTAAACGACGAAGCATGGCGGCCAATTGGTCATGACTTTTACGCGAATGCAGAATAACGGGTAAATCAAATTGTTTGGCCAATCTTAATTGTGCCGATAAAACCAACTTCTGACGCTCAAATAGCGGTTCTTGCATATAAAGATCAAGACCCACTTCACCAATAGCGACACATTTATTACTTTTTTGATTAAGAAAATCGGTGAGCACATCTAAATGCTCATCTTTAAACACATTTAAATATAACGGATGAAATCCCATTGCAGCATGCAATACTGAGTATTGATGAGCTAATTCCCAGACTCGTTCAAAGTTATCTAAACTAACGGTTGGAATGATGATATCGCTCACCCCTGCCTGATTGGCGAGCTGCAAACTATCAGACCATAACGGGTTAAATGGCGGAAAATCAAAATGACAATGTGTATCAATAAATTTTTGAGATGCAATATTTAAAAGCTTATCCATCACGATGTTCACTTGTTTGCAGTACTTGTGACTCAATAGAATCTATTGCTTCTCTGGCTAATGCAGGCACTAAATCATCTTGTTCTGGAATATCATCTAGTGGCTCATAAGAAATATTTTTTTCAATGAACCGACTGAAACGATTATTAGTAGAATCATGTTTATCAAAACTAGCACCAAGAGCAGCAATAAAGTAACGCCCACAGCGCCTTCCTGTATGATAATCCTGATTCAAAGAGCCAATTCGACTCCCCAATGCACTACTTTTAAGCGGCGTTGGTGGATAAATTTCAAATATCTGAACATCGTTTGGTGGATTTTCAATAAATTCTTGCGTTTTACGGTAACTTTTCAGATGAACTTTTAGCATTGCCGCCATACGTTGCAAGTTGCTGTTATCGCCTTCTAGCCAACGAGTCATTCTTTTTACCCATTCTGGCGTAAAATACATTTGGGAAGGAACCGTCCTAACAACAACAATCGTATCTGCACCGCGACGATAAGCTTCCTCTACTGGGATAGCCGCGCTAATTCCGCCGTCATGATATAACGTGCCGGCAAGCTCGACACCATCGCGGTAAAAACCGGGAATAGCACTTGATGCTCGAATAATATCAAGCCATGAATCAGCGTCTGGTTGTAAAAATTCAGCTGAAAAATCATCGCTCCGGCTAGTCCCCATATAGAACTCACGCCCTGATTTTATCTTTTCAAGTCCAATATCCATCTGCAAAGGGAACTCTTTGGCAATGGTATCAAGTAACCAATCAAGGTCGATAAGATGTCCACCACGAATAAATCTCAGTGGATTAAAAAATAGAGGGTTCGTTGTATAACGGGTGATCACACGACGCGCATACCCAGCTTGCCCGCATATATAAGCAGAAAGATTTTGTGCTCCCGCAGAAGTGCCAATCATCAAATCAAAAGGATTAAAGCCTGCGATAAGAAACTCGTCCAGTACACCAGCGGTAAAAATACCACGCTGCCCACCACCTTCACAGATAAGCGCAGTTTTCCCTGAATTGATTTCATCAAAAAACGCCAGAGGCTCAATTGTGCCCAGTGTAACTGATACGTGCTTTCCCATAAATACCCTTTGGCAATACGCTACATTGCATTTGTATTAAAAATACAATGCGAAACTTTCTATGATTTATTCAATAAAATGATTCAAATGAAAGTGATGACTTATATCGTAACTTACACAAAAATGAGCTTTCAATGAAAGCCCATTTTAACTAAATTGAACAATAAGTATGCAGCATTTTGAGGCATTATCACATTCTAAAGGTAATTAATTAGCAACAACTAAACCATTTTGAACAGATTTGACGCCTTTGATTGTCGATACAGCCTGAACAATTTTATTGATTTGGTCATCTGATTTAACAAAACCTGACAGATACACAACCTTATCAATCGTTTTAACAGAGACACTGTTGCTTGGTATACCGCTTGTGGATAATAGTTTACTTTTCACATTAGCGGTAATAGCAGAGTCATCCATATATTGGTCGGTGTTTTTAGCCCCAGTTGAAATAGCCTCGCCCGTATCTTTGCCCGCCATATCAACCGTTTTAGCGGCGCTATCCCATGTTTCGGATGCTTGCTTTTTCAAGGCGCTATCTGACGATGAGCTACAAGCAAACAATGCCCAGCTCAACCCAATTACCCCAAGTGAGCGTAATAGCGTTGTCTTTTTCATAGGTACCTTCCTTTCTCTGTTATTAATTAGCCAATAATATAGCCTAAGTAAAAAAACGCGAAAAATAAAGTTAAATAATATAAAGACAGAATATTCTTGATAAATTTAAAGCTTAAATAGGAAGAAGTTCTTTTTTAGATGATTGATATAAGGAGAGATCACTATTAGATCCCCACTATCAATGAATTGTTTGATAGTGGGTCACTCGAAAATGCATTATTGCAATGTATGATACCGCGAATAATTAGTGTTCACGAGTCTTGCGGAATTTAACTTCGGGATAACGTTCGCTAGTCAAATTAAGATTAACCATCGTTGGTGCAATATACGATAGATTATCACCGCCATCTAAGGCTAAATTCAGCTCATTTTTACGCTTAAATTCTTCAAATTTCTTCACGTCATCACATTCAACCCAACGCGCAGTTGAAACGTTAACGGTTTCATAAATGGCTTCGACGTTGTATTCACTTTTCAGTCGAGATACAACAACATCAAACTGAAGCACACCCACTGCACCAACAATCAGATCATTATTGGTCAATGGACGGAAGACCTGAACAGCACCTTCTTCAGATAGTTGGACCAAACCTTTAAGTAATTGTTTTTGTTTCAGCGGATCGCGTAGACGAATACGGCGGAACAATTCAGGGGCAAAGTTAGGAATACCAGTAAATTTCAAATCTTCACCTTGTGTGAAGGTATCACCAATTTGAATAGTTCCGTGATTATGCAGACCAATAATATCTCCTGCATAGGCATGTTCTACTTGAGAACGGTCACCAGCCATAAAGGTCAACGCATCGGAAATAACCACATCTTTCTTGATGCGAACTTGGCGTAATTTCATGCCTTTTTCATAGGTGCCAGAAACGATGCGCATAAACGCAACACGGTCACGGTGTTTCGGATCCATATTGGCCTGAATTTTGAATACAAACCCAGTGAATTTTTCTTCTGTTGCTTTCACTTCACGCACATCAGTTTGACGAGGTTGCGGTGAAGGAGCCCACTTAACCAAGCCATCAAGCATATGATCAACACCAAAGTTACCAAGTGCAGTCCCGAAGAAAACAGGAGTTAATTCCCCTTCCAAGAAAGCGTCGTGATCGTATTCATGAGAAGCGCCTTGAACTAATTCAAGTTCATCACGCAGCTGTTTAGCCAGATCATCACCCACGGCAACATCAAGATCGGGATTATTTAGCCCTTTGATAATACGAACTTCTTGAATCGTATGACCCTGTCCAGTTTGATATAAAATGGTTTCATCACGTAATAAATGATAAACCCCTTTAAATAATTTACCGCAGCCAATAGGCCAAGTAATAGGACAACACGCAATTTTTAGCTCGTTTTCAACTTCATCGAGCAATTCCATTGGATCACGAATATCACGGTCGAGCTTATTCATGAAAGTTAAAATTGGTGTATCACGTAAGCGAGTGACTTCCATCAACTTACGCGTCCTATCTTCAACCCCTTTACCCGAGTCAATCACCATTAAACAGCAGTCAACCGCCGTTAATGTACGATAAGTATCTTCAGAGAAGTCTTCGTGACCTGGGGTATCGAGAAGATTAACCAGACAATCATGATATGGAAATTGCATTACAGATGTGGTGATTGAAATACCACGTTGCTTTTCCATTTCCATCCAGTCAGATTTTGCATGCTGATTAGAACCACGCCCTTTTACTGTCCCCGCACGTTGAATTGCGTTTCCAAACAATAGCACCTTTTCAGTGATAGTTGTTTTACCCGCATCGGGGTGAGATATAATAGCAAACGTCCTACGCGTGCTCACTTCATGTAGAAAATTCTGATCTGTCATTTAACCGTCTTTTCATCTGTATACAGATTTGTACATGCATTAGGCGAGGCAAAACTTGGCTCTTAGCTTAGCAAATCCGTCTTGTTAATCGTAATTGGCGGATATTTTCGCAGATCTTGGGGTTATAAACAATCAAAGCATCTAGATACTGTAAAAAAACAATATCTAGATTCAGCGTAACTTGATTCTAATTTTTAATTCGCGATCAAAAAAATCAAGCCAATATCAACTGAGCAATTTCTTCACCCAGAGCCTGAGTACTTGCATTTCCGCCCATATCACGAGTTAAATTACGGCGTTCTTTAATGGCAGTTTCAACCGCTGCCATAATAGTGTCATGTACTTGTGGACAGCCCAAATGCTGCATCATCATGGCTGCGGCCCAAATTGTACCGATTGGATTAGCAATGTTTTGACCTGCGATATCTGGCGCTGAGCCATGAACGGGTTCAAACATCGATGGAAATTGCTTTTCAGGGTTAATATTAGCAGAAGGTGCAATAGCAATAGTGCCAGTACAAGCGGGTCCTAAATCAGACAAAATATCACCAAATAAATTAGACCCAACAATTACATCATAATACTCAGGCATTCTGACTAGATTTGCCGCGAAAATATCAATATGGAATTGATCAACTTTCACATCACTGTATTGTTTCGCCATCTCGGCCACTCGGCTGTCCCAATATGGCATTGAGTGGAACAAACCATTCGATTTTGTCGCCGAGCTTACATGTTTTTTGTCACGAGAACGCGCTAACTCAAAGGCATATTTTAAAATGCGGTCTGTGCCTTTACGGGTAAAAATACTTTGCTGACAAACCATTTCATCTTCAGTACCTTCATATTGAATGCCGCCAATCGCTGAATATTCCCCTTCCACATTTTCGCGCACGACATAAAAATCAATATCACCCGGTTTTTTATCAGCTAAAGGTGATTTTATTCCTTCAAATAAACGCACAGGACGCAAGTTAACGTATTGGTTGAAGGCACGACGAATCGGCAGTAACAAACCCCATAAAGAAATATGATCAGGCACACCAGGAAATCCGACAGCGCCAAGGAAAATAGCATCAAATTTTTTCAATTGTTCTAAGCCATCTTCAGGCATCATGCGTCCTGTACGGTGGTAAGTTTCACATGACCAATCAAAATGCGTAAAATTAAGTTTTATATTATGTTTACGCGCTGCGGCCTCTAAAACTCTTAACCCTTCAGGAATAACTTCAGTACCAATTCCATCGCCAGGAATCACGGCTATATTGAACGATGACATAGTGAAAACCTCGGATAAATGAATATATTTAGCTACATTCAGACCAGCTTATCCGCGTTTTACCTAATTGGCATCAAATCTCTGACGTTTATGCTGTTTATTTTAGAAGTATTAGAAACAGCGCTAATTTACGCAGTTTTTATTGAAAATAATCTCTAGATACATTGACATCATGTAAATTTGAATGAGTTATTAAATAGCATTTTTGAAATAAATACATATTAAATACAAAGATAAATCAATAAGTAATAAAAACCACGACACTGCATCGTTCACAGTTCACCATGGTTTCATGTTTAAAAAAAGGAATTAATCAATAGCGAATATTTAAACTATTTATCTGTAAATTCGTTGTCTTTAAATAAGTTATCCTCAAACAAGGTCAATGCTAAAACTAACGCATCTTCACGACCTTTTTTCGCGGGATAATAGTCTTTACGCACAGTAGCTTGATGAAAACCAAGTTTATCATACAGATGCAAAGCAGAGGCATTAGACTCTCTGACTTCTAACCATAGCGTAAGAATACCCTTTGCAATTAGGTCGCTAATGAGCTTCTCAAGTAACAAACGACCATAACCCTTGCCTTGATAATCGGGATGAATAGCAATATTAAATAGTGTTGCCTCATCTAGAACATATTGAGTTATCGCATAACCAACAATTTGATTATTAATAGAAATTTTAAGATTATGATACTTTTCCCCTTGATTCCCATAAAAAACACGCTCAGTCCAGGGGAAATCATGGCTTAGTTTCTCAATTAAGAAGGCTGTCGCAAGATCAGATTGTTTTAGTGTTGAAATTTTCATCATTTTGATAAATTTGTTTCCATAGTGCCTGTTTAGCGTCACGACTTACCATCAACTCAGACAAAACAGGTGAAATAAACGTGATTTTTGAACCTTCAGGCTGAGCTTCACTACCGAGTGTCCAACAAGGAATTGTTATTGGTGTTGGAATTAAGTTTAGCTGCTCTGAATTAATACAAACCACATCTGCCGAAGAGACATTCATTGTCAAAAAAATATCTTTTAGCAAACGGCTATTTAAATCAAGGTTCTCATCAGTAATAATAATAAGCTTAGTCGATTCTGGTATCCTTACACCACGTTCACCGCGAAGCACAGTCGGATTTCTCACCACCCATTGAGTGATCCCCATTTGCTCTAAAAGCTTGTCGCGTCGTGTCATTTTTCTTCCAGTCGCTATTTATTAACAACCACATCTTATCAAAGGGGATTAATAGCGCCAACAGAGCAATGCTATTTCTCTATTTTCTGGTAAGGTAGCGTGAATTATTTATCATTTTAGGAGATTGACAGAATATGTCATTACTGACACCTGCCAGCGAAGTTTTACAACGCCATCTCGAACATTTTACCGATCGTCATGTCATTTTGGCTGGTGACATTCAGGATGAATTTGCCGCTATTCTTGAAGCCGCAAGTGTACGTGTTCTCACTAACCAGTTCCATCGCTGGAAAAATTTACAGCCGTTAATCGGTGATAATGCACTTTTTTCTGCAACAACTCCCGCAGAATTTATCCAGCCTTGTGATACCTTAATCTATTACTGGCCAAAAAATAAGCAAGAAGCATGTTTTCAATTAGATGACCTTTGTACGCATCTTGCTGCTGGTAGCCAAATTTTTGTCGTCGGTGAAAACCGGAGTGGCGTTAAAAGTGCTGAATCCATCATGGAAGGCATCTCAACACTGCAAAAAATTGACTCTGCTCGGCGCTGTGGTCTATATCATGGAGAATTAGAACAGCCGACTACTTTTGATATTAAGCGCTGGTGGCGCGGTTATCAAATTGATAACGTCAAAATTCATGCTCTTCCAGGTGTATTTAGTCATGAAGAACTCGATATTGGTAGTGATTTACTGCTCTCGACTCTAACTAACCCAATGAGCGGTAATATACTCGATATTGCCTGTGGTAATGGCGTATTAGCCGCCGTAATTGGGACACAAAACCCAGATGTTACGCTAACCTTAAGTGATGTGAGTGCATCCGCTATCGCCTCTTCAATTGCAACTCTTGAAGCAAATAAACTCACCGGTAAAGTGCTCGCCAGTGATGTGTATTCTGATATCGATGATAAATTTGATTGGATATTGTCAAACCCACCTTTCCATGATGGTTTGAATACGAGCTATAGCGCGGTAGAAGCGATGATCTTACAAGCACCTAAGTACCTAAAAAAAGGTGGCCATTTCCGTATTGTAGCCAATGCTTTCTTACCCTACCCTGAACTATTAGATAAAGCCTTTGGCGGTCATGAACTACTAGCTAAAACAGGTAAATTCAAGGTTTACCAATCAACCAAGCGCTAATCAATACACATTTTTAATTATCATTAAATACTTAAGTGGTCAGCTTTATACGCTGGCCATTATTTTTACGATAAATACATCGAGATAAGTAAACAGCAATACTTATATACCATTTTATTTGTTTATAAATAAGTTGTAGACATTTGATTACTAATAAACAGTATGTTTTTAACTACATATCATTGAAGGGTTATAAAACAACGGATTCAATAAGCTACAAACTCTAGTGAGCAAGAACCCTATAATTCAAGTTTCTATTTTGCACCAATATATTCTTACCGATATACAGCTCTTAACATTAAAATTGGATAATTCATTCTTGATTTCTAATATTCTTTCTAATACCTAATTCTCTTTGTTTATGTACTAGGGTGCTGAGCTCTGTAAGACAAAAGCAATTAAAAAGCACAGTAATGAAATAACAGCAGGAATAATCAGTAATCGTCGAGAACCACGATTAAATAGCATTCCCGCAGTTGCAACCATCATCACTATCATTACGATTTTTAGGTTTTCTAACCCGATGCTGCTGAGCAAATATGCAATGCTCAACAATATTACGGTGAAAACACCCCATATACCTGCGCCTATACGCCTTAAACCAGTTGCTTTTGAGAGAGTAGTTGGCATAGCGATTCAACCTATTAAATGATAATGATTATCAATCATATCTCGTTTTTAGCAAAATTCAATCTTAATTTTTTGAAATAATTTCACTCAATTTGCAGCTAAAGTGTCCAATAAAAAAACACCAGCAACTAGAAGGAAGAAGTACTGGTGACTTATATAAATTATAAATAAATATAAACCATAAATAAAAAATTCTCCGTAACATCCTGTCACGGAGAATTTGTACTATATGTACTACAGGGTTGGTATTACTGTTTCAATCCCATCGCATCGCGCATGGTAAAGAATAAATCTGTTTGGTCAGTTAGACCCATCACGTTAGCAGCATGTGGACCATATGCAGCAACTCGCAATTGAGCACCAGTGTGTTCCTGTGAATCATCTTCTTCAGAGTTACCGTAGTTCACCACCATCACCGAACCATCTTTAGTGATTAGCGCTTGAGTCAAACCTGTTGATTTCGTTCCTTCAGGAATAATTTGGCTTGAATGTGAATGGTCAGCTGTAACGATAACCAATGTATCACCGTGTTTCTTAGCGAAATCTAAGCCTACTTGTACAGCTTGATCAAGGGCAACCGTTTCACCGATTTGACCGCATGGATTCGCTTTATGATCTTGCTTATCGATAGAAGCACTTTCTACTTGTAAGAAGAAACCATTTGGATTGACTTCTAACAAATTGATCGCTTTTTCAGTCATTTGTGCCAATGTAGGTGCATCAGGGTTTAATTTTGGATTTGGTTTACATTCCAACGGTTCATTTTTCAAGTTGCCTTGATAAATTGCTTTTGGACCTTCCCAAGCTACAGTCATATTGCCGTCATGAAATAAACCTAAAACAGGTTTGTTTTGGTTAGCTTCTTTGATAGCGTCCAACGATTTCGCATCACGAACAATGTTATATCCACGCTCGACAGCTTGCTGTTCTAGCGTTTTACCTTTGTAATCACCAGCTTTAGCTTGCTGTGTAAAACTTTTAGCACCGCCGCCTAAAGTTACATCAGCACGTGTCACTAATAACTGTTCAGAGATAGAACCACGACCACCATTTTCTAACGCATTCGTGGCGCATTTCTCAGTTGTTTCTTCTGGTCCATAACATTTGCGGCCTGACACATGAGAAAACTGCGCTGCTGGTGTAGCATCTTGAATTTCAGATGTTGTCACGTTACCTGTTGCTTTACCGTGACGCTTAGCAATCTCAATTAAGGTTTCGTGATCTTTACCAAAAACATCAATGCCTAATGCACCGTTATAGGTTTTAACACCAGAAGACCATGATGTAGCAGAGGCAGCAGAATCTGTAACATAATCAGGTTTTTGCGTTTTTTTATCTAACGCATAATGCGTATATTGGCCTGTAATAGGTAACGCATCGATTCCTTTAAAGAAACCACTCGCGCCCTCTGCATAATTACGTGCGACAGTAATTTCTGAGTCGCCCATTCCATCACCAATAAACAAAATAACATTTTTTGCTTGTCCGTTATGAAGTGCCGCTTTCATGATGTCAGTTTGTTCTGTTGCAAGGCGTCGAGCGCCACCAAACTTTGTAATATCACCTTGTGCTGCGCGGTTTTCAGAAACTGCATCATTTTTTTCGGCAGCAACCGCAGGAATAACACTACCTAAAATCAATGCACTTACAGTGACGGCCAAAATAGATTTCATAAAATTACCTGTCATAACTGTTTCCTTGCCAATAAAAGAAGATAAAGAAGTAACTGCTTCGAATAATGACAAGCATCCTAAAGGAACCAAATGACAGTTGGATGACGCTTTTATGTCGATAAAAATATAATTATTATAAAAATGATAATCATGAAGGTGATTGTCATAAAAGTGAAAATTCAGCTTCACGATATTATTTGACATTAAATTCAATATGTTGGGAATCTTTTTCTCATCAATTGACTAACAAGCTGCAATGCACTGAGTAAGCGATGACGTTGCTGTTGAGTTAATCGTAAATACCGACGCGTTGCCGGTATTCGACTCACCATTTCAGAGGCGGTGAAAGGCTCTATCACACAACGCCAAAAACCATCTTTAAGTTCAATATGACAATAATTAAAATCCAATTCTTCAAGCGTCTGTTGAATAATGGGATATTCATTTAGTAAATCAATAATCGCTAATCCATCAACCTGTTTGGAAACATAGCGTATCGATTTCTTACGCATACTTCCTGTCGTCTTAACATTAATACGCGCTTCAATCGTATTATCACAAGCCCCAGAGACCGTAAAATGACTATAAACAATAAAAGCCATAAATAATGTTTTGACACGTTCAGTCACTTCGATAATCAGTTCGTCTTGTGGTTTAATGAGAAGCACCGCTAGCGCTCCCCCTCCCAATGCAAATTCACATTGGTAAGATGAAACATCTCGTTCTACCTTATTTAAGGTTAAACCTGCTTGATAACCTATTGGTAGACGTTTCTTACCCAATAAACCTATTTTTTGCCAAAATGAATATTTAGGCGAGATTGCGTAATGGTTCAAGTTGTACCCCCTCTAATTCTTCATCAGAAAACGAATTTGAAAGCACTAATTCAACATCAACGGGTTTAAATGGATTCACTTTTTGTACAAAAACCGTCCAAATCAATGCATAACTCGCTGTCAGCCCTAACATAATCGCAAAAGGCACATAAACATCTGACTTATTCATACCCGGTGGCGTGATATAAATAATGGCAATGATAATCCCTACACTGGAAATAATTTGTGGTAATGGAAAGAAGGGTGAACGGTATGCACGGTGTAAGTCAGGGCGTCGAATACGTAATAGCACAACAGAGATCGTTACCAATAAGTAAGCCGTTCCCCAAGAACAAACCGCCGCTAAAACAAGAGGAATGATACGATCCAAATCCCCTTGAATTGCAAATGCATGTAAACAAGGAATCAGCACTGCTACTAAAATACCAAATACAGGCGTTTTAAAACGTGGATGCAGATAAGCAAAGATACGCGGCAATGCCCCATCAAGTGCCATACCATATAAAATACGAGGCACAGCAGCCATTAACGTATTGATCGTCGCACCGCCAGCTAATAATAATGCAATACCTATCCAATATTTACCAAAGTCGCCCATCACTTGCCCTGCAAATGCAGGTATCGCCATCGGCGTTTCCAACAAACTCGTGTGACTTTGAGGATCTACAATGACATTTTCGACTTGATTGGTTAACGCGGCACCAAATAAAAACATACAGGTCGCTACACCGAATAATCCTATCGTCATCGCTCGTGGGATCACTTTCGCTGAATTTTTAATTTCGGGTGCCATTGGAGTGACTAGCTCACACCCCACAAACATGAACATCGCCATACCGATAAAACTTAATACGAGAGATGGGTCGGAAATATTCAATTCTTGCCCAAACCAGCCATCCACAGAAACATGAAATGGCATCAGTAATCCACAAAGACTGAAAATAACCAAGGTACTCCACATCGCAAAGGTCAGTACCACTTCCACTTTACCAAACGCTTCAATACCAAAAGCATTTAACAGCCCAAATGCAATCACTAACCCAACACCAACCATCCAAGACGAATTATTGGTTTCCAATACTGTATTAAGGCTCTCAAAATTCACCAGTGCCATAATACCTGAAAGAATAGTTTCTGCCGTTCCAGCAAAAACATGCACGATGAGATAAGCAGACAACGCCCCAGTGATTGCCCAAAATCGCCCCATACCACATGAGATATAGTCATACACTGAGCCTGAAGTTGGTAAAATTGCAGCAGCTTCAGAAAATGTCGTTAACTGAGCCTGCATCATAATAAAACTCAATAATACGGCTAAAGCAAAGGTGTCGCCCCCAATACCAAAACCACTGGTAACGGTTAAAATAACAGGGCTGGCCATGATGACTCCCACAGAACTCGCCAATGTAGTGGGAAAGCCAACTTTACCTTTTTCAATATGTGATGATAGTTTTGAGGATAAATTCATTTTGTATCCCTCTCTTTTTCAGAACACCGCAACAATTGTAAATTAATTGTAAAAATATAGTAATTAATTACTCACTATAGAAATAAGCACAAACATGTCGCTATCGTCCTAAAGAACGATACCCAGAGAGAGGGGACTAGCTATTAATTCAATACAAAAAGTACCTACCACATATTCCAAAAAACAAATAATTAATTAGATATCAATATATAACAAACAATCACATCATTAATATATTAATAAATAATCCGCAAAATATACCTAATCGCAGAGAAACAGGTTTTTCTGTAAAATAACCAGTTTCAAATTGTGTAATCGAGCTCACGTTATTAACATGTTTATTTTATGTTAACGATTATTCGCGGCATGATAGTGATATAACGATACCCAAGGGCATATAATGATTTCAATCCCATTTAGCCATCATCAAAAAACATTGATCGACTGTTGCTTAAATACCATTGCGCATATTATTCCAATTTCGGCGTCGGTTTATTATCTTGTCAATGAACACTGGCAACCAAATAATCATGTGCTTTATGGTATCCCGCCTCGTATGCATCAGGATTATTTAAAATACTTTCATCAGCTGGATCCATTGCATCCGGATAATTTTCGAGGTGACGATCTACGCTTGGTAAGAATGGGCCCTGAAATGAAACAACAAAATCAGGCCTTTTTTCATGATTTCATGCAACCAAACAACTTAACGGATATGGCAGAAATTTTCATTCGACGAAAAAATAAAATCATCGCAGGAATTTCAGTATTAAGAGATTGCCCGTTTACACAGCAAGAAGTGATGAGATTGAATGCCATCCTCCCCGTTGCCGAATTGATGACTTTTGATGTATTACCTGACTCTTTAGTTTCTTATACCCCAAAAGAGCAAGAAATTATTCACTTAGTTCGAGAAGGTGCTAGCAACAAGCGCATCGCATTATTGCTCGGTGTATCGCTCTCTACCGTGAAAACTCACTTAAGGAATATCTTCGCCAAGGCTAACGTCTCTAATCGCACAGAATTAGTCTCATCAGGCTTTATCATTCATCAAGATAATTCATTTTAGGTAAGTTAACGACCGCCTGCTGCATCGATAATAGAGCCGATAATTCAAATGTCCCTGTCATGATTTGTAAAACAAAAATCCCGACAGTAATGTCGGGAAATAGTTAACCAATAAATTAAAAAATTAAGACTAGTAGCGCACCATGACAGATTTCAATTCAGTGTAATGTTCAATAAAGGCACTACCAAATTCACGCCCTATCCCAGATGATTTAACACCGCCAAACGGAACCGCAGGATCAAGAAACGTGTGCATATTTACCCATACCGTACCAGCTTCAATACGTGAAATCATACGCATTGCTTTGCTTAAATCGTTAGTCCAAACACTTGCCGCTAAACCAAATGGAGTACTATTCATCAGTTCAATTAATTCGTCTTCGTCGTCATAACTTAAAAATGTCCCCACCGGGCCAAAGGTTTCTTCTTTCATTAGTACATCATTAGGGCTATTTGCACGAATAATCGTAGGCGGAACAAAATAACCTGCACCAGCAATAGCCTCACCACCATAAATAATTTCACTGCCATCTTGGCGAGCCTTTTCAAATAACCCCAAGATTTTTTCATAATGAGCTTTATTGGCTAACGGTCCCATCTCTGTTGTTTCATCAAGCGGAGAGCCAATTTTCATCATCGATAAACGCGCTTTTAATAGCCCAAGTACTTCATCAATTAATTTAGAGGGAATATAAAACCGTTCTGCCGCGGCACAAATTTGACCTTGATTTAAATAGCCCGCTTCTATGATGCCATTAACTATTTTTTCAACGGGTAAATCAGCTAAGAAGGCCGCACCATTTTTTCCACCCAACTCAAGGGTAACACGCGTTAGTTTGCCTTCCATTGCCGTTCGGCCAACGGCAAGTCCTGTTGGTACAGAGCCCGTAAATGTCACTTTCGAACATAATGGATGATTGATTAATGCAGGTCCAACTTCTCGGCCACCACCATTAATAATATTAATCACACCATCAGGAATACCGGCCTCTTTCGCTAATTCAACGACTCTCAGCATAGTTAATGGCGTATACTCACTCGGC
Organism: Providencia sp.; assembly: GCF_003533305.1. Taxonomy (GTDB): domain Bacteria; phylum Pseudomonadota; class Gammaproteobacteria; order Enterobacterales; family Enterobacteriaceae; genus Providencia. The sequence goes on along the minus strand of NZ_DOEH01000023.1, from coordinate 11,080 downwards.
TTTAAAACAATCGTACAACCACAAGTTAAGGCCGCAGCAAGTTTCCAGATGGAAATCATAATGGAGAAGTTCCAAGGAATGATCCCTGCAACGACACCAACTGGCTCACGCTGCGTAAACGCAGAATATTTTTCACCATTAAATGATGGCAAGGACACATTGAGTGTCTCACCGCTGATTTTTGTCGCCCACCCTGCAAAATAACGCAAAAATTGAGCAGCTGAACCAACTTCTAAAAAACGAGAAAGCTGAATGGTTTTCCCTGAGCAAAGGGTTTCTAACTGAGCCAACTCTTCTAAATTAGCATCCAACAAATCGGCTAGGCGATTTAGGCAATTACCTCGCTCCATTGGCGTTGTCGTTGCCCAAATCCCTTTAAGCGCAACGTGCGCAGCTTTCATTGCCGCATCCACTTCCGTTAACGTTGCTTCTTTTACGGTTGCAATAACCTGTTCAGTGGCGGGATTAACGACATCAAAAAAAGCAGTCCCCTTGCCCTCAATAGGTAAACCGTCGATAAAATGTCCATGTTGACGCTTTAGAAATTCACTTACTTTCGGTAATAGGGTTAACTCGCTCATCGTTTTCACTCCACTTGATATAAATTAATTAGGCATTTACGCAGGCTAGGTAGTGTTTAACAAAACGTTCAGCGTTAATTTCCCACAAGACTTCCGTGCCTTTAGCAGCAAACCAAGAATCGCCTTTATGGTATTCCACAGTAACGCCTGTTTTAACATCCGTTAATTTCACCGAACCTTCATGTACCGTTGCCATTTCATCAAATGGATAAACCATTTTAAATTTACCTTTGGTACAAGCAAAAATACCACAACTCAAGTTATCAGTAGGTTCACCATGGATCATCGCAACACTTGCTTGAGGATCGCCTTCGACAACCACAGATCCTAAATTAGTCACGCTGCCAATATTTAACAGCTCAGGAAGTGGTTGGTTTAACAATAATGGATTGATCATGATTTTCACCTTTTTAATCGATTAAATGATATGTTTATAAAATACGTTAAAAAGCAATAGGTTAACGGCGACCTTGCCAATAACCTGATGTTTGATGCAATATTTTAGCCATCGATACAATGACATTACGCAGGCTATCCTTACCCATAATATTGGCATGAGGAATCGAGCTCATTAAGTCATAACGATGCGATCCTTCGACCATTCCTTCAGCAAGTACTTTGCAAACAATTTGACTAGGCGTCACCCCAAACCCTGAATAACCTTGCACATAAAACACATTGTTATGTGCAGGTATTGAACCAATCTGAGGAAATAAATTTGCACTGCAAGCCATTGGTCCACCCCATGCTAATTCAATTTTCACATCCTTTAAGTAAGGGAAAATTTTTAACATCAAGTGACGATTCCAAGCCTTTAAATCTGAAGGAATATATTCAAGGAAATGCGTTGAACTACCAAATAGTAGCCTGTTTTCTTTAGTAACACGGTAGTAATCAATAACAGGACGAATATCACTATAAGCACCACGAATTGGGCTAATCCGCTCAATTAGTTCATCAGATAATTGCTCTGTCATTAATTGATAAGCATAGGTATTAATTGTTTTTGGATAAAGAGTCGGTTCAAGACCATTAAGAAATGAATCACAAGCCCAAAGCATTTTTTTCGCACGAACGGAGCCCATTGCTGTACGAACCGTGACCGTATTACCATACTCAACGTTCAATACTTGGCTATTTTCAAAAATTTTAGCCCCATATTCCGTCACCGCCTTTGCTTCACCTAATAGCAAATTCAATGAATGAACGTGGCCACCGCCCATATGCTTAATCCCACAAGTATAAGCATCAGAACCGATAATTTGTTTGAGATCGCTTCCTGTATAAAATTCAATTTCTTCATCTGGTGCAACAGCTTTGAAATCAGTAAGCCAACTGCGTAAAGTTTTTTCTTGGCGCTGATTACTACCTAAATAGGCGTAGCCATGGCAAAAATCGGCATCAATATTGTACTTTGCAATACGCTCTCGCATGATCCCTGCGCCCATATTGCTGAGTTTAAAAATAGTTTCTAAACCCTCTGAACCCACATGCTTTTTTATTGCATCTAAGTCATGACCGATACCAGCCATCACTTGCCCGCCATTACGTCCAGTACCGCCGTAGCCAAGATGTCGACCTTCTAAAATTGCAATATTGGTAATACCTTTTTCACACAATTCAAGTGCCGTATTAATACCCGAAAAACCACCACCAATAATAACAACATCAACATCAAGATCTTCTTTCAGTGTTGGAAAGCGAAGATCATATTTTTTTGTAGCCGCATAATAAGTTAATGATTCTATTTGGTTATTCATAACGAACACCTTATTTAGTCTCTTGCTTTAATCTTGATTATCTTAACCTTTAGTTAACATTTACATAGCCCTTTAGGGATATTCTAAACATATCATTAACATTTGTGACATAGCACAATATTTCATTGTAAATAAAATGGCAAAAATCAAATAAAATTCAGATTTAAATCAATTTGTTATAAATTGTTTTTATATTAATAATTAACAAAAGTAATAATAAATTGACTACAGATATATGAGGAGGATAAAGAAAGGATTTACTGTAATAAATTGATTTATAATCAATAGCAGTATCAGTGATTTTTTACGTTATTGCTCAGCCCGATTCATAAATAAACTAAATAATTCAACTTGAGAATTAATATCTAACTTTTGATAAATATTTTTACGATGATTTTTTACTGTCCCTAAGCTAATAAAAAGTAATTCAGCGATCAAAGGAGAGCCCTTACCTTCGAGAATGAGCTCAACAATTTCACACTCTCTAGGTGTTAACCCAAATCGCGTTTGCATATCGTTATAACGGTAATAGCTAGAAACCGCATTGGGTGAAACATCTTTATGCAAGCGAGCCATACTACGAATAATATCAAAAGTCTCTTTTAATGAAGCAGAGCCATCATGCTTACCAGAGAAAAAAGGCTGCTCCTCATTACCAAAAAAAATACCTAATTGTTTGTCGGTAGAAATCTCAAGTAATAAACCGGCTTCATCACGCCACCCCGTTTTACGATAAAAATTAAGATAGTAATCGGTATGATAAAAACCTTTAGGTGCTAGTTCATTCAATGTTAATACCTTTGAATCGCCACCTTTTTGAATTTCTTGATAAAAAGGGTCCATCAAATAAGCGCCTCGCTGATAAATACGATTCACACTATCACTATTGTGCCGTTCAATTTTAGAAAGAAAACGAGGAGGAGTTCCCTTTTCAAAAGAATAAATAATCGCATTATCAAATTTGATAAAGCAAGATAACCATGATAATAAATTAGGATAAAATTGGTTTGTTGCAACAGAATCAATCACATTGGGTAATTTATTCAGATAATTTTCCATTCTGCCTCCATTTCATTAATTTATTAAAAATAAGCTACAGGCGAATTATTCATTTCAGTCTAAAGAATATAAAAAACATATTTTCCAAATAAGCTCAAACCTATTGTTATTAATATGTTAATCAAATCACAGTATCATCCTAAAGTATTAACATTTTGTTACCAAGTATTTAGATGACAATGATTAAACAAGATGCAAGTCACAGGAAAGATGTTCGCTATTTCTTAATCTATTCTGATAGTTAACAAATATTATTATTTCTATACAAGGAGATGTCATGTCTTTGCATAAAATCATTTTAGACTGCGACCCAGGCCATGATGATGCTATGGCAATTTTATTAGCATTAGGAACCCCAACTATTGAGCTACTCGCCATTACAACGGTAGTTGGCAATCAAACCTTAGAAAAAGTGACGCACAACGCACAAGCAATTCTTGAACTGGTTGGAGCTAAACAAATACCGATTGCCGCAGGTTGTCCACGACCATTAGTTCGCGCGATTCAAAATGCCGCAGAAGTTCATGGTATTAGTGGTCTTGATGGGACTCACCTCCCAGAGCCTACAATGCCTCTTGATAAGCGCCATGCTGTTGATCTCATCATTGATACGCTTAAGGCACACCCACCCAAAACAGTCACTCTGGTACCTATAGGTGGACTAACGAATATTGCCCTTACCGTTCGTAAAGCCCCAGAAATTGTCGAATTAGTTAAAGAAGTGGTATTGATGGGAGGCGGTTATCATACGGGGAATCAATCTGCAGTTGCCGAATTCAATATCGCAATTGATCCAGAAGCGGCACATATTGTTTTCAATGAAAAATGGCCTATCACGATGATTGGTTTAGATTTAACACATCAAGCCAAACCCAACGATCAAATCATGACTGATATTGCCAACCTGAAAACACCCATTAGCCAATTTGTGATTGAATCGCTGAATTATTACACTGAAGGCTATCGTAAACGTAATGGTTACAGTGACCACGCGCCAGTACACGACCCCTGCGCTGTTGCTTATGTGATTAACCCGTCACTCATAGAAACTCGTATAGCGCCGGTAAATATTGAGTTACAAGGCACATTAACTACAGGCATGACAGTCACTGATTTTCGTGCCACACCAGCAGAAAATTGCCATACGCAAGTGGCAATAAAACTCGATAATCCTCAACTCTGGGCGATGTTCATCGACGCACTTAAATACTTAGACAAGTAAATTAGACGGCCTATCAATATGTTATAACGCCATAATGATAGGCTAATTTTTAGTTTTTTAATATTGCTTTCAATTTAGAGTAACGTCTAATCAAACGCCATTTGAGCTTTATCGTCGTAGCATGTTGCCAAACAATATCCCAATAACCTTTATCAAAAAATATTTGCACCATCTCTTTTTGAATTTGAGGTGATTGAATAGCTAACAGTGCCTGAGTGATACCTAAACCTTCTTTACCCACCTGCCATAAACAAGCTGGTGCTTGTTTCACTTGCTCTGGATATCGCTTATAAATAGCTAGCAACATATCAATGATTTTCAGATAAGTATTTATCTTACGCACAGATCTTTCATCGCCATTGAGCGAATGAGAGACTGACTGGTTATGGATTAAATAACTGTAGTATTGCTCATTAATAAACTGAACGCGTTTAGAAACTAATAAAAGCTCGGTGGTCCAAGGGATATCTTGATGATGTAATTTAGGTTCGAAGTAAAAATTGTGTTCACGCAACAAATCAAGGCGATAGATATTCAACCAAGTCACATGCAAAAACTTACGAGAGTTTAACCCACGCTCTAACCATTCAGGTCCACTGATTACACCAGTTGAGGGCAGTTTATTTGGCGGAAAAATCGCTTTTGGTGCATCACCATTCGTATAAATATATGTCCCATTACAAGTCGCAACATCTAAATCGCTCGCGAGTGCAATCTCTAACAGGCGCCCATACATTTTAGGATTAATTTCATCATCAATATCAGGGAATGTTATATATTTCCCCGCAGCCTCAACCATACCTGTATTGCGAGCGACGGAAACGCCTTGATTTTCCTGAGATAATACCTTCATATTACTGAATTTATCTTCATACTGTCGTATGACATCTTCACTGTTATCATTAGAACCATCATTAACAACAATGAGTTCCCAATTTTCTAATTTTTGAGCGATTAAGCTATCAAAAAAATGGGGTAGAAATTTTTCGCCATTGTAAACTGCAACAACGATGCTCAAGACTGGTTGAGAAGACATTTATTAACCCTATAAATAAATCAACTGATGAAAATTACTTAAATACAAAACTACTTAGCATTAATTATTGATTAAAAACACGCTACTTTAACAGTATAACTGATTAAAACTAATTAATTAGAAAAGAAGAATTTATATTGGTTCCATCTTCATAAAAAAATCATAATCTAGCGGATATGACTATCATTGCAGGTTATGGCTTTTTTAATGCAATATTTAGTTCAAATGGCAGTGAACTAATTATCGATTATTTAACCTAATTAACATTAAATACTTTTTAAATAAATAATAAAGGATACCTCTGTGGCTGGAAGTAGTTTACTCGCCTTACTCGATGATATTGCAGCAGTTTTAGATGATGTTTCTGTCATGACAAAAATGGCGGCAAAAAAAACCTCTGGTGTTCTCGGTGATGACTTGGCACTGAATGCTCAGCAAGTCACTGGTGTGCGTGCAGATAGAGAACTTCCTGTCGTGTGGGCAGTAGCTAAAGGTTCTTTCATCAATAAACTCATTTTGGTACCACTCGCATTATTAATTAGCGCATTTATGCCTTGGGCAATAACCCCTCTTCTTATGATTGGGGGAGCATATCTTTGTTTTGAAGGCGCTGAAAAACTCGCTCATAAGTACCTTCACCCTAATGAAAAAAATCATTCACAGATATCCCAAAACAGCACCTTATCTCCGGAAGAATTAGCTGAATTTGAAAGCCGAAAAATCAAAGGAGCAGTTCGAACCGATTTCGTTTTATCCGCAGAGATTATTGCAATTACATTAGGCATAGTTTCTTCAACCACCTTTATCAACCAAGTTGCCGTGTTATCTATAATCGCCATTGTAATGACCATCGGGGTTTATGGTTTAGTCGCAGGTATCGTAAAATTAGATGACTTAGGGTTTTATTTACAGAAAAAAACAACAAAATTACTAATTAAATTTGGTAATGGACTCATTTATATTACCCCTTACCTGATGAAAACGCTTTCTATCGTAGGAACTGCGGCTATGTTTATGGTCGGTGGTGGTATACTTACCCATGGCATTCATTATATTTATGAATGGATTGAGGAACTTGCACTACTATCAACTCTTACACCAATCATTGGTAATACGATGCAATTTATCTTACCGTCATTAATAAATTTAGTTTTTGGCCTAATTGTAGGGCTATTTATTGTTTCTCTCATGACAATTATCAAGCGAATCAAACGCTGATTGAAAGTAAAAAAATAAAATACATAACACACCCCATTTAATTTAAAATAGGGTGTGTTTATCGTTTAGCTTTTAATTTCCGAAGAAGAATAAAATATCAGTGAATAACTTTCGCTATAATAAACAATATATAACGATAGCTATTTCACCGATAAACATAAGTGCCATTCGTTAATCTCGCCCTATAATTCATCCTTCTTATTTCATTTTCATTAATTGTTGACTGCTTTTGCTAATTTACTGATGATCAAAGTGATCTAAATCAAAAGTTGTTCACATTAATTTCACATTAAAACACTCGTAACCATAGTAATATTAGCTAGTTACGTCACAATATAACAGTATAAATATCAACATATAAGAGAGTATTTGAATGTGATTTAATTCTAAAATCATGTCACTTTGATAACAATTAAATACTCTTAATTAATACTAAAGTAGTATATTTAATTTAGTCTAGTTTATTAACAATGTAGGTAAGATAGACAAAAAGAATAATCACCTGATTTGTTTTGAAGGAAAAAAAATGCCGACACTGTATCGTCGATTTTCAATTATCAACCAAGTTATCGGATTAATGCTATTAATTGCGATCCTTGGGATCATTGGAATGACCATCTCAAACCGCATGATAATTAGTGTACAAGGCAATGCGCACGCAATAAATAAGTCGGGGTCCTTACGTATGCAAAGCTATAGGCTACTATCCCTTGTCCCTCTTAATAGTCAAAATCAAAAATATCTTAATGACCTAGAAAGTGATTTACTTAGCCCTGAGCTCACTCAAGTCGTAAAAATTGAAAATTTAACACCTCAATTTAATGAATTACATGAATTTTGGCTAAATAAACTGCGGCCCGCCCTAATGCAAGCATCTACTGCAAACGATGCGAGGTATGAGGTTATTTCATTCGTAAATAAGCTTGATGAGCTAGTCCATAATATTGATGAAAAAACTGAGAAAAAAATTGCTTATGTTGCGATGACACAGTTAATTTTTATTAGCTTAGTTTTCTTATTGCTAATGGGTACAATGTGGCACCTCAGACGAAAAATTTATTATCCATGGATGACGTTGCTAACGATGGTCAACGCCATTAGGCAAAAAGATTTTAGCCAACGTTATCCAAAAAATAATCGACAAGATGAATTAAATGCATTAGGAGAAACGCTTAATCAAATGTCTGATGAGCTAGCTCAAAGCTACCATCAACTTGAAGCGCGTGTTGCCGAAAAAACCGCTGATTTGATAACAAAAAATCGAGTTTTATCATACCTATATCAATCAAACCAAATGCTTCACTCATCTGAACCGCTATATTTAAGATTACAAAAAGTACTTATCGAACTCGAAAATATTACTATTTTAAAAAATCTGAGTTTACGGTTATATGAAGATAGCAATGAAGAATATTTTCATGAAATATGCTGTGCTTCCACTGGGTTAGATGATGAATCCACCGAGTTTATTGACGCTGAGAAAAATCCTTTTCGCGTACGTGAAATTATTACTTACCCTAAAACATTGCAATGGGAGCTATCAGATAACATCCACCGTTATGGTGTAATTACGGGAGAAATAGAAAAAACCCAAATACTTTCTGATGAACAAAATAATTTGGTCTTAATGTTAGTTAAGCAAATCTCGGGCATGTTAGCTATGGAGCATCAAATAGAACAACAACAACAATTACTTATCATGGATGAGCGTTCCGCTATCGCAAGAGAGCTACATGATTCTATCGCCCAATCGTTATCATGTTTAAAAATGCAAATTAGCTATCTACAATTACAACCAGAACCTCTACCAGAAAAGCCTCAACAATTACTCAGTGAGATGCGCCAAGAAATTAATACTGCGTATAGCCAGCTTCGTGAATTATTAACTACATTTAGGCTAAAACTTACTGAGCCGGGGTTATTACCGTCTCTTGAAAGCACTATCAATGAATTCAGCGAAAGAATGAAGTTTAATATAAAATTAAACTATGATATCCCTGCAAAAAGTATATCACCGCACCAATCAATACATATAATACAAATAATCCGAGAGGCCCTCAGCAATATTTTGAAGCATGCAAATGCAAACTGGGCTGATGTTTCTTTAAGTCAAAATGCAGGTATTGTGACGATAACAATAAATGATGATGGCGCAGGAATTGACTCATCTCCTGACAAACTTAATCATTATGGCTTAATTATTATGAGAGAAAGAGCCCTAACCCTTAATGGGCAGTGTTATGTAACCCCGAGAGAACTTGGAGGCACTGAAGTTAAGGTGACTTTCCCTTTATCTGATGCTTAAATTTACTGGAGCAATTCTTTGATGGAAAATACGAATATAATGAACGAAAAATCAACAATTTTACTCATTGATGATCATCCTATGCTTAGAAGTGGTGTAAAACAACTGATAAGCTTAGAGCCTTCTTTGCTGGTGATTGGGGAAGCAGGCGATGGAAAAACAGGTATACAAATAGCTGAAGAACAAGATCCTGACTTAATCCTACTTGATCTTAATATGCCAGGAATGAATGGCTTTGAAACACTTGATGAATTAAGAAAACGAGAACTGTCAGGTCGGATCATTCTATTTACTGTCTCAAATTATGGTGATGACCTCGTCAATGCCTTAAAAAGAGGTGCTGATGGTTATTTACTTAAAGATATGGAACCTGAAGAATTAATTATTGCGCTTAAAGAAGCCGCAAGTGGCAAAATGGTTGTTAGCCCAACATTGACATCCGTACTAGCGGAATCTTTAAGAGATAATCAGGCTACAGATGATAGTAATATCAGTGCATTAACACCAAGAGAATCTGATATTTTAGAACTTATTTCTCATGGACTATCTAATAAAATGATTGCTCGTAAATTAGATATCGCAGAAAGTACAGTGAAAGTACATGTAAAACATCTGCTCAAGAAACTAAACTTAAAATCAAGAGTTGAAGCGGCCGTGTGGGTATTACAACAAAAATGAGTTTAGCGAATATCATAGCTATACCATCAAATTATATAGCTATGATCTCTATCTCATTAATTAACAAAAATCATAAATTAGAATTAAAGCACGTTAATAGCTCAATTCTACAAATTTATTTTTTTAATTATAATAGAATCTTCATTCGAGAATAATACAATGAGAATAATTGACTATGGAAGATGATTTAATACTTGTTACTAAAAATGATGTTCCTATTGGTACCATGGAAAAATTACTCGCACATCAATTAGGAAAATTACATCGTGCTTTTTCAGTCTTTATATTTAATAAAAATGGTGAGTTATTAATTCAGCAACGTGCTTTTCATAAATATCACTCCGCAGGACAATGGGCCAATTCTTGTTGTAGCCATCCAAAACCAAACGAAGATACATTAAAAGCTGCGCAAAGAAGACTTCAAGAAGAGCTAGGCTTCACAACTGAGCTAAACCATGTTGACTCATTGATCTATCATGCTAAAGTCAGTGGTGGTCTTATTGAACATGAATATGATCATCTTTTTATCGGTTATTATGATGCTGATTTTGAACCTAACGCAGATGAAGTTGCAGCAACTCGCTGGATTAATATTCATCAGTTAAATCATGAGGTTAATACTAATTCGGAACAATTTACGCCTTGGCTAAAGAAAATATTAGAGAAGTACCCTTTATTAAAATTTAGTTAAGTAATTGTTTTAACCCGATCTTAATAAAAATAGTAATACATAAATTATTAAATAAGATTAAGTATCCCAATTAATAATTAAGCTATTGCTTACGACTTTATATCTACAAGTAGATTCATATAATTAATGCAACTATAATATAAATCTAACTAATATTTCTACTCCCCATCATTAAGATAAGCCTACTATTCTTTCACACTAATAAGTGCGCTATTACTCGCCATCTTATATCGAACAAGTTTATTCATCGGGACAATCCATCCACATGAACTTCCCCCGTATCGAAAGTTAAAGGTTATCGGTTCAAATTACTGCCTTCAAATCATTTTTTGCCAGTTGCTTACCATTATTTGTATGGTTGTTTGCGTATTTTGATGGAGTCATTGTCAATGTTTAAACGGCCATCGACTCTCCCTCAGCGAGGACTTGACTGTCTTTGCGGTATGTCCGCGATTCAACGTTCCCGCATCGGGTTGCTCAAACCTCCAACGCAAAAAAGCCACCCAATGGGTGGCTTCTCGGCTTAATTA
>NZ_DOEH01000001.1:36490-121841 GCF_003533305.1 Providencia sp. | reverse complement strand
ATTATCAAATAAAGATTTTAAAAAATACCATTATGAACACGCATTAGCTCATCTAGAAGTGCTTTCAAAACGTTTTGAAAATGGCAGTACTACGACTAGCAGGGATATTAGTTATCAAGAGGCTGCTGAAATAAATAAAAAAGCATTTACAGCCTGTGACATGCCCTTTGATGCTTGGTTCTTTGCAGATGTTTTTGATGTCTTAGATGATGAAACTAATCAAAAGATTTGGGATGACATGCTAAATGCACTGGCGAATGATTCCCATGAAAGTGAAAAAAAAGTATTTTTATTTCTTTGGGATAAAATGAAAAATGTATCGGACTTAGATAAGATCGAGAAAAGCAAAAGATGGAGCAATAGACTTGAACGTGTAATTATTTCATTTAAAGCATGATTAGAAATTATATTTTATTATTCTCATTTTTTATAATTTAGGTATTGTTAAATTAGCTGAATAGGTGAAATTATGAGATTTTGTATTTTTATTAATTACATAATTAAATTTATCATTAATATGTTTTTATTATTAATTTCTATAAATGTTTATGCAGAAAATAGACCGGGCTTTGTTTGTGGTAAGTTTAATGGCACTGTTATAGAGGTTCCTGTCAAGTATGCTTTTCCATTTGCGGAATATGAAGGGTATAGCTATTTTGACCCAAGATTTATTGAAAATAAAAAAGGGTGTGAGGCTAATTTTAGAGAATTAACACTAACCACGTATTGGCCTTATATGACAAGTGTTGATTCCAAAAAAAAATTTCATCTTGAAATAGATGAAAAAACGATAAGAATTATATTGAAGCCAATTAGAGAGAAAGATTATTCATTAACACAGAAAATGAGTAATTATCTAAATGCATCATATTTAGGAAAGAGAAGTCAAATATTTTATGACGATGATTCTGAACTTCAATATGTTGAATATTTTGATGATTATAACGTATCTGAAAAACTATATAGTGGAAAAAAAACTCAAAAGAAAAGAACTTTTTTTTGGTTCGAAAATGAAAATGAAGTTATTGCTATCTTAGAATGCTTATGGTTACCATTGGAAAATAAATATTTAAGTTGTAATATGAGTTTTTTAATATTGGAAATGAGAATATTAGCAGAGGTTAGGTTTAGCTTTGATAAACATAAAAAATGGAGAGATATAATGAAAGAAACTAAGGTTTTTGTGATTGATTTTATTAAGGATGAATATTATGAGTAAAGATATGGCTAGCTTTTCAATTAATTATAATGATATTGTAAATTTGAAGGCTATTTTAAATGAAGGAGATTTGGAAGAGTTTTACAGATATCTTGCTGATAAGGGTGATATGTATTAATTAACAGCACCTGGGAGTTATAATGAGCATGGTTTCTTAAGTCGATTGCACTTTCATTATGGTTTAGATGTTTATAGTGATGATCTGAAATACATGTATTTAAGAGAACAATTATATAGGGTTCAACAGGACCTAGCTAAAGAGTACATGGTGTTAATAGAAAGTAAGCTTAAAAATAATATGAGTAAAGGAGGGTTTATAAATATATCTAGTGAGGATATTTATAAACACTATCTGAATGTTTTAGAAAAAAATAATATGTTTATGAGATATTGGGATACTAATATAGCAATGTTGTTTTTTACTACTGAAGAACGAAGGGAGTATTGGAATAGTAAATTAAATAATAGTGATTCATTCAAAGGCCAAGTGATTCATTATTTTAAAACTATAAATTCCCTATTGGATATTTATGATAAATACACTGATAAAAAAAGTTCTCATATAGCGCGGTACTTGAAAAATAACTATGATTTATTTATGTATGAAAAGGGGGGGGAGCTAATTGAAGAGCAGAAATATATAATCTTAAAAGATAAATATGTTTGTGACTTAATATATTCTGTTCATATGAGGTATGTTAAATATAAAGATGAAATTGATATTAAAATAGGGAATGTGTATGATTTGATAAACTATCAAGAAAATGAATTATTTCGTTCTGATGAGGTTGATTTGAAAAATAAAATTAAATTAGAGGTGTTGGAAAAAGATATTAAAAGTAGAAGGAAAAAAAGGTCAGTTGGCAATTATACTGATGAGTTTGTTGCGAAAACAGATGAAGCTATTAGGGTACATGAAGAGTTTAAGAAAATACAAAAACCTGAATTTATTTATGATTACTTAGAAAGAGAAGGTTCTAATTATGCTGTTATTGCAAACGGATTGATTAAAAAAAAATCTTTATCTGGAAAGGTTGCAAGTAATTATATAGTTAAAGAGTTAGAAAAAAATGAAGTAAATGGAAATAAAGTTATTTTGGATAAATTAAAAATTGATTTGGCAGAAGAGACTCTTTTAACATTCATATCACGAAGTGATAGTGATGGAGTTATACGGGGAGATTTAACATCACAAGAAGCACAACATATTCATTATAATGCTTTTAAGCGTAATGGCATATCAAGGTATGGATGGACATTAACAATTCCTTACCAGATATTGCCAGAAAGTAAACATGAAGAAGTTCATCTTCAAATGTTAAAATCTGCAGGCAATGATCTGGCTGAATTTCAATTTTCTATTTACTTAAGTGATGAAATGTTTCTTGAAATAATTAAAAATCCAAAGATAGAATCGATAAAATCTTATGTTAATTGGGGGGAACATTATTAACCATTGATAATATGAAAGAAACGGGATCTGTCTTCGGTGAATACCTTGTAGAAAGAGGAATGACATTCAAAGAATTTATAGCAGCTAACGTGAACGAATTAAAAAAGGTTATACCTAAAAGCGATTTAGATATTTATGGGGTCGAGAGAAAAATATTACCGACTGAAACTCAGCCTATAAATCGAGGAGTATCATCACCTCCTCCAATTAAGTATCCACATAATATGGTAGAGAAATCGATATTGGAAAATACGTATCCAAAAGCTGAACCGAATAGACAATTAGCACCACTAACCACAGGCTTACTTGATAGATTAAAAGTAAATGAAAAACCAGTAACAACAAATCATTATCTAGAACGCCCGAGTGTTGTTCTTCCTGGCACTCCAGGCTTTAAAGATTTCCCTAAAGAAACAATGAAAAATACTCATCACTTCGAGAATATGGTTGGTCAGTTAAGTGATAATATGTCATCAATGAATAACTCAATGGGTTCATTTGAAGATAGATATTCAATGCCTCAAATGCCAAGTATACCTGAGTTTAGTTATAGAGGTTATTCTTCGGGTGGATCATTTAGCTTTAATTAATATTTTAAAAATCTATTTATACTAAAATAAACTATTTTTATTACTAATAATAGCATAGTGATTGCTGATGTTTATTTATTATGTAAGTGATGTATTCTTTATATAAATAATTTTTAAGATTGTGGATTATTAAATTTATTAGTGACAAGGATGTATATGAATTATAAGTTAATGGTTGTTTTTTCAGTTTTTCTTCTAGGTGCTTGTCAAACTTTTCAAGGAAATAAAGGTAAAGAAAATGATGGAAATATAATTAGCTCTTCTGAAAGAAAAGATATTAAAACACCTAGTCTATTTTTTAAGCTACAGATGTTATGCTTTTATGAATTTAAGGATGTATTAGATAGAGAAAAATGTGCCAGACTCAAGAGTAAAAAAGAAGACAATCCATTTTTCAATTTTATAAAGTACCCAAAGGAAGCATTTGTTAAAAATTTAAACCATGAAAAGGCAATATATTTTTATCGTAAGAATTTAAATGAAATGGGAATGCCATATAATGCTTGGATTTTAGCAGATGTTTTAGATGTTGTTAATGAGAGAAACAGAGAGACGCTATGGCAACAGTTTGTTTATGTTATGAATAAGGATGATCCAGCAGAGGAAATTAAACTATTCATGATACTTTGGTACACAATGGTAAGGGAAGCAGCTAAGCCATTATCAGATAAGCAAATTAAAAGTAAAAGATGGTTGATGAAAATGAGGCAGATTACTTTAGTTAATAATATAGAGAGAAAATTAGATTTTGTATTCGAAGAAATGATTAATGATTCAAAACTTTCTAATGAAAACTAAAGGCGTTCTAATGATGATTTTAAAATTTAAATCTATTTCTATATTAATCTTTATTTTGCTAAATATATTATTTTTAATTATCACAAATAAAAGTTATGCTTTTAATGATAGATATAGCCTTCACAAGGTCAATAATTCAGATGATAAATATTTTAGTATTTTCATTTATCTAGAACAAGAATTTCTAAATAATCACATGAAGGAGCGAGGTGATTCATTAACTAGTGAAAAACGAAGTAAGTATCAACATGAGCTGAAATTAGCATATGACCGAGTTATGAAAAATCGTAAAGAAAGTGATAATATTCCAATTGGTGATATTACCTATCAAGAATATATTAATATCAATAAAGAAGCGAGGTTAAATTCAGGAATTCCATATGAAGGTTGGTTGTTTAAAGATGTATTTGAAGTGTTATCTACAGATAAACAAATGAAAATTATAGGCGAGCTATTAAATAGCTTTTCTAATAAATCACTTAGTGGTGAATCAAAGCTATTTGTTAGTATTTGGCTAGATATGAAAGAAGAAGCTGCGCAGCCAGCCTCGATGAAACGAAAACAAAGCCAAGCTTGGTTAGAGAAAATGCGAAAAATCCCTTTAGTTATTACATTAGAAGACACGATAAATGAAACAGAAAAACTGGTTAATGAATTTATATACTAAGAGGTTAATTATTAATTAAAATTATGGGGGCTATTATGATGTTCATTTTATTTGTAAATGGTTTTATGAACAAAATTAAAGTCTAATAGCAACTATACGGTTATTGCTGTTTATTCAAACTTCCAGCAATAACCGTTACTTTAAATAATCATTAAATTAATTGATATAAGCCAACTCAACTTGCTGGCAGCCTAATGTTTTCAATGTATTTTCAGTTACACACCAATGTTTAACAATGGCATCTTGTTTTTCAACAAAAGTGGCTTGGTCAATCGAATGGATATCTTTACCTGCAAGATTAATCATGATCAATGCAGCTTGTAACGGTGGTAAGCTTGGGTTAAACGCGGCATTTTCAGCGTAACGCCCTGTAAATAAAGAACCATCTTTCAACTGCAATGCAATGCCAGAATGGGATTCACTATAAGGTGCATGAGATTGATTTGCGGCTTCAATAGCAGCACATAATAATCTGTCACGGCTTGGTGTTTTATAGCCGTGGTCAGTGGTATCCATTAACAGTGTGGTGATATTTAAATCCGCTGGACCAAATGAATCAGGTAAATATTCATGTAAGGTTGCGGGTTTACGCTCTGGCAAATGAACCATGATGTTGCCACCTTCACGCAATTCATTCATAAACTGTCTGCAGTGGCCACAAGGGGTATAGTTCACTGTAATTGAAGTCAGTTTTTTCTCACCTTTTAACCATGCATGAGTGACTGCACATTGTTCTGCGTGAATAACTTGTCCCATCGATACTTGGCTAAATTCCATGTTGGCACCAAAGTAGATATTACCACTTTCACCGCAAGCGATTGCGCCTACATAAAAGTGAGAAATGGGGGTAATCGCATAGGATGCGGCAAATGGTAGGAGTGAAAATGCAAGTTCAGAATCACTACAATCACATTCATTTTTAATGTGTTTGACTTGTTCAGCGGTTAGCATTGCTGGGAAATTAGGTTGATCAATAATAGGCCTAAGTACAGACTGTAGTTTTTCTGGAAGCTGGGACCAAGCGGCTTTAAATCTTGAATGCATGAATTACCCTCCCTATTTTAATTACTCTCATTCTATTCAATTAGTCACCTAACAAAATGTGATCTAAGTCTATTTTACAATGAAATGAATGAAACAAATATTACAAATGAGAGATGTATCTCATGTTTTTATCGTTTAAAGAATAAATAAGAGGATATGTAATCGCTCTTATTTATCTTATTAATGAGTTTAGCTAAAAAGATGAATAATGACAGGAAATATAAATGGGGCAATTAATGATGTGATGACACCACAAGTCATTAGTGCCAGTGAGCTATACGCCCCTTCAATATAATTGACCTCAGCACAACGTGCAGTACCGAGTGCATGAGAAGCGGTTCCCATTGCTAATCCCCTTGATGCATGTGTACGAACCCGCAAGACATCGAATAAACTATGACCAAACATTGCACCGAGTATCCCAACAAAAAGTACGCAGGCGGCACTAATAGCAGGTATTCCACCAATAGAATCTGCGACAGCCATGGCGATTGGAGTAGTAACCGATTTGGGTAGGATAGATGCCGCAATATCAGGTGTCGCTCCAAGCCATAATGCAATCGCGGCACCTGTAAACATAGCGACAAGGCTACCTGCAAAACAAATACTAAATAGTGATTTCCATTGGGCGCGAATTTGATGCATTTGCTCATAGAGCGGGAACGCTAATGCTACTACCGCAGGCTGCAATAAATCATTCAAAAGCTTACTACCTGCAAAATAATGCTCATAAGAAGTATTGGTAACAATAAGCAATGGAATAATAACCGCAATAGTAATGAGCAAAGGATTAAGCACAGGTAATTTGCATTTAATCGAAAGCAGACGAGCAAGATAAAACACCACAATAGTGAGCGGTAGTGACCACCAAATATGCTCTAACATTATTCATTCCCCTTAGTTTTATCATTATCGATAACAGAAGACAGGGTCTCTTCAGGGGGGAGTGAAACTTCGTCAGGTTTTACGCCAACAACTGGGCGTTCTTTATGAACATAGTTAGAACTGATGGCAACGACAATCATCACAATGAGTGTGCTTGCTAAGCATGAAATTAAAATGGGGATCATTTGTTGGCTTAAAAGATCATAGTAATTCATGATCCCAACCCCAATAGGAACGAAAAGTATTGTCATATTTTTTAATAGGATACTACAGCCTGGTTGTGCCCAATGTGCGGGAACAATCTGGAATGCCAGTAATATAAACAGAATTAACATACCAACAATACTGCCGGGAATAGCGAATGGAAGAAGTGTAGAAATTAGGTTTCCGACAATAAGACAGAGGTAAAGAATTGCGAAAGCTCGCAAGTATTGCCATCCAGTTATCATCACCTGTTTAAATGACATGAGACTTGTCCTGTTACTCTATATTCATTCATCATACAATTAACTTTGTAATTGTGCTAGGGATCACAAAAAAAAGCTGTAAAAAAAAACGGAAAACTGAATACTCATCATACTTCAAGTTGCTTTGGTTATAGTTAATTTTCAGATTTCTGAGTCACATAGCATTTCTATGCACCTTGGAATATCTTCGCTTACTATTCACATACAACTTAAACTATTTAGAGTATCGTTTCTCCGCTTTTCACTTAGTTATTAACGCATGCCCAATTGGGTTTCGTTATTTATTTTACTTGCATACCCGGCTGAGCACCGTTATCAGGGCTAAGTAGGTAGATATCGTTACCGCCAGGACCTGCTGCCATCACCATGCCTTCAGAAATACCGAAGCGCATTTTACGTGGAGCAAGGTTTGCAACCATGACGGTTAAGCGACCTTCTAACAGCTTAGGATCAGGGTAAGCAGAACGAATGCCTGAGAACACTTGGCGCGTTTCTCCACCAATATCAAGCAATAATTTTAGCAGCTTATCAGAGCCTTCAACAAAATCAGCTTGCTTAATTAATGCAATACGTAAGTCAATTTTTGCAAAATCATCAAAGGTGATTGTCTCTTGAATCGGGTCGTCAGCAAGTGGGCCCGTCAGTGTTGAGATGGGCTTAAT
This sequence comes from Providencia sp., assembly GCF_003533305.1. Lineage (GTDB taxonomy): Bacteria > Pseudomonadota > Gammaproteobacteria > Enterobacterales > Enterobacteriaceae > Providencia. Next base: position 114,056 of record NZ_DOEH01000001.1, on the reverse strand, counting down.
GCTCTCTTTTGAGGCTTCAACCATCGCTTCCACTTTAGACATTTCAATGCGATTAAATAACGCTTTGAACGGCGCTACATGGCTGTCTAATAACGGTGAGTTGATAGAATCCCAAGTCAATTCAACATTCAAGAAAGCTTCAACGCGTTTAGTTAGACCTGGCAGAACGGGTTTTAAATAGGTCATTAATACACGGAACAGGTTAATGCCCATAGAGCAAATATCTTGTAGCTCTTGGTCTTTACCTTCTTGTTTTGCGACCACCCAAGGTGCTTTCTCATCAATATAGCGGTTAGCAATATCAGCTAATGCCATGATTTCACGAATAGCTTTACCGTAATCACGGTTAGTATAATCATCACCAATGGTTTGTGCGGCATCAATAAATTGTTGATACAGCTCAGGTTCAGATAATTTGGCGGATAACTTGCCATCAAAACGTTTTGTAATAAAGCCAGCATTACGTGAGGCTAGATTGACGACTTTGTTGACGATATCGCTGTTTACGCGCTGAATAAAATCTTCTAAATTTAAATCGATATCATCAATGCGTGAAGAAAGCTTAGCGGCATAATAATAACGCAGGCAATCAGCATCGAGATGATCCAAATAGGAGCGAGCAGTAATAAATGTACCGCGCGATTTAGACATTTTAGCGCCATTAACCGTGACATATCCGTGAACAAAGATATTGGTTGGTTTACGGTAATTACTGCCTTCAAGCATGGCAGGCCAGAATAAACTGTGGAAATAAACAATATCTTTACCGATAAAATGATAAAGATCTGTTTTTGAATCTTTCTGCCAAAACTCATCAAAGCTTAAGTCGCCACGTTTATCACATAAGTTTTTAAATGAACCCATGTAACCGATTGGCGCATCTAGCCATACATAGAAGTATTTACCCGGCGCATCTGGAATTTCAAAACCAAAATAAGGCGCATCACGGGTGATATCCCATTGCTGTAAGCCAGACTCAAACCATTCTTGCATTTTATTAGCGACTTGCTCTTGTAGGGCACCAGAGCGAGTCCATGCTTGTAGCATGTCGCTAAATGCAGGCAAATCAAAGAAAAAGTGTTCAGTATCACGCATAACAGGTGTCGCCCCCGAAACCACCGAGCGCGGGTTGATAAGCTCTGTTGGGCTGTAGGTTGCGCCGCAGACTTCACAGTTATCGCCGTATTGATCTTCTGACTTACATTTTGGGCAAGTACCTTTGACGAAACGATCTGGCAGGAACATGCCTTTTTCTGGGTCATACAGTTGAGAAATTGTACGGTTTTTAATAAAACCATTATTTTTCAACTGTGTATAAATATGTTCCGCTAACGTTTTATTTTCTTCACTGTGAGTCGAGTGATAGTTATCGTAACTAATGGCGAAATCAGCAAAATCGTTCTGATGCTCTTGGCTCATTTCGGCAATCATATCTTCTGGGGAAACACCCAGTTGTTGAGCTTTAAGCATGATTGGTGTTCCGTGCGCATCATCAGCACAGATGAAATGAACCTCTTTGCCGCGCATTCGCTGATAACGGACCCAAATATCAGCCTGAATGTGCTCCAGAATATGACCGAGATGGATTGAACCGTTAGCATAGGGTAACGCACAGGTTACCAGTAGTTTATTCGCGACTTGAGACATAGTAACTTTCTTACTTCCATTATTATAAGGGTCTTTGATGTTAACTCATCAAAACTGATGTCGCTAGGGTAATACAATATTAATCGGTAATTATTGTGAAAAAGAAAAGAAATTTTTTACACTTAGTGGTTTTTAGTTAGCTTGGCGGTCACTATTTTTTATGTTCTCTGTTATGATTAATCATAGTAAAAGTAATAGAGTTATAAAGTAGTTTAAAATAGTTTAAAAATATAAAATAAAGGAGCAGGGATGAGCGATAAATCTCCCGAGCAGAACAAACCAGAACTGCTGACTGAACAAGTCTCCACTGTTTTGGCTTCATTTACACACCCAACACTACAGCGTAATCTGATTTCAATCAAAGCGTTACACCACTGTGCTATGTTGGACAATGTGCTGCATGTCGAATTAGTTATGCCATTCGTTTGGAAAGGGCCATTTAAAGCACTAATCAGCGAAAAAACGGCAGAATTGAAACAGCTTACTGGTGCTCACGCCGTTGAGTGGAAGCTTCGCCATGATATCACTACCCTAAAACGTGCGAACGATTTAGCCGGCATTAAGGGCGTTCGTAATATTTTAGCGGTAAGTTCTGGTAAAGGTGGTGTGGGGAAATCCAGCACTTCCGTTAACTTGGCATTAGCGCTTGCTCAAGAAGGTGCTAAAGTTGGTATTCTGGATGCGGATATTTATGGTCCATCAATTCCAAATATGTTAGGTACCACGCTTGAACGTCCATCATCACCTGATGGCCAACATATGGCACCAATTATGGCATATGGCATCGCCACTAACTCGATTGGTTATTTAGTCACTGACGATAACGCGATGGTATGGCGTGGCCCGATGGCGAGCAAAGCATTAATGCAAATGTTGCAAGATACTTTATGGCCTGATTTAGACTATTTAGTTATCGATATGCCTCCGGGTACTGGTGATATTCAGTTAACACTTTCTCAAAATATTCCTGTAACGGGCGCTATTGTTGTGACCACTCCGCAAGATATTGCACTAGTGGATGCGATGAAAGGGATTGTCATGTTTAAAAAAGTCAATGTGCCAGTACTTGGCGTTGTCGAAAACATGAGCGCACATATTTGCAGTAACTGTGGGCATGTTGAGCCTATTTTCGGGACTGGCGGTGCTGAAAAACTCGCAGAGAAATACAATACTAAATTGTTAGGGCAAGTTCCTTTGCATATCTCTTTGCGTGAAGATCTTGACCGTGGACAACCAACAGTAATGCGTGATCCTGAAGGTGAGTTTGCGGATATATACCGTGAAATTGCTTCTGGCATTTCTGCATTAATGTATTGGGAAGGGGATAAAATCCCGACTGAGATCTCTTTTCGTGCAGTTTAAATAAATAGTTTAAATGTATAGAGATTGGTAGAGGCTATTTCAGATAGCCTCTTTTATTATTGATGTCATTTTTCTTCTTGTTTTACCTCTATTCTGATTTATTTCTCGATTGTTTCTTTATTTCCCGATGATGGGTAGAATGTGCCTATGAACTTATTTATAGATGCTTGTATCAATAAATATTGATAACAAATTTTATTCCTATGGCGAATGCCTAAAAGGTGATTATGAAATTTTTAATTTTTATTGTCGTGTTAGTGCTGATTGTTATTTATTTTTATAATCGCATTGTTGCATTACGTGAAGCTGTTGTTTCGAGCGAGACAGAGATCTCCGTCCAATTAGATCGCCGCGGAAAAGTTTTTGATAGCTTGTTGGCAACAGTTAAAAAGTATTTGAGTCACGAAACTGAGGTTTTCAGCAAAATTACAGAGCTGAGAACACAGGCACAAAACGCAACGGGTGATACCGCTCGCGAAGCTGAAAATGCGTTGTCAAAAATGGTGACAAGTGGTGCGATTAATGTGGCGGTAGAAGCTTATCCTGAGCTTAAATCAGACGCTATTATGGCCAATTTACAAGAAGAGATTATCTCTTCTGAAAATAAATTGTCATTTGCTAAACGTGGTTATAATCGCGCGTTAGAAACTTATAATGCGTATATTGCGTCTATGCCAGCCGCCATTATTGTTGGCATAATTCCTAGCTTAAAAATCTCTAAAGAATACTGGCGTCTTGATGAAGAAACGATTAAAACGGAAGAGTCTCGCCGTATTAATTTCGACTAACTAAATGCCTCATCTAAATGACGAAAAATAATTAGCAATACAGGTTAAAATCGAGATGCATTTTTGCATCTCGATAGTAAATGTCTTCAGATGACAGGATTGTTTATGGATTTTAGAAACGTTATACGTAAAAACAACATTCGTACACGATTAGTCGTTGTGAGTTATATATTGTTGATGCTGATTATTGGATTGCTTGCTGATTCGGCAACACATCCTGATGAGCGTATTGACCTATTAGATAATATGTTAGCGTTTATCACTTTCCAACAACTGCCTATGGCGACTTTTATTATTTTAGCATTGACCTTTCTTGGGCTTATTTATATTCATTTTAGAGGTCATAAAATGATGTTGGCAGGTATGGATACCAAAGAAATTACCTTAGAAAATGCCAGTACACCTGAAGAAAAACAGCTAATTAACATTTTAGAAGAGTTAAGTTTAAGTGCAACATTAGGTTATATACCGCGGTTGTATATCTTAGAAAGTGATGAACCTAATGCATTTGCTGCGGGTTGGAATTCAAAAAATGGTCTCGTTGGTGTCACTCGTGGTCTTTTACAATCGTTAAATCGCCAAGAAGTTCAAGCGGTAATGGCCCATGAAGTCGGGCATATTATTCATGGTGATTCTAAGCTCACTTTATATGTGGGAATACTGGCGAACGTGATATTAACTATTACCAATATCTTTAGTCAGATTTTTATTCGTAGTGCAGGGCGTAGTCGCAATAATGCGGCAAATAAAGCGCAAATTATTTTACTGGTGCTTAATTTTATTTTGCCTTGGATAACTCAAATTCTTTATTTTTATTTATCGCGTACGCGTGAGTATATGGCGGATGCCGCTGCGGTTGATTTAACGTCAGATAACCAAGCCATGATAAGTGCTTTAAAGAAAATATCGGGTAAGCATGAATCTAATGAATATGAGCATTCCAGTACAGGGCAAGCTTATCGTAAAGCTGCCTATATTTTTAATAAAGGCGATTCGGTTTTTTCAACCCATCCCTCAATTGAAAATCGAATTGCTGCTTTAGAAGGTCGTAAACAGTTTTAAATTGAAGTATTTCACCTCGCAAATGGGCTATTTATCAAATTAGGCGCGTTTTTTATCGGTCTTTGTTCACTGATACTGGAACAGCGCGCCATTACCTCCTATAATTCCGCAAACCATAACACTTTACTGTTATGCATTTCATTTTAGAATTATTTAACCAGGTTACCATTTTATGACTGACATAGCGCATCAATGTACCATTGTAGGTATATCAGGAGCCTCTGCATCGGGCAAAAGCCTTATCGCAAGTACCTTATATCGGGAGTTAAGAGAACAAGTTGGCGATCATAATATCGGTGTTATTCCAGAAGACTGTTACTATAAAGATCAAACAAATATTCCAATGGAAGAACGCCTTAAAGTGAATTATGACCATCCCAACTCGATGGATCACAGTCTACTCTATGAACACCTCAAACTACTCAAAAGTGGTCAATCCGTCGAAATCCCTCAATATGACTATGTCGCTCACACCCGCAAAGCCAAAACGCTCAGTTTTAGACCTAAAAAAGTGATTATTATTGAAGGTATTTTGTTATTAACGGATAAACGCCTGCGCGAGGAAATGGATTTTTCGATATTTGTCGATACTCCGCTTGATATTTGCTTGATGCGCCGTATAAAACGTGATGTAAATGAAAGAGGCAGAACATTGGACTCCGTCATTGATCAATATAATAGAACTGTTCGTCCTATGTTTTTGCAATTTATTGAACCGTCTAAACAATACGCCGATATTATTGTTCCACGAGGTGGTAAAAACCGTGTGGCGATTGACGTCTTGAAAGCTAAAATTGGTGAGTTTTGTAAGGATTAATGACGTCAGGTTAATCAACTGACAGTTTTAATGGCGATGAAACTGTCTTTGATTTAAAAGCCTATATTGGCATAAACGTGAATATAGGCATAAATAATGAAGGGGAAAACAATTATGCGTCTTTGTGACCGCGATATTATTCAGTGGATGGACGAAGGTCGGTTAGAGATAAGCCCACGCCCACCGATTGAACGGATCAGTGGTGCGACTGCAGATGTACGTCTTGGAAATCAATTTCGTGTTTTTCGAGGACACACTGCGGCATTTATTGATCTTAGTGGCCCAAAAGATGAAGTTAATGCTGCCTTAGAACGTGTAATGAGTGATGAAATCGTACTTAAAAACGATGAAGCATTTTTTCTCCATCCTGGAGAGTTAGCGCTGGCCGTTACCCTTGAGTCTGTTACGTTGCCTGATAATCTAGTAGGTTGGTTAGATGGTCGTTCATCATTAGCCCGACTAGGCTTGATGGTGCATGTAACTGCACACCGTATCGATCCCGGCTGGCGTGGTCAAATTGTGCTAGAATTTTATAATTCAGGTAAATTGCCGTTGGCGTTACGCCCAGGTATGGTTATTGGCGCTCTTAGTTTTGAACCATTGTCAGGCAGCGCTGATCGTCCTTATAATAGTCGGCAAGATGCTAAGTATAAAAACCAACAAGGTGCTGTTGGTAGTCGCATTAGTGAAGACTGATTAAGTCGGCTACGGTGGAAATTATCTCTTGTAATGGATATTAGAGAGATGATTTTTACTTATTTTCAAGGATAAATATGGTGTGAGCCTAATTTAATGGCAAAGCAGGCATAATAGTTTAGGAGAGGGATGAATGAAACGCTTTTTAACGACATTAATTATTTTACTTGTGGTCGTGGTAGCGGGTTTAACAACGCTAGTTATGTTAGTAAATCCGAATGATTTTAGGCATTATCTTGTCGAGCAAGTAGAGAAAAAAAGTGGTTATCAGCTTGAATTTAAAGGTGATATGCGTTGGCATGTTTGGCCGACATTAAGTATTATCACCGGTCCTATTTCTATCACTGCCCTAGAGGCAACTCAACCTATTCTTAGTGCAGATAATATGCGCTTAGATGTTGAATTATGGCCGTTAATTTCCCATCGTTTATCTGTTGAACAAATTGTTTTAGATGGTGCGGTTATCCGTAAAACGCCTGAAAGCGAATCACAAATTAAGCTTAACTCTCCAGTTCCGCCTGAGGGTAGTCATGTAGACGTTGATTCGACAGATAAAAGTAAATGGTTGTTAGACATCGAAAAAATAGATATCTCTAATAGCTTAGTGATTTGGCAAACTAAAAAAGATGAATATAACCTACGTAATATCAATTTATCATTGAAAAAAAGTGATGATAAGATAGTGACCGTTAAATTCAGTGGAAACCTGAATAAAAACCAACAAGAACTGAGTTTTGATACCCAAGCCGACATTGACCTGTCTAAATTTAACCAGCAAATCAGTGGACAACTGACCCAATTTGATTATCAATTTAGTGGTGTTGATTTACCTCAGGCTGGTATAACGGGGCAGATAACAACCGATTTTCTGTATGTTAAATCAGATTCAGGAACTGCAAGTCTTGATAATTTAATGATTAAGGCTAATGAAAGTGAATTAAAAGGTAATATTAGTATTCATTTAACGGAGATTCCTGCGATTATCATTAAGCTATCATCCGATAGTTTAAATGTAGATAGTTTATTAGGCATGCCGCATTCATCAGCGACCTCGCCAGTAGCAGCCGTAGATAATTCTGCAAGAGTGGGAGTGAAACCCGTTATATCGGGTTCGAATGCACAAAAATATGATTTGTCGGGTCTAAAGTCATTTACAGCAGATATTGATTTAACAGTGGGCAATCTTATTTATCGGGGTATGTCTGTCACTGATGTGAAGTTTAGTGCACAAAATCAAACACCACGCTTTACGATTTCAACATTAGAAGGTAAAGCGTTCGGTGGGCAATTTTCTTTACCCGTTACATTAAATTACAGCGCTATTCCTGCTCAAGTATCGGCAAAACCTGATTTCAAAAATATCAATTTAACGCCGCTATTACAGGCGTTTAAAATGCCTGAAAAACTTAGTGGTATTATTTCGCTCAAAGCCTCGTTATCCGGTGTCGGTTATGATGATTATGCAGTTAAAAATCTTTGGCAAGGGCCGCTCAATTTTGAATTAACCAATGCTAAACTTGCTGGGTTAAATATTCCACAACTTATTCAGCAATCTATTTCTCGGGTAACCAATAAGATTAATGCTCCGGTTAATACGGGTAATTATACTGAGGTCGATTTATTCACGGTCTCAGGTCGTTTGAACAAAGGCGATATGAATATATCATCTTTACGTGCTACATCTTCGCTTGTGAACATTAGTGGGCAAGGGCGTGTTAATGTGCCTAAAGAAACTATTGATGTAAATTTAGGCGTGAATATTGCGGGTGGTTGGGGCGGTGATTCACGCCTTGTCCTGCAACTCCAAGCCATGACTGTTCCTTTACGTATTTATGGTAGTTGGCATAGTTTGCAATATCAGCTAGATGTGGAAAAACTGTTACGTAATGAATTACGAACACAGGCCAAAGAAGCATTGGGTAATTGGCTTAAAAAAGAAGAAAAACAAGGGCTGAATAATTTATTAAATGCGTTATAAAAATAGATTAAATGATTCAGTAAAACTCCGGTTAAGGCCGGAGTTTTACTGTTACGGCGCTATTTTAATAAAAATTGCAATATGAGTAATTTATTAAATGATATAATAAACTAAGTCTTACCTGATTTAAAGGTAAGACTTATTGTTTTTAAGTTTGATAATATAAATTAATTTTTATTTATTTTTATATAACTCTATATATTTTTGAATATTATTATTTAACTCATTCAGTTGGTTATTTAAATTAGATATATGGTTTCTTTTTAGGTCAAGTTTAATCAACTGAGGACAATTCTGACGAATCTCTTCGATAATTTTTTGAATATTGACATTTATTTTTTTAAGTTTTTCATCATTATTGGTTTTATTTATAGTACCCATCTGAGGGTATGGTATTGATTGATTTTTTATATTCGTAGTAGAGCTTACTACGTTTGAATTCTGAAAGCTTGATGGCTGGTTAGCCATATTAGTTAAGTCAGTGTTTAATGATGTTTGTAATGATTTTCTATCTATAGCATTCATGATGGTTTCTCGTGTATAAGCCTGCTGAATGGTATGGATTATTTAATATAATCGACTTTGTTTCTTTTAAAAAACGCCACTGCATTAATTTATTGAGCTTTGTCTCGATGAGATTAGGATTTTAGGCAAAAAAATACCGACCATATAGGTCGGTATCAGTAAAAATAGAGCTAATTAGTCATCTTCATATTCATAACCATCTCCTACTGGCGCAGGAGGGGTGATCAATACTTTATTGACTCGATGGCTATTTACTTCTAGCGGCTGGAAAATACAGCCATTGATAGTAACTTGTTCGCCAACTTGTGGAACACGTTGTAGATGTTCCATTAGTAGCCCTGCAATAGTCTCGTATTCACGTTTATCATCCAGCTCCATTGGAATAAACATAATCAAGTCTTCCAGTGGCATAAAGCCATTGGCTATCCAAGTGCCATCATCGAGTTTTTGAATATCGTGGCGTGAGTCATTCTCTTCTTCGCCAACAGGCAAGTTACCGGCGATAGTTTCCATCACGTCAGTTAATGTCACGATACCTTCTATAGAGCCAAACTCATCTACCACAAAAGCAAAGTGGGTATGGGCCTTACGGAATTGTTCTAATGCTTTTAACAGTGATAGCCCTTCAGGGAAGATTAGCGGCTGTGTGATCAATTCGCGTAAATTTAATGGTTGACCGCTTAGTTGTTGTTTTACTAAATCAAGAATATAAACAATACCAACAGGTTCATCACTGATTGTTTCATCGACGACGACAAAACGAGAGTGCGGATTTTTTTCCATTAACTGTAATAATTCACTTGATGGCTTATTGATATCTAAATAATCCACATCATGACGAGAGGTCATAATGCTTTCGACGTTGCGCTGAGCCATACCTAATACACGGGCAATCATCAAACGTTCTTGTGGATCAAAAACAGATTGGTTATCCGCGATTAAATTAGAGGTATGAGGGTCAAGGTCAGCTCTTTCATGCTTACCACTTAATATACGTAAAACCGCTTCGGCGGTACGCTCACGCAGTGGGCGAGCACCTTTAAGAAACTTACGACGGTTAAACTGTGCGAACTGATTTAGCATCTCAATCATGATAGAGAAACCAATCGCAGCGTATAGATAGCCTTTCGGAATAGCGTAGCCAAATCCTTCTGCCACTAAGCTAAAACCAATCATCAGCAAGAAGCTGAGACAGAGAATAACGATAGTTGGGTGCTGATTAACAAAACTCGTCAACGGTTTACTTGCCCAGATCATCAGTGCCATAGCAATGGTTACGGCGGCGATCATGACACCAATATGGTCAACCATACCGACGGCAGTTATCACAGAATCTAGGGAGAATACGGCATCAAGGACGATGATTTGTGCAACCACCGCCCAGAAATTCGATGTTTTTCGTTGGGCACTCGCGTGTTCGTCTTTACCCTCGAGCCGTTCATTTAGTTCCATTGTGGCTTTAAACAATAGGAATAATCCCCCGATTAACATAATGAGATCGCGGGCGCTAAAAGGGTGCTCGAATAGGGTAACTATAGGCTTGGTTAGCGTTATTAACCATGACAGGCTAAACAGGAGAACCACTCGCATTACTAGCGCAAGCATTAATCCAGTTACACGGGCTCTGTCACGTAGCTTTGGCGGGAGTTTATCTGCCAAAATGGCTATGAAGACGAGGTTATCAATACCAAGAACGATTTCTAGAACGATAAGGGTTGCGAGACCAGCCCAAATCGAAGGATCTGCGATCCATTCCATACAGTTTGTTTTACCTTCTATGATAACGGCTTATGCCGACAGGTGAATAATGCGGTTTGTTTTATTAAATTTCAATACAAATTCATCTAAGTTGGATGATTCTGGAAAAAAATTATTAGTTAGAGCTTATCAATAGCAGCAATAGTTATTATTGACTCAATAACAGTGCATCAATCACTACCAAGGAGCACAATCCTGAGTTAACATGTGATCAGGTTAACAGAATGTCAGCACAATAGAGGCTGACTTGATCCAAATCAGACGGGAGTTTTTCATGTCAAAGCAGCAGATTGGTGTTGTCGGAATGGCTGTCATGGGGCGCAACCTAGCGCTGAATATTGAAAGCCGCGGTTACTCTGTTTCTATCTTTAATCGTTCTAAAGATAAAACAGATGAAGTTATTGCCGAAAATCCAGGGAAAAAATTAGTTCCCAACTATACTATCGAAGAGTTTGTTGACTCTCTGGAAAAACCACGCCGCATCTTGTTGATGGTTAAAGCTGGCGAAGCGACGGATAAAACAATTGCTGCGCTAACGCCTCATTTGGACAAAGGTGACATCTTAATTGATGGTGGTAATACTTTATATAAAGATACCATTCGTCGTAATCGTGAGCTATCAGCGCAAGGTTTTAACTTCATCGGTACTGGTGTTTCAGGTGGTGAAGAAGGTGCATTGAAAGGCCCTTCAATTATGCCTGGTGGCCAAAAAGAAGCTTATGAGCTTGTTGCCCCAATTTTAAAACAAATTGCCGCTAAAGCAGAAGGCGAGCCTTGTGTCGCTTATATGGGTCCAGATGGTGCTGGTCATTATGTGAAAATGGTTCACAACGGTATTGAATATGGCGATATGCAATTAATTGCAGAAGCGTATTCACTGCTAAAAGGCGCTTTAAAATTAAACAATGAAGAGCTAGCAACGACTTTTTCTGAATGGAATAATGGAGAATTAAGTAGCTATCTTATTGAAATTACCGCTGATATCTTCAAGAAAAAAGATGAAGATGGTATTTACCTTGTTGACGTTATCTTAGATGAAGCGGCAAATAAAGGTACCGGTAAGTGGACTAGCCAAAGTTCTCTTGATTTAGGTATTCCTGTTACCCTAATTACTGAATCTGTGTTTGCTCGTTATATTTCTTTCTTGAAAGACCAACGTGTTGCTGCATCTAAAGTATTAACCGGACCAGTATTAAAAGCGGTTGAAGGCGATAAAAAAGAATTTATCGAAAAAGTACGTCGTGCATTGTACTTAGGTAAAATCGTTTCTTATGCTCAGGGTTTCCAGCAATTAAAAGCAGCTTCAGATGAATATAATTGGGATCTGAACTACGGTGAAATTGCTAAAATCTTCCGTGCAGGTTGTATTATCCGTGCTCAATTCCTACAAAAAATCACAGATGCATACAATGATAATGGCAAAATTGCCAATCTACTGTTAGCACCTTACTTCAAACAAATTGCTGATGAATATCAACAAGCTCTACGTGATGTTGTTTGTTACGGCATTCAAAATGGTATTCCAACGCCGACATTCTCAGCGGCTATCTCCTATTATGATAGCTACCGTTCAGCAGTATTGCCTGCAAACTTGATCCAAGCTCAGCGTGACTATTTTGGTGCTCATACTTATAAACGTACTGATAAAGAAGGTGTTTTCCATACCGAGTGGATGGAATAATCTATTATAGCTTGTAAGTTATGACGTCAGTCAATAGGCGCTATTTATTAGCGCCTATTTGCTATTCAAGTTTAGTTACTCTTAAATAAGTCACTTCACGTTAGGCTTTTTTGCATATAATTGAATTAGAGTATTAGACCAGTACCCTGATAGCATCCTTATTTATTATCCGCTATTTATTATTCTTATCGCCATCATGGCTATTCTCAATATGACATAAATATATTGAGCATTAATCCAAGAGATTCACAACTTTAGAACTGTTTATATGCGTAAATTTTTGGTTTTGTTACTCCTTTTAGTTTTACTCGGCCCACTAGGGATTGATTTATATTTACCGACCATACCCGATATTGCAAAGGATTTAGGGAGTAGTGAGTCGGTAATTCAATCGACTATTGCTTTGTTTATATTAGTACTTGGGGTTGGGCAATTAGTTTCAGGACCGTTGGTTGACCGATATGGGCGTAAACCTGTCGCGATAGCGGGAATTATTATTTATATTATTGGTGCTTTGGTTGCTATATCAGCAACAACTTCAACGATATTTATCGTTTCACGTTTATTACAAGGGATTGCGGTTTGTTGTACTTCTGTGGTGGCTTTCAGTTGTGTCCGTGACCGCATGAATGGCACAGCAGCGGCACGAGCATTTGGTTTTTTGAATGGCACATTAAATATTGTTCCGGCTTTAGCGCCATTGCTTGGTGGGTTACTCGCTGAAGCTTGGGGTTGGCGGGCACCATTTTGGTTCCTTGCTCTGTATGCTATTTTGATTTTAATTTTAGTTATTCGATTTTTACCTGAAACACGACCCGCTAGCTTGCAAAGTGTGAAGAAAATCCAACTTAAAAATTATATTCGCATTATATCTAGCCATCATTTTCTGATTTTTGCATTAGTAAATGCTGGAACTATGGGTATGGCATTAACGTATGTTTCTCTCGCTCCAAGCGTTTTAATGGGGGATGCAAAATTAAGCCCGTTAGCTTTTTCTATTGTTTTTGGGATTAATGGATTTTGGATCATGTTTGTCAGCTATATTGCTAACTACTTTATTCATAAGATAGGACGACCAACCTGTTTATTAATCGGTAGTTCGATGATGGCTTTGGGAAGTTTAGGATTATTGTTAGGTTTTATGCTGCTGCCTATCGATGTGCAAAATCATTGGCTTGTTTATATGCTTCCCGTTATTTGTGCTTGCAGTGGATTGGCATTCATGATGGGAACGGCAACTAGCTACGCATTAGAGCCTTTTGGTAATGAAGCAGGAACCGCGTCGGCATTGGTCGGCTTTGTTCAAATGGCGGGTGGTGCCACATTGGGGCTTCTTGCTATTTCGTTGCCTATTTCCCCTAAATTATCTTTAGCGTTAGTTATGTTAATGGGTTGTATATTTGGATTAATTGCACGAAAAACGAGCTTAGGATTGGCGGTTACAGTGCAGAAATAAATTTATTTCAGTAATTTAGATCATTGGCTATAGGCCAACTTTTCTCTCCCTTTTATTGGTGGAATATACAATGAAAGGGAGAATATATAATTTAACATTTAGAGAAAAATAACGATATAATCCAAATTTAAGTGAATACTGTATTTCTGTTTCAATAAAATTAATGTATTTCTATATAATTAAAAGCTTCATTTCATATAAAATAGCGATTATAAAACTTATATTAGAATAATCTAATTAAGCTGGATTAATGTTGTTTTTAATTGTTAAATTAGCCCTATATTATGCTTTTCTTGATTTTTGTATATTTATTTTAAAATTAAAAAAATATTTAAAATAAGCATGGGTATTTAAGGTAATATTTTAATTTTTAGCGGTTTAATTTTTAATGAAAATATTTTTTTGTTTTTTTTAATGCTAACTTTAATAAGTGAGCGTGGAATCACAGTAATTGTTTATTATTTAATACTAGAATGCGGTTAATCTTTAGGAGGGGTCTATGCTCAAACATTTTGCTCCATTTTTAAAAGCCAGTTTTATATTTTTGCTATCTTTAGATAGTAAAAGCAGGGCTTTTTTGAGCAAAATTTGTTGGTTTGTCCCTATTACTTCTTTAGAAAAAGATGAGACGGATACTCACCAACAATCCGATAGTGATATTTCGGTTAATTGGTCTCAATTATGGCATAGCGCACAAAAACTTTATGTTTCTATTTGTTCTAGTTCACCTGAAAAAATCGAAAATAAAGGTCGTAATAAGCCATCTATTTCTTTGCATACCCGTAAAATTTACGAGTTATTATTTCTATTTCTGGCTTCAAGTTTACGTCAATTAATGACCTGTCGTCATACAAGTGGTGCACCTGGTGATATTCGTCAATCAGGGTTAATACCTTTAAAAGCACAATGCGCGTTTTCGCCATTGTGCTTTTTTTATTCTCTGAATTAAATTTTTTAAGGAGTTGTTATGTTTATAGTTTGTGTCGCAGCATGTCCCACCGGTGTCGCTCATACTTATATGGCTGCGGAGTCTCTTGATATCACAGGGAAAAAGCGTGGGCATGAGATTAAAGTTGAAACTCAAGGAAGTATGGGCGTTGAAAATGAAATCACCAGTGACGATTTGGCTCGCGCAGATGCGGTTATCCTTGCAGCGGATGTCGCCATTATTAATAGAGAGCGTTTTGATGGCATGATCAAACTTGAGTGCAGTGTTGCCGACCCTATCAAATTTGGTGAGGCAATTTTTGATGCGTTAGAGCAGGAGATGAGTGATGGTGAAGTTTAAAGGCGGCTCGCAGCCGGGCGTGGGAACTGAGATCAAAAATGCCATCATGACAGGAGTATCATGGATGCTGCCATTTGTGATTGCTGGCGCTGTCATTATGGGGATCTCTCGTATTGGTGCTTCAATGTATGGCATTGATAATATTTGGGATTCAAGCCATGCGGAGGCAACAAACTATATTATTCAAATGTTGCATAAATTTGATGGTTTTGGCGGATTAGCACTGTCTTTGATGTTGCCGATTGTTGCGGGCTATATTAGTTTTGCAATAGCCAATAAGCCCGGCTTAGCGCCTGGCATGGTCGGTGGATTATTGGCGAGTAATTTAGGCACAGGTTTTCTTGGTGCACTTGCCGCAGGTTTTATTGCAGGGTACATAGTTCGCTTTTTAGCGAAATATACTAAGTTACCAAAATCACTAGCTTCCGCCGGCCCAATATTCATTTTACCAGTGGGTGGAACATTATTAACCTGTATTGTGATGGCTTTTGTAATAGGCGCACCTCTAGCGGCTCTTAATCATGGAATGGAAAATTGGTTATTATCCATGTCTGGTTCGAATAAAGTTATTTTGGCTGCGGTTATTGGTGCGATGGTTGGTTTTGATCTTGGTGGCCCGGTAAATAAAGCGGCGGTTACAACTGCAATGGCGCTTTTGGCATCTGAAATTTATGAACCAAATACAGCGGCACAAGTTGCAATTATTATCCCACCGATTGGTATTGGGTTAGCAACACTAATATGGGCAAAACGTTTTCCTGAATCCTTACGTGAAGCGGGTAAAGCCTCTACACTAATGGGTTTGATTGGTGTTTCTGAGGGGGCGATTCCATTTGCGTTAGCAAATCCTAGGATCATTATTATTAATATTATTGGTGCTGCGACTGGAGCCGCAATGGCTGTTGGACTTGGCGCAATGAACCATGCCCCAATTTCCGGCTTTTATGGTTGGTTAGCAGTAGATAAATGGCCAATTTATATTTTATCCGTAGCGGTGGGCTCAGCCATTATTACGATTGGCTCATTATTAATTTTTCGTGGGAATGAACCTATTAACGCTAAAGGAGTAGAAGCTGCGCCTAAATTTAAAGTAGGACGCTAATCGTATTTCTATTTATTAACTTAAATAAGTTTTAATCAGCGTTTATAACGCCACGGACTCGTTCATTCTGAAAATAGATTATTTAAAGGTTATATAATGAAAACCGTACATTTAATTCAACATACACACTGGGATAGAGAATGGTATTTTACCGAAAATGATTCCAAAATTATTCTTTATTATTTTATGAATGATTTAATGGATCGCTTAGAGCAAGATACAACTCTTGGACCATTTATTCTAGATGGACAAACTGTGGTATTGGAGGATTATTTAAAAGTTGCCCCCAAGCAATGTGACCGTTTAAAGCAATTAATAAAACAAGGTCGAATTTTAATTGGTCCTTGGTATACACAAACGGACTTTTTGGTAGTGGGTGCGGAGTCTATTGCAAGAAATTTATTATTAGGTAAAGCAGATTGTGAAACTTGGGGTAGTTATATGCCTGTGGGCTATGTCCCTGATTCATTTGGGCAAAGTGCGCAACTTCCAATGTTTTTACAACAGTTCGATATTAAATATGCAGTGATTTGGCGTGGCTGGTGTGAACGTGACGTTGCGAGTAGTGAGTTTATTTGGCGTGCAGATTCAGGGGATTCGGTAACAACGGCGGTGCTTCCGTGGGGATATGGCTGCGCTAAGTGGTTGCCTGATAATACGGAAAAAGCCTCAACAGTATTGCCTGCAATTTTAGAAAAACAGGCGCGTTTTGCACATTCAGAACAAATTTTATTGCCGAATGGAAATGATCAATCTCCTTTTGAATATGCTGTGCCTGCAATGCTCAATAAATTGAATGAGCAGCAAAAGGATTATCATTTTGTTAAAAGTAGTTTTAGTGATTTTTTCACCGCATTACAGGAAAGTGGCCAACAATTACCTGAATTTAGTGGTGAGTTATTGAGTCCGAAATATATGCGTGTTCATCGGGGCATTTTTTCTACGCGTATGGATATTAAGTTACTCAATGTCAAATTAGAGCAATTTGTGAGTCAGCAACTTGAGCCATTACTTTCGATTAATTGGCGGTTAGGTCTACCTTATCCACAAAGTGCGGTGGAAAATATTTGGCGTGATGCCATGCAGTCTCATGCTCATGACAGTATTGGTGGATGTAATTCTGATAGGGTCAATAGTATGGTTAAAGCACGACTAACCAATGGGTTAGAAAGTGCAAATCAACTACTCTCTCTCAACATGAAAATGTTAGCGGGAGGGATAGAGGCAACTCAAAAAGGCAAAAAAATTATTGTCTTTAATTCACTACCTCATCAACGTGATGCGCAAATCAGTATCACGCTATATACGCCAGAAGCTGATTTTTGCATTAAAGATGACCAAGGTAAAACTTGTCGTTGGCAGCTAATTAAAGAACAGCCTCAAGATATGTCTTTGATTGTTCAAGAGTTAGCAAATAGTACAACCACAACATGGTATCGCAAGTGTGACGTATTGCTTGAAGCGACTGATTTGCCATCTTGTGGTTACCGTACATTTTATCTTCATGAAGGTGAGCCGGCTAACTTTGAACTTCCGCTACAGATAAAAAATGAGAATACACTTGAAAATCAATGGTTAAAAATTGAAATAAATGATGGTCAATTGAGACTAATTGATAAACGAAATCAACAGCATTATTCAAATATTTTGCGTTTAGTTGATGGTGGGGATGCCGGAGATAACTACAATTATTCTCCACCTGTAGATGATTGGCTGGTGAGTAGCGATGGACACCTACAACAATTTGAGTGTATTCGAGCGCCATTAATTGATGCTTTTATTTTGGACTGGCATATCCCGGCCCCGCTCGATGCGAAAGCTCGTCAGCAGCACCAGCTCAATGCGTATTTAGATATCTCAATGAAAATTTCGTTACCTCACGATAAACCTTGGTTAGATATTGAAATTACAGTCAACAATACAATTCAAGACCATCGTTTACAAATTGAGATACCGACAGAGATTCAGCAAGCATTTCATTTTGCAGATCAACCATTTGGCTTAATTAAACGAGAAAATCAGCCAACAAGCTTAGCGTATTGGCAAGAAGAAAACTGGACAGAGGCACCGACATCTCTTTGGCCAATGCAAAGTCTTGTTATGCAACATAATGATAATCATGGCATATGTCTTGTGACGGAAGGTTTGAGAGAGTATCAAATCCCTGAATCTCGCCAAGATATGATTGCATTGACGTTATTGCGTAGCGTTGGTTGGTTAGGGCAGGCTAACCTGACTTGGCGGCCTGGTCGTGCTTCTGGCATGGTCTTGCCATCTCCTGATTCACAAATATTTGGCATTCATCATTTTCATTTTGCGGTATTACCAATGCATCAAGGCCAGCATCCTGATTTCTGGCGAGATGTTGAACATTGGCGCACGCCTGCATTTGGCTATTTAGATTCAGGTTGGTCGCAATTTAAAATGAATCCACATGACCTTGTTTTTCCTGAAAGTTATAGCCTTTTAACTTGGGACTGTGGCTTACATTTTAGTACGCTTAAAAAAGCCCAAAATGTAGATGCACTAGTATTACGCGGTTGGAATCCAAGTATCGAACCGTTGTTATATGAGCCGCCTAAATCTGACATTAAAATTCAGCAAGTGACTTTGGCTGAAACGGAATGCGTCAACGCAGGTAAAGCAGCACCTTGTGCCCCTGTGTCATGGCTAATGAGTTAATAATTAAAGGTATCATTTATGCAAACACTTTCTTTTTGTTGCCAGCTACCGAATGGTATTCATGCAAGGCCTGCCAGCGCATTGGAGCAAAAAACAGTGAGTTTTCAATCTGAAATAACGCTGTTTAATAAAACCAAAGCGCGCCAAGGAAATGCTAAAAGCGTTTTGGCGTTAGTGGGTACAGATGTTGCGCTTGGTGATGAATGTTATTTTCAAATTGAAGGACGTGATGAAAATATGGCTTATGAAAGGCTAAAAGTCTTTATTGAGCAAGAGTTTCTTCACTGTGATGTGCCTCTGGCTCAAGAGGCAAGAACAGAGCAACAAATATTGCCTATTTTTCTTAGCCGATCAATATCTAAAATAGTACGCGGGAATGGCGTTAGTCAAGGGCTGGCAAAAGGGCAATCACGACTGATAAAGGTACCTGAGCTGCGCAGTTTAGGGCAAGAGCAGCCTGAAAGTTCACGCATTCAACAGTATGAAGAACTGAAAAAAGCATTACTGTTGGCGAGAGAACAATTACGTCAAGATATTCAGAAGGTTGCGGGTGAAGTTGCCAATATACTCGAAGCGCAAAGCCAATTGCTTGATGATGAAGATGTTGAGGCTTGTTTACTTGAGCAAGATCAGGCTCGTAATTCAATGTCTGCATTAGCGATGGCCATTGATGAGTTAAGTTTACCATTTCGTGAAAGCAGTAATGAATATTTGCGCCAACGCGAGTTAGATATTAAAGATTTAGGGCTGCGGATCGCGATTCATCTTAGTGTAGCGCCGATATTACAGTTACCAGAATTAGATAACGATACGATTGTTGTGTGCCAAGGATTATTAACCCCAGGACAATTACTGACTTTAAAAGGCAATAATACTAATTTACAAGGTATTGTGATGGAGGAAGGTGCAGAAACATCGCATACGGTAATTTTAGCGCGTACTTATTCAATTCCACTGTTATCTGCAAGTACTGCGGTTATTGACCAAATTAAAAATAACCAAACTTTGTTGTTAGATACCCGTTTCAATGCGTTAATTATTGAACCAGACAAGTATGCAGAAGATTGGTTAACACTGGAAAAAGCGAAATTAGCACGTTTAACATTATCAAATAAACACGTTGATTCTAATTATCCGGTATTAACTTCTGAATTAGTTTTGTTAGATAGTACAGTGGCGAGTAAAGATGAGGCTATCAAATTACTAACGGATAATTTAGAGGTAAATCATCGTACAGATTTAGGTACAGATGTTGAACACGCTATTTGGCAACGTGAAGAGGTTTTCAGTACGGCGTTAGGTTTTTCTATTGCGATCCCACATTGTAAATCACTTGCTGTTAAGCACAGCAGTATTTCCGTTATGCGGTTATTAAAGGATTTATCTTGGGGGGATAATGTTGATGTTAGATTAATTATTATGTTAACTATTAATGAGAATGAAGAAAATCAACATATGCGAATTTTTTCGGTTCTTGCTCGTAAGTTAATGCATGAATCTTTTCGTGAAAAAATAATGAGTGCAAAGAATCCTAATGCAATCGTTGAACTATTAAAATATGAATTAGGATTATAAAAAACATTTAAATTAAATATTATTGTTTGATTTAGAAAATTAACAATATTAGTCCGTAATGTAAATTCTTTAAATTTAAAGGATAGGAATAACTTTGCTTAAAATTGCACTGGTTATTCTTATTTAAATGAAAACAATTGAATGGAGGCTGTCCTAACTAACGAGTAATAATTAAAACACATAAATGAAAATTAAATATAACAACACACATAAATATAGGAAAAATTAATGAAACATTTTACTTTAGCTATCTCTACACTTATTTTTTGTTCTGCTGCTAATGCAACATATGTAGATTATCGTCATGAATGGTTAGGTGATGAACATCGCCACGAAGATAGAATTAAAATTGGGCATAGTTTACAAAATGGCACTTATTTTAGCCTTGAAGGTAAATGGAGAAGTAAAGATGGCGGCTTTATGGAAAATTTATCTTCAAAAGGTAATGAGGTTGAAGCGGGTTATAAATATAAAGTAACTAAAGATTTTGTATTAACACCTTCTTTTGCTTTAGATTCTGGGGAAAAAGATACTGCATATAAATTTAGTGTTAAAGCAGCCTATAACCTGACGGATGATTTTAATGTTGGAACACGTTTACGTTACGGTGTTAGACATTTTGATAATTCAAATAAACCTGCAAAGGATAATCAACATTATTGGCAAAGTAATTTTTATTTAGGTTATAAAATACAAGATGTTTCTTTGAGTTATGATTTTGAATATAAATTCGATACAGATTACCCTGCCTATAAAGGTAAAGAAAAAGATTACGCACATAACTTAAATGTTTCGTGGATTGGTAATAAAACATGGGTGCCTTACTTCGAGTTAGGTTATGTCTCTTATGATGATGGTTCTTATGTGAAAGATGGAAAAACCTATCGCGATGCATGGCAAATGCGTTATCGCGTTGGCATTGCATATAATTTCTGATAGAAATAGGTCACTATAAAAGGGAATAAACATGAACAATAAAATTAAATACGGTCTTGCCCTTGCATTAATTTCGACAGGAAATATGGCGATTGCAACGACCACCGATAATAAAGCCTATAATTATACCGTTGCATTTATGCCTGATATTCATTTTCATGATGTTTATGGGCAATTTTCTGATGGTTCGTTTGATGGTTTGAAAAATAGTAAAAGCGGTCAGAATGCGGTTATTCGGTCGATGTACGCGCAGTTGACATCGACCCGTTTATTTAACGAAAACTATTTTGCACTACGTGCCGCCCTTGAAGATGCCGGCAGCAAAGGAATAAAGTTGATCGCATTACCGGGGGATTTTACGGATGATGGTCAGCCAATTCATTTACGTGGTTTAGTTAAAGTTTTACAAGAGTACGAACAAAAATATGGCATGCGCTTTTTTGCTACGCCAGGGAATCATGATCCTAACCGTCCATTTGATATGCCCGCAGGAAAAGAGGACTTTTTGGGTGTAGAGGGGAAAACTCAGCGTATCTTTAGTTTAGGTGCTAGCGAGTGTACGGGGTATCAAGGTAAAACAGCAGTTATTGATACAGGTGCTGAATTACCAACTATCTGTAGCGAAGAAATGGTTTACAGTGGCTATGGTAATGTAATGGATGCCATGAAATCTTTTGGCATCAATCCATTGCCAGCCGATATCTATTGGGAAACTCCTTATTCTGATTATGGCTCAAAAGGTTATAGTTATGACGCTGCTGTAAAAGCCAGTGATTTTAGCCAAAGACAGTATGAAATTTGTACACAAGGAACTGGTGGTGAATATAAGCAAGCAGGTTATGGTCCTTGCTTTAATGTCGCTGATAGCAGCTATCTTGTTGAACCTGTTCCCGGTCTTTGGTTGATGGCTGTTGATGCAAATGTGTATGTGCCTTCTGAAAAAGCAGATATTAATAACCCAAAGGCTGCCAAGAATTTTGCAGGTTCAGGAAACGCGGGCTACAACAAAATGCTAACGCATAAACAGCAAACTGTAGAGTGGATGACTTCAGTTGCAAAACGTGCAAAAGAGCAAAATAAAACGTTGATTACATTTAGCCATTTCCCAATGGTGGAGTTTGATAATGGTGCTGCGGATGACCTTGAAACTATTTTTGGTAAAGGTAAATTCCAATTAGAAAGAGCGCCAAAAGAAGATACCAGTCATGCAATGGCTAAAACCGGTATTGGTGTGCATGTTGGCGGTCACATGCATTTTAATGATACTGGTGTGCGCAAATATCCCGATGGTAGCTTATTGTTTAATATCCAAGCTCCATCAATGGCAGCGTATGTTCCGGCATATAAGATTCTGAATTTTAAAAATGCCAATGAAATCGATGTGCAAACTGTAATTATTGATAATGTGCCGCGTTTTGATGAATTATTCGAGCACTATCAACAAGAGTGGGATCATTTAAAACAAACCAATTCTCCACATCTTTGGAATAGCGATATTCTTAAAGCAGATAATTATTATGATTTTACTAACTGGCATATTACGGAATTAACACGTTTACGTTTTCTGCCAGAAGAGTGGCCATGTGAAATTCGCCAAATGTTATTTAGTATGAATGGCGAAGAGATGTTGATACTCAGCCAGTTAGAAAGCCAAAGTGCTTATAATGAAGTATTAACGGCACCGTTAAGTCAAAATCATGAAATATGTGCTAAAGGTGTGAACCCTGAGAACATCGATATCACGCAGGTTTATTTAAATAAAAATGCAGATGCATGGAAAAAGGCTAGCCAAAAAGCGGCATTAGTTGCTAATAAAGCCGGTTTTAAATTAAATGATTTTGCGAAATGGAATGGGTTCGACCTTGCAGTTGATTTTTACCGGTTACGTAATGCCGATGAGTTGGCGTTGCAGGATATTCCTGCGGAGCGATTGAACCAGTATCAGTTACTGACGGGAACATTATTAGCGTCATTACCGAGCTCAACGAATAAGATTAATGCAGATAGTACGTTTGAAAATATTTTTAAATTACGTTTTGGTAGTATTTTCACTGTAATAGATAAATATTTGCAAGGTAATCCTAGCCGTGATTTTTATATCAATGTTGAAACTGGTGAGATCACGCCGCTTAATTTGGGTAAAGTTAAGAAGTGATTAAAAATAAATAGCTTAACGCATTGATAAGTAAAATTAAATATGTAATTAAATCATCGGTTGCAATACGTAGCCGATGATTTTTTTTAGCCGTTTATTTATGATATTTTTAAAGTAGAATAGTCATTAAGCAATAAAATATTATCAAAATTTAATTTAAGGATTATTTTATGGAAACCCCTTTATTAAAGCGACCACAAATTGCTGATTGTGATGTGTTTTGAACGTGAATACATCACCATAGATAGCGTTCTTCTATGGTACTACTAAAGTTATTAAAAGGTTTGTTACCATGAATAAAAAGCATTGGTCGAAATACGAATTACTGCATGAAGTTGTACAAAATCCGAATATCCATATTAAAGGGCAACATAGCTATTATAGTGATTGCTGGGATGATGGTTTTGAACAATCAGTGGTTCGCTATTTACAAGGTGACGAGCAAAGTCGAGATTGGCAACTTGCATGGGATGTCGATCAACTTTATATCGGCGACTATGTCTGTATTGGCAGTGAAGCGGTCATTTTAATGGGCGGCAATCATACCCATCGTATGGATTGGTTTTGTTTATATCCATTTTTAGAGCATATTGAAGAGGCTTACATTGGCAAGGGCGATACCGTGATTGGTGACGGCGCTTGGATTGGTATGCGCGCTTTTATTATGCCAGGTATTAAAATTGGCGAAGGTGCGGTTATTGCTGCCAATAGTGTGGTTGTTAAAGATGTCGAGCCATACAGTATTGTGGGGGGAAACCCTGCTAAGCCGATTAATTATCGTTTTTCTGCCGACGTTATTGGCGAATTATTGCAGCTCAAAATTTATGATTGGCCTGAAGCGAAGTTTACTGCGTTAAAACCGTTTATTTGTAGCTCAGATTTTATAGCATTAAAAACGGCCAGCCTTGAATATGATAAAAAACTCAATCTGTAAGTTGTTTTAGTTTATTTTTTAAAGGGTTATTTTTAATAACCCTGAGGTTGTTGACAAAGCGGGATAAAAACGTGGTTTTTCCCGCTTTGTGTTATCAGCCGAAAATCAATGAATTGATTTTCCTAATTTATTTTCAAAACCTATTAGACTTGCCGCCAAATAAAATATGTTCGACAGTAGTCTGAGGGTTATTTTTAATAACCGTAAATTATGCTTCTTCAGTACGAATAAAATTAACCAGCGTTGGTGATGCAATTCTTTGGTAATCTTCTGTATTTAAAATTACAGAGCGTTCTAATGTGCCAGCGTTGAAAGCGAGTTCATCAAAACGACCAAATAAATGCGGGTCTGCAATAAGTAACAAAGAAGGGTGGAAGCTAAACGGCGGTATTGCGCCGAAAACACATTGTGTTAACTCATCCACTTCTTTGGGGCTGGCTAATGACGCTCTTGTTCCACCGATTGCTATCGCGATCTTACTTAGGTCAGCCTGCTTATCTGCGGGTAAAACGGCTAGGACGTGCTGACGTATGCCATTACCTTTTACATGACAAACCAATCCTTTTGCACCTTGTCCTAGTTGTGTACCACGAATTTTAGCCACTTCTTCTGATTTGCCTGCCGTCGGGTGTTCCATCACACGATATCGAGCACTATTTTTATCGAGTAACTGAGTTAATTGCATAAAAATTGAATTTTCTGACACGACTATTTCCTTTGAAATCGACATCCTATAATTGGAATGATACCAATTTCAATTTGATATACAACTTGATAGAAAGTGATGGCAAAGGTTGAGTAAGTGAGACTTGAAAATTAAAAAGTAGAAGATAAAAATAATGACAATGAACTAGCAGGTATTTGCAAAATAAATGAATGCGGTAGATTGGTGTATACGTTCATTGAAATAGTCAAAATAAAACTCAAAGTGGGAAACATTAGCGTCATCCCACTGAGTCAATAAGCTTAGGCTACCAATATTAGGCAGCCGAGTGATTATTGATGGCGCTCTTTTAAGCGTTTAATAATTGCGCTTAAATCAAGATCTTGATCTTGTAATAAAACCATTAAGTGATACATCAAATCTGCGGCTTCATTAGTTAACTCTGCGCGGTCATTAACGGTAGCAGCCAATGCGGTTTCCACACCTTCTTCACCGACTTTTTGGGCGATACGTTTAGTTCCACTAGCGTAAAGACGGGCAGTGTAAGAGCTCTCAGGATCAGCCGTTTTACGCTCTTTGAGTATGTTTTCAAGCTCAAAGAGAAATCCCCAGCCACTTTGCGCTGGAGCGAAGCAGCTTTGGGTTCCATTGTGACAAGTTGGACCATCGGGTAGCGCCAACGCTAGCAATGTGTCGCTGTCACAATCGGCGACAATATCGACTAAATTGAGGAAATTATTCGAGGTTTCACCTTTTGTCCATAAGCGCTGCTTGCTTCTGGAAAAAAATGTCACTTTACGACTGTCTAAGGTGACTTGTAGCGCTTCACGGGTCATATAGCCCAACATCAATACATCACCGGAAGTTGCGTGTTGTACGACAACAGGCATCAATTCATCGACTTTTTGCCAAGCAAGTTGGCTGCATTGTTCTGTAGTTAACATACTCTAATTTGAACTCCATTTTCGGCTAGGTATTGTTTTAAGTCACCGATATTGATGATCTGTTTGTGGAAAACGGAAGCGGCTAAAGCGCCATCGACACCTGCATTGGTAAAGGCATCAAGGAAATGCACTTTTTCCCCTGCGCCCCCAGAGGCGATTAATGGTACTTGGCAAACTTCACGAACTTTTTTCAGTTGTACCAGATCATAACCTTGGCGTACACCGTCTTGGTTCATCATATTTAAAACAATTTCACCCGCGCCACGTTGTTGTGCTTCTTTTACCCAATCTAACGTTTTCCAACGGGTCTGTGCTGTGCGTTTTTCATCACCAGTGAATTGGTAAACGAGGTATTCGTTAGTGGCTTCATCAAACCAGGTGTCGATACCGACAACAATGCACTGCACGCCAAAGCGATCGGCTAAGCGAGTGATCAATGTGGGGTCAGAAAGCGCAGGAGAGTTGATAGAAATTTTATCTGCACCAAAGGAGAGAATTTGTGCGGCATCTTCAACACTTTTAATACCACCTGCAACACAGAATGGAATATCAATCACTTCTGACACTTTAGCGACCCAGCTTTTATCAACGACTCGGCCATCAGAGGATGCTGTAATATCATAAAATACTAGTTCATCCGCACCTTCCTTTGCATAACGCTGGGCAAGGGGAACGATATCACCTATGATTTCGTGATTGCGAAACTGAACACCTTTGACGACTTGTCCATCGCGGACATCCAAACAAGGAATTATGCGTTTTGCCAACATTCGATTGCCTCCGCAACAGTAAATTTACCTTCAAGTAAGGCTCGCCCAACAATCACGCCTGCTGCACCCGATGGAGGGATTGCTGCGATATCAGCTAAATTACCAATACCACCTGAAGCTTGAATTTGGATATCTGGAAACTTTTGGCTAATTTCTTGGTATAAATCCACGTTAGAACCACTTAAGGTGCCATCTTTGGATATATCGGTACACAGGACATGTTTTAACCCATAAGGACGATATATTTCAATGGCGTCTTCAAGGGTTAAATTTGAGTTTTCCTGCCAGCCGCTAATCGCAATTTCTTTTATGCCCTTATCATTTATGCGGACATCCAGCGCCAAAACGATAGCTTCACCGCCATAACGTTCAAACCATGTTTTGACCAGTTCGGGTTGAGTTACTGCGGTCGAACCAATGACGACACGTGTTGCTCCTGCGTTTAGTAATGCTTTTACGTCATCTTCAGTACGAATACCGCCGCCGACTTGCACAGGTACGGAAACACCGGCTAATAATTTCTTTAATAATGCAATTTGGCGTTTTTGCGGATCTTTAGCACCAGTTAAATCAACCAAATGCAGTAGTTTTGCGCCTTCTTTTTCATATTGCTGTAAGCGAGGCAGTGGGTCAGTGCCATAATCGGTTTGTTTGGCGTAATCCCCCTGATGCAATCGAACGACAGTGCCATCAATTAAATCTAATGCAGGTATGATCATGAAAATTACATCTCCAAAAAGTTTTGAATCAAGCGTGAGCCAGCGGCACCTGAACGTTCTGGGTGAAATTGCACACCGTAGAAATTATCTTGATTTACAGCACTGCTAAACGGGTTGCCATATAAGGTTTGCGCAATAGTATTCGCTGAAATAGGCATCGAATAACTGTGTACAAAATAAAAATACGCGTCGTCATTGATGCCTTTAAACAAAGGATGGCCTGCTAATGCTTTTACTTGGTTCCAGCCGCTATGGGGGACGGGTAAACCATTGGCATCCATTTTTTGTACTGGGCTATCAATTAAACCGAGCAACGGGATTTCCGTTTTTCCTTCTTCACTGACACTACCCATTAATTGCATCCCTAAGCAAATGCCTAAAACCGGTTGAGTGAGTGCTCTGATTAATGGAATTAATTCACGTTCAACGAGTTTTTCCATTGCGGCACTTGCAGTACCAACACCCGGTAAAAAGACTTTATCGGCTTGTAAAATCGTGTTGGTATCACGACTGACAATCGGATTGTAGCCTAAGCGTTTTACCGCATAAGCGACAGAGGCTAAATTGGCACAACCCGTATCAAGGATGACCACGTTCATTAAAGCACCCCTTTAGAGCTTGGTAAGGTATTCCCTTCAACACGGATAGCTTGGCGTAAGGTACGGCCAAACACTTTGAATAGGCTTTCTGCTTTGTGGTGATCGTTTTTACCCTTGGTTTTCAAGTGTAAGGTACAGCCCATCGCATAAGAGAGTGAACTAAAGAAATGTTCAATCATTTCAGTGCTTAAATCACCCACACGTTGATATTTAAATTCGGCTTTATATTCGAGGTGTGGGCGACCTGAAATGTCTAATGCGCAGCGCGCTTGGCATTCATCCATAGGTAAGACAAAACCAAAGCGAGCGATACCACGTTTATCACCAAGCGCTACTCTTAATGCTTCACCTAAAGCAAGGCCCGTATCTTCTACACTGTGGTGGTCATCGATAAATAAGTCACCATTGACCTTAACATTTAAGCGAAAACCGCCGTGGGTAGCGATTTGATCTAGCATGTGGTCAAAGAAGCCAACGCCAGTACTGATTTCGCTGCCACCTTCTTGATCTAACCATACTTCAACCACGATATTGGTTTCTTTCGTGGTACGCTCAACGCGTGCATAGCGGTTAGGTTTAGTCAGCTGATTCGCGATGGCTGTCCAATCAAGTTCGGCTGCATTATAACGTAGCCCTTTGATCCCCATATTTTTAGCAAGTTGAATATCTGTTTCGCGATCGCCAATCACATAACTATTTTCGGTATCTAAAATGGCTTCGGCTAAATATTTCTCAACAAGTTGCAGTTTAGGTTTGCGACACGCGCAATTATCCGCAGGTTTATGTGGGCAAATCAGCACTTCATCAAATTGAATACCTTGTGATTCAAAAACCTGCATCATTAAGTTATGAGGCGGCTCGAAGTCAGCAGTTGGAAAACTTTCAGTTCCTAGTCCGTCTTGATTGGTGATCATCACCAAGCGGTAATTGGCTTTTTGTAGCGCGAGTAAACTTGGAATAACTGCTTTTTCAAAGGCCAGTTTACTGAGGCTATCGACTTGAAAATCGGTAGGTGGCTCAGTAATTAATGTCCCATCACGGTCGATAAAAAGAATTTTCTGGTTCATGAGTTATTCCTAATTAACAAAGTGCTTCAATAGCTTCAATAACACGGACATTTTCTGTCTCTGTCCCGATAGTAATACGCAGGCAATTAACTAGCCCCGGTTGTTTACTTTGATCGCGTAAAATAATGCCTTTATCCCAAAGCGCTTTAAACACTTTCGCGCCATCGATAAAGCGCACCAGAATATAGTTGGTTTCGCTTGGATAGACTTTTTCAACGACTGGTAAATCGCGTAGGGCTTCAGATAGCGCGATTCGATTTTGTGAGATAATGGCTACGCGGCTTTTCATGGTATTGATACCATCACTATCTAAAGCTTTCGCTGCTATCATCGCTACAGGCGTTGATAATGGGTACGGGGCTATCACTTTGAGTAAGATCTCGATTACTTCTGGAGCGGCTAAGGTGAAGCCACAGCGTAAGCCTGCTAAGGCAAATGCTTTTGATAAAGTTCTTAAAATCACTAAATTTGGATAATTAGCTAACCAGCTAGTCACACTATATTGAGGACAAAATTCGATATAAGCCTCATCAACGACCACTAAAGCGCGTCCTGCTGTCATTTCTAATACTTCGAGTAGCGCTTTATTATCGATGATATTGCCCGTCGGGTTATTTGGGCTACAAATATAAATTAATTTAGTATTGGGTAAATTTTCACGGATGGCATCCACATTTAAAGACCAATCGGGCAGCGCCATTATTTTCTTTTGCTCAACGCCAAATGTTTCTGCACTTACGCTGTACATGCCGTAGGTCGGAGGGCAATACATCATGGCATCTTTACCCGGCTCGCAAAATGCACGAATGAGTAATTCGATAGATTCATCGGCTCCACGGCAGACCAAAACTTGCTCTGGGGTTAAACCGGTGTAAGCCGCATAGTTTTGGATCACCGCAGCAGGTTGGCATTCTGGATAGCGGTTCAGATTACGCTCATTAAATTGAAAATCAGGCGCGGTTGGATATTCGTTAGCGTTGAGCCACACATCACCATTCCCCCCAAGACGGCGGGCCGACATGTATGGCGTCATGACTTTGACATTTTCGCGAGCAAGGCTGGCGGCATTAAAATTTTGGCTCATCACTTATTCCTTATTTTGTTTTTTTAGTTCGGTGACTCGTAAGGTAACGGCATTTTTGTGAGCCGTGAGTTGCTCCGCTTGTGCTAGTGTTTCTATCGTTGTTGCTAACCCTAATAAACCTTGAGCTGAAAGTTTTTGTACTGTCATTCGTTTCATGAAATCAGCCAATCCAAGGCTTGAATAGGTTGAGGTATAACCATAAGTTGGCAGTACGTGGTTTGTGCCTGACGCATAATCTCCGGCGGATTCAGGCGACCAATCACCCACGAAAACTGACCCTGCATTAGTGATAGAATCGACTAAGTCATCAGCATTACGTGTTTGTAATATCAAATGTTCAGGACCATAACGATTGCTGATTTCAACACATTGCTCAATTGAATCCGCAATAATCACTCGACTAGCGCTAAGAGCTTCTCTGGCAATCGCAGCGCGAGAAAGCTGAGCTAATTGTTTTTCTGTTTCGTCGATAACACGTTGCGCGAAATTTTCATCATCGGTAAGTAATATCACTTGTGAATCAGGGCCATGCTCCGCTTGTGATAATAAATCTGATGCGGTAAAGGCTGGATTCGCTTGGCTATCTGCGATAACTAAGACCTCTGAAGGACCTGCTGGCATATCAATGGCAGCGCCGTCATGGCTTTGGCTAACTTGGCGTTTTGCTTCAGTCACATAAGCATTTCCTGGACCGAAAATTTTATCCACGGCTGGAATGCTTTGGGTTCCGAACGCCATTGCAGCAATGGCCTGCGCGCCACCCACATGGAAAATTTCGGTGATGCCACACAATTTTGCAGCATATAAAATTTCATCGGCAATCGGTGGCGGCGAGCAAAGAATAATTTTACGGCATCCTGCAATATTGGCGGGTGTACCAAGCATCATAACGGTAGATAATAAGGGGGCAGAACCACCGGGAATGTATAATCCAACAGAATCAATAGGACGAGTGACTTGTTGGCAAACGACTCCTGGTTGCGTTTCAACCGTAATTGGGGACGGTATTTGCGCTTCATGAAAACGGCGAATATTATTGATTGCCGTTTTCATAGCGACTTTAATTTCATCACCAAGGCGTGTTTGGGCTTCGTCAACGGCTTCTTGCGTCACACGAACAGTCGAAATATCTGTTTTATCAAAGCGTCGGCTAAGTTCTTGTAGGGCGATATCACCCTCTTTGCGTACTTGGTCAATTATCTGGCTAACTGCCGCACTGATGCTGCCTGATGCGGCAATAGCTGGGCGCATTAGCAGGGTGCTTTGCTGTTTTTCGCTGCAAGTTGACCAGCGGATTGGTTGATTGAATCCCAGTTCCATGGCGTGTTTACTCCATCATCTTTTCAATTGGTAACACAAGAATCGAGCTTGCCCCTAATGATTTGAGTTTTTCCATTGTTTCCCAGAACAAAGTTTCCGAGCTAACCATGTGCATAGCAACACGATTTTTGTCACCCGCCAGCGGCAAAATAGTTGGGCGTTCAGCGCCAGGTAGTAAAGCAATGATGTCATCGAGTGTTTCACTTGGCGCGTGCAACATAATGTATTTAGATTCACGTGCTTGGATAACACCTTGAATACGTGTCATCATGCGGTCGATAAGCTGTTGTTTATCTGCTGACATTTCACCATCACGCTGGATTAAGCAGGCTTTTGAACGATAAATCACTTCAACTTCTTTTAAACCGTTTGCTTCAAGAGTCGCCCCTGTGGAAACAAGGTCACAGATAGCATCTGAAAGGCCTGCACGAGGTGCAACTTCCACTGAGCCGTTGAGTAGGCAAGATTTAAATTGAATTCCTTTTCCGTCAAAGTAACGTTTTAACAGGTGTGGATAAGAGGTAGCTACGCGAGAACCATTTAAACATTCAGCTCCGGTATAGTTGAAATCTAATGGAGCGGCTAATGATAAGCGGCAAGCGCCAAAATCAAGACGGCGTAATGTTTTATACTGTGGGTTATCACCCTGTGCACGGCGGTTGAGTAATTCTTCTTCAAGTACGTTTTCACCGATAATACCGAGGTCAACAACACCATCCATGACTAAGCCTGGGATATCATCATCACGAACACGCAGTAAATCAATAGGCATATTTTCTGCATAAGCAATCAAACGTTGTTGTTGTAAATTAATTTTGATCCCGCAGCGTGACAATAACTCTCTTGATTCTTCACTAAGACGGCCTGATTTTTGAATTGCAATTCTTAAACGTGTTTTATCCAACATAATTACACCCTAAATCCCTTAAATATCTTTTTGATTAATAATAAAAAAACCCTCGGAAGATTATCTTCCGAGGGTTTTCTATTTTCGCATTTCAGCCACCGGAAGAGTCGTTGATCGTCTTCCAGCACACATCGCCTAAAAGACTAATCAGGATGATGGTGATGATGGTGGTTGCGTGAAATACGAGTCATAATAGCTTCCGTTATATAATTAGTTAACTGCTTAAAAATTCAGTCGAGTTAAATACTCATTGGTATTCAACCTATCCGATTTTAGCCTATGAATGCAACTCTTTTTTTTAAAATAACCAATAATAGTTATATAAAGTACTTTTATAGTGATTAATCTCATAGAAAATAGGTTCGGAAGTTTAATGATTTTCAGCTAACCTAGTAAATAAACGTAGTGTCATTATTAGCCGATTTAGGGGCAACTAAATGAAAAAAGTAACGATAATTGGTTTAGGTTGGTTAGGTTTGCCTTTGGCAAATGCATTATTAGCGCAAGGTGTTTGCGTTTCAGGAACCAAAACAACCTCAGATGGGGTTGATGCGGCGCGTGCTGTCGGTGTTGATTGTTATGCTTTAAAATTAACGCCTAACTTAGAATGTGATACTGAAGATTTAGAACAATTGATGGCACAAAGTGATGCTGTTGTTATTTTATTGCCCCCTTCTAAGGTGAATACTGCAACCTATATTGAGGCAATAGAACAGCTTGTTGATAGTGCAATTGCGTTTCATGTGCCCCGTATTATTTTTACCTCATCGACTTCCGTTTATGGAGATGTACAAGGGCTAATTGATGAAGATTCACCACTTGAAGGCGAAACTGAGTCGGCAAAGGCATTAGTAGGCGTGGAGCAATGGCTGCATGATTTACCTCATATTTCTGTAGATATTTTGCGTTTAGCGGGGCTTGTGGGGGAAAATCGTCATGCAGGGCGTTTTTTAGCGGGTAAAAAAGGATTAAAAGGCGCAAACCAACCTGTGAATATCGTTCATCAAGATGATGTGATTGCGGCAATTTTGTTGTTGCTTCAGCAGCCGACAGGTGGACATATTTATAATCTTTGTGCGCCAGTTCATCCAAGTCGGTCTGATTTTTATTCCCAAGCAGCTCAGTCACTTGGATTAGAATCACCTGAATTTATTATGGAAGATAATGAGCCAGAAGGTAAGGTTATTAATGGTCATCGAATTTGCGAGGAACTGGGTTTTGAGTATCAATATCAAAACCCAAGCACGATGAATATGACGCTATAATTAATTACTTAATCGGTACCATGACAATTTTTTGGAATAGTGGGCGAGTGGTCAACTGCTGATACCAACGTTCCAAATTGTTGAAGGCAGGGCGCTCAGTGACAATTTCGTGCCACGGATAAAACAGTGGCGCGATAGCAATATCCGCAATACCAAATTTTTGGCCGCTGAAATAAGGTTGAGTAGCTAACGCATCATCTGCTATTTGTAATAATCGATTAATGTTTGCATGAATGATTTTTGCTTGCTCAGGGTCTCTATCTGCCTCTGGGACACGCACAATTTTATTCATCATCTGTTTGATATGATCAAATAAATTCACACCAGCCCAATCCATCCACTGATCAGCTGCTGCTTTTTCTTGTATATCTTGAGACAACAATAAGTGAGCGCGATCAAACTTTTCCGTAAGATAACGTAAAATTGCATTGGATTCCCACAGCGTAAAGCCATCATCCTGTAGAGTCGGAATAGTGCTGTTTGGATTCATTTTTTTATATTCAGGTGTCTCTAGCCCGCCAAATGGGCCACCTACATCTTTTTGATTATAAGCAATATTGAGCTCTTCTAAACACCAAAGTACTTTTTTGACGTTTGATGAGTTAGTGCGACCCCATACAGTTAACATGTCATTCTCCCTTAATTTTATTTTGTCATTTACCTTACCTAAGATAGATGAAATTCCATTATAGGAACAATCTTTATTTGTTGCTGATGGTCAGAGAATGCGGAAAGCTTTACTATTAGAAAGAAATTTATAATTGTTGGAATAATTTGATTTAGTAAGCTTATTTTATCGCAGCGAAGTTTTTATCGTTTAGTGATTTCCAGCAATAGTGTTTAACTGATTAAAATTCGTAAAGGAATAACCGATGAGTAGAGAAATATTGTCCCTTAAAACCCGTTATGCAAGGGTTGGGTTTGGTCTTTTAGTTGCTGTGAGTGGCAGTGTATATGCGGCTCAGGCTCCGGTTGCTCCACAAGTTGATGTAAAAGCGTTTGTATTGATGGACTACAATAGCGGTAAAATTTTAGCGTCTAGTAATCCTGATCAACGTTTAGATCCGGCAAGTTTGACGAAGATAATGACTAGTTACGTCATTGGTCAGGCGGTTAAAGCTGGGAAAATCACACCTCAAGATATGGTAACAGTAGGGGAAGATGCATGGGCGACGGGTAATCCTGTGCTAAAAGGTTCCTCTTTAATGTTTCTTAAGCCAAAAGACCGTGTTTCAGTACTTGATTTGAACAAAGGTATTGTTATTCAGTCGGGTAATGACGCGAGTATTGCACTGGCTGATTATGTTGCAGGTAGCCAAGATTCATTTGTGAGTTTGATGAATCAATATGTTCAGCAAATAGGATTGAAAAACACACACTTTAAAACAGTACATGGCCTTGATTCTGAAGGACAATACAGTACTGCACGTGATATGGCGTTGCTAACCCAAGCGATGATCCGTGATGTGCCAGACGAATATATCCTGCATAAAGAAAAAGAGTTTACCTTTAATAAAATTAAGCAACCAAATCGTAACCGTTTGTTATGGAACCAAAACTTAAATGTTGATGGTGTAAAAACAGGCCATACTAATGGGGCTGGTCACAATTTAGTGGCTTCGGCGACGGATGGACCGATGCGTTTGATTTCCGTTGTACTTGGCGCACCGAGTGACCGAGTTCGTTTTTCCGAAAGTGAAAAGTTACTGACATGGGGTTTTCGCTTCTTTGAAACAGTCACACCAATTAAAGCTGACGCCACACTAAAAACACAAAGAGTTTGGTTTGGTGATAAATCTGAAGTGGAACTTGGTGTTGAAAGTGATGTGTCCATCACTATTCCGAAAGGGCAGTTACAAAACCTTAAAGTTGATATCAAACTTAACAATGATTCTTTAGAAGCGCCATTGGCTAAAAACCAAGCGGTGGGAACAATTAATTTTATTTTAAATGATGAAATTGTTGAGCAGCATCCTTTAGTGGCTAAAGAAGCCGTTGAAGAAGCCGGTTTCTTCGGTCGTATGTGGGATTTTGTGATGAAAACCATTAGTGGCTGGTGGAGTGCTATTTTTGGGTAATGACTGATTTTGAGTTTTAGCTCAGTAAAGCGAATAAAAAATGCCTATAATATTGAAATGAATTCAAATTGTTATAGGCATTTTATTGTTAGATAACTGAATATCTTATTACTCGCAGAATGCTAACTTGATAGCTAAGCCACCTTGTGATGTTTCACGATATTTAGCATTAATATCTTTACCTGTTTCATACATGGTTTCGATAACTTTATCGAGGCAAACACGTGGGTCGCTGACACGACGTATCGCCATACGTGCTGCATTCACAGCTTTAACCGCTGCAATTGCATTGCGTTCAATACAAGGCACTTGTACTTGCCCGCCAACAGGGTCACAGGTTAAACCTAGGTTATGTTCCATACCAATTTCTGCGGCAATACAAACTTGTTCAGGGCTTCCCCCCATCAATTCTGCAAGACCCGCAGCGGCCATTGAACAAGCGACGCCTACCTCGCCTTGGCAGCCCACTTCAGCACCTGAAATTGACGCATTCATTTTATATAATGAACCAATCACCCCAGTGACTAAAAAGTAACGCGTCAATGAATTTTCATTTACTGGACGGATAAATTTGTCGTAGTAAGCCAGTACGGCAGGAACAATTCCGCAAGCGCCATTGGTTGGCGCGGTGACAACTCGTCCCCCTGCCGCATTCTCTTCATTGACGGCGAGAGCGTACATGTTGATCCAATCAATAACAGCCATTGGGTCGGTATTAGTGCTATCGCTAGTTACTAATTGGCGACGCAAAGCAGCTGCGCGGCGAGGAACACGAAGAGGACCGGGTAGTAAACCTTCAGTCGTCACGCCACGCTCTATGCCTGCTTTCATTACATCCCAAACAGCAGATAAATATTGATGAATGTCGTCTTTACTATGCAATGCGAGCTCATTTTGCATCACAAGAGCTGATAGTGATAAACCCGTTTCTTTACAGTGTTTTTGTAGGTCAGCCGCATATTGGTAGGGATAGGGAACCTGTACGGCATTATCATCTGTTTTACCAAAGTGATCTTCATCTACAATAAAACCACCCCCTATAGAGTAGTAGTTCTTTGTATATAAAATGTTATCACCACTAAACGCGGTAATTGTCATCGCGTTTTCGTGTAACGGTAAGTTAGTTGAATGAAAATTCATTCCACCGGAAATTGGAAAATCGACTTCATGTTGCCCTTGGGCGAGTTGAAGTTTACCAGTTTGTTCTACATTACGCATAAATGCAGGTATGGCATCAATATCAACGGTGTCAGGTAGGTTGCCAGCAAGGCCCATAATAATTGCCATATCCGTGGCATGACCTCGACCTGTTAAAGATAAAGAGCCATAAACATCGACAGCAACACGAGAAGTTTTTGTGAGTAAGTTTTGTTGAATTAAATCTTCTACAAATTGTTTGCCCGCTTTCATTGGGCCAACAGTATGGGAGCTTGAAGGGCCGATACCGATTTTGAAAATGTCAAATACGCTGATCATGGTACGTATTCCTATGCTGTGAATCTGTAGTTAAGTATCCCCGTGATACTTGAGTTACAGGGGCGGCTTAGCAAAGCTAGATAAGAAATGTGAGAATATTTGTGGCTTAGATTAGTTCTGCCTGCCGTGCCGGCCTACACTTCAATTATCTAATTGCTATTAGATGCTTAAGATGTAGGCGGCAGGTTTGGTTCAAATACTGCTAAATTCTTTAATTAGAAAAACAGTTTGTAAATCGCAGCTGAGATAGCCACACAACCCATAATGACGATAAATACATTACTAATTTTGCCTGCATATTTACGCATTGCAGGTATTTTATGGATAGCATACATCGGCATTAGGAACAGTAGGATTGCGATAACAGGGCCACCAAGGCTTTCGATGATATCAAGTACGCCAGGATTCAGTGTTGCCACTATCCATGTAGTGACGAGCATGAAGATTGCTGTGCCGCGGTTTAATTTACGGATATCAATGGTTTTACCTTTTGCACGATAAGCGCGTTCAACTAAGCCATTAAAACCTTCTCTAGCACCTAAATAATGGCCAAGGAATGATTTAATGATAGCGATGAATGCAATAATCGCAGCGGCAAATTTAATGAATGGTTGATCAAAGTAGCCTGACAAGTAGTCAAGAATACTAATGTTTTGTGCTTTTGCTTGTGCAAGGTCCGCTGAAGATAACGTAAATACGCAACTGATGACGAAGAACATGACTGTCATCACCATAAGTATGTGCGCAGAAGCAAGAATACGTGAGCTTTTTTGTTCAGCGTAATCACCGTATTCTTCACGTTTAGCTACAGAGAATGCAGAGATAATTGGTGAATGGTTAAATGCGAATACCATGACAGGGATTGTCAGCCAGATAGTGATCCAAATACTTTGGGCGCCCGTATGTTTAGCTGCTTCTGCAATACCTTCAAATGTCAGGGTATCAAGTACCGCGCCATTCCAATATGGGATCATATACAAAGAGAAGGCAACTAAAACAGCAATGAATGGGAAAACTAACATGCTCATGACTTTAACGATATATTTTTCGCCAAAGGACACGATAGCCATGATCCCACCAACTAAAATTAATGCTAATAACCAACGTGGTGGTGCGGTAACACCTAATAATTCAGTTAGGAATTTGTGCACGTTATTGGTAATTGATACACCATAAACAAGCAAAATAGGATAAATAGCGAAGAAGTAAAGTAAGGTAATCCAGTTACCAGCAGTACGGCCAAAGTGCTCTTCAACAACTTCAGTAATATCGCCGTCTGGTTTTGAGCCAGAAAGAACAAAACGGGTTAAACCACGGTGAGCAAAGAAAGTCATTGGGAAAGCTAAAAC
The DNA here is from genome assembly GCF_003533305.1 of Providencia sp. GTDB lineage: Bacteria > Pseudomonadota > Gammaproteobacteria > Enterobacterales > Enterobacteriaceae > Providencia. Next base: position 75,372 of record NZ_DOEH01000001.1, on the reverse strand, counting down.
TAACATAACCAAAACAGGGATTAATCCACTCATACCCGCATTGATAGGCAGGAACAGTACACCAGCACCGATAGCTGTACCGTATAAACCAAGCATCCATACAGTATCCGTTTTACGCCAAGCGCGAGGATCTCCAGAAGCTTTTGTATCGATGGAACCAACTTTAGTTGTATCCATTATAGTCTCCAAAATAAAAGTCAAAAATAGTTTTTATGTCTAACGATGTATCATCGCAAGAATGTTTTAATCTTTTGGTTCGAACAATTAATCGCCAAATTAAAAGTAGATTTTTCTACATAACAATCTGATTGAAAATAAAACTGAAAAAGAAACTAAATTCATTTTCAATCAGTTTTGTAATTTTATCAGTAAAGTTTAAATCTGGTTTTTGAGGGTGTGAATCTACATTTTACCAGAATAAAATGCCGTGATCACTATCTCAGAAGAGAAATATACCCCATGTTTACAGACTTACATTATATTTTATAAAAATGTTAATGAAATTTAACTTATGTGTTTTTTTAAGACGTTTTTATATTTAGTTAGCAGTTAGGAAATTGGATATTTATTAATAGAATTAAATTCTGTTTGAGAAATGTTCTTATATTAATGACTTTAGTTATAGTGTTTAAATTATCATCTATTTATATGGAAATACTTATTTTTACTTACCAAAAGCGATTAAATTTAATTTTAAATTAAATTTAACATATTGATTTAAAAGTAAAATAATAGTGTTTAAATAATGATTTAGTGAGTGATTAATTAGTTCAGTACATTATGCTGTCATTAGTATATGTTAATTATTTACTCGTCTTGGGATAACAATAAAGATGACTTTCTTCGCGTCGAAAAAAATAATTAAAAAGAGTAACAAAATATTTGTTAATAAAATGTTTCAATAATTTATTTAATGAATTGATTTTTTTTCAGATGAAGAATAAAAAGAAAAGAAAAGTTTGATTTAGCGCAATATTAAAAACATTGAAAGTACTGGTAACAGATACCTACCAGTACCTTCAATTTAATCATTAAGGTTGGAACCAACCTTTACGTATTAATGTGCTAAATATTAGACGGTAGAGATTTGTCAGTGGTGCTTGGATTTTATAACCGCCAATTGACCAAACAATTTGAGCTAATCCGCAAGCAATAATAGCTAGAATAAACGCGCCAACCATATCAAGTGGCCAGTGAACACCTAAGTAGATCCTTGCCCACGCAATTACGATTGCAGGAATAAGCATGACGAGTCCGACCCATGTTCTTAGCCAAAATAAGAAGGCTAAAGCGAAAGTAAACACAATGGTACCGTGATTACTCGGAAAAGAAGGGGTTGAGTCATGAGCTAAGAAGTTAGTGCCAAATCCCATGACAAATGGACGATCATGGGGAGCGATAAAGCCGGCAATCCAAGAAACTACCAAGCCAATGACGATAGCAAAAGCGGCTTTACAAGCAAAAGCCCGCTGGCGAGTCATATTTTGTTGGGCACCCCAAAACCAGCAGGCGGCAGTAAAGAGTGGGAATATGAGGATTAAGCGTTTAGCGATAACCGTAGCGATGGCAATCGTGCCGCTTGCTGCCTCTGGTGTGGCATTGATCAGATTAAAAAGATCCAGATTTATTTGTTCTAGCACGGTTCAGTACCTCGGGCTATAAATAGATAGTAAGACATTGGTGTGATGTACAGTATAGGTGCGAAAGATTAAAGATTCTGACATGCTAGGTAAAGCACCTTTATCCTAATATTAGCAATTAATGGCAATACATTGATGTTTTGTTCAGGATCTACTCAATTAATATTTATTCAATATTCTCAATTTACAAGGAAAAGCCTGTGTGGTGGCAAAAATCAATACAATTAAGTGCAAAAGAAAGAGGATTTCATTTGATAACCGATGAAATTCTAGCTCAGTTATCTGAGCTCAAATCGGTCAACATTGGACTTCTCCATATTTTTATTCAGCACACATCCGCATCGTTAACCATTAATGAAAATGCAGATCATACCGTTAGGCAAGATTTTGAGTGTTTTTTTAATCAAGCGGTGCCTGAAAATGAACCTTATTACAAACACGACTATGAAGGCAGCGATGATATGCCTGCTCACTTAAAAAGTAGTCTGTTAGGGGCTAGTTTGACAATTCCGATTACTCAAGGCCAGTTAAACATGGGAACTTGGCAAGGAATATACTTGTGTGAACATCGTAATTTTGGGGGGAAACGAAGGCTAATAGTTACGTTGCAAGGAGAGTAGAAGGGGAAATTTATTAATAGAAATAAAAAACCCGATAGCATTAAACATAGAGTTGGCTATCGGGCTCGTCAATATGGGGACATTAAAGAAAAGCAGTGGCATAAATTAGGACTCCATCTAAAAAGGAAAGTTCTCACCAAAGTGAAATAAAAATGAAATTAGTTATTGAAATAGGATAAATAGCACAAAAAGAACAAAAAAAGTCACCGTAGCTATCAAATAGCGAGTATGACTTTTTTTGTTGGGTAGAAAATTAAGCGATTAGTCGTGATAATTATTTGTACAGATCGAGATGTTCTTTTGCATAAGCTTCGAAATCTGTGTAGCCACCGATAGGTGTTTCATCGATGAAAATTTGAGGAACGGTTTCTACTGGTTTACCGACGCTTTTAGACAAGTCTTCTTTAGAAATACCTTCAGCTTGAATATCCACATAGCGGTAATCAAAATCTTCGCGCTCATTTTTGAGTTTTTCAGCCAGTTCTTTCGCACGAACACAATATGGGCAGCCAGGGCGACCAAAAATGACAGTGTACATAATATCTCCTTTGTATTTTGGACTCAGATTTTAATCGTAACGGCTAATACTATGCCTACATCAGTTAAGAAATAAAAGTCGAATTTTCCTTTCATACCGATAGGGATTACATATAATTCAAGAGTAAACTGAGGATTACTGAAAATAACGCCCTGTAAAGTCTAAAAAGGAGGGGAAATGAGTAAGAAGCCCCAAAATATGATGCGCTCGTTAGCTGACATGCCAAAACCCGTTATTGTGCTAGAGGCTGTGGGGATTATTTTGTTAATTATTGTTTTATTGGTGACCAATGATTATATCACTTTGCCTGAGCCGATGATGCAACAAGGGGCTATTGTGACTTTGATTATGGTTGGTGTTGGTTGTTTAATTCCGGCAATGATTAATATAATTTGGCGCGCTGTGCATGGATTAAGCTTTCTTGGCATTGATAATCAGTCATCTTCAAAGACTCATTTGAAAAATACAATGATAAATGATGAAAAAAAGGATGAAAACGGTAAGTAGTGCTCGTTTTGCTAGCGTTTAAAGGGGGGATGTGTGAAAATTATCCGCTTTTCTGTTGGCACTTGCGGTATCATAGTTAGCAGATAAATATTACATCAGTTTTTACTTTGAGTTGAAGAAGGTTATTTCCCATGGATTCTATTTGTTACCCAGACATCTCACAGCTTCGTGCATGGCTAGACGAGCTCAAAACGTCTTATTTTGAGTGTGATTCGTGTTCTGCGTTACATTTACCGCACATGCAAAATATCGAAGGTATATTTGATGCGAAGCTAGATATTTTAAATAATGTTCTTATTTTATCAGCTTTAGCGGAATTAAAACCTACTGCTATCATCACGTTAGTGGCTAATATTAGCCAAATTAACGCAAGTTCGCTGACTGCTAAAGTTTTTCTTGAAATTAACAACGAAAACCTACCAAAATTAGTTGTTAGCCAATCATTTTCTCTTGAGCCTGGTATGACTTACCGTCAATTTTGTCATTTCTTACAACAAGCGGAAGATCAAATTGCTGCGATTGTCTTTGAAATTTTCAGCAATAATCTGTTGTATTCAAATCATGATGAATTTGAAGAAGAAGATAATGGGGAAAATGAAAGCTTAGAACCTGATCTTGACGATAAACCTTCGGTTATTATTCACTAAGTGTGATTGTGTTATTTTTGATACGGCTTGTTTATGACCGCTTGTTTATAATGCTGCCATTTTGCTGAAAACTAAACCTTGTAAATTTTTGCACCTACAAATAATTTGCCATTAATATTATACATTGTGAAAAATATGTACTGTGAAAAATACATGGCAAGAGAATGTCGTTCATGCCAATGGCTCGAGTTATCGCCGGAACAACAAATTGCCCAAAAACAAGATAATCTGCAGAATTTACTGCCGTACCTCGGGCCATCTATTTTTCTACCTCCAGTTGTAGGCTTACAAGAACGATTTCGTAATAAAGCTAAAATGGTGGTGAGTGGTAGCGTTGAAAAACCAATTTTAGGTATTGTTAATCGAGAAGGTAAAGCGGTAAGTTTAATTGACTGCCCTTTGTATCCGAAAGAATTCACGGCTATTTTTTCATTGCTCACGTCTTTTATTCTTCGTGCGGGTTTGACGCCCTATAATATTGAGCGTAAGCGTGGAGAATTAAAATATCTTCTTCTTACGCAAAGTTGGCATACGGGTCAATTTATGTTGCGTTTTGTTTTGCGGTCAGAAAAAAAATTAGCCCAACTTAAAAATGCGTTGCCTTGGTTGCAGGAACAACTCCCTGAATTATCGGTGATCACCGTTAATGTTCAACCTGTTCATATGGCGATACTGGAAGGTGAGCAAGAAATTATGCTCACCGAACAACATGTTCTACGTGAAGAATTCAATCAAGTTCCATTGTTTATTCGCCCACAAAGTTTTTTCCAAACCAATCCTGTTGTTGCTGCAAAGCTTTATCAAACGGCAAGAGAGTGGGTTAGGGAATTAAAAATTACCAGCTTATGGGATCTATTTTGTGGTGTGGGCGGTTTTGGTCTGCATTGTGCAGACAAAGAAACTAAATTAACAGGGATTGAAATTAGTGCGCCAGCCATTGCTTGTGCGCGCCAATCAGCTGCTGAATTAGGTTTACAACATGTTGAATTTCAGGCGCTTGATTCGACTAATTTTGCGACGAATCGTCAAGATATCCCACAATTAGTTTTAGTTAATCCCCCAAGGCGAGGGATTGGTAAAGCGTTATGTGATTATCTATCCCATATGCAGCCTGAATATATTCTTTATTCAAGCTGCAATCCACAAACGATGGCTCAAGATCTCGAACATCTTACGGGCTATCAGGTATGTAAAGTACAATTATTTGATATGTTTCCACACACGGCACATTATGAAGTGCTGACGTTATTAAAAAAAACAAATTAACCAATATCTAAAGACTATTGGCTATTAATAAAAAATCATATGGCAGTTTCTAGCGGAATTCTAATTTTAGTCACTGTGTTTTTTGTTGTATGAATAAAGCTATCGGCTGGGTTTTTATTATAACTTTTCTTTAAAATATTTTTTAATTTTATTACTTTTTTGCTAAAAGTATTTTTTTCTAATTCATAATTGCTATTAATTAATAGTGCGTTAGTTTTAACATTAATTTTAGCTATATTTTTATTGATTATTGTTACCATTCTATCAATATTCATGTCTTTAGACGTGATTTTTATATTGTGATTGAATCCATAAATTACACCTTTAATTATGTTTTTTTCTAGGTCATGGCGGGTTAATTGTAGTTTATAATTTTCTGATAAATCTAATTTTGCTTTATCTTTGATTAATGTTTTTTTATGTGATGTTGAACATCTTTAAGGTTTACTTTTGAAGGTGTTATTCGATTATTACTTCCTGATTTTGATTCTATTTCTTGTACATATACGACTGGCTCATCTAGGTCATTTTTATAAGCCTTACCTTCCTTATTAAAGTTATTTAAAACTCTCTCAAGAATCTTAATAAATTTTCCCTCATCATTAGTAGTGATAATTCCTTCATTAGGTTCAAAGAAATTATATATTGGCTTATTATATTTATCAAAATTTACAGATATTGCCATGCAGTGTTCTTTAACTTCAAATAAACAATAGTATTTTTTATTGTTACTTATCTTTCTTTCTATGTTTTCTTTTATTTTTGATATGGATATACACTCACCAGTATAAGAATTATTATTTTTATGATTAATTGGTTTAGTATCATCATTTATCAGTCCAGCATTTAGTTTCTTAGATGCCATTTTCAAATCAATGTATTGAGCGATAGCTTGATAAGCTATTTTTAAAAAACATTTTATTTCATCATTTGTTAGTATTTCATTTTTTTTTATTTTATTTTGAATTTCATTTTCGACTCTAATTTCAGGTAAGTGATTGAATTGTGAACTTCTTGATGATTCAATATATTCACCATATTTAGTAGATTTAGGGTTAGTCACACTGTCGAAGAAAAAATAAATATAATCGATTACTTCACTTTCATCAATTAAATGAATAGGGTTATTATAAGTATCTTTTATTTTGTTTTCTGTTATTATTTTTTTGATGAAATCAAAATTAGATTGATTTTTAGTTCTTATAGGTAAATTAAATTTATTCACATCTTCATACATTTCGTTGAAATAGTAAGATTTATCATAATCACTTTGATTATTTATACTTGTTGATATTAACTGGTCAAAATTAGCGTTACTAAATAATTTTATAGAATCTAGATAGTATTTTCTAAAAGTGTTTTTATTTTCATTTATACTATTTATGCAATTAAAAGAACCATTTATTTCATTGATATAATCTTTACCCTTGTTATTGTTTTCATACATAATAAAAGCATTTGATAATCCATGGCAAATGCCACGGGTTATGATACTTATATTGGCTATATTTGTGATTTTATGTGAAAACCGATGCGGAATTTCCTTTGCGATATAATTAATAACAGGGGCCTGACGAAAAGGTATATTGTACTTTAATATATTATTCATAATAATTATTCTCGGGATATATAATAATTATCTAATGTTACTTATAATCAATAAGTAATCTTTCAAAAAACAATGAAGTCATTCAAAATGAAAATTATTAATTTAATTTAGAGTTAAAGTTATATAAAATAAAAAAGCTCAGTTTTTACACCAAGCTTTCTGTTAATTTAATATACTATGTTAGCGGCTAATTGCGCTGTTCAAAGGCGAGGGCTTTGCGTTCAATAATACGCATTACAATAGTTAAGAGTGCATTCACCACCAGATAAATAATACCAGCGGCAACAAAAGCGGTGACATCCCACGTTTGACCAAATACTTGGCTACTGTAGCCCATGATATCAAGCATGGTGATCGTACTGGCTAATGACGTGCTCTTGAATATCAGTACCACTTCATTTGAATAGGATGATAGCGAACGCTTAAATGCATAAGGTAGGATAATACGCATTGTTTGCAGTTTACTCATCCCTAGAGCTTGGCAAGATTGCCATTGTCCTGAAGGGATAGCTTTAACCGCACCATGAAACAGTAATGTGGAATAAGCTGCACTGTTTAAGGCAAGTGCAACCATCGCACAAACCCAAGGGGTTGAAATAAAGTCCCATAACATTGGGTAATTCTGCAAAGATTTAAATTGGCTTGGGCCATTATAAATTAAGAAGAATTGAACCAGTAACGGTGTTCCCGTAAATAAGGTGATATACACTTTAACAGCTTGGGAAACAACGGGTGTTTTAAGGGATAAAATTAATGTGAACAGTATTGCCAATAAAAATGCGACAAATAGCGCACTAAATGTTAGTGATAAACTCGTCGGCAATCCCGGTAGAATTTTAATAATCAAATCTATCATTTCGATTCACTCCGCTCAAAACGAGTTGTGCGCAGTTCAATACGTTTTAGGACTAACTGGCTAACAATAGTAATTGCAAGATAAATAAGCCCAACAATCGCATACCAAGTAAAAGGTTCATTGGTACGATTAACGATAGTTTTGGTTTGTAACATTAAATCGTTAACACTAATCAGTGAAACTAAAGCGGTATCTTTAAGCAATACAAGCCATTGGTTACCAAGCCCCGGAAGGGCATGACGCCACATTTGCGGCATAATAAAGCGGAAAAATATGGTGCGTTTATTGAGACCAAGTGCAAGCCCCGCTTCCCATTGACCATAAGGAACTGCTTTTAAAGCCCCCCTTAGCGTTTGTGAAGCATATGACGCATATAGCAAGGCTAGAGCAATAACGCCACAAGCAAATGGGGTATAGTCGAAGTTACCACTATCAGCAAAGAAAATACTGGGATCAACTTGCAGAGTTGTTTGCCAAAAGCCGAGGTTAATCGCGATGCCATCGCCTAATAGGTTGATTAGTTGTAAGGTACCGAAATACACAAATAGCACGACTAATAATTCAGGTAAACCACGGATCAATGTGACTGTACAAGTGCCTAAAAATGCAACAGGCTTAAATCGTACAGATTCCCATGCAGTAAATAGCATAGCTAGGATTAATCCAAGTACCAAGGCAGAAACAGCAAGGCCGACGGTTATTCCGGCGGCGCTTGTTAAAAATAGAAAGTTGCTCATTAATAATTATCGATTATTGCTCAAACCATTTTTTATAAATAACGTCATAAGTGCCATCAGCTTTCACTTCTGCTAATGCCTTATTCATTTTGTCTAGTAGCTCTTTGTTGCCCTTACGGACGGCAATACCTAAGCCAATACCAAAGTATTGTGGATCTGTCACTTTATCGCCCACAGCCGCTAAGTTTTCATTGCCTTTTGTTTTAAGCCATTCATCAGCAACAGCAGTATCACCAAATACAGCATCAATACGACCATTTTGCAGGTCAGAAACTGCGGATTGGTAGTTATCATAAGGAACGGTTGTCATGCCTTTGTGTTGTTCCATGATGTATTTTTGATGGGTAGTCCCATTTTGTACACCAATTTTCTTATCTTTAAGCTGATCAACGGTTGAGATCTTTTCTTTTACGGCAATAAATTCCGCAGAGTTCGGGTAGTAAGTATCAGTAAAATCAACTTGTTGTTGACGCTCTGGTGTAATATCGATACCTGCCATTAACGCTTCAAAACGACGGAATTTCAAGCTTGGGATCAAACTATCAAAAGCTTGGTGTGTGAAGGTACAGTTGGCATTCATTTTTGCACATACGGCATTTGCAAGGTCAACATCAAAGCCAACGATTTGATTTTTGTCATTAAACATTTCAAAAGGTGCATAAGTTGCTTCAGTTGCAAAGCGGATAGTTTCTTTTTCCGCAGCAGTTGCAGATAGGGTTACAGCGCCTAGCAGCGCAGCTAATATAATTTTTTTCATCGCTTAATCCTAAATCTATTAGTGAGACAGATAGTTTGCAAATGCTTGAGTTTGAGGCGCCGTAAAATGGCTTGCATCCCCTTGTTCAACGATATGGCCGTTTTCCATATACACCACACGGCTAGCGGTTTTACGGGCAATCTCCACTTCATGAGTGACGATAACCTGTGTAATACCTGTTGCAGATAATTCACGTATAATATCAACAACTTGCGCTGTAATTTCTGGGTCAAGCGCCGCAGTTGGTTCATCAAACAATAATACTTGAGGTTCCATCATCAAGGCTCTAGCAATCGCAACACGTTGTTGTTGACCGCCCGATAAATGAAGTGGGAATCGCTCAGAAAATTGGGTCAAACGTAGGCGCTCTAGCAATTTATTTGCTTTAGCTTGTGCTTCTTGTTTGGATAGTTTCAATACACGACATGGCGCTTCAATTAGGTTATCCATTACGCTTAGGTGCGGCCACAGGTTGTATTGCTGAAAAACCATGCCGACATTTTGACGTAGTTCGCGGATAGCTTTTGCATCTGGCGCGGATGTAAAGTCGAAATGTTGCCCCACAATGTTCAAGTTACCTGAACGTGGCATTTCTAATAAATTCAATACGCGCAGCAAGGAGCTTTTACCAGCGCCACTGGGTCCGAGTAATACCATGGTTTCACCTGCTGAGCACTCAAGATTAATATCAAAGAGTGCCTGATGTGAACCATAGAAACAGTTTATGTTTTTTAATTGAATGCTCATGCTTACCAATAATATCCTTTTAAACTAGTTGAGATATTAATCCTGTAAGCATATTTATGCAATATTTTATGCATAAAAATTTAATTTTTACGCTGAAATTAGTCTTGCTTTGCGGTTAAATTCTCTATTTGTTGCTGCGCTGCAAGTTGTTTGTCCCGTTCGTAGGCAAGTTCACTAATACGTTGAGCCATTCCTTTAAAAATAAATAAATGGGCTGGCATCATGGCAAACCAATATAATAGGCCACAGAATCCAGCAGGGTGCCACCATGCTCTGACATCAATAGAGCGTCGACTTCCGCTATCATGAATTGTAAAAGTTAGACGACCTAATCCGGGGGCTTTCATACCAAATAAGAGACTTAACTGCTTATTTGGCTCGAGGTGGATCACTCGCCAACCATCAACTTCATCACCTAATTGTAAGTTTTCACGGTCAGGACGGCCATATTTGACTTTATTCAGCATCATGTCATCCATAATCGCACGGGTCTTCCACAGTCCATTAGCGTAAAAATAACCTTCTTTTCCACCAATTTGTTGTATGACATGCCATAAAGATTCAGGTGTTGCTGTTGTGCCGAGTGTTGCTCCGGCTTGTTTTGGATAAAAACCATAGCCCGGACGCCAGCGTTTTTTAACTTCAGGATCGTAACCCCAATCTGCGTTATCAATCGCGGCTGCTTCTTCGGCTAATGTGGTTCTCACCGCATCATCAAAAGAAACTAAATTTTGTGGGATGAGTTCACGCAAGGCTTTGTCATCAGCGGGAAGATCGTGCTGTAGTCCTTGAATAAGTTCTTTCGCAATAGAAGGAGGTACCGACGTAATCAGGCTAATGAAATGCACTGAGATCATGCTGACAGGGATAGGAAGCGGGATCAACAAACGGCGTTTACCACTGACCTTGATAAAACGTTTAAAGAGCTCTTGATAGCTAATGTACTCAGGACCAGCTGCGTCATAAATTTTGTTGTCTGTTGGCTCAATTTTAGCGATTTGAGTTAAGTAATGAAGAATGTTTTCGAGTGCGATAGGGGATGACTTGGAACGCACCCAGCGTGGTGGTGTCAAAATGGCTAGGTTGTACACCATATCCCGCATAATTTCGAAAGCCGCTGAGCCGGAGCCAACAATAATAGAGGTACGAATTTCGGTTACTGGAACTTTGCTTTCTCTTAGGATATCACCAGTCAGTTTTCTGGCAATAAGATGAGGAGAATAGCTGTGTCCATGTTGCAATGCACTGAGGTAAATAACCTGCTTAACATTTGAGCTATCGAGTGCTTGCTGAACATTACGTGCCGCGGTGCGTTCACGTTCAATCAGGTTTGCTTGGTCTGCCATGCTATGAACAAGAAAGTAGACTATGTCTATTTCATTCATCACATCTTTAAGGGTTTCAGGATCATGTAAATCAACATAGACACAACGCGCATCTTGCCATCCTTGAGATAGCATCCAGTCAATGCGCCTAGCAGCCGCAGTCACTTCATGCCCTTCATTAATCAATTTAGGGATAAGGTTTTGCCCAATATAGCCGCTAGCGCCTAACACTAAAACACGTTGTTGGTTAACCATGTTAATTTCCTGTTTCATATAAATTAACGGCTATTGTGACTGAAATTCTACTTATGTAAAGAATGCCATAAGAATTGGCGTAATAAGACTGAGAACGAAGCCATGAACGATAGCGGCAGGCACGATTGAAACACCGCCACTGCGCTGTAATACAGGCAGAGTGAAATCCATCGAAGTTGACCCACAAATACCAAGGGCAGTGGACCGATAACGGTTAATAATCAGTGGAATAAGCATAATTGCAGCGAGTTCTCGAGCAAGGTCATTAAAAAATGCCGCACTTCCCATTACTGGGCCGTATGCATCCGTCAGTACAATGCCCGTTAATGAATACCAACCAAAACCAGAAGCTAGTGCGAGCCCCATTTTAATCGGAATTCCCAGTATTAATGCTGCAATGACACCACCAGCAAGTGCGCTGACACCCATCACGAGAGCGATAGTTGTGCCACGACGATTGATTAAAATTTGTTTAATACTCATACCACTATTACGCAATTGAATACCCACAAGTAACAATAGGAGCATAAGGGCTATTTGGCTCCCTTTATCGGCGTAATGTAGAAATTTAAAACCAGTTAAACCGACTAAAAAACCAACCAGTAACACAACACATAATTGTAAGGATTCCAGTACCATCTTGAGACGAGATGGTGGTTTTTCTTGTTTGTGTTGCGGTATTTTCCATGGGTCGAGTTTATCTAGTATCAACAAAGCAATAAGATTAAGTGAAAAAATACAGCCAAAAAATGTAATGGCATAAAGTAAGATAGATATCAGATGAACGCTTAAGTTTTCAAGTAACGCGAGGGTAATTCCCATTAAAAATAAAATTACATACACCATCGAGTTAAGAGAACGATGAACAACATGAAGTATTTTTTTATTTTTAATAGAAATAAAGTAACCGAGTGTTAACGGTAGAAGAATAATGAGTAATCCTGAGTACATGGTTGCGTCCTTATAATCTATCCTATTAACAAGGGGTTGTGGCTTCAATGCTATTGATCACAAGTCTTTAATGACGGATATAATTTAACGTATGGTGCTAAAGCATTTTTTTGTTATAAACGTTTTTTTATCCGCTTGCTAACATAAAATAGGACAAAAACACTAAAAAATAAAGTTTAACCATTTTATAACACTACAAAAATATGCTCAACTTAGTTCGCTATAGTGTTGTGAAGATTTTTTATTTTGTGTGTGTGCTTATAGTAATAGATAAGGTTAATGAGTACGCTGTATTGAAGACTAAAATAGCAAGGAGAGGGATATGTATCTGGAGCGAGTAGAGATATATGGATTTAGAGGGATTAATCGACTCTCTTTAGTATTGAATAACAATACTGTGCTTATTGGTGAAAACTCGTGGGGTAAATCAAGTTTGCTTGATGCACTTGATATTCTGCTTTCCCCTGAACATAAAGATTATCAATTTAATCAACATGATTTTCATCAACCTACGGGCAATGATGAAAACGATACGCGTTTTCGCTCATTCCAAATTGTACTCAAATTTTGTGAAAGACACCAAGGCCGTCACCAATCCTTTAGATTTAAAAATTTATCATCTGTTTGGGTTGATAATAGCGATGGTTTAAAACATATATTTTTCCGTGTTAGCGCTGAATTAAAAGATGACAATAGCGTCACGATTGAGCGTAGTTTTCTAAATTCAGGTGGCAATAAATTATCATTAGATAATGTTGGCAAATACATTAAAGAGATTGTGCGTTTATATCCGGTGATCCGCTTACGAGATGCACGTTTTTTACCTAGTTTGAATCCAGAAACGATTGTTACAGGGCAAAAAGAAGTACGCGATGTGGTTAACAACCAAATAAAAGAGTTAACCCACGCACTGGTGGATAACCCTGAGCGTTTGAGTGATGAAGATCTCAGTGATGGTATTGATGCGATGCAACAATTACTGAGTCATTATTTTTCAGGTCAAAGCACCCACATGTTTAAACCTGATAACACACTTATTAATATTGAACCTCGTAAGCGCGGTTGGAAAGCGCTAGATAATATTAACCGCCTCGTTGCTAAACCAAACCAACGTAATATTCGATTGATAATACTCGGGATGTTTTCTTCGTTATTACAGGCAAAAGGAAATATCGTACTCGATAAGTACGCGCGTCCTTTAATTATTATCGAAGATCCGGAAACACGATTACACCCGATTATGCTGTCAATTGCTTGGGGCTTATTAAATCTGTTTTCACTACAAAGAATAACAACAACCAATTCAGGTGAGCTTTTATCTCAAGTTCCCGTTGAGAATCTTTGTCGTCTGGTACGTAATTCCAATAAAGTCTCGGCTTATCGTTTAAGTGAAAACGATTTGAGTCCGGAAGATCTGCGTAAAATATCATTTCACGTTCGTTTCAATCGTCCATCATCACTTTTTGCCCGTTGTTGGTTATTAGTTGAAGGTGAAACCGAAATTTGGTTGATGAGTGAATTTGCAAGGCAATGTAACTACTATTTTGAAACAGAAGGTATCAAAGTGATTGCTTTTGCACAAAGTGGTTTGAAGCCATTATTAAAATTTGCAAATAAAATGGGAATTGAGTGGCATGTACTCACGGACGGTGATGAAGCAGGTCGAAAATATGCAGCAACAGCGATGCACTATGCAAGTCAAATGAATGATCCCGACAGAGACCGACTGACGATGCTACAGGCACCCGATATGGAACATTTCCTATATCGTGAAGGGTTTAAAAGCCTTTATCATGAGATAGCTGAAATCCCTGAAAATGCCAAAGTCTCACCTCGGCGTGTGATTATCAAAGCGATATCTCGCACATCAAAACCAGATATGGCATTAGCAACAGTAAATCGCTCAGCAGAATTGGGACCAGATTCGATTCCATTACAGCTAAAAAGTATGTTTTCTAGGGTGGCTTGGTTGGCACGGGGTAAAGCTTATTAGCTTATGCTCTTCATATACTCTTCATACTTCAAGCCACATGGTTGTTGACGTGCGTTCAGCTACCCGAATCACATACTTGTGTATGCTCATCGGGATAGCTTCGCTTGTCGCTTACATGTGACTTGAATTATTTTGAGTATGACTATTTTAAATAGCATGGCGTATTGAACTAAAAGCAATTGATAATTATAACTTTTCAGATAAAGACTAATTATTAATCAATAGTACGTTTAACTAATCGATAAACTGTCTGATATATCATCGTTTTTTTAAGAGAGGGCGCCGCGCTCTCTTTTTGTTATAGGAATAATTTTTTAATGAAGGTGAAAGCAAGGAAAAAATGGCCAATTTATATATTGGTTATTTTGATTGTACTCGGAGCAATGGGGTTCTTTTTTAGCAATGATCAAAAAGAAGTTTTTCAAACTGTTGATGTAACACGAGGTAATCTGGATAAACAGGTATTGGCAACGGGCAAATTGGATGCCGTGCGTAAAGTTGATGTCGGGGCTCAAGTCAGCGGTCAGCTACAAACACTATACGTTAAAGAAGGGGATCAGGTTAAAAAAGGCGATTTGCTGGCGGTAATCGATCCGAAAAAAGCGCAAAACGACGTCACTGAAGCGCAAGAAACTATTCATGAATTAGAAGCTAATTTAGCACTGGTTCAAGCCGAATTAAAACTGGCACAAGTGACTTACCAACGTCAACTTAGCCTTGCTAAATTGCAGGTGGTTTCCAAACAAGATTTAGATAAAGCTAAAACCGATGTTGAAGTTAAAAAAGCCCAAGTAGCGACTTATCAAGCGCAAATTAAACGTAATCAAGCCACATTAGATACGTCGAAAACAAATCTAAATTACACCCAAATTACGGCGCCAATGGATGGTATTGTCACTTTTATTAAAACCTTACAAGGGCAAACCGTTATTGCAGCGCAAGAAGCACCAACGATTTTAACACTCGCTGATCTCAATACGATGTTAGTGAAAGCGGAAGTTTCTGAAGCCGATGTGATTTATTTAGAGCCTGGGCAACCCGCATCTTTTACGGTACTCGGTGCGCCGGATAAAAAATTTACTGGCGAATTGAAAGATATTCTTCCAACTCCTGAAAAAATTAACGATGCAATTTTTTACTATGCCCGTTTCGAAGTACCGAATCCTCAGCACTTATTAAAATTACAAATGACTGCCCAAGTTACTATTGAGCTGGACTCACATAAAAACGTTCTTTTGTTGCCTCTTTCAGCGTTAGGTGACGAGATTTCAGCGCAACTTTATGAAGTCGAAGTGCTTAATGGTGATAAAACTGAGAAAAAGCAGGTAGAAATTGGCAATCGTAATAATGTGTATGTCGAAGTGGTCAAAGGGCTAACCGAAGGTGAAAAAGTGGTTGTTGGGCGTAGTGGTGCGGAGAATTAATTATGTCGGCATTACTTGAGCTAAACGCTATTACCCGCCGTTATCCCGCAGGCGATAGCGAAGTCACCGTACTTAAAGATGTTTCTCTAAAAATTAGTGCGGGCGAAATGGTTGCAATCATTGGTGCATCCGGCTCGGGCAAATCAACCTTAATGAATATTATTGGTTGTTTAGATAAACCCTCTTCGGGTGAGTACTATGTTGCCGAACAAAATACGGCAGTTTTAGACAATGATAGCCTTGCAGAGCTTCGTCGAGAATATTTTGGGTTTATTTTCCAACGTTATCATTTGCTTAGCCACCTAACTGCCGAACAGAATGTTGAAATTCCCGCGGTTTATGCAGGTGCGGGAAAAGCGCAACGGCGTGAGCGTGCAGAACAATTATTAGCACGCTTAGGGCTTGAGGAGCGTATTCATTATCGACCTAGCCAACTTTCAGGCGGGCAACAGCAACGCGTGAGTATTGCCAGAGCCTTAATGAACGGTGGGCAAGTGATATTGGCAGATGAACCAACGGGCGCGTTAGATAGCCACTCGGGTGAAGAGGTGATGAAAATCCTAAAAGACCTCTGCGCTCAGGGACATACTGTTATTATCGTTACCCATGATCCTAAAGTGGCACAACAAGCCGAGCGGATTGTGGAGATAAAAGATGGTGAAATTATTAGTGATTCAGGGATGGCATCGACTCATGCGATTGAGCCGTTGCCAAAACCACCGGTAAGAAAGCTCACTTTTGGGCAAGTTTTTGGGCGCTTTAACGAAGCGCTTTTGATGGCATGGCGCGCAATGGTAGTCAATAAAATGCGCACTTTGTTAACGATGTTAGGGATTATTATTGGTATTGCTTCAGTGGTCTCTATTATGGTGATTGGTGATGCGGCCCAAGGTATGGTACTTAATGATATAAAATCTATTGGTACTAATACTATCTCTATTTATCCCGGTACCGATTTTGGCAGTGATGATGCACAAAATCGGCAATCACTTAAAGCGTCGGATATTACGGCGATTGCTCAACAGCCCTATGTTCATGCGGTTTCTGGTACGTTAGATAGCTCAACAAGACTACGAAAAGGTAATTTAGACGCTTCTGCTCAGCTTTCAGGTATTGGTCGAGACTATTTTAGTGTTCATGCCGCTAAGTTTACTGAAGGTATGAATTTTACGCAGGATATGGTTGATAGACGGGCCCAAGTTGTGGTTATTGATGCGAATACTAAGCGTCGATTTTTTCCTAAACAAGAACGTGTTATTGGGGAAACGTTATTAATTGGTAATATGCCAGCAACCGTTATCGGGGTATTGGAAGAGCAAAAATCAGTTTTTGGCTCAAATAAAACATTATCTATTTGGTTACCCGATACCACTGTGAATAGTAAAATTTTAAATCGCCCTTATTACGATAGCATTGTGGTGCGAGTGAAAGATGGTTTTGATGCGCAAATGGTTGAGCAGCAACTGACACGGTTGTTAACATTACGCCATGGTAAGAAAGATATTTTTACTTATAATCTTGATACCTTTGTAAAAACTGCAGAAAAAACCACGCAAACAATGCAGCTATTTCTTACCTTAGTTGCCGTTATTTCGCTGGTAGTCGGTGGTATTGGTGTGATGAATATCATGCTCGTATCGGTCACAGAAAGAACGCGTGAAATTGGTATACGGATGGCGGTAGGTGCTCGAACAAGTGATGTAATGCAGCAATTTTTAATTGAAGCTGTTTTAGTTTGCTTGATGGGGGGTTTGATGGGGATCGGTTTGTCTTATGGTATTAGCTTGCTCGCGCAGATGGCTTTACCTGGCTGGACATTCTCTTTTGACCCAATTGCCTTATTAAGCGCTTTTCTGTGTTCTACTGCTATTGGTATTATTTTTGGATTTTTACCTGCACGTAGTGCGGCAAGATTGAATCCGATTGATGCCCTGGCCAGAGAATAATTAATATAATTGATATACTCCTCTACATTACCCCCCCCTAATGTAGAGGAGTATAGTTTAAGCAGTTTTGAGTCGATTTAATATCTGGCCTTTCTTGTCAATATAAATGTCGTTACTGGCATACCCGTCAATATAAATATAGTTACTTGCATATCCGTCAATATAAATATCTTTACTTTTATGTTTTTGGTATTCATCCATTGATGCGTTGATCAAACTAATAGTTGTATTTACGTCATTAAATTCTGAATAGAGAGTGTAATTTTTTGTTTTTGTCATAAGCTCGAGTTTGATTTTATCATTTTTTGGGTCGTAATCGACAAATTTTAATTTAGCACCGTTATATAGAGTCATATCTACTTTATCTTCGGCTAAATGTTTTTTAGTCAAAATCTGTATTTCTTTTTTGTTTATAGAGGGCAAATATGGTTTTTTTGAAAGTTCGTTTCTTTTCTCCAAATAGATCACACTGCCTATAGCTTGAGAAATTAGTGTTCTTTCAATAAATGGAAAGTTAGCAGTAAAGGTGAGAGGGGGAATAAAATTACCAGCTGTAATTTCTTTTATTAAATCAATTATTTGAGTTTTATCATTCGTTTGTAGTAAACCTTTATTAGGCTCAAAGAAACTAAAAATATACTGTTTTTTTTGTTCATCATATCTGCCACTAATTGTCATTGCATGACAATTAGTTAAGAACAAAAGAGCAGAAGTTATTTTATTATCTTCAATAGTGGAAAGATGATTTTCTATTTGTTGTAGCGTGACATCAAGTGTCTTATTATATATTATATTGTTATATGATAAAGAAGAAACCTTATTACTATAGGTTATTCCTATATCTGAATTAAATATGGCAGTTTCATATGAATAATGTAATCTACAATAATGATAGGCATATTTCAAAAATAATTTTATCTCGCTCTCAGTTAAACTCACCTTATCCTGTATTTTTTTATAAATAATAGGATCGACTTTAAATATTTCAGGAAAAGAGCTTTCTAAACCAAGCTCTATTGTTTTGTAAAAATCATAAATGACTTTTCGTTCTGTTTCATACTCTATGTTATAACTATCAGATCTTTTTACTTCATGTTTATTGTTATCTAGACAACGCATTATGTATTCAAGATTTTCTATATCTTGAGGTTTATCTGGGAGTTTTAATGAGTCAACCTTAACTGCCATATATTTATAGAAATGTTGAGGCATTTGATTTATTTGAATATTGAAAATATCAGTGCAACGAGATGCTAATACTTTTGAAATGCATTCTTTAATAGATTTTTGTGTATATTTTTCTATTTGTTCATAAGGTGATTTAGTGAGAGATACTGGTTGTAGACAATTATTTAGTTGGTTTATAGACTCAGCGCCTAAACCATGAAGTTCATAGGCAGCAAAGGTATGCGCTAACCCATAGCACGTACCTCCTTGGCAGACTTCTGAAATATTTGTTATGCTTTTTAGTTGATTTCCTAGCTTATTCATCACATCTTTATTTTCCTCTACATAACTTAGCAAGTTGCTTTGATGAAATGGAATTGAGTAATTTGTAGTATTAAACATATTGATTTCCTTAATTGTGGCTAATTATATTCAGCAGATTAACAAGGCATCAATTTTCATTCTTTCAAAAAACATTTATCATAAGTCCCCTGTCGTTGAAATTTTACAATCTGTGTTTGTTGTACAAAAAATCAGATACTTTTGGTGTTATTTGCCTTAAGGAATAGTCTTAATTTTGGGCAACCGCCATTTTTGTAAAATTCTGCTAATCAAATGCACGAAATTCAACCTATTCATTTTTAATCTTATTTTTTTCGTTACTACGTGTTTCCACGGTCACTTAAATATCCCATAATAAAAAAGTTATCTGAAAAGATAAATTCTACTTGCGATTAGGTATCGATCATGGATATTATTTGCATGTAGAATAAATGAAACCTAGTTCCATATAATGGAACTTATACTTAGCCAAGTTAAAATAAAGCAAAGACAACCACACAGCAGGTGCAATATATGGCGAATAAAGTAGGTGAAGATTATTCTTTGGCTCGAGTACCACAAAGTGCTCGTAGACCATTTTATGAAGTGTTGATTCTGCGAATTGGCGCACTAGCTTGTGTTTCACAAGTGATGTTAGGTGCAGCTCTCGGTTACGGATTAACTTTTTGGCAGGCGTTTTGGGCAACCATGCTAGGCTCGGTTATTTTACAAGTCGTAAGCTGGGGACTCGGGGCGGCTGCATGCCGCGAAGGAATGTCAATCAGTCTACTTTCTAGGTGGTCTGGATTTGGTAAGTTGGGCTCAGCATTAATTGGAGGTGCAATTGCAATCTCCTTAATGGGATGGTTCGGCGTACAAAATGGCTTCTTTGCGGACGGAATGTATAAAGCGACTAATGTGCTAACACCAGGGACTTGGTCACTTATTACAGGTATTGCGGTGACGATTATCACAGTATATGGATACAAATTTTTATCTATTACTGCCAATATTTCAACGCCGCTATTTTTATTTGCACTCGGTTGGGCAACCTATAATTTATTATCGGGTCATGACATTAGCACTTTAATTAATGCCACTGAACCTGCCGGACCACTTATGACTATGCCTGCCGCAATCACGATGGTTGCAGGTGGGTTTATCATAGCGGCTGTTACAACACCAGATATTAGCCGCTTTATGAAAGGGCCTAAAGATGTGTTTTGGATGACGCTCATCGGCACATTTTTTGGTGAACTTTTAGTCAACATGATTTCTGTTTTAATGGCACTGGCACTACGCACGAGTGAAGTCTTTGACTTAATGATGGCGCTAACAGGCTTATTAGGCGCATCAATTGTTATCTTTTCTACAATAAAAATGAATGATATCAATCTTTACTCATCATCTTTAGGTTTTTCAACACTCTTAAATGCCATTTTTAACAAACGTTTTGATCGTCGCTATCTGACATGGGTTATCGGTATTTTCGGTACCATTGCTTCAATGTTAGGGATTTTAGATAACTTTATCGGTTTTCTAATTTACTTAGGAATCGCGATCCCACCTGTTGCAGGCATTATGGTGGTTGATTATTACCTATTAAAACGCGATAGAAAAGAACTAGATATAACCCGAGAGCAAGGAATTTTACCACAAACTTGTGAAGCCTATAACCCAATAACGTTGTTTGTGTGGTTACTTGCTGTCATCGTCGGTTGGGTGACTTCTGCACTGGGTCCATTTAATACCGACTTTGGCGTACCTGCATTGAACTCATTACTGACGGGTGCCATTGTTTATTGGTTAGCAATGCGTTGGCAGGCCAAAATGAAGGGTGTAGATTCTGTTCATTTTCGTAAAGTGACGAATACTGAAGGGTAGAGCGATGAAAGATAATACAGTTAAAGTTGCTCTTGCTCAGTTTAACTCTGAATTAGGTAACAAGCAGAGTAACTTACAGCGTATGGCTGAATTTTGTCAGCAAGCCGCAGAGCAGGGAGCAAAACTTATTTGTTTTCCTGAACTTGCGACTACGGGTTATCGCGGTGATTTACTGTCAACTAAACTGTGGGATCTCAGTGATAGCGCTGGAAGCGAAACTTACACTTTGTTTAGTACCCTCGCGACACGTTTAAACATCACTATTGTGAGTGGATTTGTTGAGCGTGGCGACTATTTGGGTGAAGTTTATAATTCAGTTGGTGTATGGAATCCAGGTTGTGATGGGGTAAGCGGCGTATTTCGTAAAGTTCATGCTTTTGGCATGGAAAAGCAGTGGTTTAGCGGTGGTAATAGCTTCCCAGTATTTGAGACGCCGATTGGTAAAATTGGTGTCATGATTTGCTATGACATGGGTTTTCCTGAAGTTGCCCGCATTCTAACCTTGCAGGGGGCTGAACTCTTATTAGCGCCTTCTGCTTGGTGTGTTCAAGATAGCGATGTCTGGGATATTAATAGTGCATGTCGTGCCTTAGAAAATGGCACGCATTTACTTGCCGTTAATCGCTGGGGCCATGAAGGGGATTTACACCTTTTTGGCGGCAGTAAAGTTCTAGGGCCAAGAGGACAAGTGCTTTGTGAGGCGAGTCGTGATGGTGAAGCGTTATTGATTGGTGAAATTGATTTTCGTTCTCAAGCGCATACTCGTTTAAACGTGCCTTATCTTAGAGATAGAAAGCCGCAAAGTTATGGCTTATTGGCTCAGGACACTAAATTATGAGCATTTTATCGAGTGTAGTTGATGTCTATCAGTTGTTTCTGCGTTCAGGTAATGAGCTAACAGTTACAACACTCGTGAATGAATTGGGTATGCCAAAAAGTTCAGCTTCACGTTTGTTAAAGCAAATGGCAGAGCTAGGTTTGTTAGAAAAGAAGAGTAATGCCCCAATTTATCGACCGGGCTTATTAATCATGGAGCTAGCACATCGCGCTCGAGGCATGAATCCACTTATTGACATGACATTAGAAGCACTTGATGAGTTGACTAAAGATAGTGGATTTACCAGTTATGTTTCAGCGCTTGATGACGACAAAGTCAGAGTCGTACATGCACGTATTGGTAATAGTATGCTGCAAGTCATTACGCAGCCAGGCACACGGTTACCAATTATCGGAACATCGACAGGCCGTGCATTATTATCACGACTACCTGCCGATAAAAGAGCTGAAATTATCAGCCAGCAGCCGGTAGATGCACAAGCGAAGTTAATTTCACAATTGGCTTTAATTGAAGAGCGTGGCTGGGAGTTTTCAGTCAATGAATCTGTTGCTGGCGTCGCTTCTGTCTCCAGTACGGTATTTGATCCTTCACAGGATACGCTATATGCCCTTTGTTTGAGCTTACCTGAATCACAAATGGATCAACAAATTATGAACCAATTAGCGGTTAATCTTTGCTATAAAGCCTCCTATTTAGGCTGCATGGTAGGAGACCCTTATTGGTTAAAACGTAGTATCAAGTAGTTGTTTTCATCAGTAATGCAATTCGTTGTTATCAATATCATTGTTGTTCTAGCAGTACCTATAATTAAAATTAAATTTCAAAGTGCGTGAATTACGCCTTCACCAGGAAAAGTAAACCTTAGTTTTTTGGAATTAAGGTTTATTCAGGGCGAAAGGATTTAGGTATGAATTTTTGAATTCAATACAAGAGTCTGAGTAGCCCAACATTTATCTAAAAAAATAATTAGAATTAAAGGAAGTACAATGAGTCTAAAGCAAACCCTTTGCGTATACGAGCTAATCGATTGCGCTGATGTCAAGGGAGAGGACATTGTTGCATTATTTCAGTCATTCCCCGCGATCCAAGCTACTTCAACAACGGTTAAAGATGCCAAAGGTCAAAGCGATTTTATCCGTATTGTTATTCCCGGTTCTCAAGGGAAATCTCAAGGCAAAAATGCACCTACGATGGGAATTATTGGCCGCTTAGGTGGAATAGGCGCAAGGCCGTCGCGTATTGGTGTTGTTTCTGATGCTGATGGTGCAATCGCCGCGATTACAACCGCGTTAAAATTAGCTAAAATGCATGAGAAAGGTGATGTGCTAAAGGGTGACGTGATTATTACCACGCATATTTGCCCTAATGCGCCAACTCGCCCTCACTCTCCCGTTGATTTTATGGACTCACCTCTTGAAGATGAGACTATGAATATAAATGAAGCGATAGTTGAAGCCGATGCAATTTTATCCGTGGATACCACTAAAGGTAATCGACTCATTAATCATAAAGGCTATGCGTTATCACCAACGGTGAAAGAGGGCTATATATTGCCTGTTTCAGAAGATCTGATCCGTTTGATGGAATGGAGTAGTGGGCAAAAAGCCGTCACTTTTCCGTTATCTATTCAGGATATAACGCCATACGGTAATGGGCTTCATCACATCAATAGTATTATGCAGCCATCAGTTTCAACATCGGCACCGGTTGTTGGTGTAGCTATCTGCTCAGAAACTGTAGTACCGGGATGTTCAACGGGTGCGAGTCATGAAGTTGATATTGCTACAACGGTAAAGTTTATGATTGAAGTTGCTAAAGAATTTGGTGAAGGGGCATGTACCTTTTATGATGTGGAACAATTTAAGTTGTTGACGTCGTTATATGGCAATATGACTCACTTTCAGGCTTCAGGTTCTTCTTCTTCCAATAAATAAATTTTAGCCCGCCATCATAAAATAATAGTCACAGTTAATTAAAATCTTTATTAATAGTATAGGTATAATTAACTGTGCTTTATTACCATAAGTTATTAGTTCGCTTCAGAATTATTTTCTTCAAAACTGTTTTCATTATTGTCTTCAATAGGAATAATAAGGTTTGCGTGATTACCTTTTGGACCAATATTAACGCTAAAATTAACTTTTTGACCTGCTTTTAGTGTTCTGTAACCGTCCATTTGGATACAAGAATAATGAGCAAAAATATCTTCGCCACCTTCAGCTGCACAAATAAAACCAAAACCTTTAGCGTTATTGAACCACTTAACGATGCCTGTTTCCATATTTTATCCTTTCAATTGCAAATGATTGTTTTACGGATATGTATAAAATACACTCAGTCACTAAGTATAATTACAGATGCTTATTGATTGCAAATCATACTGCCGTAAATTGCCTTTTAAGGTCAAGTGACGAAAGTAGATAATAATTAAAAATGAGTAAAATTAGCTTAAATGGCAAATGTTATACGAGGTAATATGTCATAAAATGATATATTATTTGGCGTGTGAGTTGATTTCATTTGCATGCTACACTAGCTATAACAAAAAAAAGTAGCTGCTAAATCTATTCGCCTAGGCTTTATTGAACAAATCATTTGTTTGATAGAAATCATTGATAATAAAGACTATGCTTAAATTGAAATTCAACACTGAGTAAGACGGCTGAGCAATAAAGTAATGAGCGATTTTTTAGGAACATTTAAAACGGACGTCATTTTTAAAGATGAAGTCAAGCAAACGCTGCAACCACCATCAATGTATAAGGTTCTATTAAATAATGATGATTACACTCCGATGGATTTTGTTGTCGAAGTGTTACAAAAATACTTTTCTTTTGATGAAGAACGCGCTACACAGATAATGTTAGATGTACATTTTCAAGGAAAAGGAATTTGTGGAGTATTTACCGCAGAGGTTGCTGAAATGAAAGCGGCGCAAGTGAACACATTTGCTCGCGAACATGAATACCCTTTGCTTTGCACTATAGAAAAGGTCTGATTCCGCTAATATCAATTTTGGGAGGCGCTTATGCTCAATCAAGAACTAGAGCTTAGTCTAAATGTCGCTTTTACTAAAGCGAAAGACAGTCGACATGAATTTATGACTGTAGAGCACCTATTGCTGGCTTTATTGAGTAATGTCTCTGCACGTGAAGCATTAGAAGCTTGTAAGGTTGATCTTGTCGCTCTTAGGCAAGAACTAGAACACTTCATCGCGCAAACTACGCCACTGTTACCTGAAAATGATAACCGCGATACCCAGCCAACACTTAGTTTTCAGCGTGTACTGCAAAGAGCCGTTTTTCATGTTCAGTCATCGGGTCGTAATGAAGTGACTGGGGCAAACGTGCTTGTTGCTATTTTCAGTGAACAAGAATCTCAAGCTGCTTACTTACTGCGTAAACACGATGTGAGCCGGCTAGATGTGGTGAATTATATTTCTCATGGTTCAGTGAAAGGCGATGAGTCTCAGGCGTCAGATCAAGACTTATCTAATAACAGTGCCCCAAATGAAGAACAGATGGTCTCAGAAGACCATATGGACAACTTTACGTCTAATCTTAACCAACAGGCTAAGAAAGGTAATATCGACCCGCTGGTGGGACGTCAGGCTGAATTAGAGCGAACAATTCAGATTCTATGCCGTCGTCGTAAAAATAACCCGCTGTTGGTCGGTGAGTCTGGCGTGGGTAAAACGGCAATAGCGGAAGGGCTTGCATGGCGCATTGAGCAAAACGATGTCCCAGAAGTCATGAAAGACTGTACAATTTATTCATTGGACATCGGTTCATTACTCGCGGGCACCAAATATCGTGGTGATTTTGAAAAACGCTTCAAAGCGCTACTAAAAATGTTAGAAAAAGATCCTAAAAGCATTTTATTCATTGATGAGATCCACACTATCATCGGTGCAGGTGCAGCTTCAGGCGGTCAGGTGGATGCGGCAAACTTGATTAAACCGCTGCTGTCTGGTGGTCGTATTCGTGTTATTGGTTCAACCACATATCAAGAGTTTAGTAATATTTTTGAAAAAGACCGAGCATTAGCGCGTCGCTTCCAAAAAATAGATATTGTTGAGCCAACCCCAGAAGAAACAGTTCGAATTATTACTGGGTTAAAACCTAAATATGAAGCGCACCATGACGTGCGTTATACCGCTAAAGCAATTCAAGCGGCAGTGGATCTCTCCATTAAATATATTACGGATAGGCATCTTCCTGATAAAGCGATTGATGTTATCGATGAAGCAGGCGCTCGCACACGTTTAGTGGCGCCAAGCAAGCGCAAGAAAACCATCGGTGTACCTGAAATTGAGACTATTGTGGCGCGTATTGCTCGTATTCCTGAAAAAACAGTGTCATCAAGTGATAAAGATAAGTTAAAGACCTTAGACTCACGTTTGAAAATGCTCGTTTTTGGGCAAGATAAAGCCATAGATGCTTTATCTGAAGCAATCAAAATGAATCGTGCCGGTTTAGGGTTGGAACATAAGCCTGTCGGCTCATTTCTTTTTGCAGGGCCAACTGGGGTGGGTAAAACTGAGGTTACAGTTCAGTTAGCAAAAGCGTTAGATATTAAATTATTGCGCTTTGATATGTCTGAGTACATGGAACGTCATACGGTGAGCCGGTTAATTGGTGCACCTCCGGGGTATGTTGGCTTTGATCAAGGTGGACTACTCACTGATGCCGTGATTAAGCATCCACATTCAGTTGTTTTACTGGATGAAATAGAAAAAGCGCATCCTGATGTGTTTAATATTTTATTACAAGTGATGGATCACGGAACATTGACGGATAACAACGGGCGCAAAGCGGATTTCCGTAATGTGGTTGTTGTGATGACAACTAATGCAGGGGTTCAGGAAACGCAACGTCGTGCTATTGGCTTTGCTGATCAAGACAACAGTACCGATGCTATGGCTGAAATCAAAAAAACGTTTTCACCTGAATTCCGTAACCGCCTTGATGGCATTATCTGGTTTAATACATTGACTCAGGATGTGATTACGCAAGTAGTTGATAAATTTATTGTTGAGCTGCAAGCGCAGTTAGATGATAAAGGTGTTTCTATTGAAGTTAGTAAAGGTGCTCGTGCGTGGTTATGTGAGAAGGGTTATGACAAAGCGATGGGAGCCCGACCTATGGCACGCATTATTCAGGATAACCTGAAGAAACCGTTAGCAAATGAATTACTATTTGGTTCGTTAACTAATGGTGGCTCTGTAAGTATCGGGCTTGATGAAAAAAGTAACACACTGACATTCAGTTTCAGTAGCGTAAACAAGGCCTTTCCGGAAGACGCGGTATTCTGACGAATAGACCACAGGTGTGTGGTGCATTTTGCACACCACCTGTGGCAGTTTCAGGCCTTGCTTGGCGATAAATAATTAACGGCTACGGAAAATGATACGGCCTTTGCTCAGGTCATATGGTGTTAACTCTACAGTCACCTTGTCGCCTGTCAGGATGCGGATATAGTTTTTACGCATTTTTCCAGAAATATGGGCAGTCACGACGTGACCGTTTTCTAGTTCAACACGGAACATTGTGTTTGGCAGGGTATCTAAAACTGTGCCCTGCATTTCAATATTGTCTTCTTTGGCCATCTAATCCTCTAAAGTATAATAACCGTGGTTTTTATCGGGCAAGATAATGCCCAAAAACTCGCACTAAGTAAAGAAATGTCGCATTTTAAGGCGATCTTTCTTTGGTAGTGAAGTAATGAAATTATTGTAAAACCAAAATTCATTATTTGAAAAATGGCAGTATTTCAATCGATTGCGGTAACTAACGATTGTGGTAACCAACAGTCAGTGTCAATTGCTTTGTCTCGCCACCGATAAAGAATATGTAAAAAATCCCGACGGGATATTTCTTTTGCACCCATTGAGGCGGTATGGTGGTTAAGTACCTGACAATCAAAAAGTTGCCCATTATAGCGCAAAAAATGAAAATAGAATGTAATAAAAGCAAATTTGGATGCATCATTCATTCTACTGAACATTGATTCGCCACAAAACAGGTGGCCCATGCTTACGCCATACAGGCCTCCGACTAGTTTATCGCCGTACCACGCCTCGACCGAATGCGCTAATCCTTCTTTGTGTAAAGCCAGATAACCCGCGCGTACTTCAGGTACAATCCATGTGCCTTCTTCACGGACAGCGCAGGCTTCAATCACTTCTTTAAAAGCATGATTCAGGGTAATTCGATAAGTCTGCTTTTTTAAACTTTTTTTCATCGAGCGACTGATGTGCAAATCGCCAACCATTAGAACAGCTCTTGGGTCAGGAGACCACCATAAAGGCATCTCTTCTGGATTGAACCACGGAAAGATACCATCATAATAAGCCGCTTGCAGTCTTTTCGATGAAAGATCGCCACCAATGGCTAATAATCCATTGGGTTCCCGCATCGCTTCAGACACGGGAGGGAACAGGTATGAATCATCATCTAACTGATACATGATGTGCCTCAGTGCGCTTGTTGAAGCACATGACGCTGGCGAAATTGATAATAACGACCTTGCATTTCAAGCAGCTGTTGATGATTGCCTTGCTCAACGATTTCACCGTTATCCATAACGCAGATGCTGTCCATTTGTTCTAGTCCTTGCATTCGATGCGTGATGACAATCAGCGTTTTATCGGCACATTTCTCTTTTAGCAATGCTAAAATTTGTTGCTCAGTATTTGCGTCTAATCCTTCCGTTGGTTCATCCATTAATACCAGTGGAGTATTATGCAATAATGCGCGGGCAATGCCTAAGCGCCTCTGTTCACCACCGGAGAGCTGGCGTCCGCCTTCACCCATCCAAGCATTTAATTTCAATGTGTTATCTAATAAATTCTCTAATCCAACTTGTGTTAATACTTCATTGAGTTGTGCATCAGAGGCTTGCTCATTGGCCAACAATAAATTATTACGCAAAGTATCACTAAACACATGGACGCGTTGTGGAACTACCGACATCACCGAGCGTAGTGCTTCTTCACTAAATTCGCTAATTGGTTGGTCATTCAAGGTGATGGTTCCACTATCTACATCCCACGCACGAGTAATGAGTTGCAGCAAAGTGGATTTACCACAGCCGGTTTTACCTAGTAGCGCGAGATGTTGGCCTTTTTCTAATGAGAGCGAAACGTTTTTCAATACCGCAAAAGGCTGCTGTGGATAAGTAAACGAAATATTATCAATAACAAGGCGTTCAAGTTGAGTGATTTGTTTACCATTAGTCGGGAACGTCACTTCAGGCTTGGCTTTCATTAATTGCGAGACTCTAGTCGCGGACGCAATAACTTGTCCCATATGTTGGAACGCAACGGCAACTGGGCCTAGCGCTTCAAAAGCGGCGAGGGCACAAAACACAAACAGGGCAATCAGCGCACCGGGCTGTGTGTTACCGCCGACATGTTCAGCGGCCATCCACAGCAATACAGTGGCAGTTAAGCCTGATGCGAACAAAATAATGGCTTGTGATAATCCAGTTAGGCTTGCTTGCTGCTGTTGGCGTGCTTGCCATTTATCTTCAATTTTCGATAAACTTTGACGAAAACGTGCCGTTGCACCAAATAGGGTTAACTCGGCTTGTCCTTGCAGGGCCGATGTCAAAATAGCACGATAATTACCGCGTAATTCTGTTAATTCCCGGCCAATAGGCTTTCCTGCAAGATAAAACACAAAAGGCATCGTGAATAATAAAAATAACATCACGCCACCCAAAGTCCACGCAAGGCGAGGATCAAGATAACTCAATCCAAAAATAAGGACAAAGGTAACGAAAAAGGCAGTAATAATGGGGGATAATACGCGTAAATAGAGGTGATCTAAGGTTTCAACATCAGCCACTAAACGATTAAGTAGCTCGCCTTGGCGAAAACGACTGATACCACCCGGGGAAAGCGGTAATACCTTACTAAATGTAAAAACGCGTAAATGTGCCAATACTTTGAAAGTGGCATCATGACTGACTAAACGCTCACCATAACGACCCGCGGTGCGAAAAATTGCAGCACCTCGAACTCCAGCAGCAGGAAGCATATAGTTAAAATAGTAGAGACCTGGAAACCCTGCGATTGCTGTACCCGCTAAAAACCAGCCGGAAAGGGTTAAGAGTCCGATACTGGCAAGCAGAGTCACGATCGCAAGTATGATCCCTAAGGTAATTAAAAACCAATGGCGGCGGTAGAGGGCTAAGAAGGGGAATAAAACTCTCATTATCAAAGCTCCTCACTACGATGGGCAAGTAATTGGGCAAAAACACCTTTAGATTGGCTTAGCTGTTTGTAATCACCACGTTGAATGATTTGGCCATTAGCCATCACCCAAATTTGGTCGTAATTGACGGTTTCTTCCAATAAATGTGTCACTAAAATCGTGGTTTGATGTGCTGATAGCTGATTCAGTGTTTGCATAACACGTTGTTCACTGTGAGCATCAAGGCTGGCTGCGGGCTCATCAAGTAGTAATAAATGCGAAGGTTTCAATAATACACGAGCTACTGCAACACGTTGCGCCTGACCAACTGAAAGCCTTGCCGCATAGTCGCCGAGTCGTGTATTTAGCCCATCAGGTAACATTGGGATAAATTCAGAAACATAAGCCTTATCAATCGCCTGCTGAACTTCTGATTCAGTTGCATCAGGTTTACCTAAACAAATATTTTCGATTAAGGTTTGTTCGGGTAAATGGGGATTTTGTCCAACCCAACCGAGCAATGCTCTCCATTTATCGGGGCAAAGTTGATTTAATTCAATTCCGTTAACGGTAATCGAGCCCTTATACGGTAAAAAGCCAAGTAATAAGTTAAGCAATGAACTTTTACCTGCGCCACTTTGACCAACCAGAGCGATACGTTGTTGAGGTTTAATATTAAAGTCTAAAGGCCCAGCAAGAAGAACGCCATCATGAGAGTAAATTTCGAGTTGGTTCGCCTCAATTTGAATGGGCTCATTATTTAAAATTTTATCTCCCTGTGGTGGTCTTTCTTCTCCTTCACTATTTAGTAAAGTGACTAACGTTTCAGCGGCGCCAACGGCTTGTGCTTTCGCATGATAGTATGTACCAAGGTCACGTAAGGGTTGAAAAAATTCAGGAGATAAAATTAAGGCAAGAAAACCTGCAAATAAAGTAACTGGCAGACCATAGCTACCAAAATTTATTTCACCGAGATAGGAAAAACCAAAATAAACCGCGACAACGGCTATCGATATTGAAGCGAAAAACTCAAGCACACCGGATGACAAGAATGCCATACGCAAGACTTCCATGGTTCTTGAACGGAAGTCTTCTGTTGATTCCTGAATTTGTTTTATTTCTGCTTTTTCACGGAAAAACAGACGTAAAGTATCTAACCCTCGTAGTCTATCCAGAAAGCTACCACTTAGGCGGCTAAGCGCAATAAAGTTGCGGCGGTTTGCATCTGCTGCACCAAGACCAACTAATGCCATAAAGATAGGGATCAATGGCGCGGTAACAAATAGGATCAGTGCGGCGGCCCAGTTAAAAGGAAAAATAGCAATTAGGATCATAATGGGAACGATCCCGGATAAATACATCTGGGGAAGGTAGCGAGAATAGTAATCTTGCATATCTTCTATCTGCTCAAGAATAATGGTTGCCCAGCTACCTGCGGGTTTACCTTTTACCCAAACAGGCCCAAGTTCTTGCAGTTTATCAAGCACTAGGGTGCGAATTTCTTGGCGTACAATTTGACCACAGCGAAAGCCGGCGCGTTCTCGAACATAAGTGAGAATAGCACGCAGAACAAAAACAGTGATTAATAGAATAAAGGGCGTTAATAGTTGTTCCCGTGGGGTATGTACCATAATCAAAGCTTGTAATATAACGGCTAAAATCCAAGCTTGAGCGATAATAAGTAAGCCACTCACAACGCCTAAGAGCATCGAAATACGTAACCAACGTTTAGCAGGGACGCTGTGCTGCTTTAACCAACGTACCAATTCAATCTGTCTTGATTTATCCATAATGATTTAGTTTGCAGGTGTCATTTTAGAGTAATTGAGTACTGCCAGATTCAGCGCTCGTAGGGCTAAACCTAACAGAGTTTTCTTATATCATAGCAGCTTCCTAACGATATGTTACATAATAAAAGCAGGTTATTTAAATCGTCAATTGTTTGTTATTAACTTGTTTTATAAAGGTAAAATCCAGTAATGGCTTTATTTAATGATAGGGTAAAGATAGTTAAGGATCTTAGTATCTTATTATCGTTATCAAAACATAAATTCAATGTGAGAACATGAGCAGGAATGAGAGCAGAGGTTGTGGTTATCGAAAAGACGCTATCAAAATGGCTTAACATATAGTTAGTGATAACGTTTAGTTAAGCCATTTAAATTTACAATTCAAAAAGCTATTTAAAAATTGTTATTTAACACCGATCTGTTGCCATGGTTTTGTGGTTAGCTTGAATTGCCCTTCTAAGAGCTTATTCCATACCTCATCACGTTCTTGCGTGCTATCAAACGAATTTGTTTGCGTATCCACTAGCGTCCATGTATCCGTCGTTTCTTGCCAGACATTACATTCAAATGAGGTGCCCGACGGATATGCTTGGCACATGACAATATCGTCTTTATTATCTTGATTTACATCAGCCATGAAACCAAGGCACATATATGGGCTGTAATAGGATGTACAAAACCATGCGCTACTAATATCATTTCCCATTTCAAACCAACTAGTTGGTAGTTCAGGGCTGCCTTTTGCTATGATTAATACTTCTTGTAAGGATTTTTGCTTTTCTTCTGAATAAGGGTTTGTATCAAATAATTTTTTATATTCAGGATTTTTATTCAGTTGATTAAATGCTTCTTTTCCTTTGGTACCTAAGTTTTTGAAATCATAAGCAAGGGAACTATCAATTTTAATTTTTCCATTTTCAATACCCGCAATAAGGCTGTTGACTGTAATAGCTTTAAAATCAACGAGTGGGCTGTTAATTGCTAAAATAATGGTAATTAAGCCAAGGAGTCCAACCTTGTTGATAGCACCTAATGACAGCATCCATTGTTGCCTTTTACGCAAAATAGCAATGCTATAAGCCAGTATTATGAGGGCTAAGAATAGTGCGATAGTAAAGGCGTAGAGACGATCAACGCTCCAACTGTATTGGTTTATACGGGTAAAAATGCCGTATAGCGAAAGTACGGAAAAAATATTTAACAAAAGAATGCTGGTTAAAACAAAACCATTTAGCCCTATAGGGAATTTGTATTGATTGCTCCCATCGCCATAAACAAAGTTAATAAAAACAATATTAAGAGCAATAAAACAAAGCATCGTTCCAGAGCCAAGACCTGTCGAAGGCATTCCGGAAACAATAGAAATCACTAAGCCCACTAAAAAAACAATTGCGACGATATTTAAAAGGGGTAAGAAAAAACGCGCAATATAGCTAGCAAAATTACTCAGTTGTACGTCTAAAACTGAACGTAAAAAGACCAAACTAATATTAAAGCCGAGTGTGAATCCTACCCAATAAATTATTTCACCATCGAGTAAATTGCTTAGATAGCTTAGGTTCACAATACCAAATAGAAAACTGGCGAGTTTGATTATGGCAGTAGGGAGCCCGCCAATAAACGACGCTAAAATACCTAAAAAAGTATTTTTAATGTAAAAACCCATCAAACAGCTGTAATCAATTTTCCAAGAACCTGTCATTTGACGCATTTGCATCCATGGCAGTAAAAAGAAAAATAAAATTGTTAAGGTGATAAAGGCGACTAGTGGTGTTGCGTCAGAGGCACTGTCAATACCTTGCGCATTCCATATGGTTATCCATGAAGTAAGCGCAATCGCAATAAAAACATTGATATAAAAAGCAACAGATTTTGCGTTAGTGATGAGATAACTGACTATTGATGGAACATATATGGCCAACATCATGGGTAAATAGACAAAAGCTGGGCCGAATTCACTCGTTACGCGGATGGAGTAATCCATTGAGGCATAAATAACAATGCCTTGTACGATGGAAAGAATCGCAACAATTAGATAGGAATAGATACGGATAGATTCCCGTTGTAACTGCTGAACCATATAATTTCCTTGTTTGATATAAAATTGTTATTAGAAAAAGCATAGGATGTTAGTTGACTGAACTATATAAACTTTCTCTTAAAAATGGCTGTTCACAATATTTATAATAGGCGATATGAATATCGTGAGACTAAATTTCTATTAAGGCATAAAAAAAGCTTCAACCTAACTGAGCAAGATTTTCTCAATTGAGTTTGAAGCTTTAAAATCAAATGTGCCAATTTCATGACACAAATTAAATTAGTGATTATTTTTTGTCGGCAAGTCCATCAAGGTAACGTTCTGCATCAAGTGCCGCCATACAGCCTGTACCGGCCGAGGTAATGGCCTGACGATAAATATGATCCATGACATCACCTGCTGCGAAAATGCCCTCTACGGACGTCTGAGTCGCATTGCCTTGGGTGCCTGACTGTACATTGATATAGCCATTAGATAAATCAAGTTGGCCATCAAAAATACCCGTGTTTGGGCTATGACCAATAGCAATAAAGGCACCCATAACATCAATATCTTCTGTTTCATTGGTTTTGGTGCAGCGTAAGCGCACGCCAGTTACACCCATATCGTCTCCAAGAACTTCATCAAGAGTACGGTCAGTGTGTAGGATGATATTCCCGTTTTGAACTTTATCCATTAAACGGCTAATCAAAATTTTCTCTGCACGGAAGCTGTCACGGCGGTGAATCAGGTGAACTTCTGATGCGATATTCGCAAGGTATAAAGCTTCTTCGACCGCAGTGTTACCACCACCGACAACGGCGACTTTTTGGTTACGGTAAAAGAAACCATCACAAGTTGCACAAGCGGAAACGCCTCGACCTTTAAACGCTTCTTCTGAAGGTAATCCGATGTAACGAGCCGATGCTCCTGTCGCAATAATTAATGCGTCACAGGTATATTCGTTTTCATCACCGAATAAGCGGAACGGACGTTGTTGAAAATCAACTTTGTTGATGTGATCAGAAATAATTTCAGTTTCGAATTTAGCCGCGTGTTCGTGCATACGCTCCATGAGTCCCGGACCTGTTAGGCCTTCTGGGTCACCCGGCCAGTTTTCAACTTCGGTTGTGGTGGTCAATTGGCCGCCTTTTTCGACTCCCGTGATTAGCGCTGGGCTTAAATTCGCTCGTGCGGCGTAAACGGCTGCCGTATAGCCTGCGGGGCCTGAACCTAAAATGATCAACTTGCGATGTGTTGTTGTGCTCATGAATTCCTCTTTTATTCTAAAAAAAGCATAACTGCGATTGTAGGAGAAATGGATAATTAACAAAAGTGATTTAAATGCCTCGTCAGTTCCATAGCACTTATTTCTCTGATAGGTAATGCCGAATAAATGTAAAAAAGTGTGTCAAAAAGTAGGGGGCATCACGGAACAGAATTTTTAGGAATTATCTTGAATTGTTGCCGCGAAACGTTTTCCCAGATAAAAAAGCGAAATCTTGTACTGATTTTTATTCATTTTCTTTGACAATCGGCTGCGCATTTGCGAAAACATCTATGTAAGAGTTAATTATCTAGTGGGTCAATGGAAATAACGCCTTTTTGTCCTTGCTGGAAAATTAACTTTACACTACTTACGAATGATAAATTTTGAATACCAAGTAATGATTGTGAACGCTAATTACATTCACGTGAGTTTCAGCATTATGAATAAAATTTGTGCCTGAACACGAATACCTATGTTGAAAAGTATGCCGCGGATGGTGCTGTTTTATAGATATAGAAAATAACAATTAGAGAAAGAGAGATTAAAGAGATGATTGATAATAAAAAGCGTCCTGGCAAAGACCTTGACCGTATCGACAGGAATATATTAAACGAATTACAAAAAGACGGACGTATCTCTAACGTAGAATTATCTAAACGCGTAGGGCTATCTCCAACTCCATGTTTGGAACGTGTGCGTCGTTTAGAAAGACAAGGGTTTATTTCTGGATACACTGCGTTACTGAATCCACACTACTTAGATGCTTCACTGTTAGTGTTTGTTGAAATTACACTGAATCGTGGCGCACCTGATGTTTTTGAACAATTCAATACAGCGGTTCAGAAACTTGAAGAAATTCAAGAGTGTCACCTTGTTTCAGGTGATTTTGACTACTTGTTGAAAACGCGTGTGCCCGATATGTCAGCATATCGTAAACTACTAGGTGAAACATTGTTACGTCTGCCAGGCGTAAACGATACTCGTACCTATGTGGTTATGGAAGAAGTTAAACAAAGTAACCGTTTAGTGATTAAAACTCGCTAATAGTGATTTTGATAGACTCATTTCAGCACAGCAATCAGCTTTGTTGTCACCCGCAGTTTCAACGCTGAGTTTACTCAGCGTTGTTCCGTTCTAAATCCCCATTATTTTGTATTTAAATTCTGCATTTGGGTATAAAACTAAATTTTGCTGACATTTTTTTACATCTCTCTTTAAATAAATAGTAAGTATTGATTTCAATTTGTTGATTTTAAAGCTATAAATTTTTAGGAGTTTTGATGCTAAATAGAAATTGAATCATTATTCGTAAGATGAAATACTGAATCCAATCGTATCTATGGTGGGCTAATTTACCTGAATTGCTGCAAAGCACGCATATGATGGTGATTAATGCTAGAATAACCATAATTAAGCAAAGAACATCAGTCAGTAAAGAAATAATAATGAGCCAAGAATATACAGAAGATAAATACATTAAATTTAAAAAACTCAGTAGCGGAAGACGGCTATTAGAGGTCATTTTGCTTGCAATTTGCCTAAGCGCTATTTTTCTCATGGTCGCTTTACTGAGTTTTAGTCCCTCAGATCCGAGTTGGTCTCAGACAACATGGAATGCACCTGTAAAAAATTTAGGGGGCAGTGTTGGTTCTTGGAGTGCTGATATTCTATTTTCGGCCTTTGGTATTCTTGCTTTCGCAATCCCACCGTTATTATTACTTGGTTGCTGGGCCATTTTTCATTATGAAAGCCAGCGTCGTTATGTCGACTTTTTTTCTTTGTCATTACGCTTAATTGGCGGATTGGCACTTATTTTATCTTCTTGTGGTCTCGCTGCTCTTAATTTTGATGATTTACCTAATTTTGCCTCCGGAGGCGTGATTGGTAGCGTATTTAGTACCGCAATAAAGCCATGGTTTAATTCTTTAGGTGCCACATTAGCATTATTATTTTTATGGTCGATTAGCTTTACGTTGTTTACTGGTTGGTCATGGCTGACTATTGCCGAAAAAATAGGCGCAGCCATTTTACTGCCAATTACGCTAATAACGAATCGTGCTCGAGGCGATGATTTAGAAGATTATAATGTTGAAGTTACGGAAGATGCGTTGCAACGTGCTCAAGAAGCTGAACTGCAAGCTAATTATGACGCGGGCCTTATCGATGACGATGACGTACTATTTTCGGCACCGACCGTTGCTGAATTGGTGAGTGAAGAGGGAATATCACAAGTTACGCTTGAACCTATTGTTAATGCTGAGCCTAGCTCCGCGGCTGACGAAATTGTGTCTTCAAAAGAAAACGAGGCTCAAGGCCAAATCCCTTCGTTCTCTGCGGTGGAAGAACATAATACTTATCAGTTTGAAGT
Source organism: Providencia sp. (assembly GCF_003533305.1). Classification (GTDB taxonomy): domain Bacteria; phylum Pseudomonadota; class Gammaproteobacteria; order Enterobacterales; family Enterobacteriaceae; genus Providencia. Next base: position 37,698 of record NZ_DOEH01000001.1, on the reverse strand, counting down.
GCCTGATGACTATTCACCTCAGGTATTTCAATCGCAAACACAACAACCACAATCATATCAGTCACAAGAAAGCCCGCAGCAAGCTGAAAATAGGTACCCATCGTTCTCAAATCATGACGAGCAGCCTATTGATAATACTGAGCCGCCATTATTTGCGGCCGTTGATGAATTTAATCAGCCATATAATCAATTTCAACCGCAAACAAGTACTGATCCAATAGCGGTGCCAGAGCCTACAACGACACCAGAAAAAAATCATTTTGCCAATGAGATAACGAATTCAAATACTTTTGCTTCGCCAGCATCATCTTCTGCCTTTGCATCTGCGCCTGTTGTGAGTGATGTCGTGCCAGAGATAAACATGCAATCAGTGACTGACCGCTTAGCGAATCCAGCTGCATTAGCCGCAGCAGGTATTTCTATTTCAGCCCTTGATCGTCACGCGCAAATTAAGCAAAACGCTGAGCCTGAATTGCCTCGCCCAAATCCAGTGCGATTGCCAACTCGACGCGAACTATATGGGATAAACATTCCGTCGCAACGTGACGCTGAACTTCAACGACGTCAAGAAGAGGCTTCACAACGTGAGCAAATATATCAGCAATGGTCTTCAAGTGACGAAGACGCACAAACATTGAATGATGAGAGTGAATCAGAAGATTTATTGCGAGCACAATTTTTGCAGCAGCAACGTGATCGCTATGGTGAGATAAATGAAACCGATTATGAAGCACAACCGCTGGTCTCTGACGCTGTAAATCAAAATGAACCTACAATTGATACTTCAGCTGCTGAAATATCAGTAACACCGTTTACTCAACCTGAGATTGAACATCGTTGGGCATCTTCATCTTCTGCGTTTTCAACCGTGACACATACAATTCCTGCCGCAGAAACATTGATAGATACAATGGCAATCAAAGATGCAAACACAATCGATAATAATGTGTTTTCTGCTCAACTCGAAGATGAAGAACACGACATAGAGCCAAGAATCGATTTGAGTAAATCATTCTCTGTGCTTGATAGTTTTTCACCGGTTGAAGATTTGGTTAACGATGAACCCGTCGATCCGTTATTTATGCCGTCGTTTAGTGCCGTAATGGCAGATGAGCCTCAAGTGAATAGTCAAAATAATGTTGATTTTGGGATTGGCAATCAGTCAACTCAGGCACATACTTTTGCGCAGCCACAGCAGCCACAGCAGC
>NZ_DOEH01000001.1:0-36393 GCF_003533305.1 Providencia sp. | reverse complement strand
AGCCACAGCAGCCACAGCAGCCAAGACAAGATAGCTTATTTCACCCATTCTTGGTACGTAATGACCAGCCATTACCGAAACCAACAACACCGATGCCTTCTTTGGATTTATTAGCTCGTCCGCCAGCGCAAGAAGAGCCGGTGGATATGTTCAAATTAGAACAAACTGCGAGATTGATTGAAGCACGATTAAACGATTATCGGGTTAAGGCTGAGGTCGTAGGTTTCTCTCCAGGTCCTGTTATTACTCGCTTTGAACTTGATTTGGCACCAGGGGTTAAAGCTGCTCGAATTTCGACATTATCAAGAGACCTCGCACGTTCATTGTCAACAACCGCAGTCAGGGTGGTTGAGGTCATACCGGGTAAACCTTACGTTGGTCTTGAATTACCGAATGAAAAACGTCAAACCGTTTATTTAAGTGAAGTATTAGATTGTGATGACTTTAGAAAAGACCCATCGCCACTCACTATTGTCTTAGGTAAAGATATTGAAGGTGAGCCAGTTGTTGCTGACTTGGCTAAAATGCCACACTTATTAGTAGCAGGGACAACCGGTTCGGGTAAATCTGTTGGGGTCAATGCGATGATCCTCAGTATCTTATATAAATCTAAACCTGAAGATGTTCGTTTTATTATGATAGATCCAAAAATGTTGGAGCTTTCTATTTATGAAGGTATCCCACATTTATTGACAGAAGTTGTAACCGATATGAAAGATGCAGCAAATGCATTGCGTTGGTGTGTCAATGAAATGGAACGTCGCTATAAACTCATGTCTGCGCTCGGGGTACGTAACCTTGCCGGTTATAATGATAAAATTAAAGCTGCTGCGGATATGGGGCGCCCAATACCGGATCCACATTGGAAACCAAGTGACAGCATGGAAATCGAACATCCAATGCTGAAAAAAGAGCCATATATTGTGGTGATGGTGGATGAATTTGCAGATCTGATGATGACTGCGGGCAAGAAAGTTGAAGAACTGATCGCTAGATTAGCGCAAAAAGCACGTGCTGCGGGTATTCACCTTGTCCTTGCAACACAGCGACCTTCAGTGGATATAATTACTGGTTTAATTAAGGCTAATATCCCAACGCGTATCGCTTTTACAGTTTCAAGTAAAATTGATTCACGTACTATTTTAGACCAAAGTGGCGCTGAATCTTTGTTGGGGATGGGGGATATGCTTTATTTGCCACCAAACTCATCAATTCCTGTGCGAGTTCATGGTGCATTTGTGCGAGACCAAGAAGTCCATGCGGTCGTTAACGATTGGAAAGCACGTGGTAAGCCACAATATATCGATAATATTACAACCTGTAGCGATGATAGCGAAGGCGGTAGTGGTTATGATAATGGTGAAGAAGAACTCGACCCATTGTTTGATCAAGCAGTAGAGTTTGTAGTTGAAAAACAAAGAGTTTCAATCTCTGGTGTTCAGCGTCAATTCCGTATTGGTTATAACCGCGCAGCGCGCATTGTAGAGCAAATGGAAGCTCAGCAAATTGTCAGCGAACCGGGGCATAATGGTAATCGTGAAGTATTGTCTCGACCTTCAATGGGGCATTAATCGTTTTATTGAGTGTGAATAATTTACCCCTTCAATTGTTGGTTTAACTCAAGGGGTGTATAAAGATATAACGCCTCTTGAGGTATAAATTTAAGGTCTTTTTTCGATGAAAAAAATGATGTTATTAGGCGCATTAGCCTTTAGTTTAAATATTGGCCAAGTACTGGCTGATGCGAGTCAAGACCTTCAGGAACGACTGAATAAGGTCAATAGTTTTCAAGCTAGCTTTTCACAAAAAGTCACCAGTCCTGAAGGTGATCTTATCCAAGAAGGTGTGGGTGAGCTATGGCTTGAGCGACCAAACCTATTTAATTGGAATATGACATCACCAGATGAAAGCGTTTTAGTCTCTGATGGTAAAAATCTTTGGTTTTATAATCCATTTGTTGAACAAGTGACTGTTACCAACTTATCTGATGCTACGCAAGATACGCCATTTTTATTAATTACACGTAATGACCCAAGAGATTGGAAGCAGTATTCCATTATTCAGCAGGGTAATACGTTTGATTTAAAACCAAAGCAAACCAATGGCACCTTAAAAGGCTTTTCGATTACCGTTTCACCTCAGGGTACTATCGAAAAATTTGCAGCTGTTGAACAAGACGGGCAAACCAGTGCTTATCAGTTAAAAGAACAAAAAAATGGTCATGTAGATCCAAGCAAATTTAAATTTACAGTGCCAAAAGGCGTTACGCTAGATGACCAACGCTCAGGAACTAAATAGTAGTAAGAGGAAATAGTGGGCAACCTGTCTCTCGATTTTTCACAGAACGAATTTCAACCTTTGGCTGCGCGTATGCGGCCAGAGTCACTTGAACAATATATCGGACAAAAACATTTATTCGCCGAAGGTAAACCTTTACCTCGTGCAATAAAATCCGGTCACTTACATTCAATGATCTTGTGGGGACCTCCGGGAACAGGTAAAACGACATTGGCCGAGATTATCGGTCACTATGCACAAGCTGATATTGAACGTATTTCTGCGGTAACGTCGGGTATTAAAGAAATCCGAGAATCAATAGAAAAAGCACGCCAAAATCGAAGTGCAGGGCGTAGAACAATTCTCTTTGTTGATGAAGTCCATCGCTTTAATAAAAGCCAGCAAGACGCTTTTTTGCCTCATATTGAAGATGGTACGATTACGTTTATTGGTGCCACCACAGAAAATCCTTCCTTTGAATTAAATTCAGCCCTCTTATCACGTGCTAGAGTTTATTTATTGAAGTCATTGGATGAGAACGATATTGAAGAAGTGCTTTTACAGGCCATGGGAGATGCTTCTCGAGGCTTTGGTGGACAAAATATTATTCTACCGGATAGCACAAGAAAAATGATTGCTCAGCTGGTTAATGGGGATGCTCGACGTTCTCTTAACTTACTTGAAATGATGGCTGATATGGCAGAATCGGATAGCCATGGTCAGCGTATTCTCACAGCTGATCTGCTCAAAGAAGTTAGCGGTGAGCGCACGGCGCGTTTCGATAAAAATGGTGACCGTTATTATGATTTAATTTCGGCTTTGCATAAATCCGTGAGAGGCTCAGCGCCTGATGCGGCATTATATTGGTATGCAAGAATTATTACCGCAGGCGGTGACCCATTATATGTCGCTCGCCGTTTGTTGGCGATTGCCTCTGAAGATGTGGGGAATGCAGATCCTAGAGCAATGCAAGTGGCAATTTCTGCTTGGGATTGCTTTACGCGTGTTGGCCCTGCGGAAGGCGAGCGAGCCATTGCTCAAGCTATCGTTTATTTAGCTTGTGCCCCGAAAAGCAATGCAGTTTATACCGCTTATAAAGCGGCGATTAAAGATGCGCAAATGCAGCCGGATTATGATGTACCGGAGCATTTAAGAAATGCTCCGACAAAACTATTAAAAGAGCTGGGAGCTGGAAAAGAGTATCGCTATGCTCATGATGAATCAAATGCTTATGCCGCGGGAGAAAATTATTTTCCAGAAGCAATGAAAGCAACGCGTTATTATTATCCAACCAAACGTGGGCTAGAAACTAAAATCGCAGAAAAACTAGACTGGTTAACCCAACAGGATCAAATTAGCGCCACAAAACGCTATCGCTAATGTGGGCAATGCGGTAAGGTTATAATGTAAAACACATTACTTTTACGTATAGTGCTAGAAGGCACTATATTATTAAGTACTATCAATAACTAACAATGATCACAGGATAAGCATGCTCGATCCCAATTTACTGCGTACGGAGCTAGACGCGGTTGCTGAAAAACTGGCTCGCAGGGGTTTTACCCTCGATGTGGAAAAGCTGCGTGAATTAGAAGAACGCCGCAAAGTTTTACAAGTTGAAACTGAAACACTGCAAGCAGACCGTAACTCTCGATCGAAAACTATTGGTGCAGCTAAGGCACGTGGTGAAGATATTGAGCCATTACGTCAGGAAGTTAACCAGCTAGGTGAGAGATTGGATTCCGCTAAGGTGGAGTTAGACAAACTGCAGCAAGAAATTCGTGATATTACATTAAGTATTCCGAATATTCCTGATGACCAAGTTCCTGATGGTAAAGACGACTCAGAGAACCTTGAAGTTGCACGTTGGGGTGAACCTCGTAAGTATGACTTTAAAGTTAAAGATCATGTTAGTTTAGGCGAATTATCGGGTGGCTTAGATTTTGCGGCTGCGGTTAAATTAACTGGTGCTCGTTTTGTGGTGATGAAAGGGCAAATTGCTCGCATGCACCGTGCACTGGCTCAGTTTATGCTTGATTTGCACACAGAACAACATGGTTATCTTGAACTTTACGTTCCGTATCTTGTTAACCACGATACTCTGTATGGTACTGGTCAATTACCTAAATTTGGTGAAGATCTTTTCCATACTAAGCCTCTTGAAGAAGAAGCGGATAGCAGCACTTATGCATTGATCCCAACGGCAGAAGTTCCGGTAACTAACTTGGTTCGTGATGAAATTTTGGATGAAGAATCACTTCCTCTAAAAATGACAGCACATACACCTTGTTTCCGTTCTGAAGCTGGCTCATATGGTCGCGATACTCGCGGTCTTATTCGTATGCATCAGTTTGATAAAGTTGAGCTTGTACAAATTGTTCATCCAGAAAAATCTATGGATGCATTGGAAGAGCTAACTGGCCATGCAGAGAAAGTTTTACAACTACTGAACTTGCCTTATCGTAAAGTGCTCTTGTGCACAGGTGATATTGGCTTTGGTTCACGTAAGACTTACGATCTTGAAGTCTGGTTGCCAGCACAAGATACGTATCGTGAAATCTCATCTTGTTCAAATATGTGGGATTTCCAAGCGCGTCGTATGCAAGCTCGTTTCCGTGGTAAAAACGATAAGAAACCTCAACTGGTTCATACGCTGAATGGTTCAGGACTTGCTGTTGGTCGTACTCTAGTCGCAGTACTTGAAAACTACCAATTAGCCGATGGTCGTATAGAAGTACCAGAAGTATTACGTCCATATATGAAAGGCTTAGAATATATTGGTTAATATCGTTATTTGCTTATCAGCAACGTATAAATAACCCATATTTCAAATCAAACCGTCACTTTTTAAGTGGCGGTTTTTTATTTACCAACAAACGTTATCCTTCTCAGTTTTTTCCTGACTCCTCCTAACTATTTTCCATATAGGTATTTATTATAAGTACGATTACGCTTGCGTGATAAATTAATAGCTTGTAGAGAATATAATGGAAATAGTAATCGGTGTTTTTTTATTAGCAGGGTTCATTAAAGGGGTGATTGGCTTAGGGTTACCAACCATAGCCATGGGGTTGCTGAGTATAACCATGGAACCGATAATCGCAGCAAGTTTACTTATTATTCCTTCATTTGTGACTAATATCTGGCAACTTTGCATTGGGCCTAAATTTGGGGTGTTAATCAAGCGATTTTGGCCTTTTATTGTGGGCGTTTTTATCGGGACTTTTTTTAGTTTTTTACCACCATTGACGTCAGACTCTTCATGGACACTACCCTCATTGGGAGTCATGTTGTCTATTTATGGAATATGGGGAATTACTGCAAAAAGGTTACCTGTTATTAATCGTCATTCTGAAAAAAAGCTTTCGCCTATTATTGGTTATCTTACTGGTGTAATAACTACCGCTACGGGAGTTTTTGTGATCCCAGCTGTTCCTTATTTACAGTCACTTCAATTAAATAAAGATGAATTAATTCAGACTCTTGGTTTAGCATTTACTGGTTCTACAATTGCATTGGCTATACAGCTTTTATTGAGCCAACAACTTGGTGGTATCAATTATTTATTATCGGCTATCGCGTTAATACCTGCGATTATTGGAATGTATATAGGACAATATTTACGAAGTAGAATCAGTGAAATTATGTTTCGCCGATGTTTTTTTGCTGGATTGATCTTATTAGGTAGTTACATGACATTAGAGTAAAAAATACTTTTAGTTAGCAATAAACTGAATAAACTCATTGGTGTATTCGGGGAGTTCGTTGAAATTTCGGGCACAGATGACTAATTTACGTTGTGCCCAATTATCCGTGAGAGGGATAGCTTTAGTTGTTTGAGAATCGGAAAACCGGTTAGCGGCATATTTTGGAATAATGGCAACACCTACACCATTACTGACTATTTGCATAATAGCATCGATGGTTGGCATTCTGACTCTGTAGCTTAGGCGCTTACCGAGTTGTTGGGCATGTGCATCGATATGTTTCTGTAAAGTGATACCTTCAGTTAAGCCTACAAACTCGGCTTCAGCAATATCAGCAAAAGAGATGTTTTTGCGTTGTGCCCATTGGCTATTTTTATGAGCGAAAACAATTAGTTCATCGTCACAAAGTGGGTAAGTTTCTAATCCTCTTAAGTCAGTAGAGTCGGCCACAATACCTAAATTGGCAAGGCGATTTTTAATTGTGCTCACTATATCTGAACTCGACATTTCTTTAACAGAAATTGACATGTTTGGCTGTTGTTGTAAATAAGCGCCAACTCGTTTAGGTAAAAATTCCATTTGGGCGGATGAATTGCATAAAATATTAATATGACCTCGTAAGCCTTGGTTATATTGCCTTAATTCACTGCGCATATGTTCGAATTTTTGCAAGATAACATGCGCATGTTCAGATAATGAATACCCTGCGTTTGACAATGAAATACCTTTCGTTGAACGAGTGAACAGCAATACACCTAACTCATTTTCCATTCCACGGATACGCTCACTTGCTGATTGTAACGTCAAATTAGATAACGAAGCGCCGCCAGTAATACTCCCTGCTTCTATCACATTTAAAAATAAACGAAGGTCAGTCATATCAAAACGCATAACAATGAATACTCCATTTCTAATGAAAGAATATTATTGGTTTAGTTAACAAGGTTTAGTGTATCAAGAGAGGGAAAGTATGATAAGAAAAAGCGGTAATAATTTAATATTCCCGCTTTGGTGTATCTTTTATTAATCTAATTTCGTACTTTAGATTAATTTTATCTTATTGAATAATAGAATTATTCTGTGGTGCTTGAGTGTTCATTTTTGCTGTTTCCGCAAAGAATAAGCTGCGGTAGCTGCTGTAATAAGCCACATACATAATAGGCATAGAGATTAATAAACCTAAGCCTAAAGGAATAACAGAAATAATAACCAAAATGGCCAGCACGATAAAGAATAGGATACCCGGTAAGATATTTTTCTTAACAGCCTGTAAGCTTGCAGAAATTGCCTCGCCTACTTTGAATTCGTGGTTCATGATCAGAGCAGGTGCAAACCAAGTTAATGCCGTACCCACTAATGCAGCAATACCCATAACGATAGCTGCAATAGCGAATGTGCCAGAAGAGGCAAAAATAGCCGCATCTGAAGGGCCACCGTATTGATCAGCTTCCATCATGAGACTAAAAATAGCAGAACCACCAATAATAAAGGCGATTATCATTCCAACAAGATTAGCGGCGAAGTTAATTGCACCAACAGCAAATAATGCACCGAATTTTTGCTGGAACCCAGCAAATAGTAAACCAATTTCTGCTTGACCTGTTTTACGTTGATTTTCACAAATCGCAATGATACCACCAAGAAAAATTGGGGTAATGAAAGTGATCAGTAAATTTAAAAATGGGATCATGGATACGATGAAGATAAGGGCAAATAATACGATGTTGATTAAGACCCACATTCCCAATTTTTCTTTAACGAGAGACCAGGATTGACTGATCCAGTTAACACCTTCACCTGCATCAACTGCACGTGGTTGGTTAAGAAAAACCAACGTATCAACGGAAGGCGTACTTGTTGGTGCAGGGGAGTTGCCTGCATTAAAATTGTCATTATTCATGATAAAGAAGGAACCTATTAGTAGTATAAAAGTAGTAGTGTGAAAGCAATATTATTAATTTTAAATGAAATTTAGAAATTATTCTGTGTAAAATCGATGCTATTAATACTAAAAGTCATCAACACTAGTATGTCGATATGCGGCAGCATTATAAAGCAGACTATTCTGGTAAGGTATGATTGATTAAAATTTCCCTATATAAACTATATTAATAGTTTATATAAAGTTAGCACAGAATTTTATAAAGTTTAGTTGTAATTAATGGGGAACTTTAAGTTATAAATTCTTATTCAATGAGATTAAAACTCATTAAAAGAGCTATTAATTATCATTGTTAGTATTATTTTTTATGTAATGGGTTAATTGCTATCCGAATTGGAAGAGGGAAATGGCAGTCATGCAAACGGATTCTTTATTGCAGCCGATATATTTAGTGAGTAGTGTGTTGTTTATATTCAGGGAGTGAAAGTGTTCTAGGCCCTATACAGAGCCTAGAAATAATTTTAATAAATAACCTTATGGCCATAACTTTCAAGGATATTTTTTACGCGTTCCATGACTTCTTTGGATGGTGGTTTTACACCATCTAGCTTGTACTCTTCACCCATGGTTTCCCATTTATGTTTGCCGAGCTCATGGTAAGGCAATAACTCAAATTTTTCGATATTAGTCATATCTTTGGTAAATTCACCTAATAAATGCACCGAATGGTCATCATCGCTCCAGCCTGGCACAACCACATAACGGACCCAAGTTTTTTGATTACGTTTTGTGAGATAGCGGGCAAACTCAAGGGTACGATGGTTCGATACGCCGACTAATTTTTGGTGAATATCATCGTTAATTTGCTTTAAGTCAAGCATGACTAAATCGGTTACATCCATCAGCTCATCGATAACCGGATCGTAACGACGTACAAAGCCATTGGTATCTAAGCAAGTATGAATATTTTCTTGTTTGCAGGCGCGGAACCAATCACGAACAAATTCTGCTTGTAAAATAGCCTCACCACCAGATGCCGTAACGCCACCGCCAGTTGCATTCATAAAATGGCGATAGGTGACAGCTTCTTTCATCAGTTCTTCAACCGTCACAATTTGGCCGGTATGAGTGTCCCAAGTATCGCGATTATGGCAATACAGACAGCGCATTAAGCACCCTTGAAAGAAAACGATGAATCGTATACCAGGACCATCGACCGTACCACAGGACTCAAAAGAGTGGATGCGGCCAAATGTCGCAGGAGGGGCTGTTATTGAAAGACTCGTTGTCGGGATAGTGTCAGCAGTTGGTATTATATTTTTTGTCGACATAGCAGGAACTCCAAAATATCCGTCATAATTTAAATTGTTGGATGATTAGCTGTGCTCAATTAAGTTACTTGGCTTACATACTGATGTATGTTTTTTCAAGCTATTTTTGTTTACCACTAACTACAATTAAATTATTTCGGTATAGCTAAAAAAGCCCCAAAAATCAGGGGCTTTTAATTTATTTTAACTTCTTAAGCTAATTATTACATTGAACTTGTGAAAGTACGAGTAATAACGTCTTGCTGTTGTTCTTTAGTTAGTGAGTTAAAACGCACTGCATAACCAGAAACACGGATAGTCAATTGTGGATATTTTTCAGGATCTTCCATCGCTTCTAACAGCATTTCACGATTCATTACGTTGACGTTTAGATGTTGACCGCCTTCGATAGATGATTCGTGATGGAAATAACCATCCATCAGACCCGCTAAGTTGGTTTTACGAACATCATCATCTTTACCTAGCGCATTTGGTACGATAGAGAAAGTATAAGAGATACCGTCTTTTGCGTAAGCAAATGGTAGTTTAGCAACTGATGTCAGTGACGCTACAGCACCTTTTTGGTCACGACCATGCATAGGGTTAGCACCTGGTCCGAATGGCGCACCTGAGCGACGGCCATCTGGTGTATTACCCGTTTTCTTACCATACACAACGTTAGATGTGATAGTCAGGATTGACTGAGTTGGTACCGCGTTACGGTAAGTATGCAGTTTCTGAATTTTCTTCATGAAACGTTCAACTAGGTCACAAGCAATATCATCAACGCGTGAGTCATTGTTACCGAACTGTGGATATTCGCCTTCAATTTCGAAATCTACAGCGATACCGTCTTCGTCACGGATAGGCTTAACTTTTGCATATTTGATTGCAGACAATGAGTCAGCTGCAACAGATAGGCCAGCGATACCACATGCCATTGTACGATATACATCACGGTCGTGTAGTGCCATCAGAGATGCTTCATAGCTATATTTATCATGCATATAGTGAATGATATTTAGCGCAGTGACATACTGAGTTGCTAACCAATCCATAAAGTGGTCCATGCGATCCATTACAGTATCGAAATCAAGGACTGCATCTAAGATAGGTGCATGTTTAGGACCAACTTGCATTTTCAGTTTTTCGTCAATACCACCATTGATGGTATACAGCATGGTTTTCGCTAAGTTAGCGCGAGCACCGAAGAACTGCATTTGTTTACCAACAATCATTGGGCTTACGCAACATGCGATAGCATAGTCGTCATTGTCGAAATCTGGACGCATCAGGTCATCGTTTTCATACTGAACTGATGAAGTATCGATAGAAACTTTCGCTGCATATTTTTTGAAGTTCATAGGCAGTTTTTCTGACCACAGGATAGTCATGTTCGGCTCAGGAGAAGGGCCCATGGTATACAGTGTGTTCAGGAAGCGGAAGGTACTTTTGGTCACTAAAGTACGACCATCAAGACCCATACCACCTAATGATTCAGTTGCCCAAATTGGGTCACCAGAGAACAGTTCATCATACTCAGGAGTACGTAAGAAACGTACCATACGTAATTTCATGACCAAATGGTCAATCAATTCTTGAGCTTGTTCTTCTGTAATTTTGCCTGCAGCAAGGTCACGTTGAATATAAGTGTCTAAGAAAGTCGATACACGACCAAATGACATTGCTGCGCCATTTTGTGATTTAACTGCGGCTAAGTAACCGAAGTAAGTCCACTGAACAGCTTCTTGTGCGTTAGTTGCAGGAGCTGAGATGTCGTAGCCATATTTAGCAGCCATCTCTTTCATTTGACCCAGTGCACGATGTTGTTCAGCAATTTCTTCGCGCAATTGGATAGTCATTTCCAAATCGTCGCCTTGCTCTAATTTAGCTTGCAACGAAGTGAATTGACTGAATTTGTCTTTCATCAGGAAATCAATACCGTATAGCGCAACGCGACGGTAGTCACCAATGATACGGCCACGGCCATATGCATCAGGTAAGCCTGTTAAGACACCTGATTTACGACATTTTAAAATGTCTGGAGTATAGACATCGAAAACACCTTGGTTATGTGTTTTACGGTAGTCAGTAAAGATTTTTTTCAGGCTTGGATCTAATGTACGATCGTAAGCTTTACATGAACTGTCAACCATTTTGATACCACCGAACGGGATAAGACCACGTTTCAGAGGTGCATCAGTTTGAAGGCCAACAATTCGTTCTAATTCTTTTGTGATATAACCAGCATCATGGGAAGTGATAGTTGAAGCAACATCTGTATCAAAATCAACCGGAGCGTGAGTACGGTTTTCGATTTTGATCCCTTCCATGACTTTATCCCATAATGCATCTGTTGCTGGGGTAGAGCCTGCTAAGAAAGATTCATCACCTTCATATGGAGTGTAGTTTTTCTGGATGAAGTCACGTACGTTCACGTTATTCTGCCAGTCACCTTGATTAAAACCTTGCCATGCTAAAGCGAATTTTTCATTTAACTCGGACATGATACTTTTACCTTTTAACAATGGATCTTTGTGAGATCTTAATGAATCTTTTGTGTGTTAGTAGCGATTAATGTTTTTGGCTACTACGTAAATGCATTAACCAATAAACTAGGCCGACTAATAAAGCGCCGCCAATAATATTTCCGATAGTTACTGGAATGAGATTTTCTGTAATAAAGTTTCCTACTGTAAGATGTGAAAACTGATCAGGAGACATATTGATCTGAGTCCAATACTCAGCAGGAGCAAATTCTTTAATCATGATACCAAGCGGTATCATAAACATGTTAGCGATACTGTGTTCAAATCCACTAGCAACAAACATTGCGATTGGCATAATTAAAACTAACAGTTTATCTGTCAAACTACGACCTGCATAGCTCATCCAAACTGCTAAACAAACCATTAAGTTTGCTAAAATTCCTAAAGCAACAGCTTCAACAAAAGTGTGATGGAGTTTATGACTAGTTGTTTGTAGTACATTCAATCCCCATTGACCATTAGCCGCTGTGTATTGACCCGCAAACCAAATCAGTGCCACAAAAAATAATGCGCCAATTAAGTTACCGATATAGACATTAAACCAGTTTAGCAGCATTTGCCCCCAAGTGATCTTGCCTGATGCTTTAGAAACAATAGTAAGTACAGTAGAAGTGAAGAGATCGGCACCACACACAACAACTAACATCAACCCAAGGGAGAAGCAAATCCCACCAATCAGTTTGGTAAAACCGAAAGGAGCCTCAGCCGCACCTGTTGTTGCAGTGATATAGAATACAAAAGCGATAGAGATAAACATACCGGCAGTAAACGCTGACAAGTAGGTAATTGCAGGATGTTTATTTGTTTTATAAACACCAGAATCATCTGCGACTTGGGCCATTATAGCAGGTGGTAATAAATTAAAAGGGTTGTCAGCTTTCATACCAACACTCTCTTACAAAGTTGATTAATTATAGCACGCAATTATAGTAACAAACGGGATAAGTGAGAAATTTGATATGGATCATAAACTTCATCAAGAAAACGTCCAAAATAGTGATGTAAATGTTAAAAATCATGTTAACTCAATGATATTTAACATAAAAATAAAGTTTAAAATTTATAAATATTTTTTAAAAACTGGATAAAAAGAGTTCAGCTAGGTAAATATATGCACTTAAATGTTAATTAATTACAGTGAATGTCGCGACTTTGATCATTAATTTAACTTATAGAAAGATAAAGGCCCTAAGGCCTTCATCTAATTTGGAATATCATGCATTGTTGCGTTTTGCTTTTTGCAGTTTTTCATAGGCTGCAAGTAGAGCTTGATGTGCTGGTAACGCTTTTAATTCATCATCAATAGCCCATAACCCATAGAAGCAAGATTCACCTGCAATTGCCGCAGATGCCGCGTCGACGGCTTCTTCACCATACATACGTACGAACGCAGGGTAATATTGCGCAGGGTTTCGCTCATCTTCTTGAGATAGCAGCAATAACGTCTGTAAACAACGATAGTAATTAGCACGTTGCGTTGTTAATACTGAACTATTGAAGTCTTGGGTCCATTCTACCCATGCGAGTGCTTGTTCAAGATCTCCGCCAGCAAGTGCTAGCATTGATTTTAATTCACCAATGCGCAGGTTGCTCCAGCCATTATCTTTACCGACAGCTAAGCCCAGTAGCTCACGTACACGAGTGAAATCATCTAGGCCGTCATCATCTAATTGCTCAATCAGTGCGAGATAATCCTCTTTTTTCCACTGGCTCTCAGGCAATGTCATAATGGTATCGCGTAAATAAGCTCCCATCGCATTATTGGCTAAATGAAGATCTTCAACTGGATAAATATCTGACATGCTAGGGACAAGTATACGACAGGCGTATACACCTAAATGGTTATAATCTGCGATGTAAACTTCAGCATCTAATGTATTGAAAATACTAATTAGTGTTGCAAATTCTTCTTGGGTAGTTCCTTTAAAGCTCCAGTCAGCAAATTCATAATCTGCATCTTCTTTAAATAGATCCCAGCTAATTAGACCGCTTGAATCAATAAAGTGAGTTTCTAAATTAGTATGTTCAGCAACTTCTTCATCATCAAATGTTGGTGCATTAAAGACATCAAGATCTTTTAGCCCGCGGCCTTGTAATAGCTCAGTAACGGTACGCTCAAGGGCGACACCAAAGTCAGGGTGTGCACCGAAAGAAGCGAAACAGCTGCCATTTTGTGGATTAAATAAGACGACACAAATAACAGGGAATTGCCCGCCGAGTGATGCGTCATAACAAAAGATAGGGAAACCTTCTTTTTCAAGGGTCTCAATTGATTCGACGATACCTGGATAACGCGCCATCACATCCGCTGGGATCGTGGGCAAACTAATACTTTCTGCAATGATTCGGTTTTTCACGAAACGCTCAAAGACCTCAGATAGTCCTTGTACGCGCGCTTCATTGGCGGTATTTCCTGCTGACATACCATTAGACACATACAGGTTCCCAATAATATTCATTGGGATATAAACCGTGGTGTTATCAGATTGACGCGTAAACGGCAGTGCACAAATACCACGTTCATCATTACCTGATTGTAGGTCAATGAGCTGACTCGCAGCTAGGGCATTATCAGGGTCATAAAACTTAAGCAAACGTGGGTCAAGGATACCTTCTGGCAGGCTATCATCGTCAGTTAATGGGAACCATTTTTCATTTGGATAATGAACAAAGTCACCTTCTGCAATGGATTTACCTAAATAAAAATCAGCAAAAAAGTAGTTTGTTGATAGACGTTCAAAGTATTCGCCAAGGGCAGAGGCTAATGCGGCTTTTTTGCTAGCCCCTTTGCCATTGGTAAAACAAAGAGGACACTCTTTATCGCGAATATGCACTGACCAAACGTTTGGTACAGGGTTTAACCAAGACGCTTCTTCAATATCAAATCCCAATTTTTTTAATTTGGTTTGAAATGCATCAATGGAATCTTCAAGAGCGGCATCTTTGCCGGGTATAAATGTTTGGCTCATTGTCAGTCACTTGTAAATAGAGTGTTTCAGGCGGCCTATGATACGGATTTTTACCGCTGCGCTCACGCTTTTTATTCATTTCATTAAAAATCATCTGAAAGCTAAATATTTTTCCTAAAATAATTATATAGCTCACAACAACAGTACGCTAAAACCACATAATAACAGCAGGTTATTTAATTAAAGGAAAATAGGATGAAACACAGAAATAAAACACTACTTGCTACGCTGATTTCACTGTTTGCCGCTTCAGCATTAGCACAGCCAAATATTATGGTGCTTGCAACGGGCGGTACTATTGCAGGCGGTGGAGATTCTGCCACTTCATCAAGCTATCAAGCGGGTAAAGTTGGTATTGATGCTTTAATTAATGCGGTTCCAGAAACAAAAAAAATCGCCAATCTCAGTGGTGAGCAATTAGTGAATATTGGCTCTCAGGATATGAATGACCAAGTGTGGCTGACACTTGCTAAAAAAATTAATCAAGATTGTGATAAAACGGATGGTTTTGTTGTTACACATGGTACAGACACCTTAGAAGAAACGGCATTCTTTTTGGATCTAACGACAAATTGTAAAAAGCCGATTGTATTGGTTGGAGCAATGCGTCCTTCTACTGCGTTGGGTGCCGATGGGCCTTTAAATCTCTACAATGCGGTCGTATTAGCATCTGACAAGTCCGCAGGAGATCGTGGAGTATTGATGGTGATGAATGATAAAGTCATTCAAGGTCGAAATGTGGTTAAAATGAATACAACACAAGTGCAGGCATTTGATGCGGTTAATGCAGGGGCAGAAGGTTTTATTCATGATGGAAAAGTGACTTTTTATCAAGCAGCGCAACCACGTAGTGATAAAGCGGCATTTGACGTCAATAAACTCGAAAAACTCCCTGCGGTTGGTATTGTTTATAATTATGCCAATGCATCCGCAGCGCCTATCAAAGCACTGAGAGAAGAGGGTGTTGAAGGTATTGTGAGTGCAGGTGTTGGTAATGGTAATATGTATAAAACTATTTTTGAAGCTTTAGCTAATGCGGCAAAACAAGATGTCGTGGTTGTGCGCTCAAGCCGTGTACCAACAGGTTATACCACGCGTAATGCGGAAGTGGATGATAATTTATATGGTTTTGTGGCATCAGAAAGACTTAATCCACAAAAAGCACGTGTATTATTGCAATTAGCTCTAACACAAACTAAAGATCCGAAACAAATTCAAGCCTTATTTGAGAAGTACTAATTTTTAACTGGTTTTTTATATATGAAGATCCGTAACAATATTGTTGCGGATTTTTTTTAAACAAATATCTATTATTGCTTATTATTTGTTATCAAAAAAAACAAAAAAATATCTAAATATACTTGTAGCACTAATAGATTTTGACTCAATTAGGTCAATGTGGTGATAGTATTTAAGCAATTATACTAATACTTAACAAATAAGATGGCTAAATAGCAATTTTTAAGCTTTATTTCTGATGATTGAATATTGTTTTATTCTGTATTTTCTCTATTAGTTTTCTCTTTATTATTCTTATATTTCAATTTATTAAGGCTTGTTTTGGCATGATTTTGTTACTGGCAATTTGTATTGCTAAATAATATTAATGTGTCATCGATCATGTTTTGGCAATAAAACTAATATCGATGTTGATAATTCGTGTCGCGAAAAATAGGCTAATAGCATCACAAATGACATCAGTTATTGTGAGTAATTAGATTCAAATTGAAAATTAAGTCGTATTTTGGCCGAACAATAATTCTAAAAAAATATTAGAGGAAATACAGAATGGTTAATAAATTTGTCAATCCTGGCAGGAAGTTGCTCGTCTTAAAAATAGCGATAGCAATGCTTCCTATTGGTTACCAACCTATAATGTACGCAGAACAATTTCTTGATGATTCAAAGCTAACAGGTGGATTGTATTATTGGCAGCGAGATCGTTCGCGTAAAGATTTAAATCCAAGCAGTGATAAATATAATAAATATGCAGATAACCTTAAGCACTCAACATTTAATGCCAATCTTGATTTTTCGTCTGGCTATTTTCAAGATGTAATTGGGTTGGATCTCGCTGCGTTTACAGCAATTGAACTATCAAATAGTGGTCCGGCAGCACCAAATGAAATCGGTTTTAGTGATGCAAGATCGCGTTGGGATGAAAAATATACTGGTGATAGAAGTGGTGTCAGTATTTATAAAGCGGCTGCCAAAATGAAATATGGTCCTTTCTGGGGGAGAGGGGGTTATATTCAACCGACAGGACAAACGTTATTAGCATCCCACTGGAGTTACATGCCTGGAACATATCGAGGGCTAGAAGTTGGTGCTGTTTTTGATTTTGAGCAAAATGGTGAGCTCAGCGCATCTTATATGTGGACTGACCGCTATAAAGCGCCTTGGTATACTGAAATGTATAATTTTAGAGAGGCGGATGGACAAACAGGGATCAGTTATTTACATGCAATTGGCTTTAAATATGATTTCAAAAACTCATTAGTGCTTGAGGGTTCTTATGGTCAAGCTAAGGGTTATATGGATCAGTATTTTGCTAAAGCATCTTATGCGGTTCCAATTGCTGACCGAGATTTACGTATGTCTTATCAGTTCTACGGTTCTGAAGATAAGGTCACTGATGGTGGTGTGAATGATGTTTATGATGGATTAGCTTGGTTACAAGCGATGACCTTAGGTTATACCTATGAGCAATTCGACTTTAAAGTGGAAGGAACTTACGTTAAAGCAGAAGGAAATCAAGGGTATTTCTTACAACGTATGACCCCAGGTTGGGCGACTTCAAATGGACGCATGGACATTTGGTGGGATGGCCGTTCAGATTGGAATGCGAATAATGAAAAGGCATTATATGCAGGTGTTATGTATGATTTGAAAAATTGGGATTTAGCGGGTTGGAAAGTTGGAACCTCATATATCTATGGCTGGGATGCGAAACCTAGTACTAACACGCAGTATGCACAAGATGTACGCCTAAAAGAGAGTGCTTGGAATTTTGATATACTGTATACCGTTCAAACTGGACGAGCAAAAGACACTTCATTTAAATTACATTTTACCAAGTATGATAATCATACCGATATTCCTAGCTGGGGTGGTGGATATGGTAATATCTTCCAAGATGAAAAAGATATTAAGTTTATGGTTATGATGCCATTTACTATTTTCTAAAATTAGCCTATTTGGTTTGAGTCACTGTCATAAATTAATTATGGCAGTAACTTACCAAAATAAGTGCTACAAAAACGATTAGCATATATATTAATAATCAATTTAATGAGCATAATAAAAAAATGCACTTATATCGATTAATTGTGGACTAACTAATAGTTAATTAAGCATAAAAAAACAAGATGAATGTTTGTCATCTTGTTTTTTATTTATAATATTATGTTTATAACGCTCATTATGGATATAGATAAAGGAGCCATTTGTTATAATGATGCAATGTTTTTTTCAGGTACTTCTTGTTTAATTTTATCTTTTAGTACAGTCACTTTTTCTGCCTGTATTGCTGCATTTTTTACTTTTGCCTGCCCTGATAATATGCCACCTTTTTTAATCGACAAACTGGTATATTGGATAACGCCGTGAATCTCACCATTGTTCTCGATACTAATTGAATCAGATAAGCATTCACCTTCAACTTTGCCATTAACAACGAGTTCTTTGCTGGTTATATTTCCGGTGACTTGACCATTTAACATTACTTTAACAGTATTATCTTTTCCTGTGATATTTCCAATCACTTTACCATAGATATGAACGAGTTCATTTGCCGTAATATTGCCTTCAAATACAACGTCTCTAGCAATTATAGTATTGGTTTTTTCTTCACTTACTGTCGGTGTTGACACGCCAGTTTGTTCTTCTCTCATTGGTATGATCTCTGGTTGAGTCGTTGATATGGCATTTTCTGGTGCTGATTTATTTTGTTTTCTGGTGAACATTTTACTTACCTTTTTCTGATTAAAGTATAAGACCAAGAACAGAATTGATAATACAAATGAAAATAGGCTCAGGGTAGAGCGACTAAAAATCCATGCTATCAAAGTAAGAAACCAGAAGAAAAAACTAGTATTAATAAAAAGATATGATTTTCTCATTACTTAATCTCTTACAAATTATTATAACGACTGAATAAAACATAAGGTAATTAGGTTACAGAAAGTTAACTTAATTCTATTGTTACAATTAAAATGTGTATTTATTTTAATTTTTTGAGTGTAGGATTTCATAACGCTAAGATAATTTAACTCTAATTTAGCGTATTGTGTGTAAGACTTTATTGGTATTAATTTTGTGTATATGAAGTAAACAAAATAAAGTGCCTTTAACGTATTATCCTGTGTCTTATGTATTAGTAAGGATAAGATAATTAGCCAATTAATATAAAGGATTTAAACTGAATTGCAACACATTATAGCTTAGCTTTATTTTTAACATTAAAGCAGATAATAAAAGTTATAAATTAAGTACTTAAGTCAACTATTGGTGCTTTTTACTGTTAGAGATAGATTAAATATATGAGATTCTTAAAAGGTGCGTTAGATGTTTTTTATGGCGCTAAATAAATGAATTTAAGCGTTGTAGTGATAAATAATGATGGCAGTTAGATGAGCTATATAAAAAAAATACCTGATAACTTTAGGCTATCAGGTATTTTAAGATTTAATCGTAACATTACTGTAACGTCATCGACATCACGATAAGTGTACTAAGTTATTCTTTTGCTTCATGTGCATCAGCATTACTACGGCAGTCATTACCATCGGTGCAGTGGCCATAGAGGTACAAGCTATGGTTAGATAGCTTAATTCCGTGGCGTGCAGCGATATTTCTCTGACGAGTTTCAATTGATTCATCAGTAAACTCAATCACTTTTCCACAATCCAAACAGATTAAGTGGTCATGGTGATGCTGTTGAGTTAATTCGAATACAGATTTTCCACCCTCGAAATTATGACGGGTGACAATACCTGCATCATCAAATTGGTTTAATACACGGTATACCGTAGCCAACCCGATCTCTTCACCAATATCAATTAGCTTTTTATAGAGATCTTCCGCACTGACGTGATGGCACTCAGGCTCCTGAAGTACTTCCAGAATTTTTAATCTAGGAAGAGTGACTTTGAGTCCAGCATTTTTCAATGCTTTATTGTTGTCTGTCATGCGGGTTTGTCCTGTATCTTGAATCATGAATTTAACAATAATGAGACATTTTTAACATAAATCCAGTTGTCTTCTAAACTGATTTACAATTATAGGCATGGAAAACAAAAATAGAAACCATGTATTGTCTCATTATTATAATTATATTCTAAGAGCTTACTGATTAAGCTCTTAATTGAGCATTAGCCAATAATTTCAGCAAGAGACATTTCTTCAGAGATCTGTTTTACCCATGCATCAACACGTTCATCAGTCAGCTCTGGCTGGCGATCTTCATCAATTGCTAGGCCGATAAAATGGTTATCATCAGCCATACCTTTAGATACTTCAAAGTTATAACCTTGAGTCGGCCAATGACCTACGATAACAGCGCCTCTTGGCTCGATAATATCGCGGATAGTTCCCATCGCATCGCAGAAGTATTCCGCATAATCTTCTTGGTCACCACAACCAAATAGTGCGACAAGTTTGCCTTCAAAATTAATTTCTTCGAGCGTTGGGAAAAAATCATCCCAATCACATTGAGCTTCACCGTAATACCAAGTCGGGATACCAAGAAGTAGGATATCAAAAGCCTCGATGTCTTCTTTGCTACATTTAGCAATATCGTGGATTTCTGCAACGTCCTTGCCTAATCTTTCTTGGATCATTTTGGCAATATTTTCTGTGTTACCTGTATCACTTCCGAAGAAAATGCCGATGACTGCCATAAAGTGATTAACCTCTTGTTTTTCTAGCAGCTTTAACATTTATCGCCTGCTAGAACTAAATTAGAACGAAAGTAAGTATAATTTTACGCCTTATTTTGGCGAAAAAACGTTGATAAGTCTGTCAAATTTGTGTGATTCATCAAGATGAAATTATTTGTTTGTTGCCTCAGAGGTTTGCTCTAGTTGAGACATCAATATTTCTTCAATTAATTCACTACGGCTTATATTTTTTTCTTCAGCTAACTGATTCAATACCGCGACAGCTTCTTCATTTAGTTTTAGTTCAACTCTGCGTAATCCATTGACTTTATCGCGTTTAAGTTGATTACGTTTGTTGATTCTTAATTGTTCATCCCGCGATAGCGGGCTAGTTTTAGGTCGCCCAGGCCTACGTTCCTCGGCGAACAAATCCAGTGTAGTGCGATCAGTTTGTTCTTTTGCCATATCTATTATTGCTAAAGGAGGGGTGTGCCAGTAATTCAGCGCGCAATGATACCCTAGCTGATTCTGTAGTGCCATAGTTGCATACATGCTCAAAGGACTTGATAGATTAAAAAAAAGGCACTTTTAATAAAAAAGCATCACTTGCTATATTAGTGATGCTTTTTTGTACTGTTATTGAGTTTGTTGTTGCCACAAACTTGCATATAACCCATTTTGTTTAAGCAAATTATCATGCGTATCCATTTCGGTGATTTCACCATCATGAATGACACAAATTTTATCTGCATGCATAATTGTATTGAGCCGGTGTGCAATGCTAATTACTGTTCTACCTTTAGCGATCGAAGGCATATTTGCCATAATAGCGGCTTCTGATTCATAATCCAGAGCAGAGGTTGCCTCATCAAGAATTAAAATATCAGGTTCTGTTAATAAGGCTCTAGCCAGAGCGATACGTTGACGCTGGCCACCTGACAAATTTAGTCCTCGTTCTGATAAGTGATAATTAAAGTTATCGGGCAACGACATAATAAAATCATAAGCCCCTGCTAATTTAGCGGCATGAATGAGTTGTTCGTCATTTGCTTGCGGATGGCTTAATCGAATATTTTCTGCAATTGTTCCTACAAATAGCATACTTTCTTGTAAGACCACGCTCATTCGTCTACGTAATGCAATTGTATCGGCTACAGCCAAATCCATACCATCAACAATTACTTGCCCATGTTGCGGAATATAAAGTCTCTGTAGTAATTTGGTTAAGGTACTTTTACCTGAGCCAGAAGGGCCGGTAATACCAATAAACTCTCCAGCTTTAATGGATAAAGATAGATTATTAAGTACCTCTGGCGTTTCGGGTTGATAACGAAAGCGAATATTTTGAAAATCAATTTGGCCTTGAATAGTTGCAGAGCTTGCAATTCCTTTGCGCTCATTTTCAATCGGGCTATCTAAAATATCGCCAACACGACGTAATGAAATAATTGTATGTTGAAAATCCTGCCAAATTTGAGCAAATCTTAGTACGGGTTGAGTGACATGTGCACTTAACATATTAAAAGCAACTAGCTCTCCTGCCGTTATTCCGCCGTTTAAGACTTCTTTTACTCCAACCCATAATAATAGTGCAGTGGTTATTTTACTCACTAATGTCATTAATTGCGTCGCGACAACGCTACGAATAGAAACTTTAAAATTTTGCATCAACTGTTTACTGAGCAGTTTTTGCCAACGCTGATAGAAATATTTTTCTGTTGCTGTTGTTTTAACGGTTTCAATACCAGTAATTGTCTCCGTGAGAAAGGTTAGTCCGTTTTCATCAGCCTGATAGGCTTTTTCGGTTTGTTGACGAATAATAGGCCCAAGAATTAGCCAAAGGACAAAAAAGATCCCCATTGAACCGACAAGCATCCATGTCATGACGCTACTATAGGAGAACAAAACGGCAATAAATAAAATAACAAAGATAAAATCAACAAATAGCATCAATGTTGAACCCGTCAAAAATTGACGGATATGTGCTAATTCTCTGATTCGGGCAATGATTTTTCCTGTTGGTCTTAATTTAAAATAATTCAGTGGTAATGCCATTAAATGCCGATAAATTTTACCTGAGAGCTCAGCACTAATTTGAGTGCTTGAGTGACTAAATATTTTATTACGAATAAAACTATAAACAGGTTCCGCAATGGCAATAGCAAGGATGCCTAATGCTAAAATGTGTAAATTAGCTAGGCTACGTCCGACAAGGACTTTATCGATTAAATTTTGGAATAATAATGGACTAATTAAAGCAAACAGTTGAACGATAGCCGCAAGAATAAAAACATTTTTTAATTTGAAACGTTGGCGAAAAATGGAAGGAATAAACCAGCTAAAACCAAATGCTCTTTTTTGTTCAATTTCTAATTGTTCTTTGATTAATAAAACATTGAATTGAGTTTCTGGTGTGATATCTGTATTTTGCCATTGTGCGCTTTCAAAGGTTTTTGGATTAACCAAATTCAGTTCTTGATTGTGCGTTAAAATAAACCAAGTGCTATCAATACAAATCAGTGCGGGGAGTGGGATATCTGCTAGTTGGTGCTGTGTTAATAAAACGGATTGAGTTTCATAACCAAGAGTATGGGCACATTGCTTTAGTTCCCAATCTGTTGGTGAATTAGATTGCATACCAATAGCATGGGTTAGCTGATCAACCGTGACATTCTTTTGAAAGTGATTAGCAATCCAAACAAGGGCTTCCAGCCCATTATTATTAATTTGTTCCATTGATTACTTTTCTCTCATTGCGTTTGAAGTATATTCATTAATCGGGCTGAGCAAATAATCAATAATCCGTCGTTTTTCGGTTTTAATTTCAGCGACAATTGATAAACCTGGCGTTAGTTCAAGGTTATTTCCGTCTACGAGTAAATCTTTTTTATTTAGACCAATTTGTCCTAAAAAAACTAAACCTAAAGTTTCATCATGGGTGCTATCCCTTGAAATAGATAAAACTTCTCCCTCTATCGTGCCATAGCGGGTATAAGGGAAAGCATCAACTTTGATCATGGCTTTTTGGCCTTCTTGGATAAAGCCAATATCTTTATTTAAAATTTTAACTTCTGCCAATTGAACATCATTATTCGGGACGATGACCATTAATTGTTGTGCAGGTTGCAATACGGCGCCAAGCGTATGAGTAGCAAGCTGCTGCACAGTACCATCAACAGGAGCGCGAATAATTTCAAGTCGGTTACGTTCTTGATTTTTGAATAGTTCTTGCTCTAGAGAAACATGCTTAAATTCAGCTTGTTTGTGTTTTTCATCCCATTCTTGATATTTTTGCGTTTTAATCCTAACTAATTTATCTTTCAGTGAATGGTGCTGACTATCCAAGATAGATAACTCAGATTTTTTGGTGGTTTTTTCTTTTTTAGTGATCAAAAGTTCACGCTCTTGTTCTAGAAACTCTTTCTGACTAATAATTTGTTTTTGATTCAATTCATGATGGGCAGTGAGTCTCTTTTTGATATTAGTGATTAGCGCATCGATATCTTTTAACTCAACTTGCTTGGTACGATAATTAACTCTATTTAATTTAATTTCATTATCTATTTCATTGATTAATGAGTCGAATTCATTTTTCAGGCTTTGATAACTGAGTATGGCTCTATCTTGTTCGCTAGGTAAGAGTTGAGAAAATAGTGGGGATGCGTCAACCGATTGTTCATTGAGCAATGCATGATGAATTATTTTTTCGCTAGTCTGGAAATTTCGTTGATAATTTAAACTGAGAATATCTTGATCGACACCTAATACTTTAACTGTTAGTAGTGCATCACCTTGTTTAACTAATTGACCATCTGAGACGTGAATATTTTGTAATCGACTTAATTCGAAGGCTTGAATTAACTGAGTGCGGCCAGAAACAATTAATTTACCTTGAGTTGTTGCCTGAATATCTAATTTGCCAATGAAAGACCAAATAATGGCAATGAGTATTCCAATACTTATTGTAATCGCAATACTGGTTGATAAATAGGACGGTGGTGTTTTTAATATTGCCAAATGGGAGGGCAAAAAACTGTTATAACGATTTTCTACTGATTTATCTTTCATAAATTACATCCATGTTATGACTTAAGAGATTGTTGTAGCGTCCATAAGTGCTTATAAAACATATTTTTTTCAATTAATTGTTGATGATTACCTTGTTCAATAATCTCACCATTTTGCATAACAATAATGCGCTGATGGTTACGAATGGTCGATAAACGATGAGCAATAGTGATGATGGTTCGACCTTTAGCAATAACTTGCATATTTTCCTGAATAATAGCTTGGGACTCATCATCTAGAGCACTGGTGGCCTCATCAAATATAATGACTTTAGGGTTAGCTAATAAGGTTCGTGCAATGGCTATTCTTTGGCGTTGCCCACCGGATAAAGAAGAACCACCTTCGGATAATATCGTGTCATAGCCCATGGGTAATTTTAAAATAAAATCATGAGCACCTGCCATTTTGGCTGAATTAACAACTTCATCCATTGAGGCATTTGGTAATGTTTGGGCAATATTTTTGAACACAGTTTGGTTAAATAAAAAGTTTTCTTGCAGGACAATGCCGACTTGTTTTCTCAATGATTTAAGATTAATTGATGATAAGGGTGAGCCATCAATATAAATACCGCCGGACTCAGGGGTATAGAGCCGTAACATTAATCGAGCCAATGTACTTTTACCCGAACCGGACGTCCCGACAATACCTAACGTTTCGCCTTCTTTTATTGCTAAATTAAAATTTTTCAGTATATAAGGTGTATTTGGTTGGTAGCGGAATGAAATATTCTTAAGATAAATGTTTCCGTTTAGAATATCTTTATTGGTTGAATTGTTTTGCTCTATAGGCAAATTAATAATTTGCGCAAGCTTTTCTATTGCAACTTTAGTGCGAATATAATCTCCCCATAACTTGACTAATTTCACTAAAGGTTGATTTGCATGATTGACCATCATATAAAAAGCAATAAATTGGCCTATCGTCATTTTTAAGGCGAGAACTTCAGATGCACCAACCCATAGAATAATAGCGCTGGTCACTTTTTCTATTACCATAACAATATGTTCAGAGCGTGAGCTTATTTGACCTGAAACAAAGTTAGTTTGGCTCATATCAGAAGTTTGGTTATCCCAACGTCGAGTAAAATTGGGTTCAATAGACAAACTTTTTGCTGTTTCGATACCATTAATACTTTCGGTAAGAAAAGAGGTGTTAATTGCAATATTGGCAAATTGTTGTTGAGCTGCGGCTTCAATCTTAGGCGTTAGCCACCAAGCGACTAATAGATAACATGGAATTGAGCATAAAAAGAGTAGCGTAAGAGTTGTTGACAGTAAATTCATAACGTAAATGAAAACAAATAAAAATAATACATCAACGCATAATGTAAAAAAGCTACTCGTCAAAAACTCTCGAATAGTTTCTAATTCTTTTACTCGAGTAACAATTGCGCCTATTTGTCTGTTTTTAAAAAAGGGAATAGGTAAGTGTAGTAAATGATTAACTAGTTTTAATCCTAAAGTAATATCAATTCGATTAACAGTATGGTGATAAATATATTCTCTTAGCCCTTTTAATATGACTTCAATGCAAGCCGCTATAATCAACCCGAAAATTAAAACATCAAGGGTTGTTAAGCTATTGTGAATCAAAACTTTATCCATAATAACTTGCATTACAATGGGCGAAACTAGCGCGAGTATTTGTAAAATAAAAGAAAAGACTAATACGCCTGCAATGATTTTTTTGTATTTCATAAATTCAGTTTGAAACCAAACGATATCGAATTTACTTTGTTTCACATTCACTTGTAACCAGCGTCCGCTCCATTGCTGATTAAACTCATTAAGACTCCATATCTCAGGAGGATTATTTCCAAATTTTTGGATAAGAACTTGGTCTTGATTGTAGTTGGCAAGTAATAGAGCATTACCATTCGTGTCATAAATAATTGATGGGGTATCAATTTTTTTTATATCTTTCTTTTTTTGATTCTTGTATTTACAAATAACATTATATTTTTTTCTAATTAAATTAATGGCCTCATGGTGGTTTTTAGATTCAGCTATTGTTTCTTTAAAATTATCAGGATCAATTTCGCTTGATAATTTTATTATAATGCTAATGAAATGTAATGTTGATTGTGAGTGATCACTTTTCATTTTTTGTATTAATAATCCTTTTGTATTTCATTTTAAAATATATCGCTCAGTGATTAAATTAAGTAAAACATGATTTTTAATTAAAATATTCTAGTGAATAGCATCGAAGTATTTATATTAAATGATAATATTTAATTGGTTTTTTTATAAATGAGATAATACAGAAATAATAATTCGATGTGTATTGAAGTTAGTCTTATTATATTACTTTTTGATAGGGACTAATGACATTGACGAGACTTATTTAGATATTGAAGAAGTCATCTAGGCTCTTCAATATCTAATATTACGAAATTAGATAAATTTATTCGGATAAATTTAAGAATCGGTGAATGGCTCTTAATACATGTTCTGGTTTTTCTGCATGAACCCAATGTCCTGCATCAGCCACAATCCAAGCTTTTGCTTTTGGAAATTGAGTGACAATTTGTTCTTTATATTCAGCTTGTACATAAGGTGAACGTCCACCTGGGATTAGTAAAACTGGTTTATCCCACGCAGGAACAGTTTTCCAACCAATAATTTTTTCATAATTATCCTTCAACGAAGGTAGATTAAATTTCCACTCACCTTGGCGAAATGATTTTAGTAAAAATTGGATAACACCATCTTCTTTTATATCGTGGCGCATGATAACCGTCGCTTCTTGGCGCGTTTTCGCTTTTCCTTGGATGACAGCTTCGAGTGCAGCGAATATTTCATCATGACGGCGAACTTGGTAAGCCACTGGAGCAATATCGATAACAACAATTTTTTCAATAAAATCAGGCGCAATTTCAGTAGCCGCCATGGCAATTTTACCACCCATAGAATGACCAATTAGGATGGCTGATTGATAACCTAATGATTTAATGAGTGTAATGACGTCTTGCGCCATCTCTTGGTATTCCATTTGTGGTGCGCGGAAGGAATCACCATGATTACGAACATCAATTTGAATAGTATCAACGTAATGTTGTAAATCTCGACCTAAAATACCTAAATTATTAAGATCGCCGAATAGCCCATGAATGAGTATGACTGGTGTATTCGAAATAGGATTTTCAGGTCGGTGAATGGTGTAATTTAGTTGCTCAGTCATATTTGAATTATCAACTTATTAGTAGTGCAGGTGCGCTATCATGGCATATCAATAAAGCAAAACCAAATTGCAAAATTTAGTTTACTTGCCTTGTCAATTTTATGGTGACTAAAATGGATGTTACTATTTTATTGTTTTGAGCAAAAGCAAACAAAGGTAAACTAAACTGAGTTTGGGTATGATAACTTACTGAATTATCATTGAAGATTGAAACAATGTTTGCTTTAAGTTGTTGAAATTTTAATTGTTTTGTTTTTTTTAAATCTGTCTTATAATCGTTACGCAAATTTTAGTTAAAAAAGTACTGGGAAAAAATGAAAACAATAGACGTTGATGAAGAACTTTACCGCTATATTGCGAGTCATACACAGCATATCGGTGAAAGTGCATCGGATATTTTGCGCCGTATGTTAAATTTCAAACCCGGGCAGCCAGTACAAGCAAAAAAATTAAACCATGAGCCGCTAGAACAGCAAGCCGCTCAGGTCATTAGTACGCCAGTGGTTGCACAAAATCCTGTTAGGGTTATTCGAGAACTTTTATTGTCGGATGCTTATGCAGAAAAAAGCAAAGCAATCGACCGCTTTATGTTAATTTTGTCCACGTTATATGGCTTAGATAACAACTGTTTTGCAAGTGCGACAGAATCTATGCATGGCCGTACACGTATTTATTTTGCAGGTGATGAGCAAACTTTGCTCGCGGCAGGTAAGCAATCGAAACCTCGTCATATTCCAGGTACGCCTTACTGGGTGATTACTAACACAAATACCAATCGCAAACGGAGTATGGTTGATGCCATCATGCAGGAAATGCAATTCCCTGCAAATGTGATTGAAAAGGTCAGTAATACCATCTAAAAATTGAGATATCACTGGTGTTGATAACGAAGCATCAGTGCTTTGGGAGAGTACAAGTGACAATACATGAACGTGCAGGGCAGCTTCCGTTTCAAAATGACTTGATAAATGTTGCGCAATTGACCGCTCAATATTATACGCAACAACCACAGTCAGATAACCTTTCTCAAGCGGTAAAATTTGGTACATCAGGGCATCGTGGTAGTTCTGTACGCAAAAACTTTAATGAAAATCACATCTTAGCTATTGCACAAGGAATCGCTGATTTACGTAAACAACAAGGTATTACAGGACCTTGCTTTGTCGGTAAAGATACTCATGCATTGTCTGAAGCAGCGTTCATTACTGTGATTGAAGTTTTAGCGGCAAATCAAGTTAAAGTTGTTATTCAAGAGGCGAATGGATTTACGCCAACTCCCGCTATCTCCCATGCGATATTAAGTTATAACAAATTAAATCAAGATGTTGCCGATGGAATCGTTATTACGCCATCGCATAATCCCCCTGAAGATGGTGGGATTAAATATAACCCCGCTAATGGTGGACCTGCCGATACAGATTTAACTTCTGTCATTGAAAAACACGCAAATCAGTTACTCGCTAGCAACCTTGTGGGTGTAAAACGTCTGAATTTCACAGATGCGATGACTAGTGGTTATATTGTTGAGCAAGATTTAATTATGCCTTATGTATCATCACTTGGTGAAGTGGTCGATATGAAGGCTATTCAGAAATCAGGATTAAAGATTGGCGTTGATCCCCTTGGTGGTTCTGGTATTGAGTATTGGAAGAAAATTGCAGATTATTATCAATTAGATATTGAGATTGTAAACGATCAATTAGACCAAACTTTTCGTTTTATGCCTCTTGATCATGATGGTGTGATTCGGATGGATTGTTCATCTAAGTGGGCAATGGCTGGTCTGCTTGGTATGAAAGAAAAGTTCGATTTAGCATTCGCCAATGACCCAGATTATGATCGCCATGGAATCGTGACGCCCGATGGTTTAATGAATCCTAATCATTATCTTGCTGTTGCAATTGATTACCTTTTCCAACATCGCCCTCAGTGGGGGAAAGATGTTGCGGTGGGTAAAACATTAGTTTCCAGCGCAATGATTGACCGTGTCGTCAATGATATCGGTCGCGAGTTAATTGAAGTTCCTGTTGGATTTAAGTGGTTTGTTGATGGCTTGTTTAGTGGAAAACTCGGGTTTGGCGGTGAAGAAAGCGCAGGTGCTTCATTTCTTAAGTTTGATGGCACGCCTTGGTCAACGGATAAAGACGGCATAATCATGTGTTTGCTGGCCGCTGAAATTACCGCAGTAACCGGCGAAAATCCACAGCAACGTTATAATAAGCTAGCTAAAAAGTTTGGTGCACCTATTTATAATCGCATTCAAGCGAAAGCTTCTCACGAAGAAAAAGCCAAATTAAGTAAATTATCGCCTGAAATGGTCGCAGCAGATACTTTAGCGGGGGATAAAATTACTCAACGTTTAACTGCTGCTCCTGGTAATGGTGCTGCAATCGGCGGTCTTAAAATTATGACCGATTACGGATGGTTTGCGGCAAGACCTTCTGGAACTGAAGAGGCCTATAAAATTTACTGTGAAAGCTTCAGAGGTGAAGAGCATCTTCGTCTCATTGAAAAAGAAGCTATCGAAATTGTGAGTAAAGTTATTCGCTGATTGTTGGTTTAAAGTATCATCCTACCTCTTTTATCCCGATTATAGATAAATCACTATAATCGGGATTTTATCCCTTGTTTATTGTTAATTACTTCATAATATTGTGGCTGTTGATAATGTGACGGCATTAACAAAATTGTTTACTTTTTTGCTAAAAAATAACCTCCGAGATTTTTAAAGCTAGCTCACAATAACCGTTGCAGCTAAAGGCGTGGGATGATACAACTTTAAGTATCTGAGTGAGTTTAACTAACATTATTGAAGATAGGGTGAGGTCAATGAGTCAGGTTTATAATTTCAGTGCAGGTCCAGCAATGCTACCTGTTGAAGTCATGCGTCGCGCTGAACAAGAATTTTGTAATTGGAAAGGTTTAGGCGTTTCAGTAATGGAAGTGAGTCATCGCGGAAAAGATTTCATTGAAGTTGCAAAAGAAGCAGAACAAAATTTACGTGATTTACTCAACGTTCCAAGCAACTATAAAATTCTATTCTGTCACGGTGGTGCACGAGCTCATTTCGCCACCATTCCAATGAATTTACTTGGTGATAAAACTACAGCAGACTATATCGTTAGCGGCTATTGGTCTGAGTCTGCGGCAAAAGAAGCTCAAAAATACTGTAAACCTAATATTATTCATATAGAACAAGAAAAAGACGGTGTTGTTGGTCTAAAACCAATGAGCGAATGGCCATTAAGTCAAGATGCGGCTTACATTCATTATTGTCCAAATGAAACGATTGGTGGTTTGTCGCTTCATGAAGACCCTGATTTTCCTAAAGATAAAATAGTGATTGCTGACTATTCATCGTCAATCCTATCTAAGCCAATTGATGTTAGTCGTTATGGTGTAATTTATGCAGGCGCACAGAAAAATATTGGTCCGGCGGGATTAACCATCGTTATTATTCGTGAAGATTTACTTGGACACGCTGCTGTTCAGACTCCGTCGGTGTTTGATTATTCTGTATTGGCAGAATATGAGTCAATGTTTAATACCCCTCCGACTTTTGCTTGGTATTTATCTGGCATGGTTTTCAAATGGTTAAAAGAACAAGGCGGTTTGCAAGAAATGGCTAATCGCAATTACGAAAAATCACAATTGCTTTATAGCGCTATCGATAACAGCGAGTTCTATATTAATCGTGTTGCGGTTGAAAATCGTTCTTGGATGAATGTGCCATTCCAAATGCAAGATCCTAGTCTGGATGCGAAATTTATTGATGAAGCGAAAGAGCTTGGCTTACTGTCTCTAAAAGGGCATAAAGTTGCTGGCGGTATGCGCGCTTCTATTTATAACGCAATGCCATTAGCGGGAGTTCAGGCTCTTGTTGATTTTATGGCTGATTTTGAACGCCGCCACGCCTAATATTAACTATTTAATTTAAATATGGTTTTGGTCAGGATAGGATGCCTGACCCGCTATGTTTTATTTTTCTTATAGTGATAAAAATAGTATTAAATAACATTGGAGAAACTGCTTTTTATGCAATCCCTGACATTACAACCTATATCTTCAGTTAACGGCATTATTAATTTGCCAGGGTCTAAAAGTGTATCAAATCGTGCACTTTTATTAGCGGCAATGGCAAAAGGTACGACTGTACTTACTAACTTATTAGATAGTGATGATATTCGCCATATGCTGAATGCATTAAGTCAGTTGGGTATTAAATACCAATTATCAGATGATAAAACGCGTTGTAGTGTAGAAGGTATAGACGGCTGTTTATCCAATCATGGTGAATTAGAAATATTCCTTGGCAATGCGGGTACAGCAATGCGTCCGCTCACAGCCGCTCTTTCTTTAAGTGACAATAATATTGTATTAACTGGTGAGCCGCGCATGAAAGAGCGTCCAATTGGGCACTTAGTTGATGCATTAAGAGAAGGCGGTGCAGTAATTGATTATTTAGAGCAAGAAAACTATCCACCTATTCGTTTGAAAGGGGGATTTGTTGGTGGCGCTATTTCGGTTGATGGTTCAGTTTCTAGTCAGTTTTTAACCGCTTTATTGATGGCGGCCCCATTGGCACCACAAGACACGATAATTTCAATTATTGGAGACTTAGTTTCTAAGCCTTACATTGATATTACTTTAGCTTTAATGCAAAGTTTTGGTGTACAAGTAGAAAACAAACAATATCAACAGTTTGTAATTAAGGGGCAACAACAATACCAATCACCTGGTGAATACCTCGTTGAAGGTGATGCATCTTCAGCATCTTATTTCTTAGCGGCGGCGGCAATAAAAGGTGGTGTGGTGCGAGTAACGGGTATTGGTCGTAATAGTTTGCAAGGTGATACTAAGTTCGCCAATGTGTTAGAAAAAATGGGAGCGATCATCCGTTGGGGTGATGATTATGTTGAGTGTGAACGCGGTACACTTAACGGCATCGACATGGATATGAATGCGATTCCTGATGCAGCGATGACAATAGGAACTGTGGCACTTTTTGCAGAAGGGGAAACAGTTATTCGCAATATCTATAACTGGCGCGTTAAAGAAACAGACCGTTTATATGCAATGGCAACTGAACTGCGTAAAGTTGGTGCTGAAGTTGATGAAGGTCATGATTACATTCGTATTGTTCCACCAAAAAAATTAAATCATGCACAGATTGAAACTTATAACGATCACCGAATCGCAATGTGCTTTTCGTTAGTTGCTTTATCTGACACTCCGGTCACTATCTTAGATCCAGGTTGTACAGCGAAGACGTTTCCTGACTATTTTGAGCAATTATCTAGTTTGAGCCGTTATTAAGCTTAAGCCAGTATTAGAAGTTAGATATTTTCGTTTTTAAAGAGTCATTGAACGGCTCTGTAGGGCTGATATTATTTTGTTTAATATCAGCCTACTAAATTTTACGTCTATTTTATCTACACTTTTCCTTCATTTTAGTGCTACTTAATTCATCATGGTTTACGCATTTTTACCTCATTGATTGTCACCTGCTTATTTCACAAAATTGATGAGTAGGTATAATACCTACACAGATTTTTATTGCGGGTAGCGAAGACTATTTGCACAAAGGAGATTTTTATGGCGGCAATTGCCCCTGTAATTACCGTTGATGGACCAAGCGGAGCTGGTAAAGGCACTCTTTGCCAAGCGTTAGCAAATGAATTTGGATGGCAACTTTTAGACTCTGGTGCAATTTATCGCGTATTAGCGCTAGCGGCTCTACATCATCATGTTGATATTCAATCAGAAGATGCATTAGTACCTTTGGCTGCAAATTTAGATGTGCGTTTTGTACCTGAAGAAAATACGCTAAAAGTGATTCTTGAAGGGGAAGATGTTTCTAATCAAATTAGACAAGAAACTGTCGGAAATACCGCTTCGCAAACCGCCACTTTTCCTCGAGTAAGAGAAGCATTGCTCCGTCGCCAACGTGCATTTAGAACAATGCCTGGGCTAATAGCCGATGGTCGAGATATGGGAACGGTAGTGTTTCCTGATGCCCCCGTTAAGATTTTTCTTGACGCATCAGCACAAGAACGAGCTCATCGGCGTATGAAGCAGTTGCAGGAAAAGGGGTTTGATGTTAACTTTGAACGACTTCTAACCGAAATTGAAGAGCGTGATTATCGTGATCGTAATCGCTCGGTAGCGCCTCTTATCGCCGCGAAAGATGCATTAGTGCTGGATTCCACAAGTATGTCAATTGAGGAAGTTATTGAAAAAGCACGCACCTATGCTAAAAATATTCTACAATTATCGTGATAATAGGCTTTATTTTAGCTTATAATTAGATAATATACGCACTTACTACCATGCTGATTATATTATTTGTATGGTATCCACCTTACGACAAGGAATGTTGTGGGGTATGTGAAACAACCCCATTTGGCGGGACGCTAGATGGACGTTAATAAGAAACCCTTGAAGATCATTAATATGACTGAATCTTTTGCCCAACTATTTGAAGAATCCCTGCAGAATATTGAAACACGTCCTGGTTCTATTGTCCGTGGTACTGTTGTTGCTATTGATAAAGATGTAGTCCTGGTAGACGCAGGCCTTAAATCAGAATCTGCTATCCCAGTAGAACAATTCAAAAATGCTCAGGGTGAGCTTGAAATCCAGGTTGGCGACGAAGTCGATGTAGCGCTGGATGCAGTAGAAGATGGTTTCGGTGAAACTATTCTTTCTCGTGAGAAAGCTAAACGTCATGAAGCATGGTTGACGTTGGAAAAAGCTTACGAAGAAGCTGAAACTGTAATTGGTGTTATCAACGGTAAAGTAAAAGGTGGCTTCACTGTAGAACTGAACGGTATTCGTGCGTTCTTACCAGGTTCACTGGTAGATGTACGTCCTGTTCGTGATACTACTCACCTTGAAGGCAAAGAGCTTGAATTCAAAGTAATCAAGTTAGATCAGAAACGCAACAACGTTGTTGTTTCTCGTCGTGCTGTAATTGAATCGGAAAGCAGCGCTGAGCGCGATCAACTGCTAGAAAATCTGCAAGAAGGCATGGAAGTTAAAGGTATCGTTAAGAACCTTACTGACTACGGTGCATTCGTTGATCTTGGCGGTGTTGATGGCTTGCTGCATATCACTGACATGGCTT
Organism: Providencia sp.; assembly: GCF_003533305.1. Taxonomy (GTDB): domain Bacteria; phylum Pseudomonadota; class Gammaproteobacteria; order Enterobacterales; family Enterobacteriaceae; genus Providencia. Next base: position 1,440 of record NZ_DOEH01000001.1, on the reverse strand, counting down.
GGAAACGTGTTAAACACCCAAGCGAAATCGTCAACGTTGGTGATGAAATCAATGTTAAAGTTCTGAAATTTGACCGTGAGCGCACTCGTGTTTCTCTGGGTCTGAAACAACTGGGCGAAGATCCTTGGGTCGCAATCGCTAAACGTTATCCAGAAGGTACTAAACTGACTGGTCGCGTTACTAACCTAACTGACTACGGCTGCTTCGTTGAAATTGAAGAAGGCGTTGAAGGTCTGGTTCACGTTTCAGAAATGGATTGGACTAACAAAAACATTCACCCATCTAAAGTTGTTAACGTTGGTGATGTTGTTGAAGTTATGGTTCTGGATATCGATGAAGAACGTCGTCGTATCTCTCTAGGCCTGAAACAGTGCAAATCTAACCCATGGCAGCAATTTGCAGAAACTCATAACAAAGGCGACCGTGTTGAAGGTAAAATCAAGTCTATCACTGACTTCGGTATCTTCATCGGACTGGACGGCGGCATCGATGGCCTTGTTCACCTGTCTGACATCTCCTGGAACGTTACAGGCGAAGAAGCAGTTCGTGAATACAAAAAAGGTGACGAAATCGCAGCTGTTGTTCTGCAAGTCGACGCTGAGCGTGAGCGTATTTCTCTAGGTGTTAAACAGTTAGCTGAAGATCCATTCAATAACTACTTAGCATCAATCAAGAAAGGCGCAATCGTTAATGGTAAAGTGATCGCAGTTGATGCTAAAGGTGCAACTGTAGAGCTGACTCTTGGCGTTGAAGGTTACCTGCGTGCATCAGAAGCTTCACGTGACCGTGTTGAAGATGCAACATTGGTTCTGAATGTTGGTGATGATGTTGAAGCTAAATACACAGGCGTTGATCGTAAAAATCGTGTAATCAACCTGTCTGTTCGTGCGAAAGACGAAGCTGATGAAAAAGATGCTATCGCTACCGTGAACAAGCAAGAAGAAACGACTTTCAGCAACAGTGCTATGGCTGAAGCTTTCAAAGCAGCTAAAGGCGAATAATTAAGTGGGGGTAATTCATTACCCCTTTGTAACGGTAGTTTAGGGAGGTACTATGACCAAGTCTGAGTTAATTGAAAAACTGGCTAGCCAGCAATCTCATCTTTCAGCGAAAACCGTCGAAGAAGCTGTAAAAGAAATACTTGAGCATATGGCGGATACGTTAGCTGATGGCGAGCGTATTGAAGTCCGTGGATTCGGCAGTTTTTCTCTTCACTACCGTGCTCCACGTGTTGGTCGTAATCCAAAAACTGGAGATAAAGTGGAGTTGGAAGGCAAATATGTTCCACACTTTAAGCCAGGTAAAGAGTTGCGTGACCGTGTAAATATTTATGGTCAATAACAGACTATAAATCTTAATTATTACAGCAAAACAGCGCTTGTGTTTAACACGGCGCTGTTTTTTATTACTAGACAAACTCCGCAAACTCCGCAAACTCCG
>NZ_DOEH01000033.1 GCF_003533305.1 Providencia sp. | reverse complement strand
GCACCGTCCATCTGCGCAGCACCAGTGATCATGTTTTTAACATAGTCGGCGTGACCTGGGCAGTCTACGTGTGCGTAGTGACGAGCTGGAGTGTCATATTCTACGTGTGAAGTAGAGATAGTGATACCACGTGCTTTTTCTTCTGGTGCGTTATCGATTTGATCGAATGCACGAGCAGAACCGCCGTAAGTTTTTGCTAGAACAGTAGTGATAGCTGCTGTCAGAGTAGTTTTACCATGGTCAACGTGGCCGATTGTACCAACGTTAACGTGCGGTTTTGAACGTTCAAATTTTTCTTTAGACACGACTCTATTCCTTATGGAGTTCCCTCTTTACTATAAAGAAGGAACTTAAATTAAAGTAGTTAAATCGATAAAAATCGATTATCTAGCGTTACGAGCTTCGATTACAGCTTGTGCAACGTTGTTTGGCGCTTCACTGTACTTCAAGAACTCCATAGAGTATGAAGCACGACCTTGTGTCTGAGAACGCAGGTCAGTAGCATAACCGAACATTTCTGACAATGGTACTTGTGCACGGACGATTTTACCAGTAGCTAGGTCATCCATACCTTCAATAATACCACGACGACGGTTAAGGTCACCAATTACATCACCCATGTAGTCTTCTGGTGTTTCCACCTCAACTTTCATGATTGGCTCAAGCAGAACAGGTTTAGCTCTTTTGAAGCCTTCTTTAAATGCCAGCGATGCTGCCAATTTAAATGCCAATTCAGATGAGTCAACATCATGGTATGAACCGTAATGCAGACGAACACCCAATTTAACTACTGGGTAACCCGCTAACGGGCCTGATTTCAACTGCTCTTGGATACCTTTATCAACCGCAGGGATGAATTCTGTAGGAATTACACCACCTTTGATTTCATTGATGAACTCATAGTTCATCTCTGCACCGTCTTTGTCTTTCTTGTCCAGTGGGAAAATGTCAATTACGACATGACCGAACTGACCACGACCACCAGACTGTTTAGCGTGCTTACCTTCAACATCCTTCGCTTCGATCTGGATAGTTTCACGATAAGCAACCTGAGGTTTACCAACGTTCGCTTCAACTTTAAATTCACGACGCATACGGTCAACCAGAACGTCTAAGTGCAACTCACCCATACCTGCGATGATAGTCTGATTAGTTTCTTCATCACTAGATACACGGAAAGATGGATCTTCTTGAGCTAAACGGCCCAGAGCGATACCCATTCTTTCTTGGTCAGCTTTTGTTTTTGGTTCAATTGCTACAGAGATAACTGGCTCTGGGAATTCCATACGCTCCAGAATAATTGGCGCGTCAATTGAACACAGAGTATCACCTGTAGTGACATCTTTAAGACCAATTGCAGCCGCGATGTCACCAGCGCGAACTTCTTTGATCTCTTCACGTTTATTAGCGTGCATCTGAACGATACGACCAAAACGCTCTTTTCTTGATTTTACTGGGTTCAGTACAGTATCACCTGAATTAACAACACCGGAATACACACGGAAGAATGTCAGGTTACCAACGAACGGGTCAGTTGCAATCTTAAATGCTAAAGCAGAGAACGGCTCTTCATCACTAGCGTGACGTTCTGCCGGAGTATCTTTACCATCATCCAGAATACCGTTAATTGCCGATACATCTGTAGGTGCTGGTAAGAAATCAATTACTGCATCTAGCATCGCCTGAACACCTTTGTTCTTAAATGCAGAACCACAGGTAACCAGGATAATTTCGCTAGCAAGAACGCGTTGACGAAGAGCAGTTTTAATTTCAGCTTCAGTTAAATCTTCACCGCCCAGATATTTTTCCATCAGTTCTTCTGATGCTTCTGCTGCGGATTCAACTAAGTTGTTGTGCCATTCTTCTGCCAATTCTTGCATGTCAGCAGGGATTTCTTCGTATTCGAAGCTAATACCCTGATCTTCATCACTCCACCTGATCGCTTTCATTTTGATCAAGTCAACAACACCAGTAAACGCTTCTTCTGCGCCAACAGGTAATTGAATTGGAACTGCATTAGCAGCTAAACGTGTTTTTAATTGCTCAACAACACGTAAGTAGTTCGCACCCATACGGTCCATTTTATTAACGAACGCAATACGTGGAACTTTATATTTGTTAGCCTGACGCCATACTGTCTCAGACTGTGGCTGAACACCACCAACCGCACAGTAAACCATTACTGCGCCATCAAGCACACGCATAGAACGTTCAACTTCGATTGTGAAGTCAACGTGACCTGGGGTGTCGATGATGTTTACACGGTGTGGCTCATACTGTTTTGCCATACCAGACCAGAATGCAGTAGTCGCTGCAGATGTGATAGTAATACCACGCTCTTGCTCCTGCTCCATCCAGTCCATTGTTGCAGAACCTTCGTGAGTTTCACCAATTTTATGGTTTACACCTGTATAAAACAGAATACGTTCAGTCGTTGTCGTTTTACCGGCGTCGATGTGCGCACTGATACCGATATTACGATAACGTGCTATGGGCGTTTGACGGGCCATGTTTTCCTCTCTCGTGAGCGTTCAATTCATCATATAAAGGGCAGCAAATAGCTACCCTGAGATACACCACTAACCTTTGGAACTTACCAACGGTAGTGAGCGAACGCTTTGTTAGCTTCTGCCATACGGTGAACGTCTTCACGTTTCTTAACAGATGAACCTTTGTTCTCTGCAGCATCACCTAGTTCATTTGCTAGGCGAAGTGCCATTGACTTATCACCGCGTTTACGAGCAGCGTCAACGATCCAACGCATTGCCAGAGCATTACGACGAACCGGGCGAACTTCAACAGGAACCTGATAAGTTGAACCACCAACACGGCGAGATTTAACTTCCACAGTCGGACGCACGTTATCCAGTGCTAATTCGAATGCATCAAGCGCAGTCTTGCCAGAACGCTGAGCTAATGTCTCAAGTGCGTTATATACAATTGCTTCGGCAGTAGATTTCTTCCCGTCTACCATCAGGATATTTACAAATTTGGCCAGTAATTCTGATCCGAACTTAGGATCTGGCAGAATTTTACGTTGACCTATTACGCGACGACGTGGCATGGATATTACTCCGTTGTTAATTCAGGTTTGTCCAAAACTCTACGAGTTTATTTTGACATTAAGATTAAAAATGTTTGGCCTTACTTAACGGGTATCCATTAAGCCTTAGGCTTTTTAGCGCCGTATTTAGAACGTGCTTGTTTGCGGTCTTTAACACCTGAACAGTCAAGTGCACCGCGAACGGTGTGATAACGCACACCTGGCAAGTCTTTAACACGACCACCACGGATAAGAATTACGGAGTGTTCCTGCAAATTGTGGCCTTCACCACCAATGTAGGAAGAAACTTCATAACCATTAGTTAAACGAACGCGGCATACTTTACGTAATGCTGAGTTTGGTTTTTTAGGTGTGGTTGTATATACACGAGTACATACACCACGTTTTTGCGGGCAAGCTTCCAGCGCTGGAACGTTGCTTTTCACAACTTTCGAGCTACGGGATTTGCGTACCAGCTGATTAATAGTTGCCATTATTAAAAAAGCTCCTGATTTTTTGCTTCGTAAACACGGATTTCGACCTCGTTCGCCAACATGACGATACACGAGGACGCGAAATTTTATGGCTGACTGGCTCAGGTGTCAAGAAATATACAACTTTTAATGCCTTTATAGCGAAAAATGTTGCTTATGTGCTGCCGTTAGCCTCACAAAACCTTGATATGTGACTAACGAAACAGTATTTGAAATGATATTTTGCAGTCCACGAGCATTAACATCTGCATCCAAGACATAAATTTGAGCCCCTGTGTTTTGTAAATCGCAAAGATACTTCGATTGCTCAACGGCTGCAATAACGCCATCTTGCATCAACAAAACAACATCTTGGTGAGTGATTAAACGCAGTATGGCAGGAAAATCACACTTAAACGGGGATGTAGCTATAGTATAAAGCATAGAAAAAATCCTGCTAGAGGTCAAAATCCAAATATCTGATTAAATTTTTATGACGGATTTAAAACTTCAGTACCACATCACAAGCAGCCATTTTTTCTCTAATTTGGGCTGCGTTTAGAATTTGAGGAGAAACGACCCAATTGCTGTGTTCACTGATACCTCGTTCTTGTAATGAGTCAGCGCACAGATAAATCTTATCAATGTCATACAGAGGTAGTATTTTAAATGTCGAAATATAATCTCTGGCTAAAATTTCATTCGTTTTTTGATTCGCCAGTATTTGGCACACACCATCAGAGATAAAAAACACACTAATTTCTTCAGTAATAGCAGACGTTGCCAATAAAGCATCTAGCCCTTCTCGCCCACTTGCATTACCGTGTGGCATTGTTGTAAAGACAAAAGCACATTTTTTCACTCGACACCTTAAATTACAACTTACTAATTACATTGATTATACGATGACTTAAAATTGTATCGTTCTGTCAGTTGTCATCATAGCTTCTGCTAGGCTTCCCAGTCCACTCATCATGAAGCCATCACTTAAATTACTGGCTGATAAAGACAGCGTTTCAGCCTGTTCAGTATCGGCAACACCCCGGCGCAATGCAGCAGAAACGCAAATGTGCATTTCACAATCAGCACGCTTTGCAAGCGCTTGCCAGCCTTGAACTAAATTAAATTCGTCAGTTGCTGGTGAAGTGAGGCTATTGGCATTTAGAACACCATCGCTATAAAAAAACAATGTTTTCAGGCGATGCCCTTCCTCAAGAAGAGCATTAGCAAATTGATAGGCACTCGCCGCTTGCTGAGTGCCATACGCAGGTCCCGTGATTAACAAACAATATGTTAGTTGAGTGCTATTATTCATTCTTGAATTGACGGATATACAAGTAAACAGTGTGCTTCGAAATATTCAAACGATCAGCCACTTGGTTAATCGCATCTTTAATATCAAATATCCCTTTTTCATATAGATTTAACACAACTTGTTTATTTTTCGCATTGTTTGAAACGTTGCGATCCCCACCCACTTCTTCAATAGTATATTCCAATGTTTGAGCAACAAGGTCATCAACGGACGAAGCGAAATTAACATCTGATGTAATTTCTTGTTTTTCTTCTGGCACAAAAGATTTAATAATTTCTGAAAATGGAACATCCAAATTCATATTAATACAGAGAAGACCAATAACACGTTGTTTTTTATTACGAATAGCAATAGTCACCGATTTCATTAAATCGCCACTTTTTGCTTTAGTAAAATAGGCCTTGGAAGCATTCGAATCTTCATCTGCCATATCATGAAGCATTCTTAATGCGAGGTCGGTAATTGGCGAGCCTATTTGACGACCTGTATGCTGACCATTAGCTATTCTCACCGCTGAACGTTGTAGATCTTCCAACGAATGAAGAACAATTTCACAATGCCCACCAATGAGCATGGCGAGACCATCAACCGCAGCTTCATAGGATTTTAAGATTTCGTGGTCGGTTTCAGTGAACGGTTGGTTATCTAATATATTAATATCGCTGAGATCATGTGGTTGTATAGAATCTGACATTTTAAACATTGTCCTTCTAATATAAAAAATTCATCAAGTTGACTAATGAGGCATTCATTATTCGACTAATTTGCCTTCATTGAATCGTGCATAGTCAACAAACGTGATGATAAAGAATAAAATTGAATACATTGAAGTTAAAACTACGAAGCGTCGCAGTCAAGTGAATGAATGCAAGAGAGTATGTTTTATCACAAGTTTTAAACAAATTAAGCTGTTTTTTATACAATGTGAAAATAATGAGATTATGCGAGGAGCACGATTAAATCCATCGTTCTACTCATAATATGTAAGATATAAAAATTAATATACTAGAAACGAATAGACTTAAAATAAAGATTTAGCCTTCGAGCGACCTTCAATTTTTATCGATATTAAAATAATAGAATCTAATGACAAAAACCCAGATTAGCTCTGGGTTTCAGCATATATGACAATCTAAAAAGCTTATTTGCTTGCTGGTTTGATATCTAATAATTCAACATCAAATACTAAAGTAGAGTTTGCAGGGATACCTGGAACACCATTTTCGCCATAAGCTAAGTCAGCTGGGATAACTAACTGAATTTTTCCGCCTTTTTTCACATTTGCCAGACCTTCAGTCCAGCCTTTGATCACTGAGTTCAATGGAATTGTCAGTGGTTCATTACGTGAATATGAGCTATCAAATTCAGTACCGTCAATCAATGCACCTTTGTAATGAACCACAACGGTTTCATCTGCTTTAGGTTTTGCGCCAGTACCTTCTTTTTCGATTTTATACAATAAGCCTGATTTGGTTTTAACTACGCCTTTTTCTTTAGCATATTTTTCGCGATACTCAGCACCTTTTTTCTCATTCGTTGCTGATTCATCTTTCATTTTTTTCTCAGCGGCTTGTTTCACTTGCCCTTCGAATTGGCGAAGCGTTTCTTCAACTTCTGCATCACTCATTTTGCTTTTACTGTTAAATGCATCTTGAACACCAGCCAGTAATTGAGCTTTATCAAGATCAATGCCAATTGTTTTTTGTTCTTCAAGTGAGTTTTGCATATAGCGACCTAAAGAGGCACCTAATGCGTATGCATTACGTTCTTCAGCATTTTTAAATGCACTATTTTCTGCTTGTGCTTTGGTTTCTGCGGCCATTACTTGTGGTGCTGCAAAAGTAAGTGCTAATGTTGTCGCTAGAAGGCTTGCCTTAAACAATGATTTCATCCTGATCTCCGATGATTTTTATTCGAGTATTTAATATTCGAGTATTTAATTTTATTGGTACCCCCCTAATTATACTTAGAGGTCAGCTACCATTAGTATAGATAATTATAAGAACTTCTTAGACAACATTAACAAAAAGAGGTTTCAACGCATATCTCTTTAACTAAAACTTATCTATTGATTTGTAATGTTCGGTTATTATGATGTTTTTTTATAACAATAAACCACAAGGAGCGTCTAAAATGGACTCATCTGACACTTTTGAACAGCGCCTAGAGCTTTTAGAAAGTAAAATTGCCTTTCAAGAATTAGCGCTTGAGCAACTCAATCAGGTTATTACTGAACAACAAATGCAAATGAGCCGAATGCAAGAACACTTACGTGTTGTAACTGATAGACTAAAATCTTCTCAGTCATCTTTGCTTGCAAGGCCTGAAGAGGAAACACCGCCACCTCATTATTAATTTAATGGGGTGATAGTCATTCACTCGTTAAATTGCAAAATCGTCTGGTATTTCTAAGTATTATAATTGTAGATGAAAAAAGGAAAGCCGAGGCTTTCCTTTTCTCTAAACAAAAACTAAACCCTAGCGAATCGCTAAGGATTAGTGACAGCCGCAGCCGCCTTGTTTTTTACCGTGACCTTCGCCACCGCAACCACCTTCTGAACCGTGGTCGTGACCATGGCCACCGCCGCCACAACAACCGCCTTCTGAACCGTGGTCATGACCATGACCACCACCGCCACAACAACCACCTTCGTGATCGTGATCATGGTCGTGGCCGTCAGCGCCATGTACGTGGCCATGTGCAATTTCTTCTTCTGTTGCTTCACGGATAGCCATAACTTCAACATTAAATTTCAGATTTTGACCTGCTAACATGTGGTTACCGTCAACGATAACTTCATCGCCTTCAATTCCTGTAATTTCAACAGGAACTGGACCCATGTCAGTATCAGCTAAGAAACGCATACCAACTTCTAACTCTTCAACACCCATAAAGACATCTTTAGGGACACGTTGAACTAAGTTTTCATCATATTGGCCATAAGCATCATCGGATGCAACTTCAACATCAAAATGTTCGCCAACAGCACGACCTTCTAATGCTTTTTCCAGACCAGAAATTAAAGAACCACGGCCGTGTAAGTAGTCCATTGGCGCACTTGCTGGCGACTCATCAACTAAAACACCGTCTTCTGTTCTTACCTGATAAGCTAAGCTGATTACCAAGTCTTTTGCTACTTTCATGACATCTCCTACATACCCGAGAAGGGAAAAATTTTGCTATATTGTACCGGAAAACAATTGAGCTGTATTGAGATTTGACAAAATTCTCTTACTCTGGTGTAAAAATACCAATGACTTTTTCTTGTTTTCTGACATGTTCCGTTGCGCCCTCATCAGCTTGTCTTTGCTGATCGCCACAATTAACACATTCAACAACATCAATTTTATCTTCTCGCCACATCATCAACGTATCTTGTGACTGGCATTTAGGGCAGGTTGCTCCTGCAATAAAACGTTTACGTGTTGAAGCCATTTTTATACCCTTGCGGTTTACTATTCGCGTTATTTCTCGTTATTCCAGCTATGTGGCTGTCGGTGTTCCCTTAACATTTCTTTTTCGAAGAGCTCATTTAATTCACGACGCGCCTCTTTGATACGAGAAATTTGCCCACTGTCACTATTTTCATTCTCAGGAATAATATCTCTTAGCATGCGCATATCAAGGCGACGAAAATGCTGTTTCGCCCGATAAGCCTTATGAGGATGCATACCAATACTAACTAATGCCTTACTACCCAGTTCAAGTGCGCTCGAGAAGGTTTCACGACTAAAATCTTTTACACCGCTTTGTAATAGTTCATGCGCTTCAAGTCGCCCTTTAGCGCGAGCAATAATATGCAAGTTAGGGAAATTTTCCTGACATATTTGTACTATTTCCATCACTTCTTCGGGTTCATCACTCGTTATAACAATCGCCTTCGCTTTATCTGCGCCCGCTGAGCGTAATAATTGTAACTCTCGTGCATCACCATAATAAACGGTATAGCCATAACGTCGCATCGTACTGATTGCCGTAACATCTTGTTCAAGAACAGTAATTTTTACTTTATTCGCCATAAGTAAGCGACCAACTACTTGTCCCATACGCCCAAATCCGACCAAAATGACGTGAGGGTCATTATCTTCAACAAACGGTTTTTCACTCGATGATGATTGTTGATTATAACGATGGTTGAGATAAGCATCTATTAGTTGCATCACAAGAGGCGTAGTCATCATCGAAAGTGTGACCACCACTAATAACAGGTCCATTTGCATTTCGTCGATCACTTTAGCTCCTGATGCGGTTGCTAAAATAACAAATGCGAACTCCCCGCCTTGACTCAGTACCCCTGAAAATTGCGCTCTTGCACCACTGCGTAATCGGGCAGCCAAGCTGAGACAATAAAGTACTAACGCCTTCACCGACACGAGCACAGCGACCGCAATCAAAACTTGAGGTAAGTATGACCAAAGTATCTGTAGATTTAATGACATCCCTACTGAAATAAAAAATAATCCGAGTAATAGTCCTTTAAAAGGCTCAATATTAATTTCAAGTTCATGACGAAACTCGGTCTCTGCTAACATTACACCCGCCATAAAAGTGCCTAATGCCATGGAAAAACCGAGACTTTCCATAATGAGCGCAGACCCAAGTACGACAAGTAGCGCCGCCGCAGTAAAAATTTCATGCACTCCAGATTTAGCCGCTAATCGAAATAATGGACGTAGCAAATAGCGTCCGACAATCCATAAGCCTGCAAACGCAATCACTTTTAAGCCAATTTTATACCAATCACTACTACCTGTATCGCCCGCAAGTAAAGGGATCAGCGCCATAATTGGGATGACAGCCATATCCTGAAAGAGTAAAACTGAAAAGCCAAGCTGCCCACTTTCTTTATTGGACATGCCTTTTTCATTCATCAACTGCAATGCCATCGCCGTCGATGACATTGCCATGCCAAGGCCACCGACAACCGCAGCTTGCCATGAAAATTTAGCCAACAATAATAACCCGGCCATGATTGCAGCAGTGACTACCACTTGAGCCGTACCCACACCGAAAATGGAGCGTCTGAGTTCCCAAAGTTTAGACGGTTTAAGTTCTAACCCAATCAAAAACATCAGAAAAACTACACCCATCTCGGAGAAATGCAAAATATCATCAACGTTATGAATAAAGCCAAGAACAAACGGACCAATCACAATACCAGCAAGTAAATAACCCAGTACCGCTCCCAAACGGATTTTCTGGGCGATGGGCACCATCACCACGCCCGCACAAAGAAATAAAATGATGGATTCAAATAAATTCAGTTGTTCCATCAGGACAATCCCCCAGGGCTTAACGGTTGCTGCATCCATTGGCGATAGCCGTCAATGTGCTGCTGAAAATGCGCTGTAGACTGTCTGCGCGCGGCATAAATAATATTGGGCTCTAACCATTGCATATCACACATTGCTGCGGTTAATTCAAATGGGCGCAGTATTTCAGTTAATGGGTATCGATTAAAACCATCGTGCTGATAAGCATCTTGGGATTCACCCGTCGTAATGATAGAACGCCAATATTTGCCTTTTAATTTTTGATACCCCATATCGGTCGCAAAACGACGAGTTAATACCCGGTCAAACCACTCTTTTAAAAGAGCAGGACAACTATAAGTATAGAGAGGATGTTGAAAAACAATCACGTCGTGCAAGCAAAGAAGCTTTTGTTCAGCAGTAACATCAATAAAATAATCAGGGTAAATTGCATATAAATCATGAACAGTCACGTGGTCAAGACCGCTCAAGGAATCCAGTAATGCTCGATTTGCAACAGACTCATCAGAGTCTGGGTGAGCGTAGACCACCAATACTTTCGGCGGATTTGACATCTTTCCCTCCTCAAAGGCGTGTCAGACGGATCATTTTCCGTTACCATGCAGCCTGCTAAACATATTCAGTTTTACGCTCAATAAATTTAGGTGATTTGCTTTTCAACTCGCACCTGATATTTTGAGGGTATTCATTATTTAATTTAACATATTTTCAATAGACGGTTGCTATGATTGTTTTCTCTTCACTACAAATTCGCCGAGGTGTACGTGTTCTGCTGGACAATGCAACCGCGACTATCAATCCGGGTCAAAAGGTCGGGTTAGTTGGTAAAAACGGCTGCGGAAAATCGACACTGCTTGCGCTTTTAAAAGGCGAATTACAAGCTGAAGCGGGTTCTGCAACCTTCCCTAGCACGTGGTCATTAGCTTGGGTTAATCAAGAAACCCCAGCACTTGATGTTCCCGCCCTCGAGTATGTTATCGATGGCGATCGCGAATATCGTTCACTTGAGAAAAAACTACAGCAGGCCAATGAAAAAAATGATGGCCATGCCATTGCAACTGTTCATGGTCAACTAGATGCCATTGATGCGTGGACAATCCGTTCAAGAGCATCAAGCTTGCTGCATGGTCTGGGTTTTAGCCAAGCACAATTAGAATCACCCGTTAAGTCATTCTCTGGTGGATGGCGTATGCGTTTAAACCTTGCGCAAGCCCTATTGTGTCGCTCTGATTTGTTGTTACTCGATGAACCTACCAACCACCTTGATTTAGATGCCGTAATTTGGCTTGAAAAATGGTTAAAAAGCTATACAGGTACGTTGATTCTAATTTCTCATGATAGGGATTTTCTTGATCCTATTATTGATAAAGTGCTGCACATTGAGCAAGAAAGTATGTTCGAATATACGGGCAATTATTCTTCGTTTGAACGCCAGCGTGCGACCAAGTTATCTCAACAACAAGCTTTGTATGAAAGCCAACAAACTAAAGCTGCGCACTTACAAAGCTATATTGACCGTTTTAGAGCTCAAGCGACCAAAGCAAAACAAGCACAAAGTCGAATCAAAATGCTCGAAAAAATGGAGATGGTTTCCCCTGCGCTTGTGGATAATCCATTTCATTTTACCTTTCGAAAACCAGAAAGCTTGCCTAATCCATTACTAAAAATGGAGAAAGTCAGTGCCGGTTATGGTGAGAAAATAATATTAGATTCGATAAAATTAAATTTAGTACCGGGCTCTCGTATTGGTTTACTCGGACGAAATGGTGCCGGTAAATCAACGCTAATAAAACTGCTTGCAGGTGATTTACAGCCATTACACGGCGTTGTCTCCCTAGCAAAAGGCATTAAACTAGGCTATTTTGCCCAGCACCAACTTGAATATTTGCATCCTGAAGAGTCACCTTTGCAGCACCTTGCCAGATTAGCGCCAAAAGAAACAGAGCAGCAGTTGCGTGATTATTTAGGCGGATTCGGTTTTAAGGGCGACCAAGTTACCGATCCGACGCTACGTTTTTCCGGTGGTGAAAAAGCACGTTTAGTTTTGGCACTTGTAGTTTGGCAGCGACCAAATTTACTGTTACTCGATGAACCAACTAACCACTTAGATTTAGAAATGCGTCAGGCACTTACCGAGGCCTTGATGGATTTTGAGGGTGCTTTGGTTGTGGTATCTCATGATAGGCATCTATTGCGCTCAACCACGGATGAGTTCTATTTAGTTCACGGTGGTATGGTTGAGCAATTTGATGGTGATTTAGAAGATTACCAGCAGTGGCTCGCGGAACAAAATAAAATAGACCTTCAGCAAGCCCGTGATATTCAAGATAAAGATAAACCCGTAAGTGTTTCGACTGTGACGGCTCAAGATAAAAAAGATCAGAAACGTCGCGAAGCTGAATTCCGTCAAGCCACTCAACCTATTCGTAAAAAAGTGACTGAGCTTGAAAAGAAAATGGAAAAACATTCAGCTGTTCTCGCTGAATTAGAAAGTCAGCTGTCTGATGCCACCATTTATGAACAAGCTAAAAAAGCAGAACTAGCAGATTGTTTGAAAAAACAAATTGAACATAAATCTGCACTTGAAGAAGTAGAAATGGAATGGATGGAGTTACAAGAGCAGCTCGAGGAAATGACGACGAGCTTCGATACTAATGCTTAACTAATTAAAGAGCCAGAGCAAATTGATCTGGCTCTTTTTATTCTATTCGCTAGCCGTCTTAACGCACATCACATAGTACATCCCATCAATTATTTCAGTGCCTTCGGTTTCATGTTCAAAACCTGGGAATTCACTATCCCAAGCCTGAAGGCTACGTAAATAGCCAATATGTGGGCTATGTTTATCACCAAAATTTTCACCTGATAACAACATTGGAATACCCGGTGGATAGGGAATAATTGAGTTTGCAGCAGTTCTCCCCGCAAGTTTGTCTAAAGGAACTGCTTCGACACGATTAGCCACAATTTCTTGATAAGCGGCTCGGGGACTCATCATCACTGGCGGTAATTCAGAATAAGCTTGGTTCAATTGGCTACCGGGGTTATTTTTTTGTAAGTAAGCGAACATTTTATCGCCAAGATCACGTAACCCCATTTCACCATAGACTTCAACAGCACTCTCAACCACTTCAGGCAATACTTTTTTCAATGGTGTGTTGTTATCATAATTACGTTTAAACGATAGCAACGCATTGACCAAGGTGCCCCATTTACCTTTGGTGATCCCCATTGAAAATAAAAACATAATTTGGAAATCAGTAGTACGGGTCGGAACAATACCATAATGATTAAGCCACGCAGTAACTAATGCAGCAGGAACGCCAGTGTCTAATAATTTACCATCATCACCCATTCCTGGAGACAAGATACTCACTTTTATGGGATCTAGCATCGCCCAGTTAGCCGGAATATCTTTAAAACCATGCCATTTATCAGCAGGATCCATCACCCAACAACTTTGCTCTTTCATCAATAATTCAACAGGTGCGTCTTCAAATGCATAACGTTTTCCCGTTGCTGGATCTTTCACCATTTCTTGATTCCATGGTTTAAAAAACCATTCATCATCATTGATAAATTCTTTATATAAATAGGCCAAAGATTGGCGAAAATCGATAGATTCACGAATTACTTCATCCGTAAGTGAACGCCCACTATTACCGTCCATCATATCTGCCGCGATATCATTTGACGCGCAAATAGCATACAGAGGAGAAGTGGTTGCATGCATATGGTAGGCTTGATTAAATCGATTGAAATCTATCGCGTTACGGCCATTTCTTACATGAATAAAAGAAGCTTGTGATAATGCATTCAATAGTTTATGAGTGGAGTGAGTGGCGAAAATAGTAGGTTCATCATCACTTCGAGCTTCATCTCGCATTGCAAAATGATCGTGATAAATAGGATTAAAGCGTGCGTAACCGTACCATGCTTCATCGAAATGAATTCTATCCAATGATTTATCTAGCAAATTTTGCACTTTGCGTGCGTTATAGCAAACTCCGTCATAGGTACAGTTTGTCACTACACTATAAGCGGGTTTCTGTCCGACCTTATCTGCGGTTAACGGGTTTTGTGCAATTTTAGCTGCGATCGATTCAGGAGACATTTCTTGTGGGTAAATCGGGCCAATAATTCCGTATCGATTACGGCTTGGGATCATATAAACTGGTTTTGCCCCAGTTAAAATTAGCCCTTGTTCAATAGATTTATGACAATTGCGGTCAATGATCACCACATCATCATCGGTCATACAGGCTTGCATGATAGTTCGATTAGAACCCGATGTCCCCACAACGACTGAGTAAGATTGATCAGCCCCGAAAATACGCGCAGCATTTTTTTCACACTCACCAAAAGCACCGGTATGATCGAGCAGTGAACCAACCGCAACACGTTCTATACCAATATCAGTGCGAAATAAATTTTCACCAAAAAAATCATGATAAATACGGCCTGCTGGCGTTTTAGTAAATCCAACACCGCCCTGATGACCGGGTGCTGCCCACGAATATTCATGAACATCACTATATTTAATCAAACTTTTCATTAATGGTGGTAATAATTGAGCGCGGTAACGCTGAATAGCTGCCAGAACGCGGCCTGCAATAAAATCGGCAGAATCCTCTAAAATCCACGCAAATTCATCAACTTGTTCCATCATTTTGCGGTCAAAAGCCACCAAAGCTTCTTCACGGTCGCTCAGTAAAAATACCGGAACATCTTCTTGTCTGCGATGTAATTGAGTAATTAACTGATTAGCTTGAACTTGCTCGCCTTTATCGGACATATCTCGTCCATATAATAAGCAATCAATACTGGTATTTGAGCGAATATAAGCGAGCCCATCTTCAAAATCTCGAATGATAACGGTTTCCACATGTTCATCATTTAATTCGCTAGCGAGTCTTGCAACCGCATGGCTAATAACAGAATCATCATCCGTTAGTTCCGTATAGACTATCAGTGCTCGCATTAATCATTCCTCATTTAACTATTTGAAATTTAAATCCTTACCGTATCAGTATTAACGTAAGTAAGGTTATTTTGCAAAATTATAAGTCGTCATAAGCCAGATATAGCACATTATTTTATAGCAAACCTATTCATCTAATCGATTAATCACAATCCTAGCATTCATCACTAATGATTTCGCTTTAGCTTCACGTCTTTGTAATAACGCCATAAATAGTAAGTCAGTTAAGGTATTTTGTGCCGTTCTCGACGAGATAGACGAACTGCGCCATTCATTTTCTTCGGCAATACTTTCTAAAATATAATCAGATAATTGTGCAAGCGGAGACTGACGAGAGCGAGTAATCGCCACCACGCAAGCACCTTGCTTACGCGCAATATTTGCCGCTGTTAGCATGTCTTTACGTTTACCTGAAAAAGAAATAACAATTTGTGTATCATTCGGATTTAACGTCAAGGCTGCCGCGATTTGGACGTGATGGTCAGATTCAACTAATGTGGTAATACCTATTTTTTGTAATTTATAACTCAAATCTTTTGCTGTTAGTCCTGACCCACCAATACCGACAATTTGAACTCTGTTTGATTTATCAATGATATCTACAATCTTTTCGAACTGTTTAAAATCAATGTGCTTTGTGGTTTCTGTAATGGAATGATTTTTTTCCATTGCCAGTTTTTGTGCCACCACCATCAAATTATCTTCTTGTGCAATTCGATTATGTAACGCGATATGAGGATTAGCTTCATTTAGTTGTTGGCGACCAATAATCTCGCTGAGTGCAAGTTTAAGTGCAGGATATCCCTTCACCCCAACTTTTTGACTAAACTTAACAATAGCAGACTGACTGATATCCAGTATCTCTGCCAATTGTTGTGACGACAAATTCAAGACTTCTTCTGGTTTCTCAATAATAAATTGTGCAATTTTACGCTGATTTTCAGCTAATCGCGGCAATAAGTAAGTAATGGTATCGAGTAATGTCATTCAAGCTCCTTATTGTTTATACATAATTATTGTTGAAAATAAAAAATAAATTATTCCTTTAATAACAAGCTCATTACTTATTTAAAATCATTCATATTCAATAAGTAACAAAAAAAACCACCATTACTATTTAAAAAATATTCTTCCATACTGACAAATCAGAATAGATAGCACCGTGATCGAAATCACACCAAAGGAATAAATAATTCCTTAATATTGCCACATTAATAGATTTAGGAGCAATTTTTTATGACCATTGATTTAAGTAAGATGGTAACTGAGAGCCGTAATCAGGCGAGCACCAATATTGACCAACTTTCCACTCTTGAGATGCTGCAAGTTATCAATAATGAAGATAAGCAAGTTCCTCTCGCCGTTGAAAAAGTATTACCTGAAATTGCTCAGCTCGTTGATAAAGTCGCCGACGCCTTTTTAAACGGTGGCAGACTAATTTATTCAGGTGCTGGTACTTCTGGTCGTTTAGGTATATTAGATGCGAGTGAGTGCCCACCAACGTTTGGTACGCCTCATGAACAAGTCATTGGTTTAATCGCAGGTGGCCATCAAGCTATTTTTCGTGCTGTAGAAAATGCCGAAGATAAACCCGAAATGGGCGTGCAAGACCTAAAAGATATCCATTTTAGCAATAAAGATATTTTAGTCGGCATTGCCGCAAGTGGGCGCACACCTTATGTTTTAGGCGCTATGGCCTACGCTCGCTCAATTGGCGCAATCACTGCATCAATTAGTTGTAATCCAAACAGTCCGGTTTCTAATGCCGCAGATATCGCCATTACACCGGTAGTTGGTGCTGAAGTTGTCACAGGTTCATCACGAATGAAAGCCGGCACCGCACAAAAATTGGTACTGAACATGATTACTACCGGTGCCATGATCCGCATTGGAAAAGTATTTGGTAATTTGATGGTCGATGTTGAAGCCACTAATGCCAAATTAATTGAGAGACAAACTAAGATTGTGATGGAGGCAACTGAATGTGATAGAGAAGCTGCTGAATCTGCATTACAACAATGTGATAGACACTGTAAAACAGCAATTTTAATGATCTTATCAGGCTTAAATGCAGATGAGGCACGCCAATTGCTCAGTAACAACAAAGGTTTTATTCGTACTGCACTCAATATTGCTAAATCCACCGCCTAACGTGCGCAATGAGATGAGATAAAAAGCATGGCTAAAATAACAAAAGAAATGATGCTGCAGATCCTGCAACTAGTTGGTGGTAGTCATAATATCAAGCAATGCGGTAATTGCATGACTCGCTTACGTTTGACATTAAACAATGACCAACTTGTCGATAAAGCTGCAATAAAACAGGTTCCTGGTGTACTCGGTGTAATTGAAAGTGATGAACAATTACAAATCGTACTCGGCCCAGGAAAAGCACAAACTGCCGCTGACCTAATGAATCATATTATTGAAAATGATGAAGATGCAGATATCGCATCGTCAGCTCCAACACAAGATCTTAATGAGATAGCCTCAGCAAACAAACAACAATTAAAAAAGAAACAAACAAGTGCTGTTCATCGTTTTCTATCCAAATTTGCGACTATTTTTACGCCATTGATCCCCGGTTTTATCGGCGCAGGTTTGCTTATGGGACTCGCTTCGCTGTTAAGCTTGCTCCTCGCAAATGAGAATCTATTTCCGCCCGACTCCCAACAACTTGGTTGGCTAAAAAGCTTAATCGCTTATATGGCCGTATTCGGGAAGGGATTGTTTACCTTTATGGGTATTCTCATTGGCTATAATGCACAAAAAGCTTTTGGTGGTAGCGGTGTTAATGGTGCCATTATTGCCGCATTGTTTCTGTTAGGTTATGACCCTGCGGCAACTAAAGGCTTCTACTCCGGTATGACAGACTTCTTTGGCTGGTATATCGACCCAAGAGGCAACATTATTGGTATTTTGATTGCCTGTATTTTCGGCGCTTGGGTTGAAAAACAAGTACGTAAAATTATCCCAGCTAATCTTGATATTATTCTGACATCAACTATTACATTACTAATAGTTGGAGCCGCGACATTTATTTTCATCATGCCAATTGGTGTTTGGTTATTTAACGGCATGTCATGGCTATTCATGCATTTAAATGGTAATCCAATAGGTACTGCACTTCTTGCTGGTTTGTTCTTAATTGCAGTAATGTTTGGTGTTCACCAAGGTTTTATCCCTGTCTATGTAGCGCTTGTCGAAACCCAAGGGTTTAACTCACTATTCCCGATACTTGCCATGGCAGGTGCTGGGCAAGTAGGCGCTGCACTTGCGCTTTATATGAAAGCTAAAAAAGGCTCAGTGATCCGCAGCCAAATTAGTGGTGCACTTTTCCCAGGGTTCTTAGGTATTGGTGAACCATTAATTTATGGTGTTACATTGCCTCGTGTTAAACCATTTATCACAGCGTGTTTAGGTGGTGCTGCCGGTGGTTTCTTTATCGGTTTAATTGCTTGGATGGGCTTACCTGTTGGGCTTAACACTATATTTGGCCCTTCTGGACTGATTGCAATTCCATTAATGACTTCAGCACAAGGTGTGCTTGCAGGTATGGCAGTCTATGTTGGCGGTATTTTAGTGGCCTATGCCTGCGGATTTTTATTCACTTATTTATTTGGTAGTAAGAATATCGATTTAGATTAATTCGTAAAATGTTTTTAACTAAAGGCAGCTATTACGCTGCCTTTTTAGGTTTTATTCATTCACATTGACCGCATAATGACTTAGGTATATTTCAGCCTACTGTTACCATTCTATTCCAACCAAATCAACGGAACACACAGTGCAGTTAATAATCCCATCACCAAATTAAAAATAAACCATGCACGGCGACTGCGTAAAAACAGTCCAATTAAAGAACCAAACCCCATCCATATCAGTCCAGCAACAAAATTTACAATAATAAATGCAATACTCATTATGATAATTGACTCAGTAAAAAGCTCCCCCGGTAAGCTGAAACTCCCCACTGCGCCTAAACCCATCATCCATGCTTTTGGGTTTAAAAACTGCAATAATCCCCCTTGATACCAAGTTACACTTTTTACTGCTTCGCTATTTGTCTTAAGTGGTGCATAATTCGCAGTTGCTGTTTTCCATGCTAGCCATAACAAATAAATGCTACCAGCTACTTTTAATATCACATGAATGGCTGGATATAACAGCAAAAGCGCTGCAATACCAAATGCAGACAAATAAAGTATGGATTGCATGCCAAGCATAATTCCTAGCAATAATGCGATACTACGACGAAAACCCGAATTGGCAGCACTGGATGTTAATAACATATTGTTAGGGCCGGGTGTCACCGCCGCAATGAATAAAAACGTAAAAAGAGAAAAAATAAGCCCCAGTGTCATTTATAATCTAATCCTCAACTTAAACTTGCACACTTGCATCACAAAAAAATAACAGTATGTTATGTGCCTCACAAGAGTTCTAAGAAATTAAATAAGGCTATGTCAGAAAATTTCCGTCCTATCAATTGGGCTAAAAATCCACATCTCCAAACCTTATTGCCAAGGATTTTTCGTCGAACGCCGAAAATCAAACCGACTTGGCAACGACTAGAATTGCCCGATGGCGATTTTATCGATCTCGCTTGGAGTGAAAAACCTGAGCTGGCAAGCCATAAGCCCCGCTTAGTTATTTTTCACGGCCTAGAAGGGAATTTTAAAAGCCCTTATGCACACGGAATGCTTGAAAGTGCGCAAAAACAAGGCTGGCTTGGTGTTGTTATGCACTTTCGAGGTTGTAGTGGTGAACCTAATCGTCAAAGCCGAATTTATCATTCAGGTGAAACCAGTGATGCACGCTATTTCTTACATTGGTTAAAACAAACTTGGGGCAATGTGCCAACAGCGGCGGTCGGTTACTCCCTTGGGGGCAACATGCTAGCCTGTTATCTCGCTGAAAATGGTGAGAATGCTGACCTTGACGCCGCGGTAGTTGTCTCCGCACCATTAATGCTAGAAGCCTGCTCTTTACGTATGGAAAAAGGTCTCTCACAGTTTTATCAGCGCTATTTATTGAATGGTTTGAAACGCAATGCAACGCGTAAATTGGTGCGCTATCCGGGGTCTTTACCATTGAATTTATTGCAACTGAAACAACTCAAACGCATTCGTGAGTTCGATGATGTCATTACTGCACGCATTCATGGATTTGATGATGCAACGGATTACTATCAAAAATGCAGCGCATTACCAAAATTGTCGCAAATCACCAAACCAACGCTGATTATTCATGCTAAAGACGACCCATTTATGGCTCCCGAAGTTGTGCCTGATTTAAGTCATTTACCCCATAACATTGAATACCAAATGACAGAACACGGTGGCCATGTTGGTTTTGTTGGTGGTAGTTTTAGAAAGCCACAAATGTGGTTAGAAACACGAATTCCTCAGTGGTTAGCACCCTATTTAAATGAGCAAAAACAATGTTAATCCCTTGGCAAGAGTTAGCCCCCGAAACACTTGATAACCTAATAGAAAGCTATGTGTTACGCGAAGGCACTGATTACGGAAGCCATGAAAAAAGCTTGCAAGATAAGGTTGATGATGTGAAACGCCAGTTAGTTTCTGGCGAAATTGTGCTAGTCTGGTCTGAACTGCATGAATCAATTAACTTCATGCCTAACAACCAATTCCGCCCGTAAACCCGCTTCGTTCGCTGTTTATTAAAATAGTGGCCAAAAGCGCAACGCAGGGAGACCACTATGTCGAAAAAGCATCCAATTATTGCAGTTACCGGTTCAAGTGGTGCTGGAACAACATCAACCAGCCAAGCTTTTCGTAAAATCTTCCATCAATTAAACATTCAGCCCGCAACACTTGAAGGCGATAGCTTTCATCGTTATACCCGACCTGAAATGGATATGGCAATCCGCAAGGCCAGAGAGCAAGGGCGTCACATTAGCTACTTTGGTCCAGAAGCCAATGACTTCGCACTCTTAGAGCAAACTTTAGTCGATTATAGTCAGACAGGACACGGACAATCGCGTAAATATCTCCACACTTACGATGAGGCGGTTCCTTATGGCCTACAACCGGGTATATTCACACCTTGGGAGCCTTTCACTGAGAATACAGATGTTTTATTCTACGAGGGATTACATGGTGGAATCGTCACGCCAGAGCACGATGTCGCCCAGCACGTCGATTTGCTTGTCGGTGTTGTGCCTATTGTGAATTTGGAATGGATTCAAAAATTAATCCGCGATACAACAGAACGTGGGCATTCTCGAGAAGCGGTCATGGACTCGGTTGTTCGCTCGATGGGAGACTATATTAATTATATTACGCCTCAATTTTCACGCACTCATATCAATTTCCAACGAGTCCCTACCGTCGATACCTCTAACCCATTTTCAGCCAAAGCGATTCCGTCACAAGATGAAAGTTTTATTGTGATCCGTTTTCGCGGACTCAAACAGATTGATTTCCCCTATTTATTATCAATGATAAGCGGCTCATTTATTTCGGCAATAAATACCATTGTCGTGCCCGGTGGCAAACTTGGGTTAGCCATGGAACTAATTATGACCCCATTAGTTGAAAAGTTAATTACACAAAAACAAGATTAACTTATCACTGATCTAAATAACTGATGCTTACCAATAAATAAAACAAGCATCAGTTATTAAAATAAATAAGCAAAAATTAAACTTATTATTAGTTTTTAATTTCAAAGCTGTGTGTCACTTCAACCGCTTTTTCTAACATCAACGCCACTGAACAATATTTTTCCGCCGAAAGTTGAACCGCACGCTCAACCGCTTTTTCTGTTAATTCATGACCTGTTACAATAAAGTGCAAGTTAATGTGAGTAAAATAACGAGGTGCTTCATCGCGACGCTGCGAAGTTAATTTCACCTCACAATCCGTAATATCATTACGGCCTTTTTGTAAGATAGAAACGACATCAATTGCACTACAGCCTCCAGCGGCCATTAATACCATTTCCATTGGGCTAGGCGCTTTGTCACCTGCATTTCCATCCATCATCACTTGATGCCCAGATGCTGACTCACCTAAAAAAGAGAGTCCTTCAACCCATTTAACTCTTGCTTCCATTGTTATTCCCCTTGAAAAAATAATCTTCAGAAACACATTGTTCCATAGATATAGCCAATATTACATCAGCTTTATTTAGCTGAAGCGATACAGGCGAGACTTTCTGGATTGAATGTGCTACAAACAATACTTAGTTGATAGGATTAAGATCAAGACTCAACGTTTTAATTGATCATATTATAGTGTCGATATTAACTTACTTCATATCTGCTGCATGTATTAATTAGAGTAGATAAGGTAAACTAATATGCTAAGCTAGTGACTTTAAAGACAGCCCTTCTAGCACTCTTTTTTGAATGGCTGCAATAACATACAGAGGATAACGCTAATGGTTCTCGGCAAGCCACAAACAGACCCTACTCTTGAATGGTTTTTGTCACACTGCCATATTCATAAGTATCCATCAAAAAGCACACTGATCCATCAAGGTGAAAAAGCAGAAACCCTTTACTATATCGTGAAAGGTTCAGTGGCTGTTTTAATCAAAGATGAAGAAGGCAAAGAAATGATTCTCTCCTACCTAAATCAAGGAGATTTCATTGGTGAGCTTGGGTTATTCGAAGAAGGTCAAGAGCGTACAGCGTGGGTTCGTGCAAAAGTAGCCTGCGAAGTCGCTGAAATATCTTATAAAAAATTCCGCCAACTGATTCAGGTTAACCCTGATATTCTTATGCGCCTTTCTGCGCAAATGGCAAGTCGCCTACAAACGACTTCTGAAAAAGTGGGTAACCTCGCTTTTCTAGATGTCACCGGACGTATTGCTCAAACACTGTTAAATTTAGCCAAACAACCAGATGCTATGACTCACCCAGACGGAATGCAAATCAAAATTACACGTCAGGAAATTGGTCAAATAGTAGGTTGTTCACGTGAAACTGTCGGTCGTATCCTGAAAATGCTAGAAGATCAAAATCTGATATCTGCACATGGTAAAACGATAGTCGTCTACGGCACACGGTAATTAACCTTCCAGCCTCACTCTCTTCCTGAGGCATGCACTTTAAAATAGCTTTATATCAATGATATAAAGCTATTTAATTTAATCAGAACTAATTTATATACTTTCATTATTGAGTAGCGTTTCCTTATATTATTTCCGCCTATTGTCCCTATAGAATAATAAACATAAAATTATTAATTAGGGAAATATTTATGGGCATTACATTAAGCAATTTATCTAAGTATTCCAACATTTTTACCGAAATCATTGATTCAGATGATTTTGTAGAAAAGATTTTCACAGTAACCTCTTCTATTAAAAATAATCCACTTCACACAGATAACCTATCAAAACAAGTACATGCTAATAGCCTAGAAAGTATTGATTCAGGTTATGAAAATGATTTCGAAGATATAAATCAAATGAAGAGCTTAAGCCCTGATGAATTTAAAGATAGAGTAAATAAATTAAAAGGTCGTTTATATAAATACTATGCATCATTTTTCATTAATGAACAAAGCACTGATGCTATAATAAAAAAAAATAGACCTGTACTTGAAAAATTTAAAGAGATGAATGAAGAACTATATGGATATGCAAATTTTTCATATCGATATGTTAAAATACCTGAATTAGATATTAATAATCAGCAAAAAAGGAATGAAATTATAGAAAATTTCACATTACCAAAATCGCTGACAAGTACAAATAACTCTAAAATCCCCTTAAAAACTCAGCCAATTAAAGCGCCGCTTAATAAAAAAACATTTCCTTCAGAGTCAGTTAGATATAAAAAAAAGACTAATTTTCATAAAGAGTTAGTCTATATAAATTATAAAACTTCTGAAAAGAATCAAAAAGCAATACCTCTACCAAAAAGTAATTTTGAATTCAAGGGTAATGTTCAGCAAACAAAAGCCTCATTATTAAGGACACAACGTATCAAAGAACAATATCATTTATCTAATCAATCTGATTCATTTGAGTATAACGTACAAAAGCATCCACCAAGAAAAAATAGAGTCTCAATTAAAAAAAATCATTTAATAAGTTTGAATAACAATATCAAAAAAGAACAAAAGCTGACTAAAAAAATGAATGAGTATTTAGATAGCATTAAAGCAATACAGTCTCAAATCGATAATAACAATCAACTTCTGGCCATTCTAAAATCATGAACTAACTGACTACACTGACACGAATTAACGCCATTGTTATTCAACTTTAACTTATTAAATCAATCTACTTCGTAAAAAAATGAAACTAAAAAATTATTTTCTATACTGAAAAATTGATAATAAATTTAAATAGCATCTATACAATACATCGAATCTGGAGCACATATGAATATAAACACTCAAACTTTAATGAAAAACATAGATAATACGCTATCCAAAAAAAATATTTTTATAGCAATAATTAGAGAAAACTTCCCTATTATTAAAGCAATAAATAACGTTAATTTGAACAATTTCTTTTATATTTTTCATTCAAATAACAAAAAAACACATTTAGAAACCGTAAAAAAAAGCGAACAAACTTTAAACAGCGAAGTAACTTTAAATATTACAAAAATAAAATCATTAGAGAATGAATCAACCAAAAGATCATTTGAAATTTCATCAACCGTAGAAAATTTAAAAGATGAAAAAAATAAAAATATCAATAATGCATTAAAAATAGACAAGCCTTATGCCAGAGATTTAGTTATAAATAAAACTTCAAAAAATCAAAATGATACAATAAACTGTTATGAATCAAGTTCAAACGAATTAGAAAAAAACGAAAGCTTAACAAATGAATCTAAAAGATTAAAAAATGAGATTATTGAATTAAAATCATCTATAAAGTGTGAATCAAAAATAAAAGGAATTTTATATTTAGAAAAAAAAAGCACATATTTATCTACATTAGAAAATGATGTTTCAGAAACAGATAATACAAACAAAAAAAACAAAAAACTCAATGAATTAATTAATATGCAAAAATCAGTAAAAAATTTACTAAGTATAGAACTAGATGATATAAAAAATAAAGTTCACAATATAACATCTAAAAATAATAACATAGAGAGAGAATCTCTAATGACCTATGATGAAGATAATAACCCTATTTATCATGATGAATCTCATGATTTTAATTATGATGATTTCTTTGAAAAGAAATCTGAATTTGAAAATATAAACAATAATGTTATCTTTAAAGAATTAACCAATGAAAATCTTCAACTACGTTGTTTACTTGTTGACTTAAAAAAAGATCTTCAAAATTATAAAACCATAGTGCAAGACCTCAGAATAGTAAATAATGATAATAATAAAAAAATCAATGTATTAAATAAAGAACGAATCAATAACGAAAAATCGATGAATACCATTAGCTCAACCTCATTATCTTCAGGTAATCATTCAAGTAATGAAAAAATTAACCTTATAAAAAACATTAAGATTCACGAGAAAAAAATAGAAGTGATACACAAAAAGCCAAAGGTTAATTTACCTTTAGCTAAGAAAAAAATAACCAATAGTTATTCATATACACATAAAAACAACTGCCTGGCAGCCGGGATACCAACATCCAGCACACCAGAGCAACTACATAAAAAACAAGAAGAAATGAGAACAAGGAGAAGAAATACCCCCTTAAAATCATAATAAAAAATAATATTATTAGACAAGTTGCAGAGTGATTCTCTCTACAACTTGTCAATAAATAACTAACTCAATAATTTCCCAATCGCTGCTTCTAGCTTTATCATACCGCTATTAATTTCTTCTTCTGAAATAATCAATGATGGGGTGAAACGTAATACGTTTGGCCCTGCATTTAACATCATCAAGCCTTCTACTGCACAAGCTTGCATGACATCTTTCGAACGATTGAGCAATTGACCTTTAAGTTCAGCACCAATTAATAGCCCCATTCCTCTTATTTCAGCAAAAATATTATATTTGTCATTCAACTTATTTAGATGAAAAACAAACAAATCATGACGTTGTTGCACGCCATTTAACACTTCATCAGTATTAATAATATCAAAAGCTGCATTACCCACCGCACAGGCGAGCGGATTACCACCATAAGTTGTACCATGGGCACCGACTTCCATGGTTTGAGCAATGTCTTTCGTGGTGATCATCGCACTAATAGGGAAGCCACCACCCAGTGCTTTTGCAGTAGTTAAAATATCGGGAACTACATCATAGTGCATATAAGAAAATAACTTACCTGTACGCCCCATACCACTTTGCACTTCATCAAAAATAAGCAAAGCGTTATTTTCATCGCACAGTTTACGCACTCCTTGCATAAATTCCATTGTCGCCGCAGTAATGCCCCCCTCTCCTTGTATCGGTTCTAAAACCACAGCACAGGTATTTTCATCAATAACTGCTTTCACTGCCGCTAAGTCATTAAAAGGGACGTGAATAATATCAGCCGGCTTTGGACCAAAGCCATCTGCGTATTTAGCCTGTCCCCCTACGGAAACAGTAAATAACGTTCGACCATGAAAAGCCTGCTTAAAAGCAATAATTTTTGTTTTATACGGATTATATTGAGTAATTGCGTAACGACGCGCTAATTTGAAGGCAGCTTCATTGGCTTCAGAGCCAGAGTTAACAAAAAATGCACGATCGGCAAATGTCGCATTAATTAATTTTTGCGCCAATCTCAGAGTTTGTTCATTGGTGAAAATATTACTGACATGCCAAAGTTTTTCACTTTGTTCGCGAACCGCAGACACCAACGCAGGATGGCAATGGCCTAGTGCTAAGACTGCAATTCCACCTGCAAAATCAATGTATTCTTTGCCTTGCTGATCCCAAACGCGACTGCCCTCACCCTTTACAGGGATAAACTCAGCCGGAGAAAATATAGGCAATATGACTTGGTCGAAAGTCTGCCGATTCACTGCTTGTGGTTGTGTCATATTCCTCACCTGCTCTTTACCTAATGCCTAAATGAAAATATAAGCATTAAATATGAATAAAAAATCAAAAAAGAGCAATAGCAATAGGTGAAATATGCATAATTAATTTCTAAACGATAGCGGCAGCAGAGGTTAATACTTTAAAAAATTATTTAACAGCTCATGCCCTTGTTCACTAAGGATACTTTCAGGATGGAATTGAACGCCTTCAATTGGTAGCGTTTTATGGCGTATTCCCATAATTTCATCCACATCACCGTTATTTAGCGACCATGCGGAAACATCAAAAGAAACAGGTAATGTTTCAGCCGCAATCACTAAAGAATGGTAGCGAGTCACTGTTAAAGGACGATTTAACCCTTTAAATACACCTTGATGGTTATGGTGAATAGCAGAAGTTTTACCATGCATAATTTCTCGCGCCTTAACCACAGACGCACCAAATGCTTGGCCAATCGCTTGGTGTCCAAGGCAAATGCCCAAAATAGGCAGTTTACCCGCAAAATATTTGATGGCCTCAAGAGAGATCCCTGCTTCATCAGGCGTGCAAGGGCCTGGCGATATCACAAGATGTGTAGGTGAAAGCTGTTCAATTTCATCAATAGTAATTTCATCATTACGTTTCACTACAACTTCAGTACCCAATTCACGAAAATATTGGTATAGGTTGTAAGTAAATGAATCGTAATTATCAATAAGTAGAAGCATAGTAGCCTATCCGACTGATTTTTATCATTATATATTATAGCCCAATGCATGAATCATCCATCTTAGCAATCAGAATGATGCTTAAAAAGCCATAATTTTTTGCAAGGGGCGGCTATCATAGCACAGCCTTAGCAAGAAAATAGCCCATTTTGGTCAACTAATTATTTTTAACTACAGAAATTTCCATATAAAAATCATGGAATTGTATTTACATAATGATAACAAATAATCATTATCAAAGGGGTGAGCTGGAAATTAATCAATAGAAAAGAGATATTCGTTTTAAAATATCGACCTTTATATTAGGTGAAATAAACATGAGGAGTAAAACAATAGTGGATAAATAAAAATGTAATTTATCCACTACTCTAAATTTATTTATGGTTTTTTAATGACTTCAGCTGAGAGGATCGTAATAGGTTCAACTGGAACATTTTGATAAGGACCGACATTCTCTGTTTTTACTTTAGAGATTTTATCTACAACGTCCATTCCTTTGACCACTTTACCAAAAACGGCATATCCAAAATCACGTTGACCATGATCTAAAAAGGCGTTATCTGCAATATTAATAAAGAACTGGCTTGTTGCACTATCTTTATTCGCTGTTCGTGCCATTGAGATAGTCCCACGTAAATTACGCAAGCCATTATCTGCTTCATTTTTAACAGGGGCACGAGTTTGCTTTTGCTGTAAATCTTTATCAAAACCGCCACCTTGGATCATAAACCCAGGAATTACACGGTGGAAGGTCGTTCCATTGTAATAACCTTCATTGATATATTGAACGAAATTTTCTGTCGTTGCAGGGGCTTTTTTACTATTCAGTTCTAATTCGATATTCCCTGCTGATGTCACTAATTTAACATAAGTTTCACCCGCAGATAATGCAAGAGTCGATGCGCTCATTGCACAGATAGCCAATAAAGGCACAAAAATTCGTTTTAACATTCAAGGTCCCTTTCTTTATTGCTCAATAACATATTAATAGCCCAATTCTAGAGCGAACCTAAAGAGATTGCTAAAGATTTACCTTTATTTACGCCAAATTATTGGAAATCACCAAATAAGTTAAACTGTAGACCAGTTTTAATAAAATACATATCGAATAATGTGTATTTAACGAAAATGAGCTGATCGACATAGTTGAGCGATACCATCCCCTTATAAGTTAGTAAAATATCTGCATCCCCCTAAATAATTCGGACTGTAGTTCGGGTTGTAGTTAGGCGGCGAATGAAGATATATCGAGGAACACACAACAGTACGTG
>NZ_DOEH01000019.1:64755-166444 GCF_003533305.1 Providencia sp. | reverse complement strand
CAAACTCCGCAAACTCCGCAAACTCCGTATATATCAAGTGGGTTTTTATAAATATTGAGTGTTTTGCGAAGCGCTTCGCAATTAATTTATGGTGTAATACGAGCCAACACAATATTTGCGAACGGCTTTGTATTTCAAATTAAGATAAGTAAAAATGTAGGAAAGTATAATTTATGTTGTCGTTTATCTTATTAACTTAACGAGGCATAAAATATGAATGGGGGGGAATATCAGAATAAAAAAACGATTTCCCTTTCATATACAGAGGCTGCGATTGCAGTAATTATCGGTGTGTTACCCCTTCTTTTTTTACCAAAATTACCCAATATAAATAGTACGTTAGTTATTTTTGCAATCCTGTTTTTGTTTCTGCTTTTTTGTAAAATTAATAGAATCGGTAAGTTTATCATTTTGATCATGATGATTTTTTTATGGGGCTGCTGGCACGGTATCGATTTAAAACAAAAAATAAACTTACTTTCTAAGCAGCACCACCAATTAGATATCACTGTTGTTAGCATTCCATTAAGTGATGACATAGAACAAAAGCTTAAAGTCCGAATTGATCATATAGATTCAATAGTGGTATTTCCACCGCTGTATGCAACATGGAAAAGAAAGGGACATTCTAAAATAAAAATTTGTGCGGGACAGAAATGGCAACTACAAGCAAAATTGAATCCATTACATTCATCATTGAATGAAGGGGGATTTAACCAACAACGCTATCAATTAGCTCAGCGTGTTATCGGAACTTTAAAGAATAAGAAAAGTGTAATATTAAATGAGCATTGTTCTTTTAGGCAGCAGGTAATTAATCAGTTTGTTGATGGAATAAGCCCACTTAAATATTCAGGTATTATTTACGCTTTAATGTTTGGTGAGCGTAATTTATTGCCACCAGAGCATTCGGTATTGCTACAAAATACAGGTCTTACTCATCTGATTGCAATATCTGGTTTGCATATCGGTATGTCCTATCTTTTAGGATATTTATTTGCTCGATTATTACAGTATTTGTTTCCTGTTAGGTTAGTGAGTCAAAACATACCGATTATACTGGGATTAATTTTTGCCTTTCTTTACGCTTGGGTATCCAATTTTGCTATTCCTGCAACTCGAGCATTACTGGCATTGTTGTTATGGGTGTATATTCGTAAGCAACCGTTTTACTGCTTTTCATGGCGATGGGCGATATGGAGTATCGGTTGTATCTTATTTTTTGATCCATTATCTATCCTTTCAGACAGTTTTTGGTTGTCGAGTTTTGCGGTACTGGCAATATTATATTGGTTTACTGTATTTCCCCTATCTTCAAGCATGAATCAACGAAAAATTGTGAGTAAAATTTTACCGTTAATTCATTTGCAGATTGGGTTGCTCATTTTATTAATTCCCATACAAGTCATTTTGTTTAAAGGCATCAACGTGATGAGTTTTTTCGCCAATCTTTGGTTTGTTCCTCTTATCTCGTGGATTGTCGTACCTATTATTTTTTGTATTTTTTTGATACCCGTTACTTACGTACAAAATTGGCTCTTTGTTTTTATTGACGAAGTTATTGGCTTTGGTATGAAGCCATTGGGGTTTTTAAGTGGTTTTTGGTTTGAATTAAATACGTTTCCTTATTATTTTTTACTAATATGTTGGGTAGTTGCCTTAGTCATCCTATTTAGTTGGTATAAAAATTATATTGGCTTATTGGGGTGTGTAATTGTTTTAGTATTAACGGATAGAATGCGAGAAATAGAACCTAGAGGTGACTGGAGCTTAACTGTATTGGATATAGGTCATGGCTTAGCTGTGGTGATTGAGCAAAACAATTTAGCGCTACTCTATGATACGGGGAATCGATGGCAGGGAGAAAGTAATGCAAAACGGCAAATTATTCCTTTTCTAAAACATCACAGCATTACTCCAATGGGACTGATTCTTAGCCACAATCATTTAGATCATACTGGAGGAGTGACTGACCTCATTAATTATTACCCATGGCTCAGTGTACGTAGTAGCTTTGGACGCTATAATAATTCTGGACGCAAAAGTCATTCAAATAAAAATAGTCGCTTCGTAAGAGATAAACGGGTTGTTGTGAGTAATCACTTATTTAAACATAAGCATCTTCCTTGCTATAAAGGGCAACAGTGGCAATGGGGAAAACTTAGTTTTGAAGTACTTTGGCCTGAAAAGTTATCTGAAATTTCACATAATAATGATTCGTGTGTTATTCAATTGACGGATGGTTATCATAAAATTTTGCTCACTGGTGATTTAGAAAAACAAGGTGAAAAAATGATGGTGGCAATGTATCGAAATAAATTACGTTCAGATATTTTATTTGCACCTCATCATGGAAGTAGTACTTCTTCAACGGCATTATTTTTAAGAACTGTTAGCCCATCGACAGCGATAGTCTCTTCTGCGCGGTATAGCCCATGGAAAATACCTGCTGATAAAGTGCATTTTAGGTATAAACAGAATAATATTAAATGGTTGAATACGTCTGAGACAGGGCAGTTAACTCTATGGTTTAAAAAAGAAAAAATAAATACTTTACGCTATCGAAATGAAATTAATCCTCGGTGGTACCATCTGTGGTTTGGTGATCTGCTATTTCCCTAGTAGAATAGTGCGCTTACATTAAGTCTGGTAATAAAAGCATGAATGATATAGATCTTTCTACAAAACAAACATTTCGTCGCTTATGGCCGATTATCGCGCCGTTTAAAGCGGGTTTAATCGTTGCAGCGATAGCGCTTGTCATTAACGCCGCTGGCGATGCGTTCATGATTTCCTTGTTAAAACCTTTACTTGATGAAGGCTTTGATAAAGCTGATAACGACGTTTTAAAATGGCTACCTATAGCTGTGTTAGGGTTGGTTATTATTCGTGGCTTGTCTAGCTTCGTTTCTACCTATTGTGTCTCGTGGGTATCTGGCAAAGTTGTAATGAATATGCGCCGAAAACTTTTTGGTCATATGATGGGAATGCCAGTTAGTTTTTTTGATCAGCAATCAACAGGGACTTTATTGTCTCGGATCACCTATGACTCTGAACAGGTTGCTTCATCGTCATCAGGTGCTTTAATCACGATTATCCGTGAAAGTGCTTATATCATCGGTTTGTTTGCGATGATGTTCTATTATAGCTGGCAGTTATCGCTTATTTTGATTGTAATCGCACCAGTTGTTTCAATCACTATTCGTATTGTTTCTAAACGTTTTCGCTCAATTAGTAAAAATATGCAAACGGGTATGGGACATGTAACTGCTAGTGCTGAACAAATGTTGAAAGGGCACAAAGAAGTTTTAATTTTTGGTGGGCAAAAAGTTGAAACTGAACGTTTTGGTAAAGTCAGTAATAATATGCGTCGCCAAAATATGAAAATGGTGACTGCTTCAGCTATATCAGACCCAATTGTTCAATTGATTGCGTCTTTTGCATTGGCTTTTGTACTTTATGCCGCCAGCTTTCCTGAAATTCGTGAGCAATTAACGTCAGGGACTATCGCTGTTGTTTTTTCATCAATGTTTGCCTTGATGCGCCCTTTAAAATCACTCACAAATGTTAACGCACAATTCCAACGCGGTATGGCTGCTTGTCAGACGTTGTTTGCTATTTTAGATAGCGAGCAAGAAAAAGATGAAGGCACCAAAGTGCTAAAAGAAGTAAAAGGTGATATTGAATTCGAAAATGTCACTTTTACCTATGCAACGAAAGATCATCCTGCGTTAGATAACATCTCATTTACCTTACCCGCAGGCAAATCAGTTGCTTTAGTCGGTCGTTCAGGTTCTGGTAAATCAACGATTGCAAATTTGATTACTCGATTCTATGACATTGATGAGGGTAGTATTCGCATTGATGGTCATGATATTCGTGAATACACGCTGGAATCATTACGTAGCCAAGTCGCATTAGTATCGCAACATGTATATTTATTTAACGATACCATTGCAAATAATATTGCTTATGCAACAGATGGTAGCTATAGCCGCGAACAGATTGAAAAAGCAGCTAAAATGGCTTATGCAATGGACTTCATCGATAAATTGGATAAAGGCTTAGATACCATAATTGGTGAAAATGGCGTGATGCTTTCTGGTGGGCAGCGCCAGCGTATCGCTATTGCACGTGCGCTTTTACGTGATTCTCCTATTTTGATCCTTGATGAAGCAACATCGGCATTAGATACCGAGTCTGAACGTGCTATCCAGGCTGCTCTTGATGAATTACAGAAAAATCGTACTTCATTGGTTATCGCTCATCGACTGTCTACAATTGAAAATGCGGATGAAATTCTAGTCGTTCAGGATGGACATATTATTGAACGTGGGAATCATGCGAAGCTGTTAGCTGAAGATGGCGCATATGCTCAATTACATAGTATACAGTTTAAGCAATGATTGAACGTATTTGGTCCGGTAAATCTTGGCTGTACATTTTATTACTGCCGTTATCCATATTGTATGGATTGATAACGGCAGTAAGGCATCTTGGTTACAAAACTGGATTATTTCGTTCTTGGCAAGCGCCGATCCCTGTCGTTATCGTTGGCAATTTAACGGCGGGTGGTAACGGTAAGACGCCTGTTGTGATTTGGTTAGTAGAATCATTAACCAAAGAAGGTTATCGTGTTGGGGTTGTTTCTAGGGGCTATGGTGGTAAATCTGAGCATTATCCATTATTACTCGATGATCAAACGACCACGGCATCGGCGGGTGATGAACCTGTGCTAATTTGGCACAGAACCAAATCACCGGTGGCCGTTGCACCTAAACGTAGTGATGCGATTAAAG
Source organism: Providencia sp. (assembly GCF_003533305.1). GTDB lineage: Bacteria > Pseudomonadota > Gammaproteobacteria > Enterobacterales > Enterobacteriaceae > Providencia. The sequence goes on along the minus strand of NZ_DOEH01000019.1, from coordinate 161,645 downwards.
CTTTATTAGCTAATAATTCGTTAGATGTGATTATCACAGATGATGGATTACAGCATTATGCCTTAAAACGAGATTATGAAATTGTGGTTATTGATGGTCAACGCCGTTTTGGAAATGGATGGTGGCTACCAGCAGGTCCTATGCGTGAACGCGCAGGACGCTTAAAAAGTGTTAACGCACAGATTGTTAATGGCGGGAGCCCGAAAGGTAATGAAGTCTTAATGTCTCTTGAAGGGGATATTGCTGTTAATCTTGTGAGTGGCAAGAGATGTCCAGTTAATCAATTGCAATCGGTTATTGCTATGGCGGGTATTGGACATCCTCCTCGATTTTTTAATTCTTTGCAAAGCAAAGGATTAAACGTAATAAAAACCTACGCTTTTTCTGATCATCAACCTTATGACCAACAACAGCTAGCCTCATTAACTAACCCAAATGAATGTTTATTAATGACAGAAAAAGATGCAGTTAAATGCCAGTCTTTTGCACAAGCTAACTGGTGGTATTTACCTGTGCAAGCTCAGCTTGATGAAATTGGTGCTAAAACTATTCTAAGTGAAATAAAAAACATTATCTCAAACGATAAAAAAACTTGCCTATGAAGTTTGATTATGGTAATAATAGCCGCACTGTGATATAGCTCCACTTATTATGTATATGGATGCAATACATTAATAACTGGATTTTATACTAGCTTAAATTTCACGATCCGTTCTTTAGTTAGTCTTCATATCCTCGCAACAACTACATTTTTAATCAGTTTTGTCATCAAAATGTCAAAATACACTGTTAAATTCACAGTAGATGTGCGGTGTCTGAAATTCACTATTGGGATCGTAATAAATAACGCACAATTATTAAGTGCATATATTGGTAAAAGTTTAATTACTCTTAAACGTGTTAATAGATCGGCAATTTATAATGGGAAAACGCTAAAGAGTAATAATAAAACGATAAAAAGAAATATTGTTCTTAGAACAAAAGGAGTTTTAATATGAATTTTCAATTACATATGGGTCGAGTTAAATGGTTTGATGCAAAAGAAGGTTACGGTTTTATTTCACCATTCCATGGTGGTGATGATGTATTTGTAACAAGAAAGTCAATTGCTAGCACTAAAATGAAATCATTAGCTGAAGGCCAAAACGTCGAGTTTTCAGTAACTCGCAATTCAAATGGTATTACGGCAACCGACGTTATTGCGTACTAATTAAATAATTAAAAGCGCTTTTTCTCCTGCTGACTATCCTCTTATCTCTTGCAGGAGATTGTATCTAGAAAGATTAAAGTTAACGGTGATATCTGCATGTGATATCCTGACGCCAAGTGAGTTAATTCCATTTGGGAGAAAACATGGATCACCGTTTACTTGAAATCATCGCTTGTCCAGTTTGTTACGGTAAATTAAGTTACAACAAAGACAACCTCGAATTAATCTGCAAATTTGACCATCTAGCGTATCCAATTCGCGATGGTATCCCCGTATTACTAGAAACCGAAGCTCGCCAAGTATCTTTAGATGAAGGACAGTAACTATTATGTTTACTGTAATTATTCCTGCGCGTTTCGCATCAACTCGATTACCGGGTAAGCCTCTCGCTGATATTCATGGCAAGCCTATGGTTGTGCGGGTGATGGAGCAAGCAATTAAATCAGGTGCAGGCCGAGTTATTGTGGCGACTGATCATCCTGATGTCGCCGCTGCGGTAATCCAAGCGGGCGGCGAAGCTTGTATGACAAATCCTGATCATCAATCTGGCACAGAAAGACTTGCAGAAGTTATCGACCTTTACGGTTTTTCAGATGACGAAATCATTGTTAATGTTCAAGGTGATGAGCCGTTAATTCCACCTGAAATTATTAGTCAAGTTGCTAGTAATCTTCAAGGAAGCAAAGCTAATATGGGCACACTTGCTGTACCTATTCATGATGCTAAAGAAGCTTTTAATCCTAATGCAGTTAAGGTTGTTACTGATAATGAAGGCTATGCACTTTATTTTTCACGCGCCACCATCCCTTGGGATAGAGACAATTTTTCAACTGGCCAAAATACCATTGGCGATTATTTTCTTCGACATATTGGCATTTATGCATATCGTGCAGGTTTTATTCGTCGTTATATTACGTGGGAAGCGAGCCCATTAGAAAAAATTGAAATGCTAGAGCAGCTTAGAGTGCTATGGTATGGCGAAAAAATTCATGTTGCGGTTGCCGAAAAAACACCTGGAGCTGGTGTTGATACCCCGCAAGATCTTGAAATTGTCAGAAAGCAATTTGCATCACAATAGCGACTGATATTGAGACTGCTAATCTAGCTAAAAATAAAAGGTGTAAATTCAATGAATTACACCTTTTTTTGTGCGTTGTAATGACGCATTATTCTGCATCAATACTTTCAGGGGTGAGTAACGGTTGCTCTAACACTTGAGTGTTATCCGGTTTTAAATGCCACCATATTGTGCCAATTAGCTCATACCAAGCGCGTTCACTATGACCAAAGTAATAAGATGATGGGATGTATTTTTCCCATGGATTGATTGCACTAGTAATAACCAGTTGATTTGCGGGAGCTGGTAATGGCTGCATTCCTCTACTCGTAAACATGGTTATTGCCCGAGGAAGATGGTTTGCCGATGTCACTAATAAAAAAGGCTCTTTACCAATAATTTTTTCGACTTCAAATGCTTCTTCTTGCGTATCTTTGGGCTCAGTGAGTGCAATAGTATCTTCAGCGGGAACTCCTAATGATTGAGCAACTTGTGCGGCGACTTCTGCACTGCTTATGGGATTATTGGCCTTTCCACCAGTAAAAATAAGTTTGCTGCCAGGGTATTTCAGATAAAGTCTCACACCTTCGGTTACCCGAGGAAGGCTATTATTCAATAAATTAGAACTTGGGCTCCAATCGGGGTTATAGGTAAATCCACCACCTAAAACAACGATATAATGCACATTTTCTGGTGGATTGGGGGTAATTAATTCATAACGTTGGTTATATTTGCCTTCAATGGGGGCGAGCAAATTATCCGATACAGGTTGTAGCCCTAACAGCAAGATGAAGAGCAAACTGGCACTGACCAGTGTTTTGCCACTTTTTTGCCATCGGGTACACCACAATAGAATTAAACCGATAAGTCCGATAATCAGCAGGAGCGGTAATGGCATTAATAATGCACCAATATATTTTTTTAGCAGAAATAACATAACAAAGCCTATTTTAGAGGTTTATAACGCATTATTGTTCATTGAGCTCAATTCAACCAGCTTTGATGAAATAATAAATTTTGCGCATAAAAATGAAAGTCATGATGCCAAAATGAAATTCAGTGAGCAAAATAAAGTACTATGCAAAAATATAGCTATTATCTGTTATAATTCAGGATTCAGTCATTGCCTGCATTTTATATGATAAGCGACGCCATATTCATGAATTACAGAATAAAAACTGATAAATTTCAGGCGCGTTGCTAGGCTGATTGACCAACAAACATGTTTTGAATAATGAATTATAGGTAACCAGATAGCACATGGCAGACCGCAACTTTGATGATATTGTCGATAAATTTGCAAAAAACATCTATGGAACGACAAAAGGTAAAATACGTGAAGCGGTCGTTTGGCAAGATCTTAGCCAGTTATTAGAAAACCATTTTAAAGGTCAAACATTACGTATACTTGATGCCGGAGGCGGTGAAGGCCATTTTTCGCGCAAGCTTGCGGCGATGGGACATCAAGTCATACTTTGCGATTTATCCGAAGAAATGCTAGAAAGGGCGAGTGAGCTTGCGCATGAAGAAGGAATTAGTGAAAATATCCGCTTTGTTAACAGTGCGGTACAGGATATTGCACAACATTTAACGGGGCCGGTTGATCTCGTTATCTTTCATGCAGTACTGGAATGGATTAGCGATCAAAAATATGCAATTGAGCAGTTGGCAGATATAATCAGACCTGAAGGCATATTTTCTGTCATGTTCTATAATGCAAATGGCTTAGTGATGCGCAATGCGATTTTAGGCAATTTTCATCTCGCGACCCCTCACATCCAACGTAGACGCAAGCGTTCGTTGTCGCCACAAAATCCACTCTTCCCTCAACAGGTAGATGAATGGCTTTTGGCATGTGATATGGAAATCTTAGGCAAAAGCGGCGTAAGAGTATTTCATGATTATTTGCAAAGTAGACAGTTACAACAAAAAGATTTTCCAGCATTGCTGGCGCTAGAACAGCAATATTGTCGTGAAGAACCTTATATCAGCATGGGACGCTATATTCATGTCATGGCGCGAAAACAAATACAAAAGGACGATTTATGAGTGAGTTTTCCCAGACCGTCCCTGAACTGGTGTCTTGGGCACGAAAAAATGATTTTTCGATTTCACTTCCCGCAGAGCGCTTAGCCTTTTTGCTATCGGTTGCTGTTTTGAACAGTGAGCGAGTTAATGGTGAAATGACCGAAGGGGAGCTAATTGACGCCTTTCGTGAAGTTTGTAAAGGGTTTGAACAGACAACAGAGTCACTCTCTGTCAGAGCAAATAACGCCATCAATGATATGGTGCGTCAGAAGATATTTAACCGCTTTGCCAGTGATATCATTGAAGGTAATGCCATTTATCGTCTGACGCCTTTAGGCATTGGTATTAGTGATTATTATATTCGCCAGCGTGAATTTTCAACATTAAGGCTGTCAATGCAGCTTTCTATCGTGGCGAGTGAATTACTTCGTGCAGCAGAGGCTGCGGAAGAAGGTGGCGATGAGTTTTATTGGCATCGCTATGTTTTTGCCCCATTAAAATATTCAGTAGCAGAAATATTCGACAGCATTGATTTATCCCAGCGTATTATGGATGAGCAGCAAAGCTCAGTGAAAGAAGATATTGCCGCATTATTGAGCCAAGACTGGCAAGCGGCGATCGCCAATTGTGAGCAATTATTGTCTGAAACATCAGGAACATTAAGAGAGCTGCAAGATACGCTGGAAGCCACTGGTGATAAACTGCAAGCTAACTTGATGCGTATTCAAGAGGCGAATCTGAACGCACCTCAATTTTCTGATATGGTTGATAGACTAATTTTTGATTTGCAGAATAAACTGGATCGAATTGTTAGTTGGGGACAGCAATCCATTGATTTATGGATTGGTTATGACCGCCATGTGCATAAATTTATTCGTACAGCAATTGATATGGATAAAAATCGGATATTTTCTCAACGATTACGCCAATCGGTACAGCAGTACCTCGATAGTCCGTGGGCATTAACTTATACCAATGCAGACAGACTATTTGATATGCGTGATGAAGAGCTTGCGTTGCATGATGAAGAGGTCACCGGTGAATTACCACCAGAGCTTGAATTCGAAGAATTTAGTGAAATAAATGATCGACTTGCAGAGCTAATGGAAGCTGAACTGGCATTTTATAAAGCGGATAAACAGCCGCTAGATGTCGGGCAAGTATTAGAAGATTACTTGAAACAATATCCGCAGAGTCGCCATTTTGATGTTGCGCGTATTATTATCGATCAGGCTGTAAAACTAGGTATCGCAGAGGCTGATTTGGCGGGATTACCGTCAAAATGGCGTGCTATTAATGATCACGGAGCCAAGGTGCAGGCACATGTCATCGACAAATATTGAACAATTTATGCCAGTTAAACTGGCTCAAGCACTCGTTAATCCTATTTTCCCTGAGCTTGACAGTCAGTTACGCTCGGGTCGCCATATTAGTATTGATGATCTTGATAATCACGCATTTCTGATGGATTTTCAGGAAGATTTAGAGCAATTTTACTCACGTTATAATGTTGAATTGATTCGTGCGCCAGAAGGTTTTTTCTATTTGCGCCCCCGTTCAACGACATTGATCCCTCGCTCGGTACTCTCTGAGCTGGATATGATGGTGGGTAAAATTCTTTGTTATCTTTATCTCAGCCCTGAACGGTTAACCAATCAAGGTATTTTTACCTCTCAAGAATTGTTCGAAGAGCTATTATCGCTTGCTGATGAAAGTAAATTAATGAAATTTGTGAATCAGCGCTCGACAGGTTCTGACTTAGACAAACAAAAACTGCAAGAAAAACTCAGAACTTCGTTAAATCGATTGCGCCGCTTGGGTATGGTGCACTTTTTGCAAAATGATCCGAATAAATTCGTCATTTCAGAGTCTGTATTTCGTTTTGGCGCTGATGTACGTAGTGGTGATAGCCCTCAAGATGCTCAATTAAGAATGATCCGTGATGGCGAAGCTATCTCTCTTGAAGGGGAGTTATCATTACAAGATAGCGATGAAGATGAGCCTGAAGAAAATCAAGAAGCGGCAGAAAGTGATGAGGATGGACAACAATGATTGAACGCGGAAAATTTCGCTCACTGACGCTGGTGAATTGGAACGGTTTTTTTGCTCGAACCTTTGACCTTGATGAACTCGTTACCACGCTTTCAGGCGGAAACGGAGCGGGTAAATCAACTACCATGGCCGCTTTTATTACCGCCATGATCCCAGATTTAACCTTATTACACTTTCGTAATACAACGGAAGCTGGGGCCACCTCTGGTTCTCGTGACAAAGGCTTACACGGGAAGTTACGTCCTGGGGTCTGCTACGCGATTTTAGATGTTTTAAACTCTAAACATCAGCGTGTTATGGTTGGTGTTCGCCTTCAACAAGTCGCGGGTCGTGATAAGAAAGTTGATATCAAACCTTTTATGGTTCAAGGCGTGCCAATTGCGACAGTGCCTACTGAAATTTTGACGGAAATTATTGATGGTCGTCAAGCTAAAGTTATTCCTTTAAATGAGTTAAAAGAACGGCTTGAAGCGCAAGAAGGTATACAGTTTAAGCAATTCAACTCAATTACTGATTACCATTCAGTATTATTTGAGCTCGGCGTATTACCAAAACGTTTACGTTCAGCTGGCGACCGTAGTAAATACTACCGTTTGATTGAAGCATCTCTCTACGGGGGTATTTCCAGTGCGATTACACGTTCATTACGTGATTATTTATTGCCTGAAAATAGCGGGGTTCGTAAAGCATTCCAAGACATGGAAGCCGCATTACGTGAAAACCGTCTGACCCTTGAAGCTATCCGTGTGACACAGTCAGATCGTGACTTATTTAAACATCTAATTAGCCAAGCGACGGATTATGTATCTGCTGATTATATGCGTCATTCAAATGAAAGACGTATTCATTTAGATACTGCCTTAGCTGCGCGTAAAGAATTAAATGCAAATCGCAAGCAGCTTAAAGTTGAGCAAGTTCGCAGCGTCGATATGGCTCGTGAGCTTAACGAACAAAATGAATCGTCATTGGTGTTTGAAACTGATTACCAAGCGGCGAGTGATCATTTGAGTCTTGTGCAGGCGGCATTACGCCAACAAGAAAAAATAGATCGCTACCAAGCTGATATTGAAGAGCTAACTTATCGTCTAGAAGAACAAACTGAAGTTGTTGCTGTCGCGACAGAAAGCCAAGAAGAATATGAAGCGCGTTCGGAAGCGGCTGAAGTTGAAGTCGATGAATTAAAAAATCAATTAGCGGATTATCAGCAAGCTCTGGATGTTCAGCAAACTCGCGCTATTCAATATCAACAGGCTTTACAAGCGTTGACGCGCGCTCGTGAATTGTGCCAGTTACCTGAGCTAACAATAGAAAATGCCGACGAATGGCTTGATACTTTCGAAGCGCGTGAGCAGCAAGCTACCGAAATATTATTATCATTAGAACAGAAGATGAGTGTGGCTGATGCCGCTCATAGCCAGTTTGAACAAGCTTATCAGTTAGTTAAAACCATGGTTGGCGAAGTCAGTCGTAGTGACGCATACCAACAGGCACGCACGTTATTACGTGACTGGTCATCACAGTCGCATCTAGCTGAACGAGTCCAGCCATTGCGTATGCAACTATCTGAATTGCGTCAGCGTTTGGATAGTCAGCAAAATGCAGAAAGATTACTGAGTGAATTTTGTAAGCGTCATGGGAAAAGTTACGAGCCTGATGAGCTAGATGTGTTGATGGCAGAGCTTGAAGCGCAACAAGAAGAGCTAAGTATTGGCGTGAATGAAAGTGGTGAAAGACGTATGCAAATGCGTCAAGAACTTGAACAAATTCGTTTACGTATTCAACAGTTGTCAGCTAAAGCGCCCGCTTGGATCATGGCGCAAGAAGCGTTAACACAGCTCAATGAACAAGCTAATGAGACGTTTAATACCAGTAGTGAAGTGACTGAATACATGCAGCAATTGCTTGAGCAGGAACGTGAAATTACGGTTGAACGCGATGAAGTTGCTGCGCAGCGACGCGAGCTAGAAAAGCAAATTGAACGTCTTAGCCAACCTAGTGGTGCGGAAGATAGCCGCATGTTGGCATTAGCGGAACGCTTTAACGGTGTATTATTATCAGAAATATATGATGATATTACGATTGAAGATGCGGCTTATTTCTCTGCACTTTATGGTCCTGCTCGTCACGGTATTGTGGTTCAAGACTTAGCCCTTGTTCGTAGCCAACTGGAAACATTACAAGATTGTCCTGATGATGTGTATTTCATTGAAGGGGACCCACAAGGTTTTGACGATAGTGTTTTTGATGCACAGGAATTTGAGAATGCAGTACTTGTACGCTCTTCCGAGCGACAATGGCGCTATTCTCGCTATCCTGAATTACCGTTATTCGGTCGCGCCGCGCGTGAGAGCCATTTAGAGTCGCTGACTTTAGAGCGTGATGCATTATCAGAGCGTTATGCGACGCTGTCATTTGATGTACAGAAAATTCAGCGTTCACATCAAGCGTTTAGCCGTTTTATTGGTCAGCATATTTCAGTTGCATTTGAAGATGACCCTGAAGCTGAAATTAAAACGTTAAATCAAAAACGTAATGAACTTGAGCGCGCATTATCTCAATTCGAAGAGCAGACTCAACAACAGCGTCAGCAATTTACCCAAGGTAAAGAAAGCTTATCTACCCTGAACCGCTTGTTACCGCTTGTGGGTTTATTAATGGATGAGACTTTAGTTGATCGGGTTGAAGAAATTAATGAAGAGTTATCAGAAGCTGAGGAAGCGGCACATTTCCTAAATAAATATGGTAATGCGTTGGCAAAACTTGAGCCGATGGTGACAGTGCTACTGAGCGATCCTGAGCAACATGACCAATTGCGTAAAGATTACGAACAGGCGAAACACAGCCAACAAAATGCGAAACAACAAGCTTTTGCATTAGTTGAAATTGTACAGCGTAGAGCTCATTTTAGTTACAGTGACTCAACGGGTATGGTTAATGAAAATGCTGACCTGAACGAAAAATTACGTCAACGCTTGGAACAAGCTGAAACTGAACGTAGTCGTGCAAGGGAACAGCTACGCCAACATCAGTCACAGACAGCGCAATATCATCAAGTTTTTGCTTCTCTTCGTAGCTCCTTTGATACTAAGCAAGAAATGCTCAAAGAGCTTGAGGTTGAGATGCAAGAGATTGGTGTTAAGGCCGATCCTGATGCACAAGAACGAGCGCGTATTCGCCGTGATGAACTTCATCAGTCAGTAATGGCAAATCGTAGTCGTATTAATCAGTTAGAAAAACAGCTCACACTTTGTGAAGCTGAAATGGACAATTTGCAAAAACGACTGCGTAAGTTAGAAAAAGACTACTTCCAAATACGTGAACAAGTTGTTTCTGCTAAAGCGGGTTGGTGTGCAGTAATGCGATTGGTTAAAGATAATGGCGTTGAACGCCGTTTAAACCGTCGCGAATTAGCCTATACCGATGGTGACAGTCTACGTTCTATGTCGGATAAAGCGTTGGGTGCACTGCGTTTAGCTGTCGCTGATAATGAACATCTGCGTGATGTTTTACGTTTATCTGAAGATCCAAAATTCCCAGATCGTAAAATTAAATTCTTTATTGCTGTTTATCAGCATCTGCGTGAACGTATTCGCCAAGATATTATTCGTACTGATGATCCCATTGATGCAATTGAGCAAATGGAGATTGAGTTAGGACGTTTAACCGAAGAGTTAACAGCTCGCGAACAAAAATTGGCGATTAGCTCGAAAAGTGTGGCGAATATTATTCGTAAAACTATTCAACGTGAACAAAACCGCATCCGTATGTTAAACCAAGGGTTACAAGCAGTCTCCTTTGGTCAAGTTAAAGGGGTTAGACTTAACGTTAATATACGTGAAAGCCATGCTTTACTACTTAGCGTATTGTCTGAGGAGAGCGAATCGCATCAAGATCTATTTACTAGCCAACGTTTGACCTTCTCGGAAGCGATGGCGAAGCTGTATCAGCGTTTAAATCCACAAGTTGATATGGGGCAGCGTTTACCGCAAACCATTGGTGAAGAGTTGTTGGATTATCGTAATTATTTAGAGCTTGATGTAGAAGTTAATCGAGGTTCAGACGGTTGGCTTAAAGCGGAAAGTGGTGCTTTATCAACAGGTGAAGCGATAGGTACCGGTATGTCAATATTGGTCATGGTTGTACAAAGCTGGGAAGAAGAAGCACGTAGATTACGAGCTAAAGATATTATTCCTTGCCGTTTGCTTTTCTTGGATGAAGCTGCACGTCTTGATGCGAAGTCTATTGCCACACTCTTTGAGTTGTGCGATAGGCTAGAGATGCAGTTAATTATTGCAGCGCCTGAAAATATCAGTCCTGAAAAAGGCACAACGTATAAGTTAGTGCGTAAAGTGTTTGGTAATAATGAACATGTGCATGTGGTTGGGCTGAAAGGATTTGGTCAAGATACACCAACTACGCAGGCAGCATTGCCTCAATAACGACGCATTTATATCAGCCGTCAGTTTGAAACTAACCGACATAGGGTAAAACCGTGTCGGTTTTTTATTATTATTTAAAAATTATGTCGATGAAGACGATGAAGACGATGAATATTTTGTGGCACAAAATAATTGCATGGGTCACATAATTATCATACCAGTCGATAATAGATAGCGTTAATGAGATATTAGTCTCATTTTAATGTAATAAAAACTCATATCATCATTGCACTTGTGATTTAACTTCACAGTATTTGCTGCTCTATTTATTTATTACCCTCATAAATATAAGTGATATGCAGTATTTGTTTGTATTGATACCAACTCGTTTATCCATAAAAGTAAAGAATGGTTAATTGGCGGGATAAACTTAAACAAGGATTAAAGATGAAAAAAATTACCCTAACGTTGAGCGCCATTGCTTTAGCGTTCAGCTTTTCAGCTGCATCTCAAGCTAAGATCCCAATGCCAGCAACGGTTAGTCCCGGTGTTACTGTTATTGAATTAGCGCAACAGCAGCCAGTAAATTGGGTTTCAATTGAACAAATTAAAAAAAGTTTAGATGGTAAAGCGCCAATGGCGGTCGGATTTGATATCGACGATACTGTTTTATTTTCAAGCCCAGGTTTTTATCGCGGAAAAATTGAATTTTCACCAAATGATTATAGCTATCTGAAAAATCCTCAGTTCTGGGAAAAAATGAATAACGAGTGGGATCAATTCAGTATGCCTAAACAAGTAGGTGTAGATTTAGTTAAAATGCACCTAGCGAGAGGCGACACTGTTTACTTCATTACAGGTCGTACAAAAACTAAAACCGAAACTGTGACTAAATACGTACAAGAAGGTTTAGCTATCCCTGCAGATAAAATGCAACCTGTTATTTTTGCCGGTGATGAGCCAGGACAAAATAATAAAGTCAGCTGGATGCGTGATCACAAGCTGACTATTTATTATGGTGATGCGGATGCAGATATCGCAGCAGCAAAAGAATTAAATATCCGTGGAATTCGTGTGTTAAGAGCGGCAAACTCATCTTACCAGCCATTGCCAAAAGCAGGTCAGTTTGGTGAAGAAGTTGTTATCAACTCAGAATATTAAAATTGTTTAATATCAATAGCTAAAGGTATTTATTGCCTTTAGCTATTTTTATATTAAATACCGAAAATTAAATAATAAAAGTCATCAATATTCAGTATTCAGATATTTTTAGTCGATTTAAACTGAAAATGATCTTATTCATTAGTTAAATTCTTATTTATTTCCATTCTTAATGCTATTTTGTCTTTCAATAAAGACAAAATTAGTCTATTCCTATAACATTCGTTTTCAAATTAAATACAATAAATTTGCAACTATAATAAAAACTATTGTTATCCATGTAGTAACTTAAGGTGGATGTATGGCAAAGAGAAGAGTGAAAGCTCTGCAAGTCTCGATAATCTGTGGGCTGATGACATTACAATTTCCTGCATTTTCAGAACAAGAAAATATGCAGTTAAATACGACGGAAATGCAGCAGCCACAAGTTGTTGAATTGAATCAAGTGGTCACGGTTACACCAGCAGAAAGTTTGGTAAAGATAACATCGTCATTACCGGCTGATGTTAAACCTATTTTTACCACACAACTGGCTAAAATATATGCCGATCGGCAAATGAAGTTGTTGTGGCAAGATGAAACGGCTATCGAACAATTTCAACGACAATTAGCTGAACTTTCACTTTCAGGGGTGCAACCTCAGTTTAGTGAGTGGTTGTTGTTACTTGAAGATAGCCAATTAAGTGAATTAGGCCGAGATGTCATTTTATCTGATGCCATGATGGGCTATATACAATACCTATCTTCTGTTGAGGCAAGTGGCCAATATTGGTTATATACTAGTCGTCCATATAAAATAATAGCGCCAACAGCACCGCAAATGAAACCTTGGCTCGATGCGGCTTCTGAAAATAGGTTAGGAGCGTGGGTTAAGTCCCAAGCAATTAATCATCCGCTGTACCAGCCGATGCGCGAAGAAATGCTTAAACAGCTCGCCATGACTGAAGATGCGCTCGAAATTACCAGCACGACATCATTAAAGCCTGGGCAATCAAGTGATGATGTTATTACCTTGAGAGAAATCTTATATCGTGATGGATTGCTCGATAGCAGTGCTATTTCCACAGAAGTTGATGCGTCAGCTTCGCCAGAGGAAATCGCCAAAGCGACGGCAGCGGCTCGTTTATATAGCAATGAACTTGTTGAAGCCGTAAAAAAATTCCAATTACAATATGGCTTAGATGCTGATGGTGTGGTGGGTAAAGGCTCTAAAGTTTGGTTGAATATGAAACCAAAACAAAAAGCCGCCTTGATGGCATTAAATATTCAACGTTTACGTATTATACCAGCAAGTAATGGCACTGGTATTTTAGTCAATATTCCCGGTTACTCGCTAGATTTTTATTTAAACGATGAGGTCATTTTAGACTCTAAAGTGATTGTCGGACGCGCGGATCGTAAAACACCGATTATGAGCAGCGCTTTAAATAATGTGGTGATTAACCCGCCTTGGAGTGTGCCAACTAGTATGGCACGTAAAGATATCGCGCCAAAAGGGAAGCAAGATCCTAGCTATTTTAGCCGCAGAGGTTATACGGTCTACTCAGGATGGGGACAGGATTCATTTGAAATCGACCCTTACTCTATTGATTGGGAAAATATTACACCCGCGAATTTTCCATATAGAGTCAGACAAGCACCGGGACCAACAAACTCTTTAGGCCGCTATAAATTTAATATGCCAAGCTCGGATGCGATTTATTTACATGATACGCCAAACCATAGCTTATTTAATCGTAATGCGAGGGCAATAAGTTCAGGTTGTGTGCGCGTGAATAAAGCCAGTGAATTAGCGACAATTCTGCTTGGTGATGCGGGTTGGGAGCAAAAGCGTATTGATGGTGCGTTAAAAGAAGGCTCAACGCGTTATGTGAATATACCGGATAGAATCCCTGTTTATTTGTATTATCAAACGGCTTGGGTGGATAAAGATCAACAAGCGCAATATCGTGCTGATATTTATCAATATGATAAGAGCATTGATGGTACGGAAAAATATTTGCCAGCTATAAAAAGTATTCTGCGCTAATCCATTTCTTTTTATTCAGGGAAGGTAACTTCCCTGAATATTCAGCGCAATTCATAACTATTCACATCAATTCCATTGCTCAATATTTTTTATTCTTTAAGCTAAGTTCACAAGTTGAGACGTGCAGCTAAATTATCATTGAATGGTTTTTAGTGATAAAACTCACCTTTTAGCGTAAATGACATAAAATTTGTTTATTTTATGCATTAATTTACATAATTATACATTAAAGCTAAATATCATTTGCTAAACTGAATCAGTTCTGATGTTTCTTTTTAAATAACGAAGACCCGAGTTATCACCTATGGATATAATTGACCAAAACCGCAGGAAGTGGTTGGGAATTGGTGCGGCTACTATCGGCCTCAGCTTATTACCTAGCCATGTATTTGCTGCCATGACGACACCACGACCAAGAATTCTACGATTTGAAAATCTCAATACTGGCGAATTTTTAAAAACTGAATTTTTCAATGGCCGCAGTTATAACAAATCTGAGCTTGCGCGTTTGAATCACATGTTTCGTGATTACCGTTGCGATAAAGTGAAAACTATCGACCCTAAGCTGTTCGATCAAATTTATTTATTACAGATGTTGATGGGAACTAATAAACCGGTTCAGTTAATTTCTGGATATCGCTCATTGGAAACCAATAATTCATTACGTAAAAAAGGCTCTGGTGTAGCGAAAAAAAGCTATCATACCCGTGGTCAAGCAATGGATTTTCATATTGAAGGTTTACAGCTAAGTAACATCCGTAAAGCAGCGTTAAAAATGAAAGCTGGCGGTGTAGGTTATTATCCAAGAAGCAATTTCGTACATATCGATACAGGACCGGCAAGAACATGGTAATCTGTGCATAGGTGACACAGATTACGGAGTAATTGCTCGATGAAATATACTATTATCCCAGTAACACCCTTTATGCAAAATTGCCATGTTATTTGGGATGAAAATTCAATGGAAGCTGTCATTGTCGATCCCGGCGGTGAGGCAGAAAAATTAATTTCTGCAATTGAAAGCCGTGGATTGAAGTTGACTAAAATTCTATTAACCCACGGTCATTCCGATCACATCGGTGCTTCAGCTACACTTTCAAAACATTTCTCAGTTCCCATTCATGGGCCACAGAAAGAAGATGCTTTCTGGATTGAAAACTTAGCCGAACAAAATGCGATGTTTTATATTGGCGATTGCCCAGACTTCACACCAGATTATTGGTTAGAAGAAGGTGATAAGATAACCTGTGGTGATATCAGCTTTGATGTGTTGCACTGTCCGGGGCATACACCAGGACACATTATTTTTGTCAATCACGCAGATAAACTGATATCCATGGGTGATGTCTTATTTAAAGGCGGCGTTGGACGCAGTGACTTTCCTCGCGGCAACCATCAAGATCTAATCTCCTCGATTAAAAACAAGGTATTGCCGCTCGGTGATGATTATCAATTCATTCCGGGTCACGGCCCAATGTCTAATTTAGGACATGAGCGTCAGACCAATCCGTTTTTGCAAGATGAACAGCCCGTTTGGTAATTAATTTAACTTAATTTATTATATTATTTATTTATGCCTCATTAATGAGGCATTTTTATTTTTATGAGTGTAGATAAATTTACTCCTAATTTAATTTTGTTTATAGAATAAAATTATTGGTTTTGTTATTTTTTTTATGTTAAATAACAACTATGGATAATTAATAAATGAAAGGTAATAACTACACTATAAATTTCATGCAATATAATTTGTATAATTATATTAATGCCCCTAAAAACAAATCATTCTTTACCAATATTATGACTGAGTATGGTATCAATCATAGTAAATCAGCAGGTTATTGTTATGGGTTGGCAAATGAATTTTTAATCTATAATATAGACGATAAAGGTGCTGATTATATTCAGCAGTTGAATTATTTATATGATATTACTAGTTATGATAGAGTGGGTTTATCTGCAATAGATAAAGCAAGATATGACGCTTTGAAAATGCATGCCCAAGTTCTATTGAATGAGTATATTTATGATTTTATTAAAATCCAAGCAATTCGTGATAACTCTTTAAGAAATAGGGATTATTTTGATGGCCTAACCTATGATAAAATTAACAATAGAATGTTTGGTGATTATTTTAATGATATAATTGATAAAAACTTAAAGAAAGCTACGAAGGTTAATGAAAAAAATAAAATTTATTATCAGTATATTTATGAGTCCCAAAAAATAAAATTTAAAGAATATATTAATGCATTATATGCTAATAAGGATTTTTTTAATACAAAGGAAGGAGAAGTTTCTAGTTCTGACCCTATTTTTTTAAAATTAAAAGAAAAATTTATACGGGGGAATTTATTGTTAGAAAGTAAATACTCGGTCTCTGATGCGCATTTTTTTATTGACTCGATATCTGAAAGCATTAATAGAGATAATTATTTAAAGTTAGAGCTAACAAATAACCAGCGAGGTATTAAAGGGAATAATATACATCAGAATTATTCATTTAATACATTAGAGGGAACGACAGTAAAGAGATTTAAGGACGTCATTATTGCTCATACAGCTAAAAATAAAACACCACTCTATTATCAATTGATTTTAGGTAACCACGCGGTTGTTATTAGCGCAAAATATAACAATAAAAATCAATCATGGGAATATTCATTTTTTGATCCTAATAGTGGTGTTACGACGATTAACAAACAGATTGATTTTTTTTCTTATTTAGATGATCACATTAAAATAAATGCTGAAAAAAATAAAATACCTATTTTTGATAATGATTATAATATAACTGTTAGTGAATTTAAAAAAAATGGGAATAGTGGGAGTGGTTTTAAAAAAATAAATAAAATCAGTTTAAAAATAACTGAAAATGTACTTTTAGCTGAAAGAAAAATCACTTATCAGCAAGAAGGGAGTAAGTGCAAAATAATATATAAAGAATTCAATCCGGAAAATTGTTTACTAAAAATTAAGGTTATCGTAGGGAGTGTCGAATTTATAGCATATACGGATATTTTAGATGGACAAGACCTTTATACACGGATAGTTAATAATCCTGAAACTATATCTAAAATTAAAAAAGATGTTTTTATCTCTCAAGATGGATACAAAATTTATTCGATAAATAAAGATTTCGATATCAAGACCTTTGAAAATATCAATAAGAGTCATAATAATCAAAACATTGCAAGGGATTATATTAGTGTCAACTTGCATTTAAAACCGTTGTCCAATAATGAATCCAAGCCTATTACAGGGATCCCAGAAAATCATCAACGAGCCATTACACAAGTTGCCAATGACTATAATATTATTATAGGTATGCGGCCTATTGATTATAAATCGACAAGTTTAATTGCTTCTGGTCTGTATAGCAGTAAAGGGCTCTCGATTAAAGGTAAAAGTTCAGATTGGGGACCTCATAGTGGCTTTATTCCTATTTTACAGCAGTTTGCCAAAAAATCAGCTCGGGATGAGCAAGAGAAATATAATGATTATGTAACACAGTCTATTGAGCAAGGGCATGCAAAGGCGGTGATACTTGAAGTAACTCATGAACGTATGAATGAGCTACTTAAATATAAGGTAGTGGAGCCATTGGTGGATGTAAGCTGGGGAGAATACAGCAGTAGAACAAGTGCAAAGGTGGATAATGTATCCTATCATTTTGTTCTTAAAAATATAACTCGAGGAGAAAGTAAGGTATGGCAAGTCTATCATCTGTCTGGTAATAAAATAAATCCTTTCCTTGTGGTCGGTGACCCTAAAACGGGAAAAGCGATGACGGCAGATTATGATCTTTTTAGTGTTATTTTTTCAGTTTCTGAGCTAGAGCATTATGTTAGAGTGTCAGAAATGCCTTCATGGAAAGAATGGAAGGCGAGTGTTAACTATGATGAACTCACGAATGAACAGAAAAAGCTCTATCAGACTGAGGCTGAATATAATAAAAGAGAGGGGAAAGATAATGGTATTACTAATACAAAAATCAAGGAGATTAATCGAGATTTAAATAAAAAATTAGGGCGCCCTGTTGGATTAGAGTTAGTTCATCATGGGGCTGATGATGCTAATCCTGGAAGTGTGATGAAAGATAACTTCCCAATTACCTTTTTCTTACCGGATAAACTCAAAGGAAAAAATAAATTATCAGGAACAAGCCAATCGATAGATACTTATTTCCAAATGAATTCATCGGGTACGGTTATTATTAATGATGTTGAAAGCCTATCAAATTTTCAACAGTTATTAATTAATGAGGGATATCGTGCTCCTCTCAATGCTAACTGGTGTGAAGGGGAATATGCTGATTACTTTAATCCAAAAAGAAAAATATCAGATAGTTTTATTAATGCTAGAAGAGAGATACAGCGTAAGAAAAGCATCCCTATTGTTGATCAGAATTTTATTGAGGGGAAAGAAAATCAAAAAGGATATATTGATAATAACTTCGGTAAACCTATTGCGAAATTAGATATGGGCTTTGGTGATATTCAATTAGATGAAATAAATACACATAATAATGGCGTATTAGCTGGTGAGCAATCATCAAGTATTGAGTCACTTGAGCATTGGTCTGATCCAATAGATAAATATCGAAAATTACAGCAGCAGGATGCTGAAACAGTAAGAAAAATAAAACCAACTGAATATGATTATAATGTAATTGTTCAAATTGAAGGTGATGAAATTGCAGCTCGTGCAACAGGTAATGCTTTTTCTAAACACCCAGACGATTCCATGGTTATTCAATATAATATGACGAATAAGCAATATAAAATATTACATGGGGATCTTCAAAGGATAAAAAAAGGTAAGGTACGCTGGATAACTGTTGGGCATGGTATTTATTATGGGAATAATGAGCCAACGTTATATGCTGGAAAGAATGCTGCAGAATATGTTAATAGCATTTTATACTTACAAAATAAAATATTAAAAAGTAAATCTCCAGATAAATTAGTCTTGCTAGGGTGCAACCTAGCGCGAGGTGGACCTAATGAAAATTTTGTAATAAAAATAATTCCTTTATTAGCTGAGTATAATGTAAGAATTCCCGTTGTTGCTTACAATAGAATGGTAAGTAATATTTACTTGGGGAATAAATTAGTTATGCCTATTGATGGTGATAGTGATTCGGTAAGTACAGATGGTTACAAGTTTACTTATCAATATAATACAGGTTCAGAGCAGGTTAGAATTAATGGTAAATCTAGTGTGTTATATTTTATTAATGAAGTTCGCCGTGGTGAGATTACGTTAAATCAATTAAATGATTATATTGAACCAGATCCTATGCGCGTATTTAGGGATCTAGATACGCGCACCCTTGATATGGATTTATTAAAGAAAGTTATTTATAACCATGATGCCTATAAATTATTTGTTAATGAATTGAAAAGACATAAAGGTAATCTACCTGATGATTTTTATTTTACCTTTAATGAAAAAATTAATGAATTAGGAATTAAAGAAACACCAATTTGGAAAATGGTGAGTTCTGAACGCATTCTTAACCGAGTATCAAACATTACAGCTCAGAATATTTCAGAATTAACAGTGATTATTCGCTTAACGGATGATAGAAAAGGCTTATTGCAATCAGAACGTTTAGCTGCAAGGGACCCACATAATACGTTAATTTTCCAGATGGATGTTGAAAATAAAAAAAGTATATTAGAGTATGGTTCAGCGGATTTAATTTCTTTAGTAGAGGAAAATAAAATAACTAATTGGGTAATTATTGGTGATACTGATATTATAAGAAAACCAACTGGTAAATTGGCATCTGAATTATTGGCACTGAAAAATAAATATCCATTAATAAATCCTGAAAATATTTTATATCATTCAGTAGGCCCCGCTATGATAACTGACGCGGCGGAGCATAAAGTGTTTCTTATGGACTTATCTGCAAATCTTAAATCGCATGGTATGACTTCCGAGGTTAAATCCAAATATACGCATGATTATAATCACCATCTTGCTAGTGTAAATAATGATACTCAGAGTACATCATTTTTAGGCGGAAATTCACATCAGTCATTGATTACGTTACTGGAAAAAATATCGTTAAAAGAGGTTTTAATTCAAGATATCACTAAGGTGGAACATCCTTATTTATTAAATTATTTTTCAGATGAAAATGGAGGGGTTGATATTGAAAAATTAAAAATCGCAGTATCAGACCCATTAATTAATAAAAGATTGAATGATATTTTGAGTCAAAATAAAGATTTTAATACTTTGTCAATGAACTTGCTTCTTGAATCTTCACTATCAAACAGTTATCAGCAACAAGCCGAGTATATTCATACTCTATTAATTGAGATAAAAAATGATTTATCGTTATTAAATAATTTAAGTGAAAACTCAAAACTATTATTGAGTAAAATATTTCCGGCTGGGGATGGATTTAATGGAGTTGAGTTTAATAAAGGTAAAGTTTTAGACTTAGTCACTGATGATAATAAATTCATATTATTAAGCAATAACCTAAAAGAGTTTAGTTCATCTAATTTAGTGGCAGAAGAGGCTCAGTTAAGGAGACTTTCGTTTAGTGAAGTGTTTAAAACCTATGAAAATAACCAAGCACAGCGATTGAAGCAATTTAATCAGCTGTTAAGTTATGGTTATAAAGTGGGGTTAATTAACCATGATATTATCCGTTTAGTGGATCAACCTAGAGTGATAGACCAAACTCTGGGGGGAATGTATGGCATTGAATTTTATTTTACGGGTAGCGATACGGCGCGAGATATTATTGAGCGAAAAGCACAGCTTGAGAGAATTAAATTTAAAGGTACATTAACATCAGCAGAAAGATCATTGTTGATAAAAATGGATGAATATAGCCACTATATTAATACCGTCGTTCGTGAAAATAGTATATTGGTGGTTGATCAGTCGCTATTAAACTTATTTTCAACCGTCTCCGGTTCTGGCAATGCAATTATTTTCATAAAAGGAAAATCAGCTACTTATACGGTAATGCAAGTCAACCGTAATGGAAGTCATGAAATTAGTTTATTTGATCCTCAAGGGATACAATTTAGTATTAAAAATAGAACGTCTGAGGGAGCTCAATGGAAATTCCAACAAAAAATTAAACATTATTTTAATGAAGATATTCAACTTGCGGATGGAAAATTTATTGCGAGAGGAAAAAATGCCGGGCTCGAAGTAATGAAGAATGGCAATTTTAGAGCTGATTTCCAGGTTATTGATTTAGATTTTAAAAATATTAAAAAGGTATTGCCCTCATTACAAAATCAACGAGAATCGATTATAGAGCAAACTGCGTTTTCCCTACCTAAAAATCGCTGGGTTACTATCAATGGGGAAAAAGTTTCTTTTGTAAAATTACAGCAATTAGGCGCCACAATAGAGGGAAGAACAATTTCTCTTAGCGATTTCGATGTGGGTGGACAACATAAAAAAATTCGCTTTTCCCCTGAGAAATTATCGACCTACTTTACCTTAATGGAGGGTGGGAAAGAGGATCTCTCTTTCATTAAAGTGTTTCATGAGCAATTAAAATCAGCAGATATTTACCAACTCGTCGAGCGGAAAGCTAACTTTGCTGAGTCGGGAGCACTGAAAAAACAGTTTAAATATTTAGCGAGCAATATCGATGCTCAACAGGACGCTGTTGCGTCCTCCACATTACTCAAGGTTCGTCAAGCGGGTAACAAGCTTCCTAAATATCATCGTATTGCAAATCATGCTGGGCAAGTCATGGGGGCGGCTGGTGCGATCCAAAGTCTGATTAGCGCTTATGCTATTTTGGCCAAATTGGATAATCCCGATATTAGCGTTGAAGAAAGTAAAGAGTTAGAGAAGCAGTTTTATTTACTTGTTGCGTCTGCCTTTTTTAATTATGGCGATATGATAGTGCAACCAATGCTATTAAGTATCGCATCGAGTAAGGGGACAAGCTCATTGTTCCGGTCAAGACTTGCAATGGGCACGGTAGTGATCTTCAATTTGATAGGGATGGGAATTGATGCCTATCAAGCTTACGACAGTTTATCTAAATTGGACAGTGTAACAGACCCTAAACAGCGTGAAGACATTATTGTTAATGCCACTTTTTCTATTGTGGGTTCGGTGATCAATGGGGTGACTGTCATTGGCGTCTTAGTCGGTTCTTCGACTATTCCGGTTATAGGATTAGTTGTTGGAGGAGTATTGCTCGTGGGGGGCTGGGTTTATAACGGCATCCGAGCTGTTGAAAATATTAAAAATATTATTGATATTGACTGGGATCGCGAATTAGAAGAAGGGATCCGAGGCGCTTTTGGTTTGGAGCCAACCTTACGTAGTCAGCAAGAGATGAGTAATCAACACCAGATTAATGCATTCAAAAATCAAGATTGGGATAGGGATCTGATTTTATTCGAAAGTAATATTCAGCATGCAGGTTTTGGTCATCACCTCAGTATTGTTGAAAAACCCATCTCTGAACCTTTGCAGAGATATTATTTAGTTGATAATCATAGGAATTACTTCCATGGAACTTTCTCTACTGAAAAATTAGGATCAGGAAATATTGTTTTCTGTTTTTTACGTAATGGAGCCCCTACGTTTACAGCTGAAGAAGCCGATTTCATTTTACAAATTGAACTCGCTAGAAATAGAGGCTGGTTTAAACGTTTAAAAACTCTCTATAAAAGCTATGAAAGTATTGAGCCAGATTATCGTAAAAAGATTCATTTTAAGCGGGAAGCTAAAGAGATAATAGACCTTAAGCCGATAGGCAGAGTCTCGACTAATGAGCATTATTCTTTAAATACTAGTTATAAGAACCCATTATTTGATGAATTTAAAGCCCGGCATCAGGTGCTAGATAATAATTTATCATTGCCCCTAGATAGGCAATTAAAGAATTCAGCTTCAGAACAAATTAATTTTTATTCAACCAATACTCAATTTAGTGTGTTTGGGCAGCGCTTGATTAGCGCTGATGAACGCTTCTTTAGTGAAAATTTGGTGAATAATACTTATCGCACGGCATTACATATAGAAAGCACATTTAGCCAAGGGATAAGTTGGAATACAGCTAATGGTAATGATGTGCTTATCGGAAAAAAATCACAAAAAAATTCCTTTCAGGTTTTACTTGGTGAAAAATATTTCGCAGGTGGGGACAGCGATGATTTATTTTTTATGCGTGATTGTAGCGTAAGTTCATTAATGTCACGCGGAGGGAAATTACCAACTAAATATTTAGATGGTCAAGGTGGGCAAGATACCGTCATTATTGATAGCTTACCGAAGAACCATCAGGTGCTTGTCGATTTAAATGCAAATACGCTGAATTATCAGGAACAAAGTTCTCTTATCGTTATTCCAGCGGCGAACTTACAAGCAATGGAAAATGTGGTGGTAAGGGGAAATAGCGATGACACTTTACAGGGAAATGATGCGGTTAATATATTAGATGGTGGGCTTGGCTTTGATGTATTGGAAGGAAAAGGAGGCGATGATCTGCTTATTTTAACCCAAGGTAGAGCGCTAGGTGGTGATGGTAATGATAGCTATCGTATCCGCCGTTTTGACTGGTCTGAACATGTTAGTGATTTTTATCTTACAGAACGTTATTTTGACATAAAAGAAAAAGTTGTTAAAACTCGAAGGTATCATAACCCTGTCTATATACAGGGTAATAGAATATATCAAACGGAAGTAATGATTAATGAATATAATCGTTCACAAAGCCGAGTCAATTTAGAATATTCCTTAGATGAAATAATACAAATACGGTTAAGTGGTAATAACTTGGTCTTAACAATAAAATTGGCGGACCACGTGATTGGTGGACAAAGTTTTGCAAATGTAGAAAGTGAAGTATCAATTGTGTTAGAAAATGTGTTTGAATCAGATGGCGATTCGAAAACGCTGCATCATATCTATCAGCTACAAACACGTGATGGTTGGGTGATGACAACTCAACAAGATAAAACACGACCTCATCAATATTTCAGCTTAAGTTATATTCAAGAATATGATCAGTTACCAGCCCCTGAACATAAATCCGTCAAAATAGATGAGCTAGCTAATTGTATAACGATAAATCAATCTCGTTGCCATATTGCCCCTGAATGGGGTTGGTTTACCCCGATTGGCCGTGCTGAGCATTTATCCTATTACGGCAATGATAAAAATAATTTATTACCACTTATCAAGAGTGGTAGTTATATAGAAATTAGTCGTGGAATCGATACTTACCAAATTGTGCAAGGAAAAGATGAATATGGGCAAATTGAGTTCGACTTTTCTAAAGTGAAGGATAGTTTTACTAAATCGGATAGTGTGAATTTATTATTGCCGACTGAGAATGGTTATTCACTACACATGGATGGCTATGAGATTTACTCTATTAATAATTCAGGGAAAAAACAATTAGATATCAAGTTTACTAATGTCGGAGAGCACCTGACGGAGGTTGTTTTACTGCAAGATAAGCACAGCAACGTATTTAAAGTGAATCTAAAGGAGGGCTTTATAACGCCAATAAAACCCGTCATGGAGAGCAGTGACCACGCTGACCAAATAATCCTACCTGCAGGTTATATATCAGAAGAGCATGTTATTGATGGGGGGAATGGTGACGATATAATTATCAGCAGAAGCTTAGACAGTTACGTCCTATTAGGTGGTAAGGGTGATGATAATATTAAGGCCTCAGTCGGAAATAATGTTCTGTATGGCGGCGCTGGGATTAATTCGGTTAGCGGTGGGCTAGGTGATGACCTACTGTTATCGAGTGATGGCAGTGATGCTTTAATGGGTGGGGAGGGAAGTGATCATTATGTGATTGAGGGTAATCAGGCGGGTGGGGTTTATATTGTAGATGATGCGGGGCACAATCATATTCACTTGGTCAACTTTAAAAACGATCCCATAAAGCAAAGCAATGAGGAATACCTGCTCTATTCTTCAGCAGGCGGTAAAATTGTCAAAATTAAACGACCTAGCGATGACAGCGCGGCTAATTTTAGCATTCATCATTATGAACGATTGGATGAAAAATTTATTGCATCCACAGGTGATGGTATGACACCGCTCGTGAATTATTTATCTAAAAAATTGCATGAAGAAAAGCATTTCGGAGAGCTTGCTACTTGGAAGCCAACTGAGAAACTGGCTGACACGCTAAAAGGGCTGACCGTGAAACCCGTAATGCTAACAGCGGGTAATGATGGAAGGACGCTACAGCCTGACAGTAGGAGAGATAACTGGTTCATTGATGCTTTATCTGGCAATGATGAGATCATAGATATGACTGAGTACGGTCGTGTGATAAAAGGTGGTGGTGGTAATGATAAACTGATTGCGACTGGCGGAGAGAATGTGCTGTATGGTGGGCAAGGTAATGATGTTTTATTGGCACAGGGTATGCATCAGGATGTGTTGATCTCATTAGATGGAGAAGACCAATTATCGGCAGATAAAGGAGATGATCTCTACATTATCAGTGGCCATGGTGAAGGGGATGTGACGGTCACTGATTTTGCTGGGCGAAATAAGCTGCTATTGATTGGTTTTGAGCGTAACGACACCGATGGCAATCAGTTATCCGCAACGGTGACTGAAACGAAATATGAATCAAAGAGTGGAAGAGTCGTGACGTTACGCCATAACAACCATTTGAATAAAGTGGCTAATGTAACCGAGGTGAATTATCTTAACGACCACAGGCTGCTATCAAAACAAAATATAGATCAAACCGTTGAACGTTTGATACAGCTACTCGCCGAGCAACGTATAGCCTATGAAAGTAACCTTGATTCTACGATAAAGAATGGTAATTATAGAAAAAATTGGGGGGCGGCACAAATAACAGAGCACTTCCTCAGCAACCTTAAATAACCATCTCTAAAAAATGGCCAGTCAGAGAATTCACTGACTGGCCTATTGATGATATCAACGGTTAAACCGCAAAAAGTGATAAGCTTGGCTTATAGCACTTTTACAATCGCATCACACAAAGGAACCATGTTCTCAAGTGTTAAGCCAGCGACGTTAATACGACCAGAGCTTACTGCATAAATACCAAATTCGCTACGCAGGCGTTCTACTTGCTCTTTGGTTAAGCCACTGAATGAGAACATACCGTTTTGGTTGATGATGAAGCTAAAGTCTTGTTTAGCGCCTTTCTCTTCCAACGTTTTTACGAGCAGCTGGCGCATACGTTTAATACGTTCACGCATTGATGTTAGTTCTTGGATCCATTCTGCTTTTAAATTTTCATCAGACAAAATGGTTGTGACAACAGCTGCGCCATGAGCGGGCGGATTTGAGTAGTTAGCACGGATAACGGCTTTCGCTTGGCTAAATGCACGCTCTGCGTTATCGCTGTCTTTGGCGATAATGGTGCAAGCGCCAACACGTTCGTTGTATAAGCCGAAGTTTTTCGAGAAAGAGCTCGCGACAATCATTTCTGGATTGTTTTTGGTGAAAATACGCAGGCCTTCTGCATCTTCATCTAAGCCTTTAGCAAAACCTTGGTAAGCAAAGTCAAAAATAGGCAGTAAACCTTTTTCTGCACATAAGTCTGCGAGAATAGACCACTGCTCGGCTGTTGGGTCGATACCTGTTGGGTTATGGCAACAACCATGCAGTACGATTGCATCACCCGCTGTAGCGTCTGCTAGGCTGCTTATCATACCTTCAAAATCGATATCATGTTTAGCGGCACTGTAATAGCTATAAGTTTTAACTTCTAAACCAGCGGCTTCAAAAATATTGTTATGGTTAGGCCAAGTTGGGCCGCTTATCCAGACACGTTTTGCATTGGTTTGTTTTGCAATGAAATCAGCTGCGATACGTAATGCACCTGTACCGCCCGGCGCTTGTGCAGTGCGTGCACGTTTAGAGGTTACGATTTCATGGTTTTCACCAAATAGTAATATTTGGGTGACTCGACCAAACTCAGGCATTCCACTGATAGCAAGATAGTTTTTAGTATTTTCGTTATCAAGCAGAAATTTCTCTGCTTTTTTAACAGTATCAAGCACAGGTGTTTTACCTGATTCGTCTTTGTAGACGCCAATACCTAAGTTAATTTTGTTATCGCGAGGATCCGCACGGAAACTATCAGCAAGACCGAGAATAGGGTCCGCAGGGGCAGCAGTGATTTTTTCAAACATGTTATCGATTCCAAAGCTCTGTTGTTAGCTGAAAGGTGGTTTAGCCGAAAATGTCGAGTTCTCAGGGTAACGTGAGCGAGGGGATTTGCCAACTGTTTTACCTATAATTGGTGAGATCTTGTGAACTCGATAGGTATTGCCTGCAATACGACCAGTAATCGCCAGTAATACAGTGATATTGTCTAATTATTAGTTTTTAAAGCAAGATAATGAGTATGGTGATGAGAGTGTTGATTGTATTTTTAGAGGGAATGCATTGTTTAGCGCTTAGCTTAGATGAGTCAAAGTCGTGGGCGATAATAGACATCGTAATTACAAGGTAGGGAGATAAAGCGATAAGTGATGCTGCGAATAATAACCAATAAAAAAGCAGCACCGAAGTGCTGCTTTCAAAAACATATTTACTGTTTCAAAATTATCAGTTAGCTGATAATTAGAATTGGTAAACTAGACCTAAACCAACTACGTTGTCTGTCATCAGACCGTAAGTTTTAGAGAAGTCATTGTCTTTCAGCAGGTTGATTTTGTAATCAACAACTGCAGACATGTTTTTGTTGAAGTAGTAGTAAGAACCTACAGAGATGTATTTAACGATGTCGCCGTTACCGCCTGCGATATCTTTACCTTTTGATTGGTTATAACCTAAAGATGGTTTCAAACCGAAATCGAACAGGTACTGTGCTACTAACTCAACGTTTTCAGTTTTGTTAGCAATAGTATCATTTTTACCGAAGTGGGTAGTATTCAGTGCTTGACCATACATAGCAGCTAAGTAAACATTGTTAGCGTCGAATTTACCACCAACGTTCCATGCTTGAGCTTTATCGCCACCAGCAGCTGTTGTATTTTTCTGTGCAGGAGTACGTGAAGAGTTAGAATAACCACCACCCAGAGTCACGCCCCAACCTAAGTCATAAGCGGTAGATAGACCGTAGCCGTCACCGTTATTTTCGTAAGCTGTTTTAGCACTAGATTTGTTGTTGTCGCCATTTTTGCCTTGGTATTGCAGGGCAAAGCTTAGGCCATCAACATAACCGAATGCATTGTTGTTACGGTAAGTTAATAGGTTACGGTTACGGCTAGTCATGAACGTGTCAGTCTGAGCCATAGTGTCGCCGCCCCATAAAGGCATAACGTCGGTCCATGCGTTCGTGTCATAGATTACGCCGTAGTTACGGCCGTAGTCGATTGAACCGAAATCAGCGAATTTCAAACCAGCGTAAGCTAAACGGTTTTTGTTTTCGTTGTTAGTTTCAGTTTTGTTAGTTTTAGTTTCCCACTCGAAACGACCAAAACCAGTCAGTTGATCAGTGATTTGAGTATCACCTTTCAGACCAACACGAACACGTGAATCATCACCGTCTTGGCTTGATTTAGCATTACCATTGCTGTCTTTTTTATCAGCAGATGCGAAATAGTGACGAACGTCAACTTTACCGTAAACGTCTAATTTGTTGCCGTCTTTGTTATAAACTTCAGCTGCGTTTGCTGCGCCTGCAGACAACAGAGCTGGGATAACTATTGCAAGAATATTGCGCTTCATCATTATTATTACCCTCATTGGTGTTATTTTCGGACACCTGCCACTGCCAAAAATAATTCTCAAATTTATTTGGAACTATTTATGAGAGATTAGTGTCGTCTATGTCGGCGACCAGTGTTCCATTGCTAAATAAATTAATCCACCCTCAAAGTGCTACAAAAACGAAGTTTCTGTAACAAATGGTAATAATATGTTTCAAAATGTAAAAAATAGATCAAATAATAACCACACATCGTACCAGTTTAAAAAATATTACAAAAATAAGTGAACTTTTTCACAAGGCGAATTGAGCTTTTTTTGAGCGACTTAGGGAAACTCGAATGCTGTTTTGTGCTAAAAGAAGTCAGTAATTGGATCGCAAAAGCAGATAATTCTTAGCTATTCCTTATAAGATTGAATAACAGGTCACTTATAAGGCGATAACAGAAAATTTGTGATTGAGTTAACAACTATACAGAATTTATGCTGAGGTATAAAAACAGAATAATAATTAAGACTTCTACAAAAAGTATTGGGCCAACCTGATGATTGACCCAATATTTAGCAAATTAACTAAGTAGAAACAGAAAGTAAAAAATACTTAGCTAATTTGTGACACTAGAATGAAGCATTTCTTGGGGTACGTGGGAATGCAATGACTTCACGTACGTTGCCAACACCTGTGACATACGCCACTAAACGTTCGAAGCCTAAGCCGAATCCTGAATGTGGCACTGTGCCGTAACGACGCAGATCGCGATACCACCAGTAATCTTCTTTATTCATACCCATCTCTTCAAGACGCGCATCTAGCATATCAAGACGTTCTTCACGTTGTGAGCCACCGATGATCTCACCAATACCCGGTGCTAATACGTCCATTGCGGCAACGGTTTTACCGTCTTCGTTGAGGCGCATATAGAAAGCTTTAATATCTTTCGGGTAATTTTTAACCACAACAGGTGCTTTAAAGTGTTGTTCTGCTAAATAACGCTCATGTTCAGATGACATATCAACACCCCAATAAACTGGGTTTTCAAATTTCTGACCACAATTTTCGAGGATTTTTATCGCATCGGTGTAATCCACTTGTGCGAAATCTGAATTAACAAAGCTTTCAAGGCGATTGATTACTTCTTTATCAACACGCTGAGCAAAGAACTCTAAGTCGTCACGGCGTTCATCTAATGCGGCTTTAAACGCATATTTGAGCATTTGCTCCGCAAGGCCTGCAACATCGTCTAGGTTTGCAAAAGCCACTTCAGGTTCCAACATCCAAAATTCAGCCAAGTGACGGCTAGTATTTGAATTTTCAGCACGGAAAGTGGGTCCGAAAGTGTAGATTTTGCTAATAGCAGTAGCATAAGCTTCGCCATTAAGCTGACCTGAAACCGTTAGGAACGCTTCGCGACCAAAAAAGTCTTCGCTAAAATCAACTTCACCTTTGTCATTGCGTGGCAAGTTGTTGTAGTCCAGTGTGGAAACACGGAACATTTCACCGGCACCTTCGGTATCTGATGCGGTGATTAATGGGGTTGATACCCAGAAATAACCTTGCTCATCAAAGAAGCGATGAAGCGCTTGTGCCAATGTATGGCGAACTCGTGCAACCGCACCAATTAAGTTAGTACGTGGGCGCAAGTGAGCCGCTTCGCGTAAAAACTCAACGCTATGGCGTTTTGCTGCCATAGGGTAGGTATCAGGATCATCAATCCAACCGACAACTTTCACGGCTGTCGCGTCAAGTTCAAAGGATTGTCCTTGACCTGGCGATTCCTTAACGGTGCCTGTGACTTCAACTGAGCAACCGGTTGTTAGATGAAGGACTTCGTCATTATAATTTGATAAATTATTATTGATGATAGCCTGTAATGGGTTAAAGCAAGAACCGTCATAAACGGCGAGGAAAGAAAAACCAGCATTTGAATCTCTCCTTGTACGTACCCAGCCTTGAACGGTGACTTCTGAGCCTACCGCCACTCGGCCTTGCAGTACGTCGACTACAGGCGCTACTATCATAAAATTTACTCTCTTTTAATTTAACAATATCTACTTTGACTATCTCAATCCGTCATACTTCAAGCTGTAGATGCGTTGGCTTCGCAAATCGAACCTAGTCACATACTTATGTATGCTCCTAGGTCTCAATTTGTTTGCCGCCTTCCTACAACTCGAATTATTTAGGATATAACTCAAATCGTATTACAATCATTTAATAAATTGAATTGCTAGATATTCCTTATTTAAGGTATAGCAATCAATATATAACGAATAAAATAGTAAAGTAGGGATATATTAACGAAATCCCATATTTCAGGGGCCAAAGCTCTATGTTACTTGCCATTTAGTAGGAAACAAGTAAAAAATCGCTACAAACCTTTCTATTTGAATATAAACGATAGAGATAGGGCTCAAAAGCTATAGTAATAGTAAGCAGGCGAAAGCAAAAGCGCTTTTAAAGCGCCGCATAAGAAAAATGTAAATTCTTATGCGGAGAGGCTAAAAATAGGGGGGAGGACTAGCTGGCTTTTTCCAGTTTAGGTAGGTCAAAAGCTTTTCTGAGTTGGTTGACGAATTCATCGTCTTCACACATCGTTTTGCCTGGACTGTCGGATAATTTCGCGACGGGCTTTCCATTACATTCAACTAATTTAATCACAATATTCAGCGGCACGACATTAGGAATATTGCAGGTCAGTCGTGTGCCAATACCGAAAACTAAATTAATTCGCTGATGGAAGTAGCGATAAAGCTCAAGGGCTTTTTGCAAATCAAGGCTATCAGAAAAGACCAATGTTTTGCTTAGCGGATCTATACCTAACTTTTCATAGTGGGCAATGGCTTTTTTACCCCATTCAATCGGATCACCCGAATCATGGCGTAATCCTTGGTAGCGCTTCGCAAAATTTTCATCAAAGTCGCGTAAAAATGCATCCATAGTGATACAGTCAGTCAATGCAATACCGAGTTGATCAGGATATTCGTTAAGCCAACTTTGTAGCGCTTCGCGCTGACTATTGGATAATTCAGGGCTTATTTGTTGGTGCGCTTGGAACCATTCATGGGCTTGTGTGCCAACGGGTATTAAGTCTAACTCGTGGGCGAGCTTGTAATTACTTGTCCCAACCAAATAAGGGAATTCATTTTTTAGCATAGAAACAATGGCAGATTGCACACTGTAGGAGAAACGTCTACGTGTACCGAAATCCATTAGTTTAAAGTTAGATAGGTCAAGTTGGTTTTCGGATGCTTGGCTATAGAAAATAGTCAGTAATTTTCTTAACTGGTTAACGGCATCTTCATCAGTGACATTTGGATGTCTATCGCGTTGGACTATTTCACTGACTAGCGCAAGAAGGGGTACTTCCCACAGGATCACTTCACGCCATGGACCACTTATACGAATAGCTAATTGCCCGTCATCAGTGACAGAAACCTTAACTTGTTCAGGGTTAAAACGAAATAATTTAAACCAAGTGAGATAGTCTTCTTGGAAAAATGGCAGGCTACGTAAGAAGCTTAATTCTTCATCAGAAAGTGATAGTTTCGCCATCAAGTTAATTTGCTGTTGGATCGCATTTGCGTAGGCACCTAAGCGCTCACTGCTACGGCAACGAAACTCAGCAACCACAGGCACTTGGTTGTAGTGGTGAAAGACCGCCTGCTGCATATGGAGCTTATAAGCATCGGTATCGAGTAGTGATGTAATAATTGGTGTAGCGTCTAAATTCATGGCGCGCAGGCATCCTCACGGAGCTTATCTACTTAGTTATACCCATCATATTCATGTACACGTAAACGTCATTGAGTTGCTCTATTTGACGCTGTCATGTCACTTGAATTATCAAGGGTCTAAATCATTAAAGTTGCAAAAGTATACTCACTTTACCAAAAGATTGAAGTTTTATTCTATCTTGATGTGCCGTGAGGACATTTCAACTTTAATTCACCTGTTTATTTTTTAATGTATTGCTTTCAAATCAATGTTTAATGCTTTCAAATGAATATCTAAAATAGACGAACTAAGCAAATAATTTGAATGCTAATAATTTACTGTGAGTGATACCACAAAAAGGAACTAATCACCGATTGATACTAACAGGTAATGAAATATTTAATAGTGGGATAGCACCAACAAACAAACGATTTGTTAACAAAGTTAGGTACGGTTATAGATAAAGTGACAACATTCTTATATAAAAGCTTAATATCTTTTGATGAAAATGTTTCTCAAATCCGTTCACATTATCAGTTGTTATAGTATTGTATGAAGTAACAAAACAGCACGATACTGAATTAACGCATAATAAGGTTACCTTATGACCCAGTTACGACAAGCAAAATATCGCCATGATTATCAAGCTCCTGATTATACTATCAATGAAATCGCACTCGATTTTAACCTTGACCCAGTAAAGACTGTAGTAACGGCAGTCAGTAAGGTTAAACGTCTTAATCCTCAATCTTCGACGCTTGAGTTACATGGTGAAGATTTATCACTCATTAGCCTTGAAATCGATGGTCAGGCTTGGACTCAATATAAAGAAGAAGACGGAAAATTAATTATTGAGGGCTTACCTGAAACATTTACCTTGCGCATTGTGAATGAAATCAGCCCTGAAAAAAATACCGCATTAGAAGGTTTGTATGTTTCTGGGGAAGCATTGTGTACGCAATGCGAGGCCGAAGGCTTCCGTCATATCACCTACTTTCAAGACAGGCCTGACGTTTTAGCCCGTTACACCACAACTATCACCGCAGATAAAACACGTTACCCTTACTTATTATCAAATGGTAATCGTGTTGCAAAAGGTGAGCTGGAAGATGGCCGTCATTGGGTTAAATGGGAAGATCCATTCCCAAAACCAAGTTATTTATTTGCGGTTGTCGCGGGTGATTTTGATGTTTTAAAAGATGTTTTTATTACCCGTAGTGGTCGCGAAGTCGCCTTAGAGTTGTTTGTTGATAAAGGTAATTTAGACCGTGCGCCTTGGGCAATGCAGTCATTGAAAAATGCCATGAAATGGGATGAAGAGCGTTTTGGCCTTGAATATGATCTTGATATTTATATGATTGTGGCCGTTGATTTCTTCAATATGGGCGCAATGGAAAATAAAGGCCTGAATGTTTTCAACTCTAAATATGTTTTAGCGAAAAGTGAAACGGCGACAGATAAAGATTATCTCGGTATTGAATCGGTCATTGGTCATGAATATTTTCATAACTGGACCGGTAACCGTATCACTTGTCGCGATTGGTTCCAATTAAGTCTAAAAGAAGGTTTGACTGTTTTTCGCGATCAAGAATTTAGTTCAGATTTAGGTTCTCGCTCAGTAAATCGTATCAACAATGTTAAAGTGATGCGTGCGGCTCAATTTGCTGAAGATGCAAGCCCAATGGCACATCCAATTCGCCCTGAAAAAGTTATTGAAATGAATAACTTTTATACTTTGACCGTCTATGAAAAGGGATCTGAAGTTATTCGGATGATCCACACATTACTCGGCGAAGAGATGTTTCAAGCAGGTATGCAGTTATATGTACATCGCCATGATGGTAGCGCCGCGACTTGTGATGATTTTGTTCAAGCGATGGAAGATGCATCAAATGTCGATTTATCACTATTTCGTCGTTGGTATAGCCAATCAGGCACGCCAGTATTAACGGTACGCGATGAATATTTGCCTGAAAAGCAACAATATGTTCTGCATGTGAGCCAAATGACGCCACCAACGGCAGATCAAGCTGAAAAACTTCCTCTGCATATTCCTTTGGATATTGAATTGTATGGACAAGATGGCGCGGTGATCCCATTAAAACGCGAAGGGAATCAGGTAAATTCAGTTTTAAATATTACCCAAGAGTCGCAAACTTTTGTTTTTGATGAAATCACCAGTCAACCAGTACCTTCGTTGCTACGTGAGTTTTCAGCGCCTGTTAAGCTTGACTATCCTTATACTGATGGGCAACTAGCCTTCTTAATGCAACATGCCAGCAATGAATTCTCACGTTGGGATGCGGCTCAGCAGTTAATTAATAACTATGCGAAAATCAACGTTGCAAAATTTCATCAGGGTGAAGCGTTAGTTTTACCTGAGCATGTTATTGATGCGTTTCGAGCTGTGCTGTTGAGTGATTCAATTGATCCTGCTTTGGCTGCATTGATTTTAACGTTGCCATCAGAAAATGAGATTGCGGAACAATTCCCTGTGATTGATCCTGTTGCTATTCATGAAGTTCATAATTTCATTTATGGTCAACTGGCTACCCAATTACATGATGAATTTTTGGCGGTATATGGTTCAATCAAAATTGATGGGTATCGAGTTGATCACCAAGACATTGCTAAGCGTGCATTACGTAATACTTGCTTGCAATATCTTGCTGCGGGTGACGATAAGGAATTGGCCAATAAATTGGTTCAAAACCAATATAAAACTGCGGATAACATGACTGACTCGCTGGCTGCGCTAACCGCAGCTTATGAAGAGAAATTGCCTTGTCATGTTGAATTAATGGCTGATTTTGATGAACGCTGGCACCATGATGGTCTGGTGATGGATAAATGGTTTGCTTTGCAAGGCGCTAATTCTTCTAAAGGTACGCTAGAAAATGTCCGAAAATTATTAAATCATCGTTCATTTAGTATGAGTAATCCAAACCGTATTCGTTCATTAGTCGGGGCTTTCACGGCAGGTAACCCAGTGAATTTTCATGCAGAAGATAGCAGTGGATATCAATTCTTATATGAGATATTAGTTGATTTAAACACGCGTAACCCGCAAGTTGCCTCAAGATTGATTGAGCCGTTAATTCGCTTAAAGCGTTATGATGAAAAGCGTCAAGGTTTGATGCGTAATATCCTTTTGCAATTAAAAGCATTAGACAACCTTTCAGGGGATTTATTTGAGAAGGTGACTAAAGCGTTAGAAAGCTAACAGTATCAAAACTAGGTTTATATATTTCCTAAATGGGATAACGATTAAACTGTCAATTTATGCCCTTAAATTAAATTTTAGGGGCTTTTTATTACCTATTATTCTTATCTTGTTGTTGTCCTCGCATATCTAACGGGGTCTTAAATGGTGATAAATCAATCAAACATCATTTTTATTGATTTTTTCATGGGTAAATAACGTCAAGTTAAGGTAGTCTATAGCGCGTTTTATCGAATGAAAAATAAGCTATGTTATTAGGGGCTCGGCAAACTAAATTGGCGAGTGTATTGGCACGCGCAATATTGTGTCTTTCTTTACGCTTAGACATGTATTCGCATAGATAGAAAATAGGTTATTGAATATGTTATATCACCTTGCCCGCAAGGCATTATTTCAGTTCGACCCTGAAAAAGCTCACGAATTGACTTTTCGTCAGCTCCAACGTTTAACTAATTCCCCTCTAAAATTCCTTTTACGCCAATCTGTTGCGACTAAACCTGTTCAATGCATGGGACTTT
This sequence comes from Providencia sp., assembly GCF_003533305.1. Lineage (GTDB taxonomy): Bacteria > Pseudomonadota > Gammaproteobacteria > Enterobacterales > Enterobacteriaceae > Providencia. Next base: position 125,591 of record NZ_DOEH01000019.1, on the reverse strand, counting down.
CGTTTAAGAATCCCTTAGGGCTTGCTGCGGGTTTAGACAAAGATGGTGATTGTATTGATGCTTTCGGCGCTATGGGTTTTGGTTTTGTTGAGATTGGAACGATTACGCCGAAACCACAGTCAGGTAATGACAAGCCGCGTTTGTTTAGATTAGTCGAAGCGGAAGGTTTGATTAATCGAATGGGATTTAATAATAAAGGCGTTGATAACCTTGTTGAGAATGTCAAAAAATCAAATTATGGCGGAATAATTGGTATTAATATTGGTAAAAATAAAGATACGCCCGTTGAACAAGGTAAAGACGACTATTTAATTTGCATGGATAAAGTTTATGCCCATGCCGGTTATATTGCCGTGAATATTTCTTCTCCAAATACTCCCGGTCTACGCACTTTGCAATATGGCGAAGCTTTAGATGATTTATTAAGTGGTATTAAAGCTAAGCAACTTGAGTTGCAATCTGTGCATCAGAAATATGTTCCAGTTGCTGTTAAAATTGCACCGGATTTAACTGAAGAAGAAATTATTCAGGTTGCTGATAGCTTAGTTCGACATAATATAGATGGTGTTATTGCCACGAATACAACGTTAGACCGTTCATTGGTACAAGGTTTAAATCATTGCAATGAAATGGGGGGATTAAGCGGACGCCCAGTTCAATTAAAAAGTACCCAAGTGATTAAGCTTATTTCCCAAGAATTAAACGGTAAATTGCCAATTATTGGTGTGGGTGGAATTGATTCACTGACAGCCGCTCGGGAAAAAATGGAAGCTGGGGCCTCATTAATACAAATTTATTCTGGCTTTATTTACCATGGACCAAAATTAATAAAAGATATTGTCAATAATATCTAATAAAGTGTAAATTTACATATCAAGGGGGTTTATTTATTCCCCCTTTTAATCTATATTATGAATATTGTTTATTTTTTAACTAGTTTCATCTCCTTTATGCTTTAAGTTATAGGTTATTTACGTCAAATATAGTGCTTTATTATCTAATCTTAACTTGGACATTTAAGGACTCATTATAGATTTTTGGAACAATCATTATTGATGATCGATCCTAAAGTTTATTTACCGATAAATCGCTGAAGGATCGTTTATGAAAATTAAACCTGATGATCATTGGCGTTGGTATTTTGATCATGATCATGACAGGGTGATGCTAGACCTCGCCAACGGAATGATATTCCGGTCATGTTTTCCCGCAAAAATGCTAACGGCTTTTGCTCGAAATGAAATGCCATTTAGTATTGAAGATGCAGGTGAATATTATATATTTGATGAGCAAGCGAAGAGATTAAATATAACTCTCGAAGAAAGAGCGGAGTTAGTATTAAATAGTCTTGTTGCTTTTCGTTTTTTAAAACCACAAATGCCTAAAAGCTGGTATTTTTCAACCTTTCACTATGTTACTGAGCCTGCTCAAGGGCAATTGGTTCAAGTGTGTTTAGAGAATACTAATTGCTATTCAACATTTATCATTGCGGAAGCAGGTATATCGGCGAGTTTATGTTTATTAGCGGAGCCACAGCTTGAATTATCAGATAGGACTTTGCGATTTTGTGATCCAATTAAGATCATGAATGATCGTATGATGCAATATTCAGCTAAGACTAAGCGTATACTATATGGAAATGTCATTTAGTTGATCGTTTATGATCGGTGAATACAGAAAAGTAAAAATAAATAAAATACCATCATATAAATATAACGATTAATTTAACTCTAGTTTATTAACACCATCACTTTATCTAAATTATTTTTCGTGATGGTGTTTGAATAGACAAATCTATTAATACTATTTTAAAGCAAGTTTGACTGCGCTTTTAGGTATGCAGCTACAGGCTAATATATAGCCATTATCTTTAATTGCACTTTGTTTTAATGGTGTTACTTCCCCTTCGATAAGCTTTATTTTACAACAACCACAAAGACCTGCACGGCATGAATATGGAACAGAGATACCATGTGATTCAAGCTGTTCTAAGATAACACTCTGATTATCCCCTTGATATTCAATACCTTCAAAGATTAAACTCAACGTGTTGATTTGTGGTTTATTGGTCGATACCGCGACGGGTGTTTCTCTTTCTTTCTCAACGTATTTTTCTGCTAACTTGGTTTCTAATACGGTGAGTTGATCGCCAACGCGAATGACACCCGTGTTGTGAATAATGACATTTTGACCAAAATCCACATTCCCATTTTCTGCTGTGCGGAATGTTTGTAACGTTGCCAGAGGCTCACTATTCGGATGTTTGATGCCTTTTTCAGGGCTGACGGTGGTTAAAATGCAGCGACTACAAGGCTTGTCTAAAGTGAAAACGATATCGCCTATTTGAATTTTTTTCCAGGTATCTTCTTCGAAAGGTTTGGCGCCAGTAATAATCAAGTTACCGCGAAATTGCTCAAGCTTAATACTTGCAGGGCAACGACGTTGAAGTTCTTGTACTGAAGATTCACTAATTAATAGAAAAGGGTAACCATCTGCAAAGGATAATGGAATATCGGTATGGGTTTTCACTCTGCGAGATAGCTGAGGACTGAGCCAACGTAATTGAACTGGCTCGTCAAAAAAGCTGCTTAACCAAGTATTTATCGCATCCGGCGCAATAAGCGCATGAAAATGATTGCCCCAAACTTCAGTAGGACTCTGATTATCGTTAAAGTCCTGATACAATACGGTAGCGCTTTCGCCATTTGGTGCTCTAAGATAAAGCCCATTATTAAGCATAGCGGGTGTGAACAGTAACATCTGTGGATATTTTCTTGCAGTAATGAATTTACCTTCCAGTGTCGTTACCATAAAGTTACGATCAAAAGTCAGTCCGCTGATATCAGCGAATGCATGAGATAAACGTATCCCTCTCATTGATTTGATTGGGTGTGTATAAATGCGCGAAAGCGTTATCATTTTTTAATCCTTATAATTGTTGCACAGCAACTTTATGACAAGCGCATAAGATTAGCTATAATGCGCAACAATTTTCATTGAAATCGGTAATAAATACTATGAATTCTTTGTTTGCCAGCACAGCTCGAGGCCTGGAAGAACTACTGAAAACGGAATTGGAAGCTCTTGGAGCTAGCCAGTGCAAGATTGCACAAGGGGGTGTCTATTTTCAGGCCGATGAACGAGTGATGTACCAAAGCCTACTTTGGAGTCGGCTGGCATCGCGTATTTTATTGCCTTTAAGTGATTTTGACGTCTATAGCGATATGGATTTGTATCTAGGTGTACAAGCGATTGACTGGACAGAAATTTTCTCAGTTAATGACACTTTTGTGGTGCACTTTACTGGTACGAATGACGAAATTCGTAATAGTCAGTATGGTGCATTGAGAGTCAAAGATGCCATCGTAGACTGCTTTACGCGTAAGTTAGATCAACGACCTGATGTTGCACGTCAGCAAGCTGATATTCGTGTCAATGTGTACCTTAATAAAGAAAGAGTCAGTGTTGCTTTAGATTTAAGTGGCGACTCTTTACATGTTCGTGCTTATCGTGACCTTGCGGGTCAAGCACCATTAAAAGAAACCTTGGGTGCGGCGATTATTAATCGTTCTGGCTGGCAAAATGGGACGCCTTTGGTCGATCCTATGTGTGGCTCAGGTACTTTATTAATTGAAGCTGCAATGATGGCTGCGGATAGAGCGCCAGGTTTATATCGTGAGCATTGGGGTTTTTACGCGTGGTCGAAATATAATGCGGAGCTATGGCGTGAACTAAAAGCGGAAGCACAAGTGCGTTTTCGTCAAGGTCTTAAAGAAACGACTTCACGTTTTTATGGTTATGACATTGATAAACGTGTATTAGATATGGCACGCGCCAATGCCCGCAGAGCAGGGCTACAAGATTTAATTAGCTTTAATCAAGGGGATGCAGCATCTCTTGAAAATCCAGTAAAAACTGAGATAACCGGTACGATTGTTTGTAATCCGCCATACGGTGAACGTTTAGAAAGCGAGCCAGCGCTGGTGGCATTGCACAGTCAATTTGGACGTGTCGTTAAAGCACGTTTTCCTGGATGGCGTTTTTCGGTATTCAGTGGTTCACCTGAGTTACTGAGTTGTTTGCAATTACGTTCAGAGCGCGAATTTAAGGCCAAAAATGGTCCTCTCGATTGCGTGCAGAAAAACTACATATTGGCAGCAGTACCTTCTGAAGGTGTTGGCGAAATTTCTCCTGATTTTGCAAATCGTTTGCGTAAAAATCATAAAAAACTGAGTAAATGGGCGAAGCAGCAAGGTGTTGATTGCTACCGAGTCTATGATGCGGATTTGCCTGAATATAACGTAGCCGTGGATATTTACGGTAGCAAAGTGGTTGTGCAAGAATATGCGCCACCAAAAACCGTTGATGAGCGTAAAGCACGCCAACGTCTGTTTGATGTCATTACAGCCACGATGAATGTTTTGGAATTGACCTCTAATCAGTTGATACTTAAAACGCGTCAACGTCAAAAAGGCAAACAGCAATACGAAAAATTAGCCCAAAAAGATGATTTCTTTTTAGTGCAAGAATACAACGCGAAAATGTTAGTTAACTTAACGGACTACCTTGATACGGGATTATTCCTTGATCATCGTGTCGCGCGTCGTATGTTAGGGCAAATGAGTAAAGGTGCAGATTTTCTAAATCTGTTCTGTTATACAGGCTCTGCAACTGTTCATGCAGGTCTTGGCGGCGCAAAAAGTACCACTTCTGTTGATATGTCGCGTACTTATTTAGAATGGGCAGAGAAAAATCTACAAGCAAATGGTTTATCTGGTCGCCAACATCGTTTAATACAAGCGGATTGTTTAGGCTGGTTAGCGAATAGTGACGAACAATTTGATCTGATCTTCATCGATCCCCCTACGTTCTCAAATTCAAAACGTATGGATGGTACTTTCGACGTACAACGCGATCACATTCAATTAATTACCGATTTAAAACGCCTGCTACGCCGTGGTGGAACTGTCATGTTTTCGAATAATAAACGTGGTTTCAAAATGGATACTGAGGCGCTGGATGAGCTAGGGCTACATGCAGAAGAAATTACTGGCAAAACACGTTCAGAAGATTTCGCCCGTAATCGTCAAATTCATAACTGCTGGCTAATTCGTCACGCAGAGTAAAGGATAAGAATCAATGGCTTTAATTAATTTGTCTGGTGCATACCTTGCTTTTAGTGATGCACCACTACTTGATAACACAGAAATACATATTGAAGATAATGAGCGAGTTTGTTTAGTTGGCCGTAATGGTGCGGGCAAATCAACGTTGATGAGAGTGCTGACTAAAGAGCAACCTCTTGATGATGGTCAGCTAATTTATGAACAAGATCTTATTGTGGCACGTTTGCAACAAGACCCTCCGCGTAACGTTGAAGGGACTATTTATGATTTTGTTGCTGAAGGCGTCGCTGAACAAGCACAATATTTAAAAGATTATCACCACATCTTAAAATTGGTTGAAGAAGACCCGAGTGAGAAAAATTTAAATAAATTATCTGAAGTTCAAGAAATTCTAGATAACCGTAATTTATGGCTACTCGATTCTCGTATTGAGGACGTTCTAAAGAAACTAGGTTTACCGGGAGATGCTGAGCTGTCTTCACTTTCGGGTGGGTGGTTGCGTAAAGCGGCTTTAGGTCGTGCGCTGGTGAGTAATCCTCGCGTATTGTTCCTTGATGAGCCAACGAACCACTTAGATATCGAAACTATTTTATGGTTGGAAAATTTCTTAAAAGATTTCCAAGGTAGTATCGTATTTATTTCCCATGACCGTTCTTTTATTCGTAATATGGCAACTCGTATTATCGATTTAGACCGAGGACAATTAGCGTCATGGCCGGGTGATTATGACAACTACTTGTTGAGTAAAGAAGAAGCTCTGCGCGTAGAAGAAATGCAAAATGCTGAGTTTGATCGCAAGCTAGCACAAGAAGAAACTTGGATCCGCCAAGGGATTAAAGCGAGACGTACGCGTAATGAAGGTCGTGTTCGTGCACTGAAAGCCTTGCGAGTCGAGCGTTCCGAGCGCCGTGAAGTAATGGGAACTGCACGCATGCAAGTTGGCGAAGCTGCCCGTTCAGGCAAAATTGTGTTTGAAATGGAAAACGTGAATTATCAAATTGATAATAAAGTACTCGTCAATGATTTTTCTGCGCAAGTTATGCGTGGAGACAAAATTGCGCTAGTGGGGCCAAATGGATGTGGTAAAACAACTTTGCTACGTTTGATGCTTGGTGATTTACAGGCAGATAGTGGTCGAGTACATTGTGGTACTAAACTTGAAGTTGCCTATTTTGACCAACATCGTGCTGCACTTGACCCAGATAAAACCGTGATGGATAACCTTGCTGAAGGTAAGCAAGAAGTCATGGTTAACGGTAAACCGCGCCATGTTTTAGGTTATTTACAAGACTTTATGTTCCCGCCAAAACGTGCCATGACACCAGTGAGAGCATTGTCCGGTGGTGAGCGTAATCGTTTATTACTTGCCCGTTTATTTTTAAAACCAAGTAATTTATTGATCCTCGATGAGCCAACTAATGACCTTGATGTAGAAACATTAGAGCTACTTGAAGAATTAGTTGATAGTTATCAAGGTACTGTGTTGTTGGTCAGCCATGACCGTGAATTTGTTGATAACAGTGTGACAGAGTGCTGGATTTTTGAAGGCAATGGCGTAATTAAGCGTTTTGCGGGCGGATATTTTGATGCTCAGCAACAAAGAGCACAAACTGTGAGTTTAAAGCCTGAACAAAACAGTAAAGTCGCTGCGCCAGAAAAAAGTGTTAAGCCAAAAGAGCCAACAAAGAAAGTGAATAAGTTAAGCTACAATTTGCTGCGTGAATTAGAGTTACTACCAGCAAAATTAGAGCAACTTGAATCCGAAGTTGAAGCGCTTCAGGCCAAAATTGGCGATGCTGATTTCTTTAATCAACCTCATGATGTTACAGAAAAAACCTTGAGCTCTCTGGCTGAAAAAGAGCAAGAATTAGAGCAAGCGTTTGATCGTTGGCAAGAGCTTGAATTACAGAAAAACGGTTGAGATAACGATTTGAAATAAAGAGGAGAGACAATACCTTGTGTTCTCATGAGTCTCATGAACATGTACTTTGTACACAGTGTGACATGCTGATTGCCGTTCCTGAATTGGAACAGGGCAGTAAAGCGACTTGTCCACGCTGTGATACAACGTTAATTTCAAAGTGGCGATACCCTTACAAGCAACCAGCAGCTTATGCATTTAGCGCACTAGCGATGCTATTTGTTGCTTGTCTATTTCCTTTTGTGAAAATGGGCGCGGCGGGTATTGAAAATGAGATCTCTCTTTTTCAAATCATTGAAATTATCTCGACAACCCGCTATAGCGGTTTAGCTTTGTTTTTCTTGTTTTTTTCACTTGTCATCCCTGCATTTTGTATGGTGACGATTATTCTCTTAGGGTTGCAAGTGCATATCCCTAAGAGACTAAAAGTGTGGATAACACGCATCTTATTTCAGATGAAAACATGGTGCATGGCTGAGATATTTTTAGCGGGTGTATTAGTCAGCTTTGTAAAATTAATTGCTTATGGTGATATTGGTGTCGGGCTGAGTTTTATCCCTTATTGCTTATTTTGCATGTTACAAGTCAGGGCATTTCAGTGCCTTGACCGCCATTGGTTATGGAATCGAATTGAAGCGGCGCCTTTGCTGGATAAAAAATTGAAAGTTGGGCAAACCGGAATTAGCCAAGGTGTCAGGTTATGCCTTGTTTGCACGGCAATTTTACCGGCAGAGCAATCGCAATGTACGCGTTGTTACGCACATGGGGCCGTTCGAAAACATCAAAGTATACAATGGACTTGGGCACTATTATTAACCTCAATTTTGCTTTATATTCCTGCGAATGTATTGCCTGTCATGACAACGAATACCTTAGGTAGTGATTTGCATTCAACCATTATGGATGGTGTGATATTACTGTGGGAAGATGGTTCCTATCCTGTGGCTTTAATTATTTTTATTGCCAGTATTATGGTGCCATCATTGAAAATGATAAGTATTGCGTGGCTATGCCTTGATTCAAAAGGCTATGGCAATAGAGATCCGCATCGTATGCATTTTATTTATGAAATGGTGGAGTATGTTGGTCGTTGGTCAATGATTGACGTATTTGTTATCACTATTTTAGCCGCATTAGTTCAAATGGGGCAGTTAATGAGTATCGTCCCTGCACAGGGTGTGATTTTCTTTGGTGTCGTTGTTATTTTAACGATGTTTGCCGCGATGACGTTTGATCCAAGATTGACATGGGATCGCAGTGAAAAAAGAAATACAGTAAAAACTGTTGAACAAGAAGGAGTCATCGGGTGACAGATCAAGAAACACCACAGGCCAACGCCAAAGTCAGTAAATTAAAAAGCTGGTCACCGGTATGGGTGATCCCTATTGTGACTGTATTATTAGGTGCTTGGATACTATTTTACCACTATAGCCATCAAGGCCCTGAAGTCACGCTGATAACTTATAACGCAGAAGGGATTGAGGCGGGTAAAACGAAAATTAAAAGTCGCAGTGTCGATATTGGTGTTGTGGAAAGCGTTACCCTCGATGACAATTTCAGTCGCGTAATTATTAAAGCGCGGCTAAATAATGACATGAAAGAGCTACTGCGTACAGATTCTGCTTTTTGGATAGTTAAACCAACAATTGGTCGTGATGGCGTGACTGGATTAGGCACGTTGTTATCAGGTGCATATATTGAATTGCAACCAGGACTCGCTGCCAAAGAGCATTTTGAATTTACCTTATTGGATACTCCACCTTTAGCGTCACCAGATGCAAAAGGTATCCGTATCACGTTGATGAGTGATAAGGCAGGGCAACTTAATCCGGGAGACCCGATTCTATTTCGCGGTTACCGTGTTGGTTCTGTCGAAACCAGTAATTTTGATATGAATAATCGTGATATGCGTTATCAATTATTCATCAATGCTCCTTATGACAAGCTAATTAGCTCTAACGTTCGTTTTTGGAAAGATAGCGGAATTGCCTTTGATATGTCATCCCAAGGGGTACATGTTGAAATGGGCTCAATTGCAACGTTATTAACGGGCGGTGTGAGTTTTGATGTGCCAGATGGTTGGGTTCCGGGTAGTAGCGTTAAAGAAAATGCTGAGTTCCAACTATTTGATAGCCAAAGTAGTATTCAGAATTCTTTATATACTCAGTATCAAGATTTCGTGTTGTTTTTCTCTGATTCAGTGCGCGGACTTCAACCGGGTGCACCTGTTGAATTCCGCGGTATTCGCCTAGGTACTGTCGCACAGGTCCCTTTTTATACCGCAGGCCTAGATCAATCATTGGATAATGATTTCCGTATTCCTGTCTTAATCCACATTGAGCCTGAACGTTTCTCAAAAGATGTTGGAGCTAATTTCAATTTAAAAAATGAATTGAAGACAGCAATGAAAGAAGGATTAAGAGGCTCATTAAAATCAGGTAATTTATTGACGGGCGCACTTTATATTGACCTCGATTTCATCCCGAATGCCGGGGAATATAAAGGGCCTACTGTCGTTGCCGGTTATAAAATTATCCCGACTACAAGTGGTGGTTTAGCGCAAATACAGCAAAAAGTGATTGCGGTATTGGATAAAATTAATGATATGCCAATTGAGCCAATGTTGAACCAAACAACACAAACGCTAGCAGAAGGGCAAAAAACAATTAAAGAAGCTAATGTGATGCTATCTGAACTGAATAAAGTGATGGCGAGCAAAGAGTTTCAGAATTTGCCAAATGACTTACAAAAAACGTTGCAAGAAATGAATCGCGCAATGCAAGGCTTCCAACCAGGTTCTCCTGCTTATAATAAGATGGTTGATAATATGCAACGCTTAGATCAGGTGCTAAGAGAAGTTCAGCCATTATTGCGGACATTGAATAATAAAAGTAATGCATTAGTCTTCGAAGCAGAACCGACTAAGGATGTTGAGCCGAAAGGAGTGAAAAAATAATGAGATATTTATTATCCCTATTTGTTTTGATGTTGGCGGCTTGTAGTAGCGTTCCTGAAAAAATGTATTATCAGCTGCCAATGAAATCCTCTAAGGTTCAAAATGTAGAGGTGATGAGTAAAAATCAGGTTTGGTTACAACGTGTTATGTTGTCGGATGTATTAACCTCAAATGGGATAACCTATCAAACCTCAGACGTTAGCTACAGTAATGCGAGTACGCATTTATGGGCGAGTCCACTTGAGCAGCAATTAGGACAATCCATGGTGAGTGAGCTTTCAACAGCCTTACCTGAACAGCTGGTGTCATTACAGGCGCTACAAAATTCACCTGATACGCTAGATATTACTTTAACGGCTTTTAATGGCCGCTATGATGGTATTGTTTTAGTGCAAGGCTTTTGGACCTTTACACAAGGAAAAGAAGTCACTCGTCGTAACTTTGATGTTCAATTAGAACAAAAAGAAGATGGCTACCCTGAGCTAGTACGCACACTTGCACTTGGTTGGCAACAAGTCGCTGATGGTATTGCAAAAGAAGTGATTAAACGTTAGCGATTAAAATTTGTTATTAATAGGTTAGGTTATTGAAGTGCACTCCTGATATTTAAATGGAGTGCATTTTTTTGTTATTTTTTCTATTTTTTATTTTCTTTTATCCCATCAATATATTAGTTTTTTAATTCGTTTTCGTTTACTCATAAATTCACATCTATTGCGTATAATATGATGAAAAATAAAGAACTAATAATTATTTATAATATATTCAATGTATTAGAATAATTAGAGTGTGTAAGTCACATTTATACTATTTATGACATTTATATTAAAATCTTTACTTGATTTTCTACCCTGAGAGCGTTATTCCTATAGGGTACCTATTACGAAAGGTAGGTGCTGTTTTCTTTTCCATTTTTAATGATGAGGGAAGTAAGGCATGAAAAGACAGAAACGTGATCGTTTAGAAAGAGCTTTATCAAGAGGATATCAAGCCGGTATAGTAGGGCGTTCGAAAGAATTATGTCCTTATCAGGCAGTAGATGCTCGTTCACATTGGTTAGGTGGTTGGCGTAAAGCAATGGAGGACAGGGCAGTTGTTACTGTATAAAAGAGAATATACCGTGATTTATTAGATTAGATAACTGAAGTAATTTTATATTTAATCTAAATATAATCTGTTAATTTATTAACCTCCGCATTTGCGGAGGTTTGCATTTTAAGGCTTAGTTGGCAATTAAAATACGCTAGTATCTTTAAATAAACCGACTTTTAGGTCTGAGGCGGTATAAATTACTTTACCGTCAACTAAGACTTCGCCATCAGCCACACCCATAATCAATTTACGGTTAATCACACGTTTGAAATTGATTCGGTAAGTGACTTTTTTAGCCGTTGGTAGAACTTGTCCGGTAAATTTAACTTCACCTACACCAAGTGCTCTACCTTTACCTTCACCGCCGAGCCAACCGAGATAAAAACCAACCAGTTGCCACATAGCATCAAGGCCTAAACAACCTGGCATAACAGGGTCATTAGTAAAGTGGCAGGCAAAGAACCATAGGTCAGGATTGATATCAAGCTCAGCTTCGACATAGCCTTTATTAAATGAACCGCCATCCTCAGTCATTTTGACGATGCGATCCATCATCAACATATTTCCTGATGGCAACGGCGGACCGTTTTCTCCAAATAATTCGCCTCTTCCAGAAGCTTCTAAATCATCTTTTGTATAGGATTCGCGTTTATCAACCATGTTCTTAAGATTGCCTTTATTATGTATAGGTCCATAGAATAGCTTACACTTGTACGCTGAACAACTCCGATCTGATATTTTTTACTCAACCAAGCCATTTCAGAAACCAAGGAAGCCTTGCTTTATCTGGAGTATTGGCTTGATGAATACGTTCCTGAATTAAAGCTAACAGATGTACACTATCATCATCTGCTTGTTGCTCAAAGTAAGGTTGCTTAGTGAGCTGTGTAATCGCTTGTGCGACATGTTCAACTGGCCAAATATGGAATTGGCCTTCTTTTACGGCTTCAATAACGTCATTGTTAGTGCATAAATGACGAACATTTGCCAAAGGAATAATAACACCTTGGTTGCCAGTTAAACCACGTTTAGCACAGATATCGAAAAAACCTTCGATTTTTTCATTTACACCACCAATAGGTTGAACATAACCAAATTGGTCAATTGCACCCGTTACCGCGATTTGCTGATCGATTGGTTGCAGCGATAAAGCACTAATAAATGCGCACACTTCAGCGAGTGAGGCACTATCGCCATCAACTTCACCATAAGATTGCTCAAACACAATGGACGCTGAGAACGGCTGTGGTTGCTCTAATTTCAGCTCATAATTTAAATAGGCTTCCATTATCATCATGCCTTTTGCATGAATATTGCCACCAAGCTCAGCTTTACGTTCGACATCTGTGAATTCGCCATCACCTAAGTGTGCGACACAGGTGATCCGCGAAGGTTCACCGATAGCTTCAGGATGACCAGGGTACTGTAAGACTGATAATCCATTAATTTGACCAATAACTTCCCCTTCGGTTTTAAGAAGGACTTGATCTTGTAAAATATCGTCTAAGGTGCGTTCAGCAATAAAACTGTGACGCCATAGACGGTTTTCTTCTGCTTGAGTTAATGAATCGCGAGTGATTAAGTTATCAATTTTATGGTGTGAGGCATCCATAAGACGGCGTGCTAACCAAGCACTATCTAAAGGCAGATTGAATTTGTCTTCGCAGTAACGTGTTGCTTGAGTAATTAATGTAGGCCAGCCATCAGCGGCAATATCCGGCAACTGATTTAAAATAATGATAGATTTAATGTAACGCATCCATAGCGATAATTGTTCTTCTTCCTCGAAAAACATAACGGGTTCGTATTCACCATAAATAGCACGGCTAAATAACTCAGGATCATTATATTCAATTTCTTCCAGTGCTAACCTATCTCCTACGATGATAATTTTCAGTTCTAGAGGTTGAGGTTCAACGGAAACTGGAAGGGTATGATTTTCAGATAATGGTAGCCATTCTAATTGACGACGATTAACCATATTTTTTAATCGTGTCCACATGAGTGGCTGAACGATTAACGTGTTAGCTGCGATGATCAATACGCCACCATTAATTTGGTGTAGTAGCCCAGGAACAAGTGTCATTGTTGGCGTGATATAGCCAAATAATTGCTCTGGTTCAATCCATGGGCGATAGGCAATGCTCGCTTGTGTCGAGAATCGGCTTTTAATGCCATTTTTCCATTGAAATAATTGCTTATCTTCAGATAGGCAATAGTCACCATCAATGGTTTTTGAATTTATCAGTAATGGTTGAATTGAATCAGCAAAAAGACTGAGGTATTCCTCACTTTCATCTGATTTGATAAACATAAACCGTGTTTGATCCGACTCATTCACAAAGCGCTGCATCCCATCAAATAGTCGTGGTTGAATATCTGATAGCGTTGTTGGCGCGAGTGTTGCCGAAGAGACAAAATCTGTTTGTAGAGACGATAAATCAGGTATTAGGCCTTGCCATGTAAGTTCTTGACTGATCACTATAATTATCTGCTATTAATATGGTTATAAATGAAATGCCTGCCATTTAGCTGGGCGCTTGTACCTGAATCTGGCTTGATGTTATTACATTTTTTTGCACTATTTTTATTATAACATTTCAGGTCAGTTTATTACCCAGTGGGCAAGTTTGCTATATTAGCCTTTGACAGCCAATCTTGCAGCAAGAATTGTTGAATTATTGACTAGAATAGGGAAAACATTAGCACAATTGGTAAAGTCATGGGCCATGTGAAGCCAATTAATACTGCGCTCAGTAGTCGCATATAAAAATTTGGGTCTTTGGTAAGCAATAGGGTGATTAACATAGAACATACGCCCCCAATCCCATAAACAAGAAGTATGTATTCAAAAGTGGACATATTAATTTATTAATTTGTTAACGGATGGATGCGAATTCTACACTATTTGGCGTCTTAACTGTTATTTTCTTTGTGGTTAAAAACAGATTAGTTGAGAAATTGAATCTCTACTTGAGCATTTTATTTCTAATATTGCTAATATAACTATAGGTTCGATTTTCTTCAGGAATAATTATGAAATATCAGCAGCTTGAAAATCTTGAATGTGGCTGGAAGTGGGAGTATCTGGTTAATAAATCCCGATCTGGCGAGGCGATTAGTCGTTATCTTGAAAGAAGTGCAGAAAAAGAAGCGATAGCGTTACTGCTGAAAATGGAAAGTCGCCCAATTGATGTGCTTAAATGGATTAAAGAGCACATGAATCCTCAGCTTGATAATCGAATGAAGCAAAGTATACGTGCAAGACGTAAACGTCATTTCAATGCGGAACATCCACATACTAGGAAAAAATCTATTGATTTAGATTTTTCTGTTTGGCAGCGTTTATCTAATTTAGCTGTAAAACGTAATAAAACGTTATCTGAGACTATTATTCAGTTAATTGAAGATGCAGAACATAAAGATAAATATGAAAATCAAATGAGCGCATTAAAGCATGATTTACAGGCTATTTTGGGCAGTTCTCAAAGTCATAAAGATTCAAAGTCATAAAGATTCAAAGTAATAAGGTTTAAGCAATAAAGGGTCGCAGTTAATATTGATATTTTTAGGGTAAGTCTCAATTTGAGCATAATGAACAATTAAAAATAAGCCGAGACCAAAATAAGTATAAAAAAAACCCCATAAAATGGGGTTTTTTAGTATTCAGTTCAAAATTCTAACTAGGGCTAATAATTAAGCGCCTGGTTGAGTTACAACTTCAGTTGTACCTTGAATTTCGATTTCAACGCGACGGTCTGGTGCCAAGCACTCGATTAGAGCAGCACGGCCTTTAACGTTGTCACATTTGTTACCAGTTACTGGATCTTCTTTACCACGGCCTTCAGCAGCGATTGCTGTTGTAGGAACGCCTTTAGATACCAAGTAGTCAACTACTGACTGAGCACGTTTCTGAGAAAGTGGCAGGTTGTAGTTTTGTGAACCGATACGGTCTGTGAAACCAACTACCAGTACGCGACCTTGAGTAGGATCGATGCTGCTTAGTTCAGTATACAGTTCGTTCAGCGCTTGCTGACCTTCTGGTTTCAAAGTTGCTTTGTTGAAGTTAAACAGAACGTCTGAACGCAGTGTGAAACGTTTGTTTTCAACAACTGGAGCTGCTGGCTCAACAACTGGAGCTGGTGCAATTACTGGAGCTGCTTCTTGACCGAAACGGTAAGCAACACCAACACTCAGCATGCCATTGTCTGGACGAACACCGATATTGTCTTTATCACCTAGGCTACTAACCCATTGGTAATCTAAACGAGTAGCCCACTCTGGAGTGATTGCATACTCAAGACCTAATGCGTATACAGGTGCAACGCCAGTGTCAGTTTCTTTGAAACGTTGGCCATCTTGTTTAGCTTTAGCTTCTGTACGGTATACCATACCACCAAGACGAGTATAAACGTCTAAGTCATCCATGATTGGATAGCTCAGTTTGGTAGTTAGTGAAACACCCATAGATTTCAGGTCGCCGCTGTTGTCAGCGCCTTTATATTTCATTTTACCAAACCAGTCGTAACCGAGTTCAAAA
The DNA here is from genome assembly GCF_003533305.1 of Providencia sp. Lineage (GTDB taxonomy): Bacteria > Pseudomonadota > Gammaproteobacteria > Enterobacterales > Enterobacteriaceae > Providencia. The sequence goes on along the minus strand of NZ_DOEH01000019.1, from coordinate 109,956 downwards.
CCCATGTACTGGTTGTATTGGTAACCTGCATAAGCACCTGCACCGATAGTGTCACGGTCAGTAGAGTTACCTACATTATTCCATGCTTGGTTATCAGCTTTAGATGGGTTTAGGCTAGTGCTTTCATAGTGTGACCAACCTAATTTAGCACCAGTATACCAAGTGTTATCTTTTGGAGCTGCTTGTGCAACAGTTGTAAATGCTGCTACTGCCACTGCTATTGCGATAGCTGTCTTTTTCATTTTTTACGCCTCGTTATCATCCAATATTGGCTGGCTTCAATGAGCCTTATTATTTGCCATTGGTTCTATTTACTTGCTAGGTTCGCTGACATTATCTACAAAAAATTACGAAAAGTAAAAAATAATGCCTTACGCATAACAAGCTAAAGTCTACAACGAACGGAGAAAGATACAAGTAGAGTGAGCAATAAAGGTTAAAAAAAATATTATTTTATTGTATAAATCAGAGGGATATATATATTTAGCATCTTGTTTACTTTTTAGCTATCTAGTTGATCTTCAATGTTTTTCATTTCACTTTAGGGCTAATTATTACAAGAGGTTAAATTTAGTAAGAAAATTCTTAATATTGCTTAATGATAATAGTCTGAATGAATTTTTAGATGATTTTGCTGTCCAGAATTGATGCTAGCCATATTATATGTCATTTGTGGACGCATAATAAAGCCAATTGAGCGACCTTCTTGAGCAGCATATTGTAAACGGATGAAATCATGTTCACTTATTTCAGGAAGCCATCCTAATACGACACTATAATTACCACTTCTGAGTGCTTTTTCCATTGCATCAATCGTCGTGATAGATTCCATATGACTTAATTGCATAACTTTATGCGTTGGAATTCCAGCTTGCTCTAACCAGTGTTTACTTAATTTTTTATTTGGGCTTAACCAAAGCAGCCAACGCGACTGTATACCAAACTGCCGTAGCATAGGTAAAAGAATATAATCCATGATTGGGTGTTTTTCATCGTAGACAAGTTCACTCACTATACCTTGTTGCATTGAGTCACTTAAGTGACTTTCTGATGACAGAGTTTGTGTGTAATCATTGAGAGAATGTTCTGTTGTGTTATTCCAAGAATAGATGCTCATAATTCACCTCGTTACGATACTGTATGAACGTACAGTAACTGTATATTCATCCAATATCAAGCCTATTTTTTCAAAGCGCTTCGCAACTTTGTGGTTTTTAAATGCATTAAGCTTGGCATTTATTGTAGAAACTCTCAGAATCAGTTGTGTGTAATTATTTGTAAAAAAAGGACTTCTAAAGTTTCTACTCGTAGGAATTGAAGTGTAATAAGCCTTAAAAGGAGTGAGGGCATATGTCATTACAGGAAGAAAAAATTTACAATTTGTATCGATTATTAGGTCAATTTGGGGAATTGAAAAGAAAAAATCATTTTGGTGGGCATTGCCTACTTGTTGATAATGCAATTATTGGGGTGATTTTAGAAGAGCATTTTTATTTAAGAGGATGTTTATTGGCAGGAAGTCATTTTGAGGCCTCGGGACTTAACCGCTTAGTTTATAGTAAAAAAGGGATCCCATTAGCACTTCGATATTACCAATTACCTGAACAAATATGGTGTGATGAAGGATTATGTCTTTATTACATTGAATTGGCGTATCGTTCTGCGATGGAGGAGTTGCAACAAAAACAAACAGTATCAATTCGCATTAAAGATTTACCCAATATGAATATGTCGGTTGAAAGGGCTCTGGGTAAAATTGGTATCTATCATGTGGAGGAATTGCGTATGATGGGTGCTAAAGCTTGTTTTCTTAAATTAAAACAACATGGACGACATAATCCGAGTATTAAATTTTTAATTGGACTCGCCGCTGCAATTGAAGGTTGCCATAGTGCCGTACTGCCAACAAATATTAAGCAGGAATTGATTAACTGGTATAACGATGTTAATTAATTACGTTATTGATTAAATATCATTGTAACAATATGAATAACAGAGCGGGCATTAAACGCCACTATAGGATTTTAATGCCCGCTCATCAGTACGTTTATGATACGTTAATTTGTTTTATCATGAGCTTAATTTCAGGAATAAGTTCGAGTAACAATTTAGTTTGCTCTAATATCAATTGTGTTTTTTCATCGTCACTGGTGGACGTGTTATCAATTCGTTGTAATAAGCTTTGACGTAATTGATCGGATTTTTCATCAATTGTTTCATCCTGTTGAGTTACTTGAATAGCAGACTCTACGTAGCAAACTGCATCGTTTAATAAGGTAAGATTTTCGTTATTTGGCATTTTTTCGCGATGTGCACCGAGTGCTGAAATATAGCTTAATAAAGTATGATTTAAGCAAAGTAACCGAAAAGCTTGTTCTTGCGTAATTTGATAGGATTTTGGGTCAGTCGCCATATTAGAAACAATAGAGGCAAATTCTGCATCATTCTTATGAGCATCACGACGAGCAATGCGGTATTCAAGGCTATTATCTTTACCTTGATAATACTGTTGTAAGATTGCATCTAAGTAGCGGCAGTTGCTCTCCATTGTCTTTTGTATAACTTGTGGAAGTTGGCGAAACTTCCAGTCTGGCCAAATAAAGCTAACGGCAAGTAATGCAATGAAACAGCCGATGACAGTATCAATGATTCTTGGTAATGCCACATCAAACCCTTCACCTAATAAATTAAAACAAAATAGAACTAATAGTGTGATAAATAAGGTGGCTTGTGCATATTGGCTGCTACGGAACATAAAGAACAGTAATCCCGATACGACGATTAACGTAAGTTGCCCCTCAATAGATGGAATGATATTGAGAAGTGGCAAGCCAATCAAAATACCGATAATGGTTCCGATGATCCTTAACGCTAAGCGTCGTTTAGTGGCGCTATAGTTGGGCTGGCAGACAAATAAACTGGTCAGCAAAATCCAGTATCCACGTTCCATATCAAACAATTGAATGATGGCATAGCCGGTACATAACAGTATTGACATCCTGACGGCATGGCGAAAAAGTGAAGATTTAGGCGTTAGATTATGTTTTACCCGCGCAATAATATCGCCAATACCAGAAAGGGATTCGTCAGAAAGTTGTTCAATTTGTTTATCATTTTGTAACCATGAGCTTTGTTCTAAACCTAATCCTTTAAGTTGTATATCAATGCCCTTTAAATTATTAAGCAGATTATGCAACGCTTTAATTTCATGTAGATTAGGCGACTGTACTTTTAATAATTGCAATGAATTTTCGAGGTAAGCAAAAGTCCGTTCAAAGCGAGGATTATGTTGGTACTGTTTACGCCATAAGACGGATTGAGCTACCTGTTGGCAGGCTCTTGCTTGCATGGTGAGTAAACGTTGGAAGCGAAATAAGATATCGTAATGGCGCAATGTACGACTTAATTGCTGATATTGGACATGTGAGGAGCTTGCTCGTTCATGAATATCTTGTGCAACAAAGTAATAATGGAGGCTATTTCGTGTGCCTTTTTGGCCTCTATCGCCTTTTAACCTACTGAGTAGGACAATTTTGGCCTGATTCATTGTGCTAACAAGGGTGCCATTAACCAGTGCTAAATCATAGACGGATTGTTGGTAGTCATCTTCGAGATCAGGATCGAATAAGTTGGCTTTAGCATCTAAATAGGCAGATAGTTGCTGATAACATTGAGTAATGGCATCTTGCAATGGTCTAACAGGGAATAGAAGATGCCCTATCAAAGTTAAAATATTGTACCAAATAGCACCAGTCAGCAATAAGGCGGGTTGTTGATACCAAGTATCAAAAATGGGCACACCTAGCATGGTATAAATGGCGATAAGTAAGGCACCAAAGGCGATAGTTGCGTAGCGTTGCCCTAATGCGCCAAGTAGAATAAAAGCGCAGGTAGAAAAAGCGAGACCGAAAAAGAAAAAGATGGGGTAGGGGAATAACAGTTCAATTGAGACTGATGCAATAAAAAAGCAAAATAAAGTGATGATGAGATTTTTTATTCTGCCCGTTAGCCTATCATCTAAGTCAGTTAATGCGGCGGCTACAACACCCAATGTAAGGGGGATCGTGACTTTAGGATCCTGACCTAATAACCATGGAACTAATGTTGTTCCTGTCAGCGCTATTAAGATTCGGATATAATAGAGTATATGGCTGTTATAAAGCACACGGCGAAAATTGGTCAGCAGCGTTAACACAAAATACCTCAAAGGTAAGACAATCCCTAATTTATATAGGATAGCTTGTTTCTCGATAATAAAAAACCGTTTGAAATCAAGCTGCCATTATTTTCATTATTGATTAATTCAGGTGCAAGACGTATGGAACTGAAATCGACGCAGATTGGACAGCGCCTGGCTCAGCATCCCTATAATCGGGTTCGCTTACTTAATGCAGGCATAGAAGTCAGTGGTGAAAATCACCAATACATGATCCCTTTTAATGAACTCATTGATATTCGGTGTAAAAGAGGGATTGTATGGGGCGAATTAGAATTTGAAATCATTGGTGAGCAAGTGGTGCGCTTGCATGGCACAGAATGGAAGCAAACTCAGCATTTTTATCATTATCTAAATGAAAAATGGCAGCAATGGAGCGCTGAAATGAGTATGGTGAGTGCGGAGGTGTTAACTTCACTGGCAGAACGTATATTGCAGCAAACAACTCAGGATGCTTGGCTGAGTTTACGCAATTTAGCGGCAATTAGAGAGTCAATTACACAACAATTCTCGTCGCTCCCACTACCTTTAGCACGTATTTCATCATTTCAAAATTGTTTTTCTCAATATCAACTATGTCAGAAATGGCTTAATCAGAGTCAACGCTGCCGTACTCAAATTAATGAAAAATGGTGTGAGTCTGTTCTTTCTCGCTATGCCGATTTTTTTCAAAATGTGGAATCTTCTGCGTTAAATTATTCTCAATCACTGTCAGTTATTAACGGTGAAGACAATGTATTAGTTCTTGCGGGGGCAGGTAGTGGCAAAACTTCTGTTTTGGTGGCAAGAGCGGGATGGTTATTACAACGTGAGCTGGCGAAACCAGAACAAATACTATTACTTGCTTTTGGTCGTAAAGCGGCAGATGAGATGAATGAGCGCATCCAGTTACGCCTTCAACAAGAAAATATTGTAGCAAAAACATTTCATGCCTTAGCGTTGCAGATTATCCGAGAAGGTAGTAATAAATCTCCGGTGATTAGTGAATTAGAAACTGACACTCAAAAACGTCAGGCGTTACTATTAGAAGAATGGCGTGAGCAGTGTTCAAGTAAAAAAGCGCAAGCCAAAGGTTGGCGTGAATGGCTATCAGACGAATTACAATGGCAAATTCCTGAAGGTGAATTTTGGCATGATGAAAAAATTAGTCATAAAGTCAGTGCTCGTTTAGAACGTTGGCTGAACCTTATGCGAATGCATGGGGGGAGCCAAAAGGACATGATAGAAAATACAGATGAAGAAATAAGAGACCTTTTTCAAAAACGTATTCGATTGATGGCACCTTTATTAAAGGTCTGGAAAAGTGCCTTGAAAGAGGAAGGTGCAGTCGATTTTTCAGGTTTAATACATCAGGCGATAAACTTATTGGAAAAAGGACGTTTTATTAGCCCTTGGAAACATATTTTAGTCGATGAATTTCAAGATATTTCGCCTTTAAGAGCTAAATTGCTTCAAGCACTACGTCAACAAAATAAGCAAACGGCATTATTTGCTGTGGGCGATGATTGGCAGGCTATTTATCGTTTTAGTGGGGCTGAGTTAAATTTAACGACCTCATTTCAGCATTATTTTGGTGAAGGTGATAGCTGCGCTTTAGATACCACGTATCGATTTAATGAACGTATTGGTGATATCGCGAATCAGTTTATTTTACAAAATCCTGCACAATTAGATAAACCCCTTAATAGTCTCACAAAAGGTAATAAAAGGTCGGTAGTTTTATTACATGAAGATGCGTTAGAGCGTTTATTAGATAAAATGAGCGGTTATGTTCTTGATGATGAAACGATATTAATTCTTGCTCGTTATCATTATTTAAAGCCAGAGATTTTAAACAAAGCACAGACGCGTTGGCCAAAGCTGAATATTAAATTTATGACTATTCATGCATCAAAAGGACAGCAAGCGGACCATGTGATTATTTGTGGTTTAAACCAAGGCAAGGATGGGTTTCCTGCTCCTGCGAGGGAATCGATTATTGAACAGGCTCTATTACCAAAACCTGAAGAGTTTGAGCACGCGGAAGAACGGCGGTTGCTATATGTGGCATTAACTCGTGCTAAGCAGCAAGTTTGGTTATTATATAATCCAGAAAATCCTTCTGATTTTGTTGAAGATCTTCGCGAGTTAGGCGTACCTAGACAGAAAAAACCATGATGCATTTTGATTTTTAGTCGTGTGCCGGAGGTTATCCGGCACGGGTATGGCGTAAAATTAAGTTGTTCGTTTATTTAAATAGCTTTGATAATCGGGGATCACGATATCAATTGTGCTATCAAAATAAGGTGATGTGATAAGGAAATCTGCTGTTGCTGCATTAGTGGCAACGGGAATATTCCATACCGTTGCTAAACGTAGAAGTGCCTTTACATCAGGATCATGTGGGACTGCGTTTAGAGGGTCCCAAAAGAAAATTAGCAAATCAATTCTTTGTTCTGCAATCATTGCGCCAATTTGTTGGTCTCCTCCCATCGGGCCACTAAGCATACCAGTGACTTGTAAACCTGTATGCTGGCTAATGAGAGTCCCTGTTGTACCTGTCGCAAATAATTTATGTAGTTGAAGTCGTTCACTATTTTTTTTGGACCAAGCGAGTAAGGAAGGTTTACAATGGTCATGGGCAACCAGTGCGATATTTTTTGATTCGGCTAATTTACGGGTCGTTGATTCCATGATATTCCCTTAAATAAAAGGCATGATTTCGCCTTTAAAAACGAATGAGCATTTAGATACAAGATATATCATAATGTAGGTGAATAGTTTACTGATTTTGGGAGATATTTTGATGAGAGATCAAGAAATTGCTGAAATTTTAAAGCATGTAAATATAATTGCCTTAGTGGGTGCTAGTGACCGCGAAGATAGACCAAGTTATGAGGTGATGGAATACCTATTGCATCAAGGCTATACCGTTATACCTGTTAGTCCTAAATTAGCAGGCCAATATTTATTAGGCCAGTTAGTATATGCTCAGTTAAGTGACATCCCTCAACAAATTGATATGGTTGATGTATTTCGTAACGCAGATGCGGCCGTTGGTGTAGCAAAAGAAGCCGTCGACGTGAATGCAAAAGTATTGTGGCTGCAAAAAGGGATTATTAGCGAAGAGGCTAAGCAAATTGCATTACAAGCAGGAATGCAGTTTGTAATGGATAAATGTCCAAAACAAGAAATTCCTGCATTAGGTCTTGAGAAATAATACTTTTTGAACATATGATGAAGTAAAGCAGTTCGATTAACTGCTTTACTATTTATCATTGACGAGTAATTTTAGATACCAACCCACAGGTTAGTTAGTTGCGTAAGCGCGGTGCTAATAATTGCGATCTTATTGATTCTGCTAGTTCATCCATCGACGGTTGTTCCGGATGGTCGCCAAAAGCTTCATAGGTAATTTGAGCTTCCGCTAAATAGGTATGAACAGCATCTCCGTTGTCATCTTCCATAACAACATGATACCAAGGTAGATCGCGCAACGTAGTGTTAGATGCGATATCATCATCATGTGGTTGTTCGAGCGAATATTCAGGGTCCACATCAACAACGACCCCAAGATAACCAAGAAGTTTGTGTCTTACTTGTTGCCCGATTCCATATTTACTGGTGATCATCATAGCGACCTCCTATAAGCCTTGCTTGTACTTTAAATCTATATATGGGCAGTGTTTCGCGTTTTCAAGCTAATATATGGACAATTATCAATAACGCAATACACTGTCTTTATACGTTACGATGAAAAGCAGTGCCTCAGAAATTAGATTATCTGCTCAATCCAGAAAAGACAACTGCTAAAAGAAGGTATCGCTATATTATGCTCTAATACAGGAGACTATTATGACAGTATCAGGTCGCTATTTTTATATTTATGGTCGTGTTCAAGAGGTGGGTTTTCGTTATCAAACCTATCATTGGGCGAATCAAAATGGCATAAAAGGTTTTGTTTGTAATAGGGACGATGGAAGTGTCAAGTTAGCTATCTATGGAAATGAGCAGGATATAGACTTTGTGGATGAGTGGTTAAACGCCGGGGGCCCGCCCGGTGCAAAAATAGACCATTTTTTTAGTGAAGATTGGCAAACAGAAGCAATAGCGGATTTTACTGTCCGCTATTAACGTTTATTAGATGCACTTAACTGGCTTAGGAAGACCTGCAAGTTTTGTGGCTTGTTTTGCCGGTCCTTTTGGAAATAGTCGATATAAATAGCGGCTATTTCCTTTTTCTTCACCAAATTTTTGTGAAACGGCTTTTACTAACATCCGAATCGCTGGAGAGGTATTAAACTCTAAATAAAAAGCGCGAACGAAGCGAATAATCTCTAAGTGTTCATTAGTGAGCTCGATATTTTCTTGCTCAGCCAGAAGCGGGATTAATTCTTCGCTCCATTGTTGGCTATCAAGTAGATAGCCTTGTGCATCTGTTTCAATTTCTTGATTGTTAAAAACCAACATACTTATTTCAATCCAAACAAAAGTAGAGCATAAATTTAGCAAAAATTGACTCATAACCCAAGGCGCAAGTGATAAATGTTGATAATTTCACCCATCAGTATGCTAAGTGTTTATTTTTAAGGCGAATGATTTAATTAGGGGTTTACATTGAATGCGAGGATGTTTATAGTGCTCGTCATTGCGGAGGGGTGGCCGAGCGGCTGAAGGCAGCGGTCTTGAAAACCGCCGATGGGAAACCATCCGAGAGTTCGAATCTCTCCTCCTCCGCCATCTTCACTTCTAGTATCAATTCTGAACGTTGTTCAATTCTAAGTAAATCTAAACTCAAAAAAATCAAAACCTAATCAATTTAGATAGTGTTAAGTTAAGGCTAGGCATGTGTTGATTTTATTGCCTATTATCTAGCTTTACTATCTTGCTTATAACAGCTGTAGTGACATTATTGGCATATTCCATTGTGCTGAGGTAGATAATATTATTTTTATCAAACCCTGTTTCATTAAATTGGTACTTTAGACCAGGGACACAAACGAGAAGATCTGCATTTTGGGAAATCAGTTTTTCTATATCTGACTCTGTGTCATCACAGTAAGCTTTCCAATCCAAATTTTTTACATCTATCTCTTTTTGTAACGCTGATAAATAGTTATCAACTGTATTACCTGAGAGATATCTGGCTACAATACTCGAGCCGTTTACCCATGGATACGTTACTCTTCCAAGAGTAGGACTTGGGTTATGAATTAGAAATATTTTTTTTCCCATTAAAGATCCTTAATGATTTTAGTTGTATATGTTAAAACGTAAAAATTTTTTTATTATCAATCAGATAGTGCTGTATTATGGTTTTAATTAAGATTAATTATTTTAATTATATCTCTTATAGTTTTTTAATCCCCAAAATATCGAAAAATAATGGGGGGTTAAAATAAAATGCTAATCTATCTTAATTTTTTGCCATCTATTTTTGTTTGAATAAATTTCTGATTTTTAGAAGAAAATTACTCGTATTTGTAATAAGCTAATACGATGATTATTAAAATAAATCACAGTATATGAGTTGTTTTGAGGTATGAAATTAAATGGGTAATCAATATTTATTGCCAATTATACAATTAACTATTTTTTTTATATCTTTTGAATCTTTGGCATTTCAAAAGCAAGAGTATAATCCTGTTGTCTTTAATATGGCACAACTATATGATTTTAATCCAGTTAAAGGGAATGTTAAAGAAGTTAAAGCTGTTGTTTATAATGAAGATAATTCGATTAACTATGAGTCATTATTAACCATTGGGCGTGATGGCTGTGTAGAGAGCTTTACCTTAAATCAAAAACAAGATGAGTATCTTAGTCGATTGAATAATCATCTTGTTGTTAAAAGAGTCAAGAATAAACTAGTTGGTACCGATACCTCTGGTCCTATCGAAATGACTATAGGTAATAACTGTATGATATTATCCAGAAAAGATATTAATGGTGAGTTGATTTATCAATATAATAAAGATGGGATTATCATTGGTTCAGTGCTTGCTGATACCAAGGAAAAGTTTAGCGAAAATAATTACAACGAGTTTAAACTGCCAACAACGATAAAATATTATAAAGATAATAAAGTCATTTCTGAAACCATAATGACTTATGGGAAAGATATGCAAAAACCATTTGATTTCTTTATGGAAATATTGGTTCTAGGGCAGGTTATTCTGCAAGTGGATTCTAAATGTAGCTATGATAATCAGAATATTGCGTATAAATGTAATTTTGTTTTAACCTTGAACTCAGAAGATAAGAACATCAAATTGTTAAAAAATAGCACCACAGAAGCATTGTTTTATTAATAACATTGTTTCATTAATAATAAATACCGTTTTGAATTGATCATTGTTTATCTTAATGCATTGTAAAATAATATTTTTTGTTGAGTTGGTAATCGAATTTGTACGGTTTTGGTTACAAGATTATAGCCAAAACCATACTGATAAAGGTTTAAAATCATTTTTTATTTGAGGCGTGTCTAATGCGATTAGAAATGCCTAATGGGACACACTTGGAGTATGGATAACGCTTTCTTCCGGAGTCCCAATGAATAGTGGTTGGGAATCTGATTGCAAAGCAAGACAAGCTTGCTGCAAACTATTATCACAAGCTAATTGAAAATAATAGCGTATAGCATGTGGCGATGCATTTTTGATTTCACCTTTTAGCATTAACCAGCCAAGGTTATATTGTGCATAAGGATTACCTTGCTCCGCTGAAAGCATAAACCATTTTTGTGCTTGTTCTATTGAAATGGGGACATCATCACCTTGATAATAGATTAACCCAAGATTAAGTTGGGCATCGCTATCACCTAATTCAGCTGCTCGAATAAAGTAATTAAGTGCTTTTTCTTTATCTATTTTACCTGCCTTACCTTGCCAATAAAACCAACCTAAATTATTAAGTGCGTAAGCATTGTCTTGATCTGCCGAGGCTTGATACCATTTTAATGCTTCATTAAGTTCAGGTTGCCCGCTTGCTCCATTTTCATATAACCAACCAAGCATATTTTGTGCTGATGCATGGCCTTGTTCGGCTGCCATTTTAAACCATTTTATGGCAGATAGTTGCGAAGCTTGGTTGCTGTCACTTTCCTCCATATATAACCAACCTAACTGATGTTGGGCATCGGGCTCACCTTGTTCAGCAGCAAGACTGAGCCAGTGTAATGCTTGACTACGCGATTTTTCAACACCTTGGCCTTTCTCATAAATTAAGCCTAATTGGTACTGTGCAGGTAAACTTCCTCGCATTGCAGCTTTTTTGAACCAATAAATGGCTTTTTGCCATGATTGATTAACACCTAATCCTGATTCATATAATGCGGCTAAATAAAGTTGGGCTTCCATATTGTCTTGCTCTGCCGCTTTCTGAAAATATTCGGCCGCTTGTACATAATTAGGCGGATTTGCATTGTAATAGGATAATCCTGCGTCAAACTCTGTGGTGGCATTAATTGAGTTTGAAACTGTATTGGTTGTATGTGGTTTATTGTCATCTGAATTGTCGCCACAACTCGTGGTCATCAATATACTGACTATCGTTATGACTAATAGGGAAATTCTCATTATTGTTTCCTAATATTAAAGAGCAGGTGCTGGTTTTATATCTGCAATACGTAATGTGTACATAATTGATGCTCCTGGTGGTACTTTGGGTGGGTAGCCCTCATCGCCATAGGCTAATTCAGGCGGAACGATAAAGGTGATTTCGCCATGATTTTGCAAATGACTAATGGCAGATTGGAAAAGGGGAGGATAGTTATCTAATGGCAGTGTGAGCGATTTATCTTGTAAATCCATATCATTGACGATAGTTCCATCTAATAGTGATTCTTTAACGACAATACTGACCATATCGGTAGCTTGAATTTTTCCCTGCCCGGTATAGTTCACTTTGTAGGAATAGCCTAATGGATCTGACTCCACACCTTTTTGTTTCGACCAATTCGCCATAAATGCTTTTGTAATTGGTGCTTGTTGATCTTTTTTGGCATTACGATTTTTTGTTATAGCAGAATCAGCTGCAATTAATGCTGTATGCAATTCGGTGGGTGAAAGTAATGTACGGCCTTCAATTGCATCGGTGATACCGGCTAAATAGGCTTTTTTGTCCATATCTTGTCCAAAAGATTGATTCTCTTTGTGGATAGTCATTGCATCTTGTCCTATAGCGATACCTGCCGCATAAGCTTGTTTTAGGGCTTCATCACTTTTTAGTTGCTCAAGAGGCACTAACTGCTGCGTGGCTACAGCTTGTTCCAATGCTAATTTTTGTGCCTTCTCAGCATTTTCAATTCGTTGACTTAATAATTTGATATTGTTATTCAAATTAAGATTTTCATTTTTTGATTTATTTAATGATTCTTCTATTTGTGATTTTAAAGATTCTTGTTCTTTTAATTTTAATTGTACGCTTTGCTTGTTTAATAAAACTAATAAGTTGTCATTAACTCGATTTATTTTAGCTTGTAGAATTTCTTTTTCTTGTTGTTGGAAACGAGCCTTATACATTTTTTCATTGATAGTGAGTGCTTGAATTTGTTTATTTAGCATTTTCAATTTTACTTGTGGCAGTTGAATTCCACTTTGTTCTTCATTGTAAGGCTGATTTTTTTCTATTCCTTGCTTTAGTTTTTTTTGTTCATATTCATTAGCAAATTCTAATAATCCTGGAAGTTGATTCTCATTAGTAAATGATAATGATGGGAAGAGTAGTGTTGAAAATAATATTGAAGTATAAATTGAAGCTCTAATATTAGGGTGATTAATTTTAGTCATAATGGAATCTCGAAAATTCGTTAGTGTTATTCATTTAATGATGTATTTTATTGAACAGTAGTTTAATGACGATAATGTTAGTAGTTAAAATATAACTGTATCAGGATATAAACTAAAAAATAAATATTCAATAAAAATAAAAATCTCATCTTATTTTATTCAAAATAATAACGGGGATTACAATAATATTAGAGTTATTACAAAATATTATATCTAAATATGAAGTAATGATTTATTTGAAATTAATTATAACATAATGATTTTATTATGATTAATTGATTTTGAGTATGCATTGTTGTTATGAATTTAATACGTACTATTACTTAATGTATTAAAAAGTATTAATTTAAGTATAAAATATCAACTTAGAGGTCATTTTATGATGTTATTGGGTTTTAATTCTAGTCATTTTATGATGTTATTGGGTTTTAATTCTAGTCATATTTGTATGTTCATAATGGGAGTCTTGAGGCTCCTGAATTAAAGTGATTTAATTTCATTAATTACTCGTGTTAAGGGTATTTTATTTTGATTAATAACTGCTTGATAGCTATTGCCTTGCTTGATTTTAATTAGAAGCTAACGTAAATTTCTTCCCAACAGAGCAATGCATAAAACATTTTCTTGCAGGCAGCCTTTAATGAAGAAGTTGGTTGTATCTGAAGTAAGGAGCCTAATATGATAGTAGAACAAGAAGTATCGAAAAGTATTTTTATGATAGCCGTAGGGAAAGAGATTTTCCGCTTAAGGAAGAAGCGCGGATTAAGTGGTAAACAATTATCTGAAAGATTAAATATATCTCAACAACAAGTGTCTAGATATGAAAGAGGTGTCTGTAATATAAATGTAGATACACTCTTTGTTATATTACATGAGTTGGATTGTAGTTTGAGTGGTTTTTTTAGTTCAGTCTACCTTAATGTTAATAATGTAGAGAAAGAGATTGGTACTCATTATATTAATTTATTCTTACCTCCAGTTCCGTATTATCATGGTGAGAATGCTTTTTCAGTAAAGATGAGTAAGTTAGTCGGTTGATTTTCTATTAATAGCTATTAATTTGTTTTAATTTTTTAACTGAGAATAAAGAAAATACTTTCTTTTCTCAGAAGGTATTCTATTTATTTTTATTTATTAAAAATAAATATTCATTAATTATTTAACCAAGTGGATTAATTAAAATCCACCCTATTTTAACGTTCATCGTAAGGCGTAACCAATATGAAAAAGATTATTTTAGCAACTTTGATTTCTGGCGCAATGAGTGCATCTGCTTTAGCTGCTGACGCAGGTACAGGTACAGTCACTTTTAACGGTTCAATCATTGAAGCTCCATGTTCAATCGCTCCAGGTGAAGAGAACCAAACTGTTGAATTAGGTCAAGTTTCTAACGTGACTTTAGAAAAAGGTGGCGAGTCTTCAGCTCAACCTTTCTCTATCCAATTAGAAGGCTGCAACCTAGAAAATAATAACCAAGTGACTATTACTTTTGCTGGTACTGAAGCAACTGATGGTCAAGCAGCAAAAACTGGCTTACTGCAAATCACAGGTGATGCATCTGGCGCAGCAGTGAAAATCATGAACTCTTCTAGTGCTCAAATCGAAGTGAATACTGGAAGTACTCAGAACTACGTTCAAGGTGACAATGCACTGAAATTCCAAGCGGCACTTAAAGGTCTAGCTGGAGCAACAGTTGTTCCAGGTAACTTCTCTGCAGTCACTAACTTTACCTTAGCATACAACTAATTTTTAAATATTAGCGTATGTGTGTCATGAAGTGCTTCGGCACTTCATGACTGATTCAGTAATGGAGGTGACTGTGAAGCGAAGTGGACAATTAAAGCTAGCATTATTATCAATCAGTGCATTGTGGCTAATGCCTGCACAAGCTGCTCCTGGCGAAATTTGGGGCAAAGTGAGTATGCAAGGAAGCATCGTTGATACCGCTTGTGCTATCGATACTGGTTCTTATGAGCAATCTATTGATATGGGTATTTTGCCAATTGGTTTGTTACGCCAAGTTGGACATGGACCAGTTCAACCTTTTTCGATCGCCTTAATTGGTTGCAAACTCACCCCACATGATGGCGACAATTGGCAAACCTTTTCGGTGACTTTTGATGGCCCAGCAAATGGCGAATGGTTCACCGTTTCTGGCGCGGCAAAAGGCGTCGCATTGTCATTACAAGATGCATCAGGACAAACAGTACAACCTGGATTGGCCACATCAAAACAAGATATCAAACCCGGAGACCATGTTCTTAATTATGGGTTAAGACTCGTTTCAGATGAAACCCCACTACGTCCAGGGGAATACCAAACAGCAATTCGTTTCAAGCTGGATTATTACTAATAAAAATGCTGATTTTTTCCTGATACTGACCTTTAGGGATGTTACTTATGTCTTTGTTTAATGCTTACTCACCAAAACCACGTTTACTCAGTGTGGTCATTGCGCTCACCTTTCATGGTGTAGCACTGCCTGTTTTTGCGGCAGAAGCAATTCAATTTAATACCGATGTATTAGATTTAGAAGACAAAAGTAACATTGATTTAAATCAGTTTGCGCGTGCAGGTCACATTATGCCGGGTACTTATTCATTAACGCTGAAAGTTAATGATGAGCAGCTACCTGAAATTAAGGTTCCTTTTTATGCTCCAGAAAATGATCCAGAAGGGAGCGCAGCTTGTTTATCGCCTGAATACATGAACCAGTTAGCGCTGACTTCATCCTCACTGAAAGATTTAACTTGGTGGCATGACGGGCAGTGTTTAAATCCTGAAAGCTTACCGGGGATGCAGATCCGTGGTGATTTAGCGACTTCATCTTTGTACGTCAGTATTCCACAAGCTTATATGGAATATACCGCACCTAACTGGGATCCACCGTCGCGTTGGGATGATGGTGTTCCAGCAATTCTGGCTGACTATAACATTAACGGAAATGTGAATAATTCATACCGTAAAGGTGGGAATGATAGCTACCAAGCGAATGGTAACGGTGTTGTAGGTGTGAATGCCGGAGCATGGCGCTTACGTGCTGATTGGCAAGGGCGTTTAAGTCACATGAATGGCATCAACGCGTCAACACAAAAAGATTTCCAGTGGAACCGTTTTTATGCTTACCGTGCGGTGCCAACATTGCGTGCCAAGTTAACGCTGGGTGAAGATTACCTCGAATCAAATATGTTCGACAGTTTCCGCTTCACGGGAGCAAGCTTGCGTTCGGATAATAATATGATGCCGCCAAGTTTACGAGGTTATGCGCCTGAAGTAACAGGTATTGCTAAAACGAATGCAACGGTAACTGTTAGCCAGCAAGGGCGCGTTCTGTATGAAACCCAAGTTGCTCCGGGGCCATTTAGAATTCAAGACTTAAGTGATGCGATTAGCGGCAAGTTAGATGTGGTTGTTAAAGAAGAAGATGGTTCGGTTCAAGAGTTCCAAGTAGACACGGCTAACCTGCCTTATCTAACTCGCCCGGGTCAAATCCAATATAAATTGGCATTAGGTCAACCTACTGATTATGAACGCCATAGCCAAGGGGATAACTTCTTAACTGGCGAATTTTCTTGGGGTATTAATAACGGTTGGTCACTGTTTGGCGGAAGCTTAAATAGCCAAGACTATAACGCGCTTTCTATGGGTATCGGTCGTGACTTGCTCGCCTTTGGTGCTATTTCATTCGATGCAACGCAATCTTTTGCACGTTTGCCAGGTGAAAACAGAGTCAGTGGTGGTTCATACCGCGTTAACTACTCAAAACGCTTTGAACAGTACGATAGCCAAGTACTGTTCGCCGGTTATCGCTTCTCTGAACGTGACTTTATGTCCATGTCAGATTACTTGAATGCGAAACAAACTGGGCAGCGTTATGGGGGTAGTAAAGAGCTATACACCATTTCACTGAATAAAAATTTCCGTGATGCCGGCATGTCATTGTATGTGAATTATAACCACCAAACTTATTGGGATCGCCCAAATAATGACTACTACAGTGTGATGCTGTCGAAGTACATGGATATTGGTTCGCTTAAAAACGTCAGCGTCAATTTATCGGCGAATCGCAGTGTATATAACGGTGTGAACGATGATAGTGCTTATTTATCGCTGTCATTCCCATGGGGTAATAGCGGAAGCATCGGTTATTCATTGAATGCAAGTCGCAATGATACCACTAACCGTGCCACTTATTATGACCGTATTGATGACCGTACAACATACCAAGTTAGTGCGGGAAGCAGTCGCTACGGTGCATCTTCCAGTGCCTTTATTAACCATCAAGCGGATATTGCTCGTGTCAGTGCGAACGCAAGTTATCAACATGGTCAATACAGTGCCTTTGGTTTATCGGCTTCGGGCGGTTTCACCATGACTGGTGAGGGCGGTGGATTCCATCGTGTTAATAGCATGGGCGGTACACGTATGGTTGTTGATACAGATGGCGTTGCAGGTGTACCAATCAAAGGCTTTGGTGCGCCAGTTGAGTCAAATATGTTTGGTAAAGCGGTTGTCGGTGATGTGAACAGCTATTACCGCAGTAAGGCGCAAATTGATTTGAATGCCTTGCCAGATAACGTCGATGCACAGCAGTCAGTGGTACAAGCCACCATGACAGAAGGTGCCGTAGGTTTCCGTCGTTTTGAAGTGGTTTCGGGGCAAAAAGCCATGACTGTATTGAGCTTAACGGATGGGACTCATCCACCATTTGGTGCTCAGGTGAAGAATATGAAAGATCAAAATACCGGGATCGTCGGTGATGCAGGTAATGCCTACATCAGTGGTATTAATCCGGGGGATGCAATGACCGTGACATGGGGTGAAAACAAGGCTTGTAAGGTGATGTTCCCGACACAGTTAGGCTCTCTTGAACAAGCGTTATTACTACCGTGTATTCCTGTGATAAGTGTGAGCTCGCAGGCACAACAAATTACTCAACGTTAAGCAATATTAACAAATTATTTTGAATATAAAGAGGTTGCTCGGATGCAGTACCGAGCAACCACAATAGGTTATTAAATAGGTCACTAAATAGGTTACGACAGCATGAAAAAGATAACTCAACGCAGTATTGTTGCAGGGCTAACTAGCCTAATTCTGTACTCTTATGCTGCACAAGCTGCAGTTTCTATGGACCGTACACGTGTCGTTTTTGAGGGTGGACAAAAATCCATCTCGCTTAATATTTCAAATAATAACAAGCAATTGCCTTATTTAGCACAGGGTTGGATGGAAAACGCGGAAGGTGAAAAAATTAATTCACCCTTAGTTGTGTTGCCACCTGTTCAACGTTTAGAGCCGGGCAAATCAAGCCAAGTCAAAATTGAGGCATTACCAGCTGCCAACATGTTACCGAACGACCGTGAAAGCCTGTTCTACTTTAATTTGCGTGAAATTCCACCAAAAAGTGACAAGCCAAATACATTGCAAATTGCATTGCAAACGCGAGTGAAATTGTTTTATCGCCCAAAAGCCATTATTCCTGAAAAGAATACGGCTCCAGCACAAGATAAATTAACGCTGGAAAAGCAGGGTGAAACCGTGATGTTAAAAAACCCGACGCCATACTATGTCACCATTATTAATGCAGGTGCGACAGCAAAAGCGGATGCCAAAGAATTTAACCCAATCATGGTTGCGCCGTTTGCGAGTGAAAACTTGGGAGTGAGTGCGAGCAAGTTGGGTAATTCGCCAGTAATCACTTATATCAATGATTATGGCGGTCGCCCAGAGCTGAATTTCCGTTGTCAGGCATCGAGCTGTCAGGTTGTTCCTGAAACCAAATAATACATTATCTTAGGCCTGTCGGCATGAATGGAAAGGAGAGAACCATGACTCAACAAAAACTGACCCAGCAGCTACGCAATAGCTTTTTAGTTTGTTTGCTTGCGGGTATGAGTAGCGCATCGGCATTTGCACAAGATGACAATCGTGCTTTGTACCGTCCTAGTGATAACTGGAATGTTGATGGCCAACACGGTGTGTTGAATGTATCGGGTTCATTAACTGAAAGTCCATGCCGATTGGCAATGACCTCTAGTTACCAATCGGTGCTATTGGGTAATACAGAAACAGCAGAGTTAAGCCGCACAGGCGGACAGGGACGTCCAATTCCGTTTCAAATTGAATTGTTGGATTGTTTAGAAGCATCCACATCATTAGAGAATATTAGAACAGGACAAACCGCTTGGAGCTCGACACAGCCTGCGGTAAAAGTGCGCTTTTTAGCGCCAACAGTACCTTTCATGCCTAATTACGCAAAGGTTAATGGTGCCGCAGGAATTGGTTTGGCATTGAGTAATAGTAAAGGTCAGCCACTACCACTCGGGGAAGATAGTAACCCAGTATTGTTAGCATCAGGACAAGATAAACTGACCTATTATGTGACTCCGGTAAGAACTTCTGGCCCATTGGAGCCGGGTGCTTATTCTGCACTCATCGCTTTTGAAATGATTTACGAGTAATAAGGGGCAGATGATGAAGTCGTTAATCAAACCAATTATAGCGAAAAGCCCAGCTCGGCGAATGGTTTCAACCCTGATTGCCAGTAGTTTATTACTGGCAAGTGGGCAAAGTTTTGCTGAGGTTTTTACTATTCAAGTCAAAGTGACAGTAGTGGAAAAAACCTGTGATATTTATGGCCCAGCGCCAGGCGCACCAGTTTCGGTTGTATTCCCTGATTTGATTATTAATCAAATCGATGGTGGCTCATACGGAGAAACCCCAATTAATTACAATATTAATTGTGAAGATGCGGCAGATAACCCAGCAATTAAAATTCAGTTTACGGGAGTAGATGCCATGTCTGTTCCTAATAGTACCTTTAAAGTAGCCGGTAAATTAAAAACGACTGATAACAATTTAGCCATTCAGATTAATGCGAATGGTCAGCAGTTAAAACTTAATAATTGGTTTCCTTTTAGATATGCCAGTAAGCCTACATTAACGGCGGTTGCTGTACCGAGCGATGTCGGCGGGATACGCGGTGGTGAGTTTACCGCATCAGGCACTTTGAGTGTGGAGTATCAATAATGTCGATGACAAATAAATATAGAGGTTTGGCGCTAGGTCTTATCGGTAGCGCAGCATTATTGAGTTACAACCCATCAAAGGCGGTTGAGGTAAATTTTTCAGGCAACTTAATTGAAAACCCACCTTGTGATGTTGCTGGGCCTGATGGAGCTAATCAGCCAATTAAAGTGCAGTTTGGTGAAATTGGTATTACTAAAGTTGATGGTGTTAATTATCAACAAGATTTTACCTTAACTTTGAAGTGTGGCCCTGACTTGGGTAATGCAGTTGCCTTATATCTTCAGTATATGAGCCCATTTGTTGCCTCTTATGATGCAAAAGCACTGAGAACGAATATCAATGGATTAGGGATTCGTCTTTACCACAACGGTGTCGTCATCGGACCTAATACGGGGACAAAGATGACCATGTCGAGTAACGGAACAGCGACCTTGCCTCTCTACGCCGTGCCTATTCGTGATCCAAACCCTGCGACTATTTTACGTGAAGGTGATTTTACGGCTACCGCGACAGTGCAAATGCTGTACCCCTAAGGAGATCATAATGAAAAAGCATTATTTAATGAGTGGCTTTATTTTAGCCTTAGTGGGCGCATTACCTTCTGTTAGCTGGGCTGATAGCAGCAATACAATTCAATATAGCGGTAAATTAATTGCATTGCCTTGCACGGTAAACCCGGGCTCTGAAAATGGATATGTGTATTTTGGTGAGAATATCAACTCTAAAGACCTCTATACAGGGCAACGTGGTGCTTATAGTGACCAAGAGTTTGAATTCTATTTAGATGATTGCGATACCTCTTTGGGGAATACCATTTCAGCTAAGTTTAGTGGAAATGCTACGGCAGATGGTCTATTGAAATTTAATCCTGACAGTGAAGCTTCTGGTGTGGTGATTGGTTTAGAAACCATGAGCGGG
This sequence comes from Providencia sp., assembly GCF_003533305.1. Lineage (GTDB taxonomy): Bacteria > Pseudomonadota > Gammaproteobacteria > Enterobacterales > Enterobacteriaceae > Providencia. The sequence goes on along the minus strand of NZ_DOEH01000019.1, from coordinate 89,019 downwards.
GCGGCATTACCCATTAACAATGCACAGGTTGAGCCGGTATATCCGATTAAAGATGGCGATATGGTGATTAAGCTACGTGCTTATTTGAAAGCGGATCAAAACGCGATGGAAAATAAAACCATTAAACCAGGTTGGTTTAGCGCTACGCTAACTTATACCTTGATGTATCAGTGAATTATGGGTGAAGTTTGGCGACGTAGCTTATCAGTGGTTGTGCATTGAGTCCACTAATAGGAGGTAGTTATTTATTTTCTATGGATGAGACACTAAGTGAATGTCGAGGCATTTTTTATGAAAGATATATGGATGATTTCTTATTATTATCGCCCACGCGCTGGCCCTTAAAACGTTCAATTGCAGTATTACAAGATTTTTTGGCGCAAGACGGCTTTATCTGTCATCCCGATAAGACTCAAATGGGTCGAATTGATAAAGGATTTGATTGGTTAGGGCAACGGTTTACGTCAACAGAAATAACACGTTCACCACGTTCATTAACGCGTGCGAAAGAACGACAAATTGAAAAAGAAAAACGCTTGCGGCTTTATGGGCAATCTAGTTGATTGGTATATCTCAAACCAGCTAGTGCACGTTTTATTCATTAATTTTCATCAATATTTCGGAAGGTTGAAATGACACGATTATCTGGGTTGCTGGGCGTTCTCGCGCTGGCGTTTGCGTTCGAGTCTGTCTCTGGTGTAATAAACTTCGTTCCGAACGCATGGAATGGAAAGAATGCCAGTAAGTTGTGTTCTCCGCGAGCCGGAAGTCCTCCTTGGGAATGTACCAGCCTATCGTACGATGGGATGCACTCCGTAGGTATTAACATTGTGGGATCGTATACTCCTTCCGTGCCCGGGACATATTGTCGTTTGGAATATGAATTCAAGGCATCAGCGTGGAGCATTTACGGTAACCCCATCCCCGGATTTAATCTGGTTCCGCCCTTTTATGTCGCCTCATCGTCGGCGAGTGGTGGTACCGTTGCGGGTTCCCTCGGACGTTCAGATTGCAGCACGATGGTTAAATCACTGATCACCGAATTTGGTGCATTTAATTTGGATGGTGGTACCTTTTACCCGGCTAATACTTATACGTATCAACCGGACACGTGGCATCCATCTACTGTTAGATTGTGCGTAAGCGAACTCGATAGTACCGGGAACGAACTCGATCGGACATGTTCTCTATCGAGTGCTGTGAATGATGGGGGGACTGTCGTTACTCCCGTGAATTGCTATGTCGACCTTGATAACTCACAAATGAACCATGGTGTCCTTAGTTTGGGTGCTGCACCAAATCGCTTGTCCCGCCCAGGGACTGTCGGATGTGACTCAGCGGCTACCATGCGGATAGGGAGCGATGATCTTGTAAATAATCGGGTGACTTTGTCTAACGCGAATGGTGGAACGATAGAGTCAGTTATCGAGATCGCTGCTGACGGACAAACTGCCACGGGTTCTAATCCTTCGTTGACTACGACGGTGAGAGCGGGTATCCCTACTACAATTAATCTTTCCTCTACTCTTTCGGTTCCTAAGAGCGCAGGGGACTTTAGCGGCAATTTCATATTATACGTGTTTTTTTATTAGCCACGAATTAGAAAATTTGCGGGTATGTCTCAGTCTAGCTGCGTAAATTACCGACGAATATGGCATTGAGTCAAGCGGAGCCTGATTGAACATTGCATTATTGCCCACACTTGTTATTCGGTTCGATAAAATTCTAGAACGGTTCGAAAACGTACAAAATAAGTATTCTGTTTGAGAAAACACGACATAAGCTAGATGTACATTCAACGAGTATGAATCTTTTAAACAATATGGTTGATGATAGAATTATTTATCCTAATATATTGGTTGACTAGTTTTTTGAATCGAATATCGGTGACGCGGTATATCAAAAATGAAACAATCTATAATATGTAGATAAATAATCGATTGTGTAAACATGTGAAGTGTCAATTGAACAAGATATATAAGGCATACCCTTTAATAACGGATTCTTATGACATTCTCTAAATTTAAGCTTCTTATATAGAAGCTTAAATTTGCTACCGTGTGAACTCGATAAAACTTGTCTATATACTCAACCTTGAAAAACTTCTTACAGAAAATCAGTCACATAAAAATAAAGCCTCTTATCATATTCATGCAGATAAGAGGCTTTGAGCATTAATAAAATCAAATCACTTAAAACAAAGATTATTTTTATTATTAATTCCGCCATTAGGAGAGGTATAACCTAAACAGCCTAAGAGACTGTCGAAAATTTCGTGATGAAAGAATGTGCGAGATTGGCTATTGAGTTTTAGGTTGTTATACAAGCTTTGATTGTTTGCAATATAGGTATCCGACATCCAGACAATCAGCGGTACTCTAAATTGCTCAATAGGGGCGATTTTGCGCGGGGTGCCGTGTAGCCCTTTATTTTCATCAATAGACTCACCATGATCAGACGTATAAAAAACAATGGCATTCTTATCTTTTAATCTAGCAATAAGATCAGCGATTACCGTGTCCGTATAGAGAATTGAATTATCATATGAATTAATTAACTGCTCTTTTGAACATTTGGCGGCATTGTCGATACATTCAGGCATGAACTTCTTAAATTCAGCAGGGTAACGTTTTGAATAAAGATAATGCGAACCTTTGGTATGGAGGATAATTAAATTCATACCACTGACTTTATCTTGTATCACGTTATCGACTTCATCTAGTAATAATTCATCATGAATTTCCTGCCCACGTGAGCTATTTTTCGATGTGATCATTTCACGAATAAGATAATTATCCACATCAAGTTTATTATAAAACCATATTTCACTTTGCATCGAAAATAAATTGGATGAAAACCCGAGTTGTTTCATAACAGAAAAAACATTATTTTCGATGACAGTACGTTGTTCGTTATCTTTTACGCCACCTTCACGCACAAACATACATCTTAGTGATAATTTGGTTGAGGTATCACATGAGGTTCCTTTGAAGGCTACTACATTTTTCTCACTCGAGAGTCTTGGGGTAGTTTCTCTTTGATAGCCTAATAACTGCATATGATCCCAACGCGCGGTTTCACCGATCACAAATACCACATAAACATCTTTATTTTTTTCGTTTGCTGTATAAGTGAATTTTTCAAAAGGATCTAACAGATTCGTTTCATTGAAATTGTCATCATATTTGACAATCCCATATTGAACTAATGGGATCATCCAATTTGTCGGCAAATAAGAGTAGCCAATACCACCACCATAGCTTGATATATCAATGTTCTTTTCACGCTCACTTTCTTTTTGATAAGAATCGACGAGCTTGATATAGCTAAAAATAAGTAGCGGAATGAGGATAAAGGTAAATAGCCCTAATAGGCGGTTTCTCTTTTTGTTTAGTACTGTTTTTTGGGTAAACCAAATGAGTATGACGGGTGGAATAGCGAGTAAAATAGTCCAAATGAAGAAATTATTGTCAACGACTTCCTGAGACAAATCAATATCCGTTGTGAGGGTTGAGATTAAAATGCCATAACCAATCACAACATCATAAAATGTAATGTAATAACTGATAGCAATACTGATTAATATAATTAATGTGTATAAGAGCTTAAAGCTAAATATTCCAAGTAGTGCAATCAGCCTAAACAGAAAAAATGAAAACAAGATATTGACGATAATTTCAGCTATTAAGTATAGGTAACCATTGTTTTCATTGAGTAAAATCTGTGAATGAAATCTTGAAATATAAACAGAAAAATTTAAGAAAAAACCAAGATAAATTGCAAGGGTTATCGAAACCGCAATATCACTCCTCACTACTTTTAATAACAGACCCTTATGCATTTAAACTCATCACTTATTCACTTTAATCGCAAAAGAAAATTAGAGTGCGACTTTAGTGTTAAGTTCAAGCTAATTCACTGATCAATTAGGTGAGCCATTTCAATTCCCTTAATTATTGCATAGTTATTATTCGAGAGTTAAGTGAAATTTTTTAAATAAACACCTATGTAAATAAACTCTTATTTAATAAACAATAGAAACTTTAATGTTAATGAGATTCATTATCATGTTGATAATTATTATCATATGGGTATATTATTCGCTTGAATTATAAAGCACTCGTTATATCTAGAACATATCTCAAATTAGCTTAATTAAGAATAATAAATTGGAAATTTAACCACGCTTAAATTGTGTGGTTATAACACTAAGAACTTAAATTTAATCTATTGGCAAATATTCAATTACACCAAATAAATGGTAATTGATTAATGAAAGGCATTACTTAAATGAGATTTAATACTAAACGAAATATAGTTGGTTTGGCTATTTTGTACACATCGGCTTCAGTATATGCAAATGAAAATACATCATCATCAGTAAAAGATAAAATTACAGTGACGGCAAGTAAAATAAAATCTGACAGTAAACATATTAATACTGGGGATATTAGTACAATAAGAGGAACAACTAACTCTGATGTATTTGCAAATGAATCATCATTACAAATAAATAACGCTCGAAATGAGGCTGGGGCACTCGATATAGGGATCAGAGGGCTACAAGGTAATGGGCGAGTACCGATTGTTATCGATGGTAGCTTACAATCAACCAATACATGGCGTGGTTACCAAGGAAGCTCAGACCGAACTTATATTGATATGGATTTAGTCGATACTATTGATATAGAAAAAGGGGCTTCCATGAGCAAATTCTCAGGGGGCGCAATTGGTGGTACGGTGAAATTAAAAACACTCTCTGCCAATAGTATTATTCCTCAAGGCGACCAGTTCGGTTTCTTATTTAAAGGTAATATATATAATAATAATGTAAGACCAACAATCAGTTCAGATAACCGCCTTCAAGGCAACTATAGGCCTTCACAAAATCTGCAAAGTACTCATTTTAATAATGGTTCTTATACTGCGGGAGCTGCATTTAGAAATGAAAAATTTGATTTTTTAATTGCCTATAGTGATAGAACTCAGGGTAATTTCTTTGCAGGTAAACACGGTTATTCAAAATATAAAAATACCAATGCCCCTATATTACCAGGGCAAGAGGTCGTTAATACCAGTTATGAAAGTAAATCGACTTTATTAAAAACAAATATCTATTTTAATCCAGACGCTAGCTTGGAACTGAATTATCGTCGACATGAACAAAAAGCCGGAGAGGTTTTAGCCGCTTATTGGTACCAAAGTGATGGAAGAATGCCCCAATGGTCGCTTGGAAGCGCGGAAGTTGATACGGCGTCTATGAACTACTCATATAAGCCAGACTCAATTTTGGTGGATATGAATTTAGGTTTATGGTGGACGAAAGGAACATTCAATCAGCGAAATGGCTTAACTGAGGATGTGACCGCTCATTATGGCGACCAATACCAACACAGATATTCAGATGAAAGAATAGGATTTAATCTAGAGAATACCTCTCAGGTTGCTAACTATCCGATTGATATTACTTATGGTGTGGAATATATGGTTCAAAAGTCTAAACCACTAAGTAAGCGATATCAGCCAATTTGGACACCTAATGGGACTTTACAAGGTGAAGAGCTACCATCCGTCACGCGAGATGCAAAAGGAACAAATACGTCGGCATTTACGAATATCGAATATAGAAATGATTGGTTCACAACACTTGCCGGTTGGCGAATACATTCATTTGAAGTTGATGACCATATTGAAGGGAAAAGTCGCAGTTACGGACCTAAGAATGATTTAATGGGTGAAGTTCGTTTTCATATAACCAATGAGCTTGATGTCTATACAAAGTATTCAGATAGTTATCGAGAGCCAAGTTTATTTGAAAGTACCGTTTCAGGGCAAACATACTCTTATAGCCCGAATGTACCATTAAGACCTGAGCACGCTAAATCATTTGAGTTGGGTATTAATGTAGAGAAAAAAAATATTATTTTGGATGAAGATACCACGTCATTACGTGTCGCGTATTTCGATAATAATATAAAGGGTTATTTATCTCAGGGGGTGAATCCTAAATTAGATGATTGGTCCTCACCTTATGTAGTGACTAAAAATTATGATAGTTTCAAACTCTCTGGTTATGAAGTCGAGCTGAAATATGATTCTAATTATGCTTTCGGTTCATTAGATGCGACATTTTATAATAACTCTGAGCTATGTTCGGCAGATGAAATGGAACTTGGCAGATTACCATCAGCGTGTAATTCAGTGGGTTTTTCTTGGGGATTATCGCCGTCTAGAATACCACCGAAAAAGATTGTTTCGGGAATTGTTGGCGTCAAAATGTTCGACCAAAAATTACAAACAGGTTTAAGAGTGCGTTATAACTCAGGAAAAGATTATCCTCAAAAATGGTTAGCGGGCACGGCAGCAGCACCAGTTGAAAAACTTTACTCATCAACAACTATGGATATTTTTGGTAAATACTATCTTCAAAAAAATATTAACTTAAATTTCAATATTGATAATTTGACTAACCGATATGCCTTTGACCCAGGTACGGTAATTTATATGCCAATTCCAGGCAGAACGTTTAGATTTGGTATAGAAGCTAATTTTTAATTATTTTTGATAAAATCACCTTAAGTATTTAAATGCTTAAGGTGGTTCAGTGACATATATTTTACTTTTATTAACAGTTTATCTTAGATTGATTTTCATTTTTGGATGAAAGTTTAGCTTATGGGTGGTATCTTTAATGCTAAATCAAATTAGCTAGTATAGTTAACTGTCAAATAAGCGATTGAATAAATAAGGGAATATATGAAAAGAATAGGGATGTTATTGGTTTCAACGCTTCTGCTGTCTGGTTGTAATCTTATTCGTTCAGAACGTGCTTTTGATTGTTCTATTGATCAATCGTTTAATGAGATATCTCGGGAGAGAAATGGCTTATTTACTTTCCCTACTGCTGCGACGACAGCAAGAGTTTATTTAATTGATAATACACTACATATCATGAAATTTGATGGTGGTGATTATACTGGCTATACGATGACGAAAAATGAACAGCAAAGGCAGGTTGAAAGTATTAAAGATTTTAAGGTAATGATTAGTAAAGGCGATCTTTATTATGATGATGGGCGTGCCATTGAGGTATTTTCACCTGAGCAAAATACAGTAGGTTTTTATTATGTTGATCCGAAGACGGGAAAAGCAGACTCAATACAGTATTTAACTGAATGTCAAAGACGTGAAACCGAATTAGAACTGCATAGTCATAAAGATCATAATCACGATGACGATGACCACAATCCTTAAGTTTAAATGACAAGAGATTAACTGATATTATCGGTTGATATTGCAAATAGTAATTTGACGCCTAAGAGAAAAGCCACTTTACATACAAGTAAAGTGGCTTAAAAAGGTAATAGAATTAATGACCAGAAGTTTTTGCTTCGCGACAAGCTTCGAATAAGAACCAAACACGGCGCTCGGTTTCATCAATCCAGTTTTCAATTAAGCTAGTAGTTGAATAATCACCATACTGTGAACAGACCTCATGGGCTTCTCTAAATTCAGCAGCAAGCAGTTTATTATCTTCACATAGCTCAGCTAACATATCCAAAGGTTCAACATATTCAGCGTTGTTATCGCTTATTCTTTGCATTTTAGATATCTGGCTTATGGAGTGTAGCGTCACGCCACCAATTTTACGTACACGTTCAGCAATAGGATCTGTCATTGCGTACAATTGTTCTCCCTGCTCATCCAATAGGAGATGATAATCACGGAAATGCGGTCCACTCATGTGCCAATGGAAATTTTTGGTTTTAAGATAAATAGCAAAAATATCAGCCAATATCGCATTCATAGCGGCACTAATATCTTTAGTCGCTTCAGGTGAGAGGTCAGTTGGTGTTTTGAGTGGGCGGATTTGCAATTCTTTAGCTTTGCTCATTATTCACTCCTAAATATGTTTGGATTAGTTTGTGATGCTCGTTTATCTATCTAATATTAAGTATAGCTAATATTAAGTATAGATAAGTTTTACACAATCACCGGACAAAATAGTATAGCTACCTACTTAGCCCTAACTGATATTTATTATGTACCTTTTAAATTAAATTTGAGAAGAAATTGTTTTTTTATTGATGTATATCAATTATTCAATTTAAAAATAAAATTGGAGGAATAGTGAATAATTTATCTGAATCCCACTATTTAGAGGGTTGAGCTATTGATGTTTGAAGGGAGCGCTTCATTGATTGTTTTGCCGTATATAAATGATTGCGTAGCTCGTTCATTGCTTGTAAGTCATTGTGACTGACGATGGCACTTAAAATTGTCATATGTTCTTCAATGGCTAAAGCGTTACGTTCACGTAGATCGCTATCGTCCCATTGATAATGAAAATGGAATATAATGGTAACCATATTTAATGATTGGTCAAAAAATGGATTTTCCGCAGCAGAGAGAAGCAAGGTGTGGAATTTACGGTCTAAATCAGAAAAAGCACGATAATTATCAACAATAGTTTCTCTTAATTCTCTATGTTGAAATAATAATTCTTTAGCTTGTACCCAACGTTTATCATTAGCGGGTAAATTCATAAAACGCGTGAGTGCATAGGTTTCGAGTAGTTCACGTAATTCAAATAATTTTTCTGCGTGATCCTGTTCAAAAGTTTTAAGGCTCCAGAGCCCACGACGCAAGTTTTCAATGAGATTATATTGAGAAAATTGCAGTAAAAATTCCCTGACAACGACAGGGCTAACGTTGGCTCGATGAGCAAGTTGCAATTCAGTAAAGTTATCTCCAGGCTTAAGTTCTTTTTGTTGGATTAACTTGTAAAAAAAGGATTCAAATTCATTGAGTTGTATATCAGGTAGATCAACAATGGTATCAAGTAGGTCTTCATCGTTAGGTTTTCTAATAATGACGTAATCATTGCCAATATTTTCTAATATTTTTTGCCGAGTGAGATAGGTTAATACATGGCGAACTGTCGTGCGACTTACATTATACATTTCTGCAAGTACTGATTGGGAAGGTAGCGGCGAACAAATATACTGATGACGAATTGCATCAATAAATTGATTAATGACTTTATGTCGTAAATTTTGCGTTCTTGCCATGACAATATTTAAAATTCCAGTTTGCGAGCGAGTAATTTTATATTTTCTTATCGCTAAATCATAAAGATCTATAGTAACAAAAGATATCTACACGCTATTTAAGTTACAGTTAAAGTCGCGTGTAGAATAGGTGATTATTTTAATGATTTGATTGATTCTCTCATGCCTTGTTGCAAAATAGCATCAAGGTGTAGGGCAACTTTATCAACCAGTTTGTCATTTTTACTTAAATTTTGTTCCCAATGATTTTCATCAGAAAGAATAATACGAACAAATTCTTTTGAATCAAGTGTATTACCAACACGTGGCCATAACTCAGTAAAACGTGTTAACCATATATCATCATCTTGTAAGGGATAAAACTCATCAAAACGCTGTCCTCGATAAAAGACCAGTAGTGCTGCAAGAGCAAAACTTAAACGTTCTGAAATATAACCTTTATTCATACCCGAAATAAGCTGAGGTAATATACGAGTTCGGAATTTTGTCATACTATTTAATGCAATAGAAAGGAGCTGGTGTTGAATATACGGATTTTGAAAACGACTTGTAACTGCTTCAGCAAAAGCGCGTAATTGGTTTTCAGGTAAATCTAAAACAGGAATAATATCTTCACTTAATAACTTCTCAATAAATTCCCTAACATCATCATCCTGCATGGCCTCGCCAACCGTATTTAACCCACATAGCCAAGCAATAGGTACCATTGCGGTATGAGCACCATTTAGAATGGCTACTTTTCGTTCTTTATAAGGTTTGATGTCATCAACTATTTGAATATTCATTGGGTATTTATCAAGGTGTAATTCTTGTTCTAACCATTCAGGACCTTGGATAACAAATAGATAAAAGTATTCGGCGGTATCTAAAAAAGCATCATGATAACCCAGCTCTTGTTCTAATTGTTGAGCCTCATCTTTTGGATAACCGGTGACAATGCGGTCAACGAGTGTAGAACAAAAGGTATTTGCAGTGTTTATCCATTGAATAAATTCGGTGGGTAGCTGCCATTCTTGCGCATAACGTAAAATTAATGCTTTTAAGGCATCCCCATTATAATCAATTAACTCACAAGGTATGATAACCCAGCCTTTATCTGCTGCACCGTTAAAATGATTAAATCGCTCTAACAGAAGTCTGGTAAGTTTAGCTGGAAAACTGACTGGTGGTTTATCATTCACTTTATCATTTTCATGATAACTAATACCGGCTTCCGTCGTATTTGAAAAGACAAAGCGGATATTTTTATCTTGAGCGAGAGCTAAGTATTCATCATAATTTTTATAAGGATTTATTTCATTATTGACAGAACGGATCAGCCTAGACTGACTTATTTTATCACCATTTTCATTTAAACCACGAATAATGGTAGTGTAAAGACCATCTTGGGTATTTAATGATGGTGGAAAATCCGTATTAATAGGGCGAATAACAGTAATACCTGCATCAAATTTAGTTTTTTCATTTAAAATATCAATACTCCAACCTATAAAGGCACGTAAAAAATTGCCTTCACCAAATTGAATAATACGAGTTGGATAATTCTTCCCTAAAAAATCTTGACGATTTAATATTTTCATTCTCATGCTCCAAATATTAAAAATGGATAACGCCTTTAATTAACTCTCTATTATTAATAACTTCTTGTTCGTATATTTCAGCTAGAGAGGTAAATTGATAGTGGTGCGTTAACATTATTTCGGCATTTAATTGGTTATTAGCCATTAAGTGACCTACTTTTTCAAAGTCTTCTGGCGTTGCATTACGGCTTCCCATCATTGTTGTTTCTTTTTTATGAAAATCAGGATCGGAAATTTGTAAATTACCTTTAAATAATCCTACAAACACAATGGTTCCGCCGTGTCGGATCAGGTTAACTGTATTATTCATGGCATGTTGATTACCCGTTGCATCAATAACTTTTAAAGGTAAAGCTCCTGCAAATAATTGTTTTAATTGCTCTTCAAAATTATCAGCAGAAGGGTCAACTGTTGGCAGTGATAAATATTTATCCACATGATTGCGTCTTGCTTCACTAGTGTCTGCTACAACAACCTGAGCACCGTCAGCATGAGCAATGGCGGCAACACCTAAACCAATAGGTCCTGCACCAACAACTAATATTGCTTCATCTGCCTGTACAGCAGCGCGGCGAACTGCATGCGCGCTAATAGCAAAAGGTTCTATTAATGCTGCGGCTTCTGGTGCAATTCCTTCTGCGGATAATAAATTTGTAACCGGAACATTTAAGTAGTCTGCAAATCCGCCATCTTGGTGGACACCGATAACAGAAATATTTTCACAGCAGTTTGTGCGACCACTTAAACAAGAAGGACATTTTTGGCATGCAACGTAGGGAATAACGGCAACTTGTTGTCCAATATTAAACGCTGATTTATTGGAACCTAGCTGAATAATTTCGCCACAAATTTCATGCCCTAATACACGAGGGTAGCTAAAAAAAGGTTGATTCCCTCCCCAAGCGTGAATATCGGTTCCACATATTCCCACTGTTTTAATTTTAATTTTAGCTTCATTTGAATTAGGTTCTGAAATAGAACGTTTTTCCCAAATTAATTTTTTAGGTTCTTGGCAAACTAGTGTATTTATTGTTGACATGGTTTTCTCCTTATTTTGTATGCCTATTAATTTCAGCTAAAAAGGATAAAATAATAATAATACCCATTTGATTTGTGATGTAATACGCACAAAACAGTATTAAATATGTTTTTAATTAATAAAAAGCAGGGAAATAAATTAAATTAATAATTAAGTACCGATAAAAAGCAGTAAATTACTATCGAGTGCACGAATTTATGAAATTATAAATTATAAATATGTCTTCCCACATATTCTCAGGTTGAACAAAATCATGAAAATGACGTCTAGATCTAAAATAAAGTAAAAAATAAATAACAATCAATTAATTAGGATTTTAGTTAACTAATCTGAATATAATTCTGGGAAGATAGGGAGTTAATGTGGATAAAACAGATAGCATTATCAATCATCAAAATAATTTAAGTGATGATAAGAAAACTAAAGATTTGAATACTACAATTCCAATACCTGAAAAAAGTAAACGTTTGAAGCGGATACAAATGACAGCAATGATCCTTTTATTTTTAGCTGCCATTATAAACTATCTTGATAGAAGTTCGCTTTCTGTAGCAAATTTAACCATTAGAGAAGAGCTAGGTCTAAGTGCAACTGAAATAGGCATATTATTGTCAGTTTTTTCATTGGCTTATGGTATTGCACAATTACCTTGTGGCCCACTGCTTGATAGAAAAGGGCCTCGGTTAATGCTTGGTATTGGCATGTTTTTTTGGTCATTATTTCAAGCCCTGTCAGGGCTAGTTCATTCATTTACCCAATTTGTATTAGCTCGGATCGGAATGGGAATTGGTGAAGCGCCAATGAACCCATGTGGAGTAAAAGTAATTAATGACTGGTTCAATATTAAAGAACGTGGTCGCCCTATGGGATATTTTAATGCGGCTTCGACAATTGCGATGGCAATAAGCCCACCATTACTAGCTGCAATGATGCTAGTTATCGGTTGGCGGGGTATGTTTATCACCATTGGTGTACTGGGAATGTTTCTCGCTATAGGCTGGTATATGTTATATCGCAATAGAGAGGAAGTTGTCTTAAATAGTGATGAACAAGATTATTTAAATGCGGGAAGTGTTAATGTTAAACGCGATCCATTAAGTTTTTCTGAGTGGAGAGGCTTATTTCGTAATCGTACAATGTGGGGAATGATGTTGGGCTTTAGCGGTATCAATTATACGGCTTGGCTCTATTTAGCTTGGTTACCAGGCTATTTACAGACTGCATATAATTTGGATTTAAAAAGCACAGGGATGATGGCTGCAATTCCATTTTTATTTGGCGCAGCAGGAATGTTACTAAATGGATATGCGACAGATTGGTTGGTAAAAAAAGGAATGGCTCCTTTAAAAAGTCGTAAAATAAGCATTGTTGTTGGTATGGTTTGTTCTGCAATATTTACTTTTATTGTGCCACAGGCTACGACATCAATGTCTGCAGTTTTACTGATTGGTATGGCGCTATTTTGTATTCACTTTGCGGGTACTTCTGCATGGGGACTTATTCATGTTTCAGTAGCTTCAAGGATGACTGCTTCTGTTGGCAGTATTCAGAATTTTGCGAGTTTTATCTGTGCATCTTTTGCTCCGATAGTGACAGGGTTTATTTTAGATAAAACTAATTCATTCAATTTAGCGTTAATTATTTGTAGTTGTGTAACGTTGTTAGGCGCATTTGCTTATATTTTTTTAGTACGTCAACCTATTACAGATACCCGTAGCCATTAGGTATCAAATAAGGCCACATGACTATTTATTGTGGCCTTATTATGTATCAGATAAATGTTCAGTATTACAATGTAATAAATAAATTATGTTAGTTACTTTAATCAAACCCTATTAAAGGTCAGCGATAAATTAAGGTGAAACCTGCCGTTGTTTGTAACTTTCCTTCATGAATTTTAGGATCAATTTGGAAATAACGACCACTAAGCGCAAAATTATATACACCAGTAAGAGCTTGATTTCCAGCGATGACATCCCACTGAGTGCCATCATTAACATAATCTTGTGTGTCAGATCCTAATGGTTTGATATCATTATTAATTAATAATTGAACGCCAATACCTTTTGCTGCATTGGGACCAGTTAGATTATTTAGCAATACACCCTGACGACGCAAAGCTTGATCCGCTTCATTTCCTGAAATTCCTTCAAAAATAGAAGCACGAATATGACGAATTGAGTTTGTCCCTGAACAATTAACTAATATATCAATTTTTTGTTGGCCATTTTCACCATAAGCCGTACTGCCAGGACCTGTAAATTGCTGGCTACTGACTTTGCCTAAATTTAATATTTGTTCACTATTTGAGAATTGGTAGCGACATGATTCTTTAATATAGTTAATTGAAGCATTACTGGCATTTTTTAAAGGGATTGTCCATGTGCCACTAAGAACTAGATTACCCGAACTATCAAATAGTTGGACTGTTCTTGGATACAACGGAGTAACATTAACAGGGATAAATACTTTAGAAGCGTTATCATTGAGTAACTCATTAGTGCGAACTAAAGTTACTTTGATAGCCATTGCAAATTGAGCGGTAGATTGGCAATACATTTCAATATCATTAGCGCCTGTTGCACTGACTTTGCTGTAGCGGGAAACTACTGGATCTATATAAGTTCCTGAAATTGCACCACCAATATCTAATCGATAACCTATACCTGGTATATTTGATTGAAGAATGGCATAGCCATCCTTTTCTCCAAGAACAACACCTATACTATCGGCGGTAATAGCTGCTCGATAATATTGACCTTTATTACAGTTAAATCTAGGCTTTGCATATGACATATGAAAGTGAGTCACATACAATAATTCGATAGGCTTATTTTTAATATCTATAATAATGTCACCAAAATTATAGGTGCCAGATAATACCGTACCCAAAGTAGCTTTAATATTGGAGCCTCGCCATCTCGGTGGGACATGTCCTGAAGTATCATCAATTATGCTGTAGGTAAGCCCAGTTGTACTGACCATAAATGTACTAACTAGTAATATGATTTTGGCTATCAGTGGTATTTTCATTATTGCTCTTTTGTACAAGTCAAATTAAGGGTTGTGATTTTTTCATTATGAAGGTTCTTTGCAATGATATCCTCTAGATCAACCTTGCAAATATCTTGTTCGCCTGCATTAGTATGGATATAAATATGATGTAACTGTGCGTTTAAATTTAAAAATATTTTTCCGCCTTGTCCTACAAAAGTCAGCGATTGGTCTTGATCATCATAAACTGTAGCCCCTAATGGTAATGGGTTATTATTTTTATCGGTAATTCTTAAGACAATAGGTGCGCCAATTTTTGTTTTTAAATCAACGAATACTGCGCTACCCGAGCGTGGAATAACCATTTGTTTAGATTCTTCAATGGTGTATTGTTGGCTTAAGTCTTTAGTATCAATACCAACTAAATTTTTACGATAAGGAACTAAGTTCGGCTGTATGGCATATCCCCAACGGTTTGTTGTTGTATCAGCACCTAATACATGGGCATTTTCTACTCCTTCAGCTTTGATAATAGCAAAGGAGTTACCTAGTGTGTTCGAAAATAAAACTCCGCCGGAGTGCCCGACGATTGCGCCATTTGCACTTAGATTAAGCGTTTTTGCATCTTGATATTGACTATAGTCTGTTGATAAATTAGCAAATGAAGATTTATAATTTACGCTGGCTGAACCATAATGACTTTGTTCATTATCATATTTATCTTGTCCGACGTTTACGAAATAATCAACAGATTCTCCTATTGCACCATTCACACCGACACCAAGATTTTGAGTTTTATTCGCGGATAAATAGCTGCTAGTTAGGTTCATCGTATTCTCATTAGAGTAGAGTGGAATACTGACTGACATAGAAAATAAAGTATCATTATTAAATTGATTATTAATTTTCTGTAAAGAGGTAGTGAGTCCAATATCACGAATATTTGTATTATAAGATACAGTGTATTGTTTATTTTGACTGCTACCATTCCAATAGTCGGCAAGCGATCCGCTGAGGTTCAAATTACCTAACTGATAAGGAAGGCGTTGGCTCATTGATAAGGTATACTGTGTTTTTAATTTATATTTATTATTTTGTTGTTGATTATTATAGTCGGAATCATTTTGGTTCATCTGCATTGCAGTATAGGCATTAGTATAGTTTTTCGAATCGTACTGAATTGAAGATAAATTAATATAGGTTTTAGTTTCAGCAAAAGATTTACTGTAGCTTAGTTTATAGGCATTACCTTCTAAATTTTTATTACTATTTTTTAGTTTAGCTTTTGAATGGAGCATTTCAGCATTGAAAGCACCTAGATTGGTATTAACAGTAACACCTAATGCATTAGATAAATAATCTTGGCTAGCAATTGTCCCTAGAGAAGTTGAAAGATAGTTATTCACACCGTAACGCATTGATGCATCAAAAATGGGGTCACCAAAGACACTATCTTTATAACGTAATTTACCGGCGCCTATATCAAAATCTATTTTACCAGGTCGTGTAAAAGATAAGCCACTTTGGATAGGGATTAACATTTTTTGAATTTCCCCATTAGATTCTATGATTTCAACAAGTAAGTCACCAGAGTAGTAAATGGGTAATAAATCATTAATTTCAAATGGTCCAGCAGGAACTACGGTACTATAAATTTCTGTATTTGAGTTCGGTAAGTAAACTTTAATTTGTGCTTGCGATTTTGCTATACCCTGAATAGAGGGCGCGAAGCCAGTTTCCCTATTTGATAACATACTGTTATCATTACGCAAGCGAACGCCTCGTAATGAGCTCCCATTGGAAAAAATAGAACCTGAATAAAAATCACCAAAGGTAAGTTTACTTTTAATTAGGTCTACATCTCTTTCTAGGTAAGTATTTATAGCGGTGTACTGATCATCATAAATTTGACTGTCATGACGTAATCGCCATTTAAAAAGGTTAATACCTGAGTTTAAACTGAGTGAATTAGTTGTTTTGGAGTAGCCTTCTGCTCGGGTAGTATAGCGGTTGAAAGAATAATTACTAAAGATTACAGCATTACCTTCATTCCAATTAGCAGGATTATTTTCAGGAGCGATATTTTTTATCAAATCTCTTTGTGGAATAGTAATTGAAAGTTGTTGTTTGCTAAAGTTAAAATTAAAAGAAGATTCAGGAATCAATGCCGAAAGAAATACACAGGTGTCATTACCATTACTTTCGATTTTTTTATTATAACTTTCCATTAGTGAATCGATGATGCCAAGGGAATTTATAAGTTTTTCAGTTAAGCAAATTTGTAATATATCATCCGATTTTTCAAGCTTAACGAGTAATCTATCTACAAATTGCTCGTTTACATCAATATCTAAGCTATATAGGCCCGGAGTATCATCATTGTTACTGATGAAATTGTCGAGAGAGGCGTCACTACTTACGGCATAGTTTTTAATAAATGCAGGGTTAAATTCCATGTCATCATCATCAACTGCAGCATGGGCGCTGATGATAGACATAGAAAATAATACCAGTAATAATAATGGCTGTGATATATAGCTTCTCATAGACTAAACCAAATGAGGTTAATTAATTAATTATTTTTGTCAAATCCGAACTTCCACCTGAGTCATTGATATAGCTGAATTTTATTTCTATAGGCTGGTTAGGAAGCGAGGATAGTTTGTTTATTTTTGTTTTTGTTGTTCCACCAAATGGTGCCATCATATTGAAGTCAGATTGAGTTTCATACTCGGTTTTATTAATAATAACCTTTGCTTTATTAAGGGTAATATAAAAACCACTACTATTATTAGCTGTGAGGTAAATACCATCTGCTTGCTTGATTATTTTCCATTCTAGATTATCGATAGATGAATCATATTCACTGGCTATTTGTGCTGGTCGATAGAATAACTTGAATTTTGATAGAACAGAAATCTGAAGACTATTTGCAATTTCTTTATTTTTAGGCGGAATATCTAAAACATTCAATGTAAAAATAGTTTCTCTATCCGTTGCTAATGGCTCTCCGGTATAAAGGATACGGACAGTTTGTGCATTATTTGGTTTAAGTTTAAATAAAGGCGGTAAAATAACAAAAGGTGCATCATCAATATCAGCTTTAGTCGTTTGCTTATCTGTTCTTTTCTCTGAAAATCCATTAGTAAGCCAAACTTGGCTTAATGCTACTTTGTTGCCTGTATTTTCAATATTAACTGATATCTCTTTTTCATCTGAGGAGTATACAAATCGAGTGCCTGTAACCACAATACTTGAATAAGCGGGAATGGTTATTAAAGACAGGAGGATTAGGAGCGTTTTTTTGATCATAGTAAATTTAGATGCTCTTTAGTAAGGAATACAAATAGGAATAAGTTGATTAGAGCAAACTAATCAACTTATTTCCAATTAGTTTTTTAATAGAGAGTTATTTATAAATAATTTCGAAATCAACAGTTGTTTCTACTAAGCCTGGTTCGACTATTCCTGTAGAGTAATATTTAGCAAAGTAATTTAACTGTGCTTTATCATTACTGATTTTAGTATAGCTAGTATTTTGAGTTGTTGTATCGCCACCTAGCATAATTTTAGAGTCATCTTGATTATATAGTGCAATATTAATGTTTTTAGCTGTTGTTGCACCAACACCGTCTGTTTTTAGCGTATTTGTCTCTAAGTCAATATTTGGACCAACAAAGCTTAATCCAACATCTTTAATTGTATCGGATGAATCGCAATGAGTTAATCCAATGGAAAATGGTGTTGTACCTGTAGTGTCGCCCGGGTGTGTTAATGATACAGAACTTATTTTTGGTAACGTAACTGTTTTACTTTGATCTGCCGCTTCAACAACGCAGCTTTGTGTGACAACTTCACCTTTAAAAGTAATTTTACCATCTGCGGCTATAACACCTGTAGAAATTACGGTTAATACTAATGCAGTAATTAAATTAATGTTTTTCATGGAGTGCTCTCTTTAATCTAAATCAATATTTATGAATTTATAAAATCTGTTTCTTTAACTTGGATACACTTTAACATATTCACTTACACTGATTGAATTGATCTAGATCATTATTCTAATTCATAAAATAATATGCTAGTTAGTGTGCATTTAATTGGAATTAAATTTTATTTATAGTGTTGTTTTCTGGTGTATTAATCTATTTTCATTGCTTTTTGTGGGTATAAAGGGTGTTTTATCAATAGTTGTTTATATGATAATGAGATCAATATCACACCATGAATTAATCTATTGATAAATATATATTAATTTATTATTAATATATTAATTAAGGCTTTTTTTCATATTATTTATAATGTTTTTAGGAACTATAATAAATAATTTCATGTACTCATAAGCTAGTGCTTTAGTTATTAAATGGTCATTTTAGTAAAAATAAAAGTATATTTAATAAAATTAAATTAGATTTTAAATTAATAAAAAAAAGACTAAACAAAAATTAATTTAATCTATTGCCTATTTTTTGTGTTTTACTTTGTGTTGTAACAGTATGAGTTTATTGAAAGAGCTAGAGAAAACCTGATTAACTTAAACTAGATGTGAAAGTTAAACAGGTATTGAATTATTGATATAAATTGAAATTTAGGTACTGCAAGCGTATCTATTACTTTGTAATCGTAATGCCTTCTAGTCCCCAATGATGTGTTATTTCTCTGATGATCAGTAAAAATGCACTAAATGACTTATCTAATGGCAAGGTTGTTGAGTTTGATGGGCCACCATTAATGACATTCACTAATTCATTAAATGCTCTTTCTATTTGTGAGGTCGATATAAATTGCTTTAGGTCAATAGTATCTATAGGTATTTGTTTTAATTCTTCATTGGTGCACGAAAGGCTAATTTTTCCGGTAGGAAATAGTTTTCTAGCAGGAATAATAGTGTCTTCAATATGCTCAATAGCCATTTCAGCTTCATAAGGCGTTATTGGCGAGTGTTGTAAACGATATCCATTTATATTTGTCAGTCCAATAGGCAGTGTTATGTCATCTGATTGATACGTTAGAACGCTGAGATCGTTTTTGATGGTGAGTTGAATATAGGTTGTCATACAGACTCCTGAGTACCAAGTGGGATGATTTTTATTATTTTATTAATTGCTCATAATGATTAATTTTTTGTTTTAAGCTGACTAAATGTTCACTAAGTACGGTTAACTGTGCCTCTAGATTATCATTATGTTCAATGAGCAGTGTCATTCTCTGTTGTACCGTAGTGTTGCCTTCTTCTCTGAGCTGGGCATATTTTTTTATATTTCTTAATGGCATGCCAGTTTCTTTTAAACGAGCAATAAATTTAATCCACTCAACATCTCTATCTGAATAAAAACGGTGATTATTGTTTTGTCTCGCAGGCTTTAGTATCTGTTCCTTTTCATAATAGCGCAGCGTATAGGTGCTAAATCCCGTTAAATTTGCAAATTCACTAATTGAGTAATTCATCTATTTTCCTAAATGCCTTGACTTAGAGTTAGCTCTATCTTTTACCCTTTAGTCCATGTTGTCAAAGGAGGCGTTATGAAAAATAAGAAATATGTTGTTATTACAGGTGCAAGTTCGGGTATTGGGCGCTCAATGGCAAAAGCATTCGCGGGTAGAGGATTTAATGTTGTGGTTGTTGCTAGGCGAGTGAGTTTATTACAGCAACTAAAAGATGAAATTATGGAGGTAAATTCAAAAATTGACGTGATTATAAAATCAGCTGATCTATCTGTACCTGAAAATGCCATTTTACTTTATAACTCACTGGCAGAAATTGATATTCAAGTTTGGATAAACAACGCAGGCATTGGCTATTATGGGGAGGTATCAGAACAACCTATTGATGAGCTTAATCACTTGTTAAATTTAAATATAAATTCTTTAACGATCCTCTCCTCATTATTCGTGAGAGATTATCATCATATTGATAATAGCCAATTAATTAATATTAGCTCGGCTGGTGGGTATACTATTGTGCCAACAGCTATTACTTATTGCGCATCCAAATTTTTTGTTAATGTATTTACCGAAGGATTAGCGAAGGAACTACTCGCTTCCGATGCTAAATTGAGTGCTAAGGTATTAGCACCCGCAGCGACAAAAACAGAGTTTGGCCAAGTTGCTAATCGAATTGAACACTATGATTATGATGCATCTTTTGGCACTTATCATACGAGTGATGAATTAGCTGAATTTGCATTAAAGTTATTTGATTCAGATAATATTGTGGGTTTTGTTGACCGAGAAAGTTTTAGTTTTGAGCAATGCGACGGAAAAATCCCTTACGCAAATAATAATAAATTTAATCAAAAGGTACCTTGATTTAAAAATGCCGCTAGAGCAATAAGTTTTAGCGGCATGAATAATGATTATAATCCATGCTTAAGGTTATTAATAAGCATATTTATAGCACTACGGTAACGAGTTAATTCAGGGTTATCTTCGATTGAATTAGGCGTGCTTATCGTTGGTTGTTTAGTGACTGAAAGAGATTCTCCATGGGTATAATCCACTAATATATGTGTCCATTGCAATGCTTCTGTAGAATGGAGTCCTCGTTGTTCTAATAAGAAAACTAGTTTCTCTGTTATTTTTTTAGCTTGTTCAGGAAATGCATTGGGGAGATTAAATATCGCCAGAGTGAGTGCAGGGTAACGTGTAACTTGTGTTCTATAGGCCAATAAAATAGCCTCAATTTGTTCACTATTCGTCCCTTTTAAAGTAGGAATAATATTAGCGTATAGAGAGTTTGCGATAGCTTTTATTAAGCCACTACGGTCTTGAAAATGATGATAAATCGTCATTGGATTGATATTCATTTCCTTCGCAAGCGCACGCATGGTTAAGTTATCAAAGCCATCACGGTCGATAATCAATAATGCATGAGTAATAATATCCTCTGGAGAAATTTGGGGTTCACTTGCTTTAGGTCTACCGCGGCTGCGTTGAGTCATATTGATATCTCAATTCTTGTTTTGTTATGTTTATTTTTAGTGTATTTATCGTTTTATAATATATTTTGATTGCACAAATCCTGATGGGAATGTTTTTGTTTTTTGATGTTGCAGAAATATATCATTAGGAATATCGCCAAATAATCGACGGCCATTGCCAAGTAAAAGAGGAATTTGAGTAATGATCAGGTCAGTGATTAGGGCATCATAAATGAAAGATTGAACGACACGCCCTCCGTCGACATAAACACGCCGACATCCTTCGTTTTCGAGTAAAGCCATTGCTTCTTTTGGTGTTTTATTCACAAAACGCACTTTACCGATAAGATCAGTAGGAGTTGATTGGTCTGCCAGTGTTTTAGAAAGCACAAGCACAGGGATATCATAAACCCAAGGCCTAATAGCACTGAGTGTTTCAAACGTTCCTCGTCCCATAATAATGGCATCAATATTCTGCATAAATTGCACATAGCCATGATCTTCATTTTTGGTATCTATTTCATGTAACCAATCAATATTTCCATTCTCACGAGCTATAAAACCATCTACGCTTGTTGCTATAAATATATGTCCTGTGATCATTTTCAGCCTATAAATATTAATAATTATACGGTGTATAATAAATGAAAGATGGTGAATTTCAAGAGGTAAAATTTTTGTTCTTACTCGATTGGATTTAGGGGTTTTGAATACTAATGTATATTAAGATTAACGCGATAAAATATATTGTTTAGCTTAGGTTGACAAAATTAATACAAATTATAGAATGTACGTTATTGGTCTTAAAGACTCGTAAGCGTTTACGTAAATCAACGCATATAACTTTGTTGTACTAACAGTTATGTGCTGTTGTGTACCGTTTAATTTGGAGTCTTTATGTCATTTCAAGACAAAAATTATGTTTTAGGTTTCCCTAAACTTCCTGCTAGAGCAATGATTTTCCTCGTACCTTTTTTCTTATCTTTAGTAATGAGCGGCATTGTTTCGCTTATTAGTGTCATCAGAGCACTAGGCTTTACCTCTGAAATCTTATCACCTTGGATAACTTCTTGGGGGCTATCGTGGATGATTGCTTTTCCTACTGTGTTATTTGTACTGCCAATAGCAAGGCGATTCTCTCTATTGTTAGTTAAATCAACATAAATTTTATGTCATCTATTTAACCATGGATGGCACTAGTTTTTGCATTAGCTTAATTATTTAATTTAATAATTAAGCTTTTACCTGTTGATGAATTAATTGATGACTCAAATAGTATTTAAATTTTTGTCTAGGGTAGTGTAATATGAATAAATAAAATATTTATAATCAATATATTAAAAGAGATTTTATGTCCTTTAAAATGATAGTTTTATTCTTTATCACTGCGCTTGCTGAAATTGCGGGGTGTTACTTTCCCTATTTGTGGATGAAAAAGCAAGGTGGCCCATGGTTGTTACTACCAGCCGCTTTAAGTTTAGTGTTGTTTGTATGGTTATTAACCTTACACCCTGAAGCGAGTGGGCGAATTTATGCAACTTATGGGGGAATATATATTGTCACTGCATTGATATGGTTGCGTGTGGTCGATGGGGTGCAGTTGACAACCACAGATTGGGTAGGTGCTTTAGTCGTACTATTGGGAGCTGGTATTATTATTAGTGGTTGGAAATAGTTTGTTTAAATATATCGGCGCAGGATTTTTATTTTGCGCTTTAAATTATTAATTAAGTTTTCTGTGAGATGATTAATTAATATATGAGCTTTTATAAATAATTAAACGATATTTTATTTTGGTTTTATCTCATGTTTTAAATACCCGAAATTAAACTTATCTCAAATTTCACTATTTTAGTATGCTAATGTTTAACTATTTTTCAAAATGTAACACTTGATCCAAATCAATTTAACAAAAAATACTCTATTAGTAGTAAATTTAATTGTTGGTTAACTACTCAGTTAATATTAATTAAACATTTATTTTCACATTAATTGATTTTAGGCAATAACTCATCATATTAGGCTGCTATTCTCTCATCGTTTTATACAAAAAAGATAAAGAGGTTAGTAATGAACGTTAGTCGCAGAAAGTTTTTTAAAATCTGCGCTGGCGGGATGGCAGGTACAACTGTAGCTGCGTTAGGTTTTATGCCTGGAATGGCAATAGCTAATGTACGTGAAAATAAATTACTTCGGTCGAAAGAGACTCGTAATACTTGTACCTACTGTTCTGTCGGTTGTGGGTTATTAATGTATAGCATGGGCGATGGCGCCATGAATGCTAAATCCGCTATATTTCATGTTGAGGGTGATTCTGACCACCCTGTAAACCGTGGTGCACTTTGTCCGAAAGGGGCAGGACTACTGGATTATATTCACAGCGAAAATCGTTTACGTTATCCTGAATATCGAGCGCCAGGCTCAGATAAATGGGAGCGCATTAGTTGGGATGATGCATTCACGCGTATTGCGCGTTTGATGAAAGATGACCGCGATGCCAATTTTGTTGAGAAAAATGCGGCAGGCACAACAGTAAATCGTTGGTTATCAACTGGAATGCTGTGTGCATCGGCGGCAAGTAACGAAACTGGAATGCTAACCCAAAAATTTGCACGATCGCTCGGTATGCTCGCGGTCGATAACCAAGCGCGTGTCTGACA
>NZ_DOEH01000019.1:0-64712 GCF_003533305.1 Providencia sp. | reverse complement strand
ACCAACCACTGGGTTGATATCAAAAATGCCAACGTTATTGTTGTCATGGGCGGCAATGCTGCGGAAGCGCATCCTGTCGGGTTCCGCTGGGCAATGGAAGCGAAAAATAATAATGATGCAACACTGATTGTTGTCGATCCGCGTTTTACGCGTACCGCATCAGTGGCAGATCACTATGTGCCTATTCGCTCAGGTACGGATATTACATTTTTATCAGGTGTTTTACTTTACCTGATTGAAAATAACAAAATTAATGCTGAATACGTTCAAAATTATACTAATGCGGCTTTACTTGTTAGGGATGATTTTGAATTTAACGATGGCTTATTTAGCGGTTATGACGCAGAAAAACGCAGTTATGACAAGACAAGCTGGAACTATAAATTTGACGAAAATGGTCATGCATTACGCGATGACTCGTTACAAGACCCACGTTGCGTCTGGAATCAACTTCGTCAACACGTCTCTCGTTATACGCCAGATGTTGTTGAAAATATTTGTGGTACGCCAAAAGCTGACTTCTTAAAAGTTTGTGAAATTTTGGCCACAACGAGTGCTGCGGATAAAGCCGGAACATTTCTTTATGCATTGGGTTGGACTCAACATACTGTTGGTGCTCAAAATATTCGAACAATGGCAATGATCCAATTGCTACTTGGTAATATGGGTATGGCGGGTGGTGGAGTCAACGCTTTACGCGGTCACTCAAATATTCAAGGCCTGACAGACTTAGGTTTGTTATCAACCAGTTTACCGGGTTATCTCACATTACCATCTGAAAAACATCTGACAGTTGAAAATTATTTGACGGCGAATACACCAAAAGCCACCTTACCTAACCAGGTGAATTATTGGAGTAATTACCCGAAATTTTTTGTCAGTTTAATGAAGTCTTTCTATGGTGATGCAGCGCAACAAGAGAACCAATGGGGCTTTGATTGGCTGCCGAAATGGGACCAAGCTTATGATGTTATGAAATATTTTGACATGATGAGCAAAGATCAAGTGACAGGTTACATTTGCCAAGGCTTTAACCCTGTTGCCTCGTTCCCAGATAAAAACAAAGTTGTTAGCTGCTTAAGTAAGCTTAAATACTTAATTATTGTTGACCCTCTTGTGACCGAAACCGCGAATTTCTGGCAAAACCACGGTGAAATGAATGATGTCGATTCCGCGTCGATTCAAACGGAGGTATTCCGTTTACCTTCAACTTGTTTTGCTGAAGAAGATGGTTCAATTGCTAACTCAGGCCGCTGGTTACAATGGCACTGGAAAGCCGCGGATGCCCCAGGTGAAGCACGTAATGATGGGCAAATCCTAACCGGTATTTTATATAAAATCCGTGAACTATATGCACAAGAGGGTGGTAATGGTGTTGATCCTCTGATGCAAATGCGTTGGGATTATAAACGTCAATTCCATCCTGAGTCAGAAGAAGTGGCAAAAGAGAACAATGGTGTTGCACTGGTGGATCTCTTTGATGCAGATGGCAATCTACAAGCGAAAAAAGGTGAATTACTAAGCTCTTTTGCACTGCTACGTAGTGATGGTTCAACAGCATCATCTTGTTGGATTTATACGGGTAGCTGGACGCAAAAAGGTAATCAAATGGCGAACCGTGATAACAGTGACCCATCTGGAATCGGTAATACATTAGGTTGGGCTTGGGCATGGCCGCTTAACCGACGTGTTATTTATAACCGTGCATCTTGTGATACCAAAGGTAAGCCATGGAATAAAGATTGTGTGCTTATTGAATGGGATGGCAAAAAATGGGTCGGTAATGACGTGCCTGATTTTAATGGTTCAGCACCTGAAGTGGGTACGGGTCCTTTTATTATGCAGCCTGAAGGTTTAGGTCGTTTATTTGCGATTGATAAAATGGCAGAAGGACCTTTCCCTGAGCATTATGAACCATTTGAAACGCCATTAGGAACTAACCCATTACATCCAAATGTTATTTCTAATCCTGCGGCTCGAATTTTTGACGAAGATAAGAAACGACTTGGCGACCATAAAGAATTCCCTTATGTGGGAACCACTTATCGTTTAACTGAGCATTTCCATACTTGGACTAAGCATGCACGTTTAAACGCAATTGCTCAGCCTGAACAGTTTGTTGAAATCAGCGAAACCTTAGCGAAAGCCAAAGGTATTGCGTTAGGCGATCAAGTCAAAGTCAGCAGTAAGCGTGGTTTTATTAAGGCTGTTGCTGTGGTAACACCGCGACTGCAAACGTTGATGGTTGATGGAAAACCGATTGAAACTGTTGGGATACCAATTCACTGGGGCTTTGAAGGTGTAACGCAAAAAGGCTTTATTTCTAACACGTTAACGCCATCCGTGGGCGATGCTAACTCTCAGACACCTGAGTATAAAGCATTTTTAGTTAACATTGAGAAGGCGTAAGGGAGGGAACTATGTCCATGCAATCTCAAGACATCATTAAACGTTCCGCGACCAATAGTATTACGCCTCCACCCCATGCGCGCGACGATAAGTTTGAAGTCTGTAAGTTAATTGATGTGACCTCCTGTATAGGCTGTAAAGCCTGTCAGGTGGCCTGTTCTGAGTGGAATGATATCCGTGACGAAGTTGGTCATTGTGTTGGGGTTTATGATAACCCAACCGATTTAAGTGCAAAATCTTGGACGGTAATGCGTTTTAGCGAAACTAGCGAAAGCGGCAAGTTAGAGTGGTTGATCCGAAAAGATGGCTGTATGCATTGTACTGACCCTGGCTGCTTAAAAGCCTGTCCATCAGCGGGTGCAATTATTCAGTACGCTAATGGTATTGTGGATTTCCAATCAGAGCAGTGTATTGGTTGTGGCTACTGTATCGCGGGTTGCCCTTTCAACATTCCACGATTAAATCCAAAAGATAATCGTGTGTACAAATGTACTTTATGTGTTGATAGAGTCAGCGTAGGTCAAGAACCGGCTTGTGTGAAAACGTGTCCAACTGGTGCTATTCGTTTTGGTACGAAAAAAGAAATGTTGGAATATGGCGCTGAGCGTGTTTCTAAGTTGCAAAAACGCGGGTTTGCAGAGGCTGGGATTTACGATCCTGAGGGCGTAGGCGGTACACACGTCGTGTATGTACTTCATCATGCGGATAAACCGCAGTTGTATCATGGACTACCGAAAGACCCGCAAATTGATACACCAATCAATCTGTGGCAGGGCGTCTTGAAACCACTGTCTGTTGTGGGCTTTATAGCCACCTTTGCCGGACTGATTTTCCACTATGTGGGAATTGGGCCGAATAAAGAAGTGGATGATGAAGAGGAGAAAGATGACCATGAGTAAAAAGAGCAAAATGATTGTTCGGACAAAATTTGTTGACCGCGCATGTCACTGGACTGTTGTCATCAGCTTTTTCTTGGTTGCTTTGTCTGGTATCGCACTATTTTTCCCAACATTAAAATGGTTGACGGAAACTTTTGGTACGCCACAAATGGGGCGTATTCTTCACCCATTCTTTGGTGTATTAATCTTTGTCGTATTGATGTTTATGTTTTTCCGTTTTGTTAAACATAATATTCCAGACAGACAAGATCTACCTTGGTTTAAAAATATTATCGAGGTACTTAAAGGTAACGAACACAATGTTGCTGATGTAGGGAAATATAATGCAGGCCAGAAAATGATGTTCTGGAGCATCATGAGTTTGATTTTTGTGCTCTTGATCACCGGAATTATCATCTGGCGTCCTTACTTTGCGGACTTATTCCCTATGTGGATGATCCGTTGGAGCCTGCTTATTCATGCGGTTGCAGCCATTGTGCTTATCCATGCCATTTTGATCCATATGTATATGGCATTTTGGGTGAAAGGCTCGATTGGTGGGATGGTTGAAGGTAAAGTTAGCCGCCGCTGGGCTAGAAAGCATCACCCACGTTGGTATCGTGAAGTAGAAGCTGAAGAAGCGAAAGCAGAATCTAAAGCTAAAACCGAAGAAAAGCATAAATAAACTCATATCGAGTTAAAAATAATCAAGCCACTGTAAGTACAAACGTACTGATTACAGTGGCTTTTTTATTAAAAATGACAGTTTGATTTATTAAATCGCAATTTTATTATCAAATTAAATTAGCGTGATAATTTTGTCTTCAGTTAAGCGAGATTTAGTCAGTTTAGCATTGAAATCGTCTTCAGCGCGGTAACCTAGTGCAACGACAGCGATAGGTTTGAGGCCTTGTGCACTGAGGTTAAATTCGTTATCAAGAATATTAAAATCAATACCTTCCATCGGTACTGAATCAACGCCCAATGCGGCTGCACCGAGTAAAAAACCACCTAAATTGATAAAAACCTGTTTTTCGAGCCAGTGAGGCAAATCGTGCAGATCGTTTTTATGAATATTAAGAAAATAGTTTCTTGCCCCTGCCATCATCTCTTTATGTTCTGGAAGCGCAAAGCGGCCATCAGTATCTTCTTGTTGCAAAATATCCGATAGATACTGGTCATTGACGTCAATTTTTGCACAAAAGACGACGACATGTGATGCATCAGTAATTTTGACTGTATTGAAGTGATAATCGCCTTGTGTTGATTTTGCTATGCGCGATTTTGCATTTTCACTTTCGGCAATAATAAAGTGCCACGGTTGAATATTGACGCTTGATGGGCTGTAACGTAATAGCGTTGTTAATTTATCAAATATTTCAGCGCTGATTTTTTTAGTTGGATCAAATAATTTAGTTGAATAACGTTTCATTGCAATATCAGTAATAGTCATAAATCTTCCCTTTAAAATAAACTCGTTACTATTTAAATTTATGATAACGTATATACTATTAATTAAACAAGTACGTACATTTTTGATACATAGGTACATAATGGATACTGTTAAAAAACCGCGTTATGAAACGTATATTTATGAAGCTTGTCCCGTTGAGGCAACTTTAGAGCTTATTGGGGGGAAAGGGAAAGGCATGATCCTTTACCATCTGATGACCAATGGTACGCTACGGTTTAATGAGCTAAAGCGATTATTGCGATTTATTACGCCGCGGATGTTAACTAAACAATTACGTGAGTTAGAGTCCTGTGGATTAGTTGCGAGAAAGGTATTTGCTGAAGTTCCTCCAAAAGTAGAATACAGCCTAACGGAACGGGGGGAGTCGTTACAATCAATATTGCTCATGTTGAAAACATGGGGAGAAGAACACGCGCTGCCCTTTCTTCCTGAGTAAACACTTACTGAATAAATAGCTATGGAACAAACTGTAACCGCGCAAATAGCGCCTAGGTAATCATCATTATATTCTTTTGAGATATTTTATTGGGTTATTCAAGGCAGTAAATTTGCTGAAAAACCCATTTATTCATCATTCAACCGTACTGAGTTTCATGTGTAAAATAGGGAATGGGTTGCCTTCCCCATCTATTTCCGAACGAGCATATTGTATAAATCCCATATGTTGATAAAACCCAACGGCTTGTGGATTTTGTTCATTCACATCCACCTCAGTAATACCCAGTTGATTTATGGCATAGTGAAGCAGTTGTTTTCCGGTTCCTTTGCCCCGATTATTGGGAGCAATGAATAGCATTTCAAGGCGATTTTCGTCGGTTCCAATAAAACCAATAATTTTTTGAGTTTCATCAACAGCGACAAAAACGGCTAAGTTAGGCAAATATTGCTCTTTAATAGCGATTTTTAAATCTTGGATGTTTTGCTCGGTTATGAAGTCATGTGTTGCCCTAACAGATGATTCCCATACCTGAATAATCTCGTCGTAATTACTAGCAATAGCAGGTTTAATTATCATTTCTATATTCCTAATATTTAAGATGCCAATCTTAAACAGACTAAAAATTGTGTCAATAAATTAGTCAGAATAAAGCTGGTTAATATCTATTTTTTAATAATTCATTAATTATTTTATTAAAAATAAACACGCTGATAAATAACCGTTTAATTTAAGTTAAGCGGTAGTTTTGGGAGGTTAGTCTCAGAAAAAAAAGGTAAATCCTTCATTATTGGAATATATTTAAATGGACAGGTTAATTTTTTATTTTCTAACATAATTACAACGTTATGTATTTTTTTGCATTTTCATATTTTGATAAAATTTTAGGAGTATTTAGATGAAATATAAACTGCTAACATTGTGTTTATCTGCTGCTTTATTCACCCCTATCGCCCCTGTTTTAGCAAATACCGATAACGCAAGTGATATGGTGCTCGACCAAGTTTTAGTCCTTAGCCGCCATAATTTACGAACGCCAATTGTTAATACGGGTATTCTGACAGAAATTACAGATAAAAAATGGCCAGAATGGGATGCGAAAAGTGGCTATTTAACCACGAAAGGCGGTGCTCTTGAGGTTTATATGGGGCATTATTTTAGGGAATGGATAGATCAAAATAAATTGTTGGCCGATGAACTTTGCCCGACAAGTAGTGAAGATGTTTATATTTATACCAATAGTTTACAAAGAACCATTGCTACGGCGCAATTTTTCGCGACTGGTGCTTTCCCCGGCTGTAAAGTGAATATTCATCACCAGCCTGAAATTGGTACAATGGACCCTGTATTCAATCCTATTATTACCAATGCGACGCCTGAATTTAAACAAAAAGCGATATTCGCAATGGAAGAACATTTAAAAGGTCTTAATCTTAAACCGGGCTATGATGAATTAAATAACTTACTTAATATAAAAGATTCTCAAAAATGTAAGACGGATAAATTTTGTGATTTAGCGACGCAAAAGAATACTTTTATTGTAGAGGCGGATAAAGAGCCAGGTGTTAGTGGCCCATTAAAAATAGCTAATTCGGCTGCGGATGCGATAGATTTACAATATTATGAAGGTTTCCCATTAAAAGATGTCGCTTGGGGATTGGTTAATTCAGATGAAAAGTGGGTTAAACTGAATACCCTGAAAAATGGTTATCAGGAAACATTATTTTCACCTAAATTGATCGCTAAAAATGTGGCTCATCCAATACTGAATTATATCAACAATGGTTTTGTTTCTGTAGATAAAGGAGAAACCGCTAAATTTATTTTTTTAGTCGGACATGACTCTAATATTGCTTCAGTGATGTCAGCGATGGATTTTAAGCCTTATCAATTACCACAACAATATGAACATACGCCGATTGGCGGTAAGTTGGTATTTCAACGCTGGCACGATAAGCAAGCTAAAAAGGACTTTATGAAAGTTGAGTATGTATATCAAACCTCAGACCAACTTAGAGATAACGCTTATTTATCGTTAAAAACCCCTCCTAAACATGTCACATTAGAACTCAAAGATTGCCCAATTGATAAAAGCGGTTACTGTTCTTGGGATGATTTCCAAAAAGTCATGAAATCAGCATTACAACAGTAATCAACTTAAATTTATTTTTTGATAGCCTATCTTGTAAGAGATAGGCTTTTTTATCAGTAGAATTAATGCGTTATGATTTATAACATCATGATTTTTTTCATGTTTTAACATTGTAGTGCTATTGAATGATGGTTTTGTGGAAAAGGTGCGGATGGATTTTAAGAGAGTAAATATTTAGGCTATGGCTAGAAAGAAAAAACCCTGCAAAATGAGCAGGGCGTGAAAATCACGAAAATGTTTATGAGTCTTTAATTTACCCTAAATAAACATGTAATAGTCATATTTATTGTATGGGTTTATTGTTTTGTGTAACAATTATTAAGAACTTACATGACCTGTGTTTTTTAAGACCTTAAAGCGTTTTATTTGATTTAATTCATCTTAGCGAACGACAAGCACACTAATCTTAGCATAACGAACTACTGAGGCGGCATTCGAACCCAATAAATAGGTCGACATGCTTGGTCTACGAGAGCCGAGTAGAATGATATCGGCATTAATATCTTCTGCTGTTGCTAAAATTTCATCTTTAACTGAGCCAATTGTTGCTTTTACTTGCACTTTATCTTCAGGAATAGAAAACAGCTTAACTTTTTCATTTAATTCCTTGAGAATAATTTCTACTTGCTTTGCATCATCTGGAAAATCGCCGGGTAAAATAGTTCCACCATAGCGTAAATAATTTGAGATAGGAGCTGTTACTGCAAGGAAATGAACTGTCGAATTATTCAGCTTTTGCAATGAATTTACATGGGGAATGAGCATATTAGTGAGCGAATCTTCGGTAACATCAATCGGAACTAAAATAGTATTGTACATAATTTCTCCTTTTTTCTTTTATATTATAAGTTTAGAACAATATCATGAATTATGATAATAATTGTTAATAAATTAATAATAATAAATTTTAGAACGAAAGGTGTGATCAAGTGTATGTTATTTAATATTTTAGTGTGAAATTTGAAGTATTTATTTTTGAGTAGGCAAAACGCATGGGTAAGCGTATTGCCTATAAAGATGAAAAATAGTTTGTATTATTAGTATCAATTGGATTATTTATTTTGTGTTACGGCTTAGTGCATGCCTCTTTGAGACCCGCTTTACAGGCTAACGCTAAATATTCTGATGCTGATTTTTCGTTAATTTCGGTTCCTTCACCATCTTGAAGCATTTTCCCAACTTGGTATTGTGCGGGTGGAAATTTTTTATCGGCCGACTTTTTAAACCATTCAAAGGCCGTAATATAATTTTGTTTGACTCCAATACCTTGGTAGTAAAACTGACCCATATAGTTTAGCGCTTCGGCATTACCTTTATTTGCGGATTTTTCAAACCATCCCATCGCTGTTTCAAGGCTAACTTCAACACCATTACCATTTAAATACATATCGCCAAGGAAAAGTTGTGCGTCTGAGTTTCCCTTGTTAGAGGCCATGGTTAGCCATTTTTTTGCTTTAGGATAATCTTGTTTGATTTCTGTTCCTAAATAATAGCCAATTCCAAGCATCACTTGTGCTTTAACATCACCTTTTTGGGCTTCTTGTTCTATTAGTTTTAATGTTTCTTTAGGAACCGCAGCAAAACTAAGATTAATAGAGAAAATAAACAGTAAAATTAATGAAAAAATTCTGAACATGATATTTTTAATGTCTTCTGTTGGTGATAAGTATTTTTAATAAGCAATGACTGTTAAAATCTAATTGTTAATTGATTTTTAACGTATTGTTTACTGCTTTTTATTAATCAGCCTTAGTTTAAAATGCGAATAAAAATTAATAAGATTAGATTATGAATATCTTATTGAATTAAACGCCCATTTTAATAATTTAGGGAGGTTAATAGCAAGTTACGACGATCAATTTATTATCCAATACTTTACGACGATATTTGATAAATATCAATATGTAATAATAGATACACATTATGAGAGTTTTTAAATGGGCTGAGCTACAATGCTGAATTAATTATTGAAGTCAATTTCTAAAATAATTCAAAAATGAGTAGCAAATTAACTTAGTCACAATGAAAAAAAAGCTTTAGCGCATTCATATAGGAACAATTAAAGTATAAATTATATGTAAAATACCCATATAGTGATTTATTCTAAAAAATCACATAATTGTTACAAAGTACAGAGTTATTGCGATACTTAATATTAGTTATCATATAATACTGTGATATTTAGCACGTATTAAATTTATGATTGTTGAAATTGTTAATAAGTGAAAACTCCAGTTAATATCAATTAAATGTTTAAAAACAATAAGTTAGTTTTTGTTGGGTTACGGTTTGGTGAACAAGTTTTATTTCCTCTTCTAGATAGAGATATTTTTGTCTTAATTCACTTAATAGAGAAAAATTTTCTATAAATAGCCCATTTTGCAGGCTAATAAAGAGTCGTTTTTTCTCCTACATATCCTTTATGATTTGAACATGATAAAAGCCTGCGAATAACTAAGGTTATTAATATAAATAACTATTAAACCGTATTTTAAAATCAAAAAAAGCTTTTCATCACAAACTTAAATATTGAGTGAAAAATTATGGCAACGATCCCAACGATAGATAACAATGAAAGAAAAAACGGCTCTACAGCGGCATCTCGAGCAGGTATGACTCAAGAACAATGGCGCGAAGCGACTAAATTTGATGGTACTGACGCAGGTTGGGTCATCATGAGTATTGGTATGGCAATTGGGGCAGGGATCGTATTTCTGCCTGTGCAAGTCGGATTAATGGGGTTATGGGTGTTTTTGCTTTCATCTGTTGTCGGCTATCCTGCAATGTATTTGTTTCAACGTTTATTTATTAACACACTCGCTGAGTCACCTGAGTGTAAAGATTATCCAAGTGTGATTAGTGGTTATTTAGGTAAAAACTGGGGAATGCTTTTAGGCGCACTTTATTTTGTGATGCTCGTCATTTGGATGTTTGTTTATTCTACGGCGATTACAAATGACAGTGCGTCATATTTACAGACTTTTGGTGTGACCGAAGGATTATTATCAGAAACATCGTGGTATGGTTTGGTTCTAATCTGCATTTTAGTGGCGATTTCATCTCGAGGTGAAAAGTTACTCTTTAAGCTATCAAGTTTTATGGTATTGACTAAATTGTTTGTTGTCGCCGCATTGGGTGTTTCAATGATAGGAATGTGGCATCTATATAATGCTGGTTCTTTACCACCAGTAGGGCGTTTATTAAAAGAAGCGGTTATTACGTTACCGTTTACACTGACTTCAATACTGTTTATTCAAACATTGAGTCCAATGGTTATTTCATTTCGCAGCCAAAATACGAATAGAGAAGTGGCGCGCTATAAAGCGCTGCGTGCGATGAATATTGCATTTGGTATCTTGTTTTGCACGGTATTTTTCTACGCGGTTTCTTTTACTTTAGCGATGGGGCATGAAGAGGCAGTTAAAGCTTACGAACAAAATATTTCTGCTTTAGCCATTGCCGCTAAATTCTTTCCGGGTGGTTGGGTCACCGTTGTGAGTGTCATGCTGAATATTTTCGCTGTAATGACCGCATTCTTTGGTGTTTATCTCGGATTCCGTGAGGCGACCCAAGGTATTGTGATGAATATTTTACAACGAATGATGCCAGTTGAACGCATTAAAGATGAGTGGGTTAAAAATGGTATTATGGTATTTGCAGTGCTACTTGCATGGGGAGCGATTATTCTTAATGCACCAGTACTGAGCTTTACTTCAATCTGTAGCCCAATTTTTGGGATGGTCGGTTGTTTAATTCCAGCGTATTTAGTTTATAAAGTCCCAATGTTGCATAAGTATAAAGGCGCCTCTTTATATCTAATTATTTTTACTGGGATTTTATTATGTATCTCACCATTCTTGGCCTTCGCTTAACCGTTGATGATGTAAGAGAATTTATCGTGATAGCGTAAAACAAAAAAAGTGTGTGCAAGTTAATTTAGCACACACTTTTTGCATTTTTATATATCATTCAAACAATGGTGTTGGTTTACCGTTATCATCAACCGCTACAAAGTTAAACTGGCCATGGATCACCTCTTCGCGCCCCTCGGAATACATGTCTTCTAGAAAAATGGAGACATTGACTGCAAGGCTGGTTCTACCCACTCGGCTGACTTTGCCGATCAATTCCACGATGGTGCCAGAAGGAATTGGATGGGTAAAATTAATTTTTTCTGTAGAAACGGTCACTAGGCGCTTGCGAGAAAAACGAGTGGCAGTGATAAAAGAAACTTCATCCATCCAAGCTAAAGCTGTGCCTCCAAAGAGGGTACTATGATGATTGGTTGTCGTTGGAAAAATAACTTTCGATACGCAGGTGATAGATTGTTCAATTTTTTGTGCGATTGTATCTTCAACATCTGGAGACATGTTTAAACCTTAAAATTATTTTATGTATTATATAGCTTATTCACATTGATGAGTCAGTGTAATACTCATCACAAATAAATTCAGCAATTAATCAAATATGAATCGTTCCACTTAAAAATAAAGTCGCTTTGCCTGTTAGCTTTACGCGTTCATTTTCGATATCACATTTGACTAATCCACCACGAGCAGATATTTGATGGCCAACTAAGCTGTTTTTATTTAACCTTTTAGCCCAAAGTGGGGCAATTGCACAATGGGAAGTTCCTGTGACAGGATCTTCATTAACGCCTTTTGCAGGTGCAAAATAACGCGAAACAAAATCGACTTTGTTATTGTCACTTTTTGCGGTAATTGTTAAGCCTGGTAAAGGAAGTTGTGACAGTTTCAGCATGTCAGGTTGGCAGTTTTTAACGTGTTCTACGGTAGATAAAAAACAAATATAGCGGTCTTTAGCCAACCATAATTGTTCAATTTCAACACCTAAAATTTTAGTTAATTGAGGGTATTGCGCACTCTCTGCAAGTTTACACTCAAGAATAGGAAAATCGAGAGTAAAGGTATTTTCAGTTTCCGAGACGGTTAATTCACCTGAAATTGATTGAAAAATAATTGGATTATCAGGATGGTGCATAATCTTAGTGAGTACAAAAGATGCAGCTAAAGTAGCGTGACCACAAAGTTTGACCTCCATAATCGGCGTGAACCAACGTATGTGAACGCCCACTAAAAATGCGGTTTCAGATAAGTTGATTTCAGCCGCAATAGAAATAAGTTGTTCATCAGGTAGCCACTTTTCGAGTAAAACAACGGCTGCTGGATTACCTTGAAATAGGGTATCAGTGAAGGCGTCAACATAGTAAACAGGAAGTGAAAATACGCTCATACAATCTATCCTTTGAGGTTGGGCATCATTGATGTATTGGAAGATTATAGCGTAGATATAAATGATAAATATAGAATTACACTGCTCAATAGCCCAGTACAGGTTATCGAGCAGTGAATATTAACGTGGATTAGCTCGCTTTCGCTTCGTTTTTATCCGCATTTTTAAGCATATTTCTAACTGGTATTATCAATATAGCCAAAACAATCGCACAGATGATTAATGCGATTGAGACATGGGAGAACAGCTCAGGCATTGAATCCAGTTGATCTTTACGGATATTTCCACCCATGATCCCCGCCGCTAGATTACCTAACGCACTGGCACAGAACCATAACCCCATAACTTGTCCACGCATTTTATGTGGCGCTAATAAGGTCATTGTAGCCAAACCAATCGGGCTAAGGCACAACTCACCAAGAGTCAGTAATAAAATACTACCCACTAACCAAAATGGCGATACGCCCGTTTGTGTTGCGAGAACGTGGTTTGCTGCCACCATCATCACCGCAAAGCCACCCGCCGCAAATAAAATACCGACTACAAATTTTGACATACTGCTCGGGTTCATGTTGCGTTTAGCCAATGATGGCCAGAACCAGCTGAACAGTGGAGCTAATATAATAATGAACAGCGCATTAATCGCTTGGAACCAGATCGTTGGGATTTCGAAATCACCCATTTGCCTATCAGTATAATCGCGAGCAAAAATATTAAATGAAGTCGGTTTTTGTTCGAATGCTGACCAGAAGAATGCTGCGGCAACTAACAGGATTAAACAGGCCAATAAACGCGAGCGCTCACTGCTATTTAAACCTGCAAAGAAGAACATAAATACGAAATAGATACCGACACATGTTGAGATAATGTAAGCCGAACTCTTCGCTATCATTGAGGCATTAAATGGGATCGTACCATTGTCGATTAAAATAACTAATGCAGCGAGCAGTACCATCACCAAAGAGACCCATTTACCGACATTTTTACGTTGTACAGTAGGGCGGTTCCACGTTGAATCTAATCCAACTTCTTTGTCATAACGGCGCATTTGTGGGATTGCATAAAAACGGAAGACTAACAGCGCAATTAACATGCCTAGGCCACCAAGACCAAAGCCAATGTGCCAGCCATATTTTTCATGCAAAGGGCCAATAATGAGAGGGGCAATAAATGACCCCATATTAATACCCATATAAAATAGTGAGAAACCACCGTCACGGCGAGTATCTTCTTTTTTATACAAAGTACCAACCATTACGGTGATACAGGTTTTAAACAGTCCTGTACCTAACACAATCAGTAAAAGGCCCACAAAGAAGAAGGTGTTGGTTAAAATTGCAGACATGGCAATAGACAAGTGACCAAGTGCAATGATGAGAGAACCGTACCAAACGGCTCTACGTTGACCTAACCAGTTATCGGCTAACCAGCCGCCCGGTAATGACGTAATGTAGACGCCACCTGCAAAGATACCCACAATCGCTGAGGCTTGTTCAATAGGCAGCTCCATACCGCCTTGAAGTAATGCGGCACTCATAAACAGAATGAGTAGTGGACGAACGCCATAGAAAGAAAATCTTTCCCACATTTCAGTGAGGAAAAGTGAACTTAGTGGGTACGGATGCCCGAAAAATGTTTTTGTTTTAGTCGCAGAATTATTCATCTGAGAACTCCGATAAATTATCTCTTGAGATGTGTGTCTGATAAAAAACACCAAGCTAAGTGCTTAGGTGTCAATATATAGATATGTTAACTTTCAGGGTGTAAACATATTTTTAACATACATTATTATAGAATCATCTATAAGCAGAATAAATTTATTGCAATATATGTAGTTTTAAGGTGAAAGTTCGATGTAACTCTCATTTTTCACTATAAGGTAGGGGACAATACAGGATTTTAGTTGACAATAAAAGCAAGAATTTTGAATCGATTAAGTATAATAAAAACAATGCACTAGAGAGATAAAAGATAGACTTATGCATAAAATGCTGTAATACCTATAAATAGCTAGGGTTTTACGCAAAGAATATCAGTTCATTTATTGTTCACTTAACGATTATTCACTGGGCTCAGCACGAAGGCCATCAGATTGTTTTCTGATAACCGACCATGAGTAAATGAGATTAATGAGTACCAATATTGCACTAAAAAAGAATACAGCTCTAAACCCATAAGTCGCGGCGACCAGAGATCCCATTAACGGTCCGGTAACATTACCGACGTCTCGTAGTGCTTGGTTATAGCTAAATATCCGTCCAGTAACTTGATGGGAAATATTGTACAAAATTAAAGTTTGTACCGCGGGTAACAGTGCAGCATTTAAAGCACCGAGTAAAAAGCGTAAAGCACCAAGTTCCCAATAATTACTGACGAGTCCCATCGGGAAAAGAACAAATATTGATGCGCCTAATACTGCCAACAAGACCTTTTCAGGTCCTATTCTATCGCTAAGCTTACCTAGCATAGGGGCTGCTATCAGTGCTGCAACACCAGGAATGGAAGCTATCATACCACTGACAAACGCCAAGTTTTCGATGGAATCAGAGAGTTCTCGAACATAGAGGGTGACTACCGGATTTACTGATCCCATTGCTGCTTGAATAATCATGGTGGTAAAAAATAAACTAATGACTAAGTTTTT
The DNA here is from genome assembly GCF_003533305.1 of Providencia sp. Taxonomy (GTDB): domain Bacteria; phylum Pseudomonadota; class Gammaproteobacteria; order Enterobacterales; family Enterobacteriaceae; genus Providencia. Next base: position 49,466 of record NZ_DOEH01000019.1, on the reverse strand, counting down.
ATTACGTAAAGAAGCAAAAACCTGTTTGCCAGTTAAGGCATCTTTACGAGAAACGGGTGTAAAACGTTCGCGAACATAAAATAATGTCACAAAAAAGCAAATGAATAATACGCTGGCGGTGATGAAAAATACCGGGCGCAGACCATATTGGTCAGCGAGTAAGCCACCAATCAATGGACCTATCAATGCGCCACTCACTGCACCTGTGGCAAGTACGCCCATTGCCCAGCCGCTTTTTTTAATCGGTATTTGAGTTGCTATCAACGCATTGGCATTGGGAACAAAGCCCCCTAGAAGACCTAAAATGGCTCTGAGGATGAGTAGTTGCCAGATATTTTGCGCAAAACCGATGAGCACCATGACGATAGCCATACCAAGGGCTGAGCGCAATAACATGAGTTTTCGACCTTTTCGGTCAGATAATCGCCCCCAAAATGGGGCTGCAATCGCAGAGAATAGAAACGTGATGCTAAAAACTGCACCAGTCCATAGGCTTAATGAGGCGTGGTTAGTTACGCCGAGTTCTTCAATATATAAGGGGAGAAAAGGCATGATCAGGCTAAATGCCGCGCCAGTTAAAAAACAACCGAACCATACGACATACAAATTACGTTTCCAGTAAGTATTCCTGTTAAGCATAGACTCCTAACTTATTCCTTAAGAACGAAACGGCGGTTATATGACTAACGGCCGCTTCATCGATTTAATGATGCAAATCACCATATAAGGAGGGCTCTCCTTCCGGTCGTGTTTTGAAGCGACGATGTAGCCACATATATTGTTCAGGTGCTCTTAAAATTTCTTTTTCAATGAGCTTATTCATCATGGCTGCGGTTGCGACTTCATCATCTTTAGGAAAACCATCAACAGCAGGCTGGATAAGTAGTTCATAACCTTTACCAGCAGGCATACGACGCAGTGTAAAAGGGATCATTAACGGGTTAGCCATTCGGACTAATATTGATGTACCGGTTGTTGTGGCAGTATCTTTGACGGCAAAAAATGGTACAAAAACACTGTTACGCGGCCCATAATCATGGTCAGGGGCATACCATAGAATTTTACCTTGTCGTAAAATGCGTACCATACTTTTAGGATCTTTGCGGTCAATCATGACATCGTTAGAACGTCGGCGGCCTCTGGTTTGAAGCCAGTCGTAGACTGGATTATCATTCGGGCGGTAAACGCCATTTCCCGGGTTATGCATACCAAACATTCGCCCACCAAGTTCGAGGGTCAAGAAATGGATGCCCACAACGATAATGCCGCGTCCGGTTTTTTGCGCTTCCTTCATATTCTGTAGGCCGTCTATTTTGCACCAGCGGCGTGCACGCCAGTCAGGCCAAAACCAAGCCATGCCCGTTTCAAATACGCCCATACCGACAGATTCAAAATTTTTATCGACCATTTGGCGACGTTCTTCTTCGCTCATGTCTGGAAAACACAATTGCAAATTACGGTTAGCAATTAAGGCACGTTTTTTTAGAAAATGTTTGGATAGGCGACCTAAACGTGTCCCTATCCAGTAAATAACTGGGTAAGGCAGTAACACGAGGACATAAAGTACACCTGTACCAAACCAAGTGAGCCAGTAACGAGGGTGTAGAAAACTGAGTTTAAACGTTGGTGCCTGTATCATTAGATTCCGATATAGAGTTGTTTGCTATCAAAGCAATAGCAGGTTATCGATAATGTGGTAATTATAACAAATTATTCATTTAAAATATGAGCAGTTTGTAAGGTGATCATTAATTCAGCTAAATTTCGTACTGCCATTTTGTCCATAACTCGTGAACGATGTACTTCAACGGTACGAACAGAGACACAAGCGATATCTGCAATTTCACGATTGATTAAGCCTTGCAGAACATATTTACAGATATCTTTTTCTCTTGGCGTCAGGGTTTCATAACGCTGTTTAATTAGGTAACGCTCGGTGGCTTTGGCGGTCTGCAAATGTGCATGTTCAAGTGTTATAGCCAGTTGTTGGCTATCAATAGGTTTTTGCAGAAAATCAATCGCCCCGAGTTTGACTTGTTCGACAGCCATAGGAATATCCCCATGACCGGAAAGAAAAATAACTGCAAGCGTACTTTGTTGCTCTTTAAGTAGATGATGAATTTGCCGTCCATCAAGTTTAGGCATTCTCATATCAAGTAAGACAATACCTTCTTGATGAAGTGATGCTTGCTGAATAAATTGTTCGCTATCATTCCAAACAGTAACCGAATAACCAAGTGTTTCGAGTAAAAATTGGCAGGCATCGGTGACATCGGTGTCGTCATCCACCAGATGAATAACGGGCATTGATTATTACCTCACAGAGTCATGTTATCGATTATTGTGTGGTTTCACATATTATTGAAAATATTCAGCTTATGATTGTCACACATCACCAAGGTGAATGTTATCAATTGTGTGGCAAAACATGCGCTATTGACGGAAAAATTAAGGATAGCTGAAAATTAACGTCACCCTTAAGCCATTAAGGCCGTCATCAGTGATATTATTTTCAATCCGAATGTCACCGCCTTGACTTTGGATAAGTCTCTGGCAAATAACTAGCCCAAGTCCTAAACCTTCCTTTTTTGTTGTCGCAAAAGGGGTAATGCCTTGTTCTAATTGCTCAGATTGCATCCCACCAGCATCATCTTGCAATACTAATAAAAAGCGGTCTTGAGCAAAATGGAACTCAAAACTTAAGGTGTTAGCACCAGCTTGTAGGCTATTGCTAATTAAATTGGAAAGTAACTGGTCGAGCAATGTCTCGGGTAATTTAAGCATAACATCATCAGTATCAGGCAATAATAATTGTGTACCTGAGCCATATTGTTCAACTTGCAATAGTTGCCAAATATGGTTGATGGTTTGTTTGACTGACTGCTGATTGAGTTGTTGGCTTGAATCATGATTTGGCTTTCCTGCCCAAAGGCGTAAGTTACGAATGATATCCGCACCACGCTGCGCCTGATGATCAATTTTAGTGAGCGCGCCAATAAGCGGGTGGTCATCAGATTCTTTTTTCAGACGTAAAATACAGCCCTGAGCGTAATTTCGAATGGCAGATAATGGCTGATTTAGTTCATGGGCAAAGCCGGATGCCATTTCACCTAAGATATTCAAACGCTGAGCTTTTTGTAAATTAGCTTCCTGCTGACGCAGGCGGTTGTGGGCAACTTCGAGTTGGCGACTGCGACGCCTGACTAGAAAAGCAATCCAGACATGATTGATCCCTAACAAAATAAAAAATAACGCAATAATACTAATAGTGATTTGGTGTTGTATCGTCCAACTGACAATATCTTGCCAAACTTGGCGTTGCTGTGGATGTTGATTAACATCACGCAATAAGGTTTCGACTTGAGTCACTGAAGCGGGTGCTCCCCAACGCATTGTCGTATTATCTGTGGAAAGTAACGTTTTCGTCACCTTATCGACCAGATTATCAGGGACTCCACTTAATGCCGCAAAGGACCAATTAGGATATAACTCTGTGCTGGTGAGGCAAGAGAGTGAACTTGAATGTTGAATTAATGGGCGAAATTGCTGTTTATCAATCAATCCTTCGCTATCCATGTTCTCCAACAAACAAACAGGAACGATAGCGGCTGACAGCGAACTATCACGTAAAGCATACAGTAAGGCATCCGCAGGAAAACCGAGAAATTGCATTCGGAAATCTTTCTCAGCATCATATCCCATATCGCGTAATACCTTGTAACCTAACAAGTAACCACCAAAAGCATCTGGTGAAATTGCACCGACCTTTTTTCCTATCAAGTGGTTCACATCTTTAATATCGCTATCTGCTCGCACCAATATCAGGCTACCAATCACATTGCGAGTAGTGCTATTCGGCTCGACATCTGAACGCAACGAAAGTAACCAACGCAGATGATATCGACTATCTAATTGAATAAATTGTGCGGGATTCGTCAGTAAAAAATCAATTTTTTGATGAGAAATAGCGTCTTTCATTTCATCAAGATTGAGCGGTTGCAACGTGAAGCGTTCACCAGGAATGGATTCATTTAGTGTATCAATTAATGACTGCCAATGTAATTGGGTTGAACTTGGGCCACGCAAGGCGAGCACGCCAATTGTCCATTGAGCAGCCATAGTCGGTATTGACCACATTAGCAGCACTATTATTAGTATGTGATACAACGGCATAGATGATTTTTTTAACATATTTAGGTTATTCGTTGCGTTAGATCAATTTAGCGATAGGTATGTGGTAAACCACAATAGGGGGGGCGTTCGTCTCTCCCTACAATGAAGCCATTCCCATCATATTTCAAGCAGCATACTAGTAAGCATCTTGAATAATTTGGGGTTTATGAGAAACAAAGATAGCACACCGACTTTAAAGAGAAATAAGAATTTCGACGGTTATCTAAAATAGGCTACATCAATAGCCAATAAAACTTTTAAAACCAATAACATATTGATAATTAACTTTTATTTTTGCATTAGCAATGTCAATACTGGAGCCGATTATGGATCTGAGTAAACGAAAATTTCTACAACAAATAGGGGCTGTAACCGCTGGTGCATCGTTAATTCCGATTGCAGAAGCTGGTTTTAGCCTTTCCCCAACGCGTCGAGAAGGTAATCCAGATAAACGTTATGGAATGCTCATCGACTTACGTCGTTGCATTGGCTGCCAATCTTGTACCGTGAGCTGTTCAGTTGAAAACCAGACACCTCAAGGACAATTTAGAACGACAGTTAACCAGTATCAAGTTGCAGTGAAAGGCGAAGAAGGGTTGACTAACGTTCTGCTACCGCGCCTTTGTAATCATTGTGATAATCCACCTTGTGTACCGGTTTGCCCAGTGCAAGCAACCTTCCAGCGTGAAGATGGCATTGTCGTCGTTGATAACGAACGCTGTGTGGGTTGTGCCTATTGCGTACAAGCCTGCCCTTACGATGCCCGTTTTATCAACCATTCAACACAAACTGCAGATAAATGCACATTTTGCGCCCATCGCTTAGAGGTCGGATTATTGCCTGCTTGCGTTGAATCTTGTGTGGGCGGTGCACGTATTATCGGTGATCTTAAAGACCCTAATAGCACTATTCGTAAAATGCTCACTGAGCATGAAGCTGAAATTAAAGTGCTGAAACCAGAAAGTGGCACCTTACCACAAGTCTTTTATATCGGTCTGGATGACGCATTTGTTCAGCCATTAGAAGATAAAGGTCAACCCGCATTATGGCAGGAGGTGTTCTGATGAATGGCCAAGTGACTTATATTTCAGAAATAATGGCTCAGCCACAAGAATTCTTTTGGCTACCTTGGGCAGTACAATATTTCTTCTTCATTGGTATTGCGTCTTGCGCGGTGCTTTATGCTTGTTATCTCCATTGGCAAAATAAAAGTGAAAATGGCCGTTTAGAAATGATTTCTGCTTTTATCGCTATCACGATGGGGATTACTGCACCATTGGCATTAACCGCAGATTTGCATCAAACCGCCAGGGTTTGGCATTTCTATGCGCATCCTACTTTTTGGTCTTGGATGTGGTGGGGCTCTGTATTGCTGCCATTATTCACCACATTTATGGGATTATATTTTGTCGCGTTAATTGTGAAACTGGTTTGGAAAAAAGAGTTTAAGGCGACCCGTTGGATTGCGTTATTAGCGGCACTTTCTGCGATTGGACTATTGTTATATACCGGACGCGAAGCATCAGTATTGAATGCACGACCAATTTGGTTTAGCTGGTGGATACCCGTTCTCATGTTCCTTAGCGCGCTGCAAGTGCTACCTGCGTTAGTGAGCCTTGGTGCACGTCGTGAGCCTCAATATCAAAATCGCTTAGCGCGTTTCCAAGTGATTACATTACTTCTGTTCGTGGTGTGTTTTGCGTTGTGGCTGTCAGGCGATACCATTTCCGGCATGGCGGTACGTCAGCAATTAACACTTGCAAGCTCAGGCTGGTGGATGTTAATCGGCGTTTGCGCATTATGGGCAGCGGCATTTGTTATGTCGGTTTGTAATGTTAAAGCCACTCGCTCAGTACCTTACATTACTGTACTTGCACTAGTTTCGATGGCATTGGCTTGGGTATTACGTTGGATTTTCCTGATGGAAGTTCAAGCGGTACCAAAATATAACATTATTGCAAACCCATATCATTTCCCGCTTGGCTCTGATGGATTGATGGCAATCATTGGGACATTCGGTTTGTGGATAGCGTTAATCATTATTGTTCGTGAAGGTGTTCGTTGGTTTGCAAGGAGAGTACAACATGGCTAAATTCTCAAGACGTCAATGGCTTAAAGGTGGTTTAGTTGTCGGTGGTATCGCGTTATTTGGTGCGAGCTACCGCGATGTTGCCAAACGTGCAGTGGATGGCTTAGTTAACGGTACTTCTGGTAAAGTCACACTTGATAGGATTAACGGTAACTCTTTACGTCCGGAAGGACAGGCAGCTAATGGCTGGCAGGAAAATCCTGAACAAGTCATCGCAATGACTCAATGCTTTGGTTGTTGGACTCAATGTGGTATTCGTGCCCGTGTCGATACCGCTAAAAACGAAGTGCTGCGGATAGCGGGTAATCCTTATCATCCACTTTCCCATGAAAAACATTTTCCTTATGGAATGCCGCTGAAAACTGCATTTACAAAAATGAGCGGAGAGAGTGGACTCGAACATCGTTCGACAGCCTGTGCTCGCGGCGCCACTTTGATGGAGGGTTTAACTAGCCCACTACGTATCCTTGAGCCGATGAAACGCGTAGGTAAACGCGGAGAAGGTAAATGGGAACGTATCAGCTTTGAGCAGTTGATTAAAGAAGTGGTTGAGGGAGGAAATCTATTTGGTGAAGGTCATGTGGATGGACTAAGAGCTATCCGTGACCTTGAAACGCCTTTAGATCCAACGCAGCCTAAATTGGGTCCAAAAGCGAATCAATTATTAGTCACCAATGCTGGTGACGATGGGCGCGATGGCTTTATTCGTCGCTTCGCTCAAAATGGTTTTGGTAGTAAAAATTTTGGTGCTCATGGTGCCTATTGTGGTCTTGCATATCGTGCGGGCTCAGGTGCATTAATGGATGATCTGGATAAAAATGCTCACGTTAAACCAGATTGGGATCATGTCCGTTTTGCCTTATTTATTGGCACTTCGCCAGCACAGTCAGGAAACCCGTTTAAGCGTCAAGGCCGCCAACTCGCGACTGCACGTTTGCGTGATTCATTTAATTATGTGGTTGTCGCACCAGCATTGCCTTTAACGACAACGCTGGCAAATGATCATGGGCACTGGGTTCCTGTTCAACCGGGAACCGATGCGGCGTTAGTGATGGGGATGATCCGTTGGATTATCGAGAATGAACGTTACAATGCGCAATATCTGAGTGTACCAAGTGAAAAAACCATGGAAGAGGCAGGTGAGAAAAGTTGGACTAACTCAACTCACTTAGTGATTACCGATGACGCGCATCCATTAGCAGGTAAGTTATTAATTTCATCATATATGACTGGAGAAGGTGAAGATGAGAAAGCCTTTTTAGTCCAAGACGCATCAGGTGAACTAAAACTTGCTGATGATGTGACGAATGCAGACCTGTTTGTGACGCGTTCTGTAACGTTACACGATGGTAGTGAAGTAACAGTAAAGTCCAGCTTCCAGTGCCTTAAAGAAGCAGCAAATCGCATGACTCTTGAAGAATATAGCGAACGCTGCCAAGTTCCAGTGAAAACGATTGAATCACTGGGTAAAGCACTTACTTCTTATGATAGAAAAGCGGCCGTTATTTCACATGGTGGAATGATGGGCGGCAACGGCTTCTACACAGCATGGTCAGTTATTATGCTCAATGCATTAATTGGCAATTTAAACCTTAAAGGTGGTGTTTCAGTAGGTGGCGGCAAATTTAACGGGGAAAATGATGGTCCTCGTTACAAAATGGCCAGCTATCAAGGTAAAGTGAAACCTAAAGGTGTCGTATTATCGCGCAGTAATGAAGTCTATGAAAAATCAGATGAATTTAAAGCACGCATTGCCGCAGGTGAACAGCCATATCCGGCGAAAGCACCTTGGTATCCGTTTGCTAAAGGTCAGCTTACTGAGCAATTGGCTTCAGCATTGATGGGATATCCGTATTCTCTCAAAGCGTGGATTACTAATATGACTAACCCTGTATATGGTATTGCAGGTATTCGTCAGGTAATGGAAGAAAAACTGAAAGATCCAAAACATCTACCATTGATTATTGGTATTGATGCTTTCATGAATGAAACGACGGCACTGGCGGACTACATTGTGCCGGATACTCATAACTTTGAAAGTTGGGGATTTAGCGCACCTTGGGCAGGTGTTCAGGTTAAAGCCAGTACTGCACGTTGGCCAATTGTTGAATCACGTACAGCTAAAACTGCTGATGGTCAGCCGGTTTCGATGGAAACTTTCTGTATTGCAGTCGCAAAAGCGCTGAATTTGCCCGGTTTTGGTGATGACGTAATTGAAGACATGGACGGTAATAAATATCCATTAAACAGTGCAGAAGACTATTACCTGCGTGTTGCAGCAAATATGGCATGGTTAGGTGAAAAACCCGCGCCAGAGGCGGCGACAGAAGATATTCAAATTAGTGGTGTAGCTCGAATTCTACCTGAAATGACGCGTACATTAAAACCTGAAGAGGTGCGTCGCGTTGCTTATATTTATACCCGTGGTGGTCGTTTTGCACCATACGAGAAATCGTGGGATGGTGATGCAACAGGCCCACAATGGAAAAAAGGACTACAAATTTGGAATCCAACTGTCGCGATTAACCGTCATGCTATTACTGGCGAACGCTACAGCGGCTGTCCAACCTACTACCCACCACGTATGGCAAACGGTGACGATGTCAATAAAGTGTTCCCACCGCAAGAGTGGCCATTAAAAATGATGTCATTTAAATCGCATGTGATGAGTAGCTCAACGACGATGATTGAGCGCTTACGACATGTGAAACCAACAAACTTAGTGGCTATTCATCCAGATGATGCTGCTAAAATGGGGGTTAAACACGGTGATTGGGTTCGTATCACGACGCCAGGTGGTCATGGAGAAGCTCAAATCAGTGTATTGGATGGAGTGATGCCTGGTGTGCTTGCTATTGAACATGGTTATGGACATACCGAAATGGGCGCTAAGCAGCACTATTTAGATGGTAATCCAATGCCAATGAATAAGGCAAATGGCTCAGGTATCAACTTAAATGATTTAGGTTTTGCGGATCCAACACGTGAGGTCGCCAATACTTGGTTAGATTGGGTATCGGGCGCTTCAGTTAGACAAGGTTTGCCAGCACGTATTGAGCTTATTAGTTAGTAGTAATGAAGTAGTAAAGGGTTGTTACCTATATTGCCCTGCATAGCCATAGACGGTTGCAGCCCTTATTTTAAGCAGTTGACATTGCGCAAATACGATGTGGCTACCGCATCGTAAATTCGGCAAGTGCCGGGGAGGGGGAGCCCTCCCTTTTTTCGCTACTATCAGAAAGTTCGTGGTGAAAGGAAAGGCGAAACCACTTCACTCATCATCAAACTTTGGTACATCAATACACCAATTAGTACAAAAATAATACCTGCGACTAGCCTGAGTGCAATACGCCAATAGGGATGCAAATAGATGCCTTTTGACTGAGAAACTCGTAAGGCGCTGTAGCGCATAAAATGAACAAATATAGCAATGGCACAAATAGTGATCGCGGTCCCTACAGCCATAGCTAAAGCGGCAATAATTCCCCAGATATAAGCATCAATCACATAAGAAAACAGCAAGACTAATAAGGCGCCAGAGCAGGGGCGCAGTCCCATAGATAATATAATGAATATTTTTGCTTTTAGGTTCTGTTGTAAATCTTCCTCTTGCACAACATGTTTATGGCCACAATCACATTGTACTGAATTTACTGATAAAACTTGACTGTTGATTAGTGAGATAGGCTTGTTTGAAGAGGGTATAGGTTGTAAATGATGAAAACGGTATGTTTTTGTTCTACTTTCACGCCACCATTGACGTATCGCAGTCAAACACAGAATAAGACCTAAAATAATAACAAAAGCATAGCTAAGTTGTTCAGCATATCGACTGGCAAGATTTAAATGTTGTGTTGAAAGTTGAAATATAATTAGCACAAATGAAACCAGTAAAATAGCAACAAAACCTTGTAGTAGTGATGCGAGCAAACTGATAATAACGCTTTGTTTTAAATAGGTGGATTGCGTTGCAATATAGGTGGTGATGATTAATTTCCCATGGCCTGGCCCCAGTGCATGTAGCAAACCATATAAAAAACTGACGGCAACGAGTGTACTGCCTGCGTATAGAGGGTCGGTTGAAGTGGCTTGTAATAAGGTTGCTAACCCTTGATTGAGTTCTTTTTGCCAAATCACACTTTGTTGCAACCAAACTCCCCAATACTGATAAATTTCCCAAGCACTGTAACCTATTAAAACAATTATTATCAAATAGATATAGATAGACTTAGTTGATTTTTTTGCTTGTGAAGAAGTTAAGGACATTGAATATTAACCCTTTGAGCAAATTGTTTACCAAGCGCAAGATCTTCATCTGGAGATTGGTCGGTATCTAAAGAAAATGCGTAACTACGCATAGCATCGGTAATTTCTGCTTCTTTCAATATGACATTACAATGAGCTGCGATTTCTAAAGGAACGTCGATTTGTTGTTTGTTTTGATAAGTCATACTGACATAGAACGTTGGATCATAAGTTAATATTTCAACCAGTGAATTAGCGATAGGTAAAGGTTGTGCTAATGAGGTACTGAATGTGAATACCAGCTGAAAACCGTCTTTTTGTAAACGATAGCTATTTGGGATTGTTTTAAATTTTACTTTTTTATTTTGATAATAAAAATCCGTGAAATAATTTTGTACCAAAATATTAGCCATAATGATGGCTTCTTGTTTTTTCCAGCGCGGATCATCATTTTTTATCCCTTTGAGTTCATAAGCTATATCGGCTGAAGTCATCGGATCCATTTTCCAGATATAAGTTATCCCTGAATAATTATCTTGCTGAGTATCAATCGCTATTCTCATATCAATAAAACTATGCGGATGAGCAATAGTTTTTGTCGACGTTAAACAAAAAAGCATCAAAAGGAAAAAAGTTAATTTAATCATTATCATTAGTTAATTGCACATGGGATAGCATGTTATAACATAACAGTGATGAGCAATAAATATATCAGTGTATAAAAATATCACTATTAAATGACAAACAGTTTTTGTTCATGTTCAGCGATAGGGCATGATTCATAAGTCACGCCTATAATTAACCTATGATGATTTCTGCTAACAATAACCTTTCAAAAAAAAGGTTTTTTATTAACATAATTACAGCGATAATATTAGGAATGATCAAATGTGGACAATTTATGGGCGCATTGATATTAAATCGTTAAATATTATCAAGTTATAAAGGAAATGAGAACACCATGCCAGTGTTACATAATCAAGTCTCAAACAAAATTCTTAAAGAACGCATGTTGGCTGAAAGTGAGCCACGTACAACTATCTCTTTTTATAAGTATTTTAATATTCAAGATCCTGCTGCATTTCGTAATAATTGGTATCAGCAATTTAAAGGTTTGAATGTTTTTGGTCGTGTATATATTGCGAAAGAGGGTATTAATGCGCAAATCAGTGTACCTGAATCCAATGTGAATGCATTGCGTGAAGTGATTTATGGTACAGACCCTGTCTTAAACAATTTACGGTTAAATATTGCAATTGATGATGATGGAAAATCATTTTGGGTATTACGCATGAAGGTGCGTGACCGTGTTGTTGCTGATGGTATTGATGATGAGACGTTTGATCCATCCAATACAGGGCAGTATTTGAAAGCGCATCAAGTCAACGACATGATTGATGATCCGAATACGGTCTTCGTTGATATGCGTAATCATTACGAATATGAAGTTGGCCATTTTGAAAATGCACTTGAAGTGCCATCAGATACTTTCAGAGAACAGCTTCCAATGGCTGTTGAAATGTTACAGCAGCAAAAAGACAAGAATGTGGTGATGTATTGTACTGGCGGCATTCGTTGTGAGAAAGCCAGTGCTTATATGCTACATAATGGTTTTAAAAATGTTTACCACGTTGAAGGTGGTATTATTGAGTACGCACGTAAAGCGAAAGAACAAGGTTTACCCTTGAAATTTAAAGGTAAAAACTTTGTTTTTGATAACCGTATGGGCGAACGCATAACAGAAGATATGTTAGCACAGTGCCATCAATGCGGTGAACCATGTGACTCTCATACGAACTGTAGCAATGATGGTTGCCATTTATTGTTTATTCAATGCCCAAGCTGTGCTGAAAAATATGAAGGGTGTTGTAGTGTTTCTTGCACTGAAGAAATGAAGTTGCCTGAAGAACAACAACGTGCTCGTCGTGCAGGACGTGAGGTTAGTAACCAAATCTTTAATAAATCACGCCACCGTTTATCCGATGGCTTATTAAATAATAATAAATGATTTAGTTTATCTATATTTTAGCCCTTATTATAAGGGCTTTTTTAATACAAATATTTAAAAACATTGTATATAAAAAAAAGTTCAATTCTATTTTTCACGAAAACTTTAGAAGTGATATGTCTTTTTTGTGAATAAACCGTACTATTACTAATGCCTAACTTTCGAGAGATAATATGATTGGGCGTTTCATTCATCCAGTTGTTAATAATATTTTGCTCTTTCGCTGTGAATATAGATGAGTCAATATTATTTGCAAGCTTGGTTATTTGCTCTATTTGTTCTGGATCTTTGACGACTTTATCGAGCGTTTGAATAATAATGTTTTTAGACATAATGAAAAAATTATCTTTTAATAACAATGGCCTATCGGTTGATGGGTAGGTGGCATTTATATAGATATAGAAACGAATATTTGCTGAATTATTTAATAATTTTTTTAACGTTGGACAATAATTTGAATAATGACAGTAATAGGTTAAATTAACTAGCACAATACTTGGAGGTATATCATTTATAAATGTAATCGCTTCATCAATGCACCCTGTACTAATAAACTCTAATTTTTCATTAGAAGATAAATATTCAGTAATACCAAGTCGGGTGTAATAACACTCATCAATAACTAATATTCGCATAGGGAACATCCTTGTTCAGAAAGAGTGTTACAATAAATTGAAAATGATATGGAAGTCAACTAAGTAATAATAAAAATAATCAATAGTGTCTTTATTTTAAATTAATTCTTAGCTAATTATTATTAAATATTAATAAAAACAGTAAATATCTCATGTTACTATTTTTATGGTGAATATTTTAGTTGTATTGATTGGAATTAGGTATTTGATTTTAGCCAAATACCTATTTAGGCAACTAGTGTTTTTTGATATTAAGCTGTATATATTCGCCAGATTCAATTTTATCAATACCTGCTTGAAGAATATTAATAAGTTGTTTAGCGATATCTGTTGTTAACCACATTGTTTTATCAACAATGGCACTCTCAATATTTTCATTTTTTTCTGGGAGATAATGCAGACGTAACATCATTGCATCGTATGCATCAACAGTACTGATGTCCCAGCCAACAACGGGGTGGGTTTGGATCACATCATCTTTTCTATTCATGAAAACCTCCTAATCAAACGGCGTGATAAATAATTAATATCTATAACTGACTAAGAGCAAAGTGCTTACAACGAGCAATATTGAGTATAAGAGGATTTGGCTAATAAGATAGCAAATAAAGATCATTTTTCACATTAATGACAGTAAATGCAAAAATAAAGTGATGTCGTTCAAAGAAATTAAGGGAAGCTTATTCAACTCCCCCTATTAAATTATGCGTTAGTAATAGAGATAGACCAACGAGAGTCTTCACCTGCTAAGAATGGAATTAATTTATCATTATCACAGTGAATCGACTCGCAAGTGATACTTTCGGTTCTTGTGAGCGTGATATGGCCTTCATTAACTGGGAGGCCGTAGAATTTAGGTCCATTCAATGAACAGAAAGCTTCAAAGTGGGCTAATGCACCGAGTTCTTCAAATACTGTTGCATAAGCTTGCAGTGCAGTCGGGGAGTTAAATACACCCGCACAGCCACAAGAAGACTCTTTACGTGATTGAATATGTGGCGCGGTATCCGTTCCGAGGAAGAAACGGTCACAACCGGAAGCGACTGCTTCACGTAGTGCTACTTGGTGAATATTACGTTTTAAAATAGGCAAGCAGAACAAGTGTGGCCTAACACCACCAACAAGCAAGTGGTTGCGGTTAAACATCAAATGTTGTGGTGTGAGCGTCGCAGCAGTGAACTCATTAGCTTCTAAGACATACTGGGCGGCTTCCTTGGTTGTAATATGTTCAAAAACAACTTTTAATTGCGGAAATTGGCCCCTTAGTGGCAACATGACTTGCTCAATAAATAGCGCTTCTCGGTCAAAAATATCAATGTGACTTGCGGTGACTTCTCCATGGATAAGCAATGGCATGCCAGCTTGTTCCATAGCAGCGAGCACAGGATATATTTTTTTGATATCAGAGACGCCGTGACTAGAGTTAGTAGTTGCATTCGCAGGATAGAGTTTACAAGCTGCAAAGACGCCTTCATGAAAGCCTTTGATTATTTCGTTAGCATCAGCGCTGTCTGTGAGGTAGCAGGTCATTAATGGTGTAAATTGGTGTCCCGTAGGGACTGCCTGTATGATGCGCTCACGGTATGCTTTGGCGGCTTCAATCGTGGTGATGGGTGGGACAAGGTTAGGCATGACAATGGCTCGACCAAAAAACTGACTCGTAAACGGCACAACAGTCTTTAACATTTCATCGTCACGAAAATGAACATGCCAATCGTCTGGGCGGCGGATCGTTAGGGTAGTTACAGTTGTCATTAAACCGGCTCCGTAAAGGTAGGATATGAGTTTGAGCTGGATTATAAATTTTAACTTATAAACCGAGTGCTCAGGCCGGGAAAGAATGATAAAGCGAAAGTAAAAAAATAGCTATGTTAATTAATCATTTTTGAAGGGTATGTGAGATTTATTGTTTTGGTTGAGGTGAACTTTAAATAAGGTAGTCAACAGGATTTATAACGTAAGAATAATAGAAAGGATATATTAAGTTGGCTCCTCCAGCTGGACTCGAACCAGCGACATACGGATTAACAGTCCGCCGTTCTACCGACTGAACTATGGAGGAACTCCTTAATACGTAGAGGATATTAGCGTCCTCCACCTTTAATGTCAAAGGGGAAAACAACAAAATTGCACTGACTGCCTGTTATCTGCTCGAATTGTCGGAAGTTTCATCGAAAAGTATTATGGGAATATAAAAATGATAATAAAATGGAAACAACAACCTGATGTTTAACGGTAAATTATAAATAGAGGTAGGTAAAATAAAATCAGAGGGGAGGTTGACGGAGGTATTTTAGCGTGAGAGGCGCTTTAGCTAGATTAAATTTGTTGGTTTGTTACGTGGGTTTTGCTACGTGCAATTTTTCAAACAATATTATTTCGAAAAACTGCAAATAACAAAAAGCCTGCACAAGGCAGGCTTCTTAAATTTGGCTCCTCCAGCTGGACTCGAACCAGCGACATACGGATTAACAGTCCGCCGTTCTACCGACTGAACTATGGAGGAATTGCATTGTTCCTGAGAACGAGGCGCATATTACCCATCCTGCTTTCACTTGTAAAGCATAAAAATAAAAAAAATGACTAAGTGGGTGTTAAGTAAGCAATTAGGATGTTATCTATTCGAAGATGGATATGAATATAGATGAGAACATTCCTTAATCGCCGAAGTTATTAAATAAAAAGGAATAACGAGTGATGGCATGCAGTGGCGCTAAGTAGAGAAATTGAGCCAAAGAGATGAAAAAGTAGAAGTTATAAAGCAGGCTTATAAGATTGAGAAGAAAAATTAAGTCGTAATAATGAAATAATAACAAAGTTGAAAATATAATAGCTAGAGATCCACGTCTAGCAAGGGGAGGCGGTATTTTTAAATCGTAATGCAAACGATAGACAACAAAAAGCCCGCACAAGGCAGGCTTCTTAAATTTGGCTCCTCCAGCTGGACTTGAACCAGCGACATACGGATTAACAGTCCGCCGTTCTACCGACTGAACTATGGAGGAATTACTTTGTTCCTGAGAACGAGGCGGATATTAACGACATCGCCTCAGGCTGTCAACGATAAAAACATAAAAAAATTTCAGATGCTTATTCGTTGCTCATTATGACTGATTTTTACGCTAGTTGATTGATATAACTTAATTTTGAGTAGCAAGTTTTGCTTGTTCGGGTGCTGAAACCTCAGGAAAAGCAATGTGATAAATATCGTAAAACGAAATTGTCCCTTTTAATGCTAATAAACGAGAAATTTCTTGCTTGATTGAACTATTAACTTCTTTTGAATCAAGTATTTTACTAATGGCATTATCAGATACGGGTTCAGTGACAAACCACTCACCATTATAGCAGACGCGTAAATCAAGAATACCGATATCGTCAAAATGGTAAACAGGCTTAACATCAAATAATAATACGCTCGTTAATATTAAGAATAATAGGGTGATACCCAGTGTCCAATAGGGGCCAAAGTAAGGTGCGTACCAAAGGATAATAGCTAATGGAATGTAAGCGGCAACCATACCAATACATAAATAGGGATGACCGATCAGAAATTGACTATTGAAATAAGGTTTTCCATCACGTTTTTCATTCTCGTTGATGGTTTGCAAATCTTCTATAAGTATTTGTTTGATAATATTCATATGTGATAGCTCTCTAGTAGAACATCTATGCTATGAGGGTATCATGTGTAGGTGAAATTGTTATATATCAGTTAAAAAAAATATTTAATGTGATTGTCATTGTATCAGATTTTTCTTACTGACATTTTTAGATTTTTTTCACAGTGAAATTTAAAAAATTCTTTAAATTATCAATAAAATGCAAATTCATTGTTAATGAAAAAAGTGAAAAGTGACCTAGTCGAAAAAATAGCAAAAAATTATACTTTGTGGGTATAAAATAGTTGCTATTATCTTTTACTCATGAGTTAATAAACGTCGGCCTGTTTAGCAGTCCTATTTGATGTACGATGACTAAGTTAGTGAGTTATAAAGAAGAATGTTGTCAGTAGCATTATTGTTATTGATGATTTTTTATCCTGACACAATATCTTGGTACTTCCCTATTAAATAGCTGACTCTGGCCATATTATGCCAAAAGGCAAGTTTTTTTGATGTTATATAGGAAAAGTGCAAATGTCCGACAAAATGAAAGGTCAAGTTAAGTGGTTCAACGAGTCTAAAGGCTTCGGTTTCATCACTCCAGCTGATGGTAGCAAAGACGTATTCGTACACTTCTCAGCCATTCAAGGCGCTGGTTTCAAAACTCTGGCAGAAGGCCAGCAAGTTGAATTCACCATCGAAAATGGTGCTAAAGGTCCAGCAGCTGCTAACGTAAACGCTATCTAAGCTAAATTACGTAACTAATTTTCTAAAGCCCGTCATTTTTAATGACGGGCTTTTTCGTATGCGCTACATTGACAGTCTTAGGTTAACTTTAAATTGGAGGATTTTTATATTATGAAAATTAATGATCGCGTTTATGTTAAAACTGATGGGCAAGCGCGTCGCGAAGGGACAATACTATTGATTGAACCTTTTAATGAAGGGGTTATGTATTTAATTTCATTACCTGAATATCCAGGTGGTATTTGGTTCTTTAATGAAAAAGAAAGTACTGAAGGTATTTTTGTTACACCAATAGATGAATAAGAATAAATAAAGAGATTAATAATATTCTATTTATTAACATTTTATTCTTTACTTACAAAAATTACGCCTCTATACTCAGCTCAGCTTTTATTACGGAGATTATTAATTGGACAGTCAGAGTTGTACTAAAAACTTAATGTATGGCAAGTAATTAATCGTCTTTTCTTTTAACTGCTTGCCACTATGGCGGGCGGTGTCTGATATTCCTATCACGCATACCCCTAATATTTATATGAGTATTATTTCATTTTTATGAGTAATTCACTACGGCTGTATTGGGTGAGTATTATGTTGATCTATTTTTATTCTTTATTCCCTCCAGGCAATAGCTAATAGTATTCGAATAACGCTGTTATTCAATAATTAGGCTATATGCTTTTAATTAAGTATATATATCGCTATCCAATTCATTTTTGGAGGAGCAATTATGCTTTTTACTCCTGATATTTTAAATCTAATTGCCGCTATGTGTATGGGGGCATTAATTGGGGCTGAACGTCAATGGCGCCAACGTATGGCTGGTCTGCGAACCAATGCGTTAGTTGCCACAGGCGCGGCCGTTTTTATTCTGAGTTCAGTGACAACATCACCTGATAGCCCAGGTCGTATTGCGGCACAAGTAGTGTCGGGTATTGGCTTTCTAGGGGCCGGAGTGATCATGCGTGAAGGAATGAATATTCGCGGTTTGAACACAGCTGCAACGCTTTGGTGTTCCGCTGGAATTGGTGTTTTATGTGGCCTTGGTCAATATTCCTTAGCATGGATGGCAACGTTGTTAATCCTTTGCGCCAATATTTTGTTAAGAGAAGCGGCATCACGTATTAATCGACAACCTCAGCAGCAAGCGCTTGATGTAGAGCAGCGTTACAAAATGCGAGTAATGTGTCATCAAAATGATGAGATTTTAGTTAGAACATTGATTTTACAAGCAATTAATGGATTACATATCCGCCTGCAATCTCTCAGTAGTGCTGATACTTTAAAACCGGAACAATTAGAAGTTTGCGCTGAATTCCTTGCGACACCAGCGGAGCAAAAAGAAATAGAAGCATTGGTATGCCGTATTAGTCTTGAACAAAGTGTTAGTGCTATCAATTGGAAAGTGGCATCAGAGCTACCTGCTTGAATGCCGAAAGTTAATTAACTATAGGAGCCGAAATGGACGACCACCCTCCGTCATGGAGATATAAAACGACGCTATCTAGCTGAAAATATAATTCTTTTTCAGTTAGATAGCATTTGAAAAAGCACATAGTGCTGTATTCGAGATAATGTTATGACTGAATTAAGACATCAACGCAAAAGCGTGAAAATGCCTGCACGTCAAAAATATATTGTTGGCGAACAAGCGAGTAAAAGCATCGAGCAAGTGCTCAATGAGTATCAAACTAACATGCTTGGGTTATCTGAAAACGAAGCTTTAGATCGCTTGGTGACTGAAGGTGAAAATGAAGTTGCTCATGAAAAAGCCCCTCCAGCTTGGAAACAACTAATTTCCTCATTTAAAAATCCTTTTATTTTTGTATTAATCATATTAGCTGTGGTGAGTTTCTTTACTGATTTTCTCATTCCAGAGCGTCATGGAGAAGAAACTGATTTAACTGGCGTTATTATTATCGTCACCATGGTTCTTCTGAGTGGTTTATTACGATTTTGGCAAGAGTATAGAACGAATAAAGCCGCAGAAGCATTGAAATCTTTAGTTCGAACTACCGCAACTGTTTTTCGACGAGATAGTAAAACTGGCCGCTCCACGCGTAAAGAAGTGCCTATCAAATGCCTTGTTTCTGGTGATATTGTTTTATTATCTGCCGGAGATATGGTGCCTGCCGATCTCAAGTTAGTTGAATCAAGAGATTTATTTATTAGCCAAGCAATTTTAACGGGAGAATCCATCCCAGTTGAAAAATATGACACGCTTGGGGATATAACTGCCAAAAGTAGTGATGCTATCTCTCCTTCAGAGAATGAATTATTAGAGATCTCTAATATTTGTTTGATGGGAACGAATGTCACAAGTGGGACAGCGAGAGGAATAGTGGTTGCTACAGGTGGAAAAACGTATTTAGGATCGTTGGCTAAATCAATTGTTGGTAGTCGGGCTCAGACCGCGTTTGATCGTGGCGTCAATAGTGTGAGTTGGTTGTTAATAAGATTCATGCTAGTCATGGTTCCAATTGTTTTATTAATCAATGGATTTACGAAAGGAGATTGGTTTGAAGCGACGCTATTCTCATTGGCGGTTGCTGTTGGTTTAACGCCTGAAATGCTACCTATGATCGTGAGTTCGAATCTTGCGAAGGGTGCAATCGCAATGTCTAAGCACAAAGTGATTGTTAAAAGATTAAATGCAATTCAAAACTTTGGGGCAATGGATGTGCTATGCACGGATAAAACCGGCACATTAACGCAAGATCGTATTATTTTAGAACACTATCTGGATAGCTATGGGCAAATCGATAATAAGGTTTTGCAGTTAGCATGGCTAAATAGTTTCCATCAAAGTGGTGCTAAGAACATGATGGATCAAGCTATTGTTCGTCGTGGCAGAGGCAACGAAAAGATTGAGCAATTAAAAGGCTATCAAAAAATTGATGAGCTTCCTTTTGATTTTATTCGTCGCAAGCTATCGGTTTCAGTTATGACTCCAGAAGGAGATGCCTTATTAATTTGTAAGGGTGCAGCAGAAGAGATGCTTGCTGCATGCCAATATTATCAACAAAATGGTGAGTTATGCTCTTTAGATGGATCTGCAAGAGAGAAAATAACAGAACTTGTTAGTCACTATAATAAACAAGGTTTTCGTGTTTTATTACTTGCAACTCGGGTGCTGAATAATTCAGAAGCGCATTTACCTTTATCTGCCAAGGTAGAACAACAACTTGAATTACAAGGTATTTTAACGTTTCTTGATCCTGCAAAGGAAAGTGCTATAAAAGCCATTGCCGCATTACGTGAAAATGGGGTGACAGTAAAAGTACTTACTGGTGATAACGCGATTATTACTGAAAAAATTTGCCATGATGTTGGGTTAAATGTCAGTGAAATTATGAGTGGACTCGAAGTAGAGGTGCTCAGTGACGAGGAGCTGAGTCAAAGGGTTGAGCAAGTTTCTGTTTTTTGTAAGCTAACACCATTACAAAAATCGAGAATACTGAAACGATTACAAGCTAATGGGCACACAGTTGGATTTTTAGGTGATGGTATCAATGATGCACCCGCTTTGCGCGATGCTGATGTGGGAATATCTGTCGATACAGCAACCGATATTGCGAAAGAATCAGCGGATATTATTTTGCTTGAAAAGGATTTAATGGTTTTAGAGCAGGGGGTAATCAAAGGAAGAGAGACGTTCGGTAATATTATTAAGTATTTGAATATGACGGCGAGCTCAAACTTCGGGAATGTATTTTCAGTCTTAATTGCTAGTGCATTTATTCCTTTCTTACCGATGTTAGCGATTCATTTATTGGTTCAAAACTTATTGTACGATATGTCCCAATTAGCATTACCTTGGGATAAAATGGATAAAGAATTTTTAAAACGTCCTCGTAAATGGGATTCAAAAAATATCGGCCGCTTTATGATTTGGATTGGCCCAACATCTTCTATTTTTGATATCACAACATTTGCGCTTATGTGGTATGTATTTGAAGCTAACAATATATCACATGAGGCTCTTTTCCAATCAGGATGGTTTGTTGAAGGACTGTTATCGCAAACACTGGTCGTTCATATGTTACGAACACAAAAAATTCCATTTATTCAAAGTACAGCTGCCTTGCCTGTATTATTAACAACCGGAATTGTGATGGCGTTAGGACTTTATATTCCATTTTCTTCATTTGGTGAAATGATTGGATTGCAGCCTTTACCTATTGAGTATTTCCCATGGCTTGTTTTAACATTAGTAAGCTATTGTGTTGTGGCTCAGTTAATGAAACAGTTTTATATAAAACGATTTGGAACGTGGTTATAAAATAAAAATGAGGCAGTAGGGACATGCGTGTCTCTACTGCTTATTATTGATAATCTATTTAGATATTATAAGCGAGTTAGACTTAATGTTTCATATTTATTTGTCTTTGATTATAAAATAAATGATAATAAATCAGTGAGTTATAATGTATGACTTTTTATTTTAGATACTAATTTTTTATTAGATAATAAGATGGGTATTTATAGAATGGATTGTATAACAATGCATAAAGAGGAATAGGTTTAAACAGAAAGAGCCAAAATATGACTCTTTCGTGTACTAAACTGAATTCGGCTTATTACAGACCTAAAGCAGTTTTCATTTGTTTCATTGCATCAATACCTTGCTGACAGGCTTGGTCTTGTTGATCTTTAGGCAGTGCTGCAACTTGTTTTTTGCCTTCTTCCAATTGACCTTTCATCGCATCTAACTGCGCTTTTGCTTGCGGATTTTCTGAAGCTTTTGCAATTAAACTATCAACTTCTGCGAAGTAAGCATTACAAGTTTCAGTTGCACCAGCAACTTCACTTTTCTTTTCTTCTTCAGAACAAGCAGTGATTGTCAGTGCCAATAACCCCATACTACAAGCTAAAATTAACTTTTTCATAATCAACCTTTTAAATTATTTAGTTATAAATATTGCAAAACAAAGTATATAAGAGAAGTTTTTAATATCAATTGTAACAAATCCTAAAAGTAAGATATGATTTTCATGTATTATTGTTCGTGTTAAATGGCTTTTAAATCAATGAGTTAAGCTATTACTTTATTAGTGATAGTGTCTTAAATGGCATAATATAAAAATATCACTCTATAAAAATATTAAATAGTAGCTTTTATCTTATTTCTCGTTATCAGTATGTTGGTTTTTTGTTTTTCAATCTGATTTTAGTTATGGCGTTGTTATGTAGTAGATACGTATTCTAACTATTTTGCCATATGACAAACAAACTGTTCACTAAGTAAAAATAACTAAATATTATGAGCGCATTTCAGATATAAACTGAAATTTTAGAGTGTTATAACAATTTCACTCATATTTATAACTTTTTTGTATATGCAGTAAATACAGAATAAAAAATGAAAAGTGTAAATTATTTTTTACGTAATTCGGCATATGTCTGCCTATTCAATATTGTCAGAATTATAAGCTGTACATTTAAGATGCTATTATAGAAGAGAAAAGTGAGCTGAATCACAAATTTACGATTTAAACCTTTGTATGAGTATAAGATTGATTTTTAAATCAAATTTCCTTTGTACGAAACTCGAATTATCAGGTAAAGTCTTCCCCCTTAGGCCGATCGAGAATCGGAATCTTAGGTTAAAATTATGTGTACATAATTAACAATAAATATTTTTTCTTAGTTGACGCTAAATCAAATTCGTATCAAAATTTACTCGTTGTAGAAATTCGCCAAAGAGTGATAGACGAGTTAGAATGTGTCAGACAAAGGGAAATAAAATTTCTTACATTACATTCTCAGGATGAATATTCGCCTAAAGGGAAAGTAAGAAAAATAGATGCGGCTTAGGTCGTATCACTATGCAACATAGTAGACATTTTATTAATGCTATGGGCATGACATGTATGTAACAAGATTTATATTGTTACAATTTTATATTTAGACTTACACACAGGGCTTTACCATTATGTCTGCTTCTATTGTAAAGAAACGGCCACTGAGCCGTTACATCAAAGATTTTAAACACAGCCAAACTCATTGTGCACATTGTCACAAGACGCTTGATCGTATTTCTTTAGTATTCAACGATGACATCTTAAATAAAGAAGCTATCGCTGATATGACTGAATTAGTCGATGAGAGCGCGTGGGTAGAGCTGCAGGGTAAATTTACTGCACTTTGTCGTTTTTGTAGTGAAATTTACTGCAATAGCAATACTGATTATTTTGATATTATGTCATTTAAACAGTATTTGTTCTTACAGACTGAGATGAGCCATAGTACCGTTCGTGAATATGTTGTCCGTCTACGCCGTTTAGACGAACTGCTGTCTTCATCTAATTTCTCGATGAAAGAATTTGCTGCAAGCAAGGTTCAAGAGCAATTAAGTGAAAAAATGACTGATTCTGCATTCAGTAATTATAATATTGCCTTACGTAAGTATGAGCAGTATTTATATTGGGAATCAGAAAAGAACTAATAGACATTAAAACATAATAAAAATTAGGCGGTTAATCTAATTTTTTCTTGTTAATAATGAAATTGGTGTCCTTTGGACACCTTTTGCCGTTTTAGGTACACTCAAATTTTCTCAACCTTAATTAATTTTTTTGTTTGATTTAATCATGCTATTTTTTTTATTAAAAAATAAAATTTTTTTTAATATTGGTGAATGATTAATTAAAATTAAGAGATTAATACGTTGGAATGAATAGGGGAGAGAGTGAGTAATATAAAGTATGACCTGAACCTAATTAAATAGGTTCAGGTCTTTGCATTTTAACCTATTGTCATGAGGCTAGCATTTCCACCTGCTGCTGCCGTATTTACGCTTAATGATCGTTCATGAACAAGTCGTTCTATACGTAAATTCGTTTCTCCACGCTCAAAACCTTGAACAGAAATTATTGGTCCTTTACGTGTTGTAACCGCTTGGCAAATGTCTTTTAGTTGGTCGCTATCTCCGTGATAAATAACCCCTTCAATTTGCCCTTGAAATTCTTGCCAGTTTTTTGTCAATGCAATAGTATTGCGCACTTTTTCTGGTAGTGACTTAAATAGTTTCTGATGAAGTTCATCTTCAGGCCACAGTGATTGGCAACCACTTGCTAATACTGCTGCCAATTGGACTAAACAATCTTTTTCATTATCACTAATACACAGTATCGTTCCGCGAGGGCGTAGGGTATAGGTATTTCGTTCACCTGTAGGTCCCGGTAATAAACGAGAAGTTCCCGCTTGTGTGAGACGAGAAAATTGTTCGATAACCGTAGGTTCAATTAGTTGATCGTGTTTTTGTGCCCATAAAGAGAGTTCATCAAAAGGCATTAGTAACTGGGAGCGTGCACTTGCATCCATTGGCAATTCACTATCTTGTCTTTCTAGCGTGTGACAAACTGCATTTTCTGGACGTTCACTCAGTAAGCGATATAGATACAGTGGACCACCTGCTTTTGGTCCGGTACCCGATAAACCTTCACCACCAAATGGTTGCACACCAACGACAGCACCGACCATATTACGGTTAACATATAAGTTGCCGACTTTAGCTATGGCAATAACTTGATTGATTGTTTCGTCAATACGGGTATGAACACCTAAAGTTAGTCCATAACCTGTAGCATTGATTTGATTAACAATTGACTCGAGATCTTCACGCTTGTAGCGAACGACATGTAGAACAGGGCCAAAAACTTCTTTTTTCAATTCACTGACATCATCAAGCTCAATCAATGTTGGCTTAACAAAGGTTCCTTCCATTTGCTCTTGCTGATCATCTTTGTTTTCAAAAGCAGCTTGGAATACCATTTTGCCTTTGCTGCGCATTTGCTGAATATGCTGTTCAATATTTTCTTTGGCTTCCTTATCAATAACTGGGCCAATATCGGTCGAAAGATGCTCTGGATTACCCATTCTGCACTCTTCCATCGCCCCTTTTAACATACGGATTGTACGTTCGGCGACGTCATCTTGAATACAAAGAATACGCAAGGCTGAGCAACGTTGACCTGCGCTATCAAATGCTGATGCAACAACATCAGTGACAACCTGTTCGGTGAGTGCTGATGAATCTACTATCATCGCATTCAGCCCGCCCGTTTCCGCGATGAGAGGGGTCGGGCGACCTTGTGCATCAAGTCTACCTGCAATATTGCGCTGTAATAGTCCGGCAACTTCTGTTGAACCCGTAAACATTACGCCGCGAACACGTTCGTCACCCACCAGTTTTGCACCAATAGTTTCGCCTTTTCCGGGTAGGAATTGCAGCACATCTGTTGGAATACCTGCTTGGTGTAAAATTGAAACCGCAATTGCGCCAATCAGTGGTGTTTGCTCCGCAGGCTTTGCAAGTACAGGGTTACCAGCTGCGAGCGCCGCTGCAATTTGTCCCGTAAAAATGGCTAGCGGGAAGTTCCAAGGGCTAATGCAAACCACTGGGCCAAGAGGACGATGGGTATTGTTATCAAAGTCGTCGCGAACTTGAGTTGCATAATAATTTAAGAAATCAACTGCTTCTCTGATTTCTGAAATTGCATTCTCATAGGTTTTTCCTGCTTCGCGAACTAGCACATCTAGAAGTGGCTGCAACTGTTGTTCCATAAGATCGGCTGCACGCAATAAAATAGCTGCCCGTTCAGATGGTGGGGTTGCAAACCAAATTGCGCCCGCATCGTTCGCAATATTTAATGCATGATTGGCTTCTTGCTCAGTGGCTTCTCGTACATGACCAACAATATCACGATGGCAAGCGGGGTTGATGATAGCTATCGCTTCAGGTGTAGGTTGCTCTGATTGGAAGTCTGCACCTAATAATGGTGCGGCTATTTTTTCCTGCATTGCGGCAGTCAATAGTGCACTGGATAAAGATGCTAAGCGGTGTTCATTCGACAGGTCAAGACCCATTGAATTGACTCGGCGTTTTCCATATAAATCTCGAGGCAATGCTATTTTCGGATGTGGTAAACCTATTTGGCCTTCTGTTTTTGCCAGTTCAATAACATCTTTAACCGGATCCGCTACAAGCTCATCTAAAGGAATTGTGCCATCTGCAATACGGTTAACAAAGGATGTATTGGCACCATTTTCCAATAGTCGACGAACTAAATAGGCTAATAGTGTTTCATGGGTACCAACGGGTGCATAAATACGGCATGGGCGATTTAACTTGCCATCAGCAACTTTACCCACGACTTGTTCGTACAATGGTTCACCCATGCCATGCAAACATTGGAATTCATATTGACCTGGGTAATAGTTTTGACCTGCTAATTGATAAATAGCCGAAAGCGTATGTGCGTTATGAGTTGCAAATTGAGGATAAATTAAGTTAGGGGCAGAGAGTAGTTTACGAGCGCAGGCAATATAGGAAACGTCAGTATACACTTTACGAGTATAAACTGGATAGCCTTCGAGCCCATCAACTTGAGCCTGCTTAATTTCGCTATCCCAGTACGCACCTTTAACTAAACGGATCATTAAGCGGCGGTTGCTACGCTGTGCAAGATTAATAATAGAATCAATGACAAATGGACAGCGTTTTTGATACGCCTGAATGACAAAACCAATACCATTCCAGCCTGCCAACTGCGGCTCAAAGCACAGTTTTTCGAGTAAATCTAAAGAAATCTCTAAACGGTCAGCTTCTTCCGCATCAATATTAATACCAATATCATATTGATGGGCTTGTAGTACCAAAGACAATAAGCGTGGATAGAGTTCATCCATGACACGATCATATTGCGCACGGCTATAGCGAGGGTGTAATGCTGAAAGTTTGATTGAAATACCCGGGCCTTCATAAATACCGCGGCCGTTAGATGCTTTGCCGATTGCATGGATAGCTTGTTGATAAGACACCATATAATCTTGAGCATCTTTTTCGGTTAAAGCCGCTTCACCGAGCATGTCATAAGAATAGCGGAAGCCTTTGTCTTCTAATTTACGCGCATTGGCTAAGGCTTGAGCGATAGTCTCACCAGTAACAAATTGCTCACCCATCAAACGCATCGCCATATCAACGCCTTTGCGTACCAAGGGTTCACCACTTTTACTTAGAATACGGTTTAATGATGAAGACAATTTGGCTTCATTATGTGTTGATACTAGCTTGCCGGTAAACAGTAATCCCCATGTTGCTGCATTAACAAACATAGAGCTACTTTGACCTAAATGGGATTGCCAATTTCCATTACTGATTTTATCACGAATAAGTGCATCACGAGTGGCTTTATCTGGAATACGGAGCAGGGCTTCAGCGAGGCACATTAGCGCCACGCCTTCTTGAGAGGAAAGCGAGAACTCTTGTAATAGCCCTTGTACTAATCCAGCTCGACCTGTGCTGCTTTTTTGATTACGTAATTTTTCAGCGATGGAATAAGCCAGCTTATGCGCTGCTTCTGCTTGCTCTGGGGGGAGTTGCGCTTGCTGCAATAGCATGGATACGGCTTGGGTTTCTGGAATACGGTATGCGGAAGTGATGGCTGAGCGTTTTACAGATTGAGGTAAAATATGTTCTGCGAAATCTAAGAATGGCTGATAATGGGTCTCTACAGCTAAGTCTTCATTAATCGATTGGTTATCTTTAGCATCCATATTGGCTGACAACTCAGGCATAAATTGTTCATTATCGAGTTGTTCTAAATAAGTATAGATAGCTTGTTTGATCAACCAATGTGAGGTGCGATCAAGACGTTGAGCGGCCGCTTTAATGCGTTCTCGAGTTGCTTCATCAAGTCTTACACCCATAGTTGTTGTGCTACTCATCTTAATTCCTCTAATTCATCAGTATTTAAAATAGAAAAGTTACACAACATTATCTCAGTGTTGCAACTTTGTGCAACATTGTTAATCATGATTGTAGCTAAAATGTGAAACAACGCTTGTTTTTATCAGCCTAAAATAATAATTATATATGTATATCAGTTAATTATAACCTTTGTAAGGTTGAGGGATTAGTTAATCAATTAATTGATAATTTAACTTATAACTTTAACATTTGTGATATGGCTTCTATTTATAGAATAAAATTCGGTTAATTTCTTGTTAATTACATGTGACTTTGTTTAGCATGTGCTGGTTAAGCTAATAAAATAAGTGCAACGCAAACAATCACAACATAAATGATGAGCATGAAAAAATTGCAACTGTGCAATTATGTGCCACATCATATAGTGACAAGTTATCAATGATTTTTATAAAGATAACTCACTAATAAGTAATTCTATGGAGACAACGGATGAATGTAAGTACTCCGATGATCATCACGTTCATCGTATATATTTTTGGCATGTTGCTGATAGGCTACCTTGCTTATCGTTCAACAAAAAACTTTGATGATTACATTCTTGGAGGACGCAGTTTAGGAAGTGTTGTTACCGCACTTTCTGCCGGAGCTTCTGATATGAGTGGCTGGTTACTGATGGGGTTACCCGGCGCTATTTTTATTGCGGGTATTTCTGAAAGTTGGATAGCCATTGGTTTGAGTTTAGGCGCCTATTTGAATTGGTTATTTGTCGCGGGTCGTTTGCGTGTACAAACAGAAAAAAATAACAATGCATTGACATTGCCGGACTACTTTACAAGCCGTTTTGAAGATAATAGTAAAATTCTGCGTATTATTTCAGCGGTCGTTATTTTAGTTTTCTTTACGATTTACTGCGCTTCAGGGGTTGTTGCAGGGGGCTTATTATTTGAAAGCACCTTTAACATCAGTTATGAAAAAGCCATGTGGCTTGGTGCATTAGCAACTATTGCCTATACATTCTTAGGTGGTTTCCTTGCAGTCAGTTGGACGGATACTGTTCAAGCGTCACTGATGATTTTCGCGCTGATATTGACGCCGATTGTGGTCATTTTATCTATGGGTGGTATTGATACTTCTATTGAAGTTATTAAGGCAAAAAATCCTGAATATCTGGATATGTTTAAAGGCATGAACTTTATCGCCATTCTTTCATTATTAGGATGGGGTTTAGGTTATTTTGGGCAGCCACATATTTTAGCGCGTTTTATGGCCGCAGATTCACATCGTACCATTCGTTCAGCTAGGCGTATTAGTATGACATGGATGGTGTTATGTCTTGGCGGCACAATTGCGGTTGGTTTCTTCGGTATTGGTTATTTTGAAATGAATCCGGGCCAAGCTGGCGCGGTAATAAAAAATAATGAACGTATTTTTATGGAGTTAGCTGGAATTCTGTTTAATCCATGGATCGCGGGTATTTTATTGTCTGCAATTTTAGCCGCAGTAATGAGTACGTTGAGTTGCCAATTACTCGTTTGTGCAAGTGCGTTAACAGAAGATTTATATAAGCCCTTTGTTCGTAAAAATGCTAGCCAAAAAGAGTTAGTTTGGGTCGGACGCTGCATGGTATTGCTCGTTGCTGCTATTGCGATTTATATTGCTCGCGACCCTAACAATAAGGTTTTGTCTTTAGTGAGTAATGCGTGGGCTGGATTTGGTGCTGCCTTTGGTCCAGTGGTTTTACTGTCGGTCACTTGGAAACGGATGACCAGAACTGGTGCCTTGGCTGGAATGCTTGTTGGTGCCATTACAGTATTAGTATGGATGAAGTATAAGTGGTTTGATTTATACGAAATTATTCCAGGCTTCTTATTTGCCGCGATTGCAATAGTTGTGGTCAGTATGATAACTAAAGCGCCAAGTGCTATTGCACAGGCTCGTTTTGATGAAGCGGAAGCTGAATATAAAGTTAAATAGATGATAAGTTAACATATTCAGAATATATCACTTAAAAGGCCAGCGAATTATTTTCAACTCGCTGGCCTTTTTGTCATTCATTCAATCAACTTAACTTACTTTACGTCTTTTAACAATTTGGTAGCCAACAAATAGGATAATAAACCAAACAGGCGTAGCAATCAGCGCTTGCCGAGTATCGTGCTGGAATGCGAGTAGTACAATCATAAAAGCAAAAAAGGCTAAGCTAACCCAAGACATTATGATACCTGCTGGCATTTTGTAACGCGAAGCTTTATGTAGTTCAGGGCGTCTTTTCCGGAAATTGAGATAGCTGTATAAGATCATGCTCCAAACAAACATAAATAATATCGCAGATACCGTCGTCACCAATGTAAAGGCATGCATGATATCGGGGATAAAATAGATTAGAACGATACCAAAACTCAAACAGATACAGGTAAAAATTAGTCCAGTTGCTGGAACTGCTTTTTTCGATAACTGGCTAAACTGTTTTGGCGCATCACCTTCTTTGGAAAGGCCAAATAGCATACGACTAGTTGAAAAAACACCGCTATTAGCTGATGAAGCTGCTGAGGTTAGTACAACAAAATTCACGATACTTGCCGCGGCAGGTAAACTGATTAGGACAAACATTTCTACAAATGGGCTTTTGTCGGCTAAAATTGTGCGCCATGGCGTAACTGCCATAATGACAATTAAAGACAATACATAAAATGCAATGATACGAATAGGTATGGCATTAATAGCTTTAGGAAGTGATTTTTCTGGGTCACGCGTTTCTGCTGCCGCAGTACCAACTAGCTCAATTCCGACAAAGGCAAATATAGCAATTTGGAAACCGGCAAAAAAGCCGCTGATCCCCATAGGGAACATACCACCATCATTCCAGATGTTACTTAATGAAGCAGTATGACCGGCCGGTGATTGGAAGTTTATTGCAATGAGAGTCCCACCGACTGCAATTAAAGCAATAATGGCAATTATTTTGATCATAGCAAACCAAAATTCCATTTCACCAAAGAGTCGGACAGAAACTAAGTTTAAGGTTAGTAGGGTGATGACACAGATGAATGAAGTTATCCATTCAGGGTAGTCGGGTGCCCAAAAGCTGACATAGGCTGTGATTGCAATAATGTCAGCAATACCGGTGATAACCCAGCAAAACCAGTACGTCCAGCCAACAAAGAAACCTGCCCATGGACCGATTAAGTCTGCCGAGAAATCACTGAATGATTTATAGTTGAGATTAGAGAGGAGTAATTCTCCCATTGCCCGCATAACAAAAAATAGTATGAAGCCGATTATCATATAAACGAATATGATAGAGGGCCCAGCGAGTGAGATAGTTTTACCTGAGCCCATAAATAGGCCAGTACCAATTGCACCGCCAATAGCAATTAGTTGAATATGGCGGTTACTAAGACTGCGTTGTAATTGGTTACGATCAGCTGAGGGCTGAGTCGAGTTTGACGTCGCATTTTCTTCCATACAGTAAAATATCCGGTAGTGATTTATGATGTTTAGCCACAATATTTTTTTATTTATGTGGTTATGTTTGCGTTAAATATTGTGACATAAATCTCAATTATAGTAAGGAAAAGTTAGCTTACTAAAATCGAAGCGGTTATAAATCAATCTGTAGCAAATATATATTTAACATTCGCAACTTAAAATTAACTTACACAATAAAAATAGCAGAATAACATTGACTGTACCAAATGATAGGCGTTAAATATTTGCCATCGGGTTGTTAGCTCAGTCGGTAGAGCAGTTGACTCTTAATCAATTGGTCGGGGGTTCGAACCCCCCACGACCCACCAATTAAATCAATGTGTTAGCCTCCACTAGCTATGTCATTGATTGATAAATGGGACGTAGATGGGACGTAAGTATCAAATATGACGTCAATTTGCTTTGCATGTTCAGTTAAATGATTCGGCGCTAAGTGGGCATATCTACGCACCATCTCTATTGACTCCCACCCTCCCATTTCTTGAAGTATTGATAACGGAACGCCAGACTGAACAAGCCAGCTTGCCCATGTGTGCCTTAAATCATGAAATCTTAAATCTTCAATTCCAGCTCTTTTTAATGCTGAGTTCCAAGAGCGATTATTGTCAACTCTCATTTTTCTGATTTCCGGAGTCATTGTTCCGTCATTTCTATTTGCAGCCTCTCTATGTACAAACACCCATTTATGATGGTTGCCAATCTGGTTACGCAGTACCTGACATGATGTATCATTTAACGCCACTCCAATGGCTTTACCTGATTTGCTATCTTCTGGATTAATCCAAGCAACTTTTCTTTGCATGTCTATTTGCTGCCATTCCAGATTTATTATGTTTGATCTGCGTAGCCCTGTTGATAATGCAAATTGAACAACGGATTTTAATGGTTCGGGGCATTCATTTATCAATCGAAGTGCTTCGTAGGGTTCTAACCATCTAATCCGTTTATTTTTAGGTTGATTAACTTTTATTATTGGTGCTTTATCTAGCCATTTCCACTCTCTCTCTGCTGCACGCAATAAGGATTTCATGAATGCCATATGACTTGATTTTGTTGATTGTGACGCAGGTTTAGGGGTGTATGGTGGGATTGTCTTGCCTTTTCTAGTGCAGGCTTCTTTTTTTGCTTCCCAATTTGCTAAGTGCTTTCTATTTTGCATCTTACTAACGGCAGCATAAATTTTTGCGGCCGTTATTACCTTTAAATTTAATCCAGCAAAATGCATAACCCAAAAACCAATCAAACTCTTATCTGTATCTAATGATTTTTTATCTGACTTCTCTTCAATCCATCTAACGCAAGCCTCTTCAAAAATAACGTCTGGATAATCGCCCAACTTATCAACTCGCCATAGTTCAGCTCTTAATTTGTCGTGCAACTCCTGCGCTTGCCTTCTGTCCTGCGTTCCAAGTGACTGCTTAATTCTTTTACCGCCCGGGATTGTGATGTCGGCGTACCAACCGGAACCCCTTTTGAATATTGACATTGATTGCCTTCCTTAGCGTCAACTCCGCTCACATTAATAGTGTTGATCGGATTGTTTAGTGCGGCAATGCAATTTTGCCGAGTAAGTAAGTAGGGTGACTGTTTTTTGAGTGGGTTTTTCTGAGCTGCGATTAATCTTCCTGTTTTAATCCAATTTCTTAACGTCGGAGGGGACACTCCAATAAATAGGCATGCTTCACTGAATGACAGAGAAAATTTATCCATCATTAATCTCCTTATCAATAGTCATAACATAGTGATTGAACCACATGTTAGGTGTGTATTTTAATTTCTTATCGGGTGGTAATAGGTTTGTGAATTCTGGAAGGTATTTGCTTATTGTTTGCTTGGATAATTCGGTGGTTAGTTTGTCGTATTTCTTTAGTTCTGTGTGGCACCTTTTAGCCACACTTCGCAATCCGTTTTCATGCTCTTGTGGTGTCATAGACCACCTATGCTATTTGGTTGTATTTTTCTATTTCAGATTCTTTAAATCGGCAATTATGTTTTACTCCATCTCCGCAAACATATTTAAAATCATCAAGCGGATTTATTTCAATTACCGTTAAAATATCACCATCCATATATCCGCAATAATCAGAATGACCATCATCAATAAGAATTACTTTATCGCCGATGTTTATATTATTCATTCTCCGCATCCTTTTTCATTAAGAAAGCTTCCATGCCCAATCTATAAATAGTCTTATCTTCTTTTAGTGAATCTGCCGCGATTGGTGTATTAAAATTATGCAGCGTATATGTGCTATGATGACCAAATAATTCAGGCATCATATTTTCACCATTTAATAGGTCGATATTATTCTCAATAATAATCGGCATTGCATCGGCTGGGTTGTTGCATGGGTCGAATCCTCCTAGCATAAAATTACCATTGTGATTTTTCCCTCTCACAATTGCAGCGCGAAGCCCTCCGCCACTTGTATAACTACCGTCTCCGTAATAACATGAAAAGCCAATGGAGATAGCAACCTTTTTATTAATCTCGAAGTCAGATAGTTCTGTGTATTTATTCATTGATAATCTCGCATTCGTAACCTATATAAAAAGAAAATGGCGAATTAAAAACTTCTTCACGGTCACACACACATCCAATGTTAATCATCTCCTCACCAGATACGTATGCAAGGCCATCACTTATCCCTCCATCTATTCTCATTAGATTAGCAGTAATGGGAAACTTTTTAGTAAAAGCGAATCCTTCATGACCGCTATAGCCGCCATCATTAAGTAATTTAATTTTCATTGATTAACTCCAGTTCGTATGCATCAAAACATTCATATATTTCTGGGTTGTCTTTAATGCATGCATATAAGGGCGCTTTTTCCCCAACTATATTAATAATATTAATAATCTCTAGACTATCGCCCACATTAAACACCCCAGTATAATTATTTGGGTTGTTTATATATTTAACCTTATCGCCGACTTTAAATTTCATTATTAATCCTTAACAGTTATTTTGTAATTGCCTGCATGCGATTTTTTGCCATACGCTGTTTTTCCATCACCAGTAGCTACAGCTAACGCATTAACATCTGGTTTATTACTGATAATTGTTTTTGCTGCTTCAAGAGCAAACAAATACTCATTATCTTTACATTCAATTGTTATTTTCATTATCTAATCACCTCTCCACAAACCATTTCAACATCCCGCACCTGCATTATCTGCATAGCACGGGTCTCGCATTCTTGCTGTGTGTATATTTGCTCTGTAACAGGCACAGCAGAACCCTGTATTAGCATGAGTAATACATATCCGATTATTTGCATGGTTATTTACTTTTAAATTAAATCAGCACGAATATATAACGTGTCAGTTGGATGAATTCTGCCTGCACACCAAGTTACATCATCACTACGTAAATTAACTGGAAACTCCGGTTTATTTATCTCCTCTGGTTCAGGGTCAACTTGTAGCCATATTAATTCTGGTGCTGTAGGGCATTTAATACTTTCTGGCAAGTTATTAATTAAACTCTCGCGTGATTCTTGCCAGCTAATCCACATAATATCTACATGTTGGTCAGCGTAATTCATTCCTTTATTTGCTGTTTCGAATTTATTATTTATTTCTGCATCATCCATGTGAAACTTAATAAACTCTTCAAATTGCTGCCTTGATTTATCCATCACTCATCATCCTCAAAGTTACTCAACGCATCCATAACGCTAGTTTCGCGCAGGACATCAAAAGCAATGCAGGCCATATCGAATAACGCAATCTCTTGCGGATGACTGGCTTTGTCAAAGCGATAACCAAATGGCACTTCATAACCTAGACGCTTATAGTAAACACGTGCCAGTTCATTAGCTATATCTACGATTTGACGGTCTGTTAATGATTTATTCATCACTCCACCTTTTTAGCTGAAAACACTGGCTCAAATTCACGCTCAACCTCAAATATCCCTAGGTATTCATCGTCAATCCAGAGCATGAATAAACATGGAAATCTGCTCTCCCATCCATCACAGTCATGGTGATAATATCCAGTGCATTCTTCAATGCATAAATCTAGGTCATCATCAGCACTGAAGTTATGGTCGTCTGGTAATTCATAGCGTAGGTTGTTGGTAATTTCTGATGGGTTTTCGTCTTTACTGTCAGCTATGTAAAACTGAACTATTGCCATTATTCACTCCTCTTCATTGCATCTATTTAATCGCTAGGATTAAAATAATTCATAACTATTTTTAATTTATAATCTATAGTTAATTTGAACTTTCTAATTATTTTTGTAGTCCTCGCCGATGCTCCC
Source organism: Providencia sp. (assembly GCF_003533305.1). Taxonomy (GTDB): domain Bacteria; phylum Pseudomonadota; class Gammaproteobacteria; order Enterobacterales; family Enterobacteriaceae; genus Providencia. The sequence goes on along the minus strand of NZ_DOEH01000019.1, from coordinate 13,491 downwards.
TGTGTCGGCTTTTTTTATTCATTGCATCCCTGCGAGTTAAATTAAGCTGTCCGTAGCTTTTCTAGTTCGGTGTAATGTTTGCGGATTAATTCAATTGCTTCTGCAAAGCTAATTTCGCCTTCCATTTGCTTGTCAAACCAAGTCTGAACATCTTCTGAATTGCCGTCGCTATCTTTCAGGTCGCCAAAAATATCAACCTCGGAGTCCCATTCCAAAGCGCCATATAGCCAGTCAGTAGCTTCTTTTGCTTTGCCTTTGCTAATTAAAAATGCAGCTACCTGAACAGTGCTGGCGAAGCGATTTAATATACAGACGGTCGCATTACCCATTGCTGCTCTATCCATAATGCTGCTTATTTCTTTTTTGAGTTTACTTGTCATATATCTATCTCCTGTTTGCATCCTTGCAAATATATCCTTGAATTAATTCCAGTTTGAAATCTCTTCTTCGATTAAGTCGTCTATTTCGTCGTTAGTAGCTTCTTCATTGAGAAACAAACGAGCTTCGGTCATATATTTTTCTCGGTTCTCGTCAAAGAACTTTGAAAATTCAGACGACCATCCGTGTCGCTTTCCACTAAAATCAAATTTGGCATTTCCTTCTGCCATATTTAAAATCATCATATCGGCAGTAATGACGCCAGATTCACGGCAAAATCCATTTAAGTCGCGCTTTCTGAAATAGGGTGAAACCTTCGAATCACAAATATGCTTGAATCGCCGCTTCCATTGTTGGATGCAGCGTCCATGTAGAGTTTTCATGGTTATATCCTTTGGTTAAATCACATAGGGAAAGGTCAGAAGGGGATATCTTCAAGGTCCTGTGGTGGCTCGAAGTTTTGCTGAGCTGGTTGCTGAGGTTGTCCCCATCCAGTTTGTTGGTTATTTTGCTGACTTTGCTGCTCAGCCCATCCGCTAGTTATTTCTACATCAGTAATATAAAACTCAGACGTATATCTATCTGCTCCATTTTGGTCTTGCCATTTTCGCTCAATATATTCTGCCTCAACTCGAAGCGATGAGCCTTTCTTCGCGTAATTTTTAAGAAAATCTGCGTGATGCCTAAATGCTACCAAGCGAACCCAAGTGGTTTTTTCCTGCTTTTTACCTTGTGAATCCTTATATTGTTTAGATACTGCAAGGTTAATACTTAAAACCGCATCGCCTTTTGCTGAATATTTTAATTCCAAGTCATTTCCTATGCGGCCTGTAAAGCTACATTGATTCTTGTTTGACATATGATCTCCACTGGTTGCCAAATTGAATACCTAATTTATTTAAACCCTGATCCATTACTTCAATGAACTCGGGTACTAATTCGTCAAACTCTTTCATCATGTTTTCGTCACGCTCAACAGGGAAATATGCGATTTCTTTCCCTGCTGGCATTCGTGGGTCAAAATTTGCAAAGTGCCAGATATCCTTACCTGTAACCCACATGGAATATTGAACTTGAGCCACATATTCCTTTTTCATTGCATCGATTCCGTTCAATGCTAAGTCGATAAATACGTCCGTGTTATTCGGGCATTTAAGCTCTAATCCTGAGCCGTCACTACAAATGCCGTCTGGTGAGCAAGCTATCCGTAATTGCTCGTCTTTGAATATTATTGGCACTTCCTTTACCGTTAATCCGGTGTAAAATTCGAATGTCATCCTTGCTTCTAATTCGTAGTTTTTACCCCATTCCAGCGTCCTTGCTGATACTTCCTTGTAAACTCCCGTGCAAACTTCACCAATAAGGGTGTTTAGATATGTTTTCTTTGTGTCTGACCATTTAGTACCAGACCTTGGTTTTGATATGACTTTCCATGCCTCAGAGGAAGTCACAACGCCTAGCCTTATTGACAACCACTCTTCGCTTCCTTGCTCTACTTTGGTTAAATCGATGCCTGTTTTGCTTAGAATGATGTCATTGTTAATCATTTTCCTTCTGCCTTTTTCCTTAGCATGTCGATAATGTCATTAGCCTCAAAAGCGGTTATCTCAGTTGGATGTGATATTTGACGCTTAAATCGTTTACTAATGAATGTCATGAATGCGTCGCTCCATTCACCGTTGACCTTAATCATTAGTTCTGTGATATCTTCCATTTGTTGTTCACTGGCTGGCGTAACATCGCGAGGTTGTGACTGTTCGCTTTTAAAGTCGATGCCTTCGCCAGATTCAGTGTTAACGTAGTCAATGGCTTGATCTAGTCGCTCCCTGCGAGGCCAGTATTTAGCGGCTTGCTTAACAACAGTTTTCAGGATCATTTGCTCTTCATCTGTAACCCAAGGGCATTTTTCCTTTTTAGATATCCAAGCTTTCCAAGCTGATGACCTTTCGCGGATTGCGTATATATCTGCAATAGCCATTGTGTGAGTTAAGTAATCGCCTGTTTTCGTTTTAACTACCGTATAAGCGCCAACAATTTCGCCTCTCTGTTCTTGAGTAGCAAAGGCGTTATATTCGTGACGAGGGGCTGTATCTATTGATGTGAGCTGGAAATTATCATTGTTTCGAACAATGCTAGATTGGCACCAGTCAATAGCACCTGATTGCTGGGCGATGTGCATCAACCCCATGTAACTAATATCGAGGCATATTTTTTTATCGCGAGGAACTAGATAAGCCAGTTTTTGTGCTGGATTCAAACTAATACCGATAGCTGCGATATTCATCACAGCACTTCGAACTGAAACAACATTATTCACAGCGACAGTTGCTAGATAATCGTTATTTGCGAATAGCTGCATAGCAAATTCAGACTCCCTTTTAAATGCTATGCTTGGCTCGCTGCATACCTGCTCAAATTCCGTTTTGAGTGGGTTAATAATTTCGTATACCTTTTGAACTGCTGTACTCACAATAGCCTCCTTTCGCTTTTGGCTAGCTCAAACCAAGCTTTCCATGCTTCGTCTGATTCTTGCTCAGTCATTTTCTTTTTGACTGAAGAGGGAAGGGCATTCCAAATTAATTCAGTAGTGGCATTTATTAGCTCATCATCCTGATTTGCTAGGTGCTCACGGTCTGGAATGGTGACGAAATTTTCATACTCTGAAATTCTCATGCTGCGTCCTTACCTTTTTTCTCGATTGCCATTTGAATGAGTTCATCTAGCGTTCCCTTGCTAGCTGCATACTCAATGACATCTTCAAAAGGGCTTTCCATTGCCCTAAATATCGCGTTAGTGTCGCCACGCAAGCTTTTTAGTTCGTAACCTTCCATGGTTAGCGAGTGGTTTTTGTAAGGGCTTATATCTGGCTTATAGCCATCGGTTAGGATATTCACTGGCATAAGTCACCTCGATATCAGCGTTAAAATAATGAGTAGGGCGATAACAACAGCTATCCAATCCCACTTAATTTTGTTTTTAACTTCATCCTTGAAGCTCTCGCTATTCAGTCGATAGCTGAGTTCCTGACGTTTCAATTCGTTAATTTTTGGCATAAGAAATCCCTCACGTATCGATTGATAGCGATTGTTATTGAAAGTGTTCTGGTGTTGGTGCGGTGGGTTACTGCTAGATGATGCCTAGGGATATAAATCTGTTATTTACTTCTATAGCTATATGAATATGTTCGTTAACATCAAAATCGGATTCATTACAGTATTGAGCAAACTCGGCATCTATAACTGAGCCTGTCCCGCTGCAAATCTCACATTCACCTCCGCTTTTAACCTTGTGAAATTCATTGTGACCACAGCATGGGCAGCCGATGCGACCTTTAACAGTGGTGACATCAGGAATAAAAGAGTTAACTTCTTGCTCTACTTTACGAATGATATCTTCGACGCTATCCGATGACTTAAATACTTCAAGCGCTGTCGACTTCTCAATTACGACTAATTCATTTGCCATTTCCTATTCCTTATGTGCGTTTAGAAGTTTTTGGCATGATATTCTTCAAGTAATTTAGCGATATCGGACTCTTTGAATGAGCCGCCATGCTCACCGCTTGGTTCTTCTATCCATAGCTGTCCATCGCCAAACTGTGAAATCGTTATCTTACCGATAGTTACGGCTTGAACTGGTTTATTGTTATTTGCAATTGGATTACTTTCTGCTTCTGTGAATTTCATAATTAATTCCTTATGTGCGTATTCCTCACTATATAATAGCGATATGAATGATTAAGTGGTGAGTTACTGCTGACCGAGGGCTTTTGCGATTGCTTTACGTGCCATCTCTAAATCTTCACGATGCAACCCTTCGTTACCATCGTCGTGATAACTAATGATTAATTGCAGTGTGGATAATAACTCAGGTGCTGCTGCGATTAGATGGGCGTTATTCTGTTTCGGAGTGAATGCAATGTGCCTACCGTATTTCTCATCTTTAATGTTAAATCCATCCAAGAATTCAGCTGCAACCCACGGCGCTGGACTATGCTTAAATCCATATCACCCCCTAGCCTTTAACATTGCATCTGCCATGCGGTAGTAGAATGCTGCAAATTTTTCTAAATGCTCATCCGTGCATTCATGAGAAAAGAATCCATTCTCTTCTTGTTGTGCAGCCCAATCACCTTGCATACATTTGGCAGCTAGATAATCACGTAAATTCATGCCTGTGGCAGTGCCATGCAATTCTGTTGCTGGAATTGGAAAAGCTGCTCCGCCTGTTTTATCTGTCATACTCCCTCCTAAACTATTTCGAATGCCCTGTTAATTGAAAGCTAACATCACTATCAATAGAATTTAGAATATTCACTTGCTCTTCTGCATCTTCCATATCTTCAGCTTGAATGAAAATAAAATGAAAGTGTTGCCCGTATGCAAAAAGCTGAACTTCAAACATTGTCATACTCCCTCCGTTATTAACTAAACACGATGCTAGTTGCTTTCACATTTCACGCCACAGAAAGGGCAGAATGAGAACGTAACTGGAAAATCCTGCTTTGTTAGGCGGGCTTTCGGTGTGCCGTCCTTTTTGACTTCCTGATAACTGGCGTTGTATTCAATGAAATAATTAACTGACATGACGCCACCAGACATAAACAAGCCTGATTGTTTCCAGCCAGAAGACCGTAGGCTTGCGCCTTCAGGTAGTTTTGCTTTGATGCGACTTTCCATGTCATCGCCTAATTTAGTAAAGCAATCACACATATCTCTATCTCCTATCTATTAATCAACTCACCACAGCCCACCTTGATGGACTGTAATTAGTTAACTCATATTAATTTAAAAGGTATTGTTCTAATGAGTTTTGGCGCTCTAAAGAACCATCTTTCAAAGTTGCTGTATCGATGAAACCACACGCGACCTCTTTCGTCGCCATGCTTATTGCTTTCTGGCTTGCGGTACAATGTGAAATGTACCTCCGTTGTGCTTGTATAAACTGGTTGACGCATATTCATCCCCTTGCTGTAACACTTCCATCACTCATAATCGGCTTGCGTAGCCGTGGTTGCTTGCGTGTATCGCATTCCTGCGAGCGTTTCTAATCTTCACTAGCTCATGGTCAGTAGCGTCTTTATGATGCTGCCTGATATGCATGGCTGGCGTTCTTGTGTCGAAATCTTTATGACATACCGGACAGTTGATGATGAATTTCACGTTATGCCCTCGCTGTTATCCCAAACTCTGTTTTAGGCTGCTCTCTGTACTTTGTGGTTGAGTAAATAGCCACGTCATTCAAGCAGCGATTATCTAAACTTGCGTGATCCCGTTTCACCCGTAAAGACAGAACAGGGCGCACTTTCTTTTCCTTCACTGAGTTAGCTTTAGCAATTTCTTCGGCTTCCAGTTTTCTAGCCCTGAAAGCTGCATATCTAGCGTATTGACGCGCTTTATATGAATCACTGTTTACATGTTTAACTTCTACTGCTTTCTGCTCACCTGATTGCTTAGGTAACGTTTTTAACGGTTGAAAGTAAGTTGTCATGCTGCCTCCTCTGAATAAGTTTTGGTGATTGGCCAGTGGCGCTCTATCCACTATTCCTGTTTTGCCTTTGGCTACAGAGTTCATGACCAATCCCAAAACTCACTCAGTGAAATGTTGGACAAGATGTCATTGTCCGTACTGCTATATTTTTAAAGAGCATGGCTTGCTGGTGTGTCTTGCTTGCCGTTGATGTGATAAAGGTTACTGAATACTAAACTTATCGTCAAGTGTTTACTAAACATAATTTAGTAAATGATGAACAAATAATTGAAATTTAACTCAATTTATTTTTAAAAATTATTTATCTTGCGAGGAAAATCACACTGTCGGGGAATTGCGGACACAAAAAAGCCCTCGCGGGGAGGGCTGGATAGGCTTATCAATCACAACTAAATGTTATGATGTAATTCCATGCTGTTTCTGTTAGATAGAAGTATATAATTATTGTAGATAATAAGCCTATAATCAAAACGCATCCTATAATATAGAATGCTATTTTTTGTATCATTAATCTTGTCGATATATTGTCAAAAACGCTATTAATGTCTTCAGATATTAATGAATATTCTCTCTTAACTTGTTTTTTCTTATATTTTAGCTCTTCTTTGATGGCTTTCAGGGTTTGTAATTGGTTGCATAGCATAAGAATTACTAAAAAGGAAAAGATAAAGCACCCAAAAAGTACAGCAGAGTTAACTATGGATTGGTATCCCCACTGATTTGCTTCCTTCATTTGTGTCGCTATTACTATGGTAGCCACAGGGATACCAAGTATTTGGTTTTGTATATCAGCGAAAGTTTTGTGTATTTTCCCAATCTCTTCAACTTTAGCTGCTCTTAACTTATCCATCACTTTATCATAAGAGAAGGCGGAAGAAAAAATCCGATATCCTTTATCGAACTGATATTTAAGAAGTTTTATATTGTTTATGGTGTAGCTAAGTATTAGATCTGGCTGTATTTCATCGGTTATTGTTTTTATACTTTCTATTAATATCTTTAATTTTTGTTCTTTATGCGTATCTTCATTGAATAGTGAAAATAACATTTCTAGTTCATTAAGATCTAGATTATGGACATCGTTGTCACTATAATGAATCGATATCTTGAATAAATCATGATCAAAAAACACCAATTCACAATTGCTTTCATCAAAATATGCAGATGCATCTTTTAACAGAGATAAAAAATTGATTATAGCTCTATAGTTCTTGATGAAATCAGGCTCGAATGTATCGCAATTAAAGAATTTACTCTCTTTTATAAAAAATTTAACTGGCTCCTTGTAGAGGTTTTCAGTAGAGCGCAATAAATCAGAATAGCCATTGTATAATCTACCTAAGCCAATCCTTGGGGGGAAAACTAACAAATTGATAGATTCTCCACATTGAACTATTTCATTTATAGATTCAGTGGAGTCAGCCAGTTCAATACCGTATTCTCTTGGCGATACAAGTATTTTTTTTATGAAATTACAATCATTTTCGCTATTGAGCAACAAAGAAACTTCAGATGAATTATAGTTAAAATTCATCTGTTTATATATTCTTGTTAGCCGCTCAAAATCATCAATCACTTTTTACCTCTTTTATGAGTTCTAATCGCAGAGACTCTGGTATATTTCTTAGTATAAGCTCATTTCTTTTTTCGTTAAAGACAATAGAATCATCCAATAGTCCAGCTCTATCAAATTTAATTTCCCAGTGGCTGGTTTTTCCTTTGAAAGATACTAATCCCTTGATAGTTGCTGCGTCAGGGATGAACCCGTCGGAAATCTCTAGATTTTCATCACTTAGCTTATGAATTAATTTTTCTGGTGCGTCAGGCCATACTGCATTTGCGAAAGATTCTAGATTTATTGGAAGCTGCTTTTGGTTTAGGTCTTTTAAATGCTCATGTGATTTTTCAAAGAATCTATCTCTATCTTCTTTACTTAACTTCATTTCATCAGCAAAGGATTTTAACGCATCACTTAGCTTTTCTGTTTCTCTTTTTGCGATCATTACATCATTGCAGCCAAGGAATTTTTTAAAGTAATTAGATATATTACTCTGCCCCTTGAGAAAGCTAATGTATCTATCTGACCCATTATTTAGTGATGTTAAGTCTATTCTTCCTGCTACTTTTAAATTTGATATATCAAGATATACGCTATCTTCAATATCGAAGCTAGCATTGATTGCTGAACCAGTTCTGGAGTTTACTATTGCAACTAATATATATTCGTTTTCATCAGTATTAACATGAGAAAAGAGAACATAGCCACCAGTTGATAGCGGCTCATCTACAGCTCGTGATAATAGATGGTCCATCATTCTACAGGTCGTTTTATAGAAATCTAAAGTATTATTTATATAGTCATTTATCATTGACTCCATTGGGTAATTATCTACATCACCTACAAATGAGCCATACCCCTTGCTTGCGCGGCTAGAATATTTAGATCTAATATCGCTTATCAGCCTTTTTGATGATTTAGTCACGCTAGTTTCGGTTGGGCTAAGCTCAATTAATGGTGACTCATGTTGCTCTTTATGCAGTATATGAACTACCACATGGCTAACATTAATACTTTTATCCGTCATTTAAACGTCCTATATATTAAAAAATATCAATAGTTACAGTCTAATTTCTCAACCACACCCTAAAACGTGTCGTCAGGCTATTGGCTAAGATGCGTCTAATCCACGCTTACGCAACATCTCTTCGAATATTGCATCGTAGTGTGCCTTCTTAGCCTTCATCTCTCTGAGGAACCTCTGAGCCTCTTCTTTGGGGAGGCTGTCATACAGCTCAAGAATTTCGATTTGCTCTTTGCTTAATTCTTTATATTTACTGTCCGAAATTGATGTTACTGAATTATCTTGATCTAAGAATCCATCTGGCATCCCGTATGTTTGTTCTAATCTTCTTGCTGCCTTTTCACCAAACGAAGAGTTACCGCCCATCAATTGAGATAGGTAGCTTTTCTCTTTCGTCGGCAAAGTTTTATCTTTGAACCATTCTTTTAGGCGGGTCTGCCTGATCTTCTTTATGTCCATTTTATTTATTTTGATTAGTAATGACTAAACAAGCAAATGCTTGACGATAAGTTTAGTGTTTAGTAAACTCACATTTAAAATAATGGAGGTACGACACTATGGATTTAAAGCAATACATCGACTCACTTGAGTGGGGAGGAGCTAAGGAGCTAGCCGATAAACTCGGCGTTTCTAAGTCTTTCCTCTCTCAAATGGCGTCAGGGATTAGCGCAATTTCTCCAAAACGTTGCGTTGAAATTGAAATAGCTACAAACAGCAATGTTACACGTAAGGATTTAAGGCCTAACGATTGGCATGAGATCTGGCCTGAACTAGAAGTTGCATAACTACCAAACCGCTCTTTAAAAAATCAGCCTCCGCCCTTTGACCTCAATCGGCAAAACTTAACTCACAGGATCGTGAGCAACGGACTAACTGTAACTATTTAATGGAATATAAATTATGGACTACGCAAAAACTATCAATATCACCTGCAAGCCTGAAATGCTCGAGAGCTACTTCTTCAAAAGAGTTCTAGATGAGGGTAACAATTTATTTGCAAGTGAAATGGGCATACATCCAACAGCATCAAGCCGAGAAAAGAATCGGATATTCAAACTAGCTTGTAAGGCTATAGCGCATTACGGGCTGCCTGAAGAAGCGGTATCAATGCCTGAGACTACTAGAAATGTGGTGATCGAAGGTGACTATGCAGAGCAGATTATCAAAATGCTCGAGTACAACGGGAAGCTAAAAAGAAAAACCTCAAAGGCTGCAACCGATGAGGCTCAATTGGAACTAATTTAAAAACAACTGATGAGGTTAATTATGGCAAAGAAACGTAGATTTATCAACCAAAATCAAGAAGAGAGAGTGCATCCTGATAGCCCTGATGGACTATTAGTAGCAGCTGCAAATAACAGGAATTTCGGCAAGCGATTTGTCGAAGAGTTTAAGAAGCAACAAGGAGGTCAGCATGTTAGCAGAAGTAAAATATCTTGATGACTTTAGACCTCAGAGTGAGGTCACGGAGAGCAAAGTGGCTGACCTTGATAACGGCTACACCAGAATAGCAGATGAGATTTTAGAGTACACAATGGCCTCTGGATTAAGTGAGACAGAGCTTTGCATAATTATGGCTGTGTGGAGAAAAACATACGGCTTTAATAAAAAGGTCGACTGGATCAGCAATGAGCAATTAGAGACCATGATACGTAAACATCTCACTCACTGCTCAACAGCTAAAAACCTGTTAATCAATAAAAAAGTTCTTATCCAGCAAGGTCGGAAAGTGGGGATCAACACTAACCTTTCTGAGTGGGAAACCAAAAATAACGGATTCTGCAAAACATTAGCTAAACCTGCTAAGAAAACCTTAGCAGAACCTGCAATTGAAACTAAGCAGAAGTTGCTAACCACAATAGACACTATTACAAAAGAGAATAAAGACAATAATACACCCCTTACCCCTCAAGAGGTGAAAGGGGGAGAATTGGCTAAACCTACCAAGAGAAAATCTCAAAGAATTAACTACGATGAATATCTCATTAGTTACAACGAAGAGGTAGGGGATAGATTGCCTCACGCAACTGTACTGAATGACAAAAGGAAGCGCTTATTTAAAAAAATCATATCTAAACTGGCTACGCCAAATGTTGATGGTTGGCGGTCCTACGTTAGAGCATTTGTGAGAATGGCTAAGCCTTGGTATTTCGGTGACAATCCTAGTGGCTGGACCGCTGATATTGATCACCTTCTCAAAGAAGATACATTAACAGCAGTTCGCGAAGGTAAACCAAGCCTGACAGGGAGATAGTCATGGTCAATCAACAAATCGAAGCAAGTGTGATTGGTGGCTTGCTGAAAGATGGATTAACACTCAACGCCTCCGATGTACTCGCCACTTTAAAGCCCGAAGCATTCGGATCCCATTTCTACCGAGAAACCTACAAGGTCATTCAAAAGCAAGCTAAGACGCGCGGCATGATTGATTTAATGATGGTCATCGAATCAATGGGTGACAAGCATTTCGCAGATATTATGCAAACCGCTAAAGATTGCCCAAGCGCAGCAAACTTGAAAGGTTACGCAACGATGGTTGCTGATAACCACAATCGCCGTGAAATGATTAAGCTGATGGACCAACACCGTCACGTTATCGAATCGGGCACGATTGACGCCGCAGCCGAAGCAATGGACCAACTAATCAAAAAGGCCAATGAATTACGGGCCGGTAACGATGAGATTAAACCGGTTCACACTAAGGACCTGATAGCTGATTTTACTGAAGTGTTAGAACAGCGCCTAACCAACGGCGATGAATCCGACACGCTGAAAACAGGCATTCACGAGCTTGATGAGATTACAGGTGGTATTAACCCTGTGGACCTAGTGATTATTGCTGCACGTCCGGCAATGGGTAAAACAGAAATGGCCCTGCGGATCACCGAAGGGGTAGCATCACAAATCGACAAGCAAACGGGCCGTAAAAAAGGTGTTCTGATTTTCTCAATGGAAATGAGTTCTCGCCAAATTATGGAACGTCAAATTGCCGGAGCATCGGGCCTATCAGTTTCTTCACTGAGAAACCCTGCAAAAATGGATGATGAAGGATGGGCCAGAGTATCTCGCGGCATTGGGCAAGTCCAAGAGTTGGATGTTTGGGTTGTCGATGCAAGTAAATTGGATGTGGACCAAATCAGGGCCATAGCAAAACGTCACAAGCAGCAATACCCATCACTGGCATTAATTCTAGTCGATTACTTGGGCCTGATAGAAAAACCGAAAGCAGAGCGTAACGATTTGGCGATTGGTTACATCTCATCAAACCTCAAGGGCATGGCTAAAGAGTTACTAACGCCAGTTATCTCACTAAGTCAGCTATCTCGTGAAGTTGAGAAGCGACCTAACAAGCGGCCCGCTAATGGTGACTTGAGAGACTCAGGCAGCATTGAGCAAGATGCGGACCTGATCGTCATGCTTTATCGTGATGCTGTTTACAACGAAAACTCATCAGCAGCCCCATACGCTGAAGTGATCGTAACCAAAAACCGATTTGGCAAAACAGGGACCGTATACCAGCGATTTAAGAATGGACACTTTATGGACGTGGACCAGATGGAAGCCGCTAATGCTTGCCTACAAAGCAGCAAGCCTCAACAACGCCGATTCCAAGGCGCTGACGTTTAACACACCAAATCATAAGGACTTCTAGATGAACAATATCGACTTCAAACTTGTATTTGAATTACTCGATAAAATGGAAGAGTGCGCTAATCGAATTAAAGAGCTAAATCAGTCAATTAAGCGAGGTGTTGAGTGATGAAAGGAACAACGTTAACAGAGCTGAATGCGGCCTACGAAAAGCAAGCGGCTAATTTAGCTTGGCGAACTTATCGATGCGCGGGATGGATATCAACAGATTCTTTCTTTTGGGAGTGTGGGTATCAAAAAAAGAAATTACATCCTCGCGGTAAGACATTCATTCGATTATTAACTTTATGCAAACAGGCTGATTTTTATGACTAAGGAGCATCTAATGCAGGGAACTAATTGGGTTAAGGTGAGTGAGGGATTACCTAAAGATTATATGGTAGTCCTCACTAAGAACAATGGCGCAATAGTTAGAGCTATATTCATTCACGATGAAGAGAAAAACCCGACATTTATTCATTTTAGCCGAAACGGGAAAAGAAGAATATTGGGTGATGTAACGGAGTGGTACTCCCCAATCAATGCCAGAGGGTGAATGATGAAGCCAATTAGTAGCGAGTATATAAAATTACTCGGTCGCCAGATGAAAGAGCGAGCACTTCAAGTCAAGAAACCAACAAAAAAAGAAATGTTAATTTTCTACTTCAAAATAATCACTTACCCAATAGCGGCGGTTATCGCTGTTTTGGTTATCGAGGGTAAATTATGACCGAACTCAAGAAATGCCCATTTTGCGGCGGTGAGGCTGAATTAATAGATAACCGCCTGTGCTGGTATGTTCAGTGTAAAAACGATGATTGTAGCTGCACTGTAATTGGCGAGAGAGTTGAAGAGCCACAATCGGAGGCTGAATCAGACGCTATTGATTGGGATTCGGTAAGGCAAACAGCCATAGCAGCATGGAACAGGAGAGCTAGCAGTGAGTGAGCCAGTAGAAGCAATGGTCTATTACGTTAACTTCAATACGAATCGCAGGTTTTGGATGTTAAAAATATCAGCACATGGCGATGAAGATCACTTTAAGTTCCAAGCTAAGCCAACCAGAAAGCAAATCAGGGAATTAAAAAAACAATTCATTCGTGAAGCCAAAGAAGGCTCTAAGTGCCTAGTTGAAATGATAAGGGCAATGCAAGGAGGTTAACTTGGAAGCAGATTTTCTCTTCCACGAATCAACCAAAAATACCGCATGGCAACACCTTAAAGAAGTTCTAGCAACAAACCAACCACACCGAATCATTATCAAGCCTTGGAAAAATCGCAGGTCATTATCTCAGAATTCACTTTCACATGTTTGGTATGCCGAAATCAGCAAGCATTTATGCAATAACGGCATCAAGCACACTGATGAGAGCGTCAAGGAGATGATGAAGCATACTTTTCTAGGCTATGA
>NZ_DOEH01000017.1 GCF_003533305.1 Providencia sp. | reverse complement strand
GATGGACGATGGTCTGCGTTTCGCAATCCGTGAAGGCGGCCGTACCGTTGGCGCGGGCGTGGTAGCAAAAGTTATTGCATAATATCTGTTAGCTTACCTAGCGGTATCTTCTCAGAAAAAAGGCATCTTTTATGATGCCTTTTTTATATCAAAATATTAATTATTATTTCCCTCATTCAAATACTTCAATGTTGTAATCTAGTCATACAATCAATCCTAAAAGCCTTAATGTCATTAGTTTTGCCAAATAGCAATAATTAATGATAATTGAAATGCTAATCATTTTCATTTAAACTTATCGTATATGATTTATACAGGTAAGCTATTATGTACGTATGCCTTTGCGAAGCCATTACAGATAAACAAATTAGAAATGCTACAAGGAAGTATCAAGTCACTTCCTTAAAGGGGTTACGCCAAATATTACCTGTGGGCCGCGAATGTGGGAAATGCATAAAACAAACGCGAGAAATTCTTGCTGAAGAGCTTTTGCGTTTAGAAGTGTTATGTACCGTTGATGTTGCATAGTAATTTCAAATACAGCTAATTCTCCGCTAAATCAATTCACCGCTTAAAATTAATTACTTTGAATTTAAATTCAGCGTGTAAAAATCACGCAGCTATCGATTTCAGGTCTACACTTAAAGAACTGGAAGCGATGGAGGGTAAAAATGAAAGGCGATAAAAAAATGATAGTCCACTTGAACAAATTGTTGGGCAATGAGCTAGTCGCAATAAATCAATATTTTCTGCATGCACGTATGTTTAAAAATTGGGGGTTAGAACGTCTCAATGAAATGGAATACCATGAGTCAATTGATGAAATGAAACACGCTGATAAATATATTGAGCGTATACTTTTTCTTGAGGGGCTACCAAACTTACAAGATCTTGGTAAGTTGAATATTGGAGAAGATGTTGAAGAGATGCTTGCCTCAGATTTAAAGCTTGAGTTAGATGGAGCTTTAAATCTTAAAGAAGCTATCAGCTATGCCGACTCAATACATGATTATGTTAGCCGTGATTTGATGATCGAAATACTCGCAGATGAAGAAAATCACATTGATTGGATAGAAACTCAGGTTGAACTTATTAATCGTGTAGGTATTCAGAACTATATCCAAGCGCAGATAAAAGACGCATAACTTTATGTTGATTTAATCTTAAAGGCCCGGTGCTATTACACTTGGGCCTTTCTGTCATTTATTCAGTTTATATCGTATAAAAGCAGCACATATTTTCCTCGATTGCTTGCGTTTCGCCATAGTTTCCGTATAATGCGCAGGCTTACTGATGAGTAAGCCCTAAATTTTAGGACTGAACAATCAGTATTGAGCGGCGATATGTTGCTCATTTAGACAATACTCCCGATATGGGGGTTACATTGAGACGATTACACTCCCCCATCAATCGAAATGGGTGCGAGGAGTAATCATTTACGTTTATAAAATAGTTGGAGCTCTGGTCTCATGCAGAACCAAAGAATCCGTATCCGCTTGAAAGCTTTTGATCATCGTTTAATCGATCAATCAACTGCGGAAATCGTAGAGACTGCTAAGCGCACTGGTGCGCAAGTTCGTGGTCCTATCCCGCTACCGACACGTAAAGAGCGTTTTACTGTTCTGATCTCTCCGCACGTTAATAAAGATGCGCGTGATCAGTACGAAATTCGCACTCACAAGCGTCTGGTTGACATCGTTGAGCCAACCGAAAAGACTGTTGATGCTCTGATGCGTCTGGATCTGGCTGCCGGTGTTGACGTGCAGATCAGCCTGGGTTAATCAGGTGTCAAAAGATTGAGAGGTTGAAACAATGATTGGTTTAGTCGGTAAAAAAGTGGGAATGACCCGCATCTTCACTGAAGATGGTGTTTCTATCCCTGTAACTGTTATCGAAATTGAAAATAACCGCGTTACTCAAGTTAAAACTAAAGAAACTGACGGTTATAATGCAATTCAGGTCACTACGGGCAGCAAAAAAGCTAACCGTGTAACTAAGCCTGAAGCAGGTCATTTCGCTAAAGCTGGCGTTGAAGCTGGCCGCATCTTACGTGAATTCCGCCTTGAAGAAGGTACTGAATTTAACGCAGGTCAAAGCATTAGCGTTGAAATTTTCGCTGACGTTAAAAAAGTCGACGTTACTGGTACATCTAAAGGTAAAGGTTTTGCCGGCACAGTTAAGCGCTGGAATTTCCGTACTCAGGATGCTACGCATGGTAACTCCTTGTCTCACCGTGTTCCGGGTTCTATCGGTCAGAACCAGACTCCGGGCAAAGTGTTTAAAGGCAAGAAAATGGCAGGCCAACTAGGTAATGAGCGTGTAACTGTTCAAAGCTTAGATGTAGTACGTGTTGACGCTGAGCGCAACCTACTGCTGGTCAAAGGTGCGGTCCCAGGAGCTACTGGTAGCAACCTGATCGTCAAACCGGCTGTTAAGGCTTAACGTCAAGGAGATAGGAATGGAATTGGTAATGAAAGACGCGCAAAGCGCGCTGACTGTTTCCGAAACTACCTTCGGGCGTGATTTCAATGAAGCGCTTGTTCACCAAGTAGTTGTTGCATATGCAGCTGGTGCTCGTCAAGGTACTCGTGCTCAGAAAACTCGTGCTGAAGTTTCTGGTTCAGGTAAAAAACCATGGCGTCAAAAAGGTACGGGCCGTGCTCGTGCAGGTTCTGTTAAGAGCCCAATTTGGCGCTCTGGTGGTGTTAGCTTCGCAGCTAAACCACAGGACCACAGTCAAAAAGTTAATAAAAAGATGTACCGTGGTGCTTTAAAAAGCATCCTATCTGAATTGGTACGTCAAGATCGTCTGATCGTTGTTGAACAGTTTTCTGTTGAAGCACCTAAAACTAAGTTGCTGGTACAAAAACTGAAAGATATGGCTCTGGTAGATGTACTGATCATCACTGCTGAATTAGATGAAAATCTGTTCTTAGCAGCGCGCAACCTGTATAAGGTTGACGTACGTGATGCAGCAGGTATCGACCCAGTTAGTCTAATCGCCTTCGACAAAGTGGTTATGACTGCTGATGCTGTGAAGCAAGTTGAGGAGATGCTGGCATGATCCGTGAAGAACGTCTGCTAAAAGTACTGCGCGCGCCGCACGTATCTGAAAAAGCTTCTACAGCGATGGAAAAAAATAATACCATCGTTCTCAAAGTTGCGAAAGACGCGACTAAAGCAGAAATCAAAGCTGCTGTGCAGAAACTGTTTGAAGTCGAAGTTGAAGGTGTTAATACTCTGCTGGTTAAAGGCAAAAGTAAACGCCACGGTCAGCGTATTGGTCGTCGTAGCGACTGGAAAAAAGCTTACGTGACGCTGAAAGAAGGCCAAAATTTGGACTTCATTAGCGGCGCAGAGTAAGTCGGAGGAGTAAAGAACAATGGCAGTTGTTAAATGTAAACCTACGTCTCCGGGCCGTCGCCACGTAGTTAAAGTGGTAAACCCAGAGCTGCATAAGGGAAAACCTTATGCTCCACTGTTAGAAAAAATGAGCAAGTCTGGTGGTCGTAACAACAATGGCCGTATCACTACTCGTCACATTGGTGGTGGTCATAAGCAGCATTATCGTTTAGTTGACTTTAAACGCAACAAAGATGGTATTCCTGCAGTTGTTGAACGTTTGGAATATGATCCAAACCGTTCTGCGAACATCGCCTTGGTTCTATATAAAGACGGTGAACGTCGTTATATTCTTGCACCAAAAGGCCTGAAAGCTGGTGACCAGATTCAATCTGGTGTTGATTCAGCAATCAAAGCTGGTAATGCTTTGCCGATGCGTAATATCCCCGTTGGTTCTACAGTTCATAATATCGAACTTAAACCAGGTAAAGGTGGACAATTAGCGCGTTCAGCAGGTACTTACGCTCAGATCGTTGCTCGTGATGGTGCTTATGTCACCCTGCGTCTACGTTCTGGTGAAATGCGTAAAGTATTAGCAGATTGCCGTGCAACCTTAGGTGAAGTTGGTAACGCTGAGCATATGTTACGTGTTCTGGGTAAAGCTGGTGCTAGCCGCTGGCGTGGTATTCGTCCTACCGTTCGTGGTACGGCGATGAACCCAGTCGATCACCCACATGGTGGTGGTGAAGGTCGTAACTTTGGTAAACACCCAGTAACACCATGGGGCGTTCAAACCAAAGGTAAGAAAACTCGTAGCAACAAGCGTACTGATCAATTCATCGTACGTCATCGTTCTAAAAAATAATTAGAGGATAAGCCATGCCACGTTCTCTCAAGAAAGGTCCTTTCATTGACCTGCACTTGCTGAAGAAGGTAGAGAAAGCGGTGGAAAGCGGAGACAAGAAGCCTCTCAAGACTTGGTCCCGTCGTTCAACGATCTTTCCTAATATGATCGGATTGACCATCGCTGTCCATAATGGTCGTCAGCACGTTCCAGTTTTTGTTACCGACGAAATGGTTGGTCATAAACTGGGTGAATTCGCACCGACTCGCACTTATCGCGGCCATGCGGCAGATAAGAAAGCTAAGAAACGTTAAGGATAGGAGGAAGAGATGGAAACTTTAGCTATGCATCGCCACGCTCGTTCTTCTGCCCAGAAGGTTCGCTTAGTCGCCGACCTGATTCGCGGTAAGAAAGTGTCGCAAGCTCTGGAAATTCTAACCTTTACCAACAAGAAAGCTGCTGGTTTAGTGAAGAAAGTACTGGAATCTGCTATTGCTAACGCAGAGCAAAACGATGGCGCTGACATTGATGACCTGAAAGTTGCGAAAATATTCGTAGATGATGGTCCAACTATGAAACGCATCATGCCGCGTGCGAAAGGCCGTGCAGATCGTATTCTTAAGCGCACCAGCCACATTACAGTGGTTGTGTCCGATCGCTGAGACTCTGGAGATTAGCAATGGGTCAGAAAGTACATCCTAATGGTATTCGCCTGGGTATTGTCAAACCTTGGAACTCTACTTGGTATGCGAATACTAATGAATTCGCTGACAACCTAGACAGCGATTTTAAAGTACGCCAGTACTTGAATAAAGAATTGGCAAAAGCGTCAATTTCACGCATCGTTATCGAGCGTCCTGCTAAAAGCATCCGTGTGACTATTCACACTGCTCGCCCAGGTATTGTTATCGGTAAGAAAGGTGAAGACGTTGAGAAACTGCGTAAGAAAGTAGCGGATATCGCTGGTGTTCCTGCGCAAATTAATATCGCCGAAGTTCGTAAACCAGAACTAGACGCTAAGTTAGTTGCTGATAGCATCACTTCACAGTTGGAACGTCGCGTTATGTTCCGTCGTGCTATGAAGCGTGCTGTACAGAACGCTATGCGTCTGGGCGCTAAAGGTATTAAAGTTGAAGTCAGTGGCCGTCTTGGCGGTGCTGAAATCGCTCGTACCGAGTGGTATCGTGAAGGCCGTGTGCCACTGCACACATTACGTGCTGATATCGATTACAACACTTCAGAAGCGCACACTACATATGGTGTTCTAGGCGTTAAGGTCTGGATCTTCAAAGGTGAGATTCTGGGTGGTATGGCTGCTGTTGAACAAGCTGAGAAACCAGCTGCTCAACCTAAAAAGCAGCAGCGTAAAGGCCGCAAGTAAGGAGAGTCGCTGATGTTACAACCAAAGCGTACAAAATTCCGTAAGGTGCACAAAGGCCGCAACCGTGGTCTAGCGCAAGGAACGGATGTTAGCTTCGGCACTTTCGGTCTTAAAGCTGTTGGCCGTGGTCGTCTGACTGCACGTCAGATCGAAGCGGCACGTCGTGCTATGACCCGTGCTATTAAGCGTCAAGGTAAAATCTGGATTCGCGTATTCCCAGACAAGCCAATAACTGAAAAGCCACTCGAAGTTCGTATGGGTAAAGGTAAAGGTAACGTAGAGTATTGGGTTGCCTTGATCCAGCCTGGTAAAGTCCTGTATGAAATGGACGGTGTGCCTGAAGAGCTGGCTCGTGAAGCATTCTCTCTGGCAGCAGCGAAACTGCCTATCAAAACCACCTTTGTAACTAAGACGGTGATGTAATGAAAGCACAAGAGCTGCGCGAAAAAAGCGTAGAAGAGCTGAACTCTGAACTACTAAACTTACTACGTGAGCAATTTAACTTACGTATGCAAGCGGCAAGTGGCCAGTTGCAACAGTCTCATCTAATGAAACAAGTACGTCGCGATATCGCACGTGTGAAGACTTTACTGACAGAGAAGGCAGGTGCGTAATGAACGATAAAATCCGTACTCTGCAAGGTCGTGTTGTTAGTGACAAAATGGAGAAATCTATGGTTGTTGCTATCGAGCGTATGGTGAAACACCCTCTTTATGGTAAATTCATCCGTCGTACGACTAAATTGCACGTACATGACGAGAACAATGAATGTGGAATTGGTGACGTGGTTGAAATCCGCGAAACTCGTCCACTGTCTAAGACTAAATCTTGGGCCTTAGTTCGCGTTATAGAAAAAGCTGTTCAGTAATAGAATAGCCTTTTCTTACAAATAAACGGCTCTTTTTGTTCGAGCCGTTTATTTTTCCTGTCCATAACGAAGATGTGGTGTTATAATGCCGCGCCCTCGTAGTATGGGTATATTTGAACGGCCTCTTCAATAATGAGGTGGCTCAGTAGTAGTTGACATTTAGCGGAGCACTAAAATGATCCAAGAACAGACTATGCTGAACGTGGCCGACAACTCCGGTGCACGTCGCGTAATGTGTATCAAGGTTCTAGGTGGCTCGCACCGTCGCTACGCTCATGTAGGTGACGTCATTAAAATTACTGTTAAGGAAGCAATTCCTCGCGGTAAAGTTAAAAAAGGTGATGTCCTGAAAGCTGTAGTGGTGCGCACCAAGAAGGGTGTACGTCGCCCTGACGGTTCTGTCATTCGCTTCGATAGTAATGCTTGTGTATTGTTAAATAACAACAGCGGGCAGGTAATCGGTACGCGTATTTTTGGGCCGGTAACTCGTGAACTTCGTAACGAGAAGTTTATGAAAATTATCTCTCTGGCACCTGAAGTACTCTAAGGAGCGAATTATGGCAGCGAAAATCCGTCGTGATGACGAAGTTATCGTGCTAACTGGGAAAGACAAAGGTAAGCGCGGTAAAATCAAACAGGTTATTTCTTCTGGTAAAGTTATCGTTGAAGGTATAAATCTGGTTAAGAAGCATCAGAAGCCTGTACCGGCTCTGAACCAACCAGGTGGCATCGTTGAAAAAGAAGCGGCTATTCAAGTTTCTAACGTTGCACTCTTTAACGCGGCAACTGGTAAGGCTGACCGTGTAGGCTTTAGATTCGAAGACGGCAAAAAAGTCCGTTTCTTCAAGTCTAACAGTGAAACTATCAAGTAATTTTTGGAGTATACGATGGCGAAACTGCATGATTACTATAAAGACGAAGTAGTTACTAAACTCATGTCTGAGTTTAACTACACTTCTGTCATGCAAGTCCCTCGGGTCGAGAAGATCACCCTGAATATGGGTGTTGGTGAAGCGATCGCTGATAAAAAACTGCTGGACAATGCAGCAGCTGATTTAACAGCAATCTCAGGTCAAAAACCATTGATCACCAAAGCACGCAAATCTGTTGCAGGCTTCAAAATCCGTCAGGGCTATCCAATCGGCTGTAAAGTGACTCTGCGTGGCGAACGCATGTGGGAGTTCCTTGAACGTCTGATTTCTATTGCTGTACCACGTATTCGTGACTTCCGCGGCTTGCCTGCTAAGTCATTTGATGGACATGGTAACTACAGCATGGGTGTTCGTGAACAAATCATCTTCCCTGAAATCGATTATGATAAAGTGGATCGTGTACGTGGTTTAGATATTACTATTACCACTTCCGCGAAATCAGATGACGAAGGTCGCGCACTATTAGCAGCGTTCAACTTCCCGTTCCGCAAGTAAGGCAGGGTACTCATGGCTAAAAAGTCTATGAAAGCGCGCGATGTTAAACGTGCTAAATTAGCTGAGAAATTCTTCGCAAAACGCGTAGAACTTAAAGCTATCATCTCTGATGTTAAATCATCTGATGAAGATCGCTGGGATGCTGTTCTCAAACTGCAAACACTGCCACGTGATTCAAGTCCTTCTCGTCAGCGTAATCGCTGCCGTCAAACTGGGCGTCCGCATGGTTTTCTGCGGAAATTTGGTCTGAGCCGTATTAAAGTCCGTGAAGCCGCTATGCGCGGTGAGATACCGGGCCTTAAAAAGGCAAGTTGGTAATTCCATTTTGAATCACGGGAGTAAAGACAGATGAGCATGCAAGATCCCATCGCGGATATGCTGACCCGTATCCGTAACGGTCAAGCCGCAAATAAAGTTGCGGTCACCATGCCTTCCTCCAAGCTGAAAGTGGCAATTGCCAACGTTCTGAAGGAAGAAGGCTATATTGAAGATTTTAAAATTGAAGGCGACATCAAGCCAGAATTGGAAATTACTTTAAGTTATTTCCAAGGTAAGGCTGTTGTAGAAAGCATTCAGCGAGTAAGCCGACCTAGTCTGCGCATCTATAAGAAAAAAGATGAGCTACCACAAGTTATGGCTGGTTTAGGTATCGCTGTTATTTCTACCTCTAAAGGTGTCATGACTGATCGTGCAGCTCGCCAAGCTGGTCTTGGTGGCGAGATTCTCTGCTACGTAGCTTAATTCGGGAGGAAAGAATGTCTCGTGTGGCAAAAGCACCTGTCGTCATTCCTGCCGGCGTAGAGGTAACACTCAACGGTCAGGTAATTTCGATTAAAGGTAAAAACGGCGAGCTTAGTCGTACTA
Organism: Providencia sp.; assembly: GCF_003533305.1. Classification (GTDB taxonomy): domain Bacteria; phylum Pseudomonadota; class Gammaproteobacteria; order Enterobacterales; family Enterobacteriaceae; genus Providencia. The sequence goes on along the minus strand of NZ_DOEH01000017.1, from coordinate 16,325 downwards.
TCCATAAAGCAGTTGAAGTTAAACATGAAGATGGCCACCTAACTTTCGGTCCACGCGAAGGTTTTGATGATGCTTGGGCACAGGCGGGTACTTCTCGCTCACTGCTTAACTCAATGGTTGTTGGTGTTACTGACGGCTTCACTAAAAAGCTTCAATTGGTCGGTGTAGGTTACCGTGCAGCAATCAAAGGCAACTTTGTTAGTTTGTCTTTAGGTTTCTCGCATCCGGTTGAACATGCACTGCCAGCAGGCATTATTGCTGAATGTCCAACACAAACTGAAATCGTACTGAAAGGTGCGGATAAGCAAGTGATTGGTCAAGTTGCAGCAGAATTGCGTGCTTACCGTCGTCCTGAGCCTTATAAAGGTAAGGGTGTTCGTTACGCCGATGAAATCGTGCGTACCAAAGAGGCTAAGAAGAAGTAAGGTAACACTATGGATAAGAAAGCAGCTCGTATCCGTCGTGCGACCCGCGCACGCCGCAAGATCCAAGAATTGGGTGCGACTCGCCTGGTGGTACATCGTACCCCACGCCATATTTATGCGCAGGTTATTGCACCTAACGGTTCTGAAACATTAGTAGCAGCTTCTACAGTAGAAAAAGCTATTAATGAGCAATTGAAATTCACTGGAAACAGAGATGCAGCAGTAGCAGTTGGTAAATTAATTGCTGAGCGTGCATTGGAAAAAGGCATCAAAGTTGTTGCTTTTGACCGTTCTGGTTTCCAATATCATGGTAGAGTCCAGGCACTGGCAGATGCTGCCCGTGAAGCTGGCCTTCAGTTCTAAGGTAGAGGTGTAAGATGGCTCACATCGAGAAACAAGCTGGCGAACTGCAGGAAAAGCTGATCGCGGTAAACCGCGTAGCAAAAACCGTTAAAGGTGGCCGTATTTTCAGTTTTACCGCACTAACAGTTGTTGGTGATGGTAACGGTCGCGTTGGTTTTGGTTACGGTAAAGCGCGCGAAGTTCCGGCAGCAATCCAGAAAGCGATGGAAAAAGCCCGTCGCAGTATGAAAACCGTTGCTCTAAACAACGGCACATTGTTCCACCCTGTGAAAGGTACACACACTGGTTCTCGTGTGTTTATGCAGCCTGCTCACGAAGGTACCGGTATTATTGCCGGCGGTGCAATGCGTGCAGTTTTAGACGTAGCTGGAGTTCGCAACGTCCTGGCTAAAACCTATGGTTCCACAAACCCAATCAACGTGGTTCGTGCAACACTGGATGCTTTAGACAGCATGAAGTCTCCAGAGATGGTCGCAGCTAAGCGTGGAAAATCCGTCGAAGAAATTCTGGGGTAATCGGCCATGGCTAAGACTATTAAAATTACACAAGTTCGCAGTTCAATCGGTCGTTTGCCTAAGCATAAGGCAACTCTGACTGGTCTAGGTCTGCGCCGCATTGGTCATACAGTAGAACGTGAGGATACTCCTGCGGTTCGTGGTATGGTCAACTTGGTTTCCTACATGGTTAAAGTTGAGGAGTAAGAGATGCGTTTAAATACTCTGTCTCCGGCTGAGGGTGCCAAGCATGCGCCTAAACGCGTAGGTCGTGGTATTGGTTCTGGTCTCGGTAAAACCGCCGGCCGTGGTCACAAAGGTCAGAGCTCACGCTCTGGTGGTGGCGTACGTCGTGGTTTTGAAGGTGGCCAGATGCCTTTATACCGTCGTTTGCCGAAATTCGGCTTCACTTCACGCAAAGCAATGATTACAGCCGAAATTCGTCTGTCTGACTTTGTTGCTGTTGAAGGCGATGTTATTGATCTGAACGCATTGAAAGCCGCGAACGTTGTTGGCATCCAGATTGAATATGCGAAAGTTATTCTGTCTGGCGAAGTGAATCGTGCAGTTACTGTACGTGGCCTTCGTGTTACTAAAGGTGCTCGCGCTGCAATCGAAGCTGCCGGCGGTAAAATTGAGGAATAAGTGACAGATGGCTAAACAACCAGGATTAGATTTTCAAAGTGCCAAAGGTGGAGCTGGCGAACTTAAACGCAGACTTTTGTTTGTAATAGGGGCGCTAATTGTTTTCCGAATTGGTTCTTTTATTCCAATCCCTGGTATTGATGCCACTGTGCTTGCCAAATTGCTCGAACAGCAACAAGGCACCATCATAGAAATGTTTAACATGTTCTCTGGTGGTGCTCTCAGCCGAGCTTCTATTTTTGCTTTGGGTATCATGCCGTATATTTCGGCATCGATCATTATCCAATTATTGTCTGTGGTTAATCCACGACTAGCAGAAATAAAGAAAGAAGGGGAAGCAGGTCGTCGGAAGATAAGCCAATATACTCGTTGGGGTACTCTGGTATTAGCAATATTCCAATCAATTGGTATTGCGATGGGTCTACCGAATATGCCAGGAATGCAAGGATTAGTTATTGATCCAGGTCTTCCGTTCTACTTCACGGCAGTTGTTAGCTTGGTCACTGGTACTATGTTTTTAATGTGGTTAGGTGAGCAGATAACTGAAAGAGGTATCGGAAACGGTATTTCAATTATTATCTTTGCTGGTATAGTTGCGGGTCTACCGCCGGCTATTGGCCATACCATCGAGCAAGCTCGGCAAGGCGATCTGCACTTCCTCCTGTTGCTGTTGGTTGCGGTGTTAGTATTCGCGGTTACTTTTTTTGTTGTCTTTATGGAGCGTGGTCAACGTCGTATTGTCGTTAATTATGCCAAACGTCAACAAGGTCGCCGTGTTTATGCTGCACAAAGTACACATTTACCACTGAAAGTGAATATGGCGGGTGTAATTCCTGCAATTTTTGCTTCCAGTATCATACTATTCCCGGGTACAATAGCCTCTTGGTTTGGTGATGGGACTGGTTGGGACTGGCTGACTACAATTTCTATGTACTTACAGCCTGGACAACCGTTGTATGTGTTACTTTATGCATCTGCGATCATCTTCTTCTGTTTCTTCTATACAGCGTTGGTTTTCAACCCTAGAGAAACGGCAGATAACCTGAAGAAGTCCGGTGCATTTGTACCAGGAATTCGTCCGGGAGAGCAAACGGCCAAGTACATTGATAAGGTAATGACGCGTCTAACGTTAGTTGGTGCTCTTTATATTACCTTCATCTGCCTAATCCCGGAGTTCATGCGTGACGCAATGAAAGTACCTTTCTATTTTGGTGGTACTTCCCTGTTAATCGTGGTTGTTGTTATCATGGACTTTATGGCTCAAGTGCAAACTCTGATGATGTCAAGTCAGTATGAGTCTGCATTGAAGAAAGCAAATCTGAAAGGTAAGTAATCGCTTACTGTGTTATGGTTTGCTAAGAAGTTACGGAGAGTAAAAATGAAAGTTCGTGCTTCCGTCAAGAAATTATGCCGTAATTGCAAAATTATCCGTCGCCATGGTAGCGTTCGTGTAATTTGTAGTGTTGAGCCTAGACATAAACAACGTCAAGGCTAAGAAAAAGCATTTTTTTCTTGCAAAGTTGGGTTGAGCTGGCTAAATTAGCCAGCCAATCTTTTTATCTAAGATACATTATTGTTTGAGTATCCTGAAAACGGGCTTTTCAGCACAGTAATGTATATTTTTAACTTAGGAGTGCATAGTGGCCCGTATAGCAGGCATTAACATTCCTGATCATAAACATACTGTAATCGCTTTAACATCGATTTTCGGTATCGGCAAGACTCGTTCACAGGCTATCTGTGAATCTACTGGTATTGCTGAACATGTTAAGATCAGTGAGCTGTCTGAAGAACAAATCGACAAGCTGCGTGACGAAGTTGCCAAATATGTGGTAGAAGGTGACCTACGTCGTGAAATTACCCTGAGCATCAAGCGTCTTATGGACCTTGGATGTTATCGTGGTTTACGTCATCGTCGTGGTCTTCCTGTGCGCGGACAGCGTACTAAGACTAACGCTCGTACCCGCAAGGGCCCGCGTAAGCCGATCAAGAAATAAGTCGGGGTATTGAATAATGGCAAAGGCACCAGTTCGTGCACGTAAGCGTGTAAGAAAGCAAGTCTCAGACGGTGTGGCACATGTCCATGCTTCTTTCAACAACACAATCGTTACTATTACAGACCGTCAAGGTAACGCATTAGGTTGGGCAACAGCCGGTGGTTCCGGTTTCCGTGGCTCTCGCAAATCAACTCCGTTCGCAGCTCAGGTTGCAGCAGAGCGTTGTGCGGAAGCTGTGAAAGAATACGGTATCAAGAACCTGGAAGTTATGGTTAAGGGACCGGGTCCGGGCCGCGAATCAACAATTCGTGCTCTGAACGCCGCTGGTTTCCGCATCACTAATATTACTGATGTGACTCCTATCCCTCATAACGGTTGTCGTCCACCGAAGAAACGTCGCGTTTAATTCGCCCCGTTTTTAGGACTGTTGGAGAAAGAAAATGGCTAGATATTTGGGTCCCAAGCTCAAGCTGAGCCGTCGCGAAGGAACAGACCTCTTTTTGAAGTCTGGCGTCCGTGCGATAGAGACCAAGTGTAAATTAGATCAAGCTCCAGGCCAGCACGGTGCGCGTAAACCGCGTCTGTCTGACTATGGTGTTCAGTTACGTGAAAAACAAAAAGTTCGTCGTACATACGGTGTTCTAGAGCGTCAATTCCGTAACTATTATAAAGAAGCAACGCGTCTGAAAGGCAACACAGGTGAAAACCTGCTGACTCTGCTTGAAGGCCGTCTTGATAACGTAGTTTATCGTATGGGTTTCGGCGCAACTCGCGCAGAATCACGTCAAATGGTTAGCCACAAGGCTATCATGGTAAATGGTCGCGTAGTTAATATCGCTTCTTATCAGGTTTCCCCGAATGACGTTATCAGCGTTCGTGAGAAAGCCAAAAATCAGTCTCGCATTAAGGCTGCTTTAGAGCTGGCTGAACAGCGTGAGAAGCCAACTTGGCTGGAAGTTGATGTTGCTAAAATGGAAGGTGTGTTCAAACGTATTCCTGAACGTACTGACTTGTCTGCGGACATTAACGAACACCTGATCGTCGAGCTTTACTCCAAGTAAAGCTTAGCACCAAAGAGAGGACACAATGCAGGGTTCTGTGACAGAGTTTCTAAAACCGCGCCTGGTAGATATCGAGCAAGTGAGTTCGACGCACGCTAAGGTGACCCTTGAGCCTTTAGAGCGTGGCTTTGGCCATACTCTTGGTAACGCACTGCGCCGTATTCTGCTTTCGTCTATGCCGGGTTGTGCGGTGACAGAGGTTGAGATTGATGGTGTACTGCATGAGTACAGCACTAAAGAAGGTGTACAGGAAGATATCCTGGAGATTCTCCTCAACCTGAAAGGGCTGGCGGTTAAAGTTCAGGGGAAAGATGAAGTTATTTTAACCTTGAATAAATCTGGCATTGGCCCTGTAACCGCCGCCGACATCATCCATGATGGTGATGTCGAAATCGTCAAGCCACAGCACATCATTTGCCACCTTACTGACGAAAGTGCGTCTATTAATATGCGCATTAAAGTTCAGCGTGGTCGTGGTTATGTGCCGGCTTCTGCCCGAGTTCATTCGGAAGAAGATGAGCGCCCAATTGGTCGTTTGTTAGTCGATGCTTGCTACAGCCCTGTAGAGCGTATAGCCTACAATGTTGAAGCAGCTCGTGTTGAGCAACGTACTGACTTGGATAAGTTAGTTATTGAAATGGAAACTAACGGTACAATCGATCCTGAAGAGGCGATTCGCCGTGCAGCGACCATTCTGGCTGAACAACTTGAAGCTTTTGTTGATTTACGTGATGTACGTCAACCAGAAGTTAAAGAAGAGAAACCAGAATTCGATCCTATCTTACTGCGCCCAGTTGACGATCTGGAATTGACTGTCCGCTCTGCTAACTGCCTTAAAGCAGAAGCTATCCACTACATCGGTGATCTTGTACAGCGTACAGAAGTTGAGTTGCTTAAAACGCCTAACCTTGGTAAGAAATCACTTACTGAAATTAAGGACGTCTTGGCATCTCGCGGTCTTTCTCTGGGCATGCGCTTAGAAAATTGGCCGCCAGCTAGTATCGCTGACGATTAGGTCACAGGTTAAGGTTTTACTGAGAAGGATAAGGTCATGCGCCATCGTAAGAGTGGTCGTCAATTGAACCGCAACAGCAGCCACCGCCAAGCTATGTTCCGTAACATGGCAGGTTCTTTAGTTCGTCACGAGATAATCAAGACGACTCTGCCTAAAGCGAAAGAACTGCGTCGCGTCGTTGAGCCGCTGATTACTCTTGCCAAGACGGATAGCGTTGCTAATCGTCGTCTGGCATTCGCCCGTACTCGTGATAACGAGATCGTGGCAAAATTATTTAATGAACTGGGACCTCGTTTCGCAGCTCGTGCTGGTGGTTACACTCGTATTCTTAAGTGTGGACACCGTACAGGTGACAATGCTCCGATGGCTTACATCGAACTTGTTGACCGTGCTGTAGAGTCTCAAGAAGTTGTTGCAGAGTAATTTGTAATTGCTTTCAAGAAAACCGGGTATTTATTGCCCGGTTTTTTTGTACCTGCTATTCTTACCCTTCATATTTGCATTTTACCCTTGAAATATTCTTTATAAATCCATACCTACTGGTGAGAAATTATGAATATGTATAAAATAGGCCAAATCGCTAAGCTTGCGGATGTGACTCCTGATACTATTCGTTTTTATGAAAAGCAGGGGTTAATGGGGCATAAAGTTAGAACGGAAGGGGGTTACCGATTATTTACGGAACAGGATTTGCAACGGTTACGTTTTATTCGTTATGCTAAGCAACTGGGTTTTACTTTAGAGGCTATCACGGAATTACTTTCAATTAGAGTCGATCCAGAGCATCATACATGTCAGCAATCAAAGCATATTGTTGATCTCAGATTACATGAGGTTGAAAAAAAGATTCAAGAGCTTATTATTATGCGAGACTCATTAAAAATGTTGAGTTCCGTATGTTGTGGTGATGAACATGCCACAACCTATTGTTCAATTATGGAGATTCTAGAGAAGGGTGCATCAAAGATTTATTAAATTATAAATCATCAATTAACGTTAAAAGGTCTGCTATGAGCAAATATCAGCATAAACGCGGTGAGATTAAAGATAATGCAATTGAGGCATTATTACATGATCCATTATTTCGCCAACGGGTTGAAAAAAATAAAAAAGGTAAAGGAAGTTATAATCGTAAAGGAGTAAATAATAAAAACGCTAACTGGGAGGCCAGTGGTAATCAGTTAATATACTTATTACCACTGGCCTTTTAATTATTTCTTATTCTGTTCTTTCAATAAATCACGGATTTCTGATAATAATACTTCTTCTGAAGTTGGTGCCGGTGGTTCAGTTGGTGTTGCTTCTTCTTTTTCACGGCGAACTTTATTCATTACTTTTATTGCCATAAATATTGCGAAAGCAACAATAACGAAATCAAAGACTGTTTGTAAGAAAACACCATAATTAAGGACTACCGCAGGTAAACCTTCATGTGCTTCTCTTAATATTATACTGAATTGTTTAAAATCAACCCCACCGATTAGCAAGCCTAGAGGTGGCATAATGATATCAGCAACTAATGATGAAACTATTTTCCCGAATGCAGCACCAATAATAATACCGACTGCCATATCCACAACATTGCCTTTCATGGCAAATTCACGGAACTCTTTTAAAAAACTCATTTGATGACCCCTTAACCTGAATAAGTAACTCAATTGCTACAAAGTATGTATGTGATTAACAAATTATAGTATCTAAAATAATTATGCTGCAAATATTTATTACTTTTTCTTATTACTATAAAAAGAAAGGGCTAGGTTGGAATAGTTTTTCGACATCGGGTACATATTTTTTATCTGTAATAAACATGATGACGTGATCCCCTTGCTCAATAATATGGTAATCACTCGCAATAATAACTTCATCTTCTCTTACTATTGCACCAATAATAGTGCCAGGTGGTAGTTTTATTTCTGATATTTTTTTACCAACAACCTTGGATGTATTTTCATCACCATGGGCAATAGCTTCTATTGCTTCAGCAACACCTCTTCTTAATGACGAAACACTTACTATATCTGCTTTTCTGACATGACTTAATAAGGCAGAAATTGTTGCTTGTTGAGGTGATACCGCAATATCAATTACGCCACCTTGAACTAATTCAACATAAGCGGAGCGTTGTATCAGTACCATTGCTTTTTTCGCGCCCATTTTTTTAGCTAGCATTGCTGACATAATATTTGCTTCATCATCATTAGTTACGGCAATAAACACATCCATTTGCTCGATATGTTCTTCAGTTAATAATTCTTGATCAGATGCATCACCATAAAAAACAATTGTGTCATGTAACAACTCGGCAAGTTCAGTTGCCCTTTGTTGGTTTCGTTCGACTAATTTGACGCTATAATCTTTTTCGAGTCGTTTAGCTAATCCCGCACCAACATTACCACCACCAACTATCATTAAACGCTTGTAAGGTTTTTCTAGTCGTTGAAGTTCACTCATAACGGCTCGAATATGTTGAGTTGATGCGACGAAAAAGACTTCATCACCTGCCTCAATAATTGTCGAGCCTTGAGGACGTATCGGTCTATCTTGGCGAAATATAGCGACAACACGAGTATCAATGTGGGGCATGTGTTCGCGTAAACTAGAAAGAGCATTACCAACGAGTGAGCCGCCATAGTAGGCTTTGACCGCAACAATACTGACTTTGCCTTCTGCAAAGTTAACAACTTGAAGTGCGCCAGGGTACTGAATGAGCTTGTAGATGTAATCGATGACTAATTGCTCAGGAGAAATTAAATAGTCAATTGGAATTTGCTCAGGCAGAAATAATTTATCGGCTTCACGTATATATTCAGTAGCTCTAATACGGGCAATTTTATTAGGCGTATTAAAGAGGCTATATGCAATTTGGCATGCAATCATATTCGTTTCGTCAGAGTTAGTGACAGCAACTAGCATATCAGCATCTTCTGCTCCTGCATCCCTAAGGACTCTGGGATGAGAGCCATGGCCATTGACAACTCGTAGATCAAATTGATCTTGAAGTTGACGTAATCGATCCGCATCGGTGTCAACGACAGTAATATCATTGTTCTCATCAACTAAATTTTCAGCGAGTGTACCGCCAACTTGTCCGGCACCTAGAATAATGATCTTCATTGCATATTCCTATATGTGAGAATTTATCGCCTGTTACTGTGCCTGTTTTACCAAGCGGGCATAAAAAAATCCATCACCACCAGTGGTGCTCGGCAGTATTTGCAATCCGGCTTCAGTTCCATCATTTAGGCTCGCGTCTGAGTGTTTAGCGAGAAAATTTTGAACTTGTAGACTATTTTCTTCAGGGAGCACAGAACATGTTGCATAAAGAAGTGTTCCGTTAGGTTTAAGGTATGGCCAAATTGATTCTAAAATCTTAGATTGTAGTTGTGCAAGTTCATTTATATCAGAATCACGTCTTAGCCATTTGATGTCAGGATGACGTCTTATAACACCAGTCGCTGAGCATGGTGCATCAAGTAAAATTCTGTCAAACAGTTGTCCATCAGCCCATTGTTCCGGTTTAGTTCCATCGCCTTCAATTACGGTTGCATGCTGTTTTAGTCGTTTTAGATTTTCTTTAACTCGTTTTAGACGAAATTCGTCAATATCGACTGCAAGCACATTGGCCTTGGGCGCTAATTCTAGAATGTGAGTTGTTTTACCTCCAGGTGCAGCGCAGAGGTCTAAAATATTTTCATTATTTTTTGGCTGAAGAAGTTCTGCACAGCCTTGAGCTGAAGCATCTTGAACTGTTGACCAACCATCTTCAAATCCAGGTAATTTTGATACAGGGGTTGGTTCATCTAAGCAGATAGCACTAGGGCGTGAAGGATGTAGTTGTGCTGAAATATCAACTTGTTCTAGTAATTCAAGGTATTGCTTTGCGCTATGGTATTGAGAGTTGACTCTTAACCACATAGGTGGACGCTGATTGTTAGCATCTACAATTGATTGCCATTCATTAGGATATGCATCTTGTAAGCGTTTTAATAACCAACTTGGATGTAAATATTGGCTATTATTGTTTTCATTGCGCTCTTCTAATTGTACTTGTTGGCGTAAAAAAGATCGTAGTACACCATTTACAAGTCCTTTTAACTGAGGGCGCTTTAGTGCAACCGCTCCATCTACAGTTTCAGCTAATGCAGCATGTGCTGGGATTCGGGTATAAAGTAGTTGATAAATACCAACCATAATTAAGTAATGTAAGGTTCTTTGTTTCCCAGTTAATGGTTTTTCCATTAATTGGCTAATAAACCATTCAAGTTTAGGTAGATATCTTAAGACACCGAAGCAAATCTCTTGTAATAAAGATTTATCTTTATCATTTATATTTCGTTGTAGCTCGGGAAGCACTGCACTTAGTGATTGTCCATTATCAAGTACTTGGCTAATGGCAGTCGCCGCAATACTGCGTAAATTATATGTATTTTTCATAAGAGAAGGTGTGTCTTTTAGTTTCTGAATGAAAATTGCCTGAGTTTATCTACAGGCAATTTTGTAGATAAATTAGTCTATCTGTTGTTCAGGAGTGAACCATTCGCGACGGGAATTTAATAAATCTTGTGCGCTCATCGCTTTTTTTCCCGGAGGTTGCAACTGGGTTATATTGAGAATTCCATTGCCAGTGGCAATGCTAATTCCTTTTTTATCGGCGCTAATTATAGTTCCAGGCTGCTTATTATGTATTTCAGTAATGACTTCAGCTTGCCAAACTTTGATTAGTTGCTCTTGAACGATAAAATAACTCATCGGCCAAGGGTTAAATGCTCGGATACAACGTTCAATATGCTCTGCTGGTTGCCGCCAATCGATACGTGCTTCTTCTTTGGATAATTTTTCAGCGTAATTTGCTAATGAATTATCCTGTTTTTCTGGAATACAATGACCAGATGATAGCATTTCTACAGTATGAATAAGTGCTTTAGGTCCTGTTATGGCTAATTTGTCATATAGTGTTGCACTTGTATCATCGGAGGTAATAGCGCAAGTTGTTTTATATAACATATCACCGGTATCAAGACCTGCGTCCATTTGCATAATAGTCACACCCGTTTCATTGTCGCCAGCCCATATAGAGCGTTGAATTGGTGCAGCTCCTCGCCAACGAGGTAGTAAGGAACCGTGGACGTTAAGGCAACCAAGACGAGGAATATCTAAAACGGCTTGTGGTAAAATTAAGCCATAAGCAACCACAATCATTAAGTCGGCATTTCTATCTTTAATCCACTGCTGGTTCTCCGTATCTTTTAGCGTTATAGGCTGAAAGATGGGAATTTTATGTTCTTCTGCTAGCATCTTAACAGGACTTGGCGTGAGTTTTTTTCCTCTACCTGCCGGTTTATCATGACGAGTAAGAACACCAACAATTTGATGGTTAGTTTCAAGTAATGCAGCCAAATGTTTGGCTGCAAAATCGGGAGTACCTGCAAAGATAATTTTTAATGGTTCTGACACAGAATTTTCCCTGTTTATTTAATTAGCTATTCTTGGCTTCTTTTGCTTTTATTCTATCTAGTTTTTCAACTTTTTGACGGATACGCTGGCGTTTTAGCGGAGATAGATAATCAACGAATAACTTACCAACAAGATGATCCATTTCATGTTGGATACAAATAGCTAGCAGCCCATCAGCTTCCAGTTCAAATGAGTCACCATTGTAGTCTAGGGCTCGAACTTTTACCTGTTCAGCTCTTGGGACGAACCCATGTTGTTCTGGTATTGAAAGGCAGCCTTCCTCTATACCTGTTTCTCCTGATTTATCGAGCAGCTCAGGATTAATAAGTACAAGGCGCTCATTGCGTGATTCAGAGACATCAATAACGATAATTCGCTGGTGGATGTCAACTTGAGTTGCAGCAAGCCCTATACCTTCCTCTTCATACATAGTCTCGAACATATCATCGATTATACGTTGAATTGAGGCATCAATTTTTTCGACTGGCTTTGCAATAGTGCGTAAGCGTTCGTCTGGATAATGTAATACGTTTAATACTGACATAGATTTTTCGAACGGCTTCCAAAAATGTGAATGGGAATTAATGCCTATTCTAGACATTTATCTAGCATATTGACAGTATTGGTTATGATTTGTTCACCAAAGAACATGCTAATAAACAAGTCAGGATGACAAAATGAATGCGCAGGAAATTTGGCTAAGGATGTCCCAGGTAAATAAAGTATTACCCCAGTACGCATTACAAATAATTAATAAGCTAAAACAATTAAATAGAATGAGTTGTACGACTTTGCAAAAATGTGGTTTGAATGAAATGCAAAGCTTACAATTTTTGAATATGTCAACGCATCGAATTAACTTAGTTCTCAAATGGTTAGATAATAAAGAAAATCAGATGATTACATTTAGTAATCCTCAATATCCATTTTTATTAAAACAAATCCATAACCCTCCTCTTGTGCTTTTTATAGTAGGAAGACAGGAATTATTGGCAACAGCACAAATTGCCATCATCGGAAGTCGTCAAGCGAGTGAATATGGACAAAAATGGACAGAAATATTTGTAAAAGAGTTTGTGAGTTATGGGCTAACGATTACAAGTGGTCTTGCTTTAGGAATTGATGGAATGAGCCATAAAGCTGCAATTGCAAATCACGGTAATACAATTGCTGTATTAGGTAGTGGACTTGGAAATATTTATCCGAAACAACATATATCTTTAGCTGAACAAATCAAACAAGAGGGATTACTTGTTTCTGAATACTTACCTGATACCCCTCCTTTGCCAAAACAATTTCCACGACGCAATCGAATTATTAGTGGTCTAAGTAAAGCAATTGTGGTTATTGAGGCGGGTATGAAAAGTGGATCATTGATAACTGCACGTTATGCGATTGAACAAAATAGAGATCTTTTCACATTACCTGCGCCGCTAGGAAACACTGCATTTAGTGGTAATCATTGGTTATTACAACAAGGCGCTTACTTATTGGCTCAACCAGAGGATATCATACAGCACTTAGAGTGTGAGTTAAGTTGGCTACAATCAGAATTAGTGGGAGAAGATATACCCGTTACAGAGTTTAACCTGACAGAAAATAAAATTTTAGGTATGGTGGGATACCAAGCTACACCCGTAGATGTAATTGCAGAACAGATGCAAATGCCAATAACGCAAATAATTTCACTTTTAACTGAAATGGAAATAAATGGAATTATTACCTCTACTGCTGGTGGGTACATAAGGTTGAGTTAGTTAAGAGAAAATCATGTCAAAGCAATTGCCTTTTGATACAGAAAAAAATGAATATTGTCCTGATTGTGGCGCGTTACTTGTTATTCGTAATAGTGCTCATGGACCTTTTCTGGCTTGTTCTGGTTATCCAGGGTGCCATTACTTGCGACCATTACGTTCAGCAACTGAAAGCCATATTGTTAAAGTATTAGAGGGGCAGAACTGCCCTGAGTGTGGACATGATTTAGTCTTAAAACAAGGCCGATTTGGTATGTTTATTGGTTGTAGTCATTATCCTAGTTGTGAGCATACTGAATTAATTGATAAGCCGGATGAAACTAAGATCCCTTGTCCTCAATGTCAAAAAGGCAATTTGCTACAGCGTAAGTCTAGGTTTGGAAAGACATTTTATGCTTGTGATAATTATCCTAGCTGCCAATTTATAATTAATAATAAGCCAGTTACTGGAAAGTGTGAGTTTTGTGAATATCCATTATTGATGGAAAAAAAGGGCGGACAGGGCGTAAAATTATGTTGTGCCAGTAAACGTTGTGGTAAGTCACAAGAAAAATAATGAGTTAAAACTATGCAAAATAAATCTACACCTGCAATTGAACGTATTATTACATCACTTGAGCAAGAAGAAGTTATTGCGTATCCAACCGAAGCGGTTTTTGGCTTGGGATGTGACCCTGATAGTGAGAAAGCGGTTAATAAGCTACTTGAACTAAAACAGCGTCCATGGGAAAAAGGATTGATTCTTATTGCTGATAATTATGAGCAATTGAAAAACTATGTTGATGATAGCCAGTTAACCCATGCGCAAATGGACGTCATGTATAGTAGTTGGCCGGGACCTGTTACTTGGGTGATACCAGCAAAAACAACCACACCAAAATGGTTAACGGGAAAATTTGATACCTTAGCTGTTCGAGTCACGGATCATGAATTAGTTAAAGCGCTATGTAAACGATATGGAAAACCAATTGTTTCGACAAGTGCAAATTTAAGTGGTTTAGAGCCTTGTAGAACAACTAATGATGTTATTGAACAATTTCACGGTAGCATTCCGGTCCTTGATGGATTAGTGGGTGGTCGACAGAATCCATCTGAAATTAAAGATGCTAAGACTGGGCAATTATATCGTAAAGGATAATATTAAATGGAAATGTTTGCCGTTTTTGGAAATCCAATTGAGCACAGTAAGTCACCATTGATACACCAAATGTTTGCTGAGCAGATAGGCGTTTCCCTCGAGTACCAAAAAATCTTATCACCGATAGATAGTTTTGAGCAGAATGTCGTAAATTTTTTCTCTCAGGGTGGGAAAGGCGCAAATATTACATTGCCATTTAAAGAAAGAGCATACCAGTTAGTTTCAGAATTGACAGATAGAGCTCAAATTTGTGGCGCCGTAAACACCATCATGAAGCTTGATGATCATCGTTTGCTAGGCGATAACACCGATGGAATGGGGTTGTTGTTAGATCTACAACGACTCGAGTTTATTCATTCAAATAGTAAAATTTTAATTATTGGCGCTGGTGGTGCAACCCGAGGTGCTTTGCTGCCTCTTTTAGAATATGGTTGTCATATCACATTGACGAATAGAACTTTTTCCAAAGTTGAACGATTAGTTGAGCAATTTTCGGGAATTGGTCATATTCAAGGTCGGGAGATCTGTCAGATCGCATCTGCTGAATTTGATCTTATTATTAATGCGACCTCTTCAGGTGTGAACGGAGAGATCCCAGAGATTAGCCCTGATATTTTTTCTTCAGAGGTTGCTTGTTATGACATGTTTTATCAAAACACGCTAACACCGTTTCTTTCATTTGCAGGTGAGCATAAAACAAAAATAGTGGCTGATGGGCTAGGTATGTTAGTTGGGCAGGCTGCATTTGCATTTAAACTATGGCACGGCATTCTTCCCGAAATAGCACCCGTTTTATCGATATTACAACGTGAGCTCAGGATATGAATCAGGCTATTCAATTTCCAGATAGAGAAGAATGGGATGCATTAGCACGCAAAGTGCGATTTCCTGTACTTATTAGCGGAATGCTATCGGAGTGTATTATTTCAGAGTCGTTTCTATATAGTCGCTATGGTAAGCAAGAAACGGCACTTGCTTTATTCCAAAGTCACCGTTGGGATTTAGAAGAAGAGTTTGAGGCTTTGATTGGTCAAGGCCTCAAAGATGAAAATGACGTCTATATGTTGTCAGAGGACAAATAGTTGTTTTTCCATTCAACATAATTATTTGCTGAGTAACGTAAATGATTGAGTTCTTTGTCTGTGAGTTTTCTAACAGCTTTTGCAGGGCTACCTATATACAGGTAGCCTGATTCCAATCTCTTTCCTTGTGTAACTAAACTATTTGCACCGATGACAACATCATTTTCAATTATTGCACCATCTATAATGACAGAGCCCATACCAACCAATACTCGATCTCCGATTGTGCAACCGTGAAGCATGACTTTATGACCGATGGTGACATCTTCTCCAATAATTAATGGATTACCTTCAGGGTTATTTAAAGATTTGTGAGTGACATGTAAAACAGACCCATCTTGTATATTTGTACGGGCACCAATTGAAATATAGTTAACATCACCGCGTAATACAGATAAAGGCCAGATACTGACGTCATCTGCTAAGCGAACATCCCCAATAATTACGGAAGACGGATCGATAAACACAGTAGATGTGATAGTTGGATAAGTATTTAAATAAGGTCTTAGTAATTTATTCATATTGGTAACCATAAAAGAAAATCAATCTATGAAGATTAATATCTTAGAAAGAAAAGAATAATACTATAAGTATAAAGAAAATTGAGCTTCTTTTATAACCATTGTGGTAGTAAAAAACACATAGTGATGATTTTATCCGCAAACAGTATTATTTTTTAAAAAAAAGGTTGTGTAATTTTAAGAGCTCCCTATAATTCGCATCCGTTGTCACGGCAAACCACTTCGGTGGTCAGGGTTAGAAAAAGAAAACCCTAAGCCAAACTTGAAAAAGTGAGTGACACTAAGGTGTGAAGAAAGAAAAAGTTGAAAATAACCACTTGACTTTCTAAAAGAAAAACGTAGTATACACACCTCGCAACAACGACCTGATTCA
>NZ_DOEH01000002.1 GCF_003533305.1 Providencia sp. | reverse complement strand
TTTTCATTAAGCTATCCCCCTCAACGATAGTGCCTGTTTTTTTACATGAAGGGCAATAAACCGAGTCGCCCACACAGGCGACTCCTTGGGTTTGTTTGGCGAGAGAAGAAGCCGTAAGCACCGTACCGCCAGTATTCGTGGTATCATTTTTTAAAATGAGTTTTCTGCCGTTCACAAGACTACGCATTGTGTTTTTTCTCTTCATCAAGCTTTGCTAAAATCTGTTCGACTTGTTGTTCAAAATCAGCAGGAAGTGGGTTTTTACCAAAAGATAAAAAAGGTTTACGAGCTTGGTAATCGACAGGCGAAACGGCATCTCGACCTTGTTGCATATAGGCATTGAGAAAAGTAATAAAGCGGTGGTTTTCACTGTCGGTACTGGTCAGAAAACTGGAGTAATGTGAAACATTCGGGCGATAGAGTATAGTTTTTAGTTGGCCTGTTTTTTCATCAATGCCATACAGTTTAATCGCCAACATTTTACCCGCATAACCGATTTGAGCATCTTCATAGCGTGTTAAACGTACTTTCCCCATCCCATAGCTATATAATATTCCTCGTTGCCTATCAGCAATGAGATGCACCGGAGGGGTAAAGAAAGAGAGATAGCCCAATAGCCACAAAAAACCGGGGAAAAAGATCAACCAGCCGATAATCATCAATACCTTAAGCTCATCATTTCTATAAATTTTATCAGTATAGTAATCGATTAGATATGTTCCGATACTTATTTCCTTAGCTTTCATATATGGCAAATATCGCGATAACTCTTTTGGTAACTGATCTACCCCATATTTTTTATTGTAGTAGCTAGACCTATCTTGAAGGGTAAAATAATTTGACTTATGGTTTTCAATAAACCCGAACAGCGTATAAAATGCCATTACTAAGAGCACGATAAAAAAAGGTATCGTGTTGGTGAGCTGGCTATTTCGCTGTGGGGAGTTAATCACACAACGCTGTTTATCCACCGCATCTAAAAATACTAGTTTTTGAGGCTCCAACGGATCATCGTAGTGATGACTTTCTTCAATCAATGGCGTGGTTTCTAATTGCTCCGGGTGCTTTGTTACGGTATATAAACGGGTCATTCGGTGCCGTCCTCATCAATACAGCCATAAAGTTTATCATCAGGATCACCGTTTCGGTAACGCAGTGGCGCAATCTCGCCTTTCAGACGGTCTACCAAGTAATACCAATAAATTGATGGGATAGATTGTCCCAGAGGATTCCTTGCAAAAATACCCGCTTCGACTTCAAAACTCAGCACAAGCTCACCATCACGCAGTGCCGTACAGGCTAAAGTATCTTGCAAAGCCGCCTCAAACGCTGCATTAAATTGAGTTAGAACACATTAAGAATAAATCTACATTTAACCCACAGCAACAAGTACACAGCCACCTGAACACCCACAAGCGACTTTGTGACCTTCTAACGCGACTGGGATACCATTAATTTTCATTAAGCTATCCCCTTCAATGATAGTGCCTGTTTTTTTACATGAAGGGCAATAAACCGAGTCGCCCACACAGGCGACTCCTTGGGTTTGTTTGGCAAGAGAAGAAGCCTTAAGCACCGTACCACCGGTATTCGTAGTATCATTCTTTAAGATAATTTTACGACCGTTCACCGTGCTACGCATAACAAATCCTTTTCTTATTCAATTTCATGAAACTTAATATGTTAACAAATTGATTTTATTGATAAATATATTTTTTCTATCAACTCGCTAATATTATCAGCAGTGGCAAAAAACAAAGACTCGTCCCAATCAGAATCTTTAATGATGACTACATAAAACTTACCATCTACCTGAAATAATGGTCTCCAACTAACATCTAAAACATAATTTAAAGGAAATTCAACCTGTAGCATATCCTCTTTTAAACGTTCGACTTGCTAGGGTAATGGTATATTTTCATCAAGATCTAAATCATTGAGAATCATAACCCCATTTTTTTTCAAAATTAATATTTATCATTATTAATGTTCTTGAATTGGCTTATTCCTCCGTTACAAGGTATCCCATAATGAGGCCCTAAAACATTCAGAGTGTATTTTAAATAATACTACGGTATCAAAAGTAGAAAAATACTCCTGTTTTTCTACTCAGTGCCATATTCGTCAATTCTAATATTGAATCAATTATATTTTTATTCTCTTCATTTAACACGCTTTTGAGAATCTCATTTAAACTTTCTATTTTATTCATGTCATGCAGGCTCTCATCTTCATAATCATCTATATTTAAACCTAATTTATAATTAATTGTTTCAAATAGGTTAATTTTATTTAAGATATGTAGTTGATTATCACTCAACTCTAGCTCTAGTAGATCACCATCAATAGATTCATTGTAATCCAGCCTATGCATTGCTTCTTCAGAAAGAGGGATAGTGATTATTTTCATTGAGCCTCTTTTATTAAATGAGATTTAATCTTGGTAGACTATGTCTTGTTTGAAATGTTTTACTTTATAAATCAACACACGCTAATACTATTAACGTGTGTTGACAATTATTTATGAGATTACATCTTCAAAAAACTTTACATTTCTATATATTATTATTCCAGAAAGGCCTACGCTTGAGTCTATATAACATAATGAATTATTTAATGGTAATGCTTTTTTTATTCCAAAATCTTCTTTAATCCACAAAGGAACTTCTTGATACTGCTTAATATTAAATATTATATTTTGTTTTTCAAATTCTGAAAAATCCCAATGTATAACTTGTTCAAATCGTAATTTTTTATTATTAGATAAAAATAACTCAAGAGTTTCCTCTTCTTCGATATAAAATATACCATGTATATTTACATCATGAAAATTAATGTTATTAATCATTGATTGTCTCTCCAGATTGAAGTGGTCTTCCTGCTGACCTTACTTTATTTGGTGCAGAATTTGATGGGTATTTCCACTCATGAACATGTGGATCCCCCGCTCCATGGTCATGACCATAATCTATATCTTTTACTGGTTTACCTTCTGAGTCATATTTCCTTACTTGAATTAATTCATTTGTTTCTGGATTTCTTTTTTCTAATATCTCATTACTTGGGCCTAAATCTCCATTTTTACCTTCTGGTAGCCTATTCTTAGTTCTTTTTCCTTTAACTTGCATATAAACATATATCGCAGGAATCGATGGTATCGGTGTGATCAGGATATAATCACGTAAATCCTTTGCATCCGGTACAGGTGTAATATATATCTGCGGCTGCCCTTCATTAATAGGAAAGCCACCTGCTGACGTAATATCAACAGGCTCAGGTAGCTGATTGC
>NZ_DOEH01000031.1 GCF_003533305.1 Providencia sp. | reverse complement strand
TTCGATCCCGCTTAGCTCCACCACTATTTTATAAGCCTTCCTGATTTAAAATTCCCTAAAATTAACGATGCAATACTGCGTTCTATATTTAATTCTATGTGTATCACTGTGCAGTATATCCACCATCAATAGGAATAAATGCGCCAGTAATAAAGCTACTGTCTTCGGATAATAAAAATCCAACCGTCTTAGCTATTTCGCCTCGCTGTGCCATACGGCCCATCGGATGGGTTGATGCCATCCACGCCTGTGTGTCTTGTGGTAATGCAGCAATATTTGGCGTTTCCACATAACCGGGACCAATAGCATTAACTCTAACTCCTTTTTTAGCATACTCTAGCGCCGTTGAGCGCGTTAAACCTACTACCGCATGTTTCGCCGCAGTATAAGGTGCAATGCCCGCTATCCCGACGACACCATTACAGGCTGATAAATTAACAACTGCGCCACCACCACTGCGTATGATAGCCGGAATACCGTATTTCAAGCCGTAAAATGTACCGTTAATATCGGTATTAATCACTTCATGCCAAGCTTCTAATGGGTAATCTTCCACAGATACGCCATGAGGGCCGGTAACCCCTGCATTATTCACCAAGTAATGCAATCCACCGAGTTGCTTCTCAATGGCGTTTATTGTTGCCTTAAAGGCTTCAGCATCGGTCACATCCATGACCATTGGAATAACTTTTTGTTGTTTTTCATCGATTCTCTTAGCCGCTTCAATCAATGACCCTTTGTGACGTCCTGTGATGATCACTGTTGCACCGCATAGATATAAATATTGTGCGATGCCTTCCCCTACCCCTGTTGACGCTCCCGTTACCATCGCTATCTTATTCGTAAAATCTTGCATTTTTCAACCCTCACATGATTAACTTTAGTTAATTATATTTCATTGACTATATTTGATTAACTAAAGTTAATCAATCGCTCGTTTTATGTTTACAATGTCGTTATACTTAAATAAAGAATAATAGAGAGGCAATTATGTCTAATAAACTTGAAGATGCATTGTCATTGCTACAATGTACCCTTGTCGCACGCCGAATAAGTTTTACACCGGAACAAGTCACTTGGGGTCAGTATGATGTACTTGAGATATTACGTCTGAAAGGCGATTTGACACCGGGGCAATTAAGTCAACTACTTGGTATCTCACGACAAAATTTATCTAAATTTTTACGTGTTTTGAAGTCATATGATTTTGTGAGTCAATACCAATCAAAACAAGATAAACGAGAATTTATCACTCACCTTACAGATGCAGGACAGGATTTTTTACAACGTGCAGCAACAGGACGTACAGAGAATGCGATGAAAATACAACAGGCTCTCACCGAAGAAGAACAAGTGCTCTTTATTTCCCTCGCTAATAAGGTTACAAGCGCATTAGGTCATAAGTAAGCAGTAACTGCTTACTTGCGCTTAAGTGGCTTTACAAGGCCATCTAGCCCTTCTATTTTTAATCCTAACGCCATCTCCATCAGTTGTCCTAAACGCCCAGCTGGAAATTCACCTTTTTTATAAAACCATAATAGATATTCCTCTGGCAAATCAATCAATATGCATCCTTTATATTTGCCAAAAGGCATATAGGTATTTGCCATATCTATCAGATCTTGCTTTTCCATTTTGTCTCCCACAATAAAAAAACGGCATTCAGATGAACGCCGTTTTTTACTTTAACACTTATTTGTGTTTTACAAAATCAATCCAACTACCGCGGCTGATAAGAAGCTGACTAAAGTTGAACCGTACAGTAATTTCAGTCCAAAACGTGCCACTGTATTACCTTGTTTTTCGTCCAAACCTTTAATTGCACCAGCGATAATACCGATAGAGGAGAAGTTAGCAAAAGAGACTAAGAATACAGACAATATACCGACAGAACGTTCAGATAGACCCGCTGCGATTGCTTGTAAGCCATCCATTGCCACGAATTCATTTGTTACCATCTTAACTGCCATGATGCCGCCTACTTGCAGGGCCTCATCTGCTGGAATACCTAATATCCATGCGAACGGATAGAAAACATAACCCAACATAGTTTGGAAATCGATACCAAAAATAGCAGAGAAAATACCATTAATCATTGCAATCAATGCAATGAAACCAATCAACATTGCAGAAACTATCATCGCAACTTTGAAGCCTGCAAGAATATATTCACCCAACATTTCAAAGAAGGTTTGACCTTCATGTAAGTTGATCATTTGAATATCTTCTTCACCTTCAGGTGAGTACGGATTGATTAATGATAGAACAACGAAGGTACCGAACATGTTAAGCACCAATGCTGCAACAACGAAACGAGGCTCTAGCATAGTCATATAAGCACCAACGATAGACATTGATACCGTTGACATTGCAGTTGCTGCCATGGTGTACATTCTGCGTTCTGACATTCTGCTTAGCTGATCTTTATAAGCAATAAAGTTTTCAGATTGGCCAAGTAATAATGAGCTCACAGCATTAAATGACTCAAGTTTACCCATGCCATTCACTTTTGATAAAACGGTACCAATAAAGCGAATAATAATAGGTAAGATTTTGATGTGTTGTAAAATACCGATCAATGCCGAAATGAAGATGATTGGGCACAGTACTTGTAAGAAGAAGAATGCTAAGTTGCCTTCAATCATTCCACCAAAAATAAATTTAGTCCCTTCGGCCGCATATCCGAGTAGATGGGTAAATACCCCCGCTACACCAAGAACAAAGGATTCACCAATATTCGACTTAAGGAACAAATATGCCAATGCAATTTGAATGACAAGTAGTTGAACCACATAGCGAGGACGGATTCCTTTACGGTTACTACTTGCTAAAATAGCAAGGGCGGCTATTACTACTAAGGATAAAACGAAATGCAGGATCGAGGTCATTTACCACTCCAACAAATTTAAGATTCAGTCTATGTACGTATTCTATGTAATAAGTAACATTTAAATGCGATGAATGTCACATTTAAATGAAAACCAAGAAGGAGTATTTTGTAAAAAGAAGGGGCAGATCACATTTCAAGAACGGAATTAAGATTTATCAAATTAACTCAGTGAGCCATTACCCAAATAAAGGCAATGGCCACCGTGTAGAAATATAGTTCACAACTAGAGATTGAGCAAATTAATCAATTCTTCTTCATCAATAACTTTAATGCCAAGCTCAATCGCTTTCGCCAATTTAGAACCGGCGGCTTCACCTGCGATCACCATATCTGTTTTCTTGGATACACTACCGGCAACTTTTGCCCCTAAAGCTATCAATTTATCTTTTGCTTCATCACGGGTTAAAATATTCATTGAACCGGTCAATACCACCGTTTTTCCGGCAAACGGGCTATCAATTTCTTCACTATTAACCACTTTAACTTCTGGCCATTGAATATTAGCTTTAGCGACTAAATCAGCAATCACCGCCTGATTGTGCTCTTCACGGAAAAAATTCACCACATGCTTAGCCACTACATGGCCAACATCTTGTACCGTTTTTAACGAATCTTCATCGGCAGCGATCAGCGCATCGAGAGTATGATAATGAGCTGCAAGATTTGCTGCTGTAGCTTCCCCGACTTCCCGAATACCGAGCGCATAAATAAAACGCGCTAATGTAGTTTGTTTGGATTTTTCAAGCGCATCAATAAGTTTTTGAGCTGATTTTGGCCCCATTCTATCAAGACCTGTCAATTTACCGGCGCTGAGCTGATATAGATCGGCGGGTGTTTTGACGTATTCTTTCTCAACCAGTTGATCAATGATTTTGTCTCCCATGCCATCAACATCCATAGCACGTCTGGAAACAAAATGTTTTAGCGCTTCTTTACGCTGCGCGCCACACACAAGGCCTGCTGTACAGCGTGCAACGGCTTCACCTTCAACTCGTTCCACATCAGAACCACAAACAGGGCAATGGGTTGGAAATACAATTGCGCGGCTATCGGCTGAGCGTTCACTCATCACCACACTAACAATCTGTGGAATAACATCCCCTGCCCGGCGGATCACAACAGTATCACCAATATGAACACCTAAACGCTCAATTTCATCTGCATTATGTAAAGTTGCATTACTAACCATAACCCCTGCCACCTGAACAGGTTCAAGACGCGCAACGGGTGTAATTGCGCCTGTTCGGCCAACTTGAAACTCAACATCTTTAAGTAAAGTCATCTGCTCTTGAGCAGGAAACTTAAATGCTGTAGCCCAACGAGGTGCTCGCGATACGAAACCGAGCTCTTCTTGCAGCGCGATTGAATTAACTTTAATCACTACGCCATCAATATCAAAACCTAACTGAGGGCGAACTTGCTCAATTTCATGATAGAAATCTAATACGGCCTGATGCCCTACACGCAACTGCACATAGTCACTCACCGGCAAACCCCATGCCTTGAACTGCATTAAACGCTCATAATGAGTGTCTGGTAAGGTATTTCCTTCCACCAACCCAACACCATAACAATAAAAAGTCAGTGGCCTTTTAGCTGTGATGCGAGGATCAAGCTGACGCAATGAACCTGCGGCTGCATTTCGTGGATTAGCAAAGACTTTCCCATCGGTTTTACGTGCGAGTTCATTTAAGGCTTCAAATCCTTTTTGTGGCATAAAAACTTCACCACGAATTTCAACGCGAGCCGGAATATTATCCCCCGTTAAACGCAATGGAATAGCGCGAATGGTTCTCACGTTAACGGTAATATTCTCGCCAACACTGCCATCACCTCGAGTCGCCGCTTGTACCAATTCACCATTTTCATAGAGTAAACTTACAGCAAGACCATCTAATTTAAGTTCACAGCAAAAGGTTAATTCATCGTGATTTTTTAATCGGTCTCTGATGCGTTTATCAAATGATAAATAACTTTCTTCATCAAAAACGTTATCTAATGACAACATTGGGACTTCATGACGAACAGTATCAAAGGCCGCTAAGGGTGCCGCACCGACACGTTGAGTTGGTGAATCATTGGTGATTAATTCAGGATGCTGAGCTTCAAGTGCTTTAAGTTCTTGCATCAGCTTATCGTATTGCGCATCGGGTATCTCTGGGGCATCCAATACGTGATACTGATATTCGTGATAGCGTAATTGTTGTTTTAGCGCTTCGATAGATTGCTGTACAGCTTCAATAGAATGTTTCGTAGTCATGTCTCACCAATAACGATAAAAAACCCCCTAAAAAGGGGGTCTCTGAAAAACGTATAATTAACTTAACGTGTTTCTAATTCTACCATGATACACCTCAATTTTTTGAGGTGTCAGTAATTTTCGTTCATCATCAAGCACAACACCACCTGCATCAGAAGCAATACGCTGCGCAGCTTGTAGCATTAACTTGAAGTTTTGCGCGGCTTCACCATAAGATGGCACCATCATAAACATGGAAACACCAGGGGTAGTAAAGTCAGTCATCGTTTCAGGATCAAAAGAACCCGGTTTAACCATGTTAGCTAAACTAAACAAAACAGGCCCGGTACCCGACGGACTAACATGGCGATGGAAAATTTGCATTTCGCCAAACTGGAAACCTGCCTGCAAAATACTTTGCAATAAAGCATCACCTTGTAACTCTTGTCCCTGATGCGCTGCAACATGAAGGACTAGAACAGTTTCCTTACTACTTGCTGTAGATGCGGCTGTTGAAGGTGCTGCCTGTGATTCAGTTTTCGCCTCAACATGCACTGCATTTTGTTCATGATGTACTGGCTGAGGTTCCTTATGAGATAAGTTCGTATCAAAATAAGGTTCTGTCGGTTCACCATTGACTGGACGAATATTCACTTCAGGAAGTTCAGCCCTTTCTTCAGCCATATTAATCGTCAGTTGCTCAGGTCTACTATTTTCATGAGAAGCAACAGGCTCAGCACGCACATTATTTTCTACATGAGCTTGATTGGCTAATTGAACCGTGCTTTCTGGCCTAACTTTTAGCTCAGGTTCAACTTCACGTTCAATTGTTGATGGTGACTGTATATTGGGTTCAACACGAGTCGCTTCTTTTACCTGATGTACAGGTTCAGACGCAACAGGTTGGGCAGAAGCCCCTGATGTTGACTGTTTTTCGGTAAATAACGCAGAATCATCATAATCTGACGAATTCTCTTGAACGTCACTTTTCCTACGTTTTGCGGGTTTATCGCGAAATAACTTAGAGCGCTCTTTACGGCTGGTCCATAAACCATGCAGTAATAAAGCGACTATGGCTATCGCACCTACGACCACTAATATCAGACGCAAATCCTGCATCGCTGCTATCTCTAGTTGATGAATAATTATGCCTTTACGGCGGAAACTACCTTAAGATTATTTGTCAATCGCTCTAAGTGCAACCCTCAGAACGATTTTCTTACAATAAAGAGAATATTCTGCTTTCGTTTGCTGCTTTTTTAAGCAAATAATGGCTAGTCAGCACAAAATCATATCTATATGATACAGGGTCAACTGAAAAGGAGAGAACAAGAAGTATGACCCAATCGACATTTTCGCCACAAAAAGCACATTCTGGCTTTTATTATTTCGCTCAAGGATGGCGACTCGTCACTCGTCCCGGTATTAAGCGTTTTGTTATTTTGCCTCTAATCGCCAATATTGTTTTTTTAGGGGGCGCTTTTTGGTGGTTGTACAGTAAACTAGGTGGCTGGATAGAACAAGTCATGAGTTATATTCCTGACTGGTTGCAATGGCTTAATTATCTTATTTGGCCTGTCGCTGTCATCTCTATTTTACTAGTCTTCAGTTATTTTTTTACGACCGTGGCAAATATTATTGCCGCGCCATTTAATGGCTGGTTATCCGAAAAGCTTGAAGCTGAGCTAACCGGTATTCCGGCACCTGATGCTGGCGTCGCGGAACTATTAAAAGATGTCCCTCGCATGATGAAGCGAGAATTAGTCCGTATAGGTTATTATTTACCCCGTGCTATTGGCCTGCTAATTTTATTTATGATCCCAGGTATCGGTCAGACTGTCGCTCCGGTGCTGTGGTTTTTATTCGGTGCTTGGATGATGTCTGTTCAATATTGTGATTATCCTTTTGATAATCATCGGGTTGGTTTCAGTGAAATGAAACAAGCACTCGCCAAAGATCGCATGAAAAACATTCAATTTGGTGGTGTCATTAGCCTTCTCATGATGGTGCCTTTTGTTAACTTAGTCATCATGCCAGTGGCGGTTTGTGGTGCGACCCTCATGTGGGTTGATCGCTATCGCGAGCGCTATTCACGCTATTAGTTTCTAAGTACAGTAGTTGCGATATAGTCATTTCTTAGCACATGTGTAGGATGACCTGCACATGTGCTCTCAAAGCAATCATTCTTTAATAATATCAATAAATAGCCATCTAAATAGCTCAAGTATTAATCATTAACTTCAATACAAATGCTTACGTGCATAGAACTATTGAATATAAAATAGCGAATCGTTATAAGCTTATATTCAAATCATATTTGCATTAACCCATTCTTCACGTATGTTGAATCATACTCGTTATACTTCAAATTACCGTGGTGTTATTTTCACTTTTTCACCAAAATCGCATACTTCGATACGCTGAATTAGGATAATTTTCATACGTAACTCACCAGTAATTTGAATTATTTAGGGTATATTGAATTTGGACGTTAAAAATATTCAGGCTAACCGCTTTATTTTAAGGATATCCCATGAGCAAAATTTATGAAGATAATTCGTTAACCATTGGTCACACACCATTAGTACGCCTAAAGCATTTTGGTAATGGTAAGATTTTGGCAAAAGTGGAATCTCGTAACCCAAGTTTTAGTGTGAAATGCCGTATTGGGGCAAACATGATTTGGGATGCAGAGAAAAAAGGACTTCTTACCAAAGATAAAGAATTAGTTGAACCAACCAGTGGTAATACAGGTATTGCGCTCGCTTATGTCGCGGCTGCAAGGGGCTATAAATTAACCCTCACAATGCCTGAAACCATGAGTATTGAACGTCGTAAATTACTAAAGGCACTCGGGGCTAATTTAATATTAACCGAGGGAGCAAAAGGCATGAAAGGGGCGATTGCCAAAGCTGAAGAAATAGTTAATAGCAACCCTAAAAAATATCTGTTATTACAGCAATTTAATAACCCTGCAAACCCTGAAATCCACGAAAAAACAACGGGCCCAGAAATTTGGGAAGATACAGACGGCAATGTGGATGTGGTGATAGCGGGCGTAGGTACTGGTGGTACAGTCACGGGTATTGCTCGATATCTGAAAAAAACTAAAGGTAAGAATGTCACTATCGTTGCTGTTGAACCTGAGACCTCACCAGTCATAAGCCAAGCGCTTGCTGGAGAAGAAATTAAACCCGGCCCACATAAGATTCAAGGAATTGGAGCGGGCTTTATTCCTGGCAACTTAGACCTGACACTACTTGATAAGGTCTTTAAGATTACAGATGACGAAGCAATAGAAACCGCGCGTGAATTAATGAAAAAAGAAGGTATTTTAGCGGGGATCTCTTCGGGTGCTGCGGTTGCCGCTGCCGTTAAACTTTCCGCAGAGCCCGAGTTCAAAGACAAAAACATTGTCGTTATTTTGCCTTCATCAGGTGAGCGTTATTTATCAACTGTCTTGTTCGCAGATATTTCAGCAGAATAGTATTGAATTCGTTAATTATTCGTTAAAAAAGCACCTAATTGGTGCTTTTTTTGTGGCAGAGATCAAAGTTTAGCACGGATTGAGATGATTTATAATTCTGGGTTTAGTATTACATATACCAATTATTTTGCACCGCGAAATTAATCAATTTTTAAGCTATTGTATATCAGGTTTAAGACAGATATTTTGTTAGCCGTTACCAATTGATTTTCCGGTAAAAGATAGAAAAAAGGTCAATATCGAATAAAATAGGAAACCTTTTTGCGAGTTAATAATCTAACTTATACGCAAACCCAGCATATTTCATCTACAATAGCTGGGTAATTATAAAAAACTAAAGCTATTGAGGAAATAATATGTTCCAGCAAGAAGTCACTATTACAGCACCAAATGGTCTACATACCCGTCCAGCAGCGCAATTTGTGAAAGAAGCCAAAGCATTCACTTCTGATATTTCTTTGATTTCTAATGGCAAATCAGCTAGCGCGAAAAGTTTGTTTAAATTACAAACTCTAGGTTTGACTCAAGGCACTGTTGTGACGATTTCAGCCGAAGGCGAAGATGAAAAAGAAGCAGTAGAATTCTTAGTTAAACTGATGGGTGAATTGGAATAATCTTGCACGCAAGAGCGTCAGTTTTACAGATTTAAATCTCTTCCCTGAATGTAATCATTCGGGGATATCTGTTTAATCACTTATCATTACTGTTGTCTCTGCAACATCAGAACTTCTACCAGTAGTAAGGTAATATTATGATTTCAGGAATTTTAGTATCCCCAGGTTTTGCTTTTGGTCAGGCTTTGATCCTCAAAGAAGATCCTATTCTTGTTAGCACAAAAAAAATTGCTGATGATCAGATAGAAAAAGAAATTCAACGCTTTATTGAAGGAAGAAACAAATCAGCCGAACAACTCAGCCTCATTAAAGAGAAAGCCGAAAAAAATCTTGGTGCGGAAAAAGCTGAGATTTTTGAAGGTCATATTATGTTGTTAGAAGATGAAGAGCTTGAGCAAGAAATTGTGACTCTCATCAAAGGCGACAAAAAAACAGCTGATGCTGCTGCATACTCAGTAATAGAAGATCAAGCCCAAGCGCTCGAAGCGCTTGAAGATGAATATCTTAAAGAACGCGCAGCTGACGTGCGTGACATTGGTAAGCGTCTGCTAAAAAATATTTTAAATATGCCTATTGTTGATTTAAGTGCAATCGACAAAGAAGTTATTTTAGTCGCAGCGGATTTAACCCCTTCTGAAACAGCTCAACTAAATTTAGATAAAGTATTAGGCTTTATCACTGATTTAGGTGGTCGTACATCACATACCTCTATCATGGCTCGCTCACTTGAGCTCCCTGCAATTGTGGGTACCTCTGATGCCACAAGTAAAATCAAGAATGGCGATTACGTCATTTTAGATGGTGTAAATAATGAAATTTACCTTAATCCATCTGAAGCCGATATCGACAAACTTAAAGCTTTCAAAGAAGAATACCTGCAAGAAAAAGAAGAGTTAGTTAAATTAAAAGACTTGCCGGCAATTACGCTTGATGGTCACCAAGTTGAAGTTTGCGCCAATATCGGTACTGTCCGTGATATCGCAGGTGCTGAACGTAATGGTGCAGAAGGTGTTGGTCTATATCGCACCGAATTTTTATTTATGGATAGAGACTCTCTACCAACAGAAGAAGAACAATTCCAAGCCTACAAAGCCGTCGCTGAAGGGATGGGTAGCCAAGCAGTTATTGTTCGTACCATGGACATTGGTGGAGACAAAGATCTACCTTATATGAATTTACCAAAAGAAGAGAACCCATTTCTCGGCTGGCGTGCAATTCGTATTTGTCTTGATCGCAAAGAAATTCTACACGCCCAATTACGTGCTATTTTAAGAGCATCTAAATTTGGTAAACTGCGTATCATGTTCCCAATGGTCATTTCTGTTGAAGAAGTCCGTGAACTAAAAGCAGAGCTTGAGTTACTTAAAACTCAGCTACGTGAAGAAAATAAAGCATTTGATGAATCAATCGAGGTTGGTGTGATGGTCGAAACGCCAGCTGCTGCCGTTATTGCCCATCACTTGGCAAAAGAAGTTGATTTCTTTAGTATTGGAACAAACGATCTGACTCAATATACCTTGGCAGTTGACCGTGGTAATGAGTTAATTTCTCATCTGTACAACCCAATGTCTCCAGCCGTCCTCAACTTGATTAAACAAGTTATCGACGCTTCTCACGCTGAAGGCAAATGGACGGGTATGTGCGGTGAATTAGCCGGTGACGAACGTGCAACCTTGCTGCTACTTGGCATGGGACTTGATGAGTTTAGTATGAGTGCAATTTCAATTCCGCGTATCAAGAAATTAATTCGTAATGCAAATTTCTCTGATACTAAAGCATTAGCTGAACAAGCCCTTGCTCAGCCAACGGCAGATGAATTGATGAAACTTGTTGATACCTTTATCCAAGAAAAAACGTTATGCTAGGAGCTGTTAACTTTTAAAAGTTAATTTTGTTCGGTGTAAAGGCGTTTTAATTAAGATGAGAAGTGGGCTACTTAGGCGATTACAACTCAATTTATGCAAAACGCTTTTTAATCGAACCCGAAGGGCAATTTTTGTTAGTCATCTTGTATTAGCTATTGCGTAAATTGCAGCCAATTTTCATCTTCGCTGATTAATCAAGCGCTATACCTGATAACCGACAACAAAAAATAAGCATCATAGTTCAACAGCCCCGAGGAACAGCGCATTAGTTCGGTCCCATATAAACGATTAGGAGAAGGTCCATGGGTCTGTTTGACAAACTGAAATCACTAGTTTCGGAAGACAAAAGTAGCAGTGGCAGTATTGAGATTGTTGCACCTATTTCAGGTGAAATCGTCAATATTGAAGATGTTCCAGACGTTGTGTTCGCAGAAAAAATCGTCGGTGATGGTATTGCTATTAAACCTGCTGGCAATAAAATTGTTGCACCTGTTGATGGTACCATCGGTAAAATTTTTGAAACCAACCATGCATTTTCCATTGAATCGGATGATGGCATAGAACTCTTTGTTCACTTCGGTATTGATACCGTTGAACTCAAAGGCGAAGGCTTTAAGCGTATCGCTGAAGAAGGACAAACAGTGAAGAAAGGCGATTTGGTAATCGAGTTTGATTTAGCGCTGTTAGAAGAAAAAGCCAAATCAGTTCTTACACCAGTTGTGATTTCTAACATGGATGAAATCAAAGAATTGACTAAACTTAGCGGTTCAGTAACCGTAGGTGAAACCGTTATCATGCGCATTAAAAAATAGTGAATTATCATTCACGTTTTTTTTGATTCCGGTGTTAAAAAACCATCAGATGCAAAATATTACATCTGATGGTTTAGATTTATTCGTTTTTAAATCATAATTATATCTTCTACGCACTTATCTTTAAGCCCGCCGCGCATGATTAATTAGCTATCAAAAACGCCTGTTGATAAATAACGATCGCCTCTATCACAAATGATAGCAACAATAATTGCACCAGGATTCGCCTTAGCGACTCGTAGAGCCCCTGCAACTGCACCACCTGAGCTAACGCCACAGAAAATACCCTCTAGCCTTGCTAGCGCTCTCATCGTGTCCTCAGCATCTTGCTGATTAATATCCAATACGCTATCGACCAGTTCACTGTCAAAAATACCCGGTAGATACCCCGGTGACCAACGTCGAATTCCCGGAATTTGACTTTTTTCTGCTGGCTGTAACCCAACAATATGCACATGATCAGATTGAGATTTTAAATAGCGGCTAACACCCGTAATAGTGCCCGTTGTTCCCATACTTGAAACAAAATGAGTAAGACGACCTTTTGTTTGCTGCCAAATTTCAGGTCCTGTGGTGTTAAAATGCGCTAATGGATTATCAGGGTTATTAAATTGATCTAATACTTTCCCCTCTCCCCTTTGCTCCATTTCTTTCGCCAAATCACGTGCCCCTTCCATCCCCACCGTCGTATTTACTAACAATAGCTCTGCACCATATGCTTTCATCGATGCTTGGCGCTCTTTACTCATGTTCTCAGGCATCAACAACTTTAACTTGTACCCTTTGACTGCGGCTATCATTGCCAATGCAATACCCGTATTACCGCTTGTCGCTTCAATCAATGTATCACCTGGTTTAATTTCACCACGTTTTTCTGCTTCATTGATCATTGAAAATGCAGCTCTATCCTTCACTGAGCCAGCAGGGTTATTCCCTTCTAATTTCACCCAGATTTCAGCATCAATTCCTTGCGTCAAACGCTGAAGTTTCACTAATGGTGTATTGCCAATAAACTGTTCCAGAGTTGACACTTCATTTTCCTTATACT
This sequence comes from Providencia sp., assembly GCF_003533305.1. Taxonomy (GTDB): domain Bacteria; phylum Pseudomonadota; class Gammaproteobacteria; order Enterobacterales; family Enterobacteriaceae; genus Providencia. The sequence continues at coordinate 168,176 of NZ_DOEH01000031.1, read as the reverse complement.
AATTTATTATAATTAATAACAAATACTACCCCAACATCAATAACAGAACACCTGAAATAAATTCATTTTTATTATTTAACAAATAGAGTTGATTATTGTTATTACTATTGTTGATATAGCGAATTGATATAATATATTACAATAATAATATCATATTACCAATCTTATTCTTTTGCGGAATAAAACTAATAAATCAATGAATATCAATTAATTAAATGAACCGTCAACCATAATGACTTTATAAAAATTCATTGGTTTATATACGGGTAAATGATAGGGATATAATCAGGAAGGTACTCAGGAATATAACACCAATAATGCTCAATTTATTGGTGTTATATATATTGAAACTATAGATAATAATAGTTTATATTCATGCGCTTTGAGCTAATTGGGGAAATAATAATTCTGTTTTACCTTGGTAAATTTTTGCTTGCTGGCTACCGAGGAAATACTGCTCCCCTCTAAGTGGAATAGTATTTGAGTTTTGCCAAATAACTGAAATAGGATCTTTACTCCAACCTAGCGGCTGAACCGTCAATTGCCAAAAGTGCCCTCTTGGGCCAGATTCTGTCACTCTTACCGGTAAACGATGCTGTTCATCAACTTCAGTTTTCAATGAAATATCCCAAGGCCTTAAAAAGACATCTACATCACCTTGATGCGCACTGGAATGGTTTAGTGGGAATTCATAACTATCAATATGCAATTGCGACCCAATAATACGACCATGCAACTGATTCACTTCCCCCATAAACTCTAGTACAAAACGCGTTTCAGGGTGCTGCCAAATATCATTTGGAGTGCCGACTTGTTCAATCGCACCTTGACTCATCACCACAATTCTATCTGCTACTTCCATGGCTTCTTCTTGGTCATGAGTAACAAAGACACTGGTAAATTTAAGTTCTTCATGTAATTGTCTTAACCATCGACGCAACTCAACTCTAACCTGTGCATCTAAAGCGCCAAAAGGTTCATCTAATAATAGAATTTGCGGCTCGACTGCAAGGGCTCTCGCCAGTGCAACACGCTGTTTTTGACCACCGGAAAGCTGTGCTGGATAGCGTGATGCTAAATGTGCCAATTGCACCATATCTAGTAGCTGCATCACTTTTTGTTTAATTGCTTGTGCAGATGGGCGCTCTTTTCTTGGCAGTACGGTTAAACCAAAAGCGACATTATCAAATACGGTCATATGACGAAAAAGAGCGTAATGTTGAAAAACAAAACCAACACGGCGATCTTTGGCATGAATACGGCTTACATCATGTCCATGAAAACGTAAAGTACCTTGGCTTTGTTGCTCTAATCCCGCAATAATCCTCAGTAGAGTTGTTTTCCCTGAACCTGATGGACCTAACAATGCCACCATTTCACCCGATGCAATATCCAAAGAAATATTATTTAAAACTTCGGTTTTAGCAAAAGATTTGCCAATTTTTTCAATTTCAATACTCATAATTAATGGACTCCTGACTCGGATTGCTGTCGGCTCAGATGCCATTGCAATGCGCTTTTGACTATCAAGGTAAGCATTGCCATCAATGCCAAGATTGCTGCCGCGGTGAAAGCACCAACGGTATTATAATCTTGATGCAATAATTCAACTTGTAACGGCAGAGTATAAGTTTCACCTCGAATAGAACCTGAAACTACTGAAACTGCACCAAACTCACCGATAGCTCTTGCGTTAGTGAGTACCACACCGTATAGCAATGCCCAACGAATGTTAGGTAATGTCACGCGCCAGAACATTTTCCAACCCGATGCACCAAGCAAAACTGCGGCTTCATCTTCTTGGCTTCCTTGGCTCAACATTAAAGGAACCAACTCTCTAACTACAAATGGACAAGTCACAAAAATTGTTACTAATGCCATACCCGGCCAAGAGAACATTAATTGAATATCGAATTCTTCTAACCAGCTGCCAAACCAACTGTTAGAGCCATAAAACAACAAATATAAGAGCCCAGCGACAACCGGTGATACGGCAAAAGGAATATCGACTAAGGTCAGTAATAATTGCCTACCCGGGAAATGAAAGCGCGTCACCAGCCATGCCATCATAGTACCGAAAATCAAATTTACGGGCACTGTGATTAATGCAATGAGCACGGTTAAGCCGATAGCATGTAGCATATCCGCATTGCCTAAATTCATTAAAACCGCATCTAAACCTTTTTGAAATGCAGTAATAAAAATCCAAACAATAGGGATCACTAAAAGTAAAATAGAAAAAAAGATGCCTATCGCAATTAAACTCCATTTACCCCAATTAATAGGTAATTTATCGGCTGTCGATATCGGTGTGATTTGAGCCATTATTTACCCCCTAACCTTTTACCAAAGCGACTTTGTACCATATTGACACTAAATAGAAGGAGTAATGAAACCGCTAAAATCACCGATGCAACAGCACTAGCTGCGGGGTAATCAAATTGCTGTAATTGACTAAAAATCATGAGCGAAACCACTTCGGTTTGCCATGCAATATTGCCCGCAATAAAGATAATTGCACCAAACTCGCCGAGACTTCGGGTAAATGAGAGTACCGTTCCAGCCAGTAACGCAGGAGAAACTTCGGGTAGCACAACACGCCGAAAAGTCTGCCAACGACTGGCGCCCAACGTCTGTGCGGCTTCTTCATATTCAGGCCCAAGTTCTTCTAATACAGGCTGCACTGTCCGAACAACGAAAGGGATACTGGTAAATGCCATCGCGACGGCAATACCTAACCAAGTATTCACCACTTTAATATCAAACTGATGAAGGTATTGACCATACCAACCTGACGTTGCAAATAATGTTGCCAAAGTCAGTCCTGCAACTGCGGTAGGCAAAGCAAAAGGCAAATCGACCAAACCATCGAGAAATAACCGACCAGGAAAGCGATAACGCGTTAGTATCCACGCCAGCAACATGCCAAAAACAGCATTAAATAGACTTGCAACCAGTGCCGCCAGCAAAGTAACTTTATAGGCCGCGACAACTTGCGGATAACTAATCACCGCCCAATATTGTTGCCATGTCATTTCTGATAGCTGAATAACTAAAGCACTCAGTGGCAGTAGTAAAATCAAACAGGTATAAAGTAAACTGCTGCCGAGTGTTAAGCCAAATCCAGGCAGAAAACGCTTTCCTGACTTACTCATTAACGCCGTCCTTGAGCCATTAGTTCATCGAACTCCCCGCCCGTTGAAAAATGTACGTCCATTACTTTTGGCCAACTTCCAAATTGCGACTCGACCGTAAATAACTTAGTTTCAGGAAATTTAGCTTTATTCGCAGCCATTACCGTTTTATCGTTAACTCGATAATTAAAACGGGTAATTGTTTGTTGTGCTTGTGGGCTATAAAGATAATTCAGATAAGCTTTAGCGGCATCTTCCGAACCATTTTTTTGCACATTTTTATCGACCCAAGCAACCGGGAATTCAGCCAAAATATCGACAGGTGGAACAATCACCTCATAATCAGACTCACCGTACTGAGTTCGAATATTATTCACTTCTGATTCGAAACTAATCAATACATCCCCAAGTCCTCGTTCAATAAAGGAGGTAGTTGCACCACGACCGCCAGTATCAAAGACTTCAACGTTTTTCAAAAATTGTTTAACTTGTTCGCGTGTTTTTTTGACGTCACCTGCATTCTCTTGGTTAAATGCTCCCCATGCAGCTAAATAGGTATAACGCCCATTACCGGATGTTTTTGGATTAGGGAAGATAAGTTTGACATCTTCGCGCGCAAGATCATCCCAAGTTTTAATCCCTTTTGGGTTTCCTTTACGTACTAAAAAAGCCATTGTGGAATAGTATGGTGAGCTATTATTCGGTAAACGAGCCTGCCAATCTGCCGAGATCAAATTTCCTTTATCATGCAATATTTGGACATCAGTCACTTGATTGTAAGTCACCACATCAGCTTTCAAGCCTTGTAAAATAGCTAAAGCTTGCTTTGATGAACCCGCATGAGATTGTTTAATAGTCAGCTTGTCATTGGGATGCGCTTCATTCCATTGTTTTTCGAAATCAGGATTTAGCGCGACAAATAATTCACGAGAAATATCATAAGAGCTGTTCAGCAATTCGGCTGCAATAAGTTGTGAGCTACCAAAGAGCGCAAATGTCGCTAAGCTCGCTAAGGCTGTTTTCTTGATAATCGTTTTTTTCATTAGATACCTACTCGTGACTAAACCAAAACTACAGGATGAAGAATACTGTATATGCTTTAGTTATAACTGTGTAGTTATCAATCACCATTTAATATATCAAATTAGAATATCAAAGAAATTATTGAAATAAGCAGTAACATCTCTTTTTAGTTTAATAGGTTAGCAATATGAATACTGCTCATTTGAATGAGTTATAAATAAGATCCTTTCATTTAGCTTTCTATTTTTATCGAAAATATGTTTAAGAAATTACTTCAAATAATTTGAGCTGTAACGAAGTAACAATAAATTCACCCAAGAAGCATGCTCAAATATGCGACTTGGATGAATAAAAGCTACAATTTGAAATATAACGAGTTTAGAGGGAGGTCAGCGCCTCTATCGACGGCGCATAATAATAGCTACCGGATACAGCTTTCGTCATTCTTAACAGATCATCGTATTTGCCGTCTTGTTCCCCAAACATACTGAGTAATTGTTTTTCAATATTATGTAGCGTTGCACAATAGGCAATAAAAAAGAGACCATGCTTACCACTTGCAGTACCGTATGGCAGGCTGTGGCGCATAATTGACAACTCTTCACCGTCTTCTTCAATCACCACACGAGAAACGTGAGAAGTCACATTACGCACATCTTCATCTAACTCGACGCTATCATGTTTTGTACGACCAATCATTTTTTCTTGTTCGTGCTCTGAAAAACGATCCCATTTCTTCAAGTCATGTTCATAGCGTTGTACTAATACATAGCTTCCGCCTTTATCATTGCCGTTATCAATTAATGTCACTTCAGCAATTTCTTCTCCTTGCGGATTTTCAGTGCCATCAATAAAGCCACTTAAGTCGCGGTCATCCACCCAACGGAAACCATGAATTTCTTCCACAACTTGAATTGATTTTCCGAATGCTTTTAATGCGGCTTGGGCCAATGAAAAATTAATATCATGGCGTAATGACTGAATATGGATAAATAAATCTCTTTGGGTCGCTGGTGCTAACCCTTTGCCTAGCGCTCTAAATGGTTTTAATTCAGGGGCACTTTGTGCCTGCCCAAGTTGCTTCCAAACTTCTGAGCCAAACGCAATGACGGCACCAAGGCGGTCATCTGGGTACTTTGATTGTAACTTCGTCAGTTCATCAACGAAATGCTTACAGGCTAATTTCACATCGTCCAGAGAGCCTTCAACCATTGCTTCAATAAATATACCGAAACGACTATGTTCTTTCAAAATACCACTTTGGGAATGCGACATGCTATAAACCTCATAAAATGAATATGTTATCTAACGCTATATAACCTATATTATCCTATTAATTGCTATTTTCACCTTGTTTTAGCGCAAGACTTGATAGAAATTTAACCTCTATTATAGGGCTGAATATTTAGGAAGGGAAAATGATGAGGAATATTAAAAAGATAATACCGTAAACGTTTGATTCGCTTACGGCATTTTGCAAAAGAAGATAATTACTTGGTCCAAATAATTTGTGAAACTTGCCAATCTTTAAGGTCACTATCTGAAGGCATTAAATTTTCAGGTCCATGCCACTTGCCACTAAATCGATAAACCACTTTTTTGCTTTGCTTTGCGGTACATTCAACCGTAGGTATATCATTCATTCTGGCGCCAAGTACGCAAGCTCCAAAAGCTTTATCATAGATATCGCTAAATGAAGTACCCACTTTAGTATCCCATTCAGTCACTACATCAGGGTCGCTAATAATAATGCGTGAAACATACCCATTCTCTGGCCCGATGACTTCAATTTTAATTTTTTCATCATCAATACCTTGGAAAATAGTCACCACATCGCCATTTTCCATTTGCATCCCACTTCTCATTGTATAGCGGTCATCAAGTTGCTCTTTAACAATATCCATTTTCATTGGCGTCATACTCGTCACTTGACCGACACCTGAATCTGACACGACCAATGGACTACTAAACCAAGTCAATGGTGACGTAAACCAAGTCGATGGCGAAAAAGCACTTGTACCTGCACAACCTGACAATAATACAGTGCCCACGAGTAGGGTTACCTTTAACATTTTTGCCATAATACTGACATTTTCCATTGTATTTTGGGACATTGTACTTTGAGACATAGCATCCTCTTAAATCGGTTGTGTAATCCATACTGTGACAACCTATTTAAAGAAACATTCAAGAAAATATCTCTATATAAGGTCAATACACTTAAAAATCGGTGTCATGAGATAACTTTTTAGAATAAATCAGACGCACAGGCTGCTCTTCTTCATACAACATTTTTTCAAACATACAGGTTGCCTCATCAAATTCTTCATTCAGCAATAATTCAATTTTTGCACAGCCTCGTGCGATTAATTTTTTTTCGAGACGGCTTACCAACGCGTTTGCGATCCCACGACCACGGTACTCGGGATGAACCGCTAAATAAACAGCCGTTCCGCGAATACCATCATAGCCCCCCATAATGGTACCAACCACTTCACCTGTCACTTCAGCAACCAAAAAAAGATCTGCGCCACATTGTAATTTACGCTCAATATCAAGTTCAGGATCCCCTGTAGATTCATTCAAATCACAGCGTTCCCACAACGTAATGACTTCTTCATAATCACTTTGGCGGAAAATACGTATTTCCATAATAATTATCCAATTAAACTGAGCTTTCTGTCATTATCACTGCTTTTTAAACACAATCAATATTCAATATGCCTTTTTTAGTTCAAAAGGGTATACTTTACCCATTATTTTTTGCTGATGGTTCTATTAAAAAACAATGAATTACCCTGATATTGCTCGTGTAAAATCCTTTTTGCAAAGCTTGCAAGAGACGATTTGCCAAAAACTCACTGAACTCGATGGTAAAGAAACTTTTCTAGAACAAACATGGGAACGCTCTGAAGGTGGTGGTGGACGTAGCCGTGTCTTGACGAATGGTGCAATTTTTGAGCAAGCCGGTGTAAATTTTTCGCATATCAAAGGTGAAAAACTCCCCGCCTCCGCTTCCGCTCATCGCCCTGAACTTGCAGGTCGTAGTTATCAAGCAATGGGCGTTTCTTTAGTCATTCACCCCCTAAATCCTTATATTCCAACCACTCACGCCAATGTGCGTTTTTTTATTGCCGAAAAAGAAGGTTGTGAGCCTGTATGGTGGTTTGGTGGTGGATTTGATTTAACGCCTTATTATGGTTTCAACGAAGATGTCATTCATTGGCATACCGTTGCCAGAGACCTCTGTACACCCTATGGCGCTGATATTTATTCTAAATATAAAAAATGGTGCGACGAGTATTTTTATCTAAAACATCGTAATGAGCCACGCGGTGTTGGTGGCCTATTCTTTGACGATTTAAATCAGGACGACTTTGAGACTTGTTTCAATTTCACCCGTGATGTTGGAAATGGTTTTTTACAAGCCTACGCACCTATTGTTGAAAAACGTCGAACCCATTCATGGGGTGATAGAGAACGGCAATTTCAATTATATCGCCGTGGCCGCTACGTAGAATTTAACTTAGTGTGGGATAGAGGAACTTTATTTGGTTTACAAAGTGGAGGCCGTACTGAATCTATTTTGATGTCCATGCCACCATTAGTCCGCTGGGAATATGATTATCATCCTGAAGCCGACAGCCCAGAAGCCAAGTTGTATACAGACTTTTTAGTTTTGGGAAAAGAGTGGCTAGACAAATAACTAATGGCACAAGTTTATGTAATAAAACAGTAACGAGTCGAGATTATAACTCTAATATAAATTAGCAGTAATTACTTAAAAACCTTAATTATCAACTAGTTACATTTATCTCATTAGCAGTTTATGATTCCATTTCACCCACATGAAATGGAGTCAATTATGAGTAAAATTCTTGGACGTTCACTGTTATCACCTTGTTTAGTTTCTAATTTCTATAAAGAAACTCAGTGCATACATTTAAAAAATACACTTAACCATATTAATGAAATTATGAGTCGCACTTATTCAGAAGAAGATGCGGCATACCAGAGAAGTTTATTTTCCTGCGCTAGTGGTAACACTAAAAGCTATAATCGAATCATTAGAGATGCTAAAAAACGCAGGGAAGATAGATATCACAACCATTCTGATCTACCTATTTGCAGCCGTGATAAAATGCCAACAGATCAGCACATGCCTCATCAAGATTTCTCCATTGTTATGCAAGAAGAAGATACCGTTGCACCTAGCATGGCTGCGCACCATGTTTTTCATTCCATCGGGATCATTCGTTCATTTTTTGAAGAGAAATTAAACATAGATAAAATGTTTGGATGTGATACTGATATTAATGCGGTCATTCATTATGGTTCAAATTACGCCAATGCATTTTGGAATTCTCAAGCTATTTTCTTTGGGGATGGTGATGGTAAAACTTTTGGCCCTTTCTACAATGATATTGATATAGTAGCCCACGAACTTTCCCATGGTTATATTAGTTCTCAAGCAGATTTCGATTATGTATTTCAATCTGGTGCACTGAATGAATCGGTAGCGGATGTTATTGCCATCATGGTAAAACAGTTTGTTAATAACGAAAGTGCAAACGAGTCTAATTGGCTATTAGGCGAAAATCTTTTCCTTGATAAAGTCAGAGCCCCCGCATTACGCTCATTAAAGGAACCCGGTACAGCTTACCACATAGATAATCTCAATTATGACCCGCAAGTCGGTCACATGGATGATTATATGGAACTCTCTATTTTTGTTGATAACGGTGGTGTCCATATCAATTCAGGGATACCCAATAAAGCATTCTATCTATTAGCATGCGAGCTCGGTGGAAATTCATGGGATGTAGCAGGGAAGATTTGGATTGCGGCAGTTTCTGACCCTCTAGTTACTCGAACCTCAACATTTAAACAGTTTGCTAATGCCACAATTAGAGCGGCTAAAAACCTGTTTGGTGTAGATATCGCAGTAAAAACGCGTCAAAGTTGGCTTGATGTTGGGTTACAACTAGAGAATATCTAAGTTCTAACGTATTAGTTTTAAATAATAAATAGCCTCAATTAATCATCTATTTTTCTTTGTCGGCCGTAAATTTGGCTGACTTTTAAATTAAAATAGATTTAGATATTAAAAGGCCTACATCTAAGAAATTCAATTTCTATTTCTTTTCTTCAGCCTTTCAGTAAACAACTCTTCTTAATCTATTTCCAGATTAACGCTTTTTCTTTTTACGCCCTGGTTGGGTAAATTTTTTCTGCGATGATGTATCTGGTTTAGCTTTAGGTTTAGCTGCTTGGGTATTGAGTTTAGCCTGAACTTTTGGCTTAGCTTGTTTTTTTGGCTTTACATCAGACTCTGATTTTTCAATTAAATTAAATAATTCAACCAATTCGTCATCTGTCAAATCTCGCCACTCACCCACTGGAATACCCGTCAATTTCACATTCATGATGCGAACACGTTCAAGTTTCGTCACTTCAAAACCAAAATGTTCGCACATCCGACGAATTTGACGATTAAGACCTTGAACTAAAGTGATCCGGAAAACAAACGGAGCTTCTTTTTTAACTTTACATTTCTTGGTCATCGTACCGAGGATAGGTACACCAGCGCCCATGCCAGTAATAAAATCATCAGTAACCGGTTTATTCACGGTCACAATATATTCTTTCTCGTGAGAGTTACCAGCACGTAAGATTTTATTCACTAAATCCCCATGGTTTGTTAGAAAAATCAAACCTTGGGAATCTTTATCTAATCGGCCTATTGGAAAAATACGAGTACTATGATTCACATAATCGGTAATGTTATCTTTTTCACCACTTTCGGTAGTGCTCACAATGCCCACTGGCTTATTCAGCACAATTAGCACTAAATCATCTTCATCACGCGGCTCAATCAGTTGTCCGTTAACTTTAACCACATCACCACTAAAAACTTGTGAGCCAATGGCTGCGCGTTTACCATTAATAAAAACATTACCTTGCTCAATATAACGGTCAGCATCACGTCTAGAGCAAATACCACTCTCACTAATATATTTATTAAGACGAGTAGAAGCATTAATTTCCATTGTTACCCTCAATTATTAGCACCATATATAAATTTTATCTTTATCTATTTTAAATGGGTTGGTGCTCGATTTTTGAATGACTGACTATACTTTCAGAACTGCAAGAAAAACATAACTCATTAAATATAGTAAAAAGCCGTAACAGCATGAATTTGTTACGGCTTTTTAGTAGCTTGCTGAAAGTAATTAATTACCTTCGCATTCGCTTTTAAAACTAGCGTTTTTTCATATGCTGCATCAGGCGCTTACGCTTACGTAGCTGAGTTGCCGTTAGTTTATTTTTCTTGTTTGCATATGGGTTTTCGCCTTCTTTAAATTGAATGCGAATCGGTGTACCCATCACTTTTAAAGACCGACGGAAATAATTCATCAAATAACGCTTGTAACTATCAGGTAGATCAGTGACTTGGTTACCATGAATAACGACGATTGGTGGGTTATGTCCCCCCGCATGCGCATATTTTAATTTCACACGACGACCACGAACAAGCGGCGGCTGATGTTCATCTTCTGCCATGCTCATAATGCGTGTCAACAATGCGGTTCCAACTCGACGTGTCGCTGACTCATAAGCTTCTTGCACTGATTCAAACAGATTACCCACACCACTACCATGCAATGCAGAGATAAAATGGATACGTGCAAAGTCAACAAAACCAAGACGTAACTCAAGCATATCTTTGACATGGTCACGATCTTCAGGCTTCATACCATCCCATTTATTGACCGCAATCACTAAAGAACGGCCGGCATTAAGAATGAAGCCTAATAAAGACAAATCTTGGTCTGAGATACCTTCTCGTGCATCAATAACCAGTAAAACAACGTTTGCATCTTCAATAGCTTGCAGCGTTTTAATTACTGAGAATTTTTCAACTGTTTCAGTCACTTTACCGCGTTTACGCACACCCGCAGTATCAATCAATATATATTCGCGCTCGTCGCGTTGCATCGGAATATAGATACTATCGCGAGTCGTGCCTGGCATATCAAAGACAACAACACGATCTTCGCCTAAAATACGGTTTGTGAGGGTAGATTTGCCCACATTAGGACGCCCAACAATTGCCAATTTTATCGGTAATGTTGTTGGGTCGAAATCATCTTCTTCCTCTTCTGCAAGCTCATTTTCAGCTTCCAACGCAGCCCAGTAGGCGGCATTTTCTTCTTCATCGGTGAGCTCAACATCTTCATCTTCAGTTTCGATGAAAGGTTTTAATGAGTGCTCAATCAATTGAGTCACACCGCGGCCATGGGAAGCGGCTATTGGATGAATTTCACCAAGACCCAGCGAATAAAAATCACCGATAACTGTGTTTGCATCGATACCATCAGTTTTATTTGCAACGAGATAAGTTTTTTTCTTGCGGCTACGTAAATGCTTTGCAATACCTTCATCAGCAGGCATTAACCCTGCTCTCGCATCGACCATGAATAGGACGACATCGGCTTCTTCAATCGCTTGTAACGATTGCGCGGCCATATGCGTTTCTACGCCCTCTTCTGTACCATCGATACCCCCTGTGTCGATAATAATAAATTCATGCCCTTCTACTTCGGCACGACCATATTTACGATCACGAGTCAGACCGGGAAAGTCCGCTACAAGTGCATCACGGGTACGGGTTAATCGGTTAAATAACGTGGATTTTCCTACGTTTGGACGCCCAACCAGCGCTACGACGGGTATCATTCTTAGATGCCTCACAACTTTAATTAACTAAAAGAATTCTGACGCATATGTACAAGCACACTCAGAAAACAAAAAAACGAAACGGTTCCTTGATTCAGGAACCGTTAATTTTATCGATAAATTGACAACTTGTCAGGAAATTAACGCGTTAACAGATAAACCGTTCCGTTTCTTGCCTGAACCATTAATTTATCACTAGCAACAACTGGGCGACTATGAATACCAGAGCTGTTTAGCTTGTTTTGCGCGACAAAACCGCCAGTAGCCATATCCAACCAGTGCAGGTAACCTTCTTTGTCACCCACCACTAAATAACCATTAAACATTTCAGGCGCTGATAAACCACGGTTGAGCAAATCTTCTTGTGTCCACAGAGTCACACCATCACTCTTACGTACGGATAATACGCGATCGTTCTGGTCAACAAGATAAAGATTCTCGCCCGAAAGCACCATGTTATTCACTGAGCCTAATTCGCGTTTCCACAGAATTTGACCTGAACGCATATCCAAAGCCGCTAATGTTCCGTTATATGCGATTGCATAAACTTTACCGTCATCAATAATTGGGCTCATATCAACGTCATCCAAGCGGCCAATCTCGGTAGAGCTTGTTACTTGAGAAATACGTTGTTGCCAAATCAGCTGACCTTGTGAAAGTAATACAGCACTAACTCGACCATTATCACCACCAACAATGGCGGCACCGAAGGCGACACCAGGCGCTGATTCACCGCGTAAAGACAATGAAGGCGTATCCATGTTCACTGTCCATTTAATTTCACCGCTGTTTTCATCTAACGCTTGCAGTTGTCCATTACTGGTGTGGATCATCACGAGATCATTGCTCACCACAGGTCTAGATAATGCTTCACCTGCGACTGGAACATCCCAAACAACCTGACCGTCTTCTTTATTCAAAGCAATGACGGTACCGCGTTCAGTTCCAATGAAAATTTTATCATTAGAGATAGTCAAGCCACCGGATAACAGCGCAGATAAATTCGCAGAAAGGAAACCTGTACGCTTAGAGAGGTCAACAGACCAAATTTCTTTACCACTATCAAGCTCTAGTGCTTTAACTAGACCTTTACGATCGGCGGCATAGACAGCAGTACCATCCCATACTGGTGACAGCTCTGAATAAAATTGTTCAGTACCATTACCCACTGATTTATCCCAAACGATAGATGGGGTAAATTGATTTTCAACCTGAGGTAGCGGAGCCATGATAATAGAATCAGTTTCGCTAGAACAACCGGCAAGTAAAGCTGAAGCGACTAGGCCAATCAAGAGAGTTTTGCGCAACTGCATGTTTGTCGTTTCCTTTCTTCTTATGAATTAGATACGTTGTTCAATTTCAGAGTTAAAATGCCTCTGAGAGATTGAGAACCATCACTTTCTAACCCCTGAGTGTACGCCGCTTTCGCGCCTGCTTTATCACCCTTTTGGAGCAAAACATCACCACGGACATCCTGTGCAGCAGCCTGCCATGACTTACCTTTAATATTTTCAATCGACGTCATCGCTTGGTCTAGATTACCAAGAGCCAATTGGACTCTGGCTAAACGAAAACTAATTAAATCTTGCATATCGACGGTTTTAGCTTTCGCTAAAGCATAAGTTAATGCTTTTTGTGCATTAGCCAAATCGCCTTTATCCACTGAAATCTGAGCAAGTTCAAGCCCCATCATTGCGCTATAAACATCATCTGTTTCCGCCGCAAATTTTTGTGCGGCTTCAATCCCTTGAACAGTTCCTGAATGCAACTGAGTGCTAACAGCTTCATATTTTTGAGCACTTTCTTGCAAAACGTTAGTTTTATGAGATTGCCAGTAATTCCAACCAAATACGCCACCCACACCGATGACAAGGCCAACCACTAATGCAACACCATTATTAGCAAAAAAACGCTTAATCGCATCGACTTGATCATTTTCGTTTGTATAGACTTCCACTTGTCTCTCCTTAACCTAACAGCTCAGCTAAACGCGATGCCATTAATTGCTGTAAAATGGTTTCTTGGTTGCCCGTGCGCAAATCTTTGATTGTCACTTGGCTATTTTGAATTTCGTCTTCACCCAAAATAAGTGCGATTTTAGCACCTTGCTTATCGGCTCTTGCAAGCTGTTTTTTAAAGTTGCCGCCGCCATGATTGGTCATCAAACGCAGTGTTGGCAACTCATCACGTACTTTTTCAGCCACTAACAATGCAGCTTGTTGGCTATTTTCACCAAATGAAGCCAAATAAACATCAGCCACTGACATATCTGCGATAAATTCTGGGTTAACTTCTTGAACCAGTAGAACCATACGTTCCATGCCCATAGCAAAGCCAACAGCAGGTGTTCCACGACCACCAAGTTGCTCGACCAGACCATCATAACGACCACCTGCGCAAACCGTCCCCTGAGAGCCAAGTGCAGTTGTCACCCACTCAAACACGGTACGATTATAATAATCTAGGCCACGAACCAAACGTTGATTCACCCGATATTGAATTCCAGCGCTATCTAACAGCTTACATAAGCCGTCAAAATGTTCACGTGATTCCGCATCGAGGTAGTCAAATAGCTCCGGTGCATCATTTAATAGTGTTTGCACATCACGATTTTTTGAATCCAAGACACGCAAGGGATTAGTATACATACGACGTTTACAGTCTTCATCGAGCGTTTCTTTATGCTGCTCAAGGAATGCAACTAATGCATCACGGTAGTTAGCACGTGCTTCAAGTGAACCAATTGAGTTCAGTTCAAGCGTTACGTGATCGTTAATCCCTAATGCTTTCCACCAGCGTGCAGTCATTAAAATAACTTCTGCGTCTATATCAGGACCGGCTAAACCAAAAACTTCTGCACCTAATTGGTGGAATTGGCGATAGCGGCCTTTTTGAGGGCGTTCATAACGGAACATTGGCCCCAAGTACCATAAACGCTGTTCCTGATTGTACAGCAAACCATGCTCAATACCTGCGCGTACACAACCGGCAGTATTTTCAGGCCGCAAAGTCAGACTTTCGTCATTACGATCATTGAAAGTATACATTTCCTTTTCAACGACATCCGTAACTTCACCAATCGCTCTACGAAATAGCGGGGTCTGCTCTACAATCGGGGTACGAATTTCACTAAAACCATAACCCTGTAAAATATTTTTCAATGTTGCTTCGATTTTTTGCCATACTCGGGTATCAGCTGGCAAGTAATCATTCATGCCACGAATGGCCTGGATATTTTTTCCCACTTTATTTCTCTATTTTCAGAATTACATAAGTTCGATTATAAGAGCGAAGTATCTTCAGGTTCAATCAACAAACTGTATTTAGTCCCTGCAATCGGGATTATTCTGTTGATTTACACCATTAGCACTTAAAATTTCAAAAATCGGCCAATCAAAAACGCCGTTACACTCAAAAAATAACTCAAGTTGAATGCGAATAACTACACTACAACTTGAAGCATGACGAGTATATAAAAACTGGCTCATTCGAGCCAGTTGTCCAATACTATTTTTCGAGCAAATTAACTTCTATACGATTACTTTCATCAAGCATCGCCGCTTTAGCGCGAATTTTGGCCTCAAGCTGATCGATAATATTATTGTTATCAAAACGCTCTCTTTGACGAACACCGTCTTCATAGAAACCGCTTTTCGTTTTTGCACCGGCAACACCCAGCGTTGAGACTTCAGCTTCACCTGGGCCATTCACCACACAACCAATAATAGAAACATCCATTGGCGTAATAATATCTTCTAAACGCTGCTCTAATTCATTCACCGTGCCAATTACATCGAATTCTTGACGCGAGCAAGTTGGGCAGGCAATAAAATTAATACCACGGGAGCGAATACGCAACGATTTCAGTATATCAAAGCCCACTTTAACTTCTTCAACAGGATCTGCGGCTAATGAAATACGTAAAGTATCACCGATACCTTCTGACAATAACATACCAAGACCAATAGCTGATTTTACAGAACCGGCACGTGCGCCACCTGCTTCAGTAATTCCTAGATGCAAAGGCTGATCGATTTTAGTTGCTAGCAAGCGATAAGACCCGACAGCCAAGAAAACATCAGAAGCTTTAACACTAATCTTGAATTGGTCAAAATTCAGTCTATCTAAAATATCAACATGGCGCATTGCTGATTCAACCAACGCTTCAGGGGTCGGTTCACCATATTTTTCTTGAATATCTTTTTCTAATGAGCCGCCATTTACACCAATACGGATTGGAATATTATAATGACGAGCGCAGTCAACAACCTGGCGAATACGTTCTTCGCTACCGATATTTCCGGGGTTAATGCGTAAACAATCAACACCATACTCCGCAACTTTTAAGGCAATACGATAGTCAAAATGAATATCAGCCACTAATGGTACGTTAACACGTTGCTTAATGAGTTTGAATGATTCTGCGGCATCCATCGTCGGAACAGAAACACGTACGATATCAACGCCAACACGCTCTAACGCTTGAATCTGACGAACAGTCGCATCAACATCTGTTGTGCGCGTATTCGTCATTGATTGAACGGCGATAGGTGCGCCATCGCCAATAGGCACATTGCCTACATAAATACGGGTGGATTTGCGTCTTTTTATCGGTGATTCAGTATGCATTTTTTGTTAATTCTCCAAACGTCCATGTGCTCTTTAATACTTTAGTATAATGTATGGTTTTTACTTCTTACGCATTCCACTATACACAAGAAAGCAAACTATAAACTATCACAAAAGAGGTTTTAGGATATAGTCTGCTTCTTTGCATTATTCTTACCAATTAAGCTTCTGGTAGTTTTAATCTAGCTGGACGGTTGGCTTTAATAAATCGGCTAAGATCAACGGTATTACCTTGAAACTGAATAGTCACATTCGCTGGCGCGCCAATATTTAAGCGAAAAGGCTGTGTACCATTTAACTCTAATTTATCACCGCTATTTTTAGTTCCGCTGAAAACGATTTTATTATTCGCATCACGGATCTCTAACCAGCAGGCTCCGCTGAAATTCAATGCCAATGCGCTCGTGCTAACAGGCGCAGCATCGACAGTTTCAGCAGATTGAATTCGATTAACAGCAGGCGTTGATTGCTGTGTATTTGGCAATGGGATAGTTCTAACTGGCTGCACTTCGGTATCTTGAATACTCAAAGGTTGATCTTGAGTTAATGTAGCGGCGGCGCCATCAACAGTATCATTATTAACGACCGGATTAGTAACAGGATTAGCCACTGGCGTATCTACAGATGGACTTGATAACTCAACCGGATTTGTGTCGCTACTTTGTTGAGATAAAATCAAATCACTTTGATTTGCCATTGTAACCAGCTCATCTTTTTGAGCGTTATGATCTTGCCACCACCAAAAACCAACCATTGCTATCAAAACAATAACAATCAACCAAGTCAGTTTCATTAACCAACCTTCGCGTTTTTTGCGTTTTTTACCCAAAGAGTAACTTTGCATTGGGGAAACATTTGAAACTTGGATAGGCTCATCTGTTTTTAATAAAACCTGTATTTCACTTTCGGGAATACTCACCATACGAGCATATAATCGAATATAGCCACGTAAAAAAGTAGGTTCTACACCGGTTGGATGAATATCTTGTTCTATCTCTTTTACTGTACTGATCTTCAGGCAAAGCCTCTCCGCAACAGTTTCTTGAGATAAGCCCTTACGCTCACGCGCTTGTGATAATAATTGTCCTACAGTGACATTAGTTTGTTCGCTATTATTTTCGATAGTCATTTGCTGATAGCACTATTTCCAAGTTGAAAAAATATAAAGCAAACTTTACAGCGCTTTATTCGTCTTAGTTCATCATAGCTATGAAGCAACAATTAAATTTATTGCTCCAACTATTGTAGGTGAATAAGGGTATTTTGCCTAACCATAAAATACCCCGAATCATAACCTAACTCACTGATTAGATATTATCTATAAGTCAGACTGCTTTTACCTCAATAGGTTCCCCGACTAAGCGTTTTTTCAATGTCCGCTTCGTTCTATCGATAACATCGCCAGCCAATTGTCCGCAAGCAGCATCAATATCATCACCACGAGTTTTGCGTACTATTGTTGTAAATCCATATTCCATCAATACTTTAGAAAACCGGTCGATACGACTATTCGAGCTGCGCCCGTAAGGTGCGCCAGGGAACGGGTTCCAAGGAATCAAATTAATTTTACTTGGCGTGTTTTTTAAGCACTCAGCTAACTGATGGGCTTGTTCAACGCTATCATTGACATGATCTAACATGACATACTCAATGGTTACACGGCCTGAGTTTGCATTCGATTTAGTCAGATACTGATTAACACTCGCTAACAAAGTTTCGATATTGTATTTTTTATTAATAGGCACAATATCGTCACGGATATCATCTGTAGGCGCATGTAACGATATCGCTAATGCCACATCAATCATATCACCGAGTTTATCGAGAGCAGGAACAACACCTGATGTCGATATTGTCACTCGGCGTTTAGATAAACCAAACCCAAAATCATCAAGCATAATTTCCATGGCAGGCACTACATTATTCAGATTAAGTAATGGTTCACCCATTCCCATCATTACAACGTTAGTAATTGGACGACGACCACTGGATTTTAATGAGCCAATTATTTTAGCCGCACGCCATACTTGGCCAATAATTTCAGAAACACGTAAATTACGATTGAATCCTTGCTGAGCCGTTGAGCAGAATTTGCATTCAAGAGCACAACCCACTTGTGATGATACACATAGGGTTGCTCGGTCATCCTCAGGGATATAAACCGTTTCAACTTGTTGATCGCCAACGGCGATTGCCCATTTGATGGTGCCATCAGATGAGCGTTGTTCTTCAGAAACTTCGGGCGCACGAATCTCAGCAATGGCCTGTAGCTTAGTACGAAGCACTTTGTTGATATCGGTCATTTGCTCAAAATCATCATAGCAGTAGTGATAAATCCATTTCATCACTTGATCAGCTCTAAAGGGTTTTTCACCTAATTGAACAAAAAATTCACGCATTTCTTTGCGATTTAAATCAAGTAGATTAATTTTTTGATTGTTTTTTTCTGGCGTGACAGAAATAGCAGAAGAAGTGGCACATTGTGCGCTGGTAGTCGTATTGGACATGGTGTATTGCCTCGTTATTACACTTTCGGCGACGCTAATAATAGCACAGCATATATAAATAAATAGAACGTATTTTATAACAAAAATTATAGGAGCATTTGGCAGTAATAGAGCCTTCAATTTAACGAAAAACACTAATAGCACGCTAAATAATTCGAGTTGCTATAAAAAACAAACTGCCCTATTAACCTATAAATAGATTAACAGGGCGAGCATTGTACAAACTTTATAATCATAATGCTAATGCATTACAATTATTACACGCTAAATTTATGTATTAACGTGGGCAAATTTCATCTTCAGCGAAGAAATAGGCGATTTCACGTGCTGCTGACTCTTCAGAATCAGAACCGTGTGTTGCATTTTCAGTGAAGCTATCAGCATAATCTGCACGTAAAGTGCCGGCTAAAGCGTTATCTGGGTTTGTTGCGCCCATCAGATCACGGTGACGTTGAATTGCATTTTCACCTTCTAAAACTTGCAGCATGATTGGACCTGAAGTCATGAACTCAACTAAACCGTCAAAGAAAGGACGACCTTTGTGTTCTGCGTAAAAACCTTCCGCTTGTTCACGCGTCAAATGCATCATTTTAGCAGCAATAATAGAAAAGCCAGCGCTTTCAAAACGATGATAGATTGCACCAATCACATTTTTCTTCACTGCATTTGGTTTGATAATTGAAAATGTACGTTGAACCGTCATAAATAACCTCTTAGCGTTTTATTTGACTTTAATTTTTTATTCTTTTTATATCAAGAGTATAAAAATATGAGTCTGTTTTAGTTTTAATATTATTTCTATTCCTGATCCAAGGAAGCAGAAAATAAGGCGTTGATTATAGGGGTTACAGTTACAATTTCCTACAGTCATATCAACATTTTGTTAAACTTTTCGTAGCAAAAAATACTATTTTTTTGACTAAGTCACACTTTTTGTCTACTACTTAACTCTAAAGTTTAATGCTGTCACCTGTCCGCTCAAATCTAATACTGAAATCTGATAGTTTCCGACCTTATCCAACGTCAGTAAAATACTGCCATTATGTTCAGTTTCATTGACTTGCTCGCCATTTAAAAACCACCATTTATTCCCCTGACCACCTTGAGTCACTAGGCGCAAGTCTAAACTGGTTTTGCCCGGTAATCGCTGTAACACCTCACCATCTCGAATACCCGAAATATGCAATGGCGGCATTTCAAGTTTAAGTGGAGGGCAAGCTAAATCTGGTTTTGGTAAACGGTTTTCTCGTTTCTCGCTTGCTGGAAGCCATGATTCAACAGTAATTGGCCACAGATGGACCTCTTTTTCTGTCGCATTTGGGCAATCAGCCGCAACTTGTAAACCTTTGTCGTTCAACCAAATTTTTTGTCTTAATCCCAATAATGATTCTTGGTCTTTTGCCATTAGCGTTGGCGGAATTGTATTATCTAAAATCCAACTCAAACGGCGCTGGCGACAATTATTATCATCTTGAAGTAACGCGGTTCCACCCGGCCAGCAAATAACCGCTTGGCTCACACTAGCAGGTTTAGTATCTTTCGGTAACGGCTCGTGGGACTGATATATTCTCGCCAACAACATATTATTGACTTGATTCATAATTGGAATTGCTGTGGCAAAACCAAACTGCCCTGCCACTGGCGTCGCATCAGGACGTCCAACCCAAACACCAATGGTATAGCGAGGATTAACGCCAATAGCCCAAGCATCGCGATAACCATAACTGGTACCGGTTTTCCACGCCAAATTTAATTGTCCCGATAAATTCATATCCGGTACTGGTCGCGCTTCTCCCCCCATAATGCGACGAATAATCCAAGCCGCTCCCGGTGAAATTAATGTTCTATCACGCAATGTATCTGTCGGTTTAAAACGAAGAGGAGAAACCTTACCTTGGCGAGCAAATGCACTATAGGCAGCGACCAAATCATCCATTCTCGTTGCAGTACCGCCTAAGATTAATGATAGATTGGGCTCGCTCCCCATAGGAAAACGTAACTCAGTACCAACATTACGTAACTGCGCCGTAAATCGTTTACTCCCATAAACATCCAGTAATTGCACAACAGGTAAGTTTAGCGAACGCACTAAGGCATCGCTCACACTAACGGGACCATTAAAACCACTATCAAAATTACCAGGACGATAGTCGTTAAAACGCCGAGGAACATCTTGTAATAATGATTCCGCATGAATAAGCCCATCATCCATTGCTAATGCATATAAAAATGGTTTCAATGTTGAACCGGGTGAGCGCCAAGCACTTATCATATCAACATGACCAAAACGGCTGTCATCTTGAAAATCTATCGAACCAATATACGCTTTCACGCTCATATCAGTATGATCAACAACTAATATGCCGAGGGAGGTTTGTTTAGGTAGCTGATTTTTCCAATTTAACGCCATCTCTTCCAATTGGCTTTGTAAACTCGTATCAATGGTTGTTTCAATGACAGGCTCCTGAGTATCTTTTACAACTCGACGAGCCAACAAAGGCGCTGAATGTGGATTTTTGCGTGGAGCTAGCCAAATTTGCTCTTGTTTGATGTCTGCAACTTTTTCAGCACTCCAAACTTGATACTCGACAAGCCTATCTAAGACTTTATCACGTGCAATTTGAGCCCGTTGAGGGTAACGATCTGGCCTTAAACGACTAGGGGCTTGAGGTAAAACAGCAAATAATGCCGCTTCACTGGAGGTCAATTTAGCGGGAGATTTATTCAAATAAACCCAACTTGCTGCGCCAATTCCTTCAATCGTTCCACCATAAGGCGCCCGATTGAGATACATTTCAAGAATTTCATCTTTTGAATAATGGTATTCAAGTTGCGCAGTACGCCACAACTGTTTCAATTTGCCCAAAAGCGTGCGGTCATGCGGGTCAATTAACCGAGCCACTTGCATAGAGATAGTACTACCGCCAGAGACAATTCGTCCTGAACTGATAAACTGCCCAGTTGCTCTCACCAGTGAAAAGGGATTCACACCCGGATGACGATAAAAATGACGATCTTCATAAGTCAGTAGCGCTTCAATAAATTCAGGTGATACTTCATCCAGTTTAACCGGAAAGCGCCAAATACCGTCTTTATCGGCAAAGCGCCAAAGAGGCGTCCCATCAGCCGCGACAACGGTTCGTGCCATTTCAACTTGTTTAATTGGCAATGGCCAAATTTTATCTGCTGCCAAAAATAATAAAGGCAACAAAATCACCAGAAACACGAGAGTCAATCCAGTGCGACGTAACCATTTTTTCATTGATGAATGTACCGCTAGTTAAGAAGAAAGCCCTTATATCATACAATATAAGGGCTTAAGGTGAAGATTAACGCACTATTTCTAATTTACCATCTGAATAGCCTGTTGCACGCCATTCAGGTACATACATGGATTCCACTTGCGGTACTGGAATGCTATATACACCCGGCGTTACCGCACGCGCCAAATAAACCAAGGTCGTTGGTTTATACTGTTGAACTTCAACAGCGGCCACAAAGCGGTCATCACGATATTCCATATGACGAATTTGCGATTGTTGCATATCATCAATCATCTCTTGTAAGTTTGGTGCTGACTCACTGAGATTCGCACTGCTATTCGCTAAGTTTTGGTTTTCTAACTCTAAACCAGCAGGCAACAAATCAACAACTAGTGCATCGGGTACGGTTTGAGATGCAGTAACATCCAATTTAACCACCACCATTTCACCACTTCTTAGTCTATCAAGTGAAACGCGATTACCTTTCATATCATAGTAACTACGTTGAACACCAAGTACATTTGAACTCGGTTTTGGTGAGCTCTGTGGATAACCAACCACATTCAAGCGAGTATAAAGTGTATTAGTGCCGCTATTTTCAATACTGTAACCATTTTGTATCTGCTCTTTGGTCAAGAACTCACTCACGGGTTTATCAGAAACCATCGGAGGTTCTTGTCCATTGATCAGCGCTTTCCATGGTGTTTCAGTTTCATTGACATAGTAACGACCCGCTAAGTACAGCGCATTATTTTCTTGAGTTGAGAAATAACGCTGTGAGGTCAAATTATTCGCCAACGATTGTAATTTTTGGTCACGCGATTTAGGCATCAGGTTGTATTCATTTAGTAATGCAATGACCAATGCATCATCACGAACCACAGAACCATAATCGCCCACATAACTATAACCACTACGTTGTTTTTTCAGACCATCAATAATCGCACTTTCACCGCGCGCTTTATCGCCCATCAAATTCAACGCCACACCTAATTGAACTAATGGTAATCCACTGGTGGCATTACTATTTTGTCCATAAATCTGACGAAGTGCACCAAGCGGTGCTTTTTGTTGAGTTGCTAGCACTAAACCTGCATAGGCTTGAGTTGCAAAACGGGCACCAGCTTGGTTATCGGTATAAGGGTAATTAATTTGATTTGCATCTTGCAAATAGCTCAACAAACGCGTATTCGCATTATTCAACGCATCCTGTGGTACGGTGAAACCACGTTGATTGGCTTTATTTAAAAAGTCAGCAGCATAAGCGGTTAACCAATATTCCTCTGAACCATTTCTGTCCCATAAGGAAAAACCGCCATCCCCACGTTGCATACTTAACAAATGAGGAATACCAATTTCAATCGCTTTATGACGATCTGCATCAGTTTGAGAATTAATACCTAATTTCTTCAGTTCTGCTTGTGTAGAGAATAAAGACGGATATAACCCACTAATGGTTTGCTCAAGGCAACCATACGGATAAGCAAATAATTCTCTGATATAACGAGAGATTTGTATCGGAGGACGACTACTTAGTAGCACTTGCCCTTCAAGCGTATCCGGTTGCAAACCTAAGATTTCGTTGGCTGGCAACGACCATGCAGTACCGGGTTCAATCGTCGTAGCAAAAGAGATGGTTTCCGCAGGTTGAGCAGGACGAACCCCAACTTTCCAGCTATTACTGTAGTCTTTGCTCGCTTCACCTTTAATCTTCACACCATTAACGGTCATGGTCACTTCACCTTCACCAAAGCCATAATCAGCTTTTACTGGCAATGTTAACGTGGTGCGTTTACCTTTTTGCAATTCAACTTCACGGCTAGTCACACCATCAAGTTTCACCATTCCTGTTGCTTTAAAGGTCACTGATACATTCTGAGTGTTCTCAGTCATATTAGTGAGATCAAGAGAGAAATAGGACTTATCACCACCCGCCATAAAGCGTGGCATTGACATTTGTGTCACTAGTGGCGCTGCTACTGTTACTTTGCTATCGGCATGACCAAAATCTTTTCCATTCCATGCTTGGGCCATTAAACGCAATTCACCATTAAAATCAGGAATAGCGAGAGTAATTTCACCTTCGCCATTTTTATCTAATGTGACAGGCTGCGCTTGCTCTGCAATGATTTGTACTTCAGTCAGCGGCTTCATTCCCCCACGTTCCATTGCGGCATCTTCACCATCACCACCAAAACGTAAGTTAGCCACTTTACCTTGGCCTTCAATCAGATGACCATAAACATCATATTGGTCAACGCTATAACGCTTACGACCAAAGAAAGCATCGTACGGATCTGGCGTTTTAAAATCAGTAATATTCAAGACGCCAGTATCCACCGCAGAAAGTATCACATTCACTTTCTCAGGCAGTGGTTTTCCATCTTGCGCAGTCGCTTTAATTTTTACCGTGAGATCTTGATTCGGACGCATTTTATTTGGCGAGGTTAATGCCAAGGCAATTTTACGATTTTCATCGGCTATCGGAAGATGTAATACGCCAACCGCACGTTTTACGGTCGCTTCTTTTGAATCATCCCCTGGACGCACAACAACGGTAGAAATATAGAGATCATGACGCGCCCACTCTTTATTCACAGGCACTTCAATATCTAAGCCATTTTCAGGCACGTCGATTTCTTGCCACCACAGCGGACCATCGCTAGATTCGAGTAAAATATAACCTTTACCCGCTTTTGGTGATTCAATGCGAACTTTCGCTTTTTCGCCCGGTAAATAGGCCGGTTTATTCAAGCTTAATTTGACCTGATCAGGACGAACAGAACCACTACCGCCAGTGTTATCTTGCCATGAATAACCCGCCCAGAACTGAATGCTACTGACTAATTGATTTTCAGGATTCAACACTTCTAAACGAAATGTGCCCCAATCCACAGGGAAAGCAATCTTGGCGGTACCATCTTTAGCAATCGTAATATTTTCATTTGCCATCACTAAATCTTTTTGATCATAATTTGATGACCAACCACCACTTTCAGACCAACTCCAGTAATAATCACGGCGCTCGTACACTAAACGTGCTGTTAAATTTTCAGCCGCGAGTTTATTACCCGCTGCATCGGCCATGACTAATTCAAACTCTGCTAATGAATTCTCATCAACATTATGACGTTTTACATAACGGTCAGTACGGTAATCATAAATTTCTTTTTTAGCGAATAATGGACGAATACCGACTAGCTTATCCGCAGGCCAAATCGCTTGTTCAGCGCGACGGGTCACTGGTCGCCCACCCGCTTCTAATAAGCTTGCTTGTAAGATTGCAGAAATAGGTGAACGCGTAGATTCCCAATTACTTTTTGGCAGTGAGATAACGGTTTCACCGCTATCATTTAACGTTAGGTCAAACTCATCCAGTTTACGGGGTAAACCTTCTTCATTCATGGCACCAAATTCAAAGCCGGGTAATTTAGCAACGGCTTCACGGTTTGCTTTGAGCAAAACTTGCCCTTGCAGCTCGTTATTTGCCGCAGGTGCACCATAGAGATAACGACCTTGAATATCAAAATCAACTGATTCAGTATTCAAAATTGGGGTATCACTCGTCGTAATATCAAGTGCCATACGCTCTGGCATAAAATCTTCAACATTAAATTTGTAATAACGCAAAGGAGAGCCATCACCTAAATCAAAGCGGAGTGACCAACCCCCCGTCTCTGCATTTTTAGGGATTTCAAATTGATATTGATACAAGCCATCTTGTTTCTCTTGCGGCTGCCAAACAAAACTGCGAACAACTTGCCCATCCGTTTTTAATACATCAACTTTAACGGGTTGTGATTTAACAGGATTACCATCGCCATCACGCAGCAAGCCATTGACTAATAATAACTCCCCCGGACGATAAAGATCACGCGGTCCAAAGGTGAAAAATTGCTTTGCAAAACCAGCAGGGCCTGAAATATCAAACTCAGATAAATCAAGTGCAGGCTGTGTTAAGTCAATCATACTGGTTTGCCCTTCATGGGTTGCCAGTAATAACTTTCCACCTGCTAATTTTTCTAATTGTGCATGACCATCACCATCAGTCGTGCCTTTCGTTACTAACTGTCCTTTATCATCAAGAATGCGTAGCTCAACACCTTTAATGGCGGAACCTTTTGCAAGGGATTGCGTGAAGACATCAACACGGTCTTGATAACTATGTAATGAAACGCCGATATCACTGAGAGTAAAAACAGTCGCAGGGAACTGATAACTATAGCTACCCGCTTTTTGCATGATGGCTAGATACACGCCATCTTGCTGTAATTCTTTGATATCTTTAAGCGGTAATAAAACAGTTTGGCGGGTATTTTTATCTGGATTAAGGTCAAAACGTCCAGTATAGGCAAGCTCAACTTTATCGAGAAATTCATCTGAATACCAATATTCGTAATTACTGCGATATTGCCAAGTTGCTAAAAATTGTGGCAATTGTTTTTCATCAACACGGAAAAAGTTAACGTCGACTTTATCAACATTAAGTGCAATGACAGGCAATCCTTGTGCAACTTTACTTGGTAATAAAGAACCTTTACTTGCAAAACCAACCGTTGGAATAATTTGTGCAGTTTGGAATTTTTTATCAAAGTTTGCTGTAATCGTGCGTTCGTTAACCGCTTTAATGCCAGGAATAACGGATAGGTTCAGCTCTTTAGATGGTGGTAAGTGGCGGAAACGTAACTCTAATTGGTTATCCGAAAGTTCCCATGCACCATCTAATTTTCCAGCTTTAACATCAACAAGATTTAAAAATTGGCCGAAATCTTGGTTAGGCTCAATAGGTACTGAGAAAGTGACAACCATAGCACTAGCGCCATCAAGCTGTAGCTCAGAGGCATCAAGAATTTCCAGATCTTTTCCTGCGTATTTTTTCACCATCTCTTCAGTAGAGAGCTTTGGTGCGGATTTCTTTTGTTCCGCAACTGGTGCTGTTTTGACTTGATTTTCGCTTGCTGTTGAAGAAACATTGGTGTCTTTTTTAGTGGTCTCTTCCGTATTATCACAACCCGCTAATGCCACAACAGATGCTAATGCAAGTGCAATATAACGCTTTTTGGTTTTTAGACCCGTCAATGAAGCCCAACTTGATTGTTGTTTCATTACCGTCCCATCCTTTAACGAGTTAAAATTATTATGTTTATTGAGCTCAAACTGATTGTTTGAACATTTAAGAGATTTAGATTTAACTTAATATTATCAATATACCAAGACCGTCGATATTGTTTCAATTATCGACGTAATTTAACAGAATGTTATAAAAACACCTATCAGACAAAACGGAAAAATAAAGACCAGTAAAAACTAGTCTTTATTTTAAGAAGGGAATTAATTACGTATTTTTAATTGGAATGGTATCACGCAAAAAGCTACCTAAACGGCGCTGATAGAAAGGTTGAACATGCTGAGTAATAAAGTGACTGAGACCTTTTTCTTCTTCATTAACTAAGCAAAAATCAATTGATTCTTCATCTGCTAAATATTCACAAGCCAGTGTTCCTGCATCATGAATAATGGCATCAATATTTTCAGCACCCGCGACAAACTCTAATGCAACCATTAAAATCGTCATTTCTTCGCCATCTTCATTTTCGAGCGCCGAAACAATAAAGGCTCGTCTGATGACTTTATGTTGTTTAAAGAATTCACTTAACGCAGTTGTTAACGCTTCAGGCTCTTGTTCAAGCACACTTAATTTAAGAGCCGAGCCTTCTGGTACGGTTAATTCCGTATATTCAATCTCACTTTCTAAGTTAGATGCTTTATCATTTGATTGCTGCGACATTGCCAATCCTCTGCAATTTAGAAATAATTTTACGTATTATACTCGCAATTTCATTCACGTAAAAAATAGGCATGAAAAGTTGCCTTCCCATGCCCTATAACTCATACCTATAACGGCTAGATACCACTGACTTATTTAGCTTTACTCACTAATAAATTAGCGATAGTGCGCACACCAATACCGGTTGCACCTTCCGCCCACAAGCTAACAGGTGATTTACGGTAAGTTGCTGAACAATCAATATGCACCCAGTTTTGGCGATAATTTTCAACAAAATGCGATAAAAATGCTGCCGCAGTACTTGCGCCAGCACTATGAGAAGGAGCCGCAATATTGTTTAAATCGGCAAAACCTGACGGTAGTTGTTGGCGATGGAATTCAGCTAATGGCAAGCGCCAGAATAGTTCAAATTCTTCATCAGAAGCATTCATTAATTCAGAAACTAACTTATCATCAAAGCTTAAAACTGCGTGATAATCACCACCAACGGCTGTTTTTGCTGCACCAGTCAATGTTGCTGCATCAATAATCAGTGTTGGCTTTTCTTTGCTTGCATCAATCAAACCATCAGCCAGTACTAAACGACCTTCCGCATCCGTATTCATGATTTCAACAGATTTACCATTACGGTAACGAATAATATCGCCTAATTTGAATGCATTACCACTGACCATGTTATCAGCAATACACAGGAACATTTTTACACGTTTTTGTAAACCACGGCTGATTGCTAAGGCTAATGAACCTGCAAGTGTCGCCGCGCCACCCATATCGGCTTTCATTGAATTCATCGATGAAGACGGCTTAAGACTGTAACCGCCCGAGTCAAATGTAATTCCTTTGCCGACCAAGCAAGCAAATACGGGTGCGTTAGGATTAGCACCCGGATTGTAATCTAAAGCAAGAAAGACAGGTGCACGACTGGAACCACGACCGACGGTATGAATACCTGCGTAACCTTGCTGAGCTAAATCATCACCTTTAACAATACGATAGCTAATATCTTGTGCGCCAACGGTACATAGCAAGTCAATGGCTCTTTTCGCTAATTGCTCTGGACCTAATTCTTCTGCTGGGGCATTAATCACATCACGTACCCAGTCAATCGTACGGATACGGTTTTCTAGCTCTTTGCGTTCCGCTTCTGGTAATACTGGCCATTCAATCGTTCTCGCACCTTTGGGTGCACGAAAACCTTGCCAAAATGCCCAACTTTTTTCTAAATCCCACTCTTCGCCTACTAGCGAAACATTACGAATACCTTGACCATCAAGTTTACGGCCCGCACTTTGCACTGCACATAATTTACCTGGATGTTTTAGATGAATAGTCATCCCATTGTTGCCAGAACTGAGTAGTGCACCCTCGCCCCAACAAGGCGCTGCGGGTTCACAAGAAATCATTACTGGCATAATTTGTTTAGTCATTATTTCTCTCTCTTTATCCATTTTTGCAGGCAGCCGAAAAGCCTATAATTCTATCGGCGATGTGATTACATTAACTGATAAATAGCGTTAGGGATATCAAGATAGTGCTGATATTAAATAAAAAACCGAACTCTGTTTTAACAGTAGTTCGGCTTTTGCTCTCATTTGCGATATCACTCAAATTCATCCAACCAAACCAATAAAATGGCCTCAAGGATTTTTTCGTTAGACTTCTGTGGATCATCATCAAACTCGTCTAACTCACAAATCCATTGGTGCATATCAGTAAAGCGCACGGTCTTCGGATCGATATCGGGAAATGCATCATAGAGTGCTTCGCCAATTTCGCGACTATTAGACCATTTTAAGCTCATGTTTTCCCCTAAATCATTCGTTAGTAACAGTTTGATAGTCGTCTTAGCATCATTGCAATGATATATGCAGCAAGATTATTTTAAGAATATATCAATAATTAATGCTCTAAATAGTTCGGGTTGTAGCTAGGCGTAATTGAGCTAAGACTTAGGAGCATACATAAGTATGTGACTAAGATTAGCGAAAGCAGCCAACAACGCTACAGCACGAAATATGACGAGCATTTAGTGCTCACGAGCATGATTAACAGTATATTTAGGCAACTCCACGACTAAATCCTCATCCGTCACAACCGCTTGGCAGCTTAATCGACTTTCAGGCTCAAGACCCCATGCTTTATCTAACATGTCATCTTCTAGCTCACTGCTTTCTTCTAATGAATCAAAGCCTTCACGAACGATACAATGGCACGTTGTACAGGCACATGATTTTTCACAGGCATGTTCAATTTCAATTCCATTGCGTAGCGCAACATTTAAGATTGACTCGCCCTGCTGTGCTTCAACAACTGCACCGTTTGGACATAAATCACTATGAGGTAAAAAAACTATTTTAGGCATAATTATATCTCATCCACAGAATGGCCTGACAGCGCTTGGCGAATAGATGAATCCATTCGACGGGCCGCAAACTCCTGCGATTGCTTATCCAGTTGTTTAATGGCATTTTCAATTGCGATTGGGTCAACACCTTCAATCGCTTTAATTAACTCATCGACTGCATTATCAATTTCTGACTCTTCTGTAGGCGTCAGTAAATGTGAGTCTTGCTCTAATGCACTCGTTAAACTTTCAAGCACTCTTGCCGCTTCAACTTTTTGTTCCGCTAGGCGACGCGCATTAAGGTCATCTTGCGCGTTACTCATTGAATCTTTAATCATGTTTGAAATTTCATTGTCAGTTAATCCATAAGATGGCTTAACTTGAATAGATGCTTCGACGCCTGTCGACTTTTCCATTGCGCTCACACTAAGCAGCCCATCGGCATCCACTTGGAAAGTGACTCTAATATGGGCGCCACCTGCGGCCATCGCAGGAATATCACGCAAAGCAAAACGTGCAAGAGAGCGACAATCTGCGACCATTTCACGCTCACCTTGTACCACATGAACGCTCATTGCCGTTTGACCATCTTTGAAAGTAGTAAATTCTTGCGCTCGAGCAACAGGGATCGTGGTATTGCGTGGAATAACTTTCTCAACTAATCCCCCCATGGTTTCAAGACCAAGGGACAGCGGAATGACATCCAACAAAAGCATATCGCTATCCGGTTTATTACCCACTAAAATATCTGCCTGAATGGCAGCACCGATAGCCACTACTTTATCGGGATCAATTGAGGTCAATGGCTGTTTACCAAAAAACTCACCGACTTTATTTCTCACTAAAGGAACCCGAGTTGAGCCACCGACCATGACGACATTCAGTATTTCATCAATTTCAACTTGTGCATCTTTTAACGCTCTACGACAAGCCATCAGCGTGCGTTTAATATAAGTTTCAATCAGCGCATCAAATTGCTCACGACGAATTTCACCTTGCCAATTAGCCAAGTTAATAACTACTTTGTCTGCATCACTTAAAGCCACTTTAGTTTCAGTCGCAATATTTAATAACTGACGATTAAATTGATGATCGTCTTGTATCGATAAGCCTGCTTGTTCTGCAATCCACTGGGCTAATACTTGGTCGAAATCATCGCCACCGAGTGCCGTATCGCCACCGGTCGCGAGCACTTCAAATACGCCACGGCTTAAACGTAAAATGGAGACATCAAAAGTACCACCACCTAAATCATAGATAGCAATAACACCTTCTTGCCCTGAATCAAGTCCATAAGCAATTGCGGCGGCGGTAGGTTCATTTAATAAACGCAGAACATGAAGACCCGCTAAACGAGCCGCATCTTTGGTACCCTGACGTTGTGCATCATCGAAATAAGCAGGCACAGTCACTACCACGCCATCCATCTCACCACCCAGTGTTTCTTCTGCTCTTTTCGCTAATGTTTTCAAAATATCAGAAGAAACTTGAATAGGATCAACTTGACCTGCGACGGTCTGAATAAAAGGTAAACCTTTTTCACTTGATGTTAGCTGATAAGGAAGTTCAGGGTAGCGTTGCTGGATATCAGCCAAGGAGCGCCCCATCATTCTTTTCACTGAAATAATGGTATTGACGGGATCTTGTTCAGCTAATTGTTTTGCTTCCCAACCAACTTGTTTGCTATCGATTTGATAATTTACAACAGAAGGTAACAAATAGCGGCCTTGATTATCAGGTAAAACCGCTGCTTGCCCACTACGAACTGTCGCTATCAATGAGTGAGTCGTACCAAGGTCAATACCCGCAGCAAGCTTGCGTTGGTGAGGTGCGGCTGTCATTCCAGGTTCACTGATTTGTAATAAAGACATGATCGTTTTCTCTTAAAAATCGTCGAGTAACCGTTCTTCGAGCTGCTCAGCTTGTTGCTGTAACTTATCGAGAAAACGTAATTTGCGTACGGTATCGGCAGCCTGCTCCCAATCCATGGCGTTGAGTTGAGTCACCATTAAGGCACTACGTGTTTGCTGCATCTGTTTGACGTTTTTTATAAATATAGTCAATAACTCAAGCACTTTTGAGCTATTCTCAATATCATCAAGTTCTTCTCGCAGCGCCAATTGCTCCATCAAAAATGCCGTATCATGCATTGTATGTTGTTCATTATTGATATCGATGCCTTGAAGTAAAAGCATGTATTCTGCGCGTTTAAGTGGGTGACGAAGAGTTTGATACGCCGCATTAATAGTTGCAGCTTGTTGAAGAGATTGCATTTTCTCCTGCTCAGAGCAGGTCGCAAAACGATCGGGATGATACTGACGCTGTAAATCTTGAAAGCGACGCGTTAGCTGTTCGTTATCAAGAGTATAGTTAGGGCTTAGTCCAAAAAGAGTAAAGTAATCCATAAGTGCTCAATATCTCGAACCATTGACCAATACAGCTAATCTAATGATAAAATCAGTCTGTTTATCATGCTAATTAAAGATTCACTCATTGTGTATCACTGAGCAATAATTTATTTAGCTACCTTAGATATATTGGTCGAAAATTATGCTAATTAGAAGGGATTATACGTGAAAACTTTCACCGCATCCGCATTCGCTGCCTACGTTAGGATTATTAAATTTAAATCCTTCGTTTAAGCCTTCTTTAACAAAATCCAGCTCGGTACCGTCAAGGTAAACAATACTTTTACCATCAACAATAACTTTCACACCTTTGTCTTCAAAAACGGTATCTTCTTCATTGATTATATCAGCAAACTCAAGTACATAAGCCATACCTGAACAACCAGAAGTTCTTACACCTAAACGTAATCCTTCACCTTTACCACGGTTTTGCAAGAAAGATTGAATACGTTGCGCTGCACTTTCTGTAAGAGAAATAGACATTGCGAACCTCACATTTAAAACAAATAAGGCAGATGCCCGCTATTATGCAGCATCCGCCTTTAAATTATTATCACTCTTTATACTTCAAATTACACCGCTATAAGCGCAGACATGAAACTTGAATTGTTTTGAGTATAGTTACCAGTTACTGAGCTGCATGTTTTTATTTTTTATCGCATTTATGCTAGCAACCCATATAAGCTAATATACGTTATTTACTTTGGCGTTTGCTTTTGTAATCTGCAATAGCAGCTTTAATCGCATCTTCAGCTAAAATTGAGCAGTGAATTTTCACTGGTGGTAATTCTAACTCTTCTGCAATCGCTGTATTTTTGATTGACTCTGCTTCATCCAAACTTTTACCTTTCATCCACTCTGTCACTAGTGAACTTGATGCAATAGCTGAACCGCAACCATAGGTTTTAAAACGTGCATCTTCGATGATACCGGCATCATTTACTTTAATCTGTAATTTCATGACGTCACCACAAGCAGGTGCACCTACCATTCCACTGCCAACGCTTGGATCACTATTGTCGAATGAACCAACGTTACGTGGGTTTTCATAATGATCGATAACTTTTTCACTGTAAGCCATTTTAAACTCCTGAAATCATCTGATTAATGGTGAGACCATTCGATACTACTGATATCTACGCCTTCTTTGAACATATCCCATAAAGGAGAAAGCGCGCGTAAATGGTCAATTGCGCCATGAATCAATGTGATTGCATAGTCAATTTCTTCTTCTGTCGTAAAGCGACCTAAGGAGAAGCGAATTGAACTGTGAGCGAGTTCGTCATTCATCCCTAAAGCACGAAGTACATAAGAAGGTTCGAGGCTTGCGGAAGTACAAGCGGAGCCTGATGATACGGCTAAATCTTTTAATGACATCATCAACGATTCGCCTTCAACATAGTTGAAGCTTACATTTAGAATATGAGGGGCACCATTTTCTAAATCACCATTGAGATAAACTTCTTCAATATCTTTAATACCGTTCCATAAACGTAAACGCAATCCACGCAAACGTATGGACTCTTCAGCCATTTCTTCTTTTGCAATACGATATGCTTCACCCATACCGACAATTTGGTGAACCGGTAAAGTACCTGAACGCATACCACGTTCATGACCGCCACCGTGTTGCTGCGCTTCAAGACGAATACGTGGTTTACGACGCACATATAATGCACCAATCCCCATAGGTCCGTACAATTTGTGCGCAGAGAATGACATCAAATCAACTTTTAATGTTGCAAGGTCAATCGGTAATTTACCAACACTTTGCGTAGCATCCACATGGAAAATAATACCGCGACTACGGCATAATTCACCAATAGCGCTAATATCCTGAACAATACCAATTTCGTTATTAACATGCATAATCGAAATTAAAATGGTTTCGTCACGAATAGCAGCTTCTAAATCTTTCAGGTTAATCAAACCATTACTTTGAGGTGCCAAATAAGTCACTTCAAAACCTTCTCGTTCTAATTGACGACAAGTATCCAAAACGGCTTTATGCTCAGTTTTGCAGGTAATAATATGATTGCCTTTCTTTTTATAGAAATTAGCAGCACCTTTAATCGCCAGGTTATCAGATTCAGTTGCACCTGATGTAAAAACGATTTCGCGGGGGTCAGCATTGACTAATTCCGCAACTTGGTTACGTGCAATATCAACGGCTTCTTCTGCTTGCCAACCAAAACGGTGGGAACGAGACGCCGGATTACCGAAAATCCCATCCATTGTTAGACATTGCATCATTTTTTCAGCAACGCGAGGATCAACTGGCGTCGTTGCTGAATAATCGAGATAAATTGGTAATTTCATTGCTCACATACTCCAAAGGTCAAGATGACTTGCCTTTAATTTTCTAAAGATACTGGGTGAAATCAGCTATTTATGCAAATTCCTACCACTTTTTGTATCGACTGCAATTTGTTATATTTTGTATATCAATTAATTTAAATCTGTTCCCAATAATTCAAACTACAACTTATGTTAGATAGCCATAACTCGCGAATAAAGCAGCAATGTTATAGCTTAAACAATAAAAAACAGATTAATTAAGCACGTACATTAATAATAGAATCAAGCGTAATACCGTTAGGCATTGTTTTACGCTTTTCATTATCTTGTCTATCAGCAACGACCATCACTTCTTGATTTTTTACTAGCTCATCAAGACTGATGCTGCTGAGGAAACTGGTAATTCGATCGCTCAAGTCACGCCATAAAGCATGCGTTAAACAACGGTCGCCATTTTGGCAGCCTTCTTTATTACCTTGACAACGAGTTGCATCGACAGACTCATCAACGGCAGCAATAACTTGTGCAACAAAAATTTGATCGGGCTCTCTACCAAGGAGATAACCGCCACCGG
Organism: Providencia sp.; assembly: GCF_003533305.1. Taxonomy (GTDB): domain Bacteria; phylum Pseudomonadota; class Gammaproteobacteria; order Enterobacterales; family Enterobacteriaceae; genus Providencia. The sequence goes on along the minus strand of NZ_DOEH01000031.1, from coordinate 132,465 downwards.
GTCCACGGACACTAGAAACGAGTTCGTTTTTACGTAATCGAGAGAAAAGTTGCTCAAGATAAGAGAGGGAGATTCCCTGACGCTCAGAAATATCAGCTAAAGGTACTGGGCCAGTCTGAGAATGTAACGCGACATCTAGCATCGCAGTTACTGCGTAACGCCCTTTGGAAGTGAGTCTCATAGCATAATGCTCCGTGGTAAAATATGAAACAATTGTGTCATTCCTGACTAATTTAGTCAACTATTTACCTGACTAATTTACTCAAGTATTATTTCACGGTTTTAGCCTCACTTTTTCGCCCATTTTTCCATCGAAGTCAGAATACCCCGAAGAATATGTAGCTCTTGTGTTTCAATATGTGCACGGGTAAAGAGACGTCGCAATTTACTCATAATTAAACCTGGGTGAGCTTTACGAATAAAGCCAGATTCATTTAATACACTTTCAAGATGAACATAAAAACGTTCAACATCTTCTGATGGCGGATATTCTACCTCATCATCTTCTGATTTTACCGTATTTTTTTCATCCAATGCCAAATAAGCCATACGAATTTCATAACTGGCTAATTGCACTGCCATCGCTAAATTTAACGAACCATATTCAGGATTCGTTGGTATATAAAGGTGATATTGACACTTTTGCAGCTCTTCATTGGTTAGCCCAACACGCTCACGGCCAAAAACAATGGCGACAGGAGATTCTTTAGCCTGATTGACCGCTTTTACTCCACACTCACGAGGCTCAACCATCGGCCAAGAAAGTGTACGAGAACGCGCACTTGTCCCTATAACTAATTTACAACCTTCTAAGGCTTCATCGAGAGAATTTACGATTGTCGCATTACCGATAACATCACTCGCCCCTGCTGAAAGCGCTATTGAGTGTGAATCTGGTTGAACAAGTGGATTGACCAAATACAGATTAGAAAGCCCCATGGTTTTCATTGCACGGGCTGTAGAGCCCATATTGCCAGTGTGTGAGGTTTCAACAAGAACGATACGAATATTATCTAACATGGTTTACACATTTTTTATGAAAAATTTATCGGCATAGTTTAACACAAAATTGCTTATTGTGACGAACATCTATATAATCCGCGCACTCAAGTTTTTCGTTCTTTAACATTCCAGTGGAAAAAGCCCATGCATCCAATGCTTAATATTGCCATACGTGCTGCACGTAAGGCCGGTAATCACATAGCAAAAAACTATGAAATGCCAAGCAACATTAAAGTGACTCAAAAAGGCGTCAATGACTTCGTGACTAACGTTGACCAAGAATCTGAGTTACTTATTATTGATATCATTCGCAAATCTTACCCAGATCACACTATCATCACAGAAGAAAGTGGTGAATTATTAGGTAAAGATGATGATACTCAATGGGTAATAGATCCACTGGATGGCACTACTAACTTCACAAAACGTCTACCTCACTTTGCAGTTTCTATCGCCGTACGCGTCAAAGGCCGTACAGAGGTTGCTGTTGTTTATGACCCTATGCGTAACGAATTATTCAGCGCAGTACGTGGCCAGGGTGCTCAACTTAACGGCTACCGCTTACGTGTTGAAGCAACTCGCGATCTTGACGGTACAATCATTGCCACTGGTTTCCCATTCAAACATAAACAACATACCGCGCCATTTATGAATATCATGAATAAGATGTTCGAAAAATGTGCAGATTTCCGTCGTACAGGTTCTGCAGCACTTGATTTATGCTATGTTGCAGCTGGCCGTGTCGATGCTTACTATGAAATTGGGTTGAAGCCTTGGGATTTCTTAGGTGGAGAACTTATTTTGCGTGAAGCTGGCGGTATTATGACAGACTTCGTTGGTAACCATAATTATTTGGCTTCTGGTAATATCATTGCAGGTAACCCACGTATTGTTCGTGACATTTTGAATGTCATGAAAGACGAATTATCTGAAGCGCTAAAACGCTAATCAAATCAAAAGAGGTGCTGAAAAGATATCAGCATCTCTTTAATTCTCCCTTAATAACCTTTTTTATAACCTATTCACGAAAAATCATTTAATTGATATTGCAATTCAGTATAAACAACTCAACCAATCTAATTTTAGCTGATCTTAACATGGTTAAATATCACCCAACAATTAATCAATAATTTTATTTATTAAAATTCAGTTAATAATTAAATTTAATTTAAAATTAAAAAAAATTAACCAAACTAATTTCAAAAAAAACAATAACGACACTGATAAAAACAATAATTACACTCACATAAATAAACAAATAAAGTTTCATATCGTTATCAATTAAAATAAATAACAAATAGAACGAGTAAATCAAAAATATAAACATTTTTTTAAAAAAATAAAAATAATAATTTTCATAAAGATAAAAAAGACTCAAATCTCATTAATTATTTTTTAAATTTATATTTGAAATAATTTAAAACTATATCTAACATCAAATAAGACTGACTATTCACTCAGTCTATTGACTTAAAAACATATGAACTTATATTCTACTCCCTAACATTAATGGGGTTAACTATGTCTAGATATATATTGCGTCTTTCATTACTTTCTTTAACTGTTATATCAGGCTCAGCACTTGCAATAACAAATAGTGCTGGTGGCGTCATTTCACTTTCTGGAGCAATTAGTGACACAACCTGTACCATCAATGGTGGTAATAGCGCTGACTTTACCGTTGTATTAGATCCAATAACTATTACAGATGCGGGAACTACGGCCAATTCAGTAATTACGAAAAATCAAAAACAATTTTCATTAACATTTTCTGATTGCGCTCCAGCAGGACTTCCAGCAAGCAATCTGAAAGTTCATTTTTATTCCTCCAGCAATATCTCATCGTCCGGATTATATTTAGTAAATACCTCAGTGAATGAAAATGATACAACTGTAGCTAAGAACGTAGGCTTTAGTTTATCCAAAACGGCAACCCCAACTGTCGCTATTCCACTAAATACAGTATTTGATACTGGCCTTGTTGGTAATCTAGCCGCACCTAATAGTGAAACTTTAAACTTGATTGCGAGTTATTACAAAACGAATACCGCTGCTGCAAAAGTAGGTCTTTTACAGTCGAATGTTATTTATACTGTATCTTATCTCTAACTTTAAAAGTCAGGCTCATATGAGTCTGACTTTTTTGTGGATATTAATTATGAAAAACTTTTTGTTATTCCTAATAGGGATTTTATTTTCCCAATATGTGCTCGCTAATGTAGTCATTACAGGCACTCGAATAATTTATCCTGAAGATATTGATAGCGTGACTATACAGTTAGCAAATAACAGTAAGACATCTTCCTTGGTTCAATCGTGGATAGACAACGGAGACATAGATTCTACCCCTGAAACATCTGATTCTCCCTTTTATCTTTATCCGCCCATCGTAAAAATTGAAGGATCACAAGGGCAACAATTAAAGATTAAAAAGATGGAAAACCAGCTACCTGATAATGTTGAAAGTGTATTTTATCTTAATGTACTAGATATACCGAAAACTGCTGATGCAGCAAAAGGAAAAAATGCCATACAGTTAGCAACGCGTTCAAGAATTAAACTATTTTATCGTCCAAAAGGATTAACTGAATTACCTAGTGAGTCTATTGAAAAAGTAATTTTTCAATTAATTAATAATACTGTCTTAGTAAAAAATAACTCTCAATATCACTTTACTTTAGCGTCAATAACAACAAATGAAAATAAAGATATTTCGCTCGTTGATTCAGCAATGATTGCGCCATTATCAAGCCAAGAAATTCCATTAAAAAATAAATTAAAAAATAATAATATTACTATTAGTTACGTTGATGATTATGGTGTTTTCAAATACAAAGATATCAAACTTTAAAAGAAGAAATCATCGTGAAAAAAGAAAACTATCTCTATATTCTAATCCTAATAGGGTTACAGAGTAATATAAAAAATTCTATAGCGGATGAATTTGAAACTTCCTTATTGGTTGGAAAATCTGCACAAGGAGATATTTCACGATTCACCATGGATAGCAATATTCCATCAGGTAAACAACTTGTCGATGTTTATGTTAATCAATCATGGAAAGGTCAATTTCTTGTTGACGTAGAGGATAATGGAAAAAAAATTAGTCTTATTGCTAATGATATTCAAAAGCTAGGTTTAAATTTAGCAGCTACGGTTTTGGAGCAATCAAAGGAAACACAGTGGGTTCCTATTGATGATTTAGTTTCAAATGTTCATTACAAACTTAACGTGAATGATCTACAGCTCAATATTTCAGTTCCTCAAATTGCAGTGAAACAATCTGACGCAAGCTATGTGGACCCTAGCCTTTGGAATTATGGACTTCCCGCTATTATTTTTGCTTATAATGCTAATTACTATAGTTATAAAGAAAAGAAAAACCAAAAAATTAATAATGATAACTTTTATGCCACTCTAAATTCAGGTGTTAATTTAGGTGCTTGGCAATTTAGAGATGAATCTAATTATAGCGATAGTAGCCATGGCGAAAAAAAATGGAAAAATAATACGCGTTATGCCTACAGACCGATTAGCACAATTAATTCTGGGTTAAAAATCGGTGACTTCTATACACCGGCGGCCCTTTTTAATAGCATTCGTATCCGAGGTATCGCTCTGGCAACCGAAATGGGAATGTTACCAAATTCAAGCCAAAATTTTGTACCAGTGATTAGAGGAGTTGCTCAAACAAACGCACTAGTCAGTGTCTATCAAAATGGAAATTTAGTTTTTCAAGAAAATGTACCGCCGGGTGAGTTTTTATTCGATGATATTCAACCAAGTGCAGGTAGCGGCGATTTATCGGTCAATATTCAAGAAGCTGATGGGCGCACTGAATCATTTACCATTCCTTATTCCACTGTCCCCGACATGCTTAAAGAAGGTATTTATAATTACAATGTATTAGCGGGGCAAACTAAAATTGATAATACGCACTATCAGCCGAAATTTGTCCAAGGTGAAATTCATTACGGTTTAAATAATTTAGTCACTCTGTACACTGGTGCACTCATGAGTGAAAATTATCATTCAGCGGTGATTGGAAGTGGATGGAATTTCAGTTTTGGTGCAATTTCAGCTGATGTAACCCATGCTAATACCCAACTTGATTCAGGTGACAAAAGTGGACAAAGCTACCGCTTAGCCTATAGCAAATACATTAATGCCACTTCAACAAATTTATCGATTGCGACTTACCGCTATTCGACTAGCGGTTACTATAGTTTTATTGATTCAATATATTCCCATGATAATTACCAAGCTTGGAAAAATTATCAAGAAGCGCTTTCTAATCAACCTAATAATAACAACAGTACTGATTTGTCATTAACAAACCTTGATGCATTGCGGGGCTCACGCGCTAAAAACACCTTTACTATCAATCTAAACCAACGATTAAGTGATGAATTAGGTTCTATTTTTGTTTCAGGCACTCATCGTGATTACTGGAATACAGACGGTAATAGCCGAGAGTATCAAATAGGTTATTCCAATAATTTTAATGATATTTCATACAGTTTGTCAGCTTCTCGCATTCGTAATAATGATAACAATGAAGAAACTCGCTATTACGTGAATATCAACGTCCCTATAGATCTATTTGAGAAGCGTGCCAACATCAGTATGGGGACTTATTTTACTGATGCACACTATCAGCAAACTGCAATGAGTCTGAGTGGAATTACCGGTAGAAATGACCAAATAAATTATACCGTTACGGCAACAAACCAAACAGGCGGAAATAATTTAATTGGGACTAATATCAGTTATAAGCACCCATACAGTACAGTGTCAGGATCTTATACTGAAGCTAATAACTACCGACAAGCAGGGTTAGGGGCGAGAGGAACTGTTATCGCCATCCCTGAACATATTGTTTTTTCAGGGGAAACAGGGCAAACCTACACCATTATTGATGCTCCAATGGCGAACCATATGATGGTCAATTCCGATAAAACTGCACTGACTAACCAGCAAGGCGTCGTTCTGCTTGCAAATTCAACACCTTATCGAACCAATACTTATACGCTTTCCGATACAGATACCACCTCAGGTGCTGATGTTATAGGAAATATGGGAAATGTCAGTCCCTATCAAGGTGCCGTTAACTATATCAAACTAGAAACCGATACCCGCCAAACTTATTTATTAAGAGCATCTCTTGCTAATGGGGACAGTTTGCCCTTTGGTACAGAAGTCACTGATAACCAAAAACAAAATATTGGCTATGTTGGGCAATCAGGTGTGCTTTATCTAAAAGGCGAGCAGTTACCTTCAAGCTTACATATCAAACTTGATCCTAGTGGTAAAAATGAATGTGTCATCAATAACCCAATTAATACGATGACTAAAAATCGTAACTTCTGTCGATAAAGGAAAAAGCAATGAAAAAGATAACACTTGCGCTTCTAATATCTGCTCTGTTAGCGACGAGCCAATATGCATCAGCAAGCTGTAGGCCAGCTTCTACGGTGACAGCTCCGGCACTCTCATTCGATTTATCCACAGAACTCACTAGCACATCAACCACAGTAACAAAAAATAGCAGAACCATTTACCCAGGTACATTTACCTGTACGGCGAGAGGATTATTTCCAAATGCTGTTGGTATTGCATCCCCATTTGAAGGCAGAATAGCAACTATCGGCTTTAATGGCGGAAAACAATTTGTTTCGATTACGGTGACTGCCTTAGAAAAAAACCAAGTGACAGATATCGCCACAGGTAGCCACCCCGCATCTGATCTTGATTCTAATTTCACAATCAAATTTACCTTAGTAGATAGCAAGCCAAGCACTAATTATAAAGAAGTGACCGGTAGTTTTATCACTATCACACCTGTTGTACTTGCATCAGATGCATCGTCATTAACTATCGTTCAATGGTTACTCAATATTGTCAGCAAACTAATTACTTTTTTATTAACACTACAATGGCCGTCTGATCCTGATGATATTTTTTTACAGCCTATATCAATAACCTACAATCCAATTTTAACAACTTGTAACTTTGCCAATCAAGGACTGGTAGTTACACTTCCTCCGGTTAGCATAACCGCAGCAAAAAATACCCCCCGAGCAGGTTATACCCCTTTTACGCTCAATTTTACTTGCCAAGATTTTCTTAGCGGAGGCAATGCTTCTCGCGATGTTTCGATGTTTTTATCTAGCGCTAATTTGCTATCTACAGATAAAACGGTACTAAATAACTCTGCCAGTCAAGGCGCTACTGGGGTGGGTTTTAGACTCGTTAAAGCAGATAACATCAACACGCCTCTTGTACTATCAGACAGTGTCACGGCACAAAATAGTGCAACTAATATTTTTAATGTGACAAAAGGTAGTCCAATATCCCCTTCATTTGCCATTAATATGGGGGCTTATTATTATCCATACAATGCAAATAGTGTCACTCAAGGACGTGTATCCAGCACTGCAACTGTCGTTATGTCATATAATTAAAAGTGAGGGGATATGCTTGCTATCAATAAAGTCATCGCAATACTGGCGCTACAATTTTTCAGCCTACATGTTGATGCTAGCATTGTGCTTCAGGGCACTCGATTGATCTTTCCAAGCGATAGAAAAACAATAAGCATTCAAGCGGTTAACCATAGTGAGCAATCTGCATTGGCACAAAGCTGGGTTGATGAAGGAAATGTTGACTCAACACCAGAAACAACGAATGCCCCGTTTATTGTCACTCCACCTATGACTAAAATTTCAGCCCATGAAGGTTCACAAATACGAATTCAATATATCGGTGATGAACTGCCAAAGGATCGTGAATCTGTATTTTATTTAAACGTATTAGATATTTCTCCCAAACCCAGGGATAAAGCCAATCTAAACGTCTTACAACTCGCGCTACAAACACGCATTAAATTATTCTATCGCCCAATAGAGTTAACTGAAAAACCTGAAAACATAATAAATAAGGTTAAATTCTATTCAGAGAATCAATCTCTAAATATAAATAACCCTAGCCCATATTTTTTAAATATTTCTGAACTGTATATGGAAAATAATCAATCGACCCCCATAGCAAAAAGCTTGATGGTGGCGCCGTTTTCCATTCACAAAATTAATTATAAAAACCTATCCAATACAAATATCGTGATTATCTATATTGATGATAGAGGTGACTTTATTACCTATAAAACTATGATTAACAACAAACAGGGGTCGCCGGTTAAGCTGCCCATTTGTTGTTAACAACATGATTTAAACCTGTGCAGTCACTCTTGGTCGGATAAATAAAGCTGGCACTGCCAATAACGCCATTAAATAAAATACAACACCATGATGAGTTGGCACTCGTTCATAAATGAATCCAACAACAATAGTCAATATGGCTAATCCACCGCCCATGGCTAATGCAGAATAAACGGCCTGTAATGGAATGATTTCGCTTTCTTTGCGCGCACTGATAAAACGCATTGCAGCTAAATGGCAGACGGTAAAAGTACCACTGTGTAGAATTTGGACAATAATCAGAACAGGTAAAGCCGTAAATGCCCCCATCAATCCCCAACGTACAATCCCACAAAATGCAGAAAGTAGTAGCAAATTACGGGCGCTCCAGCGCCGAAATAGGCGATGACTTAATGTAAAAACAATCACTTCCGCAACAACACCCAGAGACCATAAGTTACCAATCACTAAATCTGAGTAACCCGCTTCTTTCCAAAATAGCGAAGCAAAACCATAATACGCCGCGTGAGCCCCTTGCAGTAGGGATACGCAGATTAAAAACCTAACTACATTTTTATCAGCAATTAATTGCTTAACAGAGACTTTAGCTTGCCCTTCTACCTTCGTGGCACCAGAAGGCATAATTGCGGGTCTTAACAAGGTGCTGACCAGTAAGGCGGCACAACTGATGACTAACGCCACCATGATGGATTTATGCCCCCAAACTCCAGCTAAATACCCCATTAATGAAGAACCAATAATAAAAGCTATCGATCCCCAAACGCGTATTTTGCCGTAATCAAAAGTAAATTGCTTTTGCCATGCGCCGGCCAATGAATCACCAAGCGGCACCATAGGTGCAAAAAATAAGTTAAAACCTATCATAACAAACAGAAGCCATGCCCAATGAGAACCCAGAGCAAAACCAACAGAAAAAATAAAAGAGAGTACCGCCAATATTCTTAGTGCAATAATTAGTTTTGAAGGTTCTTTCACTAACGGGGTAATAAACATCGCCCCCAGAAAACGAGCCCCTAACCCTATTCCAAGTAAAACACCAATCATCTCTGCATCAATACCCTCTCCTTTTAGCCAAATAGACCAAAAAGGCAGAAAAATACTATAAGCAAAAAAGTAGGTAAAATAATCAATAGCTAGCCAGCGTGTTGATGGAATTACCATCATTCCTCCCTTATTTTAAATACAAAAAACCCGCTCGTACAAAATGTAGAAGCGGGTTTCGGTAACGATTAATGTCTATTATGCGTAGACTGGGTGTTTTTTGCAGATGGTTAATACTTTCTGTTTAACACGCTCAATGGTCGCTTCATCATTGAGGTTATCTAGAATATCACACATCCAGCCGGCTAGCTCAGCGGCTTCTGCTTCATTAAAGCCACGGCGAGTAATTGCAGGAGAACCAATACGTACCCCAGAGGTCACAAATGGGCTCTTAGGATCGTTTGGTACGCTGTTTTTGTTAACTGTAATATTCGCGCGACCAAGTGCAGCATCTGCATCTTTACCGGTAATATCTTTATCAACTAAATCAACTAAGAATAAGTGGTTCTCAGTACCATTAGAGACAATTTTATAACCGCGTTTTTGGAAAACAGCAACCATAGCTTTTGCATTTTTAGCAACATTTTGCTGATAAACTTTAAACTCTGGCTCCATCGCTTCTTTCAGTGCAACCGCTTTACCTGCAATCACATGCATTAAAGGGCCGCCCTGTGAACCTGGGAATACCGCTGAATTAATTCTTTTGTATAACTCTTCATCGCCACCTTTAGCCAGGATTAAGCCACCACGTGGGCCTGCTAAAGTTTTATGTGTCGTCGTTGTCACCACATGTGCATGTGGAACTGGGTTTGGATATACACCTGCGGCAATTAAGCCTGCAACGTGCGCCATATCAACAAACAAATATGCACCGATACTATCTGCGATTTCACGCATTTTAGCCCAGTCAACCAGACCTGAGTATGCAGAAAAACCACCAATAATCATTTTTGGTTTATGTTTTTCAGCTTGCTCTTTGATATCGTCGTAATCGATTTTGCCGCTTTCATCAATACCGTAAGGCACGATATTATACAATTTACCGGAGAAGTTAACTGGCGAACCATGAGTTAAGTGACCACCCTGCGCTAAGTTCATACCTAAAACGGTATCACCCGGTTGTAATAGCGCCATGTAAACCGCTGCATTGGCTTGTGAGCCAGAATGTGGTTGTACGTTTGCGTAATCTGCACCAAATAATTCTTTTGCACGGTCAATCGCTAATTGCTCTACGACATCAACGTATTCACAACCGCCATAATAACGCTTGCCCGGATAGCCTTCTGCATATTTATTGGTTAGCTGAGAACCTTGAGCCTGCATAACTCGTGGACTGGTATAGTTTTCAGAAGCAATTAATTCAATGTGCTCTTCTTGACGGACAACTTCTTGTTCCATCGCTTTCCATAATTGTGGATCATAGTCTGCAATATTCATTTCACGCTTTAACATTCGCTTCTCCTGCCTCAGCAATTCAATATGTTGACAATAAATTCATAGCAATAGCGCTTAGTGTAAACTCTTTTTCGCTGTTGAGATAGCCCTAAAGAAAAAATCACGCAAACGTTTGCATTAATTTTTTAACCCAAAGTTACCTTAAAGCACTTCCCTATAAAATAGCTTATATTTAAATTTTGAACGCATTATTCTCTGCTTTTGTTAACCACCTCTCAATATGTGGCTATTCCCCAAAGATTTTCGATAGCAAGCTATTTACATATTTCACTAAATATTATAAGTTGTATTTAAAATGCATGTTTATAATTTCATCATATAATGAAAAAAATTCAGGAGCACCTGTATGCTTAATAGCCAAACTATCGCCATTGTTAAATCAACTATTCCTGCCATTGTCGCCACAGGACCAAAACTTACCGCTCACTTTTATGACAGAATGTTTAAGCAACACCCTGAACTAAAAGATATCTTTAATATGACCAACCAAAAAAATGGTGACCAACGAGAAGCATTGTTTAATGCAATCTGCGCCTATGCTGTCAATATTGAAACACCAGAAGCACTGATGTCTGCGGTAGAAAAAATTGCCCAAAAACACGTTAGCCTAAATATCAAACCTGAACATTATCCAATTGTGGGAGAAAACTTACTCGCAGCAATTGATGAGTTATTGAACCCCGGACAAGATGCTTTAGATGCATGGGGTGAAGCTTACGGTGTACTTGCGAATATTTTTATTAATCGAGAAAAAGATATCTACCAACAAAATGAAGAAAAAACAGGTGGATGGGAAGGATTGCGTGAATTTCGCCTTCATTCAAAACAGTTACAAAGTGATGTTATCACTAGCTTTGAGTTTGTGCCTGTCGATGGCAAGCCTGTTGCGGATTATCGCCCTGGTCAGTATCTCACCATTTATATCAATCATGAGAGTTTAGATAATCAAGAAATACGTCAATATTCACTCACAACAGCACCTAACGGAAAAAGCTATCGAATTGCCGTAAAACGAGAAGATCAAGGTGCAGTATCGAGTTTACTACATCAGCAACTTAATCAAGGAGATACTGTTCACTTAGCGCCTCCTTGTGGTGATTTCTTTATCGATATCGATGCACAAACACCTGTGACATTAATCTCCGCAGGTGTAGGTCTCACCCCTATGCTAAGCATGCTTAATTATTTAACTGAACAAGCACATCAAGCGACCGTTAATTGGCTTCATGCCGCTGAAAATGGTGCTGTTCATGCATTTAGCCATGAAGTCAGTAAGCTAATGACCGCTCAACAAAATGGTCATAGTGCTATTTGGTTTAATCAACCTCGTGAAAATGATAAAGCGGGCTTCGATTATCAATATAGTGGACTGATGGATTTAATGCAGGTTAAAGAGTGGGTAATGCAGCCCAATATGCAATTTTATTTCTGTGGGCCTGTTGGCTTTATGCAGTATATTGGAAAACAGCTTATAGAGATGGGAGTAGCGGCCGATAATATTCATTATGAGTGTTTTGGGCCTCATAAAGTATTACCACTTCACTGATATTAAGCTATCAACAGTAAAAATCGATACTTTATTTCGTGGTAACGGGTTCGCATACTAAATACATTTATCGTTAATATTTCGAGTTACAGGTAACTCTGTAATTCGAAATTAAATTAACGGTACAAAATCCCATTCCTGTGTATTTATACCGTTACCACTTTTTCTTTAATAATTAAATTGCTTCTTCGTCTTGCTCACCGGTACGAATACGAATAACACGCGTTACATCGTAGACAAAAATCTTACCATCACCAATTTTACCGGTTTGTGCTGTTTGCATTATCGTCTCAACACAGTTTTCGACGATATCATCAGGCACCACAATTTCGATTTTAACTTTCGGTAAAAAATCAACCATGTACTCTGCACCACGATATAACTCAGTGTGGCCTTTTTGACGACCGAAACCTTTCACTTCAGTCACGGTCATACCCGTAATTCCAACCTCTGCCAATGCTTCACGAACATCATCAAGTTTAAATGGCTTTATAATTGCATCAATTTTTTTCATAAATATTCCTGCTATGACCAGTTTTTACGGCCAAAACCTGAGGTGATCGGATAACGACGATCTTTACCAAAGTTACGCATGGTGATCCGTGGTCCTACAGGCGCCTGACGACGTTTGTATTCATTAATATCAACAAGACGCACAACACGACGCACGGTGGCTTCATCAAAACCTAATTTAATCAGCTGATCCACAGATAAATCTTTTTCAACATAACCTTCTAATAACGCATCTAGAATATCGTATGGTGGCAAGCTATCTTGGTCGAGTTGTCCCGGCGCTAGCTCTGCTGATGGTGGCCTATCGATCACACGCTGTGGAATAGCTGGCGATAGTGTATTACGATAATTAGCTAGTTCAAAGACAAGTGTTTTTGGCACATCTTTTAGCACATCAAAACCACCAGCCATATCACCATATAATGTTGAATATCCGACTGCTGATTCACTTTTGTTGCTAGTCGTCAATACAATACGGCGGCGCTTATTAGACATTGCCATTAAAATGACGGCACGACAGCGAGCTTGTAAATTTTCTTCGGTAGTATCGACTTGGGTTCCTTCAAACAAAGGTTCGAGTTGTGCCATAAAGGCATCAAACATAGGTTCAATAGAAACGATATCAAACTCAACACCTAATAACTCTGCTTGCTCTTTTGCATCATGAATACTCATTTCTGCCGTATAACGAAATGGCATCATCACGGCTTGTACATGCTCTTTACCAATCGCATCAACTGCAATCGCAACGGTTAAGCCTGAATCTATACCACCTGATAATCCTAAAATTGCGCCGTTAAAACCATTTTTATTAATATAGTCACGCGTGGACATAACTAAAGCTTGATAGACTTGCGCAATAGAAGACATTTCAGGAGCACTATTGTCTTGCGTGACCAATTTTAGCTCTTCAAATTGAACAGTTGCAATTTGTTCTTCAAATTCAGCTAACTGATAGACTTGCTTACCTTTATTTGCCAACACTTTTGAGCCGCCATCAAAAACCAACTCATCTTGTCCACCCACTTGATTAAGATAAACAATAGGCAAACCCGTACGTCGGCAATGATCAACAAGTAAGTCACTGCGAATATGTTCTTTATTAAGATCAAAAGGAGACGCATTAATGGTGAGTAATAATTCAGCGCCTGCACCTTTTACTGCATCAACTGGCTCGTCATACCAAATATCTTCACAAATCAACAAACCTAGACGATAGCCCTTGAAATCAATCACACAAGTATCTTCGGCAGCGGTAAAATAGCGCGGCTCATCAAAAACACCATAATTTGGTAGCTCTTGTTTAAAATAACGCGCAACTAGCTTGTCTTGATAGAAAAATGACAATGCATTATAAATTTGGTCATCTTCATACCACGGATGACCGACAATAATTGCGGTTTGCATACTGGCACGCTGCAAACGATCTAATTGCATTAAGCAACGTAGCTCAAATTCACCACGAAAAATTAAATCTTCAGGCGGATAGCCGGTAAGAGCCAGCTCTGAAAACATGACAATATCGGTGTTTTTTTCTTGTTCTTTAACAACTTGCAACATACGGTCGCAGTTGCCTTCAATATCACCAACTAACCAATTCAATTGAGCAAGTGAAATATTAAGCTTACGGCTCATAAGGTATTTCTTCTCCCGAAGTATTTTTAGGGGTGTCGTTAATTCTAAAAATATTATTCTTTAAAATCATTTGCTTCTAAATCGTGTCGCCCAAGTAATTTATAAAACTCGGTCCGGTTTCGTCCGGCCATTCGAGCCGCTTGTGTGACGTTGCCTTTAGTCATTTGTAATAATTTACGCAAATAATTTAATTCAAATTGATTACGCGCTTCAACAAAAGTCGGTAGTGCCGTATTTTCACCTTGTAATGCTTGGCTAACTAATGCTTCGCTAATCACAGGGGAAGTCGTCAATGCGACACATTGCTCAATGACGTTAACTAACTGTCGCACATTTCCTGGCCAAGTTGCCGTCATCAAACATTTCATCGCATCACTGGAGAAACTGCGAACAAAAGGCTTGTGACGTATCGCTGACTCACGTAGTAAATGATTAGCTAATAATGGGATATCTTCAGCTCTTTCATTCAACGCCGGAATGCGTAAATTAACAACATTCAGTCGGTAATAAAGATCTTCACGAAATTCATTTTTTTCCATCGCTTTAGGCAAATTACGATGTGTTGCCGAAAGAATACGTACATCAATATCCAAATCGCGATTACTGCCTAATGGGCGCACCTTGCGCTCCTGCAAAACACGTAAAAGTTTTACTTGCAATGCCATCGGCATATCACCGATTTCATCTAAAAATAGGGTTCCACCACTCGCCGCAAAAAATAGCCCTTCACGATTACTGACAGCTCCGGTAAAAGCCCCTTTAGCGTGGCCAAATAATTCGGATTCAAGTAATTGTTCTGGCAAAGCGCCACAGTTTATTGCAATAAAGGGTTTTCTTGCTCGCGGGCTCGCCTTGTGAATAGCTTGCGCTAAAACTTCTTTACCTGTTCCACTTTGCCCATTAATTAAAACACTAACATCTGATTGCGCCACCATGTGGGCTTGCTCTAATAAGCGGATCATCAATGGGCTACGAGTCACTATGCCCATGCTCCATTCTTCGTCACCTATTGGCGTTGAAGATAATGCTAATGCTTCATCAATTGCTTTATAAAGTGCATCTTTATCAACTGGCTTAGTTAAAAAACTAAATACACCTCGTTGAGTTGCAGCAACAGCGTCAGGAATTGAACCATGTGCAGTCAAGATAATAACAGGCATATTGGGATGGGCTTTTTGAATTTCATCAAATAGCGCCATGCCATCCATTTCATCCATCCGTAAATCACTAATCACTAAATCAATTTTTTCTTTTTGTAAAATCTTTAGTGCTTCAGGACCACTTTCTGCGGTAACAATTCTAAATCCTTCACTGCTTAGACGCATACCTAGCAACTTCAGCAGGCTAGGATCATCATCAACCAATAGTAAATTCGCTGACTTACGGCTTGTCATTGCGTTTATTCTCCGATTGATTTTTTTCTTTCACTTCGTTAATGACTTCTTTCGACTCACTAATAACTTCTTTTGGTTTTTCCGCTTCAAGCGCAACTGAATTCGCATTATCCACTGAGTTCTCAACTTCTTTCTCAGTTTCATTACTACTTTGTTTGCGTGAAGAGAGCTGGCGTTCAATATCCGTCAAATTTTCTAACTTACGAGAAATAGTATTCAGCTCAAAAGTTAATTTTGCATTTTCTTCTCTTAAACGATCCATCTTCGCATCAGTATCTTGCTGTAATCGTTTATAGCGAGCATTGGCCTCAGCCAAATTAATAATTTGCACTTGCTGCTCACGCCATAATTGCAATAGCGGGCGTATCGCCGTTGGAAAATTCAAACTATAGGCATTAATGTTATCAAGCATTTTACGGCGTTCAGCAATGGAAGGATCCGCAGAATTTAATAAAATATTTTGCTCAAAGACATTTGACCAATTATTAGCCTCAATTTTATTCGCATCACTACGTGCTTGTTGGGTTTCCGTTCTATCGGCACAGTCCATCATACGTAACCAAAATAGCGCATTCTCTAAAGCATTTGGCTGTTCATTATTCCAAATCGAATCACATGATGCATAACGATAGTCAGTCACTTTTATTTCAGGTACAACCACTTGAGCTAAGGTTTCAAGTGGTGATTGCCCATTTTTAGCAACACATCCCGTTAAAATAAAAGCAAATAGAAATACTGAAAAATGTACCGCTTTACGCGTTGAATTTAACGAAATAGCGTGACTTATTAATGTGTTATTTCTCTTCGACGATGCTTTATAGCGCAGCATTGCCAGAAAATCTATAGACCTATTTAACATTGTTATTCATTCTCAACAGTTAAAGGCAATTCAATTCTAAAACAGACATCAGCGAGTTTATTCGGCACCAGCGATAGCTCGCCACCCATTTGCTTAATGCAATCATGTGCGATGCTAAGCCCTAAACCACTTCCTTTAACCGCGCCCTTTCGTTGTAAAGAGCCTTGATAAAACGGTTCAAAAATCATGTTTTGTTCAGATTCAGGTATTGGTGTGCCCGTATTTGCCACTTCTATAAGCAGTTTATTGTCCGTTCTACGACTAGAGATCCAAATATTACCTGATTCGCCGCCATAGTGCACCGCATTGGAGTAGATATTATCAATAACACGCCCAAGCAAGGTGGGTTCAGCAAAGCAATGTTCAACTTTTAAACGAATATCTGTTTTAATATTTTTAGCTCTTGCGGGTAAATTATGTGCGTTAACAATATCTTCGATTAATTTTTTCAAATCGATATGTTGTGCTTCTGGAGGTTCATCCGCTAACTTACGATTATAGTCAAGTAACTGTTCAATAAGTTGCTGAAGATGCTTACTACTGTGATCGAGTATTTCAACCACTTCTCTTTGCGAGCTAGTCAATGGCCCCGCTACTTCATCCGCAAGTAATTCAGTTCCTTCACGCATACTGGCTAATGGTGTTTTTAACTCATGAGAAATATGACGCAAAAATTCGTGGCGTTGGGATTCGAGCCATTCCAGACGTTCACTTAACCAAATAATACGTTGAGCAATAGTGCGCAGCTCTCTAGGGCCTTTGAATCGCTCTAAATTATTAGCCAGTGACCCTCCGGTACCAAGGCGATTAATCATACGTTCAATTGCTTTAACTGGCCCAATAATCATTCGCGTAAATAACGTCACTAATAAAGCACTTAAAAGGAATAAAATGAGACTTTGCCAGCCAAACAATTGACCTTTATTAGCAATCGCTTTTTGAAGTTGCTCGCCGCGGCTAAAAATTACTTCACGAGTTTCTTGAACAAGATATGCGTTTGCAGTTGAAAATTGTTCGAGCGCCACCGTCACTTGTTTTGTCGGTTCATTATTTTCACAATTCACCTGCGCAAGTAATTCAAGATTTTTTGTAAGTGTCGAAGTATCAGAGGTTCGAGGTAGGATTGTTTTTTGCCGCTCAAACATTTGCGTGTAGTCAGCAAACTGTTTTTGATATTGATTTTTCAGTGCTGCATCTTGTAGAACACAGTATTGTCGATAGCTACGCTCCATTTCCAGCGCAAGACTACTCATCACCTCACTGCGCCTTGCATCAAGAAGTGTAGTTTTATTAATGTTCGCCGCTTGGTTACTTAGTTGTTCTAAGCTTTGATATGCCTGATAAGCTAATACCAACAGGGGTAACAAAACCAACCAAAATGCCATCATAACTAATTGGCGCAAGGATCGCGGGAAAAGCCGCCATTTACTCAATACATTCATCTCATACCTATTAAACGTATTTCAATGGTAGCAGAACTCAGCCCTTCGCGGAAAGTTGATTCATCGTTCTGTTATCCAAAGTATTTGAATAATCATATCTACAGCAATGAACGTGCCAATATTCAAACCAAAAGTACAATAATTTCAGTAGAATAGATAACTATAATAGAAACAAATACATTTAATATGGGACATGAATGATTTTGAATGATTTTGAATAATATAGTTGTCCTAAATAATTCAAGTTATAGCAAGGCGGCAAATGATGATAGCCGAGGAGCATACACAAGTATGTGACTCGGATAGCTGAATGAAGCCAACACAGCTATAGCCTTAAGTATGACGGACAACAAAATAGGAAGGCGGAATAGAGCATTACCCCTATTCCGCCAGCGACGTCTTATCTAACTTGCTATCTACCTATTTAGATATAATTATCTATAGTTAGATAGGTGGCGCCTCACTCAACGTGTCGTCCTGTGTTTGATAAAGCCCGAAGACAAATATCTGTAGTGTTGGACGGTAGGCACCTTACTTCGGCATCATTCTTGCTTTATGTGGTATGTACCCAACTAATCTTGGACCTACATAATAAATTGAATGAGCAACTGAATATTATTATGCACAACCCGTGCCAACTTTTCAATATAAATTTTACTTTGCTGATAAATAACGATTTTTAATTTAATCCTAATTTAAACCTATATCTCTTTTGATAAAGGCCCCCTCAAATCCTGATTAACTGTCTCTTATTAAAGACACTCATATTACTCATTTTTAAAACTCTTACTTATCAATAAGATAAATGTCGCCTTTTAGAGACAAGGAATATCGTGTTTGTCGCTAATTTTATACAGCTATCAAAATAATCCCCCCAACATACAGATTACTAATGCTACCCCAAGCATAAAGTGTAAATAAAATTAATTAATTTCAATAGTTATCATTTAAAGTGAAATAAAAATAAATTGAAATTTTAATTAAAAATCAATGTATTGAGTATATTGTTTAATATTTAACAGTAATAAATATTAATTTGAAAATTAAAAATAGATACAGATACTTAAATATAACACCTCACTAAAACCCACCAATAGGTAAAACGATGAATAATTCATTAGCGATAGAGGCTAATCCTGGCAATATTGATGCAGGGCTACATGTTATAGAACAAGCGACGGGGTATACATATCAGGCAGCTTTACGTGCCGCCGTGATTTTAAATCTTGCCGATATCTTAAAGACAGGTCCCAAAACGGCTCAGCAGATAGCTTTAGAAACAAATACTCAAGCTCCTATCATTAAACAAATATTACGTTTATTAGCCACACGAAACATATTTAAAACGATAAAAGGTGAAGGTTTTGCATTAACCCCTTCCGCTGAATTTTTACTCAGCGACCACCCTTACTCTGTTCGCCAAGCTATTTTAATGATGACTGATAAAACATTTTGGATGACATTGTATGAATTAAGCGACATGGCAGCCGGCAAACCCGTTTTTACAAATCGATTTAAAGAATCTTTCTACGATTATTGGGAAAAAAATGATGATAACCCCAACGGATTTCATGAAGGTATGTCCTCGCTTTCAAAGATTGAAAATAATTACATCGTAAAAAGCTATAATTTCCCAGAAAACATAACCATTGCTGATATTGCTGGTGGATTTGGAGGGCTATTACTTGAAGTGTTAAAAACAAATCCAACAACTAACGGTATTTTATTTGATAGAGAGCACGTACTCGCTAAAAATATACTTCATTTACTTGGTGATAATACTCGCTGGCGCGTTCAACCCGGCTCATTTTTTGAAGAATGTCCTGAAGCCGATATTTACTTGTTAAAGTACATTAGTCATAACTGGTCAGATGAACAAACAGTACAAATTTTTAAAACAATTCGCCAAGCCATGTCCCCCTCTTCCAAACTGTTATTGATTGAAAATATTATCACTGAAGATGACCAACCTTATTTTGGCCATGAACTGGGGTTAATTTGTACAAATCTATCTGCAGATGCAGGGGAACGTACTGCGATAGAATTTAGCCAATTACTTACCTTAGCCAGTCTTAAAATCAATCGTATTATCAATACAAATGCACACCATTATATTATTGAAGTATTACCACTTTAATTAAATAGCCCCTCACCCTCATCATCATGAGGGTGTCATGTCTAACTCTATTGTTAGCATCAACCCAATACATACCCCATTCCCCTAGCCGATTGAAAGCAAAATATATTTAGCAGATACAGGTCAGAATTCTAAACTATCTCTCTAGCTTATCTCTTCTTATATTGATATAAGATTTAATAAATACCTTATTCATCAGACAATAATAAATGATAAAAATAGCACTTATTGATGACCATGTTGTTGTACGTTCCGGTTTCGCACAGTTATTAACCTTAGAATCTGATATCGCCATTGTTGGACAATATGCCAATGCGCAAGAAGCTTGGCCTAACTTGATTAGTCTTGATATTGATGTCGCGATTATGGATATTTCAATGCCTGATGAAAACGGATTACAACTGCTAACACGCCTACGTCAAAAAAAAACTGATTTTCGAACCATCATACTCAGTATCTATGACACTCCAGCCTTTGTGCAAAGCGCATTAGATGCCGGCGCAAGCGCATATTTAACCAAACGCTGTGGCCCAGAAGAATTAGTTCAAGCCGTTCGCTCAGTTCATCAAGGGGGGTGCTACCTGTGCTCCGATGCAATGAAAGCCCTGCGACATTCACCACAACAAAAGCAAGGAATGCAAGAACTCACGCCAAGGGAAAAAGAAGTTTTTAATTTATTAATTGCAGGGTTGAGCGTCAAAGCAATTGCGGAACAGTTAAATCTCAGCCATAAAACAATACATGTGCACCGTGCCAATGTGCTAGGAAAATTACAATGTGAAAATACGATTGATCTTGTTCACTATGCCTTAGAACATAATCTCATTTCACGGTAAATCACCCCTGAAGGTCGCTATTGATGACTAAAAGCACTCGTTTGCTATTACAGTCGATTTTTCTACTTTTCACCTACTCATTAATTTGGATTGGGTTGTGGATTATTGGCTTTTACCTGAGTCAAAATAGCTTTCAAGCAACCTTATTTTTACCTCAAGGCCTTAGACTGGCTCTGATGATTATCCTATGGCGCCGCTATTGGCCAACATTACTGCTTTGTGAGGGTTTGCTAAATTATTGGCTAGCAGAAGAACAATTGTTAACGCAACCTATACTCTTGCTATCCCCTTTACTGAGCTTATGTGTTGCATTCATCATTCAGCATATTTGGTGGCGTTACACACTATATTGGCAACGTCTGCTGCTACTATTAGCGGGAGTTGCTGCAAATAGCGTACTCCACGCCCTTTTATTCAGTTGGCTCTCTCAATTTTCTATCAGCCAGTTATTCTTAACGACATTTACGGGTGGAATACTTTTATCACCATTTGTTTATCTCATTTATGAATATCTCCATGAACAGCATTATCAAATGTTACTTGATTACGGGACATCAGATAAACAACTACGCACCTCTTTGATTGTTTGGTGCTTTCTCTTTTTTGTTGTTGGCCTCAGCGCCCAAGTTTTTTTTGCACCCGAAATTGAACGGCTCATTATTTTACTTGTTTTCATTCCCAATGTTTTTATGGCTTATCGCTATGGTTGGCAAGGTGGCGTACTGTCTGCCTTACTTGGTAGCTTAATTATTACTTTTGCACGTCAATTTCATGGTGCCTTTGCCGATTTGCAAGAGCTTGAAATGTTTTTAAGTACTCAAGCACTCATTGGTATTGGCCTTGGAATAGCGATTAGTCGTCAAAAACAGCTAGCGGGTAACTTACAACAATACAGACAACGTTTAGAGCAAGAATTAAAAGCTCGCCGTGACCTAATGCGCCAGCTAGTACATACCGAAGAAGATATTAAAAAAGCCATTGCCCGTGAGTTACACGATGAAATTGGACAAAATATTACTGCGATCCAGATTCAGTCAATGCTTGTCAAAAAAACAGCAACAGACACTCTCAGTAACCAAGCTGCAAGCCAAATTAATGAACTCGCTCAACAAATTCATCAATCTACTCGTCAACTTTTACGTCAACTCCGCCCTCCCGTACTCAATGAGATGTCACTTGAAAAAGCGCTAACACACCTTATTGCTGAATTTTCATTTGAGGAAAATAATATTCAATGTGATTTTCATTATGGTTTACAAGAAACCCCTGCAAATGAAACCATTTTGTTTACCCTTTATCGTTTAGTCCAAGAGTTATTAAATAATATTAGTAAGCATGCCAAAGCGACACAAATCCAAATCTCACTAGAACAGTATGGTGACTCGATACAGCTAATTGTTAATGATAATGGAGTTGGCATCCCATTTAGCAAGCGAACCAGCGGGTTTGGTTTACGTGGAATAGAAGAACGCATTCGAGCGCTAGGCGGCGACTGGACACTGACAACTCAAGGCGGTACAAAAATAATTGTTAACTTGCCCACACTTTGAAACTAAAAAGCTAAAAACTAAGAATAATTCCTAGTCTCCTAATACCTTATCTCATCCATTTTGTTAAAAATTTGATTACATTTTGCCAAACGGGAGAAATGCCACCATGACAGGCAAAAATACCACCGATATCGATAATTCATAC
Organism: Providencia sp.; assembly: GCF_003533305.1. Taxonomy (GTDB): domain Bacteria; phylum Pseudomonadota; class Gammaproteobacteria; order Enterobacterales; family Enterobacteriaceae; genus Providencia. Next base: position 109,693 of record NZ_DOEH01000031.1, on the reverse strand, counting down.
CATTTTTGGCGTCGTAAATTGATGCTATCGATGATTATTGGTTATGCCACTTTTTATTTGACACGAAAAAGTTTTAATTTCGTCATGCCCGTCATGCAGGCCGAGTTATTTTTAGACAAAAGTGATATTGGTTGGATAGCAACTGCCTTTTATTTAACTTATGGGTTCTCGAAATTCTTATCGGGGATTTTTCATGATATCACAGGCTATCGCTGGTTTATGGGTGTTGGTCTTGTCATGACAGGAGTTCTCAATATCGCATTTGCTTATTGCCTTTCTTTTCCTGCATTACTGATTGTTTGGACATTGAATGGTTTTTTTCAAGGTTGGGGATGGCCACCTTGCGCTCGAATTTTGACACATTGGTACTCTCGTAATGAACGCGGATTTTGGTGGGGATTGTGGAATATATCTATCAACCTCGGTGGCATGTTACTTCCACTATTAACCGCATTGCTCGCTACTCACTATAGTTGGCAAATGGCATTAATCGTCCCCGGAATTATTGGTGTTGTCATTGGACTCTGGTTATGTCGCCAGCTAAAAGGAACACCTCAAGAAGAGCAATTACCGACCGTTGGGCAGTGGCGTCACGATGTTTTAGAACTACGACAAGAACGTTTATCGCCGCCCTTACCAATGTTGTCCATCTTGAAAGAAACGATTTTATTTAACCGTATGATTTGGTTATTAGGTTTTTCTTACATTTTAGTTTACCTGATCCGCATGGCGATAAACGATTGGGGAAATCTATGGTTAACCGAAACCCACGGTACAAACTTACTGAGTGCGAATGCCACTTTATCTTTATTTGAACTAGGCGGGCTACTCGGCGCGGTTTGTTCAGGTTGGGGTTCTGATATTTTATTTAAAGGACAACGCGCCCCGATGATTTTGCTTTTCTCCTTAGGCCTCGTTGTTTCGGTGAGTGCCTTATGGTTAACGCCAATTCATCACTACGCATTATTAGCTGTATGTTTTTTCGCTATTGGCTTTTTTGTTTTTGGACCACAAATGTTGATCGGTCTGGCTGCTACAGAATACTGTCACAAACAAGCAGCCGGAACGGTAACTGGCTATCTTGGGTTGTATGCCTATTTAGGCGCTGCAATCGCAGGGTGGCCGCTCTCTCAAGTCATCGCAAATTACGGTTGGTCGGGAATGTTTGCCCTACTTGCCAGTGCGGCGGCGTTGATGGGGCTACTGCTAATGCCTCTTTTGATTGCAAATGTTAGCAAGCGGGAGCATTTAGCAGGCACTGTTTCACTCTCTAACAATAAGACCTAAATTGTTTTTTATATTTATTCTGATCCGATACTAGAACCTAAATAAAGGACTGACAATGAAACTGAAAACTCTCTCTACACTTATCGCTGCGGGCTTATCACTGGCAGCAATTTCTACCACGGCAAATGCAGCAGGACGACTGGTTGTTTACTGTAGTGCGACCAATGCAATGTGTGAAACTGAAACTCAAGCTTTCGCAAAAAAATATGATGTTAAAACAACGTTTATACGTAATGGTTCAGGCAGCACACTGGCTAAAATTGAAGCAGAAAAACGTAATCCACAAGCAGACGTTTGGTATGGCGGTACGTTAGACCCACATTCGCAAGCGGGCGAAATGGATCTTTTAGCAGCCTATAAATCACCAAATCTTAGCCAAATCATGCCACAATTCCAAGATCCGGCTAAACGTAAAGGAAACTACTCCTCTGCGGTTTACATTGGAATCTTAGGTTTTGGCGTTAATAAAGATCGTTTAAAAGAAAAAGGTTTACCAATCCCAACGTGCTGGAAAGATTTAATTAAACCTGAATATAAAGGTGAAATTCAAATTGCAGATCCACAAAGTTCAGGTACAGCTTATACCGCTCTTGCCACTTTCGACCAACTTTGGGGAAATGAGCAAGCGTTTGATTACCTTAAAAAATTGAATAGCAATATTTCACAATACACCAAATCAGGTATTGCCCCTGCACGTAACGCCGCCCGTGGCGAATCTGCAATTGGCATCGGCTTCTTACATGATTACTCATTAGAAGTTGAAAATGGCGCACCGTTGGAACTTATCGCCCCATGTGAAGGTACTGGCTATGAAATTGGTGGCATTAGTATTTTGAAAAATGCACGTAATATGGATAACGCCAAATTGTTCGTTGATTTTGTTTTATCTAAAGAAGCACAAGAGTTGAGCTGGAAAGAAGGTAAATCCTACCAAATCTTAACCAATACAACCGCAGAATCTTCACCTATTTCATTAAAACTCAATGACCTGAATTTAATCAATTATGATATGGATAAATACGGCGATGCTGAAATCCGTAAAAATCTTATCAACAAATGGGTTACTGAAGTCAAAATGAGTAAATAACGACCAAAGTGCGGTGTTGATACACCGCACTGAGCACTTACTAAATAATAAATACAATAATTACATCTAAATTAATTTTAGGTGCGGGTAGCTTATTATCTTTAATCACTACCTAAGTAGTTAATTGATAAATATATTTAAATAATAATTTAATTACGTCCTAAATAGTTTGAGTGGCAATAAAACGGTAAGGGAAGCGATCGATTAGGTCGCGGAAGCAGCCAATACCATTGCAACATGAAATATGACGGACAGAGGGAAAAACAATGCCTCAAACCCTAACTTTATCAGCCTCAAATAAAAAGGATACGACATTCCTTTGGCTGCTAATCGCCTGGCTTGGCTTCGCTTTATTGCCATCTTGGAGCCTCGACTATGGCTTACTTGATTCGACACAAGATGAAATATTGTCCGCTTACGGCTGGAGTAATGTGAATATTAGTTGGCTTTGGTTCTTATTGCCTTCTATTTTATTTATTCGCCCATTAACACCGGCGGATCGCCATCATAAAAAACGCCATTATTTTGATATTGCCGTTGCCGTTATCACCGCTGCGGTGGTTATTTTAACCTCTTATTTTGAAGGTAAAGGACTCGGGTATTCCACTATTATTCTGTTCATTGCCCTTGGTATGGTGATGACGCTTGCGCTGACTCGATTAGAGTGGCTTGGTGGTGACCAATTTGTCATTGGCTCTTTGATAACCGTTGTTGTGTTAATCGCACTCTTTATCGTGTTCCCAAGCATTGCGATTTTCGTTCCGATGTTTACCGATGGTAATGGAAATTTTGCTCCATTTGCTTTTGTCGCTATTCTCACACAGTCACACATTATTCAAGTTATTATTAATTCAGTATTTTTATCACTGGCAGTAGGTGCAGGCTGTACCTTCTTCGGTTTAATATTAGCTATTTATACTTCAAGAATTGCGAAACGATCAGCCATTATTGGTCGTGTTTTCTCAATTTTACCCATTGTAACGCCACCTTTTGTTGTTGGCTTAGGCGTTACCTTAATGATGGGACGTTCAGGTTACATTACTGAATTTATGGCCGCTTATATGGGGTTAGAAAACACTAACTGGCTATATGGTTTTACCGGTATTTGGTTAGCGCAAGTATTAGCGTTTACCCCGATGTCGTTTATGATTTTAGATGGGGCGATTAAAACTATTCACCCATCATTGGAAGAAGCGTCTTATACATTACGTGCAAATCGCTATCAGACTTTCTTCAACGTCTTTATGCCGTTATTAAAACCCGCACTGGCAAATGCCTTTTTGATTGTTATCGTTCAATCATTAGCTGACTTTAGTAACCCACTAGTTTTAGGCGGTAACTTTGACGTTTTAGCGACGCAAATTTACTTCTACATCACGGGTTCCCAACTTGACTATCAAGCCGCAAGTACCTTAGGCGCCTCATTATTAGTATTCTCATTACTGGTATTTTGCGTACAGTATATGTGGATTGGCAAACGCTCTTATGTCACGGTGTCAGGCAAATCTTACCGTGGTGATGTGCAACCATTACCAAACTCATTAGTTACCATTGTCACAACTTTCTTAGCTATCTGGGTCGCATTCAATGTGTTGCTGTATGGCAGCATTTTCTACGGAAGCTTCACAGTTAACTGGGGTGTGGATTACACCTTAACCTTAGATAACTTCATTAAATTGTTTGGTCAAGGTATGAGTGATGGTGCATGGCCTTCATTACTAGATACGTTACTTTATGCCGCTATCGCAGCGCCAATAACCGCCATACTCGGCCTATTGATCGCATATATTGTCGTACGCCAAGAGTTCCGCGGTAAAAAAACAATTGAATTCACCACCATGCTTTGCTTTGCTGTACCTGGCACAGTTGCTGGGGTGTCTTATATCTTAGCCTTTAATGACTCACCGTTTTATCTCACGGGTACTGCTGCCATTATCATTATTTCAATGACGATGCGTAATGTGCCTGTTGGTATTCGAGCCGGTATTGCAGGACTTGGACAAATCGATAAATCACTTGATGAAGCCTCACTCAGCTTACGAGCAGGTTCAATGCGCACTATTTTCCACATTCTGTTGCCATTATTGCGCCCTGCTATCTTATCCGCGCTGATTTACAGTTTCGTTCGAGCTATTACAACTGTCAGCGCCATTGTTTTCTTAGTCACACCAGACACCCGTGTCGCTACGGCTTATATTCTTAATCGAGTAGAAGATGGCGAATATGGTGTTGCAATAGCTTACGGTTCTATTTTGATAGTGGTCATGCTAGCCATTATTTTCTTGTTTGACTATTTGATTGGCGAAGCCCGTGTTTCACGTTCCAAAGCCAAAAATGCACAGTAATCACGGAGTAATTAACATGACGCAATCAAGTTCTGTAAAAACAACCAGTTTTGTTGAATTAAAAAATATCACTAAGCGTTTTGGCGACAACACGGTCATCGATGATTTAAGCCTTTCCATTCCGCAAGGCAGTATGGTGACGCTATTAGGACCATCGGGTTGTGGTAAAACAACCGTATTGCGCCTCGTGGCAGGTCTTGAAAAGCCCACAGAAGGACGTATGTTTATCGATGGAGAAGATGTTACCGACAGATCAATCCAGCAGCGTGATATCTGTATGGTATTCCAATCTTATGCACTGTTCCCACATATGTCTTTAGGGGAAAACGTTGGATATGGTCTTAAAATGCTTGGTCTACCAAAAGCAGAAATTAAGAAACGTGTCGATGAAGCATTAGAGATCGTTGATTTAGCTGGTTTTGCCGAGCGATTTGTTGATCAAATTTCAGGGGGGCAACAACAGCGTGTTGCCTTAGCTCGCGCCCTTATTCTAAAACCTAAGGTACTGTTATTTGATGAGCCGTTAAGTAACTTGGACGCCAATTTGCGCCGCAGTATGCGTGAAAAAATTCGTGAATTGCAGCAACAATTTAATATTACTTCTTTGTATGTTACTCATGACCAAAGTGAAGCTTTTGCAGTTTCTGATATGGTATTGGTAATGAATAAGGGTAAAATTATGCAACTTGGCTCACCGCAAGAACTTTACCGCCAGCCGGCATCCAAGTTCATGGCAAGTTTCATGGGAGATGCAAATATTTTCCCAGCCACATTGACCCATGATACGGTTGATATCTTTAACTATCGCCTGCCGCGTCCCGTTCAGATTGTAACAGACAAAAATCAAGTTACCTTGGGTGTTCGCCCTGAGGCTATTACCCTCAGTTTGCAAGGTGATGAGAGCCAGCGCTGTACAATTACCTATGTTGCTTATATGGGACCTCAATATGAGGTAACTGTAGATTGGCATGGTCAATCAATGTTATTACAAATTAATGCCACACAATTACAGCCGTCTGTCGGGGAAAATCTGTACTTACAAATTCACCCTTACGGTATGTTTGTCCTTGAATAATTAATAATAAGTATTGTGAATACCAACAGCCGTCTAATGAAAATTAGGCGGTTTTTTTTAGGTAAAGGATAGTGTGACTTTGTGTAACTTAGTGCTATAGTATTACAGAGTCACAATTAGATTTTGAAGGAGAAAACATGTCAACTACAAGATTAAGGCAACAAGGTGGAGCAGTTGTATTAACAATCCCAAGTGATGTCGCAAATATGGCGGGTTGGGTTGTCGGAATGAAGTTAGATATAGATGCATTTGGTGAATCCGTTTGTATCAAACCAACTAAACGGGTTGCAAGAGGACGTAAATCATTATCAGAGCTACTTTCTGGTATTGATGAAAATGAAATTAAAGCCTTAAATAGCCAGTTAGATAATTCAGATCCTATTGGCCATGAGATTATCTAATGGCTAAAACTAAAAAACCACATAAAGGCCAAATCTGGCATATCAATGGCGATCCTGTTAATGGTAAAGAATTTAAAGGTCCACACTATTATTTAGTTATAACTGACTCGCAACTCAACAATGCACTTGGCACAACACTATGCGCTCCTATTACGAGTGGAGGCAGGACATCACGAACTCAAAGCGTTACAGTCTATTTAGATGGCTCAAGTACAGATACCGGAAAAATTACAGGCTGTGTTCTATGCTACCAATTACGTTCATTAGATTTATTAGCGCGAAAAGCTAACTACTCAGCCACACTTGAAGAAAGTGTATTTGAGGAAGTTTTAGGCAAAATCATCGACATAATCGACCCTCAATAAAAAAAGCACCCATAATGAGTGCTTTTTATTTCTTATTAATTTTTCAATATCAACCTAATTGCTTACGCGCATTACGGAAAATACGCATCCATGGGCTATCTTCACCCCAATTATCTGGATGCCATGAGTTACTCACTGTACGGAATACTCGCTCAGGATGTGGCATCATAATTGTTGCGCGGCCATCAATCGAGGTCACTGATGTAATACCGTTGACAGAGCCATTTGGATTCGCTGGATATTGCTCTGTAACTTGTCCATGATTGTTCACAAAACGCATCGCCACCAACTGGTTATTTTCTAGCTGCTGTAAATGGTTTTGGGCACGAGTTTCAATTTGCCCTTCCCCATGAGAGACAGCGATTGCCATACGAGAGCCTGCCATATCTTGTAATAACAAAGATGGGCTTTTTGTAATCTCAACAAGGCTAAAACGCGCTTCAAAACGTTCTGACCGGTTACGAACAAAGCGAGGCCAATATTCAGCACCGGGGATCAAACTATGCAAGTTAGACATCATCTGGCAACCATTACAAACGCCTAATGACAACGTGTCTGGCCGATTAAAGAAAGTGGCAAATTCATCACGTACTTTAGTATTAAATAAGATAGATTTAGCCCAACCTTCCCCTGCACCGAGTACATCCCCATAAGAGAAACCACCACAAGCCACTAACGTTTGGAATTGCTCGAGAGATAAATTACCAGCCAGTAAATCACTCATGTGCACGTCAACCGCATCAAAACCAGCACGATCAAATGCAGCAGCCATTTCTACGTGGGAGTTAACCCCTTGTTCGCGTAATACGGCAACTTTTGGACGAACACCCGATAAAATATACGGAGCTGCAATATCATCAGCAATATCAAATGTGAGATGAGCATTCAACCCAGGATCTTTAGTTTCCAGTTTCGCGGCATGCTCTTCGTTAGCACAAACTTCGTTATCGCGCAAACGCTGCATCTGCCATGTAGTTTCAGCCCACCATTGACGCAATAAACTACGAGACTCATTATAAACAACAGTATCGCGACTATTAATAATTATCGCATCATCATTAATTGCAGTGCCCAAGTAATGAATACAATCTACAAGTCCTGCCTGTGTAAAACAGTCCTCTACATACTGACGATCTTTACCTTCAATTTGAATAACAGCGCCCAGCTCTTCATTAAACAACGCTGCGAGCGTATCCTCATCAAATGAGCTGATATCAACATTAATACCACAATGCCCAGCAAAGGCCATTTCAGCTAATGTCACAAATAATCCACCATCAGAACGATCGTGATAGGCTAATAATTTCTGCTCTGATAGTAGCTGTTGAATCGTATTAAAGAAGCCCGCGAGTAGCTCAGGATGACGAACGTCAGGGGCTTTGTTACCTAACTGACGATAAACCTGTGCTAAAGCTGAGCCGCCTAATGCGTTATGACCTTGACCAAGATCTATCAATAATAATGCATTGTCAGCCGTAGTTTTTAACTCTGGCGTTGCGGTTAAACGCACATCTTCAACGCGACCAAATGCCGTTATCACTAATGATAGTGGCGATGTCATCTCACGCTCTTCACCATTTTGTTTCCAACGGGTCTTCATCGACATCGAGTCTTTACCTACAGGAATGGCAATACCGAGTGCAGGGCAAAGTTCTTCGCCAATCGCTTTAACTGCTGCGTATAAACCGGCGTCTTCACCGGGATGGCCCGCTGCAGACATCCAGTTAGCTGATAGCTTAACGCGTTTTAGATTTTGAACATATGAACAAGCAAGATTCGTTAATGCTTCACCAACCGCCATTCGAGCAGAAGCAGCAAAATCAATCAACGCAACTGGGGTTCTTTCGCCAATTGACATCGACTCGCCATAATAACTATCAAGACTCGCAGCCGTTACCGCACAATCTGATACTGGAATCTGCCAAGGCCCTACCATCTGATCACGTGCAACCATGCCGGTTACAGTACGGTCACCAATAGTGATTAAAAAAGTTTTTTCAGCAACAGCAGGAAGATGCAAAACGCGTTTTATTGCTTCATTTAAGCTTATCGCAGTTCTATCTAAGGGCTGTGGCTCCGCTTTTAATGTAGTGACATCCCTTAACATTTTAGGCGCTTTACCTAATAAAACATCCAATGGCATATCAATTGGTTGATTATCAAAATGTTCATCATTTAATATTAAATGGCGTTCTTCTGTCGCTTCACCAATAACGGCAAAAGGCGCACGTTCGCGTTCACAAATCGCCGTAAATACAGGTAATTGTTCAGGTGAGACGGCCATTACATAGCGTTCTTGAGATTCATTACACCAAACTTCTAACGGGCTCATACCCGGTTCATCGTTAAGAATTTTACGCAATTCAAAACGGCCACCGCGACCACCGTCACTAACCAGTTCAGGCATGGCATTTGATAAGCCACCAGCCCCTACGTCATGAATAAATAAAATTGGATTGTCGTCACCTAGCTGCCAACATCTGTCTATGACTTCCTGACAACGGCGTTCCATTTCAGCATTATCACGTTGAACAGAGGCAAAATCTAAATCAGCATCCGATTGCCCTGATGCCATTGATGATGCAGCGCCGCCGCCAAGGCCAATATTCATTGAGGGGCCACCAAGTACAATTAATTTCGCACCAACGGTGATTTCACCTTTTTGCACATGATCAGCACGAATATTACCAATACCACCTGCTAACATAATCGGTTTATGGTAACCCCGTAACTCCTCGCCATTATGACTATTAACTTTCTCTTCATAGGTACGGAAATAACCCAAAAGGGCTGGACGACCAAACTCATTATTAAATGCAGCGCCGCCCAAAGGGCCATCTAGCATAATATCAAGTGCAGTGACGATACGTTCTGGTTTACCAAAATCCTCTTCCCATGGTTGTTCAAAACCTGGAATCCGTAGATTAGAGACTGAAAAACCAACTAAGCCTGCTTTTGGTTTAGCACCACGCCCTGTTGCGCCTTCATCACGAATTTCACCACCAGAGCCCGTTGCGGCGCCCGGCCAAGGTGAAATAGCCGTTGGGTGGTTGTGAGTTTCAACTTTCATCAAGATATGCGCATCTTCTTGATGATAACGATATGTACGACCATTCGGTTCAGGGAAGAAACGCCCTACTGAAGAGCCTTCCATAACAGCAGCATTGTCTTTATATGCAGACAAGACGTAATCAGGTGTTTTTTCGAAGGTATTTTTAATCATTTTAAACAGCGATTTCGGCTGTTCTTCACCATCAATCACCCAATCTGCATTGAAGATTTTATGGCGGCAATGTTCTGAGTTTGCCTGCGCAAACATATAAAGCTCAATATCGGTTGGATTACGTTTTAAGCCCGTAAATGCATTGAGTAAATAATCAATTTCATCATCAGCAAGTGCCAAGCCCATTTCTTTATTTGCAGTATCTAAGGCTAAACGCCCACCTTTAATGATATCAATCACTTTCAATGGTGCTGGCTGATGCTGTACAAATAGTGCAGAAGCTTGATCAAAAGAGGTAAACACCCTTTCCATCATACGATCATGCAATATTGCGGTGACTTCTTGCCATTGCTTTTCAGTTAACGTATTAGCTTGAACATAGTAAGCAATACCTCGCTCAATTCGTTTGACCTGCGCTAAGCCACAGTTATGTGCAATATCCGTCGCTTTTGAAGACCAAGGAGAGATAGTTCCCGGACGCGGGGTTACTAAAATAAGTTTACCGAATGGTTCATGCTCTGCAAGAGAGGGGCCATAATTTAATAGGCTGCTCAGTTTTCCTTGCTCACTATCACTCAACGGCGCTGATAATTCAGCAAAGTGCATATATTCAGCATAGATATCCGTTACAGGGAGCTGTTTTTCAGTAAACAGTGCCAAAAGGCGGGTAATACGAAATGCTGATAGAGCAGGTGAACCACGCAAAATTTCCATCGTCTTTATTTCTCTCTTTTAAACGCCAGCCCTGATCATGAAAGCAGGGAAACCGACACTATTATAAAGCAATGTTCATCAATACGAAACCGTTTGCGTGATTAAAAAAAAAGCGATTAGTGAAATATTATTATGTGCTAAATAGCATAATATAGGTTGCACCGATCATAATAGTTGAGCAAAATACCTAACCACTGGAATTATAACCATTACTTAATTATTTTTTCTTTTTTAAATTTTTTTTGAATCACTACACCAGCAACTACACCAGTTAATGCACGAGAAATAACTATTTGAATAACTTAAAAGTTAACTATTTAATTATCGTGGTCATTGCTTTACTGGCTACTATGATCATCGGCTTCAACATTCGATGGTCAAATACGCAAGATTCTCAAATCAATAAAATTCTATCTCAAGGGGAATTGCGTATTAGTGCCGTTAGCTCGCCACTTATCTATATCGATGAGCAAAAACAGCTCCGTGGTTTTGACTATGAGCTTGCTCAAGGCTTTGCTGCGTACTTAGGGGTGAAGTTAAAAATCACCATCAGACCCACTTTCGAACAAATTTTTGATGATTTAGACAATGGCACCGCAGATATTGCAGTGGCTGGCTTGTTATATAACAAAGATAGACTACAGAAAATGAAAACGGGGCCGAGCTATTTGAATGTAACTCAGCAACTGGTTTACCGCAAAGGTTCAACTCGTCCTAGATCTTTTAATGATATCAACGGCAAACTGATGGTTATGTCAGGTACCGCTCACGCAAGTACTTTAAAAAGGCTCGCTAAAGAATACCCAAACCTAAAATGGGAAGAAAGCTCAAAGTACACTACAAATCAATTACTTGAAATGGTAGCAGAGGGTGAGATTGATTATGTATTGGAAGATTCAATTGCCATTGCACTGCAACAACGCATTCATCCGCAAATCGCTGTCGCTTTTGATTTACTCGACGATCATGCCATCACTTGGTATATGAGCCGTAATCAGGATGATAGTCTAGATGCGGCATTACTCGATTTTTTCAATTCAAGCCACGAAACTGACTTACTTGCTCGTCTAAATGAAAAATATTTTAGTCATGTCAAAACATTCGATTATTTTGATACCCTAACATTTATCAGTGCAATCAATAATAAATTACCTGAATATCAGCCTCTATTCGAACGATACGCAACATCACTAGATTGGAAGCTACTTGCCGCCATTGCATGGCAAGAATCTCATTGGGATCCGCTAGCCACCTCTCCCACAGGTGTTAGAGGGTTAATGATGCTAACTAAGCCCACCGCAGCGACAATGGGGATCGCCGATAGATTAGATCCAGAAGAAAGTATCAAAGGGGGGGCTGCCTATCTTGAATATATTATGGAGCGTCTGCCTGAGTCCATTGAGGAAGACGACCGTATTTGGTTTGCTTTATCGGCTTATAATATGGGATATGGCCATATGCAGGATGTAAGAAAGCTCACTGAAATGTTAGGCGGAGACCCTAACCGCTGGCTGGACGTCAAAGCAAGGCTGCCACTACTCACACAGAAAAAATATTATTCTCAACTCCCTTACGGTTATGCACGAGGCCATGAAGCATACCGATACGTGGAAAATATCAGGCGTTATCATCAAAGCTTAGTGGGATACTTGGAAAATAAAGATAAAAAACAGCGTACATTAGATATCGCACAAAAATCATTAACCTATATTATTTCACCTGAGTTATCTGAAAACAACAAAACAGGGGAAACTGAATCAGTTCAACATGAAAAACAGATACCTACGGAAGAAAAAGTCAGTCTTCATTACGTTGAGTCAGTTAACTCAACACAAAAGACACCTCTTTTTACTCCTGAGATTAAACTACCTTTAAAACCGCAATTTGCATCAACTATCCCTTATCAGCCCACTGATACCAACCATAGCTCAACCGCCCCATCAACTGAGGCAATTTCTAATTGAAAATGAGTAAACAAAACAAACCTAGAAATAGATAAGAAAAATGCAAAAAGGAACTAAATTGATTGATTCTTTTGCAGCTTTTTCTGCGCCCTGCGCATTTTAAAAAAAGCACTTAGCATAGATGAGCATCTTTCTGCCAAAATCCCCCCAGTGACTTCCACATAATGGTTTAAACCTACCTGCCCCATAATATCGATGTAAGAGCCACAAGCTCCTGTTTTAAAATCTTTAGCACCATAAACGACACGCCCGATACGGCTATGGATCATCGCCCCTGCACACATAATACAAGGTTCCAAAGTAACATAGAGCGTGGTATCAAGCAGACGATAATTACTAAGAACTTGTCCTGCTTGCTGTAATGCTATCATTTCTGCATGAGCGGTAGCATCATGATTGCGGATAGAGCAATTCCATCCTGAAGCTATAAGTTGGTTATCCTTAACGAGCAATGCGCCAACAGGGATTTCTCCAGCTTGTTGTGCATTTTGAGCTAACTCAAGCGCTTGCTCCATCCAATATTCATCTATTTGTGTTTGTGTCACTCTGACCTCAATGCTCTACTTATTTAGCCTTAGATTATCACGAAATGTCAGAGTGCCCACAACTTGAAATATTATAGCTCTTCATGACTTATTTAAATAAATTATGCTAATAAATTAATCGGTTATAATATCAATTACTAAAAATAGCCAATTTAGCGGCAAAACCCATAAAAAAAGCGCCAACAGTACAATTACCTAACTTAGCTAAAACTTTCTTTTCACGTAAGAAGCGGGCAATTAAGTAACCACTAAAAATAAGAAGGCTTAAATATAAAAAACTGACAATTTCTAAAATGGTCGCTAAAACGAGATAGGGAACCCAAGCGTGAGAATAATTAAAATCAATAAATTGAATAAAAAATGAAATATAAAATAAAATTGCTTTTGGGTTGGTCAAACTTAGCACCAATGCCCGAGTAAAAACTTTCTCAGTTTTGACCGCAACCATACCCACGTCGGCTGTAAGTGCCTTTTTTTGGAAAAACGTGGCATATAAAATTTTGCCGCCTAAGTATAAAAGGTAGGCAGCCCCAAGATAACGCACAATGGTAAATAGTGTCGGAGACGCTTTAATCAATGATGCTACTCCAATAAAGGAGAGAAAAATCAACATAGCATCCCCTGTAAATACACCTAGCGCTGCGCGATAACCCACTTTAGTACCATGTGAAGTACTTGTTTTTAATACATATAGAGAATTTGGACCTGGTACAATAATGATAAGAACTAACCCTGCTAAGTAAGTCCAAAAATTTAACACCCCTAGATTCTCAAACATAGAACACCCTTATGATTTTTTCGTTATTATTACCACAACTACTATTATTTGTGAATATTTATAATATTAATTATTTTTATATTATTAATGTTCATATTAGAGGCTAATAATAAAGATTATTTTTAAAATATAATTATTTAAATATGATAAACGTGATTTTAAAATCATGTTAATTCATTTTAAATATAAGGAAAATAAAATGGTAGTTTATAAATCAACAGTCCAAAAATCAGGCTTTGAAGATTTTTACCCAACAACACTCGCATTCTCGGCAGCTAAAAAAAACTTCTTCTTAGGTCATTCAAAAGATAAATCATATACTGTTTATTCCCTAGCAGATAATGGAAAAATTGATGATAAAGCACCGATTCAAAAAGGAAAGTTACTTTCTTATTTGAGTAATCTGCAAGCTTTTTATGACACGACTCAAAATAAACAGTTTTTATACGGTTACAACTTAGAAACTAAAGTTTTTCAATTTTATCAAATAGCTGATAATGCAAGCATTACTTTATTATTAAGTGATGAGTTCGCCGTTGAAAACACTATAAAATCAACAACCATGTTCCTATCAGGTGGTATCCTTCATATCTTTATTCAAGCTGAAAATAATAAAGAATGGTATATTTATAAAGTTAATTTTGTTGAAGCATAATATTTTTTTACAATAAATTAATAGTAAAGGTTGAGAATTACCTTAACCTTTATTTTTCACATAATCATAATAATATTATTACAAATACTATTTAATATTTAGTTAAATCCAATTTAATATAATTATGAAAAATAATATTAATTACTAACCATCAATTTTTGTTTACATTCTAATAATTAAGTATTCAACTTTTCTATTTCAGTGTAGAATAGCGGCCATAAGACAATATAAAAACAGATTTTACTGATAAAAATGGCACTATTAATTACTAAAAAATGTATCAATTGCGATATGTGTGAGCCCGAATGCCCTAATGATGCAATCTATATGGGCAATGACATTTATGAGATAGATTCAGATTTATGCACTGAATGTATTGGTCACTATGACAAGCCAACTTGCCAATCCGTATGTCCTATCACTAATACTATCATTACCGATCCTGAACGTGTTGAGACACAAGAACAACTTTGGGATAAATTTGTGGCCATCCACCACGCAGACAAAATTTAACCTGAAAATTAATCTAATCCCACATTTTAATCAACATTACAGTTAAATGAATAATAACTGTAATGTTGATTTATTTCATTGATAATCAAACATCTTAATTATTGTAAGCTTTCAATAATCACTGTCGCTGATGCATAATGGCGCTCATCAGTAATGGAAACATGAAAATGTGTCGCATGTAAACTAGTCGCTAACTTTAATGCCTCGCCATTTAATGTTAACAATGGTTTACCGAGTTTATCATTAGAGACTTCAAATTGGTTGAATGCAAGACCATTACGAATACCTGTTCCCAGTGCTTTAGCGGCGGCTTCTTTGACTGCAAACCGCTTTGCCAGAAAACGTGCTGGTTTAGTCTGTTGTTGATATTGCATAAACTCATTATCAGTCAAAATTCTTTTTGCTAGGCTGTCTGCCGTACGCTCAATGACTGACTCAATGCGTGCTATTTCAACGATATCCGTACCTAGACCTACAATTGCCATTATTTACGCGCTTCTGTAAGTAAGCTCTTCATATCTGCTACTGCTTGAGCTAAACCACTAAATAGTGCACGTCCAATAATGGCATGGCCAATATTGAGTTCATAAATTTCTGGTAATTGTGCGATGCGTTGAACGTTGTGATACGTTAAGCCATGACCCGCATTAACTTTAATTCCTTTACCTGCGGCATAAGCCACACCATCACGAATACGACGAAACTCTAATTCTTGTTCCTGCTCTGTTTTAGCATCCGCATAAGCACCCGTATGTATTTCAATAAAAGGCGCCCCGCACTCTTGAGCAGCATCGATTTGCGTATGATCCGCATCAATGAATAAGGAAACCAAAATACCCGCTTCTGATAACCGCTTGATAGCATAAGCCACTTTTTGTTTTTGACCTGCAACGTCCAACCCACCTTCAGTGGTAACTTCTTCACGTTTTTCAGGCACTAAACAACAAAAAGTAGGTTTGATACGACAAGCTATATCAATCATTTCATCAGTCACGGCCATCTCAAGATTCATTCGTGTTTGAATAGTCTCATTGAGTAAAGCAACGTCTCTATCCGTAATATGACGGCGATCTTCTCGTAGATGCACAGTAATGCCATCAGCGCCTGCTTGCTCTGCGACAAATGCAGCTTGTACTGGATCTGGATATTGAGTACCTCTTGCATTTCTTACTGTTGCAATGTGGTCAATATTTACACCTAACAAAAGCTCAGCCATTCTTAACTCCCTATCATTAAATAGTAACGAACTCTTTTATGAGCCATATCCTACTGCAATTTATTCAGTTATGGGAATATATCTCTCACTCTTGCGAGCAGATTATAAATTGGCGTTAGTATTTCAGTCTAAAAATTTTTATTTTGGGAAACGGCTCGAAAAAATGATCATCGGGCACATAATTGAATTGTATAAATCTAAGATTAAATCTAGGAAGGTTTTCGATTAAGGGCAGTCGGCGAATAGGTAAACTGCCGAAATAACTCACGACTTTTTAGTGGTTTTCCACCTAAATACGGTTTCAATGCAACTCGGGTAAAACGTTTTGCAGCTTTCAGGCTATCTGCATCTGGAAACTCACGACTGGCTAATGCTTTAAGCTGCTTACCTGTAAAACTTAATTGGTCGATAACCAAACTACCAATGAAGCCTTTTTCTTCACGATAACGATAAGTCATCGTATCTGATACTGGCTCCCCACTTCCTGCACAATGAAGAAAATCAACCCCATAGCCGAGGTATGACAATAAAGCGAGTTCAAACTGACGTAAAGCCGATTCAGGGGTATTTTCACTTGCTGCCAATACTTGTAAACAAGTCAGATAATCAAAAAATAAAGCGGAGTATGGTGTCCCAAATTCGAGCACACGGGTCGTGAGTTCATTTAGATATAAACCGCTGTAGAGGACTGTACCACTAAGAGGAAGAGCAAGTGATACAGGATCAGCATTAATCAATGTTTTGATTTCACCTTTGCCTCCCCAACGGATTAACAAAGGTGTAAAAGGCTGCAAGCAGCCTCTTAATGGTGAGCGGTTACGTCTAGCGCCTTTGGCAAGTAACCGTATTTTCCCTTCTCCTTCAGTGAAAAAATCAAGCAATAAACTTGTTTCACTAAAGGGTCTAGAATGGAGCACAAATGCACGTTGCCAGCCACTCACCTTGTCACCTACTATTTTAGGTCGTCAACATAACCCAGGCTACGCAATGCTCTTTCATCATCTGCCCAACCTGATTTAACTTTAACCCAAAGCTCAAGGTGCACTTTGTTCTCAAACATTCTTTCCATATCGATACGCGCTTCAGTACCGATAGTTTTCAATTTGCTGCCCTTGTTACCTATGACCATTTTCTTTTGACCTTCACGTTCAACAAGAATTAAGCCATGGATATGGAGAAAGCCTTTTTCCGTCACTTTAAACTGTTCAATTTCGACAGTAACAGAATATGGCAGCTCATCCCCAAGGAAACGCATCAATTTTTCACGAATAATTTCTGAAGCCATAAAACGCTGAGAACGGTCAGTAATATAATCTTCAGGGAAATGATGGGTTGCTTCTGGAATATGTTTTTTAACAATCTTAGCAATTGTATCCACACCAGTGCCTTTTTCTGCACTAATTGGGACCACATCCAAGAAATTCATTTTCTGACTAATCATGCCAATATGAGGTAATAAGATGGTTTTATCTGTAACATTATCAATCTTATTAATTGCCAAAATCACTGGGCAACGTAAGCTCGATAGTTTATTGACAACCATTTCATCATCAGCAGTCCAATTCGTTCCTTCGACTACAAAAATCACCAACTCAACATCACCAATCGAGCTTGATGCTGCGCGGTTCATTAAGCGGTTAATCGCTCTTTTTTCTTCAATATGTAAACCTGGGGTATCTACATAAATAATTTGATAATTATCTTCTGTATCGATCCCCATAATACGGTGGCGAGTCGTTTGCGGCTTTCTAGAGGTGATAGAAATTTTTTGCCCTAATAGCTGATTTAACAGCGTAGACTTACCCACATTTGGTCGCCCAACTATAGCAACAAAGCCACAGTGGGATTGTAATTCACTCATTCAAGCTCCAAAATTTTCAATGCTTGTTCTGCAGCGGCTTGCTCTGCTTTACGTCGACTTGAACCGATACCATTTATCGGTTGGTCAATTCCACTCACTTCGCAGTGGATCGTAAATTCTTGGTCATGGGCCTCACCTTTTACCAGCACAACTAAATAGTTAGGTAATGGTAAATGGCGCCCTTGAAGATATTCTTGTAATCTAGTTTTCGGGTCTTTTTGTTTATCACCCGGACTGATTTCATCTAGTCTGCTTTTATACCAACTTAAAATAATTCTCTCTATTGTTTGAATATCACTATCGAGAAAAATTCCGCCTATTAACGCTTCGACTGTATCAGCAAGAATAGATTCACGACGAAAGCCGCCGCTTTTAAGTTCACCCGGGCCTAAACGTAAACATTCGCCGAGTTCAAATTCACGGGCTATTTCAGCCAATGTGTTTCCGCGTACAAGTGTCGCTCGCATACGGCTCATATCCCCTTCATCCACTTTAGGGAATCGATGATACAAATCGTTCGCGACAACAAAACTTAAAATTGAATCACCTAGAAATTCTAAGCGTTCATTATGTTTGCTACTTGCACTTCTATGTGTCAAAGCTTGGACCAATAAATCATATTGTTGAAATTGATAACCAAGCTTACGTTGCAATCTTTCTAATAAAGAGGGGTTCATGTGCGCCCAACCATTTTTCGTTTGAGAAAAAGCACACGCAACAGACCTGTAATATAAATCATTTTACAAAACTGTTGCGTTTGCACTGACTCCTATACCACTGTTTTTTTATAGACCATAAAGCTAAAACTAAAAATTTTCATTAGTTATAAGGACTTAAAAAGGAAGAGTGAACAATTGAGGAGCCAATAATATTAATTAAATTATATTGTACACTGGGTAAGATAATAATGCTTCGGATAATATGGGTTTTCAAATGAAAACCCATATTAGTATGACTTAATTAAAGTGGTCCAAGACGGCTAAAGCGAATGCCCGTTGGCCATTCATTTTCTTGTTTATCTAGGCTTAACCAAATAAACACGGCACGACCAACTAAATTCTGCTCAGGAACAAAGCCCCACATACGGCTGTCTGAACTATTGTCTCTATTATCACCCATCATGAAATACTGTTTTTCTGGCACAATCCATTCATTACGCGGCATATTTGGCTGAATATATTTAGCCTCAGTCACCGCTTGGCGAATAATTAAGATTTGATGTTCAACAGTGCCCAACGTTTCACTTCTTTGATACTGACGAAGTGCATTACGTGGTAGTTCTTGATCAACCGGAATTTCAAAATTACCTTTTTGGCTATCAACAACAGAGCTCACATCAAAGAACATTGTCCATTCACTTGGTGCTAAAGGACCATAAGTAATCGGTAATTGTTCTGTGCACTTGTTATCTGCACAATTAGGGTAAATTGTCAGTTCTTTCGCATCAGGGTTATAAACCAATTTATCGCCAGGCAGGCCAATAACACGCTTCACAAAGTCAACATTGGTATCTTTTGGGTATTTAAATACCGCAATATCACCACGTTTTGGCTTACCCGTTGCAATTAGTGTTGTTTGCGTAATTGGATCTTTTAATCCATAAGCAAATTTCTCGACCAACATGAAGTCACCAACCAATAATGTTGGCATCATCGACCCTGAAGGTATTTGAAATGGCTCATAAATAAACGAACGAACAATAAGCACAATCGCCAATACTGGAAAAATAGAAGTTCCCGTTTCAAGCCATGAAGGACGACGAACCGCTTTTTCTAATTCGTCGTTACTCATTGAGCCGCTAGTCATTTCTTGTAGTTTTTTCAGCTTTGCTTTTCGTGCTGGTGCAAACTTAAACTTATCTAAACACCAAATAATCCCAGTGATTAATGTTGCCAGTGTTAAGATCAAGGCAAAAGTGTTAGCCATTGAGACTCCTTGTTAGTGTAGCTGTCTTAGCGACATGCAATTAGTTGTCTTTACCGACGTGCAATATAGCAAGGAACGCTTCTTGTGGTAATTCAACATTACCCACTTGTTTCATGCGTTTCTTACCATCCTTTTGCTTCTGCAACAGTTTTTTCTTACGGCTAACATCACCACCATAACACTTAGCAAGGACGTTTTTACGTAGCTGTTTAACTGTAGAACGAGCAATAATATGGTTACCAATTGCCGCTTGGATCGCAATATCAAATTGCTGACGTGGAATAAGCTCTTTCATTTTTTCAACTAAATCACGACCACGATACTGCGAGTTAGCGCGGTGAGTGATTAACGCTAAGGCGTCAACACGTTCATTATTGATAAGAACATCAACCCTAACCATGTCAGATGGCTCGAAACGTTTAAAAGCGTAATCTAAAGATGCATAACCACGAGAAGTTGATTTCAAACGGTCAAAGAAATCAAGAACCACTTCCGACATCGGAATTTCATACGTCAATGATACTTGATTACCATGATAGACCATATTGGTCTGAACACCACGTTTCTCAATACACAGCGTTATAACGTTACCTAAATATTCTTTAGGCATTAGCATATGACATTCTGCAATTGGCTCACGCAATTCTTCAATATTATTCAGCGCTGGCAATTTAGATGGGCTATCAACAAGCACGATATCCCCATTAGTCAGTCGGACTTCATATACCACTGTTGGTGCGGTAGTGATCAAGTCAAGATCATATTCACGCTCTAAACGCTCTTGAATAATCTCCATGTGCAGCAAACCAAGGAAGCCGCAACGGAAACCAAAGCCAAGTGCAGTTGATGTTTCTGGTTCATAGAACAAAGAAGCATCATTTAAACTAAGTTTCCCTAACGCATCACGAAACGCTTCATAGTCATCGGAGCTGACTGGGAATAGTCCTGCATAAACCTGTGGTTTAACTTTTTTAAACCCTGGCAATGCTTTATCCGCTGGATTACGCGCACCGGTTAAGGTATCGCCAACAGGTGCACCGGTAATATCTTTAATTGCGCAGACCAACCAGCCTACTTCTCCGCTACTGAGTACTTCACGATCAATTCGTTTTGGCGTAAAAATACCCAGACGCTCGGCGTTATAGACCTGTCCAGTACTCATTACCTTGATTTTATCGCCTTTCCTCAGTGTGCCGTTTTTAACACGGATAAGTGAAACAACACCTAAGTAGTTATCAAACCAAGAGTCAATAATTAGTGCTTGTAATGGTGCATCTGCATCACCAATTGGTGGTGGGATCTCTTTAACTAGTCGTTCAATAACATCTTGAACGCCAATACCTGTTTTAGCTGAGCAACGAACAGCATCATGAGCATCTAATCCAACAATATCTTCAATTTCATCAGCAACGCGATCAGGGTCAGCGGCAGGCAAATCGATTTTATTTAAGATTGGAACAACTTCCAAATTCATTTCTATTGCAGTGTAACAGTTAGCAAGCGTTTGAGCTTCAACCCCCTGACCTGCATCAACAACCAACAAAGCGCCTTCACAGGCAGCTAATGAACGAGAAACTTCATAAGAGAAGTCTACGTGTCCTGGGGTGTCGATAAAGTTTAATAAGTATGTCTCACCATCTGCTGCTGTATAATTAAGCGTCACGCTCTGTGCTTTGATGGTGATCCCACGCTCGCGTTCTAAATCCATAGAATCTAGAACTTGCGCCGCCATTTCACGGTCAGTTAAACCGCCACAAATCTGAATAATACGATCTGATAAAGTAGACTTGCCATGGTCGATATGAGCAATGATAGAAAAGTTTCTTATGTTATTGATTTTCAAGGTAATATCTTCTTTTAAATTGCCTTACAAAATCAGTTTTGAGCAAATTTTGCCACAAAACTAAAATGCTATGATTATTACAAGATTGCTAATTAGCAGCATTTTACATAGAAGATACGTCTAACACAAAGATTCAATGTAAAACAACTGTAAACCTGCATAAGTATAATGAGTTATTCAATTAATTTAGAACCACCTAAAGCAAAATCGCCTGTTAATAACAGGCGACTCAAATCAAGTTAAATCGAGTACATTTAGCAATTAACTTGGACTGAAAGCTCAGTAGGCGGTAAACCTATTTGTAATACTACAGGTTGGAATGCTGTCTCGAAGCGTAAATAACTCGCTATTTTACGAGCAACAAAAAATCCAGAAAATCCACCAAGGACACCGAAAAGAGCAACCCAGACCTGTTCAAAATCGAAAAACTGAGCAAAAGCTGCAAAAATAAATAAACCCAAAAGAGGTGTTAAATAAACCAACATCGCTGAACGCAATAAACTGCCTTCGGGTATACCAACCTCAATTTTTTGGCCTGCAACTAAAGGCTGCTCAATTTCAATCTCTAATTCATGCTCCGTATTTGGCCCTATTTTACTTAGTGCATAAGAGCCGCAAGTCGCACGAGCACCACAGCTTCCACATCCTGATGAAGAACCATAGCGCAATAATGCTCTACCTTTCTGCCAACGGATAACTGTCGCCCATTCTTTTACCATATATTACTCCCGAAACTGAATACTGCTTGCAATTAGCTGTGCTGCTGACAAAGGTAGTTCGCCTATTATCGTTATCACATTTTGCTTCTGAGTCGTAGTGTAAATTGTACGGCGACCATTTTGTAGTGGTTGATCAAGAAGTGAACCTTGATCAGCTTTGGTCACATTGACTGAGAATGTAAATAAGCCATCACTAAACATCGCAGTTTCAACGACATCATTTTCCCCCAGCTTGCGCAAAGAACGTGATGATTCTTCAAATCCAGGTGGAAGCATACCAACCTGCCACTTAAATGATGGGCTAGTATTTTTAGGATAAATTAGTAATGGTGGAAGATTCACCTTACTCAAAGATAGTAATGAATCACTCACCGTTTTGCTATCAAGTACTGTAGATATCACTCGAAATTGTTCTAATGTCTGATTATTACTATCAAGCAAATCAACTCTCAAAGGTAGCTTAGTTTCTTCATCAACTAAAATAACATAATTAAACCGTGAATTATCTTTAGAGATAATACGGATCACTAATGCAGGTTTATCACCGATATGCGTACGCCCTGCATCAATAAAGTTATAATAAGGCTGAATTTTTTCATAGTCTGCAAACAAAACAGAAGGCAAATTATCGACAATATTTTTGCCATTTAAACTAAAAGCGTCAAAACCCGGCTCAAAATAGCTGATTTTATCGCCATTTTGCACAATTTCACGTCGAGAAGAGTCCATTTGGATCATTTGTGAAACAGATACACCGTTAATAATTCCATGGCGATAACGTACAGGTACGATAACTTGCGGACTGAAAGTCATAAAAGACATTTCATAGGATAGGTTCTGGGCAGCACTTCCCATTTCTTTAAAAAGAGTTTCGGCATCCTTTTGAGATGCCGAAGCTTGATTAGAGATAATCAGGCTGCCCGTCAGGCAGATGACGGATAACCATTTATTCATTATTGCAGCTTAGCTCCTGCGGGGGGCGTTGCTTTTTTACTGTCATTAGATTGCTGATTAAGCGTTGAGCGTCTTTCTAGTTCATATTGTTGAAGCATCGCATTAATACGCTGATTTTGCTGTTCAACCTGCTGAATTTGCTGTTCATTTCCAAACAATTGACTATCAGAAATATTTAAGCTCACTGGCGCACCACTCCCGACAGGAATAGTATTAAATACAGGCTCGTCAATCACGGAATCAACTGAGTTACTTTGGTTGTACTGCTGCACACCAACAATAACCGCTAACGATACACAAGCCGCTACGCCAATTTGGGTAATTTGGCTAGCCCAAGGGCGAATTTTATTCCAGAATGGAAAACTACCCCATGTTGCCGGTTCAGGCTGAGACTCAACAACCACCTGAGGATTAATACGCACTGCTTCACTCTCTAATGCTGCCGCAACTTTACTGGCGATATCAAGATGAATGACATCAGAAGTATCATTACGCAGAGTATCACGAATAAGATGATAGCTCTCCCAACGTTGTTTTAACGTTGAATCACATGTAATGGCATTAATAAGTTCTAAATCTAGAGCTTCGCCATCCATCATTGCGGAAAGTTTCTCTCTTTGCATGCTTAATTACCTTCAGTTAATTGCATCACAATTATAGGCCAACCTATTGAATTAATACTCTTGAATCAATGGTTGCACTTTATTATCAATAGCTTCCCTAGCTCTAAAAATTCGAGACCGCACGGTGCCAACAGGGCAATCCATAATTTCTGCGATTTCTTCATAGCTTAGGCCATCAAGCTCTCTAAGTGTAATTGCCATCCGTAAATCTTCAGGCAATGACTCTATGGTCCGGAAAACTACCTTTCTTAACTCTTCAGACAACATTAAGTTCTCTGGGTTCGATATTTCTTTTAAAGCACCTGCGCTTTCAAAGTTTTCTGCATCACTCGCCTCTAAATCTGTTGCGGGCGGTCGTCTATCTTGTGCAACTAGATAATTTTTTGCCGTATTGACAGCAATACGATAAAGCCAAGTATAAAAAGCACTGTCACCACGAAATGAACCTATGGCTCGATAAGCCTTAATAAAAGACTCTTGAGCAACATCAGGCACATCAGCCTGTGGTACATAACGAGATACTAAGCTTGCAACTTTATGCTGATATTTAATCACCAGTAAGTTGAAGGCTTGTTGATCGCCTTTTTGTACTTTTTCAACCAATATCTGGTCGGTCAGTTGCTCGCTCATTCTAGGAACAATCTCCCGAACTTAGTCTGATAATTTATTAAGTTGATCATGTTCTTCCTTTCTAAAGCAAGCGTAAACTTTGAGTAGCAGAAACAGACGAAGTTCAATTTAATACAAAAAAATCGTCAAAAATTTACAAAAGTATCCGTTTTGCCCCTTCACCGATCCTAACGATCCCAGTTAATACTTTACATAAAACAGTCATGTAGAATAAATACAGCATACGGGCTTCACCTGATGAATGCTATATCTAAACCCAACAAAATAATGGCTGATTCGTTAATGCAAAACATCCATTCGCCAATGGCATTAGGCAGCCCGATAGGCTAACATAAAAAGTTCAATAAATACTATATGCATGCAAACACAATATGAACGATTCCACACAGCATTACACTGATATATTAATCATTGGCAGTGGTGTAGCAGGACTTTCGGCAGCATTACGGCTCGCACCATTTCATCAAGTCACTATTCTCAGTAAAAGTAACCTCAGTGAAGGCGCATCTTATTATGCTCAAGGCGGTATTGCCGCTGTTTTCGATGACACTGACAGTATTGAATCTCATGTTAACGACACTCTCATTGCAGGGGCAGGAATTTGCGAAAAAGACGCAGTTGAATTTATTGCTTCGAACGCAAAAAACTGTGTGCAATGGCTAATCGATCAAGGCGTGTTGTTTGATACAGAAATCACTCAAACCGGTGAAACGCAATACCATTTAACGCGAGAAGGTGGTCATAGTCATCGACGTATTTTACATCATGCCGATGCGACAGGAAAAGAAGTCGAAACCACCTTGGTTGATTTAGCATTCGCACATCCAAATATTCATATTAAAGAACGCTATAATGCCGTAGACCTTATTCTTTCAGATGAAACCAACTCATCAGCGCCTTCTCGTATTATAGGTGCTTATGTTTGGAACCGACAAAAAGAACAAGTTGAAACTATTCAAGCAAAAACCATTGTTCTTGCAACAGGTGGAGCCGCTAAGGTTTATCAATACACCACCAACCCAGATATTTCATCAGGAGATGGTATTGCAATGGCATGGCGTGCAGGTTGTCGTGTCGCTAACCTAGAGTTTAATCAATTCCATCCAACGTGCTTATTTCACCCACAAGCACGTAATTTTTTACTAACTGAAGCACTACGCGGTGAAGGCGCTCATTTAAAACGTCCTGATGGTAGCCGCTTTATGCCTGATTATGATGAGCGAAATGAATTAGCCCCACGAGATATTGTCGCTAGAGCAATTGATCATGAAATGAAGCGCTTAGGTGCCGATTGCATGTATCTCGATATTAGTCATAAACCCGAAGATTTCATTAAACATCATTTTCCAACTATTTATGCCAAATTAATGACCCTTGGGTTAGACCTAACTAAAGAGCCAATCCCAATTGTTCCTGCGGCACACTATACCTGTGGCGGCGTTATCGTTGACCAAACTGGCATGACCGATATCCCTAACCTTTATGCTATCGGCGAAGTAAGTTACACCGGTTTACACGGCGCAAATCGTATGGCATCTAATTCATTATTAGAATGCCTCGTTTATGGTTGGTCTGCGGCAGAAAATATTATTAAAACGATCAGTCAGATCGATGAGATCCCTATCCTCCCAGAATGGGATGAAAGCCAAGTTCATAATTCAGATGAACAAGTTGTTATTCAGCATAACTGGCACGAATTAAGGCTATTTATGTGGGATTACATGGGGATTGTCAGAAGTACCAAACGACTTGAACGTGCTCTTCGCCGTATTCATCTGTTACAGCAAGAAATTCATGACTATTATGCAAACTTCCGCATTTCTAATAATTTATTAGAGCTCAGAAATCTTGTTCAAGTTGCTGAATTAATGGTGCGCTGTGCATTAGATCGTAAAGAAAGCCGAGGTCTACACTATACTTTAGATTACCCCGACTTACTTGAGCTATCAGGCCCAACCATTTTAACACCTTGATACTCAAAATTTGTCAGCCTACTCTCCGTTCCAGATGTAGGCTTCAATATTTCAAATAAAATGGTCTGATTAACTGTTGAAAATCTTCAGTATAATCATGGCCATTTTCTTCTTTTAACGTTAACGTCGATATCATTGTAACAACCTGTTCACGCTTAAACCCGAGCAATATTCGATGACACGGTGTTTTCGCTTTATCGCTAATATTTATTCGAAAAGCGGTGAACCAACCACTATTTTGCGCCATCGCCTCAACATTTTCGCCAATTTCATAAGGTAATATCAAACAAAAAAGCCCCTGCTTTGCTAAGCATTTTTTTGCACAATTTAACAAAATTTCATGCGTTAATGTGCCAGTGTAGCGAGCTTGATCACGTTTTTCATCGCGGCATAATACTGCTGGCTCAAAATAAGGCGGATTGCTGACAATTAAGTCATATTGATTTCTCGCCTGTTCACTAAATTGTATAATATTTTGATTCACTACCTGCAATCGCGCAGCCCATTTTGACTCAACAAAATTGTCTTGTGCTTGTTGTGCGGCATCAACATCTAGCTCAACCGCATCTACCGTTAAGCTCTCATTTCGTTGAGCTAACATCAGCGCTATCAAGCCACTCCCACTACCAATATCGAGTGCTTTATTTACGCCATCAATAGGTGCCCAAGCCCCTAATAACACACCATCAGTGCCCACTTTCATCGCACAACGATCATGAGCGACAAAAAAATTTTTGAAGGTAAAACCACCTTTGCGATATTTCTTTTGCTGGTTACTCATTTAAATACTCTAATTTGCGGTTATTCATCCAACTTATTTAAGTTTAATAAAGTTGAAGTGTAAATTTCACATGTTTGCTACAATATTATTCTCATATTATAAGAATAATGTTTGAGGCTGAAAATTTTTACTGCTAAGTTCGAAAAAAAGGAGATGCAATGAATAGTATTAATCGAACCTTAGATATCTTGTCTTACGTAACAAGTTGTACATCTCCGGTAACTCCACAAGTGATATCAACTGCGCTTGATATTCCTCTATCTACAGTTTATCGATTACTAACTATTCTCATAAATTGGGAATTTATTACTTATGCAAAACAGTATGGAACCTATACCATTGGTGCGCAGAGTATCAAAACTCAAGAAAAATACTATCACCATAGTTTGTTAATGAATGCATCTCGATCATCCTTACAATCTCTAGCCAAAAAAACACAAGAAACTGCCGCAATTATCACCTCAAATCTAAGCGAAACTATTTGTGTTGATATGATTGAAAGTGAACAAGCACTGCGTTGTTCTTTTATTATTGGCCGTGGTAACACTTTAATTAAAGGCGCAAGTGCAAAAACACTTCTAGCCTTTCGCGATGAACAATACCAAGAGCTTGTTTTTGAAATCTACACTAAGCAGTTGCAACAACCTAAAAATATACAGCAGCTCAAACAAAATTTAATGCAAATCCGTCAGCAAGGTTTTGGCACATCAATTAGTGAAATCGATGAAGGCGTTTTCGGTGTTGCAGCACCCATATTTAAAGGGCAAGGAGTACTAGCAGTTGTTTCTGTTATGGCACCTGAGTTTCGTGCGACCCATAGGCTAAACGAACTTATCTCTGATACATGTCAAACCGCACATGACATCACAAAACTGATTAACTTGGAGTAACTATGACACAACCTTTTCAATGGCAAGGTCGCATAGATGGCGAAGCACAAGCGCATTTACGCATCCATCAAGTAATCAATAAAGTCACGCCAGCCCAATTTGCCCTTGTGGGCTTTGCATCTGATGAAGGCGTAAGGCGTAACAAAGGCCGTCAAGGTGCTAAAGCAGGACCCGATGCTATTCGCCGTCAACTTGCAGGGCTTCCTCTGCACCAAACCTTAGCAATTAGAGATGCAGGCACCATTAGCTGTGATGACGGTGATTTGGAAAGTGCACAACGTCGTCTATCAGATGAACTCATCGCTATTTTAGCCACTAAACAAACTCCTATTGTATTAGGTGGTGGCCATGAAGTCGCATTTGCCAGTTTTCAAGGATTATTTGATTATGTAGAAAAGCATGAGTCTGATAAATCAATTGGTATCATCAATTTTGATGCCCACTTTGATCTACGTGCAGTATCTGAAGCCACTTCTGGGACACCATTTTTGCAATCAGCAAAACTTTGCGAACAGCATCAGCGCCCTTTTCATTATTTATGTTTAGGTATAGCTGACCACGGTAATACTAAAATTTTATTTGATACCGCGGATAAACTCGGTTGCCAATATATTCGTGACAAGGCATTAACCCATTCGCTATTAGCCAAGGCTATTGAACAAATTAAACAGTTTATAAGCCAAGTCGATTATCTCTATGTCACGGTTGATCTTGATGTTTTCTCCGCTGCGATTGCTCCTGGCGTCAGTGCACCAGCCGCAAGAGGCATTTCAACCGAAATTTTTGACGAGCTATTTTCGATTATTAAAGACAGTAAAAAAATTGCCCTATTAGATATCGCTGAATGTAATCCTGAATTTGATATTGATAATCACACGTCAAAACTAGCAGCTTACATTATTTACCAATTTTTATTTTAAATTCACCAAACCGACTAATAACCAATAACTTTATATTCCATATCTGTAGCGATATAACTGCGAGTGTAAAAAAAAATAATATGCACAAAGCGTTATATCAAACTGGCTAAAACTTATTTCTAAATTTCAAAGCAACACTTTAGTTGTATTAAGTACCTGAATAAATTTAGAAAAATAATAGTTAAAACTCTAAGTTACAGCTAGCTGGCAATTGAAGAGATCCCGAGAAGCAGATATCAGTATGTAACTTGCGTGACTGAATGAAGCCAACAAAGCTACAGCTTGAAAGACAAAGTTTAAAAAAGGGAAAGATATGACTTTACACCTAGACACACTAACAACACTCCTCCTAACCGTCATTTGCCTACTCATGGGCATCCATTTAAAGAAACGTATTGAATGGCTTCAACGTTTTTGCATCCCTTCACCTGTTATTGGTGGTTTTTTGATTAGTTTAATTATTTGGGGATTAAAATCGTTTAATTTGGCTGAAATCAATTTCGATACCAGTTTACAAACCTTTTTGATGGTAGCTTTCTTTACGACTATTGGCATTGATGGTAGCTTTCGAATTTTAAAAAGCGGCGGACGTTTGCTTTTTATGTACCTGATTATTTGTTGGTTCGTGGTTGTTTTTCAAGATACTTTTGGTGCGGCGCTTGCTCATCTTCTCGGTATTGAACCCGTTATTGGGATCATGGCTGGCGGTGTCTCATTAACTGGTGGTCATGGTGGTGCAGCTGCGTTCGGCGGTATGGCTGAAGGTCTTGGTGTCCAATCTGCGACTGTTGCTGCTATTGCAGCAGCGACCTTTGGCTTGATAACAGGAAGTCTACTTGGTGGTCCAGTAGCGACATTTTTAATTAAGAAATTTAAAGTTCAGATTAAAGCGGATGAAAATGTAACCAATATTAAAGTACCAGAAACCATCGCCGGTAAAATTGAATCGATTGACGCACATGCCTTTTTAAAAATGTTAGCCCTTATTTTAGGCATTATGGTGATTGGTCAGTTTGCTTCTGCGCAATTTACCAAAGCGACCGGTTTCTCACTACCAAGCTATGTAGGCGCAATGATCATTGCTATCGTCATCAGAAATATCAATGACCAAGTTGAACTATTTCGCATTAATCAAAAGTCAGTTGATTTAATTTCAGAAGTGTCCTTAGGTTTGTTTTTAACTATGGCCATGATGTCACTTAAAATATGGGAACTCAAAACCGTCGCACTACCACTATTTACCATTTTAATTGCACAAGTTATCATTTTAATTCTATTAGTTGTATTCGTTATCTTTAGATTACTCGGTAAGAATTATGATGCAGCTGTCATGTGTGCAGGCTTGATGGGCCATGGTTTAGGAGCAACACCAAATGCGATGGCAAATATGTCATCCGTATGCGAACGTTACAAACAAGTTTCTATGAAAGCCTTTATGATCGTGCCATTAAGTGGTGCGGTATTAATTGATTTAGTCGGTATCCCATATCACACATGGCTAATTAATATGCTTAGCTAATTTGAGTCGGTGCTTTACTTACTCGTAAAGCACCAATTCATCGATATATCGCTGCCAGTCCCCCTTGAAAACAGGTACACTTCACCCAAAGTTGATTTTTCTGGTGAACATTTTTGCTAACCTGTTTATAATCAGCGCCCCAAATAGAGGTATATCATGACTGCATCCACTTTTTCTGAACTTGAACTTGATGAAACCCTGATCGAAGCGCTAGCAAATAAAGGCTATGAGCGCCCAACTGCGATTCAGGCAGCGACTATCCCTCCAGCAATGGATGGACGCGATGTTTTAGGTTCAGCACCAACGGGAACAGGTAAAACAGCAGCATTCTTGCTGCCAGCAATCCAACATTTACTTGATTTCCCAAGAAAGAAATCAGGACCGCCACGCGTTCTGATTATTACACCAACTCGTGAACTTGCTATGCAGGTTGCAGATCAAGCCAAAGAATTTTGCGCACACAACAACCTAGACGTTGCAACCATCACAGGTGGTGTCGCTTATATGAATCACGCTGAAGTTTTCAGCGAAAATCAAGATATCGTTGTCGCGACAACGGGTCGCTTGCTGCAATATATTCTAGAAGAAAATTTTGACTGTAGAGCAGTTGAAATCTTAATTCTTGATGAAGCTGATCGCATGTTAGACATGGGGTTTGCTAACGATGTTGAAACCATTGCAGGTGAAACTCGCTGGCGCAAGCAAACTATGCTATTTTCTGCAACCCTTGAAGGCGAAGCCATTCGTGACTTTGCAGAACGTCTGTTAGACAATCCTTTTGAAGTTGATTCCGACCCATCTCGTCGTGAACGCAAAAAAATCCAACAATTTCATTACCGTGCTGACTCACTTGAGCATAAAACAGCACTATTATGTCACCTATTGAAGCAAGACGAAGTCACTAAATCTATCGTATTTGTTCGTAAGCGTGAGCGTGTACATGAAGTCGTTCAATGGCTACGTAGCGCAGGTATCGAGCCTTGTTATCTTGAAGGTGAAATGGTTCAAGCTAAGCGGACTGAAGCTATTCGCAGATTAGTTAGTGGACAAGTTAAAGTTTTAGTTGCCACTGATATCGCTTCTCGTGGACTTGATATTGATAACGTCAGTCATGTATTTAACTTTGATTTGCCACGCACTGCAGATGTTTATTTACACCGTATTGGCCGTACTGGTCGTGCAGGTCGTAAAGGTACTGCAATTTCGTTAATCGAAGCGCATGACTACCCATTATTTGGTAAAATCAGTCGTTATATTGATGAATCAATTAAGGTTCGCGTAATAGACTCTTTACGTCCAACAACTAAAGCACCTTCAGATGCGATGCTAAATAAGCCAAAGCCGTCAAAAAAAGTGCTAGAAAAACGTAAAGAAAAGAAAAAAGAAGAACAAGCTAAAAAGAAAGAAAAAGTACGCCAACGCGATAAGAAAAATATTGGTAAACGTCGTGCACCAGTAAATACTTTAGCGTCTACGACTAGCGATAAAACAGAGTAAACAAACGGGCTTCGGCCCGTTACTTAATTCATCATGTGAATAATTTTTTCACGCATCGCTTTCCCTTCCTGTGTCAATAAATCGATTTTCAACATATGGTTATCCAAAATATCGCGGCAATCATAACCTTGATTGTTTTTCATACGCCAATCAGCACCACTCACTAATAATAATTCAGCAACCTCTAATGCATGACTATTTAATGCATCATGTAATGGTGTATTGCCTAAATTATCCGTCGTATTAATAGCCAACCCGTTATTTAATAAAAGTTGCGATTGAATAACTCGCCCACTTCGAGCCGCTAAATGTAAGATATTTTCTTGCTCCATCAATTGTAATGTTTTAATCAAGTTGCCATGTGATGATTCTATTAAAGCTTGCATGAACTGACTATTCATTGCTAATGCTGATTGATTTGCAGCAAATATAATATCTGACTGCTTATACTCCAAGTTAAGTAATTCAGAAAATTCAGCGACATTACCGTGTTTAATCGCACTCTTACAACAAGCCTGCCAATGAGTTGCTTCATGTTCTTCCACTGACGGAAGATCTGTCAACATCGTATTTAGCTTATCTTCGAATTCACCTGTTATTGCACTCCAACTATTCCAAGGCTTATGTTTGCACATCATCCTCGCAACTTTCACCATGGAATGTGCAATAAAACTTCGGGTTAACAAGCGGTGTGGTAGCCAATCCGTCCATGAGCTGTGTTCGCTATAAGCCATTTTAATTTGATTTCCCAACGCAGAAGGGATTGGTAACGTATTTTGAAGTGTATCAAGCCAATCATATTGAACAGAATAAAAGCGTATCAACCCATCATTTGCCATTTTTTTAGCAATTTGATAATCAATTCCAATTTGTTTCACTGTATTTTGAGCTAGTCCCGCTGGACTGAAGCTGATACAAGGTGACTGGCTTGCTAAAGCAGCTATTGATGCAAGGCCACCGCCAAGGGAATGTCCCGTACAAATAACATTACCTTTAACCGCATTAAATAACATATTAGTTAAACCAACAGCCTGAAAATACTGAGGCTCATAATATCCAAGACCTTGTCTTACGTTTGCATAAAAATCGACAAAATCATTAGAGCCAGCAAAACAAATAATATACAGATCATTAAAGCGACAAATATTAGCTTGAAAGCCAGTGGAGTTATCTTTTAATAAATCAGCGTCAATACCAAGTGCCTTAATCTCTTTTCGATTAAGCCGCTTAACCCCTTTAATTGCACTCCAGTTATTAAAATACGCCCCGTGAGATAACAGCGCTAAGATATAATCTTGATGCTGCGCATCACGGCCAAAAAAATCATCTCTTAATATATTATTCGACCATGGATTATGTTCATGACCACTTTCATTACCACAAGGCTCTATAAAGCTATTTTGTAAATATAATTGTAAGCTTGCTCTGATAAGTGAAAGTTCACTTTGGCCAAAATAGCTCTGCATTTTTGTTTTTGTTGAAAGCATAGATTCTCCCTAATAAACGTTATAAGTTGGAAGAATATTGAAATACAAATAACACAGAGAGGAAATATTGGAATTTATTAGAAGGAAACAAAAAGGCCATCAGTATCAATGGCCTTTATAATTTATCACAAATTAACTATGGAACTTAATACTTAATATCCATTACATACTTTCAGTAAAAGTACGCGTAATAACATCGCGTTGTTGTTCTGGTGTTAATGAATTAAAACGAACCGCATAACCTGAAACACGAATAGTTAATTGAGGATATTTTTCTGGGTTTTTAACCGCCTCTTCTAATGTTTCACGACTTAATACGTTAACATTTAGATGCTGTCCACCTTCGACACGAACTGTTGGTTTAACTTCTAAAGGAACCTCACGATACTCGAAAGCACCTAATGCATCTTTAGCAACAATTTGGCCTTCATCATAATCCGCTTTAGCGCACACACAGCGTGCTTCATTTTTTTCGTTATCAAGTAACCAAAAAGAGTTAAGTAGCGCTGCATTATCAGTTTTAGTAATTTGAATACCAGTAATCATATCGACCTCCACGTCCGAATCAGATTGGAATTTATTTTGTCATCTAGATTAGCTATCTACATTAACTATCTATTAGATATTTAGTCTTGCTAGTGCTTATATCTATTATATAACAGCTAAAAAGCCTGCATTCTTTGATATTTATCAATCATTTCGTTTTACAAGCAATCGCATCACTTCAACTTCATGATTTAAATCAAAATTAACAAATGCTGTTTTTATAGTATTTTTGAATATTTCAAATTAATTTGAACTGCATAGCAAATAATTACCACTAACAATGCTTTATCTATCTCCCATGAACCAGTAAGCTTAACGATATAAGTAATCCTCATAAACTCAATTCGATAGGACATTTCATGTCAACAATCCCAACTTGGCACAACTTTATTAATTCTGAAAAAGAGTTAACTTACCTAAAAGATACATTGACTTATGTCGCTAACGAACGCCAAAAAGGTAAAGTTATTTACCCTCCACAAGAAGATGTATTTAATGCCTTTAACTACACTGAACTAGCTGATATTAAAGTCGTTATTCTTGGGCAAGATCCCTATCATGGTCCTGGTCAAGCTCATGGTTTATCCTTTTCAGTTCGTCCTGGAATTAAAACGCCACCATCATTAGTCAATATGTATAAAGAGTTAGAAAAAGATATTATAGGTTTTGAACGCCCTACCCATGGCTATTTATTAAGTTGGGCACAACAAGGCGTATTATTACTAAATACTGTTTTGACTGTCGAACAAGGTAAAGCGCACTCTCATGCCCATTTAGGATGGGAGACATTTACCGATAAAATTATCGCGACGATCAATGAACATACTGAAGGAGTTGTTTTTTTATTATGGGGCGCTCATGCGCAGAAAAAAGGGCAAATCATTGATACAAAACGCCATCATGTGTTAAAAGCCCCCCATCCATCCCCACTTTCTGCTCATCGTGGTTTTTTAGGTTGTGGTCATTTTTCACAAACTAACGAATTACTAAAACAACAAGGCCAAAAACCGATTGACTGGCAACCCGTCATTTCAGAATAACTTCATTTCGTGAAATGGGATGCCGAAACATCCCATTTTGCACTATTTAATTATACTGTCTAAAACGTAGCTTATTTAGACACAATAACCATTGCAGGTCTTAATAAACGACTATTTAACGTATAACCTTTTTGCATCACATTAATCACTTGTCCTGATTGATGATCAGGAGATTCAATCATCGTCATTGCTTGGTGAACTTCAGGGTTAAATGGCACATTTGTCTCACCAACCACTTCGATACCAAATTTAGCAATCGCGCTTTCAAAAGCTTTTAGCGTTAAATCTAATCCTTCAAGCATGGCTTTTGATTCTTCGCTTTCATGATCCGCAGCTTCAATTGCACGCTCTAAGTTATCAATCACTGGCAATAATTCATTTGAAAACTTCTCAAGTGCGAATTTATGTGCTTTTTCAATATCTAACTCAGTGCGGCGACGAATGTTTTCAACCTCAGCGTGAGCACGTAGCATAGCTTCACGTTCTGTTTTCTTTGAAGCCTCTAATTGTAGCTCAAGCTCAGCAATACGCGCTGCTAACGCTTGTTCATCTGCTTGTAAATCGGCTGCTTGTTGAACTTCGACTTCCTGCTCTGATTGAACTTTTTGTGATTCATTTTGCTCAGAAGCTTGCTCTTCATGCATCTTTTGTTCTTTACTACTCATGAATATCTCCGCGTATTTAGCATTAATCCCATATATGAGAGTATTATGGGGATCTAAAACAGGGATTCAAGGGAAGTCATACAATGAGAGTATTATGGGGATCTAAAACAGGGATTCAAGGGAAGTCATACAATGAGAGGCCAAAAAAGTATGCAAATGGATAAAACGAAACCACAATCACACTTTAAAACAATCGGTATTGTCGGACATCCGAGACACCCTGAAGCATTAGCAACACATGAAGTTATCTATCATTGGCTTATATCTAAAAATTATCATGCCATTATTGATAAGCAAGTTGCAAAAGACTTGAACTTAAAAAATGCAAATACTGGTAATCTGACAGAAATAGGACAACAAGCTGATTTAGTCATTGTCGTTGGTGGTGACGGTAATATGCTTGGGGCGGCTCGTATTTTATCGCGTTATAACAACAAAGTTATTGGTGTTAACCGTGGAAATTTAGGTTTTTTAACTGATCTTGATCCCGATAATGCCCTGCAACAACTTTCTCGTGTACTTGAAGGGGAATACCATGAAGAACAACGCTTTTTATTAGAGGCCCAAGTTATAAAACCAAACCAAAAAGCCCGTAAAAGCAGCGCAATAAACGAAATAGTTTTACACCCAGGCAAAGTCGCACACATGATTGAGTTTGAAGTTTACATCGATGATAAATTTGCCTTCTCTCAACGCTCTGATGGGCTCATCATTGCTACACCAACAGGTTCAACCGCATATTCTTTATCAGCTGGTGGGCCTATTTTAATGCCAAATTTAGATGCGATTGTTTTAGTCCCTATGTTTCCTCATACACTGTCATCACGACCACTCGTTATCAGTAGCGATAGTAGTATTCGCTTAAAATTCATACGAAGTAATATTGATTACGAAGTGAGTTGTGATAGCCAAATAATGTTACCTATTCAAGATGGTGAAGAAGTTATTATCAAACGTAGTAATAAAAGCCTTAATTTAGTACACCCAAAAGATTATAACTATTTCAATACATTAAGCTCAAAGTTAGGTTGGGCTAAAAAAACTTTCTAATTTTTATGCTCTGGCTCTTTACTGTATAAAAAAACAGTTTACACTGTATGAAAACACAGTTGTGAATTTTCACAGGAGAGCGCAGATGCTAACCCAATTAACTATCAATAATTTTGCTATTGTTCGTGAGTTAGAAATTGATTTTCGCAGCGGAATGACCACAATTACAGGTGAGACTGGTGCTGGTAAATCTATTGCAATTGATGCTCTTGGACTGTGTTTAGGTAATCGCGGGGAAGCCAATATGGTTCGCCCTAGCGCACAACGTGCTGACTTATGCGCCCGCTTTTCACTTACTGATGCACAAATGGCCTCCAATTGGCTCACAGAACACCAACTTGATAACTACAACGAATGCCTATTACGTCGTACTATTACCTCTGACGGTCGCTCTAGAGGCTTTATTAACGGCGTTTCAGTCCCTTTATCACAATTAAGAGAACTAGGCACCCTACTCATCCAAATTCACGGTCAACACGCTCACCAGTTATTGCTTGATAACAACCATCAAAAATTTCTACTTGATGCATATTCAAACCAGCAAGATTTATTAGCCCAAATGAAAAAAACATGGCAAAACTGGCATAATTCATGCCAACAACTTGCTGTTTTTCAAAAACAAATGCAGGAACGTGAATCACGCCAACAGTTACTTAGTTATCATTTGAAAGAGTTAAATGAATTCATGCCAATACAAGGTGAATTTGAAGAAATAGAACAAGAATACAATCAACTCGCTAACCACGGACAATTTCTTTCTATTGGTCAAAGTACAACTCAAATATTGTCTGATAATGATGACACCAATATTATTAGCTTACTCAATACCGCTAAAAATGAATTAAGTGAATTAATCTCACTTAATCCAAAATTCTCAGGGTTGCTCGATATGCTTGAAGAGGCCTCGATTCAAGTAAGTGAAGTCAGTGATGAATTAAAACATTATTGTGATCAGTTTGAACTAGACCCAAATCGTTTATTTGAACTTGAAAAACGAATATCAAAACAAATTAGTCTTGCGCGTAAACATCATGTTACCGCAGAATCATTGCCAGAGTTATTTCAACAATTTTTAGCTGAACAAGAATTAATAGCAAACCAAAATGAAGACTGCGCCGCTTTAAATGAACAAGTTGTCACAAATCATCAAATCGCTTTAGAGTACGCAAAACGTTTACATCAAATTCGTTTGCAGTATGCACAAGAATTAAGTCATCTAATCACTGATAGTATGCATCAGCTCTCGATGCCGCATGGTAAATTTACTATCGATATCAAATTTGTTCCTGAACAATTACAAGTTGATGGTGCTTGTAAAGTTGAATTTAATGTTACAACTAATCCAGGACAACCACACCAAGCTCTTGCAAAAGTCGCATCTGGCGGCGAACTATCACGAATTGCACTCGCTATCCAAGTTATCACAGCGAAAAAAATGGATACGCCGGCACTTATTTTTGACGAAGTCGATGTAGGGATCAGTGGCCCTACTGCAGCAATTGTCGGAAAATTATTACGTGAGCTCGGCGAATCGACCCAAGTTATGTGCGTTACTCATTTACCTCAAGTTGCAGGTTGCGGTCATCATCATTTTTATGTCAGTAAAGAAACCAATGGCATCGAAACTGAAACGCATATGCAACTACTAGATAAAAAATCTAGATTACAAGAGCTTGCAAGACTTTTAGCGGGTTCTTCAGTGACAAAAAACACCCTTGCGAATGCAAAAGAATTGCTTGCAGCCTAATTTTTGACAACTTTTTTGCGCTCATGTGGTCTTAGAGTCAATCAGGAAGGTTTTAAATTGTATCAATGTCGATTATCATTGATGTTCTGACTCCAAAAGGAATGAGATATCCATGCGTTATAAATTGTTAACTGCTGCTGCACTATCACTCGCATTAATGTCTACGGGCTGTTCAATGATGGAACGTCTTGTCTATCACCCTGACATTAACCAAGGTAACTACTTAACCGCGAAAGATGTTGCTAAGATCCAAAAAGGAATGACACAGCAACAGGTCGCTTATACTTTGGGCACACCAATGTTATCCGACCCGTTTGGTACTCAGACCTGGTATTATGTTTTCCGCCAAGAACTTGGTCACGATCCTGTTCAGCAAGAAACTTTAACTCTCAATTTTGATCGTAATGGTATCCTTACCGAAATCAAAAATGAAAAAAATCTTGCAGCACAAGAATCAATGGAAAATAAAGAAATTAAAGCATCAGAAACAAAAGCAGCTGAATAACACATTACATTAATGTCATCTGTCTTCTGATACTGTTCTATACCTATTTTCAGTATTCTGAACAAGTAACTACCTGTTAAAGCTTAAAATTAGCATTTTGCAGGTAGTTACAAATATCTAATGACTAAAAATTTTCGTTATCGTCCCGTTTTCCATTGTCTATTAGGCTTTTTCCGTCTATCCATCTGATTTTTAAAAAATTAAGTTTAAAAAGCACAAAAACAAAAAAACCGAGCATTAACTCGGCTTATCAATCACACATTTGAAATTGAACTATTTTTTTGTTTCTTTTGATTTTTCAGCGCGTTTACGACGTAATTCTTTCGGATCTGCAAGTAACGGTCGATAAATTTCAATTCTATCCCCATCTTGCACCAAATCACCTAATTTGGCAGGCCGACTATAAATACCCACTTTATTTTTTTTTAAATCTATATCAGCACGTAGAGATAAAATACCTGATGCAATAATTACATCTTCAATAGTTGCACCATTGGCTACCTTAACAGGCAATAAAAACTGCTTTTCAGGTAAGGCGTAAGCCACCTCAATATTAAGATCAGACACTATAAACATCCTTAGCTCTTAATGTAAAAGCCTGAACCATATTATTAGCAAGTTCCTTAAAAACTTTACCAAAAGCCAGTTCAATTAATTTATTAGTAAATTCAAAATCAAGATGAAACTCAATTTTACAGGCATCTGCACTTAGGGGGATAAAACGCCACCCTCCAGAGAGCTTACTAAAAGGCCCTTCAACCAATTGCATATGGATACATTTATTATCTTCCAATATATTTTTGGTCACAAACGTTTTACTGATCCCCGCTTTCGACACCTCGACAGCAGCAGTCATTTCATCATCATGATGGCTAATAATACGGCTACCCACGCACCCAGGTAAAAAACTAGGGTATGAAATAACATCATTAACGAGTTTATACATTTGTTCTGCACTAAAAGGGACCAATGCAGAGCGACTAATCTGTGGCATATCAATTCCTATCCCCAAAAACTGCGCATATAATACCACTATTGATTGGTTAAACAAAAAACAAAACCCATATAGGGCAATAAATGCACAA
Organism: Providencia sp.; assembly: GCF_003533305.1. Lineage (GTDB taxonomy): Bacteria > Pseudomonadota > Gammaproteobacteria > Enterobacterales > Enterobacteriaceae > Providencia. Next base: position 69,264 of record NZ_DOEH01000031.1, on the reverse strand, counting down.
TTAAAAAAATTTAAGTACAGAAAGATTTATTTCAACTCAGCTTAAAGTATAATGATTGAACTATGACAAAGAAAAAACCCTATAAACCCGGTTCAGCAACAATTGCTATGAACAAACGTGCTCGCCACGAATATTCTATCGAAGAGGAGTTCGAGGCGGGTTTGTCCCTACAAGGTTGGGAAGTTAAATCATTACGTGCGGGCAAAGCCAACATTAGTGATAGCTACGTCTTACTTCGAGATGGTGAAGCTTATTTGTTTGGTGCAAACTTTACACCACTAATGGTTGCATCATCGCACGTTGTTTGCGATCCAACTCGTAGCCGCAAATTATTATTAAACCAACGTGAATTAGACACTCTATATGGTAGAGTTAACCGCGAAGGTTATACCGTCATCGCACTTTCCTTATATTGGAAAAATGCGTGGTGCAAAGTTAAAATTGGCGTAGCCAAAGGTAAAAAAGCACATGACAAGCGTTCTGACATCAAAGATCGTGAATGGCAGTTAGATAAAGCACGTATAATGAAACATTCTAATCGCTAACCTCTAGCTTTATAGCGTAATTTTCTGTTATACTGCGTTCAACAACTTGGGGCTGATTCTGGATTCGACGGGATTTGCGAAACCCAAGGTGCATGCCGAGGGACGGTTGGCCTCGTAAAAAGCCGTAAAAAAATAGTCGCAAACGACGAAAACTACGCACTAGCAGCTTAATAACCTGCTCAGAGCCCTCTCTCCCTAGCCTCCGCTCTTAGGACGGGGATCAAGAGAGGTCAAAACCAAAAGAGATCGCGTGAATGCCTTGCCTGGGGTTGCAGCGTTAAACTTAATCAGGATAGTTTGTTAGTGGCGTGTCTGTCCGCAGCTGGCAAATGAATTTAAAGACTAGACTAAGCATGTAGTACCGAGGATGTAGAAATTTCGGACGCGGGTTCAACTCCCGCCAGCTCCACCAAATTAGTATTCGAATGCATTCGTAAATATTCGAAAACACCTTAAAAAGCCTTAATTCATAACGAGTTAAGGCTTTTTTATTATACGTTTATATTCGTTACCTATCGTTTTAACTCGAAAGCTTTGGTAGTATGTTTAGTAGTAAAGGATAGATACTACTATTTTTCTTACTACCAAAGTCCTGTCCTTATAAAATTTCTTTATATAGTTATGTTTTTCGCTGAAAAATGCGTCCCGCTGTCCCAAGGCAGCTTATCACATTGATATATAAACAAAAAACATAGGACAACACCCCGTCCTCGGCTATTGTCCCAACATTTATAAATCAGCCACAAAAATGACTTAACCACATGATTTAAAATAAAAATACATACTGGGACACTAAAATTAAAATAGGACACACTGTTAAGTAATAGAGCAAATGTCCCGTAGTAGTAAGCGATTTAACCGTTAAAAACGTTACTACCAAGATAGAGAATCGAATATGCCTAAAAAAATAAAGCCCCTATCCCCTACGGCTGTAGCCAACGCAAAAGCTAAACCTAATCAGGCAGGGGAACTTAAGGACACAATATATCGAGACGGGGACGGATTAGAACTCCTCGCTAAAGTTTCGGGTTCTCGTCGTTGGTACTTTCGTTACTACAAGCCGCTTACACAAAAACGCACAATGATAGCCATTGGTGAATACCCTGCTATTGGATTAGCTGACGCCCGTAAAATCAAAGATGAGTACAAAGCATTACTGGCACAAAATATTGATCCTCTTGATTGGGGTAAACAGCAACAAGCTATCGCACAAGAGGAAAATAGTCATATTCTTGAAAAAGTTGCTACTCGCTGGATAGCCATTAAAAGAACGACCGTCACACCCGACTACGCAAATGATGTATGGCGTTCACTTGAAAAAGATATTTTCCCCAAATTAGGTAAGATGCCAGTCTCTTTACTCAAAGCCCCTATGCTGGTGGAAATATTAAAGCCTATTCAAGCAAGAGGAAATTTAGAGACAATAAAGCGCCTTACTCAACGAACAGTTGAAATAATGGACTTTGCGATGAATGCAGGGATTATTGATGCCAATCCGTTTACTACCGTTAGTAAAGCGTTTCCTAAGCCTAAGAAAAAGCATAATCCGACCCTAAAACCCGATGAGCTTCCTCGGCTAATGCGTGCGCTATCTGTTGCACAAATTGAATTATCAACGCGCTTAGTTATTGAATGGCAATTACTAACCGTTACTCGACCAGGAGAAGCCGTACAAGCTCGTTGGTCTGAAATTGACTTTGATAACAAGTTTTGGAATGTGCCCGCTGAAACAATGAAGATGGGCCATGCACATACAATCCCATTAAACCAACCTGCTCTCGATATCTTAGAAGTCATGAAACCTATTTCAGGCCACAGAGAATTTGTCTTTCCTCATCGTTCTGAACCTTCAAAATCGATGAATAGCCAAACAGCTAACATGGCCTTAAAACGTATGGGATTTGAAGGCTTACTAACGGCTCATGGAATGCGCGCTATCGCTAGTACCGCAATGAATGAACAAGAGTTCATGCCAGATGCTATTGAAGCAGTACTAGCCCATAGAGAGAAAAATTCGGTACGTGCAGCCTATAACCGCTCAACTTATCTTGAACAACGAAAGATTATTATGGATTGGTGGGGGCAATTTGTTAAAGGTGCTGCAACTGGTGACATGACAGCCGCAGAATGTATTAAGGGCTTACGGGTTATTGGTGAATAACATGAGCAAAGATCTGTTCACTCTAGAAAATATCAACAAGGCTAAGGTGCTATTTTCGCCACATAGCGAGGATGATATTTATCTAACTCACCTCTCCTCGGCACATTGGTGCATCCACCAGCTTTCTACGTTATCAGAATATGATATTGAACAAGCTTTAGACTACCTTAACGTGTGGGATTTAATCGATGTACCCCAAGAAACAGCTAGAGAACTAACTAAAATCGATAGCTATGCTTGGCGATATTGCGTAGCTGAACCATTATCAGATGGAAATAAAACAATACCTCTTGTTGGTGCTTGTGCTGTTTTGGGTATGACCGAAAATGAAGATATTCCAAATGATAAATATCTACTTGCAGCGAGTAATTTTGCTTTCGCTATCTTAGCTAAACAAACGGACGATGCAGAAGTAGTTAATAGCTTTGATAACCTGAGCAGTCTGGATTTAATAGAGAAAAGGCAAAAAGCAGCCTACGCTAAACACGATAAATACTATGGCCCAATTAAAGCAAAAATAAATGTATGGGCAGAGCAAGTAATTAGTGAAGATAAAGGAAAAATAACTATGACAGCCTTAACTAACCAAGTTGATGCTAGATATCATGATTGGGTAACTGAACATCCTGTTGGCTCAATCGAATATATGAAGTTACATCCATTCAATAAAAATCAAGATGCAGATAAGGGGATTTCTTGGGAAACTATTTATGATTGGGTCACGCCGTTACTGAGAGATAAAAAAAATAAGCCAGCTAAATGACTGGCCTATTTAATTATAAATCTAACTTCGTTTCATCAATACGATAGTAACGCTTCCGTTTACCGTCGATAGGATTGTAAGCCCTTGGGTTATATTCAAATTTAAACTGCCCACTTGGCTCTTGAGCTTCTTTAACGCCTATTAGCGCGCCAACTTTATGCAGCTCGGCTAATGTCATTTCCATGTTACAGTTGGCTAATACCCTATCTCGCATAGCATCAGCCGTTACCCAATACACACCGCCAGCATCTATAACTTCATCAGTGTTATCCGTGGTTTCATCGACAAAATCACCAATTGAAGTATCTAGCGTTTGATTTAGAACATAATAGCCGTCAAAGGTAGATAACGACGAATTAACGCCTATCTGCTTAAAACGCGCTTCGCGGTACGTACTTAAATAAGCACAAAGTTGCTTAATACCGTTTACACTTTCTAAATCCCCTACCGTTCCTCGTTCTTCAACGTAACTATTAAAACAGGAACCTACGCCTTTAATAGCTTCACCATTACCCCAACCTGTTACGCCCAGCTCAGTCGCATACTCTCCCGCAGAAGCACATAGAGCAAAACGCTCTAATACTCGGTCAAGTTGAGAACTTGCATTATCTGGACGGTACATAGCCTTAAATTCGGCAATATATGCATCAAGCCTTGGCATTAACTCTGAGCGTTCAATATGTGTAAGCTTCTCAAGCCAGTGAATGCCGGCAGAACCATAGTATTGAGTTGATAAAGTATTGAGACTATCAGCAAATGCTTTCGCGGAGGACATATTATGGATATCATCAAACACACCCAACTCATCACTAACAATCGCAGGTATATCAACAAATCGAGCTTGCTGACCTGCAGCTATAGCTTCACCTGCTGCTTTGAGATAGTTTTCAAAAGCATCTTCACTAGAAGCTAGAACAAGAGTTCGCCATTGTAGAGTATCACGTAAAGTAACATCTTTAGTTCCTCGGACTTTACCCTGTCCGAGTGCCAACATATAAGCAATTTGCCCCACCATTTTAGGGTTAGCCGCTTTCAGCTCATCCAGTATTAATGGAAGATCATTATGAGCGGTGGCCAGAACTTCAATTCCAACTAGTGAAGTATTACAGCTATGTGCATAGCCACCTGTTGTAGCACCACTCCCCCAAACAGAAGCCGCTGTATGTTGAGCCGTGCTCTTACCTTTAGAAGATGGGCCTTTTAAGCTAAAGACTCCACCATCGACACCGAGGACGTCTAACAATGGTGCAGATAGTGCCACACAGACCGCAAAAACTAATCGAGTGTTATTAACACACTTAGCCGCTATATGTTGTTGCCACTCTTCTAATGTGCCTAATTGAGATAATTGGCTGCTTTCGGTTTTCTTTCTACCAGATAAACGGTACATGATTTTATCGTCGGTAGGGCCAATCGTTCTATCGGGTAAAACAAATGCATGAGCATTAAACCAACCTGTTGTATCTGCCAATGTAATGCGCTCTTTTGCTGTTGTAATATTGAAGTAATCGAGTAACGCTCTACTTTGTGAAATGTTGATCCACAAGCCTAAGTTAGCGAGTCGCTGGAGGATATCCGTACCTTGTTTATGTAATTGCTCATCGGGAACAATAAATTGCTTCTGTATAGAATCCCTATCATTAAACGTAATTAACTTACCCCAGTTATCGCTATACGCATCACGAGTTAAGCCTCGAATTGAAAATAAAGCGGAAACTTGCTTAGTAACAATGATTTTATTCTTACCTGTCCCTTCCTCTTTATTGAGCATTAACCCTTCATCCGTCATGTATAGACCGACTTTTTTAAGCTCAAGATAAGGTCTTAACTTTTGTGGGTTTACCCAACCAAGGCGATCCGCTTTTGCAAAAACAGCTTTATAGCTGGTTAAATCTGCTCTAGATGTAGCCCAAGTCTCCTCGAATGCTTGCTGATCAAATGTAGAGCCGCCAGCGATAGACCATGATAAAGCCAATTGATAGGCTTCATCTTCATAAGGCGTATTTTTTAGACTACCGAGTGCCGCTAACACTTTTTGCCAGTCAGTGCGCCCACCTTTTGATATTTCAACCATTGGCGGAAAAAACAAAGCATCCTGTAAATCGGCTAAGGTATGTTCATCAACATCAAGCCAATTATCAAAATCGGTAAAATCATCAGTGTTCGGCTCATATCTTTTAGGTGCTTTTAGCTCTAGCGTATCCGCACACTCTAAACATCCTGCAACGTTGACTAGCTCACCATCGAATTTATAGGTAATAGCATCTGTAACTGGTACGCCTTTTCTAATTTCTTTATTCAACGGGTTCTTTATCGGTAAATAACACTGTTGTTCTGCACGATATACCGAATCATCCCATCCAATGGCTGGACTCCATGAACTATCACCTAGCTGTTCAGCCAGTGAACTCAAAGCTTGGTTAATTTCTACTTCAATAGCTTTACTGACTAGTTTCCCTTGATTGCGGTCAACCTCACTATTCAACATAAGCACAAAGCGGCAACGAGGAGCATCTACGGTGTAGTTGAACGTGGTGTATAAAAGCCCTTTATATCTTTTTTGCAAATAACTGATCAGTACTTGGTAGGTTTTAGGACTATCAAAACTGTCACAATCAAAGCTGATAAATCGACGTTTAGCGGCAAGTAAAGATAAACGCCAAGGTTTAGTACCTTGAAACTTTTCAGGATGCTTTTCTTTTGGGTCTTGCCCTCGAGGATGTTCACCTGTTGCCATTGGAGCACAAAAATATTGCTGATATTTTGCTTTAGCGGTATCGGACAGAATTTTATTGATAAAATCGTCCTCATCCTCTGCACACCGCTGTTCGGGCGTAATGTCGAACTTATCCCGACCTCGGGAATAGTAGATTTTATCTGCCATATATTAACTACCTAATTTCTTATTACGTTTTCTTTCATTAGCCTTTATACGACGACGTACAGCCCGATTAACAAAACCCGAGTCCATGACAACCATATCGCCATAACGTTTTTCTATGCCTACATCTGATGAAAATGTTTCTGCTTTAGCTGCGCTACAACGCTGTAAAACTGCAATATGTGAGTTAGAGTATTTAGACATAATGTTAGTTATCCTTGCGAGAACTAAGCTGGGCGGCTAAATAAGCATCGACTTCACTAGCCGCCCACCCTACACGCCTTAGCCCTAATTTGACGGACTTTGGAAACGTAGGCGTTCTTTTTAAAAACTCATGAAAGCCACTATCAGACTTATAATGCAGTAAAGCTTTTACTTCCTTTTTCGTTAGCATTGATTCACCCGTTGTCATTGTCTTCACCTTTATTCGGTATTATTCGGTTTACGCTGAAAAGGTACGCTGGCTAATTACCGCTTATAAGACTTGTGCATGTGCAGAGGGGAATAGACTCGAATAAGGCAAAGTTGCAAAAAATTACCCACTCCGCGAAATATTCACCCTCTAACACCAATTACTAATCAGTTGGCTTTTCGTTTTGCATCTTGATAGCCATTTGTGCAGCGGTTTCTTGCGCCCATGCGATTAGGTCATTGGAGAGGTCTTTAGCCTGTGGATCTAACGCCAAGAACTGAGCCGCTTCTAATGCCGCAGCAATTGGGCGAATTGCATCCGCAGGCGTAGCAAAAACAGGATGATTAGGCATGTCCCACCTCCTGACGAATACGCGCAGAAAATACACAAGGTGAGTCGGGAAGTAATGAACGCGCTTCTTGTTCGCTGGTGGCTTCAACAATGAAATATTTAAATTGTTGGCAGGAGAAAAAGCGCCATATAAATTTAGGGTGAGTTTGGGTAGGGGTAGCCATCATTATGATGATCTCCGTTAACTTAAGTAAGGAGTCACCACCAGAAACGCCAATTTCGGGGGGTGGTGACGACAGTAGAGTTGGCGTTACTGGAGTTAACGGATTCCAGCCAACCTTGCGGTTGCTCTGCTGCCGCCACCATAGATTCAGCGCGTTATGGTACCGCATTTAATAGGTGTGCGTAGGCATGGACACAAAAAAGACGCAAAGCGCGTCATGTGTCGCCGTTAACTCATTCAGGACGCCAATCCTGATACTAGATTTTGCTAGTACGAGATCACTATATCGAATTGATACCGGTAGAAGCAAGTTATTTTCACAATAACTTTCTTGATTTACAACCTCAATTGAGGTTTAATAAATGGAAAGTCATCTAAAGGAACTCAACATGCAGTTATTAAATACAGAAAGAATAAAAGTTATTCATCAGGAAGATGATGTAAATGCATTTTTATCATCTTTAGATGTAAGTACAGAAGAGTTTACAGAAATATTATATAGAGCATTAAGCAAACGAGAATCAGTAACCTCAAATTTCCCTGCGGCATCTAAAGGGCACTTTTTTACTGGTGAGGCTGTTAGCAGCTCTCGTGAAATCCTTAGTCTTAAAGGCTTCAAAAAATTATCTATTCGAAATGTTGAATTTGTTGCGAACGATAAAATAGCCATTCATATAACTCGAGGATGCGAACAAACAGGATTGGTTAATGGTTATCCAGAAACGTTCTATCCTAAAGGTGAATTTACATGTGACCTAATGGGGCTTTTCGAAAATGATATGCCTGGTCAAGGAACTTTACCAACAATAAATGATGAACAGCTAACTTTTGATTTTCCAACTACCAATATTGAAAATATATCTCCACTTCCTAACAAACTAAATTTAGACTTATGGTTTTTAATGTATACATTTACTGAACCTAATAGCTTTGGTCAACAAACTATACGAGCTGAATTTTCAAGGCCTTTAACGTTTAGTTATAAGAATAAAATTAATAGTTTTTCAATTCGAGTAATTCTTTCGATACCAACTGATCACCCTATAGAACCAGTGACAATTTCACCAGAATTCACTCCAGATATCGATATTGATATCCTTAACGTTGGTTAATTTATGTATTTTTCTGAACGGATTCGAATGGCTAGAGAGCGTCGAGGCTTAACACAAAAAGCTCTCGCAGACGCTACTGGATTAACAAGTAAAACAATTAATAACTATGAGAATGCAAATAATTTTGAACTAGCTATCGATGATAATATAAGCAAAATAGCTAACGCACTGAATTATCCATTAAGTTTTTTTGAAGTTGAAGATACACCTACTTTAGAAAACGATACCGTAAGTTTCCGCGCAATGACAAAACTTTCTGCGGGTCGGAGAGCATCAGCAATCAGCGCAGGAAAATTGGCTCAAGATATATCTAAATGGATTGAGTCTAGCTTTCGACTACCTGAACCTTGTTTACCTGATTGCTCCTTTGATAATTTCATGGGGCCAGATCAGGCTGCAAGGGTTACAAGAGAAGCTTGGGGATTAGGAGAATTATCTTTAAAAAATATTATTCACTTAGTTGAATCTAAAGGAGTAAGAGTTTTTTCTCTTGCTGAAAACTGTCTTGAAGTCGATGCTTTTTCTTTTTGGATGGATAACAAACCATTCATGCTGCTGAACACCATGAAAACACCAGAAAGAAGTCGATTTGATACCGCACATGAATTAGGCCATTTAATTATGCATAAGCACTCAAGTAATAGCGGTAGAGAAGCTGAAATAGAGGCAGATCGATTTGCTTCTGCATTTTTAATGCCAGAGCGCAGCGTATTAGCTAATGTGCCAAGAATGCCATCCTTAGATTTATTAATTGAATTAAAGAAATTTTGGAATGTATCTTTAGCTGCTCTTGTACGACGAACTTTTGATTTAAACCTTTCAACAGAATGGCATTATAGGCAATTATGCATAGATTTAACTCGTAGAGGATTCAAAACATCAGAGCCTGAAGGATTAGAAGTTAGAGAAAAATCGCTTATATTAGATAAAATATTCACAGCATTAAGACAGCAAGGGATAAAAAGATCTGAAGTTTTAGAACAATTAAATATACCTTTAGATGAAATGAATGCGTTAACATTCAATAACCCTTTCTTTATGGAAGCTTATAACGGAATTTCTGAAAGCAATGACTACCGTTCTGCTAAAGCAAAATTAAGTCTTGTAAAATGACTATATGTATTAAATTAGCTTCCGATCTCCGAGAAATATTGGAAAAGACCCATACTAAACTTGATAGTATGGGTTTTCCTTTCTTTTTTGATTTTCCTGTAAATTGTTGCCAAGGAAGTTCTATCCTCCTCGGGTTAGAAGCATCACAAAACTTTCCCACATCCAAAATTGAAATTGTCTTAGGAAGTACTAGAAAACGAAATATACATCACTATTGGGTTGAAATAGATAGCAAAGTATATGACCTAACAATTGACCAATTTTCATCTTGGATAGATAAAAAATATCAATGCCCCACCAGCCCTGTGTATGCAGCTGAAAAACATCCACTGAGAAATTACTTTTTCTATAAAGAACGCTATACACCTATTGAAGCATACGTAATATTTTGTAGTAAGCATGCTAACTTAAGAGATGTCATTACAGTACAAAGCTTAGTCAAAAAAGAACTCGAGCCATATGGTTGGAAATAGCTTATGTGATTTTACATAATTGAAATTTAATTTTCGCATGTTATTTTGCCTTACGACTACGCGCAATCCACTGGTCGGGGATAACATCCTCACCACCTAAATGGCGGTTTACACCCGCTCTATTTTAAGACGGGTATACATGCCAACACTTTTTATTCCAAAAAATATAGTAAGGTGTGTTAACACTATCTAAACAACAATAGGTATATGCCAATGGCTACGGGTGATATAGATAATAAATCAACTAAAAAACACATTCGCTTTCCACATGAATTACTTGAATAAATTAACTCAAGTGTAAAGTTTGAAAATCCTAATTTTTCAGCGTGGGTTATTAATGCCTGTGAGAAAAAACCAAAATCAGAAAAACATGAAGCTAAGTAGTCATGATAATAACTGATGGGTAAAAAAATCGATGAACTACCAGATAAATAATCAGTACAGTGAGTGCTACATACATGTTTTAAACCTTATAGTTTAATTTTTATATCTAAGGAAACTGAAATGACAGTCATGACAATATTTAATATTTTTACCGGATTGGTTAGTTCAACAATATTACCGTTATTCTTCTATTTTGGTAGGGATAGAGTTAATCGACAAGATAAAATCTTAGAACAACCAACATCACGCGAATTTGTTGATTTCGTTGAGAATGAGAGAGTGAGAAGGCAAATCGAAGTTATTACAGGGGTTAGTTTAAGTGTAGCACAACCGATTATTGTTAGCATTTTAGATAAATTTAAATATGAATTGGCATCAGCAAAATTTTTCAAACCAGTAAATGTTTTTTTATCTGTCGACCAATCTAATAATCAACTATCAATAAATCATCAAAAAGTGAAAAAACATCATCGAACTGTAATATGGCTAGGTGCAGCAATTATAATCCTTGCTATATTTCTATCAATCGCAGTTGTAATAAAATCATGGGTAGGGGTCTCTGTTTTTGCTTTATATATAGCAGGTCTTTTAATTGCCGCCATCGTGATAGCCCCACCTTCGGATAAAATTATTTCAGCTAAAGAGAATGTAATAAAAAGATACTATAACGAGAATAATTAATAGAAAGATCCATATATTTAACTACGCCCAATTTACAGGCAGGGGATAACATCCCCACCACCTACATATAGTTATTTACTGTTTAAGTATTTAGAATTTTAAAGACTCTTATATATAAGTGTTCAATACAGTTCACTTCTAAAAGCTGGTGGTTGTTAGATAACCCTGTCTGAAAATTACCGCTTCAATTTGTAAAATGATCCTGCTTAAAATTCAATTCTACCGACTTGGTATAATTAATATAAATCAGTATGTTATAGGCTATTCGCTTTATCTCTTTCATATTGTTAAAATGTACTAACTGGTACAAAAATCACGAATCACTTTATAACCACTACTGGTATAGAAAACTATAGGTGTAAAAATGCAAAGAGATATACAGAAGATACTTTTACATTGGGGTGGTTGGGTAGTTCGTGGGCGTACTGGCCTTGGTTACTCGTCTGTTGCCGCTGGATTTAAAGGCTTAGTGAGTCGCACGAGTATTACTAAGCTGTCATGCTGTGACGAGGACGGGCTTATTATTGATGGTTGTATTGCGAAATTGCGTAATGTCCAGATGGAACAAGAATGTGACTTTATCGAATGTTACTACGCTAAAGGTATGTCCAAACGTTCTATAGGCCGTAAGTATAAGCTGAATGAAAGTGAAGTCCGTAAACGCATGGCGATAGCGGAAAGCTTTATCTTAGGATGCTTAACTGCTGTAGATGAACCTTTAGAACTAAATTTACTTTACGGCTTTCCCCGTCACCAGCAACGCGTACAGCCACAAAATGCCGCTGTTCTTAGATAACCCTGCCCGAGTAGATGGTATCGTTTTTGAACCATGTTAAAAATTGCATGGTTATATTCGTTTGGCCCTCAGTCCTTGAAAATACCAATTCTGATTTATAAAAGGGCTTCCACGATAATCAAATGTGAAAGTAGCTATAGATTTATACTTATTACTCCGGTATTCAAGGGGGGAGTTCGGCAAGTAAAAATCACCAAGTAACGCATTACAATATTTACAACCATTGGAAAGGTAAAAACCACCCGCAGTTTTACTATAACGTTGTTTTAATTCGCCTATGCCATGCGATTTTAGAACTTCATTACTTATATGCTTGTGTATAAGGTCTTTGCAATCTTGATTACCAAAAGAGATAAAATCTAGAGCTATATTATCGAGTGAATGGATCCCTATTCCTCGGACAATGTTAGTTTCTTTCCCACACCGCCAGCATTCCTCTTTGTACGGAATAACCTTAGCTTGTAACTTCGAATTATTATGGGGATGCCAAGTTAACTTTTTCTCTAAAACGCCTGTAATGAATTGGTCGACTGAAACCGAGAATTGAGGCAAATAGTAATTATTATTTTCGTCCTGCAGCAGACCAAACATTGGTAAATCGTAGGATATACAAATATCGCGAAAATAAAATTCTTTGCCTTTTCTCAATTTGTGTAACCAAAGAACTCTATTAATGCCTGACGCTATGTACTTAGCCTGTCGTTCTTTGAATACATCCATGCTCTGTTGTGATAGCTGTACTTCAAATATCAATTGAACATTATTTTTAGTGCAGTAGACATCAGCTATCCACTGCTCACCTGTTGGCGTTTGGCCTGATTTCTCTGTAGTAACAGACCATCCAGCTTTGTGCGCTAACTTTGCAATTAAAAATTTCAGGTATAAGTGATCTGGGCTTTCCCTTGCATACTGGCAATCGCTTTTGGGTTTGTGCGAAAAATGAAAGTTATTTAGCTTACTGGTTTTGGGTATGGCCCCGTGTCCACAGCACGACATTACGAGAGTTCGTTTTTTATATGAGTCTTTTAACTCTTCCCATTCCCTCTCATTAAAAGTGAATGAGTGAATTTCTTCCCCATCTAAAATTGCTTTTATCGGCATGCCCCCCCTCCCTGAAATAATGAAAAAGTCAAAGCTAGTATACATAAGTACACTTCCTAACTGGTACAGAAAAGCACAGGTTAAAATTCAGCCGCACCTATTAGGTACAATCCGAGGAGGGGTAACGCATCGGGACACAGAAAAAATGGGTGTCCTGCGCATTGTCCCATGATATGTACGTTAGGCAGGTATATTAACTATATAATATATATAATATTTTTATATTAATATATATTACATAGGACAGATGGGACAGCGGGACAAGCAAAAATAGATAAATGTATTTATAAAAATACTATACTCTCCCCCTCCTCGGTCTAATCACCCTAGCAAAATACTTTGGTAGTAAGCTTGGTAGTAAAATTAAAAACAATAAATACAAATAACATTATTTATCAAATGATTACATTACCAATTCCAATTCCGCCAGCCCAAAGATAATTACACTCCTTGCTGAGGACAATCTATTTCTATGCGTGGCTTGCGGCTGGGGGATGAGACTCGTTTTTACATAAATGCATCAAAAGCCGAAGGAAAGACTGATCATTGACTTTTATTTTCCGGCTAATGCATATAATTCCTTTATGGATAAAACAAAAAACTGGTGAGTTTTTTCACAAGGCTGTCATACGACAACTAAAACAATACCAAGAAATGGCTGAGCATGGGATTATCAATCAAGATATAGATATATCCGACAAAAAATTACCATTCAACCCAGGGGTCGACTAGATTAGGTTACACTCTTTTCCATATAGTAATATCGCTACTAGTTGCAGCTACAATAAATTCACCATTCCATGAAAAGCCGGCGCAGACAAAAAAGTCAGACATTATTCTCAAACAGCCTTCTTGAAATCTATCTATTAATGGATCTTTACCTAAAGGCGCCCATATTAAGTATTCTAAGGGCCATTTAGGAGAAGCAACTGTCAATGTCTCGCCATAATGGTTTGCTACAGGCAATCCCCCACCGCATAAACCAGATATAGATATGGACTCATTTGATATAATACCTATCCCCATAGATGTTAGGTTAAAGGAGCTATACCAATCGCCATACTCTTCATAATCTCTCGCAATTTTTTCACCTGTATTACAATCTATTAATCCTCTGCCTGCGGATGATATTACCAATAACATATTGCTATACTGCTTAGAAAAACCGACCTCAGTTAAGCCACCAATGGCAATTATTGAACATAACTCCCATCCTAATGGTGCTTTAGCATCAGGGATACTTTCAACTATCTTAACTAACCTATGTTTTGTATTGAATAAATTGCGCAAAGCATCACCATCCCGCCAGTTAGTTTCAATAATGTTAGCTTAGCGGAAGTACAAATTGAAGCAAACAAAAGACCCGCGGAATTTGGCTTTACTTACGCCATCGCGATCAAGGCGGTAATTTCAGATAAGCTAACATAGATGGTATTATGCAATCACTTCATTAAATTACTTTGAGAGAAAAGCCATGTTTGAATCTAAAAATATGCCACTAATTTCATTCAGTGCATTTTTAAAACGAATGCTATTGCATTTTAGTTACGCACTTGCGCTAGTCCTTGTTACTTTGCTAATAGGCATTGTCGGGCACATAGCCTTTGATTCGAGCATAAATTTACATGATGCAGTATTTAATAGTGCTTTTATAGCCAATGGCATTGGCCCATATATTGTTCCACAAAATATTTCAGGAAAGTTTTTTTTCGCTTTCTATGGTGTATTCACCAGTGTCGTCTTTATGACCACTCTAGGATTAATATTTGCACCTATTGCCCATCGATTATTACACAAATTTCATTTAGATGATGAATAAGAAAATCCATTAGAGTGGATTATTTTAAAACAGTTTCTACTAGAAATTTAAATGGTAGATGCTCATTCACCTCAGCAATTTTTATTGGACCATAAATATAAAGGTGATACGTCTATGTCTGGATATTTTAATTCATTCTTCGCTTCCTTTTTCACTCCTCTAATTATTTTTATTATGGTATTTTTATATAACTATAGTTTTTATTAAAAAGCCTTTAATCAAAGGTTTATTGTTCCATTTCCCGAACTACCATTCTACTCTAAGAACCTTTTTATAATCTAAATGTCTATTGATGCATAATCACAACTTTTTTGGCGCATATGAAAAGTCTATTTACGTTGATATCTGTATTTGCGATAGATATTGCAGGGTATTTGGTTTATATAGCAGTACTTTATATTAAAGTACGCTTTTAGCAGCCTCAACTTCCCGTATTGCTTGCGCGACAAGTGAAAACCTTGAACTAAGTTAAATTCATGTCGACTACTTGTAATATTTGATATAAATCACTGATAATGTATTAAATAGTAGATTAGGTGTTATTATCGACACCACTTCAATAAGTGGATCTACACCCTTTTTGACTTTAGTGAATTTTTTTAAGTATTCTGATTTGGAATGATTTTGGAAGTGGCTCTTTTACTAAAATGATGCAAAGGTTACAATGAAGAAAACAACTATTATTAATATCTATAATCGAATAAATATTAAATATGATACAAATGACTTAAGCACACATTTTAATCATAATAGCTAACGAATTAGCACATGCTTACTTCTCATCCAACTAGGTGAATTCATGGCGAAAGTCGCAGAAAGCTTTTATTTAACATTATGTCTCGTCATAAGTTTTATCATTACCTACTATGCAGCAGGCATTGATGCAACACTCTGGAGCTCACTATCAACTCTGCATGGCTACACAATATTCAATAAAGCCAATCAATATAAAAATATCATCTATTCGCTATTGTGTTCCTTATTGGTTTTTTTGGGTTCCGCGTTAGGCTACCTTTTCGGTTTTGACTCTCTATTTTTTATCGTCCTCTTCATATCGCCTTTTGTTTACTACCAGTTTTACAATATTGATTCATCATTAGATATGTCAATTAAGTACTTTATGATTTTCTACATCATAGGCGCAACACTTAATGAATCTAGTTTTGATGGCCTTGTAATAGGTCTACTAATAGGAACAATTATAACGCTTGCATTTTGCTACGCCATGAGTAAACGCGAAGAAATCACGCTATTTCAAATAAAGAAATACATCACACTAAAGAGAGATAAGTTATCTTATAATCAATTATTTCAGTCATTTATCTATTCTTTAGGGTTACTTTTATGTGTTTTAACCTCTAGAGCTATTAATCTTGACCATTTTTTCTGGGCTCCATTAACGTATATTTTTGTTTTAAATCCTAAGTTAACCAATATCATTAAGCTAACTAGAGACCGTGTTATTGGTACACTAGTCGTTGTTTTTCTACTCTATTTTTCCTTTAACCTCGTAGAATTTATGCCGTATATTGGCTTTGCACTCATACTCATTTTTGCTTTCTTGATCCCTATTAGTAATACAAAAAAAAATAATGTATTTGGTACGTTTTGTCTTACAGGACTTGTATTATCCTTAATAGAAATGTCCATTTTCTTTAATAATGTAGATTATCACCTTTTACCTGAGAGAGTCATGGAAACGCTTATTGGAGGGATATTTGCAATTATATGTAGTTATTGCATTAAATTAATGATGAAAAAAAATAAATAATGACTTCTAAAATGAATTACCCTTATTTTATCGAATGATAAAATAACTAAAGAACTTAACTGAAAACTGGAAATTTTAAAATAATCTATATAGGTTAAGTAGTTAAATAATTTAATCCGGTGACGGATGAAAGCTCCGTCAGCCCGTTTTAAAATTTATCTTTGCTTTTTTGAAAGTTATCTAAATTCCGTCTATATGTTAACGCAATATATTTTCTCGAATTTCTACAAGTGTTTTTATTTGCCTTCCAGTGTCTGTAAAATTTAATGGTGATAACCATTGTTGCATAGTTTTATTGACGATATCCCATTCAGTATCAATAATTGAAAACCAATCTGTATCACGGTTTCGCCCCTTAGCAACAAGTGCATTTCTAAATGTACCTTCATATTGAAATCCAAGGCGTTTAGCAGCACGGCGGGAAGGCTCATTTAAGCTATTACACTTCCACTCATAACGTCTATATTTTAGCTCTTCAAAAACATATTTCATCAAAAGCCAATGCGCTTCAGTTGACATAATCGTGCCACTTAGTAGAGGCGAAAAGTGAACATGTCCAACTTCAATGACGCCATTATTTGCATCTATTCGCATAAGAGCAAATACACCTATGGCTGCCTGTGTGTTTTTATCTAAAATGGTAAAGAAAAATGGATCATTTTTCTGACATTTATTTTCAACCCACGAAAAATATTCAGCAAAATTTTTAGGCGCTTCATCAAACAACCATGTCCAACTTCTACCATCAGGCGATTTTAAAAATGAATTATATAAGCTTTCAGCATGATCCAAATTTAGAGGCTCAACCATACAATATTTGCCTTCCAACACAACGTCAGATGGCTGTGGACGAGGAGACCAATTTTTAACTAAATGACCTATTGGCTGTCCAAATTCATTCTGTGTGTACATAAAAACCTCTTTTTAATGGATTATCACAATTCTAGTGAAATGTTGATAACACTCAAGAACCAGTTTTTTGATATCATTAAGTACCAGTTCTCATCATCAATAATTTATTGTTTAGCTAGTCATGAATATCTAATAGCCATATGCCATCACTCATTTAAATACTTCACACAATAACCTATTACCTTAGCGATGAATGAAAAATTTACTTTCTTTAAAGATCTTTTAAATCATCAGGAATATTCTTTTTTAAAATTCGCCAAAAATCTTCTGCGGTTTTATTTAATCTCGTATCCATTCGATAAATATATGCCTGAATAGGAATAGTTAGCTCTGGCGTATCAAGGCAGACTAATTTTTTTTCTTTCAGTTCATCAACAACAGAATAAATAGGTAACCAAGCGATACCATGTCCATCTAACGCCATATTTTTCAATAGCTCACTCATCGAGGACATAAATAATGTTTTAGAACTAATCGTCCCCGATTCACTTAATCGGCGATTAACTAACCTCCCCATATACGATGCACTCGTATAATTGAGTAACGGCACCTGTGGTTGATAAATATCGAATAATGGTGCTCCAAATTCATTTGTGGCACAAATAGGGTAAAGCTCAGACTCAAATACATTTAAACAACTAAAGGGGGGTTGCATAAGATCTTCATCATAAAAAGAGATAATAAAATCACTTTTCCCTTCCCGTAAGGTATTGACCACTTGAACAACATCAATCGCTTCAACATGATAAACAAATTCGCCACCATAACTTGATAGTGAATGAACTAACTTAGGTAACATAGTGAGTGATAATGAATGCGCCGCCGCAATTTTTATATTGGGAATACTAAGTACATTACGCCCTGAAAGCTCATTAAGATTGCATTCGAGTTGCTGTAAAAGACTCCGAGCTTGAGAATGAAAAACCTTACCTTCTTCTGAAAGCTGTAACGGTAATGTTGTTCTATCAAATAACTCAACACCTATAGCTTCTTCCAGTGCTTTTATTCGGCGGCTAAATGCAGGTTGAGAAATATTGCGCTGTTCTGCTGCGTGAGAAAAATGACGACAAGACTCTAAAGTTAAAAAGTCATATAGCCATTTCGTTTCTATATTTTTCATATTATTTGACCCTAATCACACTTTACGGCAATGATGTTTAATTAATTACTTTAATTTCATTGATAATTAAAGTTAATTATTAGTTACATTATTCGGTAATATTTGTATCTTCATTATTTGTATTATGCATAACCCTACTAATTTAAACATTACTTAAAATCAATTTATATTGCTTATATTCCTCATACTGCCTTCAACACTAGGACAAATAGTCGCTCACTAAATATTTCCAATAAAATATAGACTATCTGAATTTATTTAATGCACATTTTGCATGATGCCATACATATTTGCATTTCTCTTACCCTATAAACACTGATAGAAATTAATTCCAGATTAAATAAAATCGTTAAATTTTTAATTAATCACATTTGCAACCTCATGTTAAATGAAATAGTCAGTCTATTATATTTATTTTAAATTGATCTTGCTGAGATATTAAATATTCAGGAGTAATTATAGTGAAAGGATTAATTGGCGTACTCGGTGGAATGGGTCCAGCTGCAACTGTAGATTTATTTAATAAATTTGTAACATTCACTACTGCAAATAATGATCAGGAACATATCCCATTAATTATATCTTCTATTCCCGATATTCCAGATAGGACAGAGGCTCTTTTAAATCACGGTATATCTCCGTTACCGGCTATGACCGACTATCTTAAAAGGCTCGAAGGTGCAGGTGCGGAATGTATTATAATACCTTGTAATACAGCACATTTTTGGTTTTCAGAGTTAAAGAAATCATGTCATGTAGAAATGCTAAACATCATTGAAACAACCATGAAAGAAGTGCTTTTAACAAAAAAAAAATCAATTGGTTTATTAGCAACCAACGCAACGCTATACATGAATTTATATCAAAAAAACATTGAAGACAAAGGACTTAATTGCATTACACCAGATGTTGAAAATCAAAAAAAAGTAATGAAAAGCATTTATTTATTAAAATCTGGAGATTTCAACCTTGCAGAATCCTTAATGAAAGAACAAGCCAGTTTATTATTTTCCCAAGGGGCAGAAATAATAGTATTAGGATGCACTGAAGTACCGGTCATTCTTGCTAATGAAGTTAAAAATAGTCCTGACAAATATATAGACTCTACCGGTTCATTAGTACGCGCTGGAATTGAATGGTATGAAAACAGAGTCGGAAAAATAAATTTAAAAACAAATAAGAATTAACAATAAATACTCATGTGTAGTATCAAATTATAACAACTAAATTTTTCAATTACTAATGACAATATATTGTCTATTGGAGACGATTATGGTTTGGCTAGAGGTCATTGTTGTATTAGGTGCTATTTTCTTCGGTATTAGAATGGGGGGAATAGGTATTGGTTTATGTGGTGGATTAGGATTAGCAGTATTAACCATTGGATTTGGCTTACCTATCGGTTCACCACCCGTTGATGTTATTTTAATTATTATGACCGTGGTTGTGGCAGCCTCTGCGCTTCAAGCTGCGGGAGGTATGGATTTTTTAGTTCGTGCTGCCGGTACCTTTATGCGAAAAAATCCAAAATATATTAATATCATTGCGCCCATTACAACTTGGGTAATGACAATTATGGCAGGGACTGGTTTCATTGTATTTTCCATGCTTCCTGTCATTGCTGAAATTGCAAAAGACTCAGGCGTTCGCCCTTCAAGGACACTAGCAGGCTCCGTCGTTGCCTCTCAGATTGCAATATCAGGCTCTCCTATTAGTGCAGCAATGGCGGCCATGTTAACTATAATGGAAGGAAATGGTGTCACTTTTATTGTGGTGATGTCGGTTTGTCTGCCCGCTTCTTTTGTCGCGGCAATGGTAGCGGCTTTTATTGCATCGCGTCAGGGTTGTGAACTTGAAGATGACCAGGTTTATTTAGAACGTCTACAAAAGGGCTTAGTCCATAAATATGAAGAGAAAAAAGGTGACAGTACAACAAAAGAAAAATTCTCAGTTGTTCTATTCTTATTAGCCACCGTCGCCATTGTCATCTTGGCCGCATTTCCTCAGCTACGTCCAGGTTTCGATATCGGTAAACCGATGGGAACACGCGATATCATCATTATTTGTATGTTGAGTGCTGCGTGTTTGATGGTGATATTTTGTAAGACTTCACCTAATTCCATCGTACTCGCGCCAACCTTTCGCTCAGGTATGAGTTCGTTAGCGGTCATACTCGGTATTGTGACATTGGGAACGACCTTTGTTGATGCACATATGGAACAAATCAAAGAAATTGCGGGAGATGTACTCGCAGCCTACCCAATACTGCTTGCATTAGTTTTATTTTGTACCTGTGCATTATTATATTCACAAGGCGCAACAACACCTTTAATTATTCCACTAGCAATTGCATTAGACGTACCGACATGGGCAATTTTAGCCTCATTTGTCGCGGTAACGGGGGTCTTTGTACTACCGACCTACCCAACCTCCTTAGCAGCCATAGAATTTGACTCAACGGGATCAACTAGAGTGGGTAAATATATTTTAAATCATCCGTTTATGTTACCTGGGCTCGGTGGGATTATCGCTGGTGTGGCTTTTGGTTTTATCATCGCGCCAATGATTGTGTAATCAACTAATATTTGTATAACAGATTTTATTTCTCGAAAAATGAAACTAGAAAATTGAATTATTTGGCTTCAAACCTATTAGGTTAATTCGTACCTAATAAGAATGAAGCCTTTTTTCATCATGATTAATACGTTAAATTATGAACTTAAGGTGGATAAAAAAAGCGTTAGCAACCAGAGTTTATCTCAACACTTTTATCGTCATAAAATACAAATAATTAATCAGGGCATTTATCAGAAACGTTATTTAAGCCTTGCTGTTTATGTTCGAAAGTAATTGTTTTAGTACCGTTATCTCGGTTAATTCGAAGAATATAGATACTGTCAAAATCACTACCTGGCCATTTAGGGACCAAATCAGCATCACCACCTTCATGTTTCATAATATCTTTTGCAGCTTTGACCAAATTGTCATGCTCCCAAGCAATAAAAATAACTGAATTTTCATACTGTTGGCTTAACAATTCTTTGCGTAATTCTTTTGTCTCTTTTGCATGAAAATTAAGGTGAATAGGTAGTGAAACTTTAATCGCTGTCGGGGTGATCGTTTGAACTGCACGTAATGAACTGCCTAACTTACTTTGTTTAGGTGCCGAAGCAAATAATGCATCTGGCTGACCAAATTGGCTAATCAGTACGCTAGGCAAAGCTAGAGCACGGTTTAAGCCTTTACAAGTTAATTGTCCGCTATCATTATTGGGTTTTTCACCATGTCTTACAAAAATAATAGTTTGCGTTGAAAACGCTATCTGACTGAATCCCATGATAAATAAACCTAAAAATATAAGTGCTTTGTTCATATATTTACACCCTTACTCAATGAATGAATAACAACGCTAATCATAGTATAAATACACCTGTACTATTAACTAACCTAAATTCTAAAAGCTTAAATCGTTTTACACCAGATATTTTCAATCAAGCAAATTAATTATTTATTTAGCTTCAGCCCTACAACGGCCACCTGTTCGATTGTACTTCTTTAAGTATATGTTATTCCTTTAACATGTAGACCTTTTGTTATTTCAATGTGAAAAATGCTTGATATCGATAATGATTTTAAAGATAATGATTATCAGTATCATTTTTATTATCAACAAATTTAATGTGGTAAATAACATGACCAAGCCACTTGTTGCAGATAGCATCGAAATAATCAAGCAACCGATAAAAACTGACGTGATAGAAAGCCAACAGCTATTGGGTCCGACAGGTAAAGTTGAAATACAGCATCGTGGTGAAATTTATCAATTAAGACAAACACGTACCGGTAAATTAATTTTAACCAAGTAATGTATTAAGTTAATAAATATACAATATATTCCGCAAGCCACCTAGGTCGTATATCCAGGCAGCCAGCTTAATCGAGTACATAAGGAAAGGGTTTCTTATGGTGTTTAAACTGGTGTCAGCTTTTGGGATATTACCTGCCAATCGATATCATCTTGTCAAATCCCTCATCGCATTAAGCCATGATTGGGCAAATTATCACATTGCCTATAGGGTCACACAACACCAACAAAAACAACCGCCTAACCAAACTCAAGCCACGCGCCTTTTAGCCGAAAAAACTCATCTCACTTGTTGTTTAAATAACAAGTTAGTTCTCTATTTTAATGTGAGTTATCAACGACAACTAATTCATAACTAAAACAAAAATATCATCAATTCATTTTGTATGTCGGTGATGGCAATTAATAGTGCCCCGATAAAATGAATCAATAAACTTTTGCGGAGTATCACTATTATGTCTCATGTATTACGTGTGTCAGTTTTAACCAGTGCGATTGTTTCAATTATAGCCAGTGCTCATGCAGAAACAGCGGTACCAGCTACAGCAAAAAATAGTCATGAAGTGATGACTGTTTATGCAACAGGAAATGAAAGAGATAGCTTTGACGCACCCATGATGGTGACAGTAATCAAAAATAATTCTCCTGAAACACAAACCGCGAGCACGGTGAATGATATCTTGCGTAAAGTGCCCGGAATTGGAGTGACAGGTACCAGCCGTGCGAATGGGCAAGATATTTATATGCGCGGTTTTGATAGACGCGGAATTTTGACTTTAGTTGATGGTGTTCGCCAAGGCACTGATACTGGCCATATGAATGGTACTTTTGTTGACCCTGCCCTAATCAAGCAAGTAGAGATTATTCGTGGCCCTTCAGGACTATTATACGGTAGTGGCGCGATGGGCGGTGTAATTGCATGGGAAACCGTCGATGCTAAAGATTTACTGCGTGAAGGACAAAACAGCGGTGCTAGGGTATTTGGCTTAGGAGCAACAGGCGACCACAGTTTTGGATTTGGTGGCACGGCTTTTGGTCGTACCGATAATCTTGATGGATTATTCAGTTTTGTGACTAAGCAAGTGGGAGATACTCGCCTAAGTAATGGCGATGATATGGATAACAAAGAGACTATCGCAAACTTACTGGCAAAAGGAACTTGGCAGTTAGATGACGCACAAAAACTGTCAGGTCAGATGCGTTATTATGATAACGACGCTTATGAGCCTAAGAATCCACAAGAAATTAGCACCAGCAAAAGTAATTTAAAAGTCAATCGCACCACTCGCCAACGTGATGCACAAGCTACTTATCAACTGAATCCTGAATCACAAGACCTACTTAATCTTAAGATCACGCCTTATTATTCAGATATTAATATCACAGCAAAAGGTGTCGGTACCAATTACGAAGGTAGAACTCAAAAAACTTACGGATTGAAATTAGATAACCGTTCCAATTTTTATGACTTACCTGTTGCCGCACATAATTTAACTTATGGTAGTGAAGCTTATAAACAAAAACAAACGCCTTACGCGTCAGCAACACAATTCCCTGATGCCGATATCACCTTTGCTTCAGGCTTCTTACAAGATGAAATCACCTTAAAAGACTTACCAATTTCATTTATTTTAGGTACACGTTATGACCATTACAAAGCCACAGCAAAAGGTCATGATGATGTTAAAAAAGGTAACTGGTCTTCTAAAGGTGCGGTAAGTATTACGCCGACTGAATGGTCAATGCTATTTGCTTCATATTCAGAAGCGTTCCGTGCTCCCACTATGATGGAAATGTATAACGACGAAATTCACTTCCAAGGCGGCCCTATCATCAATAGATGGCGTCCAAATCCAAACTTAAAACCTGAATCTACCAGCACGGCTGAATATGGTTTTGGGCTACGTTTCGATGATTTGATGATGGAACGCGATAATTTGCAATTCAAAGCGAGTTATTTTGATACCAAAGCTAAAGACTATATCGATACACATGTTAATTCCGATAAAGTTGACTTTAGTAATAACTATACTACATCAGTTAATGTCAAACGTGTAAAAATTAAGGGTTGGGATGCCTCTATGGACTATAAAACCGACTATTTCAGCTGGAATTTAGCCTATAACCATACCGAAGGTAAAAATGAAGCCAATGGCAAATCTATAACCTCGATCAAACCCGATTCAGTCACCAGTAATATCGCAGTTCCTATTGACGATAGTGGTTTTGCAGTGGGTTGGTTAGGCGAATTTACACGTCACACTGACTTCAATACTGCGGCTAATGTGCAACAACAAGCCGGTTATGCGGTACATGATTTTTATGTCAGCTATCAGGGTGAAGGCCAACTCAAAGGTTTAGGTACTAGTGTCGTCTTAGGCAATGCCTTTGACAAAGAATATTATTCATCGCAAGGCATTCCACAAGATGGACGTAATGCCAAACTGCTTGTCAGCTTCCAATGGTAATTCACAAAAAAATTAAGGAGATACCCGTGAATTCAGCACTTTTCGAGCGTTACCAACAGGCCAAAACAGAAAACAAAGCAAAATACGCTCGTGATCTAGCCGCTTATCTCGAGGTTTCAGAAGCGGAATTACTGCATAGCCGTGTGGGTCATGATAAAGCTCAACGTCTTAATGTTGATGCCCCAACCTTACTCACCGCTTTGGCGGCAGTAGGACAAGTCAAAGCTATCACACGCAATGAATATGTCGTTCATGAACAAGTTGGCCGCTATGACAATGCGAAATTTAGTTCTCACGGTGGTTTAATTTTAAACCCTCGCGCATTAGATTTACGCATGTTTTTCTCTCACTGGGATTCTGTATTTACCCTCAGTGAAGAAGCTAAAAATGGTGAGCGCCACAGCATTCAATTTTTTGATAAACAAGGTGATGCACTACATAAAGTTTACACCACAGATGAAACGGATCTAGCGGCTTGGAATGCATTAATCGAGCAATATTCCACGACCGAGAACCCATTACTGGAACTTGAAGCGGCTAAGCCTTATACCACTCAACCGATCAGTGATGAACTCAAACAGCAGCTAGAACAAGAATGGCGCAATATGACGGATGTGCACCAATTCTTTATTCTACTCAAGAAAAATAATTTGAGTCGCCAACAAGTGTTCAGTGCTGTCAGTGATGATCTTGCATGGAAAGTGCCTACAGATTCATTTAATCAATTGGTCAATACTGCTTTTAATGACCAAAACGAAATTATGATTTTTGTTGGTAATCGCGGTTGTGTGCAAATTTTCACCGGTCAAATTAAGCGCATCATGCCTTATCAAAGAGAAGGTTCAGATCTCAAATGGCTGAATATTTTTAATCCTGATTTCACGTTACACATGATCGAGAATGATATCGCTGAATGTTGGGTAACACGTAAATCAACACAAGATGGTTTTGTCACCAGCCTTGAAGTCTTTGATAAAGATGGCAATCAAATCGTTCAAATGTATGGTCAACGTACTGAAGGCACGCCAGAACAAGAACAATGGCGAAATCAAGTGATGGCATTGCCTCACATTTAACCAGTTAGGTAATTTAATAATGAAACAATGGCTTCTAATGATCGCGACGCTGATAGTATCCGTCAGTGCACATTCGGTTGAACGTATTGTCACCCTTGGCGGCGATGTTACTGAAATCGTGTATAAACTGGGTGCACAAGACCAACTCGTTGCACGCGATAGTACCAGTCTTCACCCCGAGCAAGCACTCGCCTTACCGGATGTAGGCTATATGCGAATGCTTAACGCGGAAGGTGTGCTATCAATGCGCCCAACGCTAGTGATTGCCAGTGAACTCGCGAAACCGTCGATGGCTTTAACACAGATAGAAAAAAATGGTGTCAAAATCATCAAGGTTACCGGAAAGCCTGCTTTAGAAGCCATTCCAGAAAAAATTACCACAGTCGCGAATGCTGTGGGGAAAACACAGCAAGGTCAGCAACTCGTTGATCAATTCAACCAAGAGCTAGCCAAAGTCAACACCGCACCAATTAATAAAAAAGTATTGTTTATCATGAGTCATGGTGGTGTTCTACCCTTAGCAGCGGGTCAACAAACTGCCGCTGATAGTCTAATAAAAGCAACTGGGGCCAAAAATGCGATGGCAGCATTCAATAGCTATCGTCCATTGTCTCAAGAAGGTTTTATTTCCAGCCAACCTGACTTAATCATATTCACCGAAGAAGGCGTTAAATCACTCGGTGGTATCGATAAAGTTTGGCAATTACCGGGAATAGCCATGACACCAGCTGGTAAAAATAAAGCCTTATTAGTGGTCGATGATGTGGGAATGCTCAGTTTTAGCCTAGGCACGCCAAAAGTCATGCAACAATTACGCGAGGCGTTAGAGAAGTCCCAATGAGTCGCTTTAAACACCCGTTACTTGTGATTGTTGTTTTATTTATCGTGCTTTGCGCCATCGCGTTGATTGCATCCAACGCGGGTGCAATGAATTTGTCATTAAAAATGCTATGGCAGGCATCAGCAACAGATCCAGACTGGCAAGTATGGCTAAATATTCGTTTGCCTCGTATTTTATTAGCCATTTTAGTTGGACTGGCACTTGCTGTTTCTGGCGCTATCATGCAGGGATTATTTCGTAATCCACTGGCTGACCCGAGCCTACTAGGGATCAGCAGTGGCGCGGCCTTGTGTGTCGCCGCATTTATCATTTTTTCACTTTCACTACCCAGTGTATTGCAAAGTTATGGTCATATTGGCGCAGCATTCATTGGTAGCTTAGTGGTTTCATTGATTATTTTTAGTTTAAATCGCAGCTCTAATGGCAATTTAGCGCGATTATTACTGGCTGGAATAGCGATAAATGCACTCTGCATGTCTTTTATCGGAGTGCTCAGTTATATCAGTAATGACCAACAATTACGGACTTTTAGTTTATGGATGATGGGCACACTCGGTAATGTTGATTGGACATCCCTTTCTATTGCCGCATCAGTGATCCTGCCCATCAGTTTTATTTGTTTATGGCAAGGTAACAAATTAAATGTTCTACAATTAGGTGATGAGGATGCTCATTACCTTGGTTTAAATGTCGAGCGCAGTAAATTTATTCTGTTATTTCTGAGCGCAATGCTAGTGGGCTGCGCTGTCGCAATGAGTGGCGTGATTGGTTTTGTCGGTTTAGTGATTCCCCATTTGATCCGCATGACATTAGGTCCTGACCATCGCTGGTTGATCCCAGGCTCTGCCATTGTGGGGGCAACGCTGCTATTGGTGGCAGATACCATCGCTCGTATTGCTGTTGCACCAGCTGAAATCCCTGTTGGGCTATTAACGGGCTTGATTGGGGGGCCTTATTTTTTATGGTTGATCCTACGTCAACCCGTCGGGAAGGTTTAACGATATGGAAATGAAAATAGAACCACAATCTACATTGCTTGAAGCCAATCACTTAAGTTATCGCATCAATAATAAAACATTAATTGACGATATAAATTTTTCAATCAAACAAAATGAGATGGTGGTGATCATCGGCCCTAATGGTGCGGGTAAATCAAGCTTATTAAAGCTATTAACGGGTTATACTCATCCAACGCAGGGAGAATGTCTGTTAGAAGGCCGTTCAATTTCCGAATGGGATAGCAATGCGTTAGCGCGAAAGCGAGCGGTAATGAAGCAACAGAGCCATTTGCAATTTGCTTTCACCGTTGAGGATGTGGTTGCTATGGGAAGGACGCCTTACGGTTCAGAACATAAGCACGAAGCCATTGAAGAATCCTTAATACAAACTCACTGCCAGTTATTACGTGAACGCGATTATCGCCAACTTTCGGGAGGAGAGCAGCAACGAGTGCAATTAGCCAGAGTACTTGCTCAGCTTTGGCAGCCAACAGCCAGCCCTGCATGTTTGTTTCTCGACGAACCGACTTCGGCTCTCGATTTGTACCATCAACAACACAGTTTACGGTTATTACATCAACTGACTCGCGAGCGTCCATTAGGCGTGTGTTGTGTCTTACACGACCTAAACCTTACCGCCTTATATGCAGACAGAGTGTATTTAATTCATGAAGGAAAACTGGTTGCAAATGGTACACCTACTGAAGTATTAACGACAGATAACTTAACTCGTTGGTATAAAGCAGATTTAGCTGTTAGCCAGCACCCTGAATATGCAACCCCTCATGTCTATTTACGCCATTAAATTACCATTATTTGAACAAATTTAGCATATCAATAATTGTACCTGAAAAGTTATCTATTAACTGATTAAGGTGCCATTTTTATACTTGGTAAAAATAATTAATAAACTCAATAAATACGATGCTAATAAAATCGTAAAAAATCTTTTTTTTATATTTTAAAACTAACTATTCTGATAATTTAAATATCATAAGACATTAAATATAACTTGAATTATCACTCGGATAGATTATGGAAAACAATATTGTTAATACGTTGATTAACTTAACAAATAGAACAAATGATGATATAAAAATTGCTGCAATTAATGCACTGGGAGAATATAAAGCAGCAATTGGTCATAAAACTGCAATTGAAAGATTACTTCTATTATGCAAAGACCCTAATAAAAACATCGCTATTTCAGCAATAAACTCCATCAGTAAACTTTAACATTAGCTTAAATATTTATTATTAACTAGCTCAATAATATTAATATGACCAATACGCTATTCTTATTCATGGGTGAAACCTATAACAAGTTCCACCCTTAATGACTATTTGACGTCGTTTAAATATTTTGCATGAAAAGTAATATGTTCACCGATAAAACTACTGATAAAATAATAGCTATGGTCGTACCCATCACGTAAATTTAATTGATAATGATGCTGTTTTTTATCACATGCTTCTGCAAGTAGCTCAGGTTTAAGCTGCTCATGATAAAAAGAGTCGCCCGTCCCAACATCCACTAAAATAGGTGGAATTGTAGTGGCTTCATTCAGTAAATTCACCGTGTCATAACATAACCACTGAGTACTCTCTGCACCTAAATAAGCGGTAAATGCTTTTTGTCCCCAAGGCACTTGGGAAGGCGCAACAATAGGTGAAAAAGCAGATAAGCTGGTATAGCGAGACGAGTTACGCAGGCCAATCATTAATGCTCCGTGACCGCCCATGGAATGCCCAGAAATTGCACGCTTATCGGATGCGGGTAAATGTGCTTCAACCAAGGCTGGTAACTCAGAGACAATATAATCATACATCTTGTAATGAGTGCTCCACGGTTTTTGTGTCGCATTCACATAGAACCCCGCACCTTGACCGAGATCGTATGCCTCATCATCGGCAACATCTTCTCCGCGAGGGCTGGTATCCGGTACGATTAAAATAATACCATGCTGCGCGGCAAACTGTTGTGCTCCCGCTTTAGTGATAAAATTTTGTTCGTTGCAAGTAAGCCCAGACAACCAATAAATAACCGGACATGATTGTTGTTCAGCTTGCGGCGGTATATATGCAGCAAATTTCATTGAACAACCTAACACATCCGATTGATGTTGATAAACATCCTGCCAACCGCCAAAACAAGCGTGGCGTTCAACTCTTTCCATTAGTACTCCTATTAATAACTCAGATATAGGCGCTAAATTGCGCCTATATGCCTAATGAAAACTATTTATAATGAATAACGGTACGAATCGACTTACCTTCATGCATTAAATCAAATGCTTCATTAATGTTATCAAGTGGCATGGTATGTGTCACGAATGGGGCTAATTCAATGTCACCTTTCATGGCATCTTCTACCATCGCAGGTAATTGACTGCGGCCTTTTACACCACCGAATGCTGTGCCGCGCCAAGAACGACCTGTGACTAATTGGAATGGACGCGTTGAGATTTCTTGTCCTGCGCCTGCGACACCAATAATAATGGATTGGCCCCAACCACGATGTGCGCTTTCTAGTGCCGCTCGCATTACATTGACGTTACCAATACACTCAAAGGTGTGATCAACGCCCCACTCAGTCATTTCCACCAGCACTTGTTGAATTGGCTTATCAAAATCTTTTGGATTCAAACAATCCGTCGCCCCAAACTGGCGGGCTAATTCAAATTTAGCCGGATTCGTATCGATGGCAAAAACACGTCCCGCTTTGGCTTGTCTCGCCCCTTGAATAACCGCAAGACCAATACCACCCAGGCCAAATACAGCAACAGAATCACCCGCTTGCACTTTAGCGGTATTATGCACTGCACCAATACCCGTTGTAACACCGCAACCTAGCAAGCACACTTCTTCATGATTTGCTTCAGGATTGATTTTTGCCAGTGAAACCTCAGCAACAACGGTATATTCACTAAACGTGGAGCATCCCATATAGTGATAAACTGGCTCACCATTATAGGAAAAACGTGTTGTACCATCTGGCATCACACCTTTGCCCTGTGTCGCGCGAACGGATACACAGAGGTTAGTTTTACCTGATTCACAAAATACACATTTTCCGCATTCTGCGGTATACAGAGGGATCACATGGTCACCAACACTCACACTGGTAACGCCTTCGCCCACTTCAACCACAACACCTGCGCCTTCATGGCCAAGCACCACCGGAAACAAACCTTCGGGATCATCACCTGACAAAGTAAATGCGTCGGTATGACAAACACCGGTATGACTAATTTTAACTAATACTTCGCCCGCTTTCGGCGGCATCACATCAATCTCAACAATTTTCAGTGGTTGACCCGGTCCAAATGCAACTGCTGCACGTGATTTCATGTTTATTCCTTTTGATATTTAACGCAGGTATGTGCGAATAAGTGAGATGGCATCATCTACAGAATCTTTTTGAATTTGCGTATCAGCGGAGGCTTGCAACCCTTCACGCAGGTGACTTTCTAAAACCCCTGCCATCAAGCCATTAACCGCACCGCGTATCGCCGCTATCTGTTGCAGTACCGCCGAGCACTCAACTTCATCCTCTAATGCAGTCTCTAGGGCAGATAATTGTCCCTTTAATTTTCTGACACGAGTCAGTACCGCTTTTTTCTCTTTGGGTGAATGTGGCATCGTAAAGCCCTCTCACGTATACATAGGGGGAGTATAGTATTGATAATACAAACTGTACAGAAAATAGGATAAAAAACAGTTCACTGCGCTGTCATTCGAGATGAAATTCATTTTTTATTTTCTAATCAATAAATTAAATTAAAATTTTAAACTCATATAACTTAATTAATCAGTACAAAAAATCAGTAATCATGCTTAATCAGATTCCATTGTCCAATATCCAGTAAAAAACCATAAAGTTTCTGATATGAAACTAAACATCCTCATAAGCACGACGCACACCACATTTTGACACAAATTAATCACATAAAAATAACATTTGATTGACGAGTAATCACCCTAGCAATTAGTCTGGTTTTAAATAATAAACAAAGTTTTACATATGAAACAAAATAGTTATCAGGGTAAATGGAGGAAGAGATGAGCTGGATTACCGTTTGTGATGTATCACAAGTACAAGAAGAATTTCCCTACTCCGCCAAGATCCACGGTACCGAAATCGGTATTTTCTTAGTTGAGAACCAATATTATGCCATGGAAGATATTTGTCCCCACGCATATGCCTTACTCAGCCAAGGATTTGTGGAAGATGGAAAAGTTGAATGCCCACTGCATGAAGCCATTTTTGATATCAAAACAGGAAAGTGTTTACGAGAGCCTGGCGGGCGCGACCTTAAAACTTATCAAACACGCGTTCACGAAAATCAAATCGAAATCAGTTTAATTGAGGAATAGCAATGGAACCGATACAAAACATCAACCCTTACTTACCCGCAAATCATCAAATTATTCCCGCCCGCGAAGGGGGTAAAGGTAGCATTCAATCTCCTGGTACTGCGCCCAATATTGTTTGGCAAACCCGTTCAAGAGTTCCGGATGAATATGAAACCAGCCTAATTGCCGCCTTAGAAACCTTATTTGCATCAGGAATTGAATCACTCTCAGATATTGTTAATGCCCTGAATCAACAGCTCCTTGTTGACCGCCAAGGTCAGTCATGGAGTGAAAGTAGTTTTCGCGAGTTTCTACAAGTCAACGGGTATTAATTCTCTGCTATTTCATAGCGATTATCACTTGAATAATACCGCCGATAACAGGAAGCAGATCAATGACAACAAATACACAACTTCATAGCGCTCAGGATTACTTAGATGTTGGACTACGAGGGCAATGGTACCCCGTATTATCAAGCTGGGAAGTCAATAGCAATCCCATTGGGATCACGCGTCTAGAAGAGCAAATTGTGCTATGGCGTGATGATAAAGGCCAAATCCATGCTCTAGAGGATAGATGTCCCCACCGTGGTGCTAGATTATCAATGGGCTGGAACCTCGGTGAACGTATTGCCTGTTGGTACCATGGTGTTGAAGTGGGTGGTGATGGCGTTGTTAAAGATGTTCCGGCGGTAAATCAATGCCCGCTTGAAGGCCAAAAGTGCTTAAAAACCTATCCCGTTAAAGAACTTAATAGCGCTATTTTTCTTTATTTTGCGATAACCGAAAATGAAACGCCACCAGAGCTTGAATTCCCCGAGGAGTTGGCTGACCACGAAAATCACAGTCATTTTTTGTGTACTGCCACATGGAATTGTAACTATCAATATGCATTAGAAAATGTCATGGACCCAATGCATGGCACCTACTTGCATTCATCATCTCACTCAATGGCAGATGGTGATAAGCAATCAGAAATGATCTTAGTCCCTACCCAACACGGCTTTATCTTTCGTAAAAATGACCAAATTGGTGTCAATTTCGATTGGGTTGAATTTGCAAGTACCGGTGCTAACTGGATGCGCTTATCGATTCCCTATCAAAAACGTTTTGGACCCGGTGGTCATTTCTGGATTATTGGTATGGTCGTCCCTGAGGATAGATTCAATACCCGCGTATTCTTCTGGCGTATCCGTAAAGTTAAAGATTGGCAACGTGATTTATGGCGATTCATGTACCGCAATCGCTTAGAAGGCTTGCATTGGGATGTTTTAGAACAAGACCGCATCATCTTAGAAAACATGGCTCCAAATGCACGCGGACAAGAGTTCTTATATCAACATGATGTGGGGTTATCACGCCTACGCCGAATTATGCAACGAGAAGCAAAAAAACAATTTGACCTGATTTATGGCAAGGAAACGTCAAATGCATGATTTATTAGCCGCAAAACGTATTGTGATTACTGGCGCCGCAAGAGGACTCGGTTTTAGCTTTGCACAAGCGGCGGCTAGGCAAGGTGCGAATGTGATTTTATGCGATATCTTAGGTGACCGATTGCAAGAGAGTGTCGAACTGTTGTGCCGTGAAGGGCTAAATGCCGAAGGGTTAACATTCGATATTGCCAATCCTGATGCAATTAATCAGGCCTTTGACACTATTGGAAAAAAGGGTTCGATTGATGGACTAATCAACAATGCCGCTTTAGCAACTGGCGTCGGTGGAAAACCATTAGATGAGTACGATTTAACGCTGTGGGATAAGGTGATGACAGTCAATGTACGAGGTACTTGGTTAGTCACAAAAGCTGCGCTGCCATTATTAAAACAGTGTACGTCAAAACAAGGTTCATCAACCGCCAAAATCGTAAATATTGCCTCTGATACCGCATTATGGGGAGCTCCAAAACTGATGGCCTACGTCGCCAGTAAAGGTGCCATTATCAGTATGACACGTTCAATGGCGCGTGAACTTGGTGTACATCGAATCTGTGTTAATGCCATCGCTCCGGGATTAACCAAAGTAGAGGCTACTGAATATGTTCCTGTAGAGCGCCACCAGCTCTATGAAAATGGGCGAGCTTTACAAGGTGAACAAATGCCTGATGACGTAACGGGAACCGCCTTATATTTATTATCACCGATGTCTGATTTTGTCACAGGGCAATTAATTCCTGTCAATGGCGGCTTTATTTTTAACTAAAAACAAAATCGCACCAAGCAAAACCGCTTTGGCGGGGAGATTAAGACGATGAGTTCAACATGTAAATATTTAGTTCCAGGTTTGGAAAAAGGTTTACAACTGCTACTTCTCCTCGCGAAGCAGCACCGCGAGCTGACTTTTGCGGAAATTCTTCGTTTAATCGATATGCCAAAAGCGACTGCATATCGGGCAATTCAGACCTTAGTACATTTAGATTTTATTGAACAGCATCCACGAACGGGGGCATTTTCCCTAGGTCGTAAGGTACTAAGTCTCGGATTGGGTTATATCGCTTCACTCGATTTAACCCAGCTAGGCCAACCCATTATTGAACAGCTGCGCGACCGCAGCCAGTGCAATAGCCATTTAGTCATACGCGATGGGCGTGACATTATTTACATTGCCAGAGTCAGCGGCGCAGAATCAAAAATTAACCATGTGAGTGTTGGAACTCGGTTAGCAGCGCACCGAACATCTCTCGGTCGTATGTTATTAACCAGTTTAAGTCGTACTGAGTTTGACTTGCTCTATCCCGATGAGGAATTACCTGATGATGCGGGCAGTAAACAGGTGTTTTGGAACATGATCCAAGCAGACAAATTACGCGGTTATGTGCTTGGCGAATCATTTTATCGTCGAGGTATTTCCTCGATTGTTTATCCTGTTTACAACCAAACCAATGAAGTTGAAGCCGTTATCAGCATTATGGTGCCAATGGATAGCATCCCAGCTCAGGAACGTCAGCGTTTACAAAATGAAGTTAGCAGTGCAGCACAAAAACTTACGGAGTTTATTGGCGGCATAAGACCCGCCAAAGCCGTTTAGCTTCCACCTTATTATCGACAACAAAATTTTAGGTTTATTGCCATAAGCCTCGGCCTCTGTTTGCTCAAAATGCGCATCTGGCAATAACACTACTCTATAGAGGGCTATACTATGTCAGTGATTGGAATAGAAAAAATGGAATTCGGGGTTGAAGACGTTGCTGCCTGTACTCGATTCTTTAAAGACTTTGGTCTGCACGCTTGCGCTGATAATCCAACTTATTTTACGACATTATCAGGTGCAGGGATCAACGTTTCGCCCCTTGATGATAATACCCTTCCTGCGCCTTTTGAATCGGGTTCAACCCTACGCCGAATCACATGGGGGGTGGAAAATACGGCTTCACTCGCTGAAATTATCACGCAAATAGCACAGTGTGATGGTTTCCGATTAACCGAAAATGGTGCCGAATGCCGCGACCCTAATGGCATGACAGTGGCATTTTGCGTTAGCCAACAAAAACCGGTTTCACTCGATATTTCCCCAATTAACCAATGGGGTGATATACGCCGCATAGATGCCCCGAGTCCTGTTTATGAAAAAGCGACTCCCATTAATATTGGTCATGTGGTGTTTTTTGTCGATGATCTGCCCGCGACTGAGGCATTTTACTGCCAAAAATTAGGATTTCAGGTTTCCGACCGTTATATCGATCGGGCTGTATTTTTGCGGGCACAAATCAATGGCTGCCACCATAACTTATTCTTACTCAAACTCCCTCATCGTGGTCGCGGTCTAAATCATGTGGCATTTACAGTCAGAGATATTCATGAGGTCATCGGGGGTGGTTTAGCAATGAACCGCCATCAATGGAGCACCTTTATTGGCCCCGGCCGTCATCCTATTTCATCTGCCTATTTTTGGTATGTAAATAGTCCAACGGGCGGTGCTTTTGAATACTACACCAATGATGACTACCTCACTGAAAAATGGCAGCCGCGGGAACTGGAACACTCTTTAGTGTCATTTACCGAATGGGCAGTTGAAGGTGGTCTCGATTATGACACTCGTCGCCAAGTCAAACCCAATAAGGAGTAGACCATGGACGCAATTATCCAAGGTGGTATTGTGATTATTGGTGGAGGGCAAGCCGGAGGCTGGGCAGCGAAAACACTCAGAGATGAGGGCTACCAAGGCACACTGTCTGTTATCAGCGATGAGATCCATGATTTCTATGAAAGGCCGCCTTTATCAAAGGCAGCATTAACCCAAGATACTTTAGCGCTTTCACGCCTGTTCAGTGAAGCCGATACTGATGCACTCAACTTGCAATGGTTTCGCCCTGTCCGCGCGACTCGAATTGATAGTGACCAAAAACAAGTCCAACTCAGTGATGGACGCCAACTGGCTTTTGATAAACTATTGATAGCCACAGGTGGACGACCTCGTTATCTCTCAAAAGCATGGCAAATACACCCACAAGTTTTTGCACTTCGTTCTTGGGATGATGCCCAGCAGCTACGCACAGCACTACTTTCAGCTCAAAAAATCGCAATCATCGGGGGTGGCTGGATTGGTTTAGAAGTTGCCGCTTCCGCACGAAAAATGGGGCTTGATGTGACGATTTTCGAACGTCAATCACGTCTATGTGAGCGCAGTGTACCCCAAAATGTGTCCGATGCTTTAGCGCAACGTCATCGACAAGCCGGTGTGCATGTCATCACGGATTGCGGTGATATTTACCTTGATGAAACGACATCTGAACTCAACATTGGTTGTCAAAAACAACCTACGCAATCTTTTGACCTTGCCGTCATGGGCATTGGTGTCGAGCTCAATTTAGAGTTAGCCGCACAAGCCGGGCTTACTCTCACTCAAGGTATTGTCGTCAATGGCCATGGGCAAACATCCCACGCTGATATCTATGCGGCAGGCGATGTAGCATGCCATCCAACACTTTCGTTGTGTTTACAGTCTTGGGCCTATGCTCAAAACCAAGCTATTGCGACAGCAAAAGCCATGCTAAATAGCCAAAGCGAAAAATTTAACGAACCAGCTTGGCTTTGGTCTGATCAATATCAGGACAACATCCAAATTCTCGGTATTCCCACAGGGCAAGCTTTACAACATATTCAGCGCCATACTTCGACTTCTGAAATCCATTTTTCACTCAATGAAATCAATGAATTGGTGCAGATGGTTGCATTTAACGATGCACGTGCGATCAAACTCGGTAAACGTTGGATACAAAACAATCGCAGGTTAGACCCGTCAGAGCTTGCTGACCCAGCCTTTTCATTAATGTCGCTGAAATAGTGTATAGCTAAGAGAGATAATATGGCAAATCAAGGTATTACTGTACACACCAAGATACCAGAACAAACCAGCGT
Source organism: Providencia sp. (assembly GCF_003533305.1). Taxonomy (GTDB): domain Bacteria; phylum Pseudomonadota; class Gammaproteobacteria; order Enterobacterales; family Enterobacteriaceae; genus Providencia. The sequence goes on along the minus strand of NZ_DOEH01000031.1, from coordinate 31,746 downwards.
CCAAGCGACAGTCCAAAATGACGCTCAAGAAAAAGTGAATTGGTTGATCCCGATAGCCTTGTTTTCTTGCGTATTGCTGGCTTTTTTCGACAAGATTAGTATTGCGGCACTATTTTCTGATGAGAAATTTCAACAAGCCCTTGGCATTGATTTCGATCCCACTCGTCTTGGCCTATTAATGAGCGCATTTTTATTCGCTTATGGCGTTTCATCAATGTTATTGAGTGGCATTGGCGATCGTTTTCATCCCACTAAAATGCTACTTTTCATGGTCAGTAGCTGGTGTATCTTGATGATTCTCATGGGCTTCACACACCATTATGGCACTATGATTTTCTTACGTGTTTTGCTCGGGATTGCTGAGGGGCCGTTGCTCGCTATCTCATATGCCATCGTGCGCCGTACATTCCCACAAAGAATGCAGGCTCGAGCGACCATGCTTTGGCTTTTAGGTACCCCATTAGGCGCCGCGCTGGGTTTTCCTATCGCACTATATCTTTTACAAAATTTTGGTTGGCAAAGTACATTCTTTGTCATGGCAGCCTTTACGGTTCCAGTTTGGTGGTTAGTGATTATAGGTATCCGCCACCCAAATCTAGCTAAAAAAGTAGCACCGCTTGGTAACAAAGCCCTGACAGCGAATATCATTGAAGCAAAAACGCAGCGAAACATCTTACTGCGCAATTCACACTTTTGGATTATCTGTCTATTTAACATCGCCTTCCTTGTCTATCTGTGGGGAATGAACGGCTGGTTGCCGAGTTATTTAATCAAAGGTAAATCGATTGATTTATCGCACGCAGGGATCCTATCTTCCCTTCCCTTTATCGCAATGTTGTTTGGTGAAGTAATTGGTGCTTGGTTATCAGACCGTTATGACCGCCGTGCACTGGTTTGTTTCATCTCCTTACTCGGCGCAATTATCGGACTTTCTGGCGTGTTATTTCTCACGGAAACCTACAGCATCATCATGATGATGGCATTTAGCATGTTTATGTGGGGAGCCGGCGCACCAAATATTTTCGCACTACTCGCCAAAGCAACGCAAAAACAAGTCAGTGCACTGGCTGGTGGTATTTTCAATGGTCTAGGAAACTTGGCTGGCGCAGCGGCTCCGCTCTTAATGGGTATGCTTATCGCCTTCACTGGAAATATGGATAACGGACTTTTATTTATCGTAATTATAGGTTTGGTTGGCAGTTTCTTATTACTGCCGCTACTCAAAAAATACTGATTAATCTGTGTCTTATCAGGAGAGAACACTATGTCACAACTTTCGAACCAAGTTAAACCTCAAGATATTTCAATGGCGCAATGGATTGAGTCTCGCGTGGCACGCTTTGAAGGGCGCAAATACGATTGGAATGCACTGAAGTTTCAAGCGGATTTTGATCCTAAATACCGTCGTGCACAAATGCGCTATATCGGAACAGGGGCAACAGGAGTCGCCAACGACACCAATACCGTACCCGCTGAAAATTTCACTTTTTCGACCATGGTGCTTCCGGCGAAATGTGAAGGACCGCTGCATTTACACCCCGATGTTGAAGAAGTTTTTTTCATGCTCAAAGGCACCATCACCTTATTTATTAAAGATGGTGATGAAGAGTTTGAAACGGTACTAAAAGAACGCGATCTCATTTCTGTTCCCGCTGGAATTTACCGTGGTTTATTTAATCATGGGGAAGAAGAAGCATTAATGTGCGTCATGATTGGTACACAAAAACCCGCTATTCCAACGTATCCAGAAGATCATCCTTTATCAAAAGTTAAGCGCGGATAATAGGAGAAATCAATGATGAGACTGCCAATTGACAAGCTACCCAACTTACAATTTGCTGAATTTGGCCAATATCGTCTTAATTGGCGTGAATCTGGTGACGGCTTTCCTATCGTCCTGCTCCATGGTATCAGCTCAGGTTCGACTTCATGGATATGTCAGTTCGCAGACTCATCACTGACAGATAACTATCATTTATTTGCATGGGATGCGCCGGGCTATTCAGACAGCGATCCCCTTGCAACCCGCACACCTGTTGCTCTTGATTATGCTGATGCGCTAACGGATTTTTTAAATGATTTGGGATTACAACAAGTCATTTTAGTTGGGCACTCTTTAGGGGCATTAATGGCTTGTGCCTTTGCTTCTCTACATCCACAAAGGGTTAGAGGGTTATTGTTAGCTAATCCTGCGCAAGGATATGCCACTAAAAGCCCAGAAGAACGTCATCGTGTTTATGATAAGCGCCGTGAAATTGTCTGTGATTCAGGTATTGAAGCTTATGCACAAAATCGTGCAGCCGCATTACTTTCCCCTTCGGCATCCGCTGAAAAGATTGAATGGGTAAAACGTAATATGCAAAAACTCAATCCAGAAGGATTTTTAGCCGCTGCGTGGATGTTGGCTCATGACGATATCAGCCTTTATTTAAACGCTTATCAAGGCCCTGTCGAGATGATTGTTGGCTTAGATGACACCATTACACCACCAGCACAAGTTCAGCAATTATCAACCGATAAACAATGTCCATTGAAAGTGATAAAGCAAGCAGGACATGCCAGCTACCTTGATGCACCGATAGAATTTAATCTCTATTTAAAGCAATTTTCAGATGCCTTGGAATGTACTGACTCACCCAAAAATCGTTTTCCAAAAGACAGTTCACAAAATAAAGCTTCACAAAGGAAAGTGCCATGAATTTACAGTTACATGATCGTGTTGCTGTTGTGACGGGGGGAAGCTCCGGTATTGGTTTTGCGACAGTCAAATTATTACTCGATGAAGGTTGTAAAGTCGCCTTTTGCGGTCGCTCTCAAGATAAATTGCAACAAGCCCTCGACACATTGCAAAAAACTTATTCTCAAGAAAAGTTTATGGCGGTTAATTGTGATGTGCTAGATAAAACACAAACTTTGGCATTTGCTGAACAAGTTAAACAACAGTATGGACAAGTAGATTTACTGATTAATAACGCCGGACAAGGCTATGTGGCGAGCTTTACAGATACACCAGAAGAAGCGTGGTTACAGGAAGCACAGCTCAAACTTTTTGGTGTTATTAATCCCGTTAATGCATTTTTACCATTACTCGAACAGTCGAATATTGCCTCAATCACCTGTGTTAATTCGCTCTTGGCCTTACAACCGGAGCCTCATATGGTCGCTACATCTGCGGCACGAGCGGCATTACTCAATATGACGCTTAATCTATCAAAAACCTTGCTACCTAAAGGTATTCGAGTGAATTCAATTTTACTAGGAATGGTGGAGTCCGATCAATGGCATCGCCGGTTTGAAAATCGCAATGATAAAACAAGCGATTGGGCGAGCTGGATTGGCGATATTGCCAAAAAACGCGGTATTCCTATGCAACGCTTAGGCAAACCTGAAGAACCGGCTCGTGCACTGGTTTTTTTAGCATCACCGATGGCTTCTTTTACATCAGGCGCTGCATTGGATGTTTCAGGTGGTTTTAGTCACCATATTTAAAGGATTTTATGATGAAAACATTGATGCTTATTGGGTATGGTGCGATGGCCAATGAAGTGATTGACCGCTTACCCAATGGAATTGTACTTCGCTGGATTGTTGCTCGCCCTAGCCATCACGATGACATTATGACTCGTTTTCATGGTCAAGTAATACCGATCAACGACCTCGCGACAGTGACCGAAAAACCCGATTTAGTGTTGGAATGCGCGAGTCATCAAGCGGTTAAACAATATGCTCCCATCGCGCTTAAACGAGGTTGGACAATAGCCATCATTTCAACGGGTGCCCTTGCTGATGCCATATTCGCTCGCGAGTTAAGTGATCTTGCTCGCCAACATCATGGTCAGTTAATTCCACTCAGCGGCGCCATTGCAGGGTTAGATGGTCTTCGCGCAGCAAAAGAAGCCAATATTACACAAATTACCTATCAATCACGAAAAAGTCCCGCCAGCTGGCGTAATGGCCCTGCCGAGCAATATATCGACCTTAATCAAGTATCAGAACCAACCGTATTTTTTAGCGGAACGGCGCGAGAAGCGGCGCTCAATTTCCCAGCCAATGCCAATGTCGCCGCAACCGTCGCACTGTATGGGATAGGTATGGATGCAACAAAAGTTCAGCTAATGGTTGACCCTACAACACAACAAAATACCCATCGAATCGAAGTCGTCGGTGACTTTGGTCGTTTCTGTATTGAGCTTAATGGTCAACCGTTAGCCTCGAATCCTAAAACGTCTTTATTGTCAGCCTTAAGTGCGGTCGAAATGTGTCGCCGAGTTGCTGAACACAATGCCATTATCTGACAGGAGTAGCACAATGAAAAACAGGGATATTTTTGTCGGCGGTAAATGGCAACAAGGCCGCGGTCAGCAAATGCAATCACGTTTTCCTGGTGATAACCACGTTGTCGCAACCCTCAATAGCGCTAGCCTTGAGGATGTTGAGGATGCCGTGATCGCCGCCGAAAAAGCTTGGCGTGACCCGAAGTGGCGCCATATGCCATCTCATCAACGCGCCGCTATTCTACTCAAAGTCAGTACATTAATTGACGAGCAATGTGAAGAATTGGTCAGGTTACAGACTCTCGACAATGGAAAGCCTTGGGCTGAAGCCCGTGGATTGGTGATGAGTGCTGCCGCAACCGCCCGTTATTTTGCGGCAGTATGTGAAGTCAGTGGTGGCGAATTGCCACCCCGTCGCCAACCTGACATCATGACCCTTAGCACCTATCAGCCCCTTGGTGTCATCGCCGCAATCACTCCTTGGAACTCACCCATTGCCAGTGATATGCAAAAAATTGCGCCTGCAATTGCAGCCGGTAATGCTGTTATTTTAAAACCCGCAGAAGCGACTCCTCTTGTTTCACTTAAACTTGCCGAACTCTTTGAACAAGCAGGGTTACCCGCAGGATTATTAAGCGTGCTTCCCGGCAAAGGCTCAATTATTGGCGATGCATTAGTACGTCATCCACTAGTACGAAAAATTTCATTTACAGGTGGCACCAATACGGGACGCCAATTAGCTCATATTGCTGCCGATAAACTGATTGGAACCTCATTAGAATTAGGCGGAAAATCCCCAACGATTGTCTTAGATGATGCGGATTTAGATTTAGCAGCCCACGGTGTTTGTTATGGTATTTTCAGTTCAATGGGACAAGCCTGTATTGCAGGTTCTCGTTTATTTGTCGCCCGAAGCGTCTATCAAGCTTTTATTGAAAAACTGACGAAACTCACACAAGGACTCATCATCGGTGACCCACGTCAAGAACGCGTACATATTGGTCCGCTGATCTCCTCTGCACATCGAGATAGTGTCATAGCTTACGTCTCGCAAGCTATTGCAGAAGGGGGCAAAATTCGTGTCGGGGGCAAGGTACCAACTGATCCCGCACTGCAATCGGGTCACTATTTCGAACCCACGATTATCGAAGGCTTAACTAACCAAGCGCATGTGTGTCAGGAAGAAATTTTTGGCCCAGTGCTCGTTGTTATTCCTTTCGATGATGAAACCAGCCTAATTCATGATGCTAATGATTCTATTTATGGCCTTGCAGCCGGTATTTGGACGCAAGATTATACTCGTGCATTTAAATTAGCCGATACGCTAGATGTCGGTACAGTTTGGATTAATACCTACAAAGTTTTTTCCATCTCAACACCTTTTGGCGGTTTTAAAGATAGTGGACTTGGAAGAGAGAAAGGCCTTGAGAGCCTCAAAGCCTATATGCAACAAAAAAGTATTTTTCTGGCGCTTAACCCACAACCAAACCGTTGGTGTGAATAAATGTCCTTAAGTGGATTATTGACGTATTAAGGAGAACACAATGTCTGAAACTATCACGGTTGGCGAAGCTGTCGCCAGAACATTAGAGCAGTACCAAGTCAGCACAGTTTATGGTGTTATTTCAATTCATAATTTACCGATTGCAGATGCTATTGGTCAGCGTGGTATTATCGATTTCACACCCAGCCGAGGTGAAGCTGGTGCGGTAACGATGGCAGATGCTCACAGCCGCTTTCGTGGACTCGGTATCGCACTCACCAGCACTGGCGCTGGTGCGGGTAATGCCGTCGGATCAATGATTGAAGCCATGAATGCCAGCTCCCCCATGATCCACATTACCGGACAAGTTGAAAAAGCATTTTTGGATATGGACGCTGGGTTTATTCATGAAACACGCGATCAATTAAGCTTTTTACGCGCGAGCTCCAAACAGGCGTTTCGAGTGCATAGTGCAGAACAAGCTGTTGCAGTACTACATAAAGCTATTCAAGTTGCACAAACAGTACCTTGCGGCCCAGTTTCAATAGAAATTCCTATCGATATTCAAAATACCCAAGTTCCATTATCGGTGCTCAGCGCCCCACTTCATCGCGCGCCATTGCCACCCATATCAACCACTGAAATTGATATAATTTGGGAACAATTTAAATCTGCACAACGTCCATTATTATGGATTGGTGCCGGTGCACTTCAAGCCACAGATGCAGTAAAAAGGCTGGCTGATTGTGGTATTGCCATCATCAGTAGTACCCATGGGCGAGGCATTTTATCAGACGAACACCCATTTAGCCTTAGAGCCTTTCATAATGCTGACGCCATTGATGCATTAATGCGTACTTGTGATTTAACACTTATTGCAGGCTCTCGTTTACGCAGTAACGAAACCAAAACATGGTCACTGCCGCTGCCTCATCCATTGATCCAAATCGATATTGACCCTCTGGCCGCAAATCGTAACTATGTTGTCGATCTCAGTGTCACAGGAGACTGCAAAGCTTTACTTGAGGGACTTGCCGATAAAGTAGAGCAAGAAAATCGCCCAATAGCATCCTCATGGCGCCAACAAGTACAAAAGGCTGTCGAGCAAGCCGAGCAGCAATTACGAGAACAATGTGGCCCTTATAGTTCCCTTAGTGATGCCGTTGAACAAACCTTACCTGAGCACGGTATCTTTGTACGTGATATCACCGTTTCGGGGAGTTTATGGGGAAGCCGTTTGCTTAAAGCCACTCACCCAATGCATAACATTCATTCATTAGCTGGAGCTATTGGTTTAGGCTTATCCATGGCAATTGGAAGTGCAAAGGCCAATCCAAATAGCCCTGTAGTGGGCTTAGTCGGCGATGGTGGGTTGATGTTAGGAATTGGTGAGCTTGCCACCATGGCGCAAGAGCAATTACCAATTGTTTTAATCATTATGAACGACAAGGGTTATGGCGTTATGCGCGGTATTCAAGAAAAATATTTTGCGGGCAGGCAATACTATAATGAATTATTAACGCCTTCATTTAGTAAACTTGCTGAATCGATGGGAATAACCGCGTTCACAGTAGCCAAAGCAACGGATTTTAAATCCACGCTTGAACAGGCTATTGCGTTAAATCAACCGGTTGTCGTTGAGGTGCTAATGGATAATATTGGCACAATGAATTTTTCGGGCCCACCTCAGAAAAAATTATTTTAGCAAATACATTAAGTAGCGTGACCTTTATAAGAAATCACGCTACTTTTTCAAAATAGATAACCGTTCCTTGCGTTTTCTAACGAACTAATACCATTTCCCTCTTTAGGTGAACTTAATATTATTGAGAATATCTGCAAAAAAATAAGTTAAATTCAGTTTTACCTATTAAATTTATTGAATATGTCCATTGCTAATTATTAGACACATCAATATAATTAATTATTATCATTCAATTTGACGGGTTTTTTATGCTGCGCAAATCTATTTTTATTATCATATTTTCCTTTCTAGTCATATCCTGTAGTCAGTCTAATATAACGTCATCGGCAATAATGGAGCCTACAGAAAAAAATGTTCATAACACTTGGTTAAAAGTAAAGTACGATATTAAGACTGATGGGCAAGTCACAAACATTGAATTAGTCGATAGCTATAAAGCGAGTCATAAAGTTAAAGTTGATACCATTAATGTGATAAAAAAATGGAATTTTCCCAAGAGTAATGCAAAAAATGGGAATATAGTCATCATATATTTTCGCCCTGCACCATCAGTTTGATAGAAAAATTAACTCAATATCTAAATTATGCGTATTATTCCTTTTTTAATCGCTCAATTTCTTTTTTAAGAATTTCAATCTCTCGCACTAATTCTTGAGTTTTAGAAAATGCATCATCGTGACTATATCTCGTTGCTCCCGTAGCCCCAGAATAATGGTCATAGCAATGATTTTGAGTATTTACTATTGCTCTTTCAAGGCCTTCAACTCTATATTTGTTACCATAACGCTTTGCATAGCTGAGTTGTTTTTCAAGCTGAGTAATTTTTTTATCACAACCATAATATTGCGACCCAGCTTGGGAGGAGAATGGAAATATTATTATTGATAGCATGATAAAAAATATACGTTTCATTTATTTTCCCTAATAGATAATTATTTAATCTTCATCTAATGGAAACATTTAAATATAATTATTCATATAGGTAACATTCTTAATGTTGATATAAAATCAAGAACACAATCACTTATTACTCAAAATAGTTGTATTGAAGTAAAAATAATTGTAAATAAAATCGTTGTTACATTTTAATTTAATTTATTACAGACAGATACATATTTATTAGTTATATTAGTATCAATGGATTAAATTACATGGATGTAACTCCTCAACCCCACTTTGTCTCTCCCCTTTCCCACAAATTAATTACATTATGTTATTAGTTTAATATAAACACAACGCCCACAAAAAATACAACCAAAGCTAAATTTAAGAATATATAAACTTAAATCTAAAATAAAATGTATTAAATCAATCTGGTGAAAGTCATAAAATGCGTATTCTCAGCACTATTTTATTTTACAAAAATAATAATTAAGAATAAGTTTAAAGCAGTGAAACTAACACTAATTGTTTTGCGATAACTGTAGGGCAAACGATATAATCTCTGTAATTATTTTTTGTAAAACATAGGCAAGAGAAATATGTGTTCCGCTGAACCAGAACTGCAGTTTACACAAACTCATGAGCAGCATTTTCATCTCGCTTTAAAACAGGCTAGCCGAGATTATCTGCAAGAAAAACAAGACCATGTATATGCTAGTCATTTAGATATTGCTGTAATCATCAGTTTGTTTATGGTCGCTATTTTGTGTTATCTCCCCACGCTTTCGACCTCTTCAACACTGATTTACTCCCTTTGCTATTTTAGCTTCGTTTTATTGACCATGTTTTTAAATGTCATCGGCCAACATGATGCCTGTCATAACACCTTATTTAAAACGAGTTGGAAAAACCGAGTGTTTGGTCGCCTCGTGACACTGCCACTAGGTCTAGAACCCGAGTTTTGGCGTGCAAGACATGTTTATTTTCACCATCATTATGCCAATATTGAACATTACGATCTTGATACTGAAGAGAATGGAATTTTTCGCCAAACACCATTTCAAAAATGGCGACCATTTATGCGGTTTCAACATATCTATTGGCCATTTGTAGCTTCGTTATCATTAACTTGGATTGCTTTAGTCTTTGATTGGTCAGATAGAACGGGAAAAACCCCAATAAAAACGAAGAAAATACTCAATAGGAAATTAGGCTGGTTTCTATTTCTGTCCAGTAAATTATGCCATCTAGCTTTAATGTTAGGATTACCTTTAATTATTGCTCACGCCAATGGCATCAGTATTATGGCTATATTATTAACTTATTTAGCTAGCCAAATGGTTGCTTCATTATTTGTAATCTACCTATTACTTGGCACCCATTGGGCTGAAACCCAATTTTTCACACCACCAGACGACAAAATAATACCTCATGGTTGGTATCACCATAATTTTGTCACCTCGTGTGACTGGATCCCTTCACCACATTATTTATGGCGTTTAACTGGTGGGCTTAATTACCACTTAACACACCATTTATTTCCTCATTGGCATCATCGCCACTACCCTGCTCTTGCGCACATCATTTCTCAACTTGCAAAAGAATATAATATGCCATACCGCTGCATTAACTATCGCGAACTGGTTAAAGCGCAAATACGTTTTTTACGTAAAATGGGTGAGCCGCCAATTCATCAATAAAAATAGGTCTAAATAACATAGTTCAAAATGCAGGCTGGTATCCACTGCATCTTGAACTATCGCCGTGCTATTTTTCAACCTGAAAATTGAGCCAGTCCGGTATAGCCATTACCTTGGTGAATCTTATCAAATTGTCCATTGCTCAGCATTACTCGATAGACTCCCCCACTAAGATCAGCAATATACATGATATTTTCCGGCTTATTGTAAGCTAAGCCAATCGCCTCTTTAAATCCCCGACAAATAACTCGATAATTATTTAGCCCATCATCAGTCACGTTCGCACAATTCAAGCTATTTCCATTAGGCTCTGAGCCTCTGTCGGTCCAATAAAGAATTTGAGTCTCTTTATCGAATAAGAGGTCAATGGGCTCTGGCAGTTTGTCCAGCAGTAGCTGAATATTATCAGCATCAGATTCATCAACGAAATCACCTGATGACTTTGATAATGGCATCCGGAATATTCGTCCTTTATTTCCTTTTGCAGGCCCTTTTTGAGTCCAATATAACCAATTCGCATCCAAATCTAATGCAATACCAACACATTGATCTAAGATATCAACGCTATCAGTCACTGTCCTAGGTCGCCGAATGTGTGTTTGGAGATCAGTCCCATCCGTCTTGCAGGAACAAACCTTACCGCCTTCTCTATCACACCAATATAGACGTTGGCTTTGACTTTCCAATAACAGCTGCTTAGGTGTTCGAAGTTGCCCATGACCTAATAGCATTTTTCGACCACTACCATCAAAATTAATTAAATTGAGTGAACCGTCATCAGCTTCATAGTTATCGCCCATATTAGTCCAATAAATCAAACGATTGATATGATCAATAGCAATACCATCAGGCGTACCACCAAGCTCATCAATCAGATTGAAAGTCACTAAACTTGTCGTGTCCAACTGAATAATAGCGGGATTGATGGCATCAAGTAATAGCAGATAAGGGTAAGATATTTCAGGATTTTGGGACATACAAACCTCATCATATATTTCGATATAATTAAATATAGTTGATGAAAAATGCATTAGCCAATGCACTAAATAAATCCTTAATGTTTCAAGCTAAATATCCGATATTATACAGTCATAAAGTATAGGGATTAATAAAATGAAGAGTGCTATGGAAAAAACTTAATAAAACCATTTAATAAAACCATTTAATAAAACAAATGATTCGATTATTGATATAAATTCATCCAGATTTTATATTTAATAACCGTTTATTTTTATGGTTGTTTACTCTTTGTTTAATAAACTATCAATTCATTAAACAAAGTATTGAAATAGTGTTTTTATTCTTAAAACTAAAATCTATTTACTCTTTATTTAAAATAGCCGAAATATACTTAAAAAATAATTATATTCCATAACAACACCAATTATATTTTCAGAATGGTTGCCACTCTCATGAAAAAATTAGAGTATTTTCTCAAAAAATTACGCACATTTATTATCAGTGATAAAGCCTATCTTACTAATAAATTTACTAAAAAATTAGGTTACATACCTAATATCAAGACACCGAAAAGCTTTAATGAAAAAGTAAACTTTAGGATGATATATGACAAAAACCCACTTTATACACAATTAGCAGACAAGCTTGCAGTAAGAGATTATGTTTCTCGTACAATAGGCTATGAATATTTAGTACCAATTTTAGCCGCCTTTAATCATGTAAATGAAATCAATATTGATAAACTCCCTAAACGCTTTGTATTAAAGTGTAATCATGATAGTGGCAGTAGTATTATTTGCCAAAATAGAGCCAAATTTGATCTACATAAAGCCAAAGAAAAATTATCATTTCATTTAATGAAAAATCTTTATTACATTACACGTGAACGTCACTATAAAGATATTGCTCCTCAAATAATTTGTGAAGAATATATTGATCTATTTGCTAATAAAAATAGAAAGTTAGTTCCTGAAACCTGCCGCATTCATTGTTTTTCTGGCAAACCCGTCTATGCAGAGATCGATTATACCGATGAATTTGGTCATGAATTCATCAATATCTACGATATCAATTGGCAACTACAACCCGTGACTTTTGATTACCCTAATATGTTAGAGCCCGTATCTGAGCCACCTTTATTCCAAGAAATGCTAAGGCTAGCTCAAATATTAGTCACACCATTTGACTATTGCCGTGCTGATTTTTTAATGTCAGATGAAAACACCTTGTATTTTAGTGAACTTACCTTCGCACCAAATGCAGGACGTACAGTTATTTCACCGCTTTCGTGGGATTTCAAGCTCGGTGAATTATGGGAACAAAGGATCACAGAAACGCAATCAATCACACAAACTGAACCCGCATTTGCAACAGCATCAATAAATAAGAAAAAATAAGCTAGTTCCAATAAAAATGCCGCGATATTTCTATAAGTAAAATAGAAACATCGCGGCATTATTTTTTATCGCATTTAAAACGATAAATAACTGATTAGTTCGCCAGCACACTCGCTTTACGGCGTAAACTTGCGACTAGCATATAAATCGCCGTCACAATCAATACAATAAAGAAGAAATCAACTAAACCATTATACTGCGCTAAGAAGGTCCCAGCAGCTAATGGTCCCATCGCTGAACCTACACTATAGCTAAATAGCATCACTTGAGTTGCAGCCACGATATACGATGAATCTAAGTTATCGCAAGCTAATGTAATAGCAATTGGATAGAGTGCAAATGAGGACATGCCAAGCAATGCTAACGCAATAATCATCACTAAATAATCGCTCGAAATGTAAATAACACCCATTGCGAATACGCCAAGCAAAGACACCATTGCCAGTAGCAATGTTTTGCTTATCATCACAGATAACTTGCTAATAATTGGCTGTATTATCATACCACCAAGAATGATTGAGGCCATTAACACCCCGACTTGCTCAGTGGTAAACTGATCTTTTTTCAGCGATAACGGCATCAAACCATAAATCGTTCCCATTAAAATGCCAGAAACCATACAACCAATAATAGCAGGCTTACTTAGGCGGCTAATTTTTTTAAACGATAACTTTTGGTGAATTCCACTTTCTGGTTGGCCTTGACGAAACAATAATGGTGGCATCACCGCTAAAAGCAGTAATCCCAGCACCACCATAAATGGATAAGCACCTTGTGTACCAATAAATCCAATGGCAAGCTGCCCAAGCGTTGTGCCACCATACAAAGACGTCATATAAAAACTAAGACGCTTTGCACGCTCTTTTTGGTTATCACCAATTAATAGCCATGATTCGACAACAACAAAGATCCCCGCCACTGCAATACCAGCAATCAACCTATTGGGTAACCATGCTTCAATTGTTGGTGTCCAAGGTAAAACCACAACTGTTGCAGCAAGCATCAATAAAAAACCAATAAAGGCCAGTCGATGACCAATTTTGGCAATAATAGGTTCAATCAACAACGAACCTATTAGCAGACCAATATAGTAGGCACTCGCCAACCAACCCGCATAGCTAATGTCGATATTAAAGCTTCCCATCGATAACGGGATTAAGCTCATTAAATAACCCGATGCAATAGCAAAAATCGTTAAACCTGCAACGGGTACGAATGTATTGTCGCGCTTGCGCATGATAGTAGTGGACTGATTCACGCCCCACTCTCCAACTAACAAAATAAAAATAATATGCGCTGCAACTACATCATCGTAGAATAAGCCAAATTTGCGTTCTCTAAAAAGAACACATTATGGTGAGATTTCGGCGAATAGCGCAGTGGTTAATAAATTGATAAGACTAATTTGAGCGCAATATAGAACGTTAATTCATTAAGTTAAAATGAGAAAATCTAATGGTAACTAACAAAAAAATTTATGTGAGAAAAATCACGTTTTTTTAAAAGTAGAATCAAGATCAAAAAACGTAAAAAACACCCATTTTATTCTATAAAAACAATAGGATATTTAATGTTACTGTTTTGATGGTATGGTTATTTTTTAATGTACCTTAAGTGATATTAAAACGTCTTCAAAAATAGGTTATAGCAAAATATTGTCTTTATCATTTTGTCCTACTAATTTATTTATATAAAGTAGGTTATTAGGCTCAATCAGATAAATTACGTAGATTATTAATCTGTTTATTTATAAATTGGTCTATAGTTTAGGTAATGACTAGCTTGATTTAAAACTTCCCCTATTTACTCTAACTATTTAGCGACATAAAGAATACCAACGCCACAAATACTTGCATGTAAAACCGGTTATTTCCGATTAAACATACCCAAAACGGGCAAGAAGTGTGTTTACATTCCTGCCCGTTATTATTACGGATAATAAGTACCTATTAAGTCATACTCTACCAAAGTAAAGCATACAACACACAAAGAATGACCATAATGATATAGGATGCAATATTAAATCCAGCGGATGTTTTAAAAGTATCAGCAGTTAAAACTATCGCGCCATCGCTATCATCCTGTTTTGATGTTGTCAGACTAATTAACCCAATCACCACCGCGGTAAAGAAGAAGGTGTACATCATTTGATCTAAGAATGGCATTCCAAGTGGCATCAATTTCAAGAACAATGCGAATGGAATTGATAATAAGACCCCAATTGTCGCACCTTTTGCATTCGTTTTTTTCCAAAATAATCCTAATAAGAAAACGGCTAAAATCCCAGGGCTGACTAAGCCTGTATATTCTTGGATATACTGAAAAGCCTGACCAATATTGCCAAGTAATGGCGCAATAAAGCAAGCAATCACTAATGCAACTACCGCACTGGTACGTCCCACATTCACTAATTTATGGTCGTCCGTCGCTGGAGCAATATATTCTTTATATATATCCATGGTAAAAATGGTCGCGACGGAGTTCAGCATAGAAGCTAATGATGAAACAATAGCAGCAGCTAATGCAGCAAAAACAATACCTTTAGCGCCAACAGGTAAAAATTGAGTTAACCAAGGATAGGCTTTATCTGCTTGAGCCAGTGTTGGCATATGTTCATGTGCCATAGAGCCGAGCCCAGCAAGTAAAACAGGGTCTGACACAATCACATAAGCAGCAATACCCGGCAGAACCACTAATATTGGCACAATCAATTTTAAGAATGCGGCAAAAACTAAACCTTTTTGCGCTTCACCGATAGATTTAGCCGCTAAAGCACGCTGAATGATATATTGATTAAAACCCCAATAATAAAGGTTCGCAATCCATAACCCGCCAATTAATACCGCAATACCCGGTAAATTACTAAACTGCGGATTATCCTGGCTTAGGATCATTTCAAAATGGGCAGGCGCCTCACTTACCATACGGCTCATACCGGCAAAAACCCCTGCATCGCCACCAATATAACTTACCGCCATAATCGTCGTTAAAAACCCGCCGAGAATTAAGAAAAAAACCTGTACAACATCAGTCCATGCTACCGCAGATAAACCACCGTACAGAGAATACGCGACCGCAAATAATGCCAAACCAAAGATGGCATAATACATCGGAATACCAAGGATAGTTTGTAACGCTAATGCGCCTAAATATAAAACCGACGTTAAATTAACAAAAATAAATAAAGCTAACCAAAATACCGCTAAAATTGTTTTTAATGTTTTATTAAAGCGTTTTTCAACAAATTCAGGAATAGTAAAAATGCCTTTATCGATAAAGACAGGCATAAAATATTTCGCCACAATAATCAGCGTTAGTGCTGCCATCCACTCATATGATGCAATAGCTAATCCGATAGAAAAACCAGAGCCTGACATACCAATAAATTGTTCAGCAGAAATATTTGCAGCAATCAGTGAAGAACCAATTGCCCACCAAGGTAATGTTTTTCCTGCAAGAAAATACTCTTTAGTTCCTTTTTTTTGCCCATTTTTATCTCGGGATACCCATAGCCCGACGGTGATAATGATAAGCACATACAGAATAAAAACCCCATAATCTAATGTACTTAATCCAATACCTTCTGTTTGCATATTAAAATTCCTTCCCAAATGATAACGCCATGAGTGTAAACGTTACCACTACTATTCTCCGTTACTTGAATCACATATTTTCATTAAATATTAAGCAACACTTATCAAAAAAGTTTAATTAGTTATAAATCAATGAATTATATTTATTTCTAATGGGCTAGAATTGAGATGGAGGTAAGGAAGAACTCAAATTATTGAACGCCATCACAGAATAATGATAACGTTTTCACAAGGTGGCCGTATTATACTTGTATTGGGCGAACAGAATTACGTTGAACCAGCGTTGGTGAATAAATAAGATCTTCCTCAATCACCTGCTCATGACGCGCTAAAGCAAGTGCTAGCTGTGTTGCACGTTCAGCCATCATTTGAATAGGGTAACGGATCGTGGTCAAACGAGGATGAATATAACGGGCAATCAATACGTCATCAAAACCAATGACAGAGACTTGCTCTGGCGAGCGTATTCCATTTTCATCTAAAACAGCAATTGCCCCCGCTGCCATAAAATCGTTATAACCAACCACTGCGGTAATATCCAAAGATTTAACCAAAAGATTAGTCATGGCTTGCTCGCCACCTTCACCGTAAGGGGAACCATATTCTATATAGGTTTCAGGTAAATAAATGCCATTATTTTTTAATGCATCCCGGTAACCTAATAAACGCTGGTCGGCATCTTCAATTAAATGATTTGAAGATATATAAGCAATTTTAGTATGTCCCTGACGAATAAGATGCTCAGTCGCAAGATAAGCACCTTTGTAGTTATTGAGTGAAATACAACGATTAGCAATTTGTTCAATACGTCGATTAATCAATACCATGCTAGGAACTTCATTTGCATACTCAATCAATTCTTCATCAGCTAATGCTTTAGAATGAATAACCAGTGCATCACAACGATTATTAATTAATAGTTCAATCGATTGCCGCTCTTCTTTGGCGTTATGGTATCCATTACAAATTAAAATATGCTTACCATTTTTGTGAGCAATCCCATCAACGGCTTTAACCATCACACCAAAAAAGGGATCAGAAACATCATTCACCAATACACCGATTGTATTTGAACTTTGATTGACTAATGCGCGGGCGGCGGCATTGGGCCTATAGCCAAGTTTATGCATTGCACTTTTTACAGAGGCTATCGACGCTTGGCTTGCTTTAGGTGATTGATTTATCACACGTGAAACAGTGGCGACAGAGACCCCTGCTTCTCTTGCCACATCTTTTATTGTCGCCATTATGAACCTCTATATACCAAATGCCTTATTAGACAATACACAAGATATAAAAACAAAGCATAACGTATATTAAGCTGATTTAAATGGTAATAATTTGATCTCTTGCGTTAAAATAAAAATAGAAACGCCACAATGAAGTCGCATTTCTATTAGAAAAAAGTACTGAGAATTTTATTATCAAAAAATAAATTGATAACTGGTTTGGCTAGTATAAATATTATTAGGCTCTGCAATACCGCGGTATTGCTCACCCCACTCAGGATGATTAATCGCATCGGGTGGGAACTGTGTTTCAAATGCCACCCCAGAAAATGGCGTGTATACTTGAGATTTACCCGATACAGCAATAAGGTAATTACCCGTATATAATTGCATCGCTGGTCGGGTTGTGGTGACATTCATGCGAACATCACCGTCAGGAGATATTAATGAAGCGACAGCTTCTTTGCCATCAGTCAAAGTACTATCTAAAATAAAAGTGTGGTCATAACCACCAACTGTGCGTTGCTCATCATCTTGTAAAAAGTCACGCCCAATACGCTTCCCTTGTCTAAAATCGAAATGTGTATCCGTCACATCACGCCATTCCCCAGTAGGGATCCCTTCATTATCCGTTGGTAAAAAATGCGTGCCATGAATTTGTAAATCATGTTCTAACGCAGTTTTAGCTGAGTTTTCACCCGCTAAATTGAAGTAAGTATGATTAGTCAAATTGACAGGGCAACCTTTATCTACTTGATACTTATAACTAATAATAACTTGATTATCATCTGTCAGCTCATAGCGAACTTCGACTTTCAACTCACCAGGAAACCCTTGGTCACCATCGGGAGATACTAATGTGAAAACAGCTTGTTGCTGATCAGGTTGTGTGATTGACCACACACGATGGCTAAAATTATCTTTTCCACCATGCAAACAATGCACACCTTGATTATTAATTACGGAATACTCGTTGTTATCTAAGATAAATTTTGCGTTAGCAATACGATTAGCAACTCGCCCAACCGTAGATCCTAAATAAACACCTTGCTCCATCTGTGCACTCATATTCGGAGAACCAAGAACCACATCACGTTTACCTGTTGATAGCGGTAATATACAACTCACCCAGCCAGCACCTAAACTTGTTAAAATAATCTTCATGCCATGTTGATTGGCCAACGCAATGACTTTTGGTGTTTTCAACGTATGACGCTGTTCCTTGGTAAACTGCATGCTATCCTCACTGAATACGTAAATAACTCATGATATGGTAATAATAAAACATAAAATTAGGCAATGACTACACTAGCACCTTCACTCGGTTGGCAGACATAAATATCAGCTTTAAGCCCTGTCATTACTTGATATTGTTGCTCTACTGCCGCTATCACAGGTTGTACAAGTTGTTGTTTCATCAATGCGACAACACAACCGCCAAACCCCCCTCCCGTCATGCGCACGCCACCTTCACTCCCCAACACCGATTTTACAATATCCACTAACGTATCAATCTCTGCCACTGTTATTTCAAAATCATCACGCATAGACGCATGAGATTGTTCCATTAACTGACTTAGTAATAATAAATTATTCTCAGTCAATGCCTTAGCAGCTGTCAGGGTACGTTCATTTTCGGTAATAACATGTTTAGCGCGCTTTGCAACCAGAGGGTCTAATTGATTTTGCTTTTCAATAAATTGTTCAAAAGTCACATCTCTGAGTGCTTTTACTGCAAACTGCTTCGCCGCCACTTCACATTGTTGGCGACGTGTATTGTACTCGCTATCCACAAGACCCCGTTTTTTATTTGAATTTATAATCATTACAACCAAATCATTGGGTATTGGAATAGGAAAAACGGTCAAACTACGGCAATCAATAAGTAATGCATGCCCCGCATCACCACTCGCCGAAATTAATTGATCCATAATGCCACAATTACAACCGACAAATTGATTTTCAGCTTGTTGCCCATTCAACGCAATATCTTGCTGACTAATATCAAGTTGATAAAGCGCTTTAATCGTTTGTCCAATCACAACCTCTAAAGATGCTGATGAGCTTAGCCCTGCTCCTTGTGGAACATTTCCGCTCACCGCGATATCACATCCTCCAAAAATAAAACCGCGTTGTAATAAGAATTTAACCACACCACGAATGTAATTCGCCCACATTTTTTCAGGTAAAAAAGTGATTTCTTGGTCTAAATTAAATTCATCGTAATCATTATGATAATCGGCGGCAACAACACGAACGATTCGATCATTACGCTTTGTTGCCGCAGTCATTGTTTGATAATTAATGGCACAAGGCAGTACAAAACCATCATTATAATCAGTATGTTCACCAATAAGATTTACTCTTCCTGGCGCTTGTACATAAATATCTGCTTGATAACCAAACTTAGTTTCAAATGAATTTGCCACTATTTTTTTGAGCTGTTCCATTTTACGCATCCTTCACATTTTAAATTTTAATTGCTCGCTTTTTCACTGGAAAACAAACAATTATTGATTCGATTAATCGCTTATTACTGCTGTTTATAATGAATATCACTGACTTCACGTAACCGCTGTGCGGCTTGCTCTGGCGTTAAATCTCGCTGGGTTTCCGCTAACATTTCATACCCCACCATAAATTTTTTTACCGTCGCAGAACGCAGTAAAGGTGGATAAAACAGCGCATGTAGCTGCCAATGCTCAATATTTTCATCTGGGTTAAAAAAAGGCGCAAAATGCCATCCCATGGAATAAGGGAAAGCGCAGTGAAATAAATTATCGTAACGGCAAGTGAGCTGTTTAAGTGCCACACTCAAATCAGAACGCACAGATTCATTCATTTCATCCATACGTTTTATATGTTGCTTAGGTAATAACATGGTTTCAAACGGCCACGCCGCCCAATAAGGCACCACTGCTATCCAATGCTCCGTTTCAACCACAGTTCGTGAACCGTCGTGCATTTCAGCCTGAACATAATCAACCAGTAAATTGGTGCCATGCTGCTGATAATACTGTTTCAAAAAATCATCTTTACGTGCAATTTCATTAGGTAAAAAATCACTCGCCCAAATTTGTCCATGAGGGTGTGGTTGAGAACACCCCATCGCTTCACCTTTATTTTCAAAAACCTGAACCCATAAAAATCGATCACTTAGCTCTGCAATTTGCTGCTGCCAAGTTTCAATAACTCGTCCAATTTCAGTGAGCGATAATTCTGGAAGCGTTTTACTGTGATCAGGTGAAAAACAAATAACTCGACTTAACCCACTCACCGCTTGAGCTTTAAATAAATCCGATTGCAAACTTGGTTGCTCACATTGTTCTGGGAGTAAGGCCGCATAGTCATTTTCAAAAACAAAAGTGCCCTGATAGTCAGGATTTTGGTCTCCAGAAACGCGTTTATTCGTTGGGCATAAAAAGCAGTTTTTATCGTAATGGGGTAGCTCGCTAAGTAGCGGCTTTTCATCTTGTCCACTCCAAGGCCGCTTTGCACGATGTGGGGAAACCAGCACCCACTGCCCAGTTAATGGGTTATAACGACGATGCGGGCAATCGGCAGGATCAAATTGATTTTTCATAAAGATAATTTCCTAATTAATTACTCATTACCATAGCCATTTGGATTCTGTGACTGCCATCGCCATGAATCTATCGCCATATCCTCTATTGAATGAATTGCACGCCATCCGAGCTGCATATCCGCTTTAACTGGACTTGACCAATACTGTGCAATATCACCAGCACGACGTGGCTCAATAACATAAGGAATCGGTTTACCCACTGCTTTTTCAAAGGCATGAAGGACTTGAAAAACGCTGCTGCCATTGCCTGTGCCTAAATTGTAAATATGCAAGCCTGATTTCTGACCGACGACGTTTAATGCGGCAACATGCCCATTAGCTAAATCCATCACATGGATATAATCTCGTACGCCTGTTCCATCAATTGTAGGGTAATCGTTTCCATAAATAGCCAGCTTTTGACGTCGTCCTACGGCAACCTGTGCAATATAAGGCGTTAAGTTATTTGGAATACCTTGAGGGTCTTCTCCCATCAAACCTGATGGATGTGCCCCTACTGGATTAAAATAACGTAGTATTGAAATTGACCATGTTTTATCTGCTTGATAAAGGTCTGATAAACAACGCTCTACCATATATTTACTTGTACCGTAAGGGCTTTGCGTATTACCTGTCGGAAAATCTTCTGTAATCGGTAACGTACTAGGTTCGCCGTAAACGGTCGCTGAAGAGCTAAAAATAAGGCTCTTCACATTCGCTTTACGCATACATCTAGCTAAAACTAGTGAGCCATTCACATTAACATCATAATATTCCAATGGTTTCTCAACAGATTCCCCTACAGCTTTTAAGCCAGCAAAATGAATCACAGAATAAATTTGATGAGAGGCAAAAATAGGCATTAAACATTTATCGTCACGAACATCACCTTGATAAAATGATGGGCGATAACCTGTTAATTTCTCAATACGATTAAGGACTTCCATCTTAGCGTTACATAAATTATCCACGATAATGGGTAATATCCCTGCTTTTATCATCTGCACGCAAGTGTGACTACCTATGTAGCCAAGTCCACCGGTTACTAATACTTGAGATTGCTGCATATTCCACCTCTTGACTCGTCTAAAAGTATAATTTTCGACTTTCTCACTCTATTGCTGGTGAGTATAGCAATGAGTTTACTGTCGATTCTGTGATCAAAACCACTTTAGTGTAAACGTTTACACTAAATTTTAAAATCATGCGTAAAAGACGATAAAAATAATAAAGCCCATTAACCGGAAACTATCTATTTTCGGCTAATGGGCCATCTGAGGTTTTTCATTCAAAAAGGGAATTAGTGCGGACCATTTTCGTCATAAGGGTCAAGGTGAGTCATCACATTGAGTATTTGTGGGTGCTGCATTAATCTTTTTTGCACATTAACAGTGATTTCATGACCTTTAAAAATAGTCATATTTCCATCCAATTCTAAATGCACATCAACCAAGTAAAAATCACCCGATTTACGCGTTTTCAGATCATGATAACCAGCAATCTCATTACTATTATCAAGAATCTGGCGGATCTCCATCAACGTTTCTTCATCCGCGCCTTTATCCATCAGATCTTGTATTGATTGATTGGTAAACTTGTATCCCATTCGAAAGACAAAAGTACCTACAATTAACGCTGCTATCGGGTCAAAAATACGAAAACCACATAAGCTACCAATAATACCAATTGCAACAACTAAAGAAGATGCTGCATCTGAACGTGCATGCCAAGCATTTGCGACTAACATACTGGAATTAACTTTATTCGCTACCCGTAACATATAACGAAATAACCCTTCCTTTGCGACAAGCGATATCAATGCCGCTACTAGCGCTATCATATGAACTTCTTGAATCAGCTCAGGATTCAACATTTTTTGTATGGCAGACCACACCATACCAACCCCAACTATCAATAAAATAATACCTAAAATCAATGACGCGCCATTTTCATAACGAAAGTGGCCATAAGGATGGTCTTCATCCGGTTTTTTATGACTTTTTTTATTCGCAATAAGTACAACAAAATCAGCAATTAAATCAGATAAAGTATGAATACCATCAGCAATTAAACCAGAAGAATGGGAAAATATACCAATGATAATCTGCCAAACAGACAATACTGTATTCACAGCCACACTAATAAGTGTACTTTTCCTAGCTGCCTTAAATTTAACTTTCTGTAATTCAAACTCATTATCTCCCTTCAATGGGAGTTCAGATTTATTCATAATTTACTTTCTTTAATGAAAAACAAAACAATTATCATTCAGTATATACTTTCAAATCAATAACTTAAAAGACACCAAATATTGACATATTATTTGTTAAAAGTCTCATTCTAATTTGTAAACTCTCTGTTGAATGATAACAGTTATCCTTTATTTTTATATGCTTAATAAGATAATCTTAAATGGATTAATTTAAGAGATAACAATAAATGCTAAATTTGGCTCATTTCATTGATGCCTATTTAACTTATAGTATATTGACACTCAAGAGTTATAATAAAATCTAAATAACATATGAACGAGGTAGCTATGTATAAGAAGATATTAGTTCCTATTGATTTGTTAGAGGATGATTTAAATCTCGTCATCATCAAACATGTCGAAGAGTTGGCAAAACTTGGTAAATCGGAAATTCACTTTTTGTCAGTGATCCCAAGTCTTGAGTTATTTTTTGGGATTGAAGTCGCTATATTACCGGAAAGCCATAAAGATTCAGCCCAACGCTCTATACTAGCAATGCGTGCCCTAGAAGAAGTTATCAAAGATATTAAAATCGCAGATGATAGAATTAGCTGCCAAATCGGTATTGGCTCTGCAAAAGATGAAATATTAGATTATGCTGAAGAAATTAATGCTGATTTAATTGTTGTTGGCTCTCATCACCCGAGTACATCAACTTATTTACTGGGTTCTACCGCTTCTGCAATTGTACGTCATGCGAAAACATCTGTATTTGTTATCAGATAAAAACTAATCAATAAGTAACCCACCAATGCGTAATAAGTGCCGCTATCTATATATGCGGCACTTATTAGATGTTAGCTTAGTTTTATTGCTTAGCAGATTCGATTAATTTATCATCTGTTGACCAAATACGGTATTTAACGTCCATATCGGATGGAGTGTAGACAACAATAGGAAGCTTACTGTTATAACGGATGAAAGCATCATCACCTAATTGCGTGGTGACGAAACGATCTTTCGCAGGTTCAGAGCAAGCCATCATTGTAGATGCAGGTCCTTTGACCTTATCTAATTTATAGAAATCATATCCCCAACCTTCCAACGTTTTAGTATCTAACTCCCCCATAAACCATTGGCGATTACAATCCGCTTTTATTGTTTTACCGATAACAAGCTCAACCATAAAATCATTTTCATTTTGCTGATTAGCCAACTGGATCACATGGCGGGTCATACCTGATTCGGCTTTTGGATATGGCGCAACCTTTTCCAATCCCTCAGTTGCCACTGCACATGATGAAACTAATACCGCAGCCATTACAGATAAAATTGCCTTTTTCATTATTATTTCCCATTTCAAAAGAATAAATCAATTTAAAATACTACCATTCACTCTATAGTAAGTCATTAATACCATTATTTTCACTATAGATGATTCTTAATTACAAAAATATAGATATAGACACTTAAAGCCGAGCCATCTTACTTAATTTTAGTATAAGGATCATAAATCTGATAAAAATTATGTAAATTACTCGCCATGTTGATGCATATAAAGTAGTCAATGCTTATACTGAATTTGAGGCTTAATACATTCTGAGGAGGTAGTATGTTATCTACAGAGCAAGATTTAGTTTCAAAATTGGTTGCTACACATCCACGTTTTCAAAACCTTTATGAAAAACACCATCAACTTAATAAAGAAATAAGTAAACTTGAAGGGCCTTCTGGCGCTGGCTATAACGAACATGTAGCCAAACTAAAAAAAGAAAAACTGCATATAAAAGATGAAATGCAAAAAATCATGCTAACCATGCAGGCCAACGAGTAATCAAATCATCAAAAGCAAAGCAATTAAGCACGTTGAAATTAATCTTAAATTTCAAACTAAACGGGATTAGCTGTCGCTAAGTACATTAAAGCCTTTCTATACTATTTATACTTAAAGACCTTTCCGTTTAGAGGTAAGCCCACTGAATTGCTGATGTACTACATTTTATCTTCATGGCATAAGCACTAACTTATGCCATTTTACGTTTATGAGCCTGCCTTTAACTTTCTATTAGAAAGTTAAACAGGTATATTAAACATATATTTAATATGCCTGTTTAATAATCCACTCAGAGGTAGGATATGAATAGTAAACGCATTAATCGAGAAATCCGCACAATCGAAAAAATGATAAAAATCTATGAACGAGCCCACCCTGCCCCTGTGAATTCCCCTGATGATTACAATAAACTTTATGCCTATGCCATCAATCGACTTGAAAAATGCCGTTATGGTGAACAGAAACCGGCTTGTAAGCAATGTCCCGTTCATTGTTACCAACCTAAAATGCGCGAACAAATGAAAGTCATTATGCGTTGGTCTGGCCCTAAAATGCTTTTCCATCACCCTATTTTAGCGATTCGTCATTTACTTGATGATAGAAAGCCAGTCCCTGAACTACCTAAGAAGTCGCGTAAAGCAATACGAGAAACAAATACTCGGCTTTAAATCGTATTATCATGGCCTGTTTTGCTCATCCAAAATCAGATAACAATATAATAGCTAGTACTATCACTCTTAGTATCCATTATATTATTAGACTTTCTTACGTTACACGTAACATTGATAAAATCATTCATTTATCATAATTAATCGGTAACTTATTGTTTTCATATATATCACAATTCTACTTACTATCCTCTTCAATCATCTATCAAGAATACAAAATAACCAACAAATACTCAGCACAGTTGTTATGTGGTTTATCTAAAAAATAATAACCTTTAAAAACTAATTACTAAAATCCATGTTTATTTTACCTATCATAGCTATAGAGCTGGCCTATGAGTTAGATTTTGAGACTTAAATCACAAAATACGCTTTTTTAGCTCACATTAATCAACAAAACAAATCATATCGATAAAAAAAACTAATAACTAAATTTAATAACTAATAAATAGTTAAGTTTTATTTATTAGTACTGTTTTTGCGAGTTTAATGACAATAATTTACATAGCTATAATTACGTATAGATCACGAAATATGACTACTTGGCCTCTATATGTAAAAAAACATAAATATTTATTAATTTTTTGGGATTATTAACATCTGATTTAACAAATAAAAGCAGCATAATAAGCTGCAAGTCTGGCTCATATTATAAATATTGCCAACGCATCACCATTTAATACTGTATTTTTTCCGATGCAAATAGCTAAATAGGACGTAAAAAGTATATTTGGAAACATTTATTAATACTTTGCATTAAAATGTGACACAAAAATGATCGTTTTATATAATTTTCGTCATTGAAGTCATGGTGACTTTTTATATCAACCTCAACAAACAAACCGATATAAAATTTTGAGCTAAGGCAAAGTAATCAACATAAGGCACTACTATGCAAGGTATGAGCAATTTAAATAACCAAACTATTAATAAGATCTGTATCGATAAGAATAACCCGCATTCAATACTCGATATGACATCAAAAGGCATTATTATCATTGAAAAAGGTTCTCTGTTGCTAGAAACACCCGCAGCAACAAAAACATTAAATGAAGGCGATATTTTATACCATAAGCAAGGTTCATACTCATTTCAAATTACCGATAATAGTATTGATTGTGAGTTTATTTGGTTGCCACTAGAAGACCACTTTTTACGTGAATTTATTAATCAGCATGGATCTCAGCTAAGTAAGATAGAACGCATTGAAAACGATCCTAGTGATGTAATTAAATTTTCGACTTGCGCTTTAATTCGAGATATTAAAAATAGTTTCAATTCATTTTCTCACAATCAATTTCCTGAAGTGATAGTCAGCTTAAGAGTTTCAGAACTCTTATTATTATTATCATATGGCGAGCAAGGGCCACATTTGCTTTCTAATTTTCGACAATTAAGTAATCGACAAGCCGAACGTTTACAATCCTTCATGGAACATAATTATCTAAAGGAATGGAAATTAAGTGACTTTGCTAAAACCTTTGGTATGGGCTTAACTACATTTAAAGAGCTTTTTAACACCGTCTATTCCACATCGCCTCGCTCTTGGATCAGCGAAAAAAGGATTATGTATGCACACCAGTTGCTGGTTAATACTGCAATGAGTATTGTTGAAGTTTCAATGGAAGCAGGTTTTTCAAGCCAATCTTATTTCACACAAAGTTATCGGAAGCGTTTTGGATACACGCCGAGTAGATCGCGAATAGCAGCTTAACCTACACATCGTTTGTATCGCTTATACAGAATACATGCCCTGTCAGTTATAGAATTAATGTTTTATCTATACACTGGCAGAAAGGCAATGCTATTAAATGCTTACTACAATTCACTTTTCACACCCCTTTCAATAAATCCAGCTTATTATTCAAATCACTTTTTTAACATAAGCCTCAGAAGGCAACAAAATATTTCCTTGCTCATTAACCACCTGCATCAATGGTATTGGCTTTTGCGTTTGCGCTTCAACCAATACAGAATGGGGTTCATTACCACTAAACAGATAAGTTTCCCCCCACTGCCTAAATGCAACAATGAGTGTAAACAGGCTTGTTCCTTTAGATGTTAAAACGTATTCCTGATATGCAGTACCATCTGATGCAGCTCTAGTTTCCAGTATTTCGCTCTCAACTAGCTTTTTCAACCTATCAGATAGAATATTACGTGCAACCCCCAGACTTTTTTGGAAATCTTTGAAACGACAGATTCCATCAAATGCATCTCTCACAATCAGAAGAGACCAACGGTCACCGACCAAATTAAGTGCTCTGGCAACTGGACAAAATTCAACTATAGGATCATTTGTCATGGAGTCCTCCTGACTGAACAATTAAGTTGCATTTTAAAACCACTTTGAATAACATACAACTAGTTTCAAATTAAAACCAGGTTAGTGTATGTCAATAATGACACTGCAACAAAAAATAATATCGACAAAGTTAACATGGCTGTTTGCAACTGCCTGCGGCTTGAGCGTTGCCAATGTTTATTATGCCCAACCTTTGTTAGATAGTTTGGCGCTTGAATTTGCAATCAGCCATGCTGCTATAGGTGGCATAATAACAATCACACAAATTGGCAGTGCGTTAGCCTTACTTTTTTTGGTGCCGCTAGGTGATATCATCAACCGCCGAAGTCTAATGCTAGCCCAACTTATTGGCTTAATGGTTGCTTTAATGATTGTCGGATTAGCTCAATCATCAATAATGTTATTAATTGGTATGCTAAGCGTTGGATTACTTGGTACAGCAATGACCCAAGGACTAATCGCCTATGCAGCCAGTGCCTCTGAAGGGAATAATCAAGGAAAAACGGTTGGAGCAGCGCAAAGCGGCGTATTTATTGGCTTGTTGCTCGCCAGAGTTTTCGCTGGTGGTGTCAGTGATATTGCAGGCTGGAGAAGTGTTTATTTAGGCTCGGCAATACTTATGTTAATTGTTTCAATTCTTCTATTTCGTTTGCTACCAAATATAGCAACCCGTACAAACAATTTAAGCTATTCACGTTTAGTTTTATCAATGTTTACTTTGTTACGAAAAAATAGAACTTTACAAGTTAGAGGCATCTTAGCCATGCTAATGTTTGCTGCTTTTAACGTTTTTTGGAGTGCTTTAGTTTTACCACTAAGCGCGCCACCTTATGCGTTTTCCCATACTCAAATTGGGGCATTTGGCCTTATTGGTGCTCTTGGTGCACTTGCTGCAACGAAAGCTGGAATATGGGCAGATCATGGATATACACAGAAAGTAAGTTTATTTTCCTTAATATTCATGTTACTAGCGTGGATACCCTTATCGCTTTTGGAGCAATCTTTATTCGCATTATTTATTGGAATAATACTATTAGATATGGGCGGACAAGCTTTGCATGTTACAAGCCAAATAATGATCTTTCGTGGAGATACAGGTTCTCATAGCCGACTCGTTGGTATTTACATGTTATTTTATGCAATCGGTAGTGGTATTGGTGCAATAACCACAACAATAACCTATACATATGCAGATTGGATTGGTGTTTGTTTCTTAGGATTTTTAATCACCATAATTGCATTAATATTTTGGCGGCTAACCTTATCGTACGTTTCTAAACAAAGTATTGAAGGGAGCTAACGTTGACAGTGATGAGGACTTGAATGAATTGTATAAGATAAATAAATTAAGGTAGCTTATTTTTCAACAAGCTACCTTTTTAATCATAGACTAAAATTACTTCGCTTTAATAATTTTCAAGTCAATAATTGACATAGAATTCGGTGGTATTTCACCAGGTATACCCTGAACACCATACCCACCTTCGGGTTTAATATAAACCTTGACCATTCCCCCTTCACCCGCTTTTTCAACAAATGAATTTAATGGCGTAGGTAACTCATTATAAGGTAGTGTCACTGGATTTTTGTCCGTATACATAACAGTTACCGTACCATCCGTTAACTGCTCTCTCATAATGAATGTAATATCTTTATTTTTAACATTCGTAATTGGCGAGCCTGCTTGTAACACTTTATAGTAAGTATTGCTGTCTAACTTACTGTATTTTTGCTGTGTTACTTGCTCAATTATTTTTTGATTCCGTTTACTATTATCATCAGCAATCTGTTTTAATTCTTTCGCTGAAGCCTCTTTTGAAGGAACCTTAGCGGCTAAACCTCTATTACCACTAGTCGGTTTTGTTTTTAACGCATTATTTTCTGCCTGAAGTTGCGTTATTTGTTTATTCAGGTCCATAATTTGTGATTTTAATGCATTATCAGTCGCTAAAGATTTTTGAGACGCTAACTCAGCCTGTAATTTTTTCAAATTCTCTTGTGCTAATGCGAGCTCTTTTTGCGACTTCGTATCAACTTCAACTTTATCATTCAACTGTTTTTTAAGTTTTTCTAACTCTAGTGTTTGAGTTTGAACTTTAGTATTAGCAACATTCAGTTTTTCAGCATCGAGTTTTAGTGAACTAATTTGTTTATTTGCATCAGCTAACCGTTGTTCAGCTTCATTCTGCTTTTTATGTTTATCTGCAATGTCACTTTCAAGTTTTAAGATCAGTTCTTCTCGAATTTTACTTTGTTCTGCAAGCTGAACATTCTGTAATTCTAATTTTTTCTTATCAGATTGCTGAATAGCAAGAGACTCTTGAATTGATTTTTTATCTGTATCTAATTTAGATAAATCATTCTCTTTTTGCTTCAATAAGGCAATTTGTTTATTCAGATCGGCTGTTAATGCTTTGACCTGTGATTCACTGGCTTGTCCCATCAAGGCCGTTTGCTTCTCGACATCTTTTTGCAATTTTTGCAAATCGACATTCGCTTGTGTGAGCTGTTTCTGCGCCGCTGCATAGTTCTGTTCATTTTGTGTCAATGCTGTTTGCAACTGCTGTTGTTGCTTCTGGCTATCAACATACTGTTTAGATAGCGTATTTTGAGCTGTTTGGTGCTCTTTCAGTTGTTGCATTGCACTGGCGAGCTCTGCTTCTAAGACCGTTTTTTGTTTGGCTTGTGCGGTTTGCTCGGCTAGCGATTGGGCGATTTTCTCCGCCTGCTGCGCTTTTTCAGTTAACTGTTTGGTTAACTGCTGGTTTTGTGTTTCCAACAGTTTCGCCGCTGCTTGCTGTTTAGCTAATGCCTCGCGAGTGGTTTGACTGTCCACTTCGGCTTTTTTCAGACCATCTTCTTTTTGTTTCAGCAACGCAATTTGTTGATTCAGATCGGCGGTTAATGCCTTCACTTGAGAATCACTAGCTTGCCCCATCAAAGCAGTCTGCTTCTCAACATCTTTTTGCAATTTCAATAAATCTGCATTCGCTTGCGTCAGTTGTTTCTGCGCGGCCGCATAGTTTTGTTCATTTTGTGTCAATGCTGTTTGCAACTGCTGTTGTTGTTTTTGGCTATCAACATACTGTTTAGATAGCGTATTTTGAGCTGTTTGATGTTCTTTCAGTTGTTGCTTTGCACTGGCGAGCTCCGCTTCTAAGGCAGTTTTTTGTTTGGCTTGTGCAGTTTGCTCGGCTAACGATTGAGCGATTTTCTCCGCCTGCTGTGCTTTTTCAGTTAACTGTTTGGTTAACTGCTGGTTTTGTGTTTCCAACAGTTTCGCCGCTGCTTGCTGTTTAGCTAATGCGTCGCGGGTAGCTTGACTGTCCACTTCGGCTTTTTTCAGCCCATCTTCTTTTTGTTTCAACAAAGCCACTTGTTGATTCAGATCGGCGGTTAACGTTTTCACCTGCGCATCACTAGCTTGGCTCATCAAGGCCGTTTGTTTTTCAACATCTTTTTGCAATTTCAGTAAATCAGTATTCGCTTGTTCAAATTGCTTTTGCGCCGCCGCATAATTTTGTTCATTTTGCGTCAACGCCAGTTGAAGTTGCTGCTGCTGCTTCTGGCTATCAACATATTGCTTAGACAATGTATCTTGCGCAACTTGATGCTCTTTCAGTTGTTGCTTTGTACTGGCAAGCTCAGCTTCTAAGGCGGTTTTTTGTTTGGCTTGTGCAGTTTGCTCGGCTAACGATTGGGTGATTTTCTCCGCCTGCTGCGTTTTTTCAGTTAGCTGCTTGGTTAACTGCTGATTTTGTGTTTCCAGTAGTTTTGCCGCTGCTTGCTGTTTAGCTAATGCCTCGCGGGTAGCTTGACTGTCTACTTCGGCTTTTTTCAGCCCATCTTCTTTTTGTTTCAACAAAGCCACTTGTTGATTCAGATCAGCGGTTAATGCTTTAACTTGCGTATCAGTGACTTGGCCCGCTAAAGTGACTTGTTCTTTTAACTCTTTTTGTA